>NZ_JBFAYV010000002.1:0-1177228 GCF_040681495.1 Nocardia sp. NPDC051756 | reverse complement strand
CGCCCCCCCCTTTTATAAACACTCCCTGTTCCAAAATCTCCCCCACCCCCCCGATCTCCCCTACCCCCCCCCCGCCGGGGCCCAAAACGGGGGGGGGGGCGCCCCCCCCCCCCCCCCCACACACCCTGGTCGGATCAGCCGAGGCGGACCAGCATCTTGCCGGTGTTCGCGCCGGACAGCACGCCGAGGAAGGCGGCAGGCGCCTGCTCGAGCCCCTCGTAGACGGTCTCCGTGGTGCGGATCGTCCCGTCCGCCAGCCAGCCGGCCGCCTTGCCGATGTACTCGCCGAAGATCGGGAAGTAGCTGTTCACCAGCATCCCGCGCAGCGAAACCTCGCGCGTCGCGGCCTTGAACAGGTCCGGACCCGGCTCGGCGCTGTCCCCGTTGTAGCCGCTGATCGCACCGACCAGCGCGATCCGCCCCTTCGGCCGGATGGCCTCGACCGCGACCCGCAGGTGCTCGCCGCCGACGCTGTCCAGGTAGACATCGATGCCCTCGGGCGCGGCGGCCGCCAGCTGCCCGGCCAGGTCGCCCGCCCGGTAGTCGATCGCGGCGTCGAAGCCGAACTCGTCCAGCAGCAGCCGGGTCTTGGCCGGCCCGCCCGCCGAGCCGATCACCTTGGCCGCGCCGAACGCCTTGGCCAGTTGCCCGGCGACGCTGCCCACCGCGCCCGCCGCCGCCGAAATGAACACGGTGTCACCGGGATTCACCCGCGCCACGTCGGTCAGCGCCGCGTATGCGGTGAGGCCGGTGGTGCCGAGCGCGCCGAGGTAGTGGTGCGCCGCGGCGCGCGTGGTGTCGATCGGGGTGACCGCGGCCGCGTCCAGCACCGCGTACTCCCGCCAGCCGGCGAAGTGCGAGACCGTGCTGCCGACCGCGATGCCGTCCGCCTCGGACGCGATCACCTCGCCGACCGCCGAACCCTCCAGCGCCTCGCCCAGCTGGAACGGCGCGATGTAGGACGGGCGATCGTCCATCCGTCCGCGCATGTACGGATCTACCGACATCCAGGTGTTGCGCACCAGGATCTGCCCGTCGGCCAGGTCCTGGATCGGGCGCTCGACGAGGGCGAAGTGCTGAGCGGTCGGCGCGCCGGTCGGCCGCGCGGCCAGCTGGATCTCCCGCGCGGTCTGCGGCAGAACGACATTCGCGGTGGTGGTGGTCTGGATGCTCATTACGCTGCCTCTTCTTCGGTGACTCCCGAACCCGTTCGATCCGGTACCGAGAACGTTATGAGCGAGCAACCCCGGTTCCCAGGTCCGCAAATGCCACCGCCCGGTCCAAACACGACACGTCCGATCCACCCCGGAACGGGAGTTGGTCGCGGGCGCACCCGAGGTCCGCCACAGTGATGGCTCAGACGGCGGCTCTGACTCCAGAAGGGGAGGTGCCGCTCCAGCGCCGGAAGGCCTTGCGCAGGGCTCGATCGTCGGTGAAACCCAGTCGGCCCGCGACCGCCGAGGTGGTCAGATGTCCCTCTGCCAGAAGGGCTTTCGCTTGTTCGTAGCGGATCAGGTCGAATTCGTTGCGCCAGCTGGTGCCGTGCTCGGCCAGCTGCCGTTGCAACGTGCGCGGGCTGACGGCCAACCGGTTCGCGACCGAGGCCAGCGACGGATCGCCCGCGTCGAGCGCGGCCGCCAAGGCGATCCGGAATGCCGCCAGCGGACCCGGGATCGGCTTGGCGGTGGCGAGCACCAGATCGGCGTGACTGCGCAGCAGATCCGCCAGCATCGGATCGGCGCGCGGCAGCGGGGCGGTGGCGTCCGCGGCGGTGAAGGTGATCGTGTCGGCGGGCGCGTCGAACTCGATCCGATCGGTCCCGAAGGCATCGCGCAGGGCATCGTGATTGCCCGGCGCGGCCCGGCTGAACGCGACCCGAGCCGGGATCACCGGCCGGCCGGTGGCCTCCCGGGCACGCCGCAGGTAATACGCGAGCACATACTCGTTGACCACCGCCACGATCGCCGGATCGCCCGCCGTGGTCCGGAATCCGACGGTGAGTTCGCCGTCGTGCGTGAGATCGAATCCTTCGGCGGCCGCGGTGACCAACCGGTGATAGGGCTGCGCGCTGCGCAACGCGTCCGCCAGTGTCGGCCCGTTCGTGACGAGATAGTCCCAGGTGGTCAAGGTCCCCAGCGGCGCGGCATCGACCACCGCGAGCCCGGCCCCCGGCTCCGGCCGCGCCTGCGCGAGCAGACCCCACAGCTCGATCAGCGAACCGAGCGGAATCCGATTGAGTTCGCCGGCCAGGATCGCGTCGCCGGTCCCGTGGATCGCCGCGAGCCGATCCTCGCCGACCCCGAACCGCCGGGCGGTGTCGCGCACCAACCGGATCAGATGGGTCGACGCGGTGTTGTCGATGGCAGCGCCGAGCGCCGCACCGCCCACCGATTCATGCCCGACCACGGCCCAACCCTAGCTAGCCGAAATGTCTGATTCGCCACTCCACCCGCCGCGCGAGCACCGAACTTGCGCCCAGGTGTGGCCCACGGCTCATTGTTGTGGGGGACCGGTGGGCCAACTCGTAGCGACAGAGTTAGGCTCGGTGTCGTGACTTCCCATTACGACGTTGTCGTTCTCGGTGCCGGTCCTGGCGGTTACGTCGCCGCTATCCGTGCGGCACAGTTAGGCCTCCGTACCGCGATCGTCGAGCAAAAGTACTGGGGCGGTGTGTGCCTGAACGTCGGCTGCATCCCTTCCAAGGCGCTGCTGCGTAACGCTGAGCTGGCGCACATCTTCACCAAGGAAGCCAAGACCTTCGGGATCTCGGGCGAGGTGAGCTTCGACTTCGGTGTGGCGTTCGATCGCAGCCGCAAGGTGGCGGACGGCCGGGTCAAGGGCGTCCACTTCCTGATGAAGAAGAACAAGATCGACGAGTTCGACGGCAAGGGCACCTTCACCGACGCGAACACGCTGTCGGTCGAGCTGTCCAAGGGCGGCACCGAGACCGTCACCTTCGACAACGTGATCATCGCGACCGGCACCGTGACCAAGCTGCTGCCGGGCACCCAGCTCAGCGACAACGTGGTGACCTACGAGGAGCAGATCCTCACCCGCGACCTGCCCGGCTCGATCCTGATCGTCGGCGCGGGCGCCATCGGCATGGAGTTCGGCTACGTCCTGAAGAACTACGGCGTCGACGTGCGCATCGTGGAGTTCCTGGACCGCGCGCTGCCGAACGAGGACGCGGATGTCTCGAAAGAGATCACCAAGCAGTACAAGAAGCTCGGCATCACCATCTCCACCGGTGCCGCGGTGCAGTCCATCGACGACGACGGCTCGAAGGTCACCGTCGCGATCAAGGACAACAAGTCCGGCAACGTGGAGACGGTCACCGTCGACAAGGTGCTGCAGGCCGTCGGCTTCGCGCCGCGCGTCGAGGGCTACGGCCTGGAGGCGGCCGGCGTCGAGCTCACCGACCGCGGCGCCATCGCGATCGACGACTACATGCGCACCAACGTGCCGCACATCTACGCCATCGGCGACGTCACCGCGAAGCTGCAACTCGCGCACGTCGCGGAGGCGCAGGGTGTGGTCGCCGCCGAGACCATCGCCGGCGCGGACACGGTCACCCTGGGCGACTACCGGATGATGCCGCGCGCCACCTTCTGCCAGCCGCAGGTCGCCAGCTTCGGCCTGACCGAGCAGCAGGCTCGGGACGAGGGCTATGACGTGAAGGTCGCGACCTTCCCGTTCATGGCCAACGGCAAGGCGCACGGCCTCGGCGATCCGACCGGCTTCGTCAAGCTGGTCGCCGACGCCAAGTACGGCGAACTGATCGGTGGCCACCTGATCGGCCCGGACGTCTCGGAGCTGCTGCCCGAGCTCACCCTGGCGCAGAAGTGGGACCTCACCATCAACGAGCTGACCCGCAACGTGCACACGCACCCGACGCTCAGCGAAGCCCTGCAGGAGGCCTTCCACGGCCTCGCCGGGCACATGATCAACTTCTGAGCGCAGCCGCATAGCCCAACGGTGGCGCCCGGTCCGAAAGGTCCGGGCGCCACCGTTTTTCGTAGGCGGGGTCTGGTGGTCTCGCCGCGGGTTTGCTAGACAGCGAGGATGCGTAGGTGGCTGATCGGCGGGGCGCTCGGAGTTGTCGTGGTGCTGCTGGTGGCGGTCGGCGGGTACTACCTGATGAACTCGCGCGGTTTCCAGTTGGCCGGGCGGCTGGTCGACCGGGTCGACACGAGTGCCAAGGTGGTGGCGCTGACCCTGGACGACGGGCCGACCGATCGTGCGCCCGGCGTCCTGAAAGTGCTTGCCGAGCAACAGATCGAAGCCACCTTCTACTTGGTCGGCAGTGATCTCGCCGCGCATCCCGAGTACGGCAGGGCGATCGCCGCGGCCGGGCACGAGATCGGCAACCACAGCTACAGCCACCGCCGGATGGTCTTCAGCTCCGCGAGCACCGTTCGTGACGAGATCGAACGCACCGACGCCGAAATCGCGAAAACCGGTTACTCGGGCCCGATTACGTTCCGTCCGCCCTACGGCAAGAAGCTCTGGTCGTTGCCCAAGTACCTGTCCGACCACGACCGCACCTCGGTGACCTGGGATGTCGAGCCCGACTCCGGGGAAATCGCGACCACCGACGAGATCGCGGCGCAGGCCGTGCGCGAGACGCGACCGGGATCGATCATCCTGCTGCACGTCATGCATCAGTGGGCCGAACCCGCGCTGGCCGCGATCCCGCGCATCGTCGCCGAATTACGGGCGCAGGGCTATCGGTTCGTCACCGTCTCGGAGCTGATGAAGCACTGATCAGAGCATCCCGTAGGCATGGGACGGGGTGAGGATGGCCAAGGCCCGGCGATCGGCGACCATGGCGCGGCGGTAGTCGTCCCAGTCCGGGTGCTCGCCGTTCGCGCTGCGGTAGTAGTCGATGAGCGCTTCGACCGTGTCGTCGTGCGGATCCTCGGCCACCGGCGTGACCGAGGCGATGGCCTCGATCACCGCGTAGGCGAAGAAGTCCTCGCGGGTGACGTGGATGGCGGCCCACGGTTCGCGCACCAGATTGTGGTACTTCGCGCGGTCCGCGGTGATGGAGATGCGGATGTTGCCGTCGCCGCCGATCACGTGCAACACGTTGGACAGTTGCGGGCGGCCGTTGCGGCGGATGGTGGTCAGCACGGACCGGCGATGGTCGCGGGCGAAGTCGACTGCTCGGGCGAGTTCCATGCCGGTATTCAACCGGTGGTGATCCGGGTCTCTTCCCCGGGGCGGGCTCAGTCGCGGTGGTAGGCCGCTTGGGCCTCGTGCACGCGCGGCATGTTCGTCTCGACGACCAGGATCAGCGCATGCAGCTGGTCCGCCACCTGGGCGCCCAGTTCGGTCAAGGTGTATTCGACCCGCGGCGGGATGGTCTCCTGCACCTCGCGATGCACCATGCCGTCGCGTTCCAGGGCCTGCAAGGTCTGCGACAACATCCGCTCGCTGACCCCGTCGACCCGCCTGCGCAGTGCGCTGAACCGGTAGGACCCCTCGCGCAGCGCGACCAGAGCGAGAATGCCCCAGCGGCTGGCTATGTTCTGCAAAACCGGCCGTGACGTGCAGTTTCTGGCGAAGACATCGGGCTCCAGCGACGGATCGTCGAGGTCTGGCGACGATGTGCGCTGCGTACTCATACATCCGATAGTACCCAACTTGACCAAAGTGGTGTATGAATGCATAGTACTTACTAATAGTTAGTGCTTAACGAACCGTACATACCCGTGGAGGTAGTTATGACCGTTGCCGTGACCGGCGCCAGTGGACAGCTGGGCCGTCTCGTCGTACAGGCGCTGCTGCGCGAGGGCGCCACGCCGGTGGTCGCGATCGTGCGCGATCCGCAGAAGGTCGCCGATCTGGCCGAGCAGGGTGTGGACGTGCGTCAGGCGAGTTACGACGACGCCGAATCGCTGGACCGCGCGCTGGCCGGGGTCGATCGGGTGCTGCTGGTTTCCGGTAATGAATTCGGCGCCCGAGTGGCCCAGCACACCAACGTGATTCGCGCCGCCGAGCGCGCGGGCGTCGAACTGCTCGTCTACACCAGCATTCCGCAGGGGGAGCAGAACTCGATGATCCTGGCCCAGGAGCACATCGGCAGCGAGGCGGCGCTCGCCGATTCGACTGTGCCGCACGCGATTCTGCGCAACGGCTGGTACTGGGAGAACTACCTCGGCGGCCTCGCGCACGCCGTCGAGTCCGGGGTGCTGAACGGCGCCGCGGGCGAGGGCCGGGTGGCCGGCGCGGCGCGCGCCGATTACGCCGACGCGGCCGCGAAGGTGCTCACCACCGACGGGCACGCCGGACAGGTGTACGAGCTGGGCGGCGACGAGCGCCTCACGTATGCCGAACTGGCCGAGGTGATTTCGGCGGTGGCCGGCAAGCCGGTCCGCTACCAGGACCTGCCGCAGGCCGATTACGCGGCCGCGCTCCAGCAGGCCGGCCTGCCCGCGGACTACGCCAACGTGCTCGCCGACGCCGACGCCGGCATCCCGAAGGGCCTGCTCGACGTGACCAGCGGCGACCTGCAGAAGCTGCTCGGCCGCCCGTCGACCCCTGCCGCCGAGGTGTTTCGCGCGGCGCTGAGCTGAGCCGCACACCCGCTGATTTCCCGCACACCGAATCGCCGACGATTCGGTGTGCGGGAAATCGAGCGCTGTGCGGCTACATCCACTGCACCAGCTGCACGATGATCCCGTTCGGATCGCGCATCTGGAAGTAGCGCTCGCCCCACGGCTCGGTCTCGATCGGCGTGGCGATCGGGACCCCCTCGCCTTGCAGCCGGGCGTATTGGTCGTCGATGTCCTCCACCACGAACACGACCAGCAGGCCCTCGCCCGCGCTGCCCGCCGCGCTCTCCGGCTTGAACGACTTCAACCCGGTACGCAGGTAGATCACGTTGAGTCCGGCGTCCGGCCGGTCCAGCGAGATGAATCCGTCGGCCGACATCTTCTCGACGAAACCCAGGTGGTCGATCAGGAACTTCGCCGACGCCTGCGGATCGGGGACGTTGAGCGAGATGGCGGAAGCGGTGATGTTCATAGGCCCTCCTGGAGCTCGTCATTTAACTCTATACTTAGTACGCTGTACTTTGTAGAAGAATTACCGGGCGGCTGCACTATGACCTGCGTCACGCCGATACGATCGGGGCGACCAGGCGAGGAGGCAGGGTGGACGACGATTCGGCGCAACGTTCCGACGCGCAGTCACCGCGGCGACGCGAGAAGCAAGACCGCAGCAGCGCAGGCGATCCCGTTCGCACACTGGAGTTGCTGTGGCGAATTCCGAGCAGCCCGGCACCCGTGCGCGGACCGAAGCAGCGCAGCAGCGTGGACGCCGTGGTCACGGCGGCCATCGAGATCGCCGACGCGGACGGCATCGCCGCGCTCACCATGCGGGCCGTCGCCACCCGGCTCGGCCTGACCCCCATGGCCACCTACACCTACGTGCCGGGCAAGGCCGAGCTGATCGACCTGATGGTGGACCAGGTCTACGGCGAGATGGACCGCGCGGACCGGTCGGATCTGCCCTGGCGCGATCGGGTCGCCGGCATCGCGGCGGAGAACCGCGCCTTGCTCGCACGGCACCCGTGGGTCGCCTACCTGCCGACCACCCGCCCGCCCCTTGGTCCGGGCATGGCCGCCAAATACGACCACGAACTGCGCGCCTTCGAAGACCTCGGCCTAGACGACGTCACGATGGACGCGTCGCTCACCTACGTCCTCGGCTTCGTCACGTCGGTCGCCCGCATCGCCATCGACACCGCCCGGGCCGCCGCGGACAGCGCGATGTCCGATCACCAATGGTGGGAGCGGGCGGCGCCGCTGCTGGCGCAGGTCTTCGACGCGGAGCGGTTCCCGGTGGCGGTCCGCGTCGGCTCCGCCGCGGGCCAGACCCACGACTCCGCCTACAGCGCCGACCACGCCTACGAATTCGGGCTGGCCCGGGTGCTCGACGGCCTGGCTCAGCTCATCGAAAAGCGCTGAGCGCCAACCGGCCTCGCGGTCGGCTAGACCCCGTCGCGCTGAATTCGCAGCGCGGTGATGGTGGACGCCAGCCCCTCGTACTGATTGACCAGCAGCACGATCTCGATCAGGCTGCGCTCGTCGTAGTGCTCGGCCAGCGCGGCCCAGTGCGCGTCATCCAGGTCGCGGGTCTGCACCAGCTGATCGACCGCCGCGATCAGCGCCCGGTGCTTGTCCGTCCAACCCGGCGCCTCCGGCCCGGTGCGCAGCCGCTGGAGAATCTCCGAGGTCACCCCGGCCCGCTTGCCGAGCCGAATGTGATGGTCCATCTCGTACTCGCAACCGCTCAGATGCGCGACGCGAATGATGACCAGCTCCGACTCGTGCCGCGGCAGCCGCCCGCCGGGCATGAGCTTGCCCGAATAGTGCAGCCAGCCGCGGAACAGGCCCTTGGTGCGCCCGAGCGTGCTGAACAGATGTGCGTCGTCGGTGCCCGCGGCCTTGGAAAGCACCTGCCAGACAACCCAGTTGATCGGGCCCAGTTCCCGCAGGCGTCCGGGCGAGATGCGTGGTCGCAGCGCTGAAACCATGCTTGGTCGGCTCCTCCGCGTGAGGGGGTGAGCGGCCAGGCGGTACCGGGCCGAGCCGTCAGCCTACCGGCGAGTACGTCCCGGATCGAGGGCTGTCGTCAATTGCCCGCGCACCCTGGGGATTACCCCGTTACGATCAATCTGCCCGTCCTGACGACGCGGAGAGGCGGACGAGCTCGACATGCTGGTGAGGGTCAAGCCCGGGGCGCAACTCTCGGGTGCTGAACAAGAATTCGTCGAATGCCTGCGTTCCTATCCGTCGGCGGCCCTCGCCATGATCGACGTGCCGGTCGGCGACCGGCGCATCGATGCGGTGATCTGGACGCCACGCGGGCTGACGGTGCTCGAGGTCAAAGGCTTCCGGCGCAGGCAGAGCGGCATTCTGAGCATTGCCGCCGACGGTCCGTGGAAGATCAGCGATGCCGGCGCGGACCTGGACGAGCCGTCCGGCAGCCCGTCGGACCGGCTGGAACACGGCATCTCGGCGGTGAAGACCACGCTCGAGCGGGCGCTGATCGACCCGGGGCATGTGTGCGGCGCCGTCGTACTGGTCCCGTTCCGCGGCGCGGTGGTGCGGCCGTCGCGCACCAATCTGCGACCGGGCCTGGACGTCGTCGTCGGCAATGTCGCCGATGCCACCGAGCTGCGCATCTATCTCGAAAGCTTCTCCGCCGGACCGCGGAAGTGGACGGCGGACCGGGTGATCGGCGACTGCACCGCGCTCGGCCTGGCCGACCGCACGCCGTCCCGCGCGGACCTGGTCGAGGCCGGGTTCGAGCAGGTGGCGCAGGAGTCGCCGAGCGTTGTCCCGCGCCCGCCGAAACCACGGGTCGAGCCGACGCCGGGTGTCGCGACGAAGAAGCACTCGTATGCGGGGTGGGCGGTCGTCGCGCTGGCGGTCGTCGGCATGCTCGCGGTGATCGGCGTGATCGCCAACTCGCTGGCCCACGAGTCCTCGCATCCCGAGCCGCCGGTAACCAGCGTCACCCCGACGAGCACGCCGCCGCCGACGTCGTATCACCCCTGTTGGCCGTTCCAGCAGGACTGCTGATCATCAATCCCGCACGGCCCGAGCCAGTTTGGTGAGTTCCAGCGCGCGCTGGGCACGAGCCAGGACGTGTGCGCGGGAGATATCGATGTGCGTGATGAGCGTGTGCAACGCGCCTTTCACGTTGCCGGACAGGAGTTGTTCGGCGATCGCGATGTGCTCGGCGGTCATGGTGGCGATGCGATCCGGAGTCGGCACGTCCAGGGTGCGGACCGGGCGCACTCGGCTGTGCACCGCGGTAAGGGCTTCCGCCAGTGCGGTATTGCCTGCCGCCGTCAGCAAAGTCGTGTGGAACTGCTCGTCGGCGACGAGCGCGGGGCCTGGCTCCGGCGGGTTGTCGCGCAGCGTGCGCCAGGTGTCCAGCTCGGCTCGGATCAGGTCGAGATCGTGTGCGGGTCGGCCTGTTTCGGGTGATTCGGTGCTGACCCGTTGAATACCCCTGGCTTCCAGGACGATTCGCAGCTCGTAGAGGTGGTCGAGTTCATCGAGTCGCGGCCGGTACGGGTACAGGCCGTCGGAGCGACGTTCGATCAGCCCATCGGCCTGTAATCGGGCGAGCGCCTCGCGGACCGGGGTGCGCGACACCCCGTAGATCTCCGCGAGCCGTTCCTCGCCGAGCCGTTCGGTCGGCACGAAGATGCCGGTGGCCAGATCCCGGCGCAGCGAGTGATACACGCGCTCGCTCAACGGGATCCGCCCCCGGCGCGGCATGGTGGTCAGCTCAGATCGCCATCGCCGAGCGGACCGCGGTCTCCGCACCCGCGCCGCCCGCGCCGGTGGAGGTGACCCGGCCGGACGCCAGGATGTAATAGCGCTGCGCCGCCTGTAGCGCGAAGCCGATGCGCTGCTCCACCAGCAGCACGCTCAACCCGCCGCGCCCGGTCAAATCGATGATGGTGCGCTCGATTTCGGCGACCACCGAGGGCTGGATGCCCTCGGTCGGCTCGTCGAGGATGAGCAGCTTCGGCTCGGTGATCAGCGCGCGGGCGATGGCCAGCTGCTGGCGCTGCCCGCCGGAGAGCAGGCCGGCCTTGCGGCCCAGCAGTTCCCGCAGTGCGGGAAACAGGTCCAGCGATTCGTCGATCAGCGCCTTGCCGCGCTTGCGCCCGTCCGCGACCACCTGGAGGTTCTCCGCGGTGGTCAGCTGCGGGAAACTCTGTTGTCCCTGCGGCACATACGCGAGCCCACGCCGCACCCGCCGCGACGGCGACAGCTTGGTGATCGACTCCCCGTCGAACTTGATCTGCCCCGACTTGGTCCCGATCAGCCCGACCGCGGTGCGCAACAGCGTGGTCTTGCCCGCGCCGTTATGCCCCATGATGGCGACCACGCTGTCGTCCGGAACCGTCACCGAGACACCGTGAATCACCTCACTGCGGCCGTAACCGGAGTGGATATCGATGAGTTCCAACATCAGACGGACTCCTTCACGGTTACATCTCCAGGTGTTCCAGCATCTTCGAGGGCGGTGCCGATCGCCGCTGCCGTGCCGAGATAGACCTCCTGCACCTTCGGATCCGCCTGCACCTGCTCGACCGTGCCCTCGCTCAGCACCTTGCCGCCGGCCAGCACGGTCACCGAGCTGGCGAACGAACGCATGAAGTCCATGTCGTGCTCGACCACGACGACGATGCGTTCACCGCCGATGCGGCGCAACAGGTTTCCGGTCTCCTCGCGTTCCTCGGCGCTCATGCCGGCCACCGGCTCGTCGAGCAGCAGCACCGAGGCGTTCTGCACCAGCAGCATGCCGATCTCCAGCCACTGCTTCTGCCCGTGCGCCAGCACCCCGGCGGGCTTGTCCCGCAGGTCGCCCAGACCGGTGATCTCCAGTGCCTCCTCGATGCCCGGCAGCACCGATGTGCGCCGGCGCAGCATGGTCAGTGCCGACCTGCCCGCACCGGCGGCGATGTCGAGATTCTGGAGCACACTGAGCTGTTCGAACACACTCGCCGTCTGAAACGTGCGGCCGATGCCGAGCCGGGCGATCTGGTGCACCTTCTTGCCGAGCAGTTCGACGCCGGTCTTCTGCGCCGATCCGCTCGCCGGGACCAGGCCGGTGATCGCGTCGATCAGCGTGGTCTTCCCGGCGCCGTTCGGGCCGATCAGAAAGCGCAGATCGCCTTGCAGCACAGTGATATCGACGTCGGTCACCGCCTTGAAGCCGTCGAAACTCACGCAGAGACCGCGGATTTCGAGGTACTCGCTCGACATTCCGGCATTGCCGCCGAGCTTCGGCTCGGGTGTGGTCGTGGTCATCGGGATTGCACCTTCTCCGGCTCGATCTCGGGTTGCGGTTCGACGACGACCGACGCGGGCGCCACCGGCATCGCACGACGGAATCTGCTGTCCGAGAAGCCCTTCAGCATCGGCCACACACCTGCCAGCCCCGCCGGGATGAATCCGATCACCACGATGAACAGCACGCCTTGCAGATAGGTCCAGCCGGACGGGAACTCCTCGGAGAACGCCGTCTGCGCCCAGGCCACGCCGATCGCGCCGAGCACCGGGCCGAGCAGGGTGGTCCGGCCGCCGATCGCGACCCCGATGAGGAACGCGATGGACGGCACCACGCCGATGTCGGCGGGGGAGATGATGCCGACGATCGGGGTGAACAACGCACCGGCGATGCCGGCGAAGAACGCCGCGACCACGTAGGCGACGATCTTGACGTTGGCCGGGTCGTATCCGAGGAAGCGCACCCGCTCCTCCTGATCCCGCACCGCGACCAGCAACTCGCCGTACCGGCTGCGCATCAGCTGCCGCACCAGCGCGACCACCACCAGCAGCGTGCCCGCCGCGATGAAGAACAGCATCTTCCGGTTCGCCGGATCGGACAGCTTGAACCCGAAGAAGGCGCGGAAGTCCGACAGCCCGGTGAACCCGCCGATGGCCTGCTGCCCGGTCAGCAGGATGGCCAGCGCCGCCGCCAGCGCCTGACTGAGGATGGCGAAATAGGCGCCCTTGACCCGGCGCTTGAACACCCCGTACCCCAGCACCGCCGCGACCAGCGCGGGCAGCACCAGAATCCCGATCAACGCCACCGGCCCGGACGCGAACGGCCGCCAGAACGACGGCAATTCACGAATCCCGGAGATCTCCATGAACTCCGGCACCTCGTTACCGAGCCGCGCCGCATCCGCCATCTGCAAATGCATCGCCATGATGTACGCGCCGATGCCGAAGAACACCCCCTGCCCCAGCGTGAGCATTCCACCACGCCCCCAAGCCAATCCGATCCCCACCGCGACGATCGCGAAGCACAGGAACTTGGCGAGCAGGTTCAGCCGGAAGTCACTGAGCGCGGCCGGCGCGACCGCGAACAACAGGATCGCGGCGAGGCCGAAGCCGCCCAACGCGGTCAGGGTCGAGTGTGCGCGCCACCGTTCTACCAGCGTGGTCATGCCAAACTCCTTGTGCGAACGGTGAACAGGCCCTGCGGGCGGACTTGCAGGAAGATGACGATCACGACGAAGACGATGACCTTGGCGATCGACGCGGTGGTCGAGTATTCGATGTAGGAGTTGAGCAGGCCGAGCGCGAATGCCGCGATCACCGTGCCCTTGATCTGGCCGAGTCCGCCGATCACCACCACCAGGAAGGCGTCGATCAGATAGCTCTGCCCGATGGTCGGGCTGGTCGAACCGATCAGCGTGAGCGCCACCCCGGCGACGCCGGCCAGGCCGGAGCCGATGAAGAACGTGCTGATATCGGTGAAACGGCTTGATACACCGCTGGTTTCAGCCAAGCCGCGGTTCTGCACGACGGCTCGGATCCGCCGCCCCATCGGCGTCGTCTTCATCACCGTGGCCAGCGTGATCACCGCGGCCACCGCGAGCACCAGAATGAAGATCCGGCTCTTCGGCACCACCGCGCCCAGGATGGTGACACCACCGCTGAGCCATTCCGGCGCAACGACATTCTTGGCCGGTGCGCCGAACATATCCCGGGCGAGCTGTTGCAGCACCAACCCGACACCGAAGGTGACCAGCAGGGTGTCCAGCGGCCGGTCGTACATCCAGCGGATCAGGCCCATCTCCAGCGCCGCACCGAGCAGGCCGCCCACCAGGAAACCGACCAGCAACGACACCACCAGCGACACACCGGCGGACGAAATGACCTTCTGCACAACATAAGTCGTGTAACACCCGGCCATGATGAACTCACCGTGCGCCATGTTGATCACGCCCATCTGACCGAAGGTCAACGACAGGCCGAGCGCGGCGAGCAACAGAATTGATCCCAGACTCAACCCGGTGAAGAGCTGGCCGATCACGACGTCCATGCGGACTCCTCGGATATCGGGCCGGTGTGGGGTGACCGGGAAAGCACGGTCACCCCACACCGATCGGGCGAATTACTTGAGGCCCTTGGCCCACTCGTAGGACTTGAGGTACGGGTCCGGCGTGACCGCCTTGCCCGAGTCCCACACCGTGTAGATGAGCCCGTCCGGCCGGATCTCACCGATCCGCGCGGTCTTGGTGATGTGATGGTTCGACCCGTCGACGGTCACCAGACCCTCGGGCGCCTCGAATGTCACGCCGTCGGCCGCGGCCTGAATGTCGGCCACCGCGAACGACTTCGCCTTCTCCACCGTGTTCTTCCACAGGTAGACCGAGGCGTACGCGGCCTCCATCGGGTCCGAGGTCGGCTTGTCCGCGCCGAACGCGGCCTTGTAGTCGGCGACGAACTTCTTGTTCACCGGGGTGTCCACGGTCTGGTAGTAATTCCACGCGGTCAGCTGCCCGGCGATGTTCTGCGCGCCGATGCCCGCGACCTCCTCCTCCGCGATGGACACCGAAACCACCGGCATCTCAGCGGCTTTCAGCCCAGCATTGGTGTACTCACGGAAGAACGCCACGTTCGAGTCACCGTTGAGCGTGTTGAACACCGCGCCCGCCTTGGCATTACGCACCTTGTTCACGATGGTGGAGAAGTCGGTCGAGCCGAGCGGGGTGTAGTCCTCGCCCTTGATCTCGATGCCGTTCGCCTTCGCGTACGCCTTGATCTCACGATTGGCGGTCTGCGGGAAGACGTAGTCGGAGCCGACCAGGTAGAGGGAGGTGATGCCCTTCTGCTTCAGGTAGTCCAGGGCCGGAATGATCTGCTGGTTGGTGGTCGCGCCGGTGTAGAAGATGTTCTTGCTGTCTTCCAGGCCCTCGTACTGCACCGGGTAGTAGAGCAGCGAGTTCAGGCTCTCGAATTTCGGCTTCATCGCCTTGCGGCTCGACGAGGTCCAGCCGCCGAACACCGCCGCGACACAGTCGGAGCTGATCAGCTTCTCGGCCTTCTCCGCGAAGGTCTTCGGGTCCGACGCGCCGTCCTCGAGCACCAGCTCGATCTTCTTGCCGAGCACCCCGCCCGCGGCGTTGATCTGGTCGACCGCCAGCTTGGTCGAGTTGGCCACGGTGACCTCGGAAATGGCCATCGTGCCGGAAAGCGAGTGCAGCGATCCGACCTTGATCGAGTCCTTCGACGTGTCCACGCAGGAGGCGGCGTTCGAGCCGGTGGTCGTGGCGTCGTCCTTGGCGCCGCAGGCGGTCAGCAACAAACCGGCGAGCGCTACCGCGGTGGGTACCGCCATCGCCTTGACCATGCGCCGGGAGCGGTGTCGATGGATGGCACGGGAATCTGACATGGGGCGGGACCCTTCTCACTTCATCAGGTAATTCGGCGGCACGACGTGCACCGCGGCGAACACCTCCGCCTTTTGCCCCGGTCAGAGCTGTCGACCGGGATGTATACAGGCGGTGTATTCGTGGTGCGAACGTTAGTCAGAAGTTGTTGCGCCGGAATATCTCTCGGTGACGAGTCCGTTGCCTGTGTTTCGGCCGTGTGAACCTTTGCGGTTACCGTCTGGTGAACCTCGGTGAGGTGGCGGCGAGCCTACGGTTGCGTAGCGTCGCCGCGGTACGGCAGGCTGCGTTTGTACATCGTCAAAACGGCCGAAACCTGGGAGGACCGTCGTGGGTCACTACAAGGCGAACGTGCGTGACATCGAATTCAACCTCTTCGAGGTGTTCGGGCTGGACAAACTGCTCGACACGGGCGCCTACGGTGATCTCGACTCCGATACCGTGCGCGCGATCCTGGCCGAGGTGAAGCGGCTGGCCGAGGGGCCGATCGCCGAGTCCTTCGCCGCGGCGGACCGCGATCCGGTGGCCTTCGTGCCGGACACCCACTCCGTCACGGTGCCGGACGCGCTGCGCAAGACCATCACGGCCGTGCACGACGCCGACTGGAGCAGGCTCGGGCTGCCGGAGGGCATGGGCGGCACGCCCGCGCCCGCCGCGGTGGTGTGGGCGGTCCAGGAGATGATCATGTGCGCCAACCCGGCGGCGAGCTTCTTCAACATGGGCCCGGTGATGGCCGCGGTGCTCTACAACGTCGGCAACGACCAGCAGAAGCGCTGGGCCACCGAGGGTTACGAACGCGGCTGGCAGGGCACCATGGTGCTGACCGAGCCGGACGCCGGCTCCGATGTCGGTGCCGGGCGCACCAAGGCGATCGAACAGCCCGACGGCACCTGGCACATCGAGGGCATCAAGCGCTTCATCTCCGGCGGCGATGTCGGCGACACCGCGGAAAACATGTTCCACCTGGTGCTCGCCCGCCCCGAGGGCGCGGGCCCCGGCACCAAGGGCCTGTCGCTGTTCTACGTGCCGAAGTTCCTCTTCGATGCCGAAACGCTGGAGCTCGGCGCCCGCAACGGCGTGTACGCGACCAATCTCGAGCACAAGATGGGCCTGAAGTCCTCGCCCACCTGTGAGCTGACCTTCGGCGGCGACGCGCCCGCGGTCGGCTGGCTGGTCGGCGACGTGCACAACGGCATCGCGCAGATGTTCCAGGTGATCGAGAACGCGCGCATGGTGGTCGGCATCAAGTCCACCGGCACGCTGTCCACCGGGTACCTGACCGCGCTGGAGTACGCCAAGGAGCGCGTGCAGGGCGCCGATCTGACCCAGATGACCGACAAGGCCGCGCCGCGGGTGCCGATCACCCGGCATCCCGATGTGCGCCGCAGCCTGGCCTTGCAGAAGGCGTACGCCGAGGGCCTGCGCGCGGTGTACCTGTACACCGCTGCGCATCAGAATCCCGATGTGGCGCAGCTGGTTTCGGGCGCGGATGCCGATCTGGCGCACCGGGTCGACGACCTGCTGCTGCCGATCGTCAAGGGTGTCGGTTCCGAGCGGGCCTACGAGTACCTGACGGAATCGCTGCAAACGCTGGGTGGTTCGGGTTACCTCCAGGACTACCCGATCGAGCAGTACATCCGCGACGCGAAGATCGACTCGCTCTACGAGGGCACCACCGCCATCCAGGCGCAGGACTTCTTCTTCCGCAAGATCATTCGGGACAAGGGGGTGGCGATCGGGCACGTCACCGGGCAGATCGCCGCGTTCCTGGACACCAAGAGCGGGCGCTTCGAGACCGAACGTGAGCTGCTGCGTACGGCTTTGGGCGAGGTGCAGGCCATGGCGGCCACGCTGACCGGCTATCTGATGGCGGGCCAGCAGGATCCGGCCGAGCTGTACAAGGTCGGCCTCGGGTCGGTGCGCTTCCTGCTCTCGGTTGGCGACCTGCTCATCGGCTGGCGGTTGCTGGTGCAGGCCGAGATCGCGGCCGCCGCGCTGGCCGCCGACGCACCGGCGAAGGATCGGCCGTTCTATACCGGAAAGGTCGCTGCCGCAAGCTTCTTCGCGAAGAACGTGCTGCCGCAGTTGACCGCGAACACGGCGATCATCGCCGCGATCGACAACGACATCATGAAGCTGGACGAAGCGGCTTTCTGAGCCGGATCGTGCATCGACCGAAGGCGTCCTTCCCGCGAAAGGGCGCCTTCGGGCTTTCAGTCGGCGAGCAGCTTCAGCACCACCGGGCGGGACAACGTCCCCGATACCTGGCGGGCTAGCTGGTTGGCGCCGGCGCCATTGGCGTGCGCGTCACGCAGGGCCGCGGCCAGTTCGTCGCGGGCCGCGTCGGCCGCTGCCTGCGCGTCCCGGAGGCGTTGCGCGGCGCGGTCGACCGCGGTGTCGGCAGGCTCGGTGGTCAATGCATTGACCGGCTCGGCTTCCGGCGCCGGTGCCGACCCGCGCCGCTGGTAGGCCTCCGGCAGATTCCGCATCGCCGCCTTGGCGAACTCCTGCATGAACTCGCGCGTCGCGGCCTTGTCCTCGGCGGCGTTGCCGAGCAGCAGCCGGGTGGTCTGCGGCACGGCCAGGCTCCAGTTGGACATGCCGCACAGGGCGAGCAGCAGCCGCCCGGCGTACTGCGCGTCGACGCCGAATTGTTCGATGGCCCGGTCGAATTTCTGCTCGTAGTGCTGGGCGCGCCAGCCGTCGATGTCGTGCGCGTCGACGCCGCGGTGCAGGCCCTCCCACAGCAGCAGGCGCAGCAGTTGCGGGTTGTTGTTGTGGTAGTCGAACAGCTTGCCGATGTAGCGGCCCGGGTCGGTCTCGGTCAACGGCTGGACCACGTCCATGAACTCGCGCATGGTGTCGATCAGGATGACGTCGAACAGCTTGTCCTTGCTACCGAACAGGCCGTAGATGCGTTCCTTGTTCACCCCGGCCGCCTCGGCGATGCGGTCGACCCGCGCGCCGGCCAGGCCGTATTCGGCGAATTCGTCCCGCGCGGCACGCAATAGCGCCTGCTTGGTCGCGTCGCTGCGTTTGATCGTGGCCGTCATGGTCGAAATTTTACCATCTATTTAAACCAACTATTTGGTTGACAATCGATCCGTCGCGGTTCTACTGTCATCCTCATGGCTACGCCGACTCTTCCGCTCACGACCGGTACTCCGGCCGCCGCGCCCGCCCTGGGCGCCCCCGCACGCGGCCACACCGCGCGCACCGTGCCCGTTTTCGTGCTGGCCGCGCTGCTCGCGACCGGCCAGATGTACGTGCCGATTCCCCTGTTCGCGGCCATGAAATCGGACTGGAACGTCGGCTCCGGCGTGATGACCTGGATCATCAGCGCGTTCGCCTTCGGCTACGCGGGCGGTTTCGTGCTGTTCGGCCCGCTGTCGGACCGCTACGGACACCGCCGGGTGCTGATGACCGGCATGCTTGTCGCCGCGGTGGTCACCCTATTGACCGGTCTGGCGTTCAGCGCGCCGATCGCGGTCGCCCTGCGGATCGTGCAGGGCCTGGTCGTCGGCTCCATTCCGCCCGCGATCATGGCCTATGTCGCGACCCGGATCACGCCCGCGCACCGAGCCGTGGCGACCATGTCGGTGGCCACCTCGTTCCTGGCCGCGACGGTGATCGCGCAGATCGTCTCGCAGGCCGTGGTCGCCTCGTTCCCGTGGCGCACCATGTTCATCGGTTCCGCGATCGTGTTCGCGGTGCTCGCCGTCGTGCTGCGCCGGGTGATGCTCGACGACGTCCCGACCGGGCGCGATCTGCCGCTGCGGCACAGCTACGCCGCGATCCCCGCGGTGCTGCGCATCCGTCCGCTGCTGCCCATGCTGGTCGCGGGTTCGATGAGCATGGCGGTCATGGTCGGCGTCTACACCGGTCTCGAACTCACCGGCGTGGTCAAGGGTTCCGGCGAGCTGCTCGCCCTGCGGGCCGGCGCCCTCCCGGTGATGGTGGCGCTGCCGCTGCTGGCCATCCCGCTGGCCCGGCTGACCAAGCACTACCAGATCATGCTCGGCGTCCTGGTCGCCGCGGCCGCGATGGTGGCGGCCACCTTCGAGGGATCGCACCTGGCCGTGCTGACCATCCTGCTCGCGGTGCTGGTCGGCGGCCTCGGCGTGATCGGCCCCGCCGTCTTGCAGAGCGCGGGCGAACTCGGCGGCGAATCCAGGGCCGCCGCAATGTCGGTCGCGATGTTCAGCTTCTACGTGGGCGCCACGGTGGGCCCGCTGGTCGCGGCGGCCGCTGCGCCGCACGGCTTCTCGGCGCTGGCCTGGACCCTGGCCGGGCTGCTGGTTCTCGCGCTGGCCATGACCCTGGTCGGTCTGCGGGTGCAACGGCGGGCGCTCGCCGTCGCGTAGCGGGGTTGCATCAGCTCAACGGCGAAGGCCGACATCGCGATTCCGCGATGTCGGCCTCTGTCATCGATAGCTGCTGTCCCGCAACAGCTTCGGGACTACTTGAGCACGTATGGCGAGACCGAGCTGCGGTGCTCACTGATGTCGAGCACCTTGCCCAGCGGCGGGAAGGCGCGCTGCGGGCAGTTGAGCCGTTCGCAGACCCGGCAGCCCGCGCCGATGGGCGTGGGCTGGACCTCGTCGAGATCGATACCGTCCGCGTAGATCACCCGGCCGGCATGGCGGAGCTCGCAGCCGAGGCCGATGGCGAAGGTCTTGCTCGGCTGGCCGTAGCGGGTGGCGCGGCGCTCCACCGTGCGGGCGACCCACAGGTACTTGCGGCCGTCGGGCATCTGGGCGATCTGCGTCATGATCTTGCCGGGGTAGGCGAAGGTCTCGTAGACGTTCCACAGCGGGCAGGTGCCGCCGCTGGCGGAGAAGTGGAAACCGGTGGCGGACTGGCGTTTAGACATGTTCCCGGCCCGGTCCACCCGGACGAAGGAGAACGGGACGCCGCGTAGCTTGGGGCGCTGCAAGGTCGACAGCCGGTGGCAGATGGTCTCGTAACTCTGGGTGAAGAACGCCGAGAGCCGCTCGATGTCGTAACGGAAGTCCTCGGCCACCTCGTGAAAGTGCGTGTACGGCAACACGGTTGCCGCCGCGAAGTAGTTCGCCAGGCCGAGCATGGCCAGCTTTCGGGTGTCCTCGGAGGCGAAATTGCCCTCCTCGACCAGCTTTTCGAGCAACTCGCCGCATTCGAAATACGCGAGCTCGGCGGCCAGCTTGAAGGTGCGCTGGCCGCCGGACAGGTGCGGCGCGATCTCCAGCCGCTGGGTGTCCTCGTCGTAGCGGTGCAGCACGCCCTCGCCGAGGTCGATGCGCTCCACGATCCGCACGTCGTGCGCGCGCAGGATCCGCGCCACCTCGCTGTTCACGTCACCGCCGTGGAATCGGATGCGCGCGGTGAGTTCCTCAGCGGCGGTGTCCAATTCGTGGATGTAGTTCTGCCGCTGATAGAAGAAGTCGCGCACCTCCTCGTGCGGCTTGCTGATCGCCGCGCTGCCCGAACCGTCGGCGAACCGGTCCTCGGTGGCGGCGGCCAGCTGGGCCGAGGTGTTGCGGTAGCGGTTGTGCATGTTGACCAGCGCGCGCGCCATGCTCGGGTGCGCGGACACCATGTCCGCGATCTCCTGGGTGTCCGCCTCGATGCCCAGCTCCTGGTCCATCACGACCTCTTGGAGTTCGGCGATGAGCCGGGTGTCGTCCTGGGAGGAGAAGAAGGTCGCGTCGACCCCGAACACCTCACTGATCCGCAGCAGCACCGGAACGGTGAGCGGGCGCACGTCGTGTTCGATCTGATTGAGGTAGCTCGCCGAGATCTCCAGCTTCTGGGCGAGTGAGACCTGGCTCAGCCCCCGTTCGGTCCGCAGCTGACGAAGCCGCGCCCCGACGTAAGTCTTGGCCATGCGTCCAGTTTATGGGCGTTTTCGCAACCGTGCCAATGGGTAATTAGCAGTTCTGCTGAGCTTTGTGTCACAGGTAGGCGTTACCGTCGACGCGTGTTGTTCTCGCATGTCGTCCAGGTTTCGGAGACGGTTCGCGCGACCAGGTCACGCAAGACGAAGATCGCCGCCTTCGCCGAGCTGTTGACCGCCGCCGCGCCGGACGAACTCGCGCCTGTCGTCGCCTGGGCGTCCGGCGAGTTACGGCAGGGCCGGATCGGCACCGGCTGGCGCACCCTCGCTGCCGTGGACACTACCCCGGCACCCGTTGCGACGCTGACGGTTTCGGCGGTCGACTCCGCACTGACCGAGCTGGCCGCGACCTCCGGCTCCGGATCGTCGGCCCGGCGCAAAGCGTTGCTCGCCGCGCTGTGGACCGCCGCGACCGCGGACGAACAGGCCTTCCTGCTGCGCCTGCTGACCGGTGAGCTGCGCCAGGGGGCACTCACCGCGATCGTCAGCGAGGCCGTCGCGGTGGCCGCCGACGTGCCTGCCGACTTGGTGCGCCGCGCCTACATGCTGTCCGGCCGGCTGCCGGTGACCGCGATCGCCGCGCTGACCGGCGGCGTCGCGGCGCTCGGCGAGTTCCGGCTGGAGGTGGGCCGGCCGATCCAGCCGATGCTCGCCTCGCCCGGCGCGACGCTGGACGAGGCGCTCACCGAGTTCGACGGTGACGTGAGCGTCGAGATCAAGATGGACGGCGCCCGGATCCAGGTGCATCGCGAGGGTCCGCGGGTGTGGGTGTTCACCAGGACGCTGCGCGACATCACCGCCGGCGTGCCGGAACTGGTCGAGCTGGTCGCCGGGCTCGACTGCACCAGCGTGGTGCTGGACGGGGAAACCCTCGCGCTCACCGATGCCGGCCGCCCGCGCCCGTTCCAGGAGACGATGAGCCGCTTCGCCGAGGTGAGTTCCACCCGCGAACTGCTGCTACATCCCTATTTCTTCGACTGCCTACACCTGGACGGCGTGGAACTGCTCGACGCCCCGCTGTCCGAACGCCGCGCCGCGCTCACGAAAGTGGCCGCCGCACAGAGCATTCCCGCCCTGATCCGCCCCGACGAGGAGGCCGCCGCCGAATACTTCGACGGCGCGCTCGCCGCGGGCCACGAGGGCGTGATGATCAAATCGCTGTCCGCGCCCTACGCCGCGGGCCGGCGCGGCCGGGCCTGGCAGAAGATCAAACCGACACACACCCTGGACCTGCTGGTGCTCGGCGCCGAATGGGGTTACGGCCGCCGCACCGGTTACCTGTCCAACCTGCACCTCGGCGCCCGCGACCCGGAAACCGGCGAACCGGTCATGGTCGGCAAAACCTTCAAGGGCCTCACCGACGCGCTATTGCACTGGCAGACAGCCGAATTCCCACGCCACGAACGCGCCCGCGACGAGCAGACCGTCTACCTGTGGCCGGAACTCGTCGTCGAGATCGCCCTCGACGGGGTGCAGGTCAGCCCGCGCTACCCCGGCGGCGTCGCGCTGCGCTTCGCCCGCGTGGTCCGCTACCGCCCCGACAAGGAACCGGGCGAAGCCGACACCATCGATGCAGTCCGCGCCCTGCTCCCGTAGCCGTCCGCGCGCTTCGCCGCCGGCGACTCGCGGCAGTCTGGGCGATGTCCAGCGGCAGCGGGCCGGTGGTGCGACGATTGTCGGGCCACTGCGAGTCAGGGCTCCTCAGGGGTGAAGGGGCAAGCCGGACTGCGCTGGGATCGGCAGGTTTCTGCTTCGGGATCGGGGAAGACGGTTGGGTTCAATGGTGTGGCGGCTGCGCGCGATGGCGCTGGCCGCGGTGGTGGCGGTCAGTGCGGTGCTCGGCACCCTCGCGCACGCGAATCCGATCGATGACCTGCTCTTTCCGTCCCGCGAGATCGCCGACGCCATGCCGACGCCGCTGGGCGATCCGTTCTACACGCCACCGGCCGGCTTCGAAACGCTCGCTCCGGGAACGGTTCTCGCCTCCCGTCCGGGTGGCACCGGCGTCACCGGGGTGCCGCTGATCTCGACCGAGCTGCTGATCCGGTCGAACGACGCCAAGGGCAAGCCCGTCCCGGTGGTCGCCACCCTGCTCATCCCGGCCACGCCATGGACCGGCGCGGGACCGCGTCCGCTGGTGACCTTGAATCCGGCGATCGACTCGCTCGGGAACCAGTGCGCGCCGTCCTATGAGCTGCGCATGGTGTCGAGCAAGTTGTGGATGGCGCAGATCCCGCTGAACAAGGGCTTCGCGGTGCTGGTGCCGGATCACCAGGGGCCACGTCAGGCCTACGCGGCCGGGCTGATGGCCGGGCACGCGGTGCTCGATTCGATCCGGGCCGCGGTGCGCACCCCGGAACTCGGTTTGCGGCCCGAATCCCCGACCGCGATCACCGGCTATTCCGGCGGCGCCATCGCCTCGGCCTGGGCCGCGCAGCTGGCCCCGCAGTACGCGCCGGAACTGAATCTCGTCGGTGTCGCGTTCGGCGGCGTGCCCGCCGATTTCGAGATGCTGCTGCACACGATGAACGGCAAGGACTTCGCCTCCGGCATCTTCCTCGCCGCGACCTTGGGGATGGCTCGGGAGTATCCGGAGATGCTCGGCCTGATGAACGACAACGGCTGGCGGCTCGCGCGGATCGGCCGGGACTTCTGCGAGGCGCACGAGGAGGCCGTCGGGCTTGTCGCGCCGATTCCGGTGCAGGCGCTCACCGATGTGCCCGCGCCGACCGACCTGCCGTTCATTCGCGACATTCTGGCGGAGAACCGGCTCGGTGCCCTGCCGCCGACCATCCCGGTGTTCATGTACCACGGCCTGAACGAATGGTGGGTGCCGCTGGCCGGCGCCGAGAACCTGTATCGGGACTGGTGCCGAGGCGGAACCCAGGTGGATTTCCAGGTATATCTCGGTGAACATTTCATCGTCAGCACCAGCGGAATTCCGGGCGCCTTCGCCTGGATCGAAGATCGATTTGCCGGAAAACCGGTGCCGCAGGGCTGCACTCGATTCGGCTGATAGATGCCGGATCCGGGCCGATAGAGGACAGGGTCCAACTTAACCCATCGGCGACGCGCGGTGAACCGCAACCACCTGGCAATCCTATTGACCTGTGCCGCACACTGGACACGTGACCGTCGAATTACTGGTTCTTCTGATCGTCATCGTCACAGCACTCGCATTCGATTTCACCAACGGCTTCCACGACACCGCGAATGCCATGGCGACCTCCATCGCCACCGGCGCGCTGCGGCCACGGGTAGCGGTGGCGTTATCGGCGGTGCTGAATCTGGTCGGCGCATTTCTGTCCGTGGCGGTCGCCGCCACCGTAGCCAAGGGCATCGTCCGGCTCGACGCGGTGCAGGGGCACGACCTGTTGATCATCGTGTTCGCCGGTCTGGTCGGCGGCATCCTCTGGAACTTGCTCACCTGGCTGTTCGGCCTGCCGTCGAGTTCCTCGCACGCACTGTTCGGCGGCCTGATCGGCGCCACCCTGGCCGCGCTCGGCTTCAGCGGCGTGATCTGGGCGGCCGGCTCGGACGGCGTGCTGACCAAGATCATTCTGCCCGCCGTGCTCGCCCCGATCGTGGCGGCGCTGGTCTCGGCGCTGGGCACCTGGCTGGTCTACCGGATCACCAAGAAGTCCGACCCGGACAAGGTGGAGGCCGGTTTTCGCTGGGGTCAGATCGGCTCGGCCTCGCTGGTCTCGCTGGCGCACGGCACCAACGACGCGCAGAAGACGATGGGCGTCATCTTCCTGGCGCTGGTCGCGCACGGCACCCTGACCAAGAACGCCGAGATGCCCATCTGGGTGATGGCCGCGTGTGCCATCGCCATCGCCGCGGGCACCTACCTCGGCGGCTGGCGCATCATCCGCACCCTGGGCAAGGGCCTGGTGGAGATCGAATCGCCGCAGGGCCTGGCGGCCGAAACCGCGTCGGCGGCCATCATTCTCAGCTCCGCGCACTTCGGGCTGCCGCTGTCCACCACGCAGACCGCGACCGGTTCCATCCTCGGCACCGGGCTCGGCAAGGGCGCCGAGGTGCGCTGGGGCGTGATGGGCCGGATGGTCGTCGCCTGGCTGCTCACGCTGCCGCTCGCCGGGCTGGCCGGCGCGGCCTGCTGGGCGATCGCGCACTTCATCGGCGGTCTGCCGGGCGTGCTCGTGGTGTTCGCGATCCTGCTCGGGCTGTCCGGTCTGATGTATGTGCGGTCGCGCCGGGATCCGGTCGACACCAACAACGTCAACGAATGGCCCGATGACACGCCGGGCGGCCCCGGTGATGTTGTTAAGCCGGACAGCGCGGCGCGCGCCGATGGTGCAGAATCCGGCACACCGGACAGCCCGGACGTGACCGTGGAGCCGGGGCAGTCGACCCGGTCGGCGCAGGTTTAGGAGGAGTAGACGTGCATACGCTCATCACGAATCTGAACGCGCTGTGGAAGGTCATGCTCGCCGGGCTGGTTCTCGGCGCCGGGCTGCCGCTGGTGTTCGCGGTCGGCGTCCGATTCTGGTCGACCGGGGATTCCGTCACCGCGGACGGCCGGGTCACCCAACGCAACTACCCCGCGCTCGCCGTCGCGCTATTGTGCTTCGGGCTGATCATCGCGGCGATCGTGACCGGAATCCTGTACACGGCAAAGGCTTTCATCGCCGCCAGGTTCGGCATTCACCTGTTCGGACAGTCCTGAAGGGCGCAATGTGACCGACCAAGCGAAATCCGCAGAGCTCCGGCCGAATGTCCTCGGCCGGATCATCGGCTGGCTGCGCGCCGGCTACCCGCAGGGCATCCCGCATTCGGATTATGTGGCGCTGTTCGCGGTGCTGCACCGGCACCTCACCGATTTCGAGGTGGTCGCGATCGCCGAGGAACTGGCGGCGGAGAATCCGGACAGCGCGATCACCCGCACCGAGATCGAGGACGCCATCGCGCGGGTCGCGAAGGAACAGCCGGCCGAGACCGACGTCGCGCGGGTGGCCTCCCACCTCGCGGCCGGCGGTTGGCCGCTGGCCACCCCACCGGCCGACGTCGACTAGCCCGAGACGCGTTCACCGATGCCTCCCTTCTTGAACGCCATCATCGACTGGCTGCGGGCCGGATATCCGGACGGTGTCCCGGAATCCGACTACATCCCGCTGCTCGCCCTCCTGCGCCGCCGCCTCTCCGACGACGAGGTCCGCCAGATCGCCGCGGAACTGGCCGCCACCGGCGACCTCCCCGCCGACAAGACCGACATCCAGGTGATGATCACCAAGATCACCAACGAGATGCCCTCGGAGACAGACGTTCTCCGCGTGCAAACCCGCCTGGAAGCACACGCCTGGCCCCAAGACGATCCCTCCCCGGAAGGCCCAACCCCCTTCGCCTGACCGTCCGGTTACGTGGGTGGGCTGTAGGTTCGGGGGCGGCTGAGCTGGGGGAGGCGGCGGAAGCCTGCGGAGACTTCGAAGGCTAGGTCGTGGTAGCCGATGGCTAGTTCGGCGAGGCGTTCCCAGGCATCGTGGACGGCCCATTCCGGTGTGCCGGAAAGGGATTCGTTCGCGGTGACGGAGAGCTGGGCTAGTCGGTCGATCACCATGCCGACGGTTTCGGTGTGCATGTGTGCGTCGGCGTGTGGTGGTGGGACTTCGGTGGCGACCCAGCGGTCGATGGCGAGGACCAGGCGGGCACGGTGCGCGTCGATATCCGCGGCAGCACCGGGTTCGGTGCGTGCTCTGCGTTCGTGCAATCCGGCTAGTAGATGGGCGGATTCGAGCAGCGGATGGCCGGTGTGGGGTGCGGTTCGGCAGGCTTCGAGGACCATAGCTTTGGGCGGAAGCGGTTCCATGGCGGTAACCCCCTTGTGACGTGTGACACGGCGAGGTTAGGTCGGTTTCCGTCGATAAGTCAAGTTGACCTATCGCTCGACAATTCCGTGGCGTACGCTGACCGAAGTTCGGTCGACTCCACGCATCGCCAGAGCTGGAAGGACACCATCGGGCCATGGCTCCACTTTCGCCTACGGTCGCACGCTGGGAGCTCATGCTCCGAATCCGCCGCCGCCGCAACGAATTCGACGTCAACGCCTCGGTCATCGCCAAGGAACTCGGCTTCACCCTGTCCTACTGGTCGAAGGTGGAGAAGGAACGAATCCTGGCCGAGGACAAGCTGAAGAAGCTGATGTCCCTACTCGAGTTCGACCCGGACGAACGCGAGGAGATGCTGCGGCTACGCGAGATCGCCAAGGGGCGCGGGTGGTGGTCGAGTTATGCGGGTCTGCTACCGGATGGCCTCGCGCGGTTGTACGGGCTCGAATTCGGAGCCCAAAGCATCCGGACTTACGAGAGTGTGCTGATTCCGGGTCTCTTGCAGACTGACGACTACGCGCGTGCGCTGATCGCCAACGACAGTGCGCGAATTCGTCAGGTGGACGTCGACCGCCTGGTGGAGGTGCGGCTCCGCAGGCAGGACCGGTTGATCGGACAGGATCCGTTGCGCCTCAAGGCAATTGTGAACGAGGCGGCGTTGACTCAGCAGATCGGTGGTCGAGCGGTGCTGGACGGACAGCTGCGCCATATCGCCGCCATGGTCGAGCAGCACCCGGACACCGTCGATGTACGGGTTATTCCGTTCGAGGCCGGCGGCGGCGCGTTGCTCGGCGGCGCGACATTCCATCTGCTCGGTTTCGACAGCGCCCTCTTACCGGATATCGCCTGGACCGAAACGTTGATCCACATGGGTGTCATCGAGGACGCGGAACCGGTGCGGAATCTCGATACTCTGTTCGTCAAAGCCATGGCGGAGAACGCACTAACGCGCGCGGAGTCGCTCGCGCTGATCGAGGGCAAAATGTCGGCTGGGTAAGCTCGGCGGCCATGAGTAACGAGAAGCCCGACGCCACCGGCTGGTTCAAATCCTCGTACTCCAGCGACGCAGCGGCGTGCGTAGAGATCAAGTTCGACGATGGGCGAGTCCTGGTGCGCGACAGCAAATATCAAGGCGCACCAGCGGCCCGCCCTATCCTCACCTTCACCACCGCCGACTGGTCCGTCTTCCTCGCCAACCTCTGACGGGCTCGGTTCAGTGGCACATGGGCACGAAAACGCGAGGACACCGCTCCGTGCGCAACGTACAAGCGCCTCGTCGACCATCCGCAAGGTTCCCAGCTGACTCCCAGCTGAAACGGGGCCACCATTCAGCTGTATCGAGCAAGCTGATTGCTGTCGGATTCGCCCGAACCCCCGACCACTCACCTGGTGGGCCACTGCCCGGCCCACCACCCCGCCGGCCGGCGGCGCCGGTCCCTCGCCCGCGCCGCCGGCCGCCCACTCTTTCCAACGGGACATCACGGCACCACCCTCCAAACAGCCCCGCCACCATGGTCCTTCGTCATCCAGAGCTGCATCGAGTGAAACGCGGAACCGGTGCGGCACTGCTGGATAAGCCCGCCACACACGACTAGCCGAACGCCCGACCCCACCCTCCAGCGAATCCACATTCAGTGGCACATGATGGCGGCAAAACGCGAGAAGGGTCCGCCATGGTGTGCCACTGAATATGGATTCGGCTCCCAACCGACTCCCAGCTGGCTGCGGCGGGCGTTCAGGTGAGGTCAGATGTTGGCGCCGCGAGTGCGGAGGGCGTACCGGACTCGGGCGATGATCTTGTACGGGTGGGAGCTGAGCAGGGTGGCGCTTACTCGGATCAGTGTCCAGCCGAGGGCTTCGAGGGCGGCGGTGCGGTCGATGTCATGGGTGCGTTGGTGGTGGTCGGTCCAGTGGTGGGCGCCGTCGTATTCAACGCCGACTTGCCATTCGCGCCACCCCATGTCGAGGCGCGCGACGATGAAGCCGTCGGGTGCGGTGACCCGGATCTGGGTTTCCGGCGCGGGTAAGCCTGCGTGCCGGAGTAGGAGACGGGTGCGGGTCTCCGGGATTGATTCAGCGCCACCGTCGACGTAGGGCAGCAGCGCCAGCAGATCGGCACATCCGCGGGCACGGTGCTGCCGCTCGGTGAACTGCTCGATTTCTGTCGGAGTCAGCCTCGTTGCGTTGCAGAGGGCGTCGATTACTTCTACCGCTTCGTCGAAAGCGAGGTGACGGCCCAGGTCGAACGCGGTGCGCACCGGATCGGTGCACCGAAAGCCGTCGATACCGCACACCTGGTCCGCGGGGATGACGTCTCGATACGTCCGAACATGCGCCGCCGGACGGGCTCGATGGGGCAGGCAGATCTCGGCAGGCTTGTCATCCAGCCATCGGGTGCCGTGCATTGCGGCCGCGGAATAGCCGACCAGGATCCCCTCGCCTTTCGCCCAATGCCCGGCCGCGTGTGCTCGTCCACGCGCGTCGAGTTGCACCCCTTTGCGGATATAGACGTCCGGATGTACCCGTTCGAAGTCCTTGCGTAGCTCCCATCGGCTCACCTGCCCCGCACGTACTGCCCAACTACCCGGAAACGGTTCATCGAGTTCCCCCATCCGCCCGATCTTGCCCGCCCTCCTCGCTGCCAACTCGCCACCAAGGCGAGTTATCCCCAGTTCTCCCCAGCAAATCGGGTTATCCACAGCGGAGGTGCACGGTTTCCTAGGGGACTCTCAGGTGTCTAAGGGGGAAGTGCTCAGCTGGGGTGGGCAGGGTAGGGGGTGAGCTTTGGTGGATCGGCTGCCCCGGTTCACCCTTCCCCGCGGTCGGCGGCGTTACTCCTGGCGTCGCCGACCGCAATACTTCGGCCGGGTGGTCAGCGGGCCAGGAGCTGGAGGAAGTGTTCGACCTCGGCTTGGATGGCTGCTCGGGCGGGGGTGAGGTATTTGCGGGGGTCGGAGAGGGTGGGGGAGGTGGCGAGGGTGGTGCGGATGGCCTCGGTCATCAGGACGTTGAGCCGGGTGGCGATGTTGACCTTGGTGATGCCGTGGTCGATCGCGGCGCGCAGGCCGTCGTCGGGGACGCCGGAGGAGCCGTGCAGGACCAGCGGGACGGGGACCTTGGCGGCCAGGTGAGCGATGAGGTCGTTGTCGAGGGTGGCGGTGCGGTCGTGCATGGCGTGTGAGGAGCCGACGGCTACGGCCAAGGCGTCTACGCCGGTGCCGGCGACGAATTCGACAGCTTCGTCGGGGTCGGTGCGAACACCGGGGGCGTGCGCGCCGTCCTTGCCGCCCACCTCGCCGAGTTCGGCCTCGACGTGCACGTCACGCTCGTGGCACCAGCGGGTGATGTCGGCGGTAGCGGCGACGTTGGCGGCATAGTCGAGCGTGGAGCCGTCGTACATGACCGAGCGGATACCGAGTTCGACTGCGGCACGGACCAATTCGGGCGAGGTCGCATGGTCGAGATGGACGGCGATGTCGGCGGTGCTGTCCGCCGCGATGCGCAAGCAAGCGAGCGCAAGCGGGGCGAGGCTACCGTGATAGGCCGCCGTGTTCTCCGAAAGTTGCAGCACAACAGGCCGTTTCGCCGATTCCGCCGCCGCCGCGATAGCTTCGGCATGCTCCAAGGTGATCACATTGAACGCGCCGAGCCCACCCGGTCGCGCGGCGGTGATCAAGTCGGAAACAGGCGTCAACGGCATAGGTACATCTCCTGAGAACTCAGCACATCCGCCCGCGTGAATGTTGCGGTTGGGGCAACGTTCGATTCACGGGGCGGTTTCTTGGCGGGTGGGTAGGTCCAGCTGGGTGACGCGGACGGTGGGGGCGATGCGGGTACGCAGGCAGCGGTCGATCTCGCCGGCGACGGGGATGACCACGGCGGCGGCGGACGTGGCTACGGCGTCGATGAGAATGGCTGGCCAGTCGGGGATTTCGTCCGCGGTGAGCGCGGCGATGACCGCGGCGGTGGCGGAATCGCCTGCACCGGTGGGATTTCCGGCCAACGGTTCGGGAAGGGTGGCGTACCACGCGCCCTCGGCGGTGACGGCGACCATGCCGTCGGCGCCACGGGTGGCGATGACCGCGCGGACACCGCTCTCGATGAGCGGGTAGGCGGCGGTGACGACCTCGTCGGCGGTAGCGGGCTTGATGCCGGTGAGGCGGTGCAGCTCGTCGCCGTTGGGCATGAGGATGATGCCGGGGATCTGGGCGGCCAGGCGCAGGGCCTCGCCGTCGACATCGCAGATGGTGGGCACGTCGGCGGCGATGGCGGTGCGGGCGATCTCCGCAGGCAGCGACGGCGCGATGCCGCCGGGCAGCGACCCGGAGATGACCAGGCCGTCGACGTCGGGCAGCATGCCCGCGACCCGGACCGCGAGCTGTTCGGCGGCGTGCGGGTTGGAGACGCGGGCGCCGGGCTCCCACAGGGCGGTGGCGGTGCCGTCCTCGGATTCGCTGATCACCACGGTGCGGCGGACCCAGGGGAGCGCGTGCACGAAGTCGACCGGCATCTCCAGCTCGGCGGCGGCCGCGAAGGCGTGATCGGAGAAACCCGTTGCCCTGGCGTACTTTCCGAGTTGATTCAGCACCCGCGTGACGTTGATGCCCTTACCGCCGATGCGTTGTTCGACCGAGCGGACCCGATGTGCCTGGCCTCGCTCGAAGTGCTCGACGCGGTAGGTCATGTCATAGGCGGGATTCATCGTCACGGTGAGGATCACGACAACCACTCTCCTCGCCTGAGCACCCGGCGCAACCGCAGGCTCTCCCCAACGATCAATAGGTCGGCGAAGTATCCCGTCCGCAGGTCACCGACCTCGGGTAGTCGTAGCGCCGCCGCGGGGGTGGACGTCGCCGCGCGCACCGCGTCGGCCAGCGACACGCCGGACTCGCGCACCGCGCGCGCCACATTGTCGAGCAGCGTGCTGACGCCGCCCGCGATCGATCCGTTCGCGATCCGGGCGACCCCTTGTCGCACCGTCACGGACTGCGGACCGAGCTGATACTCGCCATCCGACAACCCGGCGGCCTGCATCGCATCGGTGATCAGCGCGACCCGGCCCGGCGCGGCCGCGAAGACCAGCGCGGCGAAACCGGGATCGACATGCACGCCGTCCCCGATCAACTCGACCGTCGCCTGCCCAGCCGACGCGGCGACCAGACCGGCTCCGACCGGACCGGGGTCGCGGTGATGAAGCGGCGGCATCCCATTCGCCAGATGCGTCACCAAAGCGCCGAATCCGGTGGGCCGCAGGGCCTTCAGGAATGACGCATAGTCGGCATTGCTGTGTCCCAGTGAAACCACCACGTCGTGTTCGGTAAGTCGTTGCGCGACAGCGTCATACCCGGACCGTTCCGGCGCCAGCGTCATCACTCGCAGCTGCCCGCCGCCGGCCGCGAGCAGCTGATCGGTCAGCTCGAGATCGGGATCGCGCAGAAACCGCGGATCCTGTGCCCCGCATCGCGCCTCCGACAGAAACGGCCCCTCGGCATGAATCCCGCCGATCACCCCGTCGGCAGCCAACTCGCGCAACACAGCGGTCTGCGCGACCATGTCCGAGGCGGCCGCGGTGACAATGCTCGCGACCACCGTCGTGGACCCGCTCGCATGATGGAACTCCGCCGCCGCCCGCGCCTCCGCCACATCGACGGTGTCGAACCGATGTCCGAACCCGCCGTGATTATGAATGTCCACGAGGCCAGGCAGCAGCGTTCCCGCAAAGGGCGGCTCCGGCGAATCCGGATGCGCCGCAACCCACTCCGCGAACGGCAGCACACCATCGATCCGATCACCGACGATCGTGACCACGCCATCGTCCAGCTGAGCGGTCGCCGAGACAACGCGCCCGCGAACAACTACTTCAGTCACGCGCACACCTCCTCGCCGGCCCGATCATTCGAGCGCCCCTTGCCGGGCAAACAGCGCAGCCCCGGTCAGTCCCGCGCGCGCCCCGTACTCACCGAGCACGACGCGCGGAGCCGGAACCAGCCGAAGCCGGTCGGCAATGGCCTGATGCAGCGGATCCGTCAGCGCGGCACCGGCACCCGCCAGCCCGCCACCGAGAATGATCAGCTCGGGACACGCGGCATGCACGATCCCGATGAGCCCATCGGCCAGCGCATCGACCGCATCCGCAAGCACCGCCTTGGCCTCCGCATCGGTCTCCACCAACGCGAATACCTCAGCGGCACCACTGATTTCACGCCCGGTACGCCGGGTGTAAGCACGAGCGATCGACGCCCCGGAAGCAACGGTTTCCACACATCCGGTGTTGCCGCACGGACAAGGCAGTCCATCCGCACGAACCGGGATGTGCCCGTACTCGCCGACCTGACCATAGGTACTGCGCAACAACCGCCCGCCGACCGACAACGTCCCGGAGATCCCGGTCCCGAGAATGACCACGCACACGTTGTCGTACCCACGCCCGGCCCCGAACCGCCACTCGGCCCAACCCGCAACGGCCACATCATGTTCGATCAGCACGGGCACACCCCAGCGATCGATGAACCGGCTGCCGACCTCGAAGTCGCGCCACCCGACATTGCTACTGAACACCGCGATCGATCGAACGGTGTCCACGATGCCCGGCAGCACGACCGCGGCCCGGCCTACGCGCGCCCGCTGCTCCTCGGTCAACTCACCGAGCAACCGATCGCCGAGCGCCCCCATCACCTCGAACGCGGCTTCACCCTGCGGTGTCGCGACGGTTCCGACCGCGAGCACGGTGCCCGCGGCGTCGGTGATCTCGCCTTTGATCGTGGTGCCGCCGACATCGAGGCCGAGCACCAGCGCGTCCTCGGCCAACGCGTCCGGCTGCGGCGATACCGCAGCCGAACGCGTCGGAGTGCCGCCGCGGTTGGCCGCCGCGGCCGACCCGGCAGTCCCGGCCGCGGGCCGGGCGGCACTGGTCGAGGACGTCTCGTTCGCCACTCCCATGCTTGGCACAGTAGTTCCCGGTGCGTCGCGCAGGGTGGCTCCAGCTTGGTCGAGTTTCACCGGGCCGGTCCGATCACTGGTCGAGGACGACCGAGCGATTGAGCCCACGCGGGTGGTCGGGGTCCAGGCCGAGGTCGGCCGCGCGCAGCACGCAGAGCTGGTGCACGCGGAGCAGGTCGGCCATCGGGTCGATGTCGCGGTGCTCGAAGTGCGCACCGGTACTGGCGATGTCCCTGGCGAAGTTCGGGACGAGCGGGCCGAAGGCCCAGACCGCGCGACCGGGCGCCGAGATGGCGACCGGGCCGTGGCGGTACTCGGTGGCCAGGTAGGACTCGGTCCAGGACTGGCAGGATTCGCGCAGCTTGAGGCCGGATTCCTCGGCGATGGCGGCGGCGAAGCCCATACCGACGAAGCTGATCTCCTCGGCGTGGCGGACGTCGGCCAGCGATACCGCCGGATCCTCGGCGAGCACCGTGCGCGCCTGCTCGATCACCGGGGCGAGGTCTTCGCCGAGGTGCCAGCGCAGGATCGCCAGCGCGGTGGTGGCGAAGCGGGTCTGCACCACCGATTCCTCGTCGACCTCGTCGATCAGGATCGGATCGCCCAGCTCGAGCACCGGGGTGCCCGGGCTGGAGCAGATGACGGTGCGCGGAATGTGTGCTGGGATGTCCCGCATGGCATTGACCACCTCGGTGGTCGTGCCTGACCGGCATATCACCAGGTAGCGGTCATAGTCGCGGCCGTAGCGGACCTCGCTGGCGGGCCAGGCGTCGGTCAGACCGTGGCCTGCGCCCTCGCGCAGCGCCGCAATCGCTTTGGACATGAACAGGGAAGTGCCGCAACCGATCACGGCGACTCGCTCGCCCTTGTGGGGGAGGATGTCGCGATGTTCGGCAGCGATCGTTTCGGCGCGCGCCCAGTCGTCAGGCTGGGTGGCGACCTCGTTGGCCAGATGGGTGACGGGGGTGGGTTCGGCGGAGATCGGCACAACAACAGAATCCGCCCGGTGATCGTTCATGTCAAATTTACGAGCGAATCGGTCACATATGATCAAGCTTGGGTCTATGTTGATAGTCGGTCGATCAGTTCGATCCCATCATCGGCTGTCCAGTGGCGCCCGGTGTGCAAATTTGAAAGGTTCTACTCGTGAAAAGACCACTCCACGGCGTGCTTGCGGGGGTCGCGATGTTCACCGGCCTCGCGCTGGCGATCTCGTCCTGTGGGTTCGGCTCGAAAGATAACGCCGATTCCGACAACACGATCAACTTTTTAGCCCCGGCCTACAGCGACGGGGCCAACGGTACGAAGGCGCTGTGGGACGGGATCATCGCGGACTTCCAGAAGTCGAACCCGGACATCAAGGTGAACCTGCAGATCGAGTCCTGGAACTCGATCAACGACGTGGTGCGCACCAAGCTGCAGTCGAAGTCGACCACCCCGGACATCCTCAACATCGACGCCTACGCCAGCTTCGCCAGTGACGGCCAGCTGTACTCGGCCTCGGAAGTTGTCTCGCCGCAGGTGCTTTCGGACATCCAGCCCGGCTTCGCGAAGAACGCGTCGCTGAACGGCACGCAGTACGCGCTGCCGCTGTTCGCCTCCACCCGCACCCTGTTCTACAACACCGACCTGTTCACCAAGGCCGGCGTCACCGCGCCGCCGAAGACGTGGGCCGAGCTCACCGACACGGCGAAGAAGATCCAGGCGCTCGGCGGCGGGGTCTCCGGCTACGGCCTGCCGCTCGGCAGCGAGGAAGCCCAGGGCGAGACCTCCATCTGGACCTTCGGTGCGGGCGGTAAGTGGGCCGACGGGGACAAGGTCACCGTCGACACCCCGGCCAACCTGGAGGGCGTGCGCGCGATGCGCGAGATCGCCGATGCCGGTGTCACCCAGCCGAATCCGGGTGCGACCGACCGTAAGGACGTGATCAACGCGTTCATCCAGGGCAAGATCGGCATGATCGAGGGCCTGCCCCCGACCATCAGCCAGATCGCCTCGAAGAACCCGGCGCTGAAGTACGCGACCGCGCCGACGCCGACCAAGTCCGGCACCCCGGTGACCCTGGGCGTGGCCGATCACCTGATGGCGTTCAAGAAGGACGGCAAGAAGACCGAGTCGATCAAGAAGTTCCTCGACTTCTTCTACGGCGCCGACGTCTACTCGAAGTTCGTCTCGACCGAGGGCTTCATCCCGATCACCAACACCGCGGCCGCCAAGCTGGCCGCCGACCCGGTGACCAAGGCGTTCGGCTCCACCCTCGCGGTGGCGCAGTTCTACCCGAGCAACAACCCGAAATGGGCTGCGGCGCAGGGCGCTATCCGCCAGCAGATGGGCACCATCGCACAGGGCACCGACCCGGCCCAGGTGCTGCAGCGCATACAGGAAGCCGCGAAATAGCGTGCGACGGAAAGGAACTCTGGCGGCGATACCGTGGATCGGACCCTCGCTGGTCTTGATCGCGGCTATCGTCGCCTTTCCCGCCTGCTACATGCTGTGGACCAGTACCCGGGATCTCAGCGCCTACGGTCAAGACCGGGGCGCGGCCGGCCTGGAGAACTTCCGCACGCTGTTCGGGATCTCGGAGCTGGGATCTGTTCTCGCGCACACGGTGATCTGGGTTGTCGCCGTCGTGCTGATCACCCTGGTGATCTCGGCGGGCCTCGCCCAGTTCCTCAACAAGGATTTCCCCGGCCGCACCGCGGTGCGGATGGCGATCCTGGTGCCGTGGGCCGCCTCGGTCGTGATGACGACGACGATCTTCTACTACATGCTCGATCCCGACGTCGGCATCGCCAACCGGTTCCTGGTCGATATCGGCCTGCTGGACCGGGGTTACGGCTTCACCAAGCAGCCGACGCCGGCCTTCCTGGTCGCGATCGGCGTCGCGGTGTTCGTCTCCATCCCGTTCACCACCTACACGATTCTGGCTGGGCTGCAATCGATTCCGGCCGAGATCAATGAGGCGGGCCGGGTCGACGGCGCCAGCGCGTGGCAGCGTTACCGCTTCCTCACGCTGCCGCAACTGCGTCCGGCCATCGCGGTGGCGACGATCATCAACATCATCAACTCGTTCAACTCGCTGCCGATTCTGCAGGTGATCACCGGCAGTATCGCGGGTTTCCAGGCCGACACCACAACCACGTTGATGTTCAAGCTGATTCGGCAGAATCAGCAGATCGACACGGCGGCGGCGATGAGCGTGCTGAACTTCGTGCTGATCATCGTCATCATCGCGATCTACGTGAAAGTGGTCCGGCCGACGCAGGAGGTCGACGGGTGATACAAGCGCAGCCTCTCCCATCGGCCGACCGGGTGCGGGTGTCCCGCATGGCACAGGAGGTCGACGGATGACCGCGGCGGATGTGACGCACATCGAGAAGGTCACGGGTGCGGTGGCAGTGGCCGATTCGGACGCGCGTCCCGGCGCCCGGGCGAAGCGGCGCCGCTGGGAACTGACCGCGGTCGGCGCGGTGCTGGCCGCGCTGTTCCTGCTGCCGTTCATCGTGATGGTGCTCGGCTCGCTGAAGAGCCGGGCCGAAATCCTGCGCATCCCACCGACTTACATTCCGGAAACCTGGCATCCGGACAACTACTCCACCATGTGGGACACCCCGGAAACACCGCTGCCGTTCAATCTGGCCAGCACGGTGATCATTTCGGTGTTCGCCACGGTGCTGGTGCTGCTGGTCGCCATTCCGGCGGCGTATTACACAGCGCGGCACAAGTTTCCGGGTCGCGCAGTGTTCCTCGGCCTGGTGCTGGTCACCCAGATGTTGCAGCCGACGGTGTTGGTCACCGGTCTGATCCGGGAGTTCTTCGCGGTCGGCATCAACGACACCTGGCTGGCGATGATCCTGGTGAACGCGGCGTTCAACCTGTCGTTCGCGGTGTGGATCCTGCACAGCTTCTTCGCCTCCATCCCGGTGGAGATCGAGGAGGCCGCGATGCTGGACGGGTTGAGTCGCTGGCAGATCCTGGTCCGAGTGAGCCTGCCGCTGGTCTGGCCGGGCATCGTGACGGCGACGATCTTCGTCATCGTCTCCTGCTGGAACGAGTTCGCCGCCAGCCTGGTGGTGCTGACCACGCCGGAAAATCAGCCGCTGTCGGTCGCGCTGACCAAGTTCGTCGGCCAGTACGACACCTCGTGGCAATACGTGTTCGCTATCTCCACGGTCGGTATCATCCCGGTCGTGATCCTGTTCGCGTTCATCGAGAAGCGCCTGGTAGCGGGCCTTACCGCGGGCAGCGTCAAGTAGTTTCGCCGAAGCGGGTGGTGTGCTGCACCACCCGCTTTTGGCTGGCTATGAGCCGAACCACTGTCTGAGTCTGGACTTCTTGCCGGTTATCTGAAAATATCCCTTACCAGTATCGGTAACGATCGGTAACGGGAAGGCACTTCGATGAACGTGCGCAATGGTGGGCGCGTCGTAGTCCTCGGCGTCATCGCGCTGATGGCGGCGTGGACGGCATTCGGTTCGGGGCAGGCGGCGCCGGGGGAGCAGGAGAGTGTCCGGATCGAACCGGCGCCCGCGCTCACCCTGCCGCCCGAACTCGACGACTTCTACAAGCCGGCGGCGGGGGTGGTCGCCGCGGCACAGCCCGGCGAGATTCTGCGCGCGCGGGCGATCTATCCGGCGTTCATGGGCATCTTGCAGCTGAATGTCGATGCGTGGCAATTGCTTTACCGCACCACCAACAGCCACGGGGAGCCGATCTCGACGGTCACCACGATCCTGAAGCCGCGCGGTCCCGCGCCGGCCGGCGGATCGAAGCTGCTGTCGTATCAGATCGCCGAGGACAGCGTCGCGCAGTATTGCGCACCGTCGTATGTGGCCCAATCCGGCGCCATCCCGGTCGATTACGTGAACGCGGCGGAGACGCTCATTCCGATCGCCGCGGGTCTCGGGCAGGGTTGGACGATCGCGATGCCCGACTATCAGGGGCCGAATTCGGCGTACGGCGCGTCGCGGATGAATGCGCAGGCGACGCTCGACGGTATTCGGGCGGCGGAGAACTTCGCGCCCGCGCAACTGAGCGGGCCGGAAACTCCGGCGGCCCTGTGGGGTTACTCGGGCGGCACGATTCCGTCGGCGTTCGTCCCGGAGATCAAAGAGAGTTATGCGCCCGAGCTGAATATCGTCGGTATCGCCGCGGGCGGCGTCGCGGCGGGCGACTATGCCGGGGTGGTGCGGCACAACAACGGCGGGGTCTACGCCGGGCTCATCTCGGCCGCGATCGTCGGCATCTCGACCGAATACCCGGAAATGCAGCGGGTGATGCGCGAACGGGTCGATCTCCTCGGGCAATTCATCATGGCGTCGAAGAAGGTGCTGTGCCATCCGCAGGGAGCGATCCTGTTCCCCGGCTTCAACTACTTCGGCACTTTCCAGGGCGGTGATCCGTTGTCCCTGCCGGAGATTCGGGAGGCGATCGCGGACAACTCACTCGGACAACAAAAACCGACCGTGCCGATCTACTTCTATCACGCGCAGAACGACGAGCTGATTCCGATCGCGGGCACCGACTCGACCGTGCAGAAGTATTGTGCCGAGGGTGCGCCGAGCGTGACCTACGTCCGGGAATTCGCCGCCGAACATATCTCCGGCGTGCTCTCCCATCTGCCCGGTGCGTTCTATTGGCTGAAAGACCGGCTCAACGGTGTCGCGGCGCCGCAGGGCTGCTCGATCACCAGCCCGGTCAGCACCCTCGGGGAACCGCAGTTCGGCCAGGCCCTGGCGGAGATTCTGCCGCCCATGGCGCAGGCCCTCGTCGGATATGCCATCGGCCAGCACAACTAGTCGTCGTCCCCCGGCTCGGACCGATGTCCGTGCCGGGGCCGGGGCGGGTCAGCGGGTAGCATCGAACGGTGGCACGGCGGGAAGAGGAATCGAAGGACGGTCGCAGCTACGGCGGGCTGTCGCGGGAACAACGAGTGGCGCAGCGGCAGACTCGTTTGATCGATGCCGCCCTCGAATTATTCGGAACCCAGGGTTACGCAGCGACTTCCATCGAGCGGCTGTGCGCGGTCGCGAATGTGTCCACGCGCAGTTTCTACGAAGATATGGGCAGCCGCGAGGCTTTGCTCATCGCGCTGGTCAACCGGACCACCTCGCACGCGGTCGAACGGGCCTTGGAGGCGCTGGCGAAAACCGAGGGCGATCCGCTTTCCACGCGAGTGGTCGAGAGCTTCCGCGCTTATCTCTCGGTGACCTGTGCCGATCATCGCTCGGCCCGGGTCTGTTATGTCGAAGTGGTCGGCGTCAGCCAAAAGGTGGAGGAGTGGCGCAGGGATCAGCGGCGCCTGCTTTCCGCATTGATCATCAGCGAGGCCGAGCGCGGGGTGGAGCGCGGCGAGGCCAAGCCGCGGCGGTTCGATCTTTTCGCGCTCGCGGTGATCGGCGCGGTGAACTCGCTCGCGCAGGAATTGGTGCAGAGCACGCTGCCCGATTCGGTGATCAGCGTGGACGAAATATGCGAGGAGATCGCGTATTTCGTGAACTCCGGGCTCGCGCTCACCTGATGTGAAACCAGCGGAACCGGCAAGCGGTCCGGTGCGGTGTTCATCTGAAAAGATGTCTTGCCGAAATTCTGGAAATCTCCTACAGTCGAGTCGGCTCCCTTGTTCGAGGGTGTCGAAGATTCTCTGGACGGAGTGGTCATGTCCTCCATCGGAAGTGCCGTTCGCGCGCTGATGGTCAACCTGCATTCGGTGGGCGTGCTGCAACGCGCCGGGGTGCTCGACCTGCTCGCGCCAGCCGATCTCGTGCGGGCCTCGCGGGCGGTCCGGCAGTTCGGCGGGATCGCTGGGCCGGTGCGGATGTCGGCGCGGCGCGAGCCCGATCGGGTCGCGTTGATCGATGAGCTAGGTCCGCTGACCTATCGGGAGCTCGAGGCGCGCGGTAATGCGCTGGCTCGCGGGTTCACCGCGCTCGGTCTCGGGCCGGGCGACACCGTCGCGGCGCTCATCCGGGACCGGCGCGAGCTGGTGGACGCCATGCTGGGCGCGGCGAAGATCGGTGCGCGGGTGGTATTGCTCAACACCGGGTTCGCCGGGCCGCAGCTGGCCGATGTCGTGGCGCGCGAAGGTGTGAACGTTGTCGTGTACGACCAGGAATTCGGCGAGCTGTTGCAGGTATTGCCATCGGAGGTGCGGCGGGTGCTCGCCGTGCACGATGGGGTCGAAGTGGAAGGCATCCCGACCGTCGCCGACCTGATCGCGGGCAATGACACGGCGGAACTGGCTCCGCCGCCGCGGCAAGGCGGATTCGTGCTGCTGACCGGCGGGACCACCGGGACGCCGAAGGGCGTGCCGCGGGAGGTCAAGTCGCCGCTGGCCGCGGCCGCGTTGCTCGAGCGGATTCCGTTGCGGCGCAATCAGACTCTGGTGCTGGCCGCGCCGTTGTTCCACGGCACCGCGTTGAATCAGTTCATCCTGTCGCTGTCGCTGGCCTCGACGGTGGTGCTGCGCAGGCGATTCGACGCCGAGGCGACGCTGGCCGAGGTCGCCGACCATCGGGCGCAGGTGCTCGTCTTGGTGCCGACCATGCTGCGCCGGATACTCGACCTCGGCCCCGAGATCCTGGCGAAGTACGACACCGACAGTCTGCGCATCGTGTTCAGTGCGGGCTCGGCGCTGCCTGCCGCACTGGGTGATTCGGCCACCGAGGTGTTCGGCGACGTGCTCTACAACTTCTACGGGTCGACCGAGGTCGGCGTGGCGGCCATCGCGACGCCCGAAGACTGGCGGGCGGCGTCCGGGACGGTCGGTAAACCGCCGACGGTGGTGACGGTCCGGCTCTACGACGAGAACGGCAAGGTGGTCACCGAACCTGGTGTGCGCGGCACCATTTACGTGCGTAGCCTGCTCTCGTTCGCCGGGTACTCCGGCGGCGGCAACAAGGACAGCATCGACGGTCTGTTGTCGTCCGGCGATGTGGGGCACTGGGATTCGGGTGGGCGGCTGTTCATCGACGGACGCGACGACGACATGATCGTGTCCGGCGGCGAGAACGTCTTCCCCGGTGAGGTCGAGGAACTGCTGTATGCCCATCCGGCCGTTGCGGAGGCGGCGATCGTCGCGGTGCCCGATGCCGAATTCGGCCAGCGGCTGGCGGCTTTCGTGGTACGGCACCCCGGCCAGGAGCTGGATGCCGACGCGGTTCGGGCGCATGTGAAGGCGAATCTGGCGCGGTTCAAGGTGCCGCGGGATGTCACCTTCCTCGACGAACTTCCGCGCACCAGTACCGGAAAACTCTTGCGCCGGGATCTGACCGCACGCTGAGCGCAATCGTCTGGGACAGGTGCTGGACTTCTGTCCTTCAATCTGAAAAGATCACTTACCAATATGGCGGTTCGGGCCGCCGATAGAACCGAAAATGATCGTGAGCAGGCAAGATTGCCGCTCGCGGAATCGAATGGGTGATCAATGATGATGACCGATAGTTGGCTGAATCGGCGTGCCACACGCCGGGGATCCGCCCCGGCGACCTCGATCGCGGCTCGAATCGCGGTCGGCATTCTCGCGGTCGCCTCGGTGCTGCCGATAGCCGCGCCGAGTGCGCTCGCGGATCCGTTGCCGGCCAACGGATTTCCAAAGGCGGATGCTCGGACCGGATTGCCCGAGGGGTGGAATCCGGGACCCGAGCTGTATGGCGTCGGCGAGCAGAAGAATGTCGAACTGCCGATGGCGGACGGTGTGGTGCTGCGGGCAGATGTGCGGTATCCGACCGACGCGTCCGGCGCACCGGCGCCCGGCCCGTTCCCGATCATGTTGACCCAGACGGCATATGGCAAGGACAGCGCTGGTTTCGTCCGGCTGCTGTCCTACGAGGGGCTCGGGCCGCTCTTGCAGAACGCGCTGCCCAGCGTCATCGATGTGGCCAAGCAGATCGGTGACGCGGCGGGTTATGGCGACTACTTCGTCAAGCGCGGGTACATCAGCGTCATCGTGGATATTCGCGGCACCGGATCGTCGGGCGGGCAGTGGAGCATCCTGCAACCGCAGGAGCGGGAGGACTCCAAACGGGTAATCCATTGGGCCGCCGGGCTACCCAACTCGACCGGTGAGATCGGTCTGTGGGGGCTGTCGTATCTCGGGATGAGCGAACTGTTCACCGCCGGTGTGCTGGAACCGGATTCGCCGGTCAAGGCGCTGTTTCCGTTGATGCCGGGCAATCACGCGTTCCAGGATCTGCTCGATCACGACGGGTTCTACAACATCGCGTTCCTGGCCTCCATGCTGCAATTCCCGATCACCCTACTGCCGCAGATCGATCCGATTCTCGGGCTGTATCGGGAGCCGGACAAGATGGCCAGCGTTTTCGTCGACCATCTGATCTCGCACTTCCGGGCGGACGGCACCTGGCACTCGGTGTTCAACGCGCTGCTCGACGGCGACAAGGCGTACAACGGCCCGTACTGGGAGTCGCGCGCGATCGACAATGTGGTGGAACAGATTGCGGCGAACGACATTCCGACCTACCTGATCAGCGGCCAATACGACCTGCTCCAGGACGGGACGCCGCGCACCTTCGCCGGATTGCAGAACGCTTACGCGGGACGCTCGCACAACGGGCCGATGCCGGCGGGCGCGTCGTCCAGTGGACGCTTCCAAATGCTCACCGGCCCTTGGTTCCACATACAGCCCGGCGAGCAGCGCAACACCGATATCGATATGCACTCCATCCAGTTGGCCTGGTTCGACCGGTGGTTGAAGAACGACCGCAACGGCATCGACGAGACGAAGACGCCGCTGCACGCGATCGACGTCAACGGCAACGTGATCGAGAGCGCCACCTACCCGATGCGGGAAACGCCCACGCAGAACTTGTATTTGGCGTCGGGTGGCCGGTTGACGCCGGAACGTCCGACGGCTCCGGCCGGTTCGGACCGGGTGACCTTCAGCCCGGTCAACGGCGGCACCATCTGCAACGCCTCGTTCTCCCGGAACTTCTCCGGCGTGTACGAGCTGTTCACCACGATGGCCGGCCTCGATGACCCCTGTGCGCAGTTCCCCGCGCATCCGGATGTGCCTGCGCTGCTGGATAATCCGCAGTACACGACCGACGCGTTCACCGAGCCGACGGTGCTCGGCGGGCCCATCGGCGCCACCCTGTTCGCCACGTCGAATACGCCCGCCTCGGCGTTCAGCGTGACCGTGCAGGACATCGCGCCCGACGGCACGGCCCTCGCGCTGACCGACGGCCAGCTCGCCGGCAGCTTTCGCGCGCTGGACGAGGACCGGACGTGGCGTGCCCCGGACGGCAGCGTGCTCGGCGCGTTCCATCCCGGCACGCGGGAGTCGATGCTGCCGGTGGTCCCCGGCCAGGTGACCGAGTACAACGTCAAGATCCGTCCGGCCTTTCACGTCTTCCAGCCGGGCCATCGTTTGCAGATCACCATCGGTTCCGGCGACGCGCCCACCCACATCTTCAACCCGAAGGACTATCCGGCGCTGCTCGGCGGCGTCTACGACGTCCAGCGCGCCGAAGGGGCGGCCTCGTTCCTCACCGTGCCGCTGGCCGGCGCCGCCGCGATGCATCGCTGAGGCGGCGCGCTTGGCATTGCCGCACCGGAATCTCTACGGTCGGCAGCGTGCCTATGGTCAGATTGTTCGCGTGCCTAGAAAAACAGCAGGTCGGGTTCGGGGCGGTGTGAGATGACCGGACCAACCGACCGCCCCCAGCGGTGGAACCGGCTCCTCGAACTGCTCGCCGAATCCGGGCGACTGTCCGTGGAGGAGGCCGCCGAGCGGCTCGGCGTGTCCTCCGCCACGGTCCGCCGCGACTTCACCGCGCTCGCCGAACAGCAGCTGGCGACCAGGACCCACGGCGGTGTCGTCGCGACCTCCGTCGCCTACGACCTGCCCGCCCGCTACCGGCAGACCGGCGGCGAGGCGAAGCAGCGGATCGCGGAACACGCTGCGTCCCTGGTGGATCCGCACAAGGTCATCGCGATGAACGGCGGCACGACCACCACCGCGGTGGCGCGGGCGCTGGCCGGCCGGACCGATCTCGGCATGACCGGAGACGAACAACTGACCCTCGTCACCAACGCGCTCAACATCGCCGGCGAAATGGTCCTGCGCCCGCACATGCGCACCGTCGTCCTCGGCGGCGTGGCCCGCCGCGAGTCCTACGAACTGCACGGCCCGCTGGCCGAGCGCGCCCTCGCCGAACTCCGCCTCGACGAACTGATCCTCGGCGTCAACGCCATCTCCGCCGAGGGCGGCGCCCAATGCCGCCACATCGACGAGGCCGGCGTCACCACCGAAATGGTCCGCCGCTCCCGCCACGTCATGGTCGTAGCCACCGCCGACAAACTGGAACGCACCGCCCTCGCCCGAATCTGCACCATAGAACAGGTCCAAGTCCTGGTCACCGACACCGAAGCCGACCCATCCGCGGTAGCCGCCATCCGCGCCACCGGCGTCCGAGTCGACGTCGTCTAGGTGAGCCTCCTGCCAGGGGTGAATTGCCAGGCTGCTGTTTGAAGATGGTTTTGCCGGGCATGTCGGTGGCCATGACCACTGAACCCGGTACAGGGCGTTCCGATGACACTGAGGTGGACCGTGACGGCGTTGATCAGCCGGATTCGACGGGGGATGCTGCGGCGACCACGGAGGATCAGGCGGCGGATATGGATTATGAGGGCGATACGCCCAACTAGGGATTCTGTTCGCAGCACCGATTTGTCGATGAGACCTGTTCTTTTGCGCCGCCACGCTTAGTTCCGCTTGATCGCGGGGCCGTCGATGATCCAGCCCGGTAGGCCTTGGATGGCCTGCCGGGCTGTGCTGTGTCCGGGGCGGTGGATCGGTGATGTTCACCCATTGACCGGGTCATCGTGTCTCATTACCCTGAGTGGGACAGCACGTCCCATGTGAGTGTGTAAGGCAAGGTGAGCCTGCTATGGCCGATGTCGAGTCCGTTGATTCCGTCGTTGATTCGAAGCTGCATCCGCCCAGGTGGGCGCCTACGTTCATTCGCTGGCACGGCACGCCGGTGACCTGGTGGGAGTCGGTGAAACTGTCGATCGGGATTCTGCCGCGGGTGCGCGATCACACGGTGCTGGATTACGTGACGAACTTCCCGGGACAGGACGATGTGCTCGTCGCCCGGGTGCCGTTCGCGAAGTTCGTCATCGTGCGGAGTCCGGAGTTGGCCAGGCATGTGCTGGTGACCAACCAGAACAACTACACCAAGAGCCCGGACTACGACATGCTCGCGGTGGCCTTCGGGCGCGGCCTGGTGACCGACCTGAATGATGAACTGTGGCAGCGTAATCGGCGCTTGGTGCAGCCGATCTTCGCCAAGCGCAACGTGGATGGGTTCGCGCCGGTGATGGTCGAGGCGGCGCGGGACGCGGTCGCGCGGATCCGGGAACTGTCGGAGAAGGACGGCGTCGTCGACGTCAATGCCGAAATGAACCGGCTCACTTTGGATGTCACGTCGCGGACGATGTTCGGCACCGACATCACCGGCCCGATGTCGGAGGTGGTGCTGTTCCGCCTGCTGCGATTCTTCGGCCGTGGATTCATGACGAATCTCAGTCATCCGCTGCATCACCTCGCGACCTGGCTGCACAAGCGCGGCCGCCACCGCGACGACGCCGGGAATTCGCGGCTGCCGATGCGGGTCATGCGCGCCGCGGGCTGGGTCATCGAACCGCGCAGCATGCGCGACCTGCGGCACGCCGAGGGCGTGGTCGACGGCCTGATCGCCGATCACCGCGCGGGCCGGATCACCCGCAAGGACAACCTGCTGGCTGCGCTGATCGACGCGTCCGACCCCGAAACCGGTTACAAATACACCGATCAGGAGATCCACGACGAGCTGATGACGTTCATCGGCGCGGGCATGGAGACCACCGCGACCGCCCTGACCTGGGTGTGGCAGATGCTCGCCGAACATCCGGAGGCCCGCGACCGCCTACGCGACGAGGTCACCTCGGTGCTCGGCTCCCGCCCCGCCACCGCCGCCGACCTCGACCAACTCCCATGGACCCAGGCCGTGGTCGCCGAGACCATGCGCGTGCTGCCGCCGGTGGTCGGCCTGGCCAGAACGGCGAAAGAACAAGACGCACTGGGCGGTTACCTGATCAGGCCGGGCACCACGGTGATCACGCTCATCCACGGATCGCATCACAACCAGCGGGTATGGGACCGCCCGGACGAGTTCGACCCGACCCGCTACCTGCCGGAAAACGTTGAGCGCGAACACAAGCGAGCCACCATGCCGTTCGGCGCGGGCAAAAGAATGTGCGTCGCTTCGGGATTCGCGAACATGGAGGCCTCGCTCGTGGTCGCCACGTTCGCCCAGCAGCTGCAATTCGACGCGGTGTCGGATCAGCGAGTGCGACGGCAGATCTCGTTCACCGGCGGCCCGGACGGACCGCTGCCGATGCGCCCCCGGTTCCTGCCGGAACTGGAGCGCGCGGACACCGCCGTATAGTCGAATCCGTGAAACCGCCCGCCCACATGCGTACCCATCGCAGGCGCTCGGGCGGCCAACGCTGGGACGAACACAATTCGACCCGGCAGGCACAGATCCTCGAGGCGGCGGTCGCGCTGATCGAGGAGAACGGCCCGACGGCCGAGGTGTCGATCCAGCAGATCGCCGAGCGCGCCGGCCTGGCCCGCTCGGTGGTCTACCGGCAGTTCGACAACCGGGAGGATCTGGACGCCCGGGTGCGCGAGTACATCACGGATCACTATGTGTCCGAGGTGGAGTCGCTGTTCGTGCTCGACCCGACCAAGACCGCGGAAGAGATGTTCCACGAGATCATGCGCCGGGTGGTGAGCTGGGCCGCGGAGCATCCCAATCTCTATCAGTTCGGGCAGAACGGCCCGGTGCACGGGCACGCGACCGGGGAGAACAGCCTGACCATCGGCAGGCACCGGGTGGCCGAGACGCTGTGGCAACAGTTTTCGTCGTGGACCGGCATGCTCGCCATCGACGTCGAACCGTATCGCCCGCTGGTCTACGGCCTGGTCGGCCTGGTCGAGGGCATCGTCACCCAGTACCTCGGCACGCCGCCCGGGCCCGCGCGTCCGGACCAGGAAACCATCGCCCGCATGCTCACCGCCTCGGCCTGGCACCTCTTCGCCGGTCACGCCGCCGATCTCGGCTACCACTTCGACCGGTCCGCCAATATCGCGGAAACCCTGGCCAAGCTGTTCGCCGACGCCGCGGCCCAGCAGGACTGAGCCGCAAGCGTTTTCGGTCGGCTAGGGCGCCGAGGCCACCGGCACGGCCGCGGGCGGCGCCACCGGCCGGATGCTGCGCATCCAGACCACGAATCCCCAGGCCACGAAGCCCGCGTAGACGAAGTACAGCGTCGCCGACGGGTAGTAACCAGCCTTCACCAGCAGCGGGATGCCGACGATGTCGACGGCGATCCAGATCAGCCAGAACTCGGCGAGACCACGCGCCATTCCATAGGTCGCCAGCACGGAACCGGTGAAGATCCACGCTTCGGCCCACGGCCCGTAGGAGCCGATCAGGTCGAAGAGCTGCGCGAAGGCCGCCGTCCCGATGAACATGGCCGCGACAAGCACAAGGCGTTCGCGATTACTCGCCCAGCGCGGTTCGACGCCGCGATGTTCCAGACCGGTCTCGTTGGCGTGCCGATGCCAGCTCCACCAGCCATACACGCTGACCGCGACGAACATCAGCTGACGCCCGGCCTGCCCCGCCATGTTCAGGTGCTGCGGAGTATTGAAGACGCCGCCGACGAAAACGGTGAACAGCAGCGCGTTCCCGGCGATGCCGATCGGCCAGGCCCACACCCGCCTGCGCATACCGCCGAGCGCGGAGGCGAGGCCGAAGCCGTTGCCGATCACCTCGCGCCAGAGGATCTCCGAGCCGGCGATGTGCAGCTTGGCGTCGAGCAGCGCGTAGATCGGGTTCACCTGTGGTGCAACCAGCGGGCGCGCCGATGTCATCCATCGCGGGGATATCGGCTCGCGACGATCGGAAATCCGGTGTGCACGCGGGTTCGCGTAACGATTGCGAAATCTGGGGTCGCGATTCGCAATATCTGTGCAACGGACCCCTTCTAGGGTGACTTTCATGAGTGTGGAAAGCAGTGCCGGGGGGACCGGAATTCACATCAGTGGGTTGACCAAAACGTTCAAGGTGGGGCGCAAGACGGTTGAGGCCCTCGACTCGGTCGACCTGCACACCGAACAGGGCACCTTCCTGTCGCTGCTCGGCCCGTCCGGCTGCGGCAAGTCGACCGTCCTGCGCATCCTGGCCGGACTGGAGACGCCGAGCGCGGGCAAGACGCTCATCGACGGCCAGACACCCGCCGAGCTGGTCCGCAGGCACGAACTCGGCATCGCGTTCCAGGACTCGGCACTGCTGCCGTGGCGCACGGTGGAGTCGAATATCAAGCTGCCCTTGCAGGTGGCGGGCCTCACCCCGGACCCGGCGCTGATCGCCGACCTGATCCAGCTGGTCGGCCTCGACGGCTTCGAGAAGGCCAAACCGGCGCAGCTGTCCGGCGGCATGCGCCAGCGCGTCTCGATCGCCAGGGCGCTGGTGGTGAAGCCGACCGTGCTGCTGCTCGACGAACCGTTCGGCGCCCTGGACGACATGACCAGGCAGCGCCTCAACCTGGAACTGCTGCGGATCTGGACGGAGAAGCCGGCGACCACGCTGATGGTCACGCACGGCATCGCCGAGGCGGTGTTCCTCTCCGACGTGGTCGCGGTGATGAGCCCGCGACCGGGCCGGGTGCTGGAGCTGGTGGAGATCGACCTGCCGCGCCCGCGCACCCCGGAGATGATGCGCACCCCCGAATTCCACCGGCTGCACGACTACCTGTCGGAGCTGCTGTTCGGGAAGTCCGGCACCGGCGGCGCATTGGGCACCGACGCGGGGAAGTCCAGCACGGGCGCGGTGCAGGCATGAGCAACGACGGACAACGACCGGCGCGCTGTCAGTGGCAGGCGAGACCGGGTTGGCAGCGGGTGCGGCTGTACGGGCAGCCGATGCGGTCGGTCGCGCTGTGCGTCCGGCGTGGTCAGGGAGGCCGGGGATGAAGCGGATCGGCGGATTGCTCGGCGTGGCCGGGCTGATCGGGGTGTGGTGGCTGCTCGCGGCGCTCGGTGTTGCGGGCGGCACCGTGCCGAGTCCGTGGACGGTGGTGCACACGATGTACACCGACGGCTGGGGGCTCTACGGCCCGAATTTCCGGATCACCGCGCTCGGCGCGTTGAAGGGATTCGTGTGGGGCAACGGGATGGCCATCGCGCTGGCGATTCTCATCATGTTGATTCCGCAGATCGAGTCGCTGGCCACGCAGCTGGCCATCCTGAGTTACTGCACGCCGCTGCTCGCGCTCGGGCCGATCATCCTGGTCGTGTTCGGCGGGCGCACCCCGACGGTGTTCCTGGCCGCGATGTACTGCTTCTTCACCACCATGGTCGGCACCGTGACCGGCTTGCGGTCGGCGGATAGAACAAGCCTCGACCTGGTGCGGGCCTATGGCGGCGGGCGCTGGCAGCAGCTGTACCGGGTGCAGTTGATCTCGGCGTTGCCGAATACGTTCGCGGCGTTGAAGATTGCCGCACCCTCGGCGGTGCTGGGCGCGATCATCGGCGAATATCTCGGCGGTGTCGACAGCGGCATCGGGGTTGCGCTGACCGCCGCGCAGACGGCCTACAACGTGCCACGCACCTGGGGTATGGCGCTGGCCGCCGCCGCACTGGCCGGTCTCGGCTACGCGGTCGTCGCGCTGGCCGCCCGCCTGGTCGCCCCATGGACCACCCAGGAGGCGCGATGACCACGAAAGACGGAGGGGCGATGAAGGTTGTCCTGCGGATCGGGAAGTTCTTGTTCCCGCTGTTCACCTCGCTGCTGTTGATGCTGGCCATCTGGTACGTCTTCCTGAAGGCGTTTCCACAGGTCGGGCCGCGGGTGGGCAAGTCGCCGGAAGACATCTGGCGCTACCTGGTCACCTCGCGCGGCGCGAGTGCCGCGCGCGCGGTGATCATCGACGACTTGCAGATCACGTTGCGCGACGCGGCCATCGGGTTCGCGCTCGGCATGGTGGCCGCGCTGGTGGTGGCCGCGCTGTTCGTGTCGTTCGCCGCGGTGGAGCAGACTTTCCTGCCGGTGGCGATGCTGCTGCGCTCGGTGCCGCTGGTGGTGCTCGCCCCGATCATCGTGCTGGTGTTCGGCCGCGGGCTCGGCGGGGTCACGGTGCTGGCCGCGATCGTGGTGTTCTTCCCGGCGCTGGTGATGATCATGGCCGGGTTGCGCAACGCGCCGCGGCAGGCGATGGACCTGGTGGCCGCGTACGGCGGGTCCAAATGGACCGGTTTGCGGATGGTCGCGGTGCCGGCCGCGCTGCCCTCGGTGTTCGCGGCAGCCCGGATCTCGGTGCCCGGCGCGCTGATCGGTGCGCTGCTCGGCGAATGGCTCGGCAGCGGAACGGGCTTGGGCGCCAGCCTGATTCGCGCCATTCCGACGTTCCAGTACAACCAGCTGTGGTCGTCGATCGTCATCGTCACGATCGTTTCGGTGCTGCTCTACGCGGTCGTCGGCGTCATCGAGAATCTGGTGCTGGCCCGCTTCGGCGCCGACGCCGGTAGGTCGTGATTCTCGGCGAAATTCAAGCAAATCACCGCTCGGAACGTCAAAGTAAAGAAAATGAAACGCAATCGACCTAGATTCGGCGCATGACACCCGTGCAACGCTCTTCGTTCGGGCCGACACTGAACCGACGGTCTCTCCTTCGTTACTCCGCAATGGCCGGCGCCGCACTCGGCGGTGCGGGCCTGCTCGCCGCGTGCGGCGACAATGCCTCCGACTCCTCGGGTGGTTCCACCGCGGACGGCTCCAAATACGGCACCGTCGCGGTGCAGCTGTCCTGGCTGAAAAACATCGAATTCGCCGGCGAGTACTTCGCGGACAGCAAGGGCTATTTCAAGGAAGCCGGTTTCGGCTCGGTCAATCTCATCGCGGGCGGCGCGGCCAGCACCTCGGTGGAGGCCGGGCTGGACACCGGGAAGATCTGGCTCGGCCTGTCCGCCCCGCAGACCACGGCCAAGGCGGTGCTGGAGGGGCTGCCGGGCAAGATCATCGCGACCACCTACCAGAAGAACCCGTTCGCGATCGTCAGCTCGGCGGCCAAGCCGATCAAGACGCCGGAGGACATGCGGGGCAAGAAGATCGGCGTGCAGGACACCAACCAGCTGATCTTCAAGGCGCTGCTCACGGCCAACGGCCTCAAGCCCGGCGACGTCACCATCGTGCCCGCGCAGTTCGATCCGTCCCCGCTGGCCAACGGCGAGGTCGACGGCTGGGTCAGCTACGTGACCAACGAGCCGATCACCCTGACCGCCAAGGGATTCGCGAACACGCACTTCCTGTTCGCCGACTACAACCTGCCGCTGGTGGCCGAGACGCTCACGGTCAAGCAGTCCACCATCGACAAGGAGCGGGACAAGCTGAAGGCGTTCCTGGTCGCGGAGATCAAGGGCTGGAAGGACGCGGTGGCCAACCCGGCCGAATCCGCCCGGCTCGCGGTCGAGGTGTACGGCAAGGATCAGAAGCTCGATCTGGACGAGCAGACGAAAGAGGCAGTGGCGCAAAACGATCTGGTCACCTCCGCGGACGCGACCGCGAACGGGCTGCTGACCATGACCGACAAGCTGATCGAGCAGAACATCACCGCGTTGCGGGCCGCCGATCTCGATATCAAGGCCGAGGAGCTGTTCGACCTTTCGGTGCTGCGCGAGGTGTACGCGGAGAACCCGGGGCTGAAGGCTTAACTACTCAGTCCGACAACTGTTTTCAGCGGCGCCTGGGTGTTGTGGTCGAGCGAGTGCCGCCCGGACTGTTCGGTCCTGGCGGCAATCAGCTCGGCGGCGATCGCGACGGCCATCTCGGTGGCGGTGCGGGCGCCGAGGTCGAGTCCGGCGGGGGAATGCAGGCGGGCCAGGGTCGCTTCGGTGAAGCCGCCCGCGCGTAGGTCTTCCATGCGCTGGGTGTGCACGGTGTGCGCGCCCATGGCGCCTAGGTAGCCGAGCTCGGGTAGTCGCAGCGCGACGGTGAGCAGCGGGATCTCGAACTTCGGATCGTGCGAAGTGACGACAATCCCAGTGCTGCTGTCGATTTCGCCCGCCGAGGACAGCGTGTTCAGGTAGCGGTGCGGCCAGTCGACGACCACCTCCGCGCCCGGGAACTTCTCCGGTTTGGCGAAGTTCTCCCTGGAGTCGCAGATGGTCACGCGGTAGCCGAGCAGCCTGGCCTGCACGGTCAGCGCGGCGGCAAAAGAGTTGGCGCCGAAGATGATCAGGCGCGGCGGCGGGGCGAACGACGCGACGAACACATCCGAATCCGGCAGCGCGAGCAGCTCGGTGCCGTGCTTCTTGTCGGTGACCAGGTGCTGGCCGATCAGGTCCGCGTCGGAGTTCCACACCACGGTGAACACGGTGATCCGGCGGTGCGCCGCGATCTCCGCGGCGACGAGGGGAAACTCGGGAAAGTGTCTGCGCGAGAACGGTTCGGTGAACACATCCATCGTGCTGTCCCGGTCGGCGACGGTTGCCACGCCGTAGCGGTGCATCGCGCGCCGGCCCGTGCGCGCGGCCTGGAGCACCGCCTCGTAGGCGATCTCCTCCAGCCCGCCGTCGGTCACCGCGCCGTAGACGCCGCCGTCCGGATCGACCAGCATCGCGGACCCGATCGGTAACGTCGCGGAGCCCATCGTGCGCACGATGGTGGCCAGCCCGCCGGTACGCCCGGAATGCCACACCCGCAATAGGTCATCGACGATGTCCCGCATCTGCTCGCTCCGATCACCGTGCGGACGAGGCCGGGTAGTCACGATCGACGCCCGTCGCCAAATCGTCGCACGTGACGCACACCATATCTGTCTTGCGAGACAAATAGGTGCGCGCGCCTGAATCTCCCACGGCCTCCTGACATATCGAGGTCCAGTGCTTGTGCGCGAGCACAACCGGGTGCCCCGGTGTGTTGTGGAACACAGCCCGCGCGAGGCCGCTCGCGGAGGCGAACGCGGCGGCGGTGACCCGGGCGACGACATCCGCGCCGACATCCGGCGTATCCACCGGCATGATCGCGGCGTAGCGCGCCGGGGTGCGCGCGGCGGCGATCAACCCGGCCCGGACGGACGCGCCGAGCCCGGTGGCCCAGTCCGCGGCCCAGACGTGTTGGACGCCGGCCGGAAGGTCGAGCGGGCGTGGATCGGGTCCGGTGGCGCCGAGCACCACGATCACCGGATCGCAGCCGCCGTCGCGCAGCGCGGCCACCGCGCCGCGCAGCCAGGCACCGCCCTCGGCCAGTGCTTTGGGCCGTCCGTACCGGGTTCCGGCGCCCGCGGCGAGCACGATGCCCGCGCAGGCGGGCGGGGCGGCCGGGCGATCGGGTACAGCCATGGGTACGACGGTAGCCCGGAACCGCGGCGCGCGCGTGCCGGAACAGTGCTGCTCGGGGACCTGCGGGACCGGATTCATTGCGGCGACACGCCGAGGGTGATCTATCTCTTTCGGGTGGCGGCCGGGCGGGTCGTATTCGATGCTGTTCCGATGACAGACGACGAGGCGGGCCTCGCCGGGTTCCACGCGCTGCCCGGCAGCGCCGCCACCGAGGCATTGCTCGCGTGTTGCTCTTCGCCCGAATGGGCGCGGGTGCTGGCCGCGGGGCGGCCGTATCCGAGCGTCGACGCCGTGCTCGATGCCGCGGACGCCGCGCTGGCCGAACTGCCCGAGTCCGAGATCGATCGAGCGCTCGCCGGGCACCCCCGGATCGGTGAGCGACCGGACACGGCGGCCTCGGCGCGGGAGCAAGCGGGGGTCGCCACGGCCGAGGACGCGGTACGGTCGGCGCTCGCGGACGGGAACCGGGCCTACGAGGCGCGGTTCGGGCACATCTATCTGGTCTGTGCGAGCGGCCGATCCGGCAGCGAGCTGCTCGCGATCCTCGAAGCGCGACTGGGCAACGATGCCGAGACCGAAAGGTGGGTCATGCGAACCGAACTGGCGAAGATCAATCGAATCAGGTTGCGCGCGTTACTGGCGGCGGCCGGATGAGCTCCCTGAGTACGCACGTGCTCGACGCGATGCGCGGCGCGCCCGCCCAGGACGTCGCGGTGACGCTGTATCGCGGTGCCGAGCAGCTGGATTCGGGCACGACCGACGCGGACGGCCGGATCGGCGCACTCGGCGGCGCGCTCCCGGCGGGCGGCTATCGCCTGGTATTCGCGACCGGACCCTATTTCACCAAACAACGGGTCGACACCTTCTATCCCGAGGTCTCGGTGAGCTTCGAAATCACCGAGGAGCGGCACTACCACGTCCCGTTGTTGCTGTCGCCGTTTGCCTTTTCCACCTATCGAGGGAGCTGAACCGAGCATGGAACTGACCGGGCCGATCGTGTTGTCCGACCACCGATACGGCAAGGCGGAGAACCGGATTGTCCGGATCTGGCGGCAGCACTCGCGCCACGAGATCCGCGACGTGAACGTGTCCACCGTGCTGCGCGGCGATTTCGCCGAGGCCTACACCGCCGGCGACCAGCGCAAGGTGCTGCCGACCGACACGCAGAAACAGACCGCCTACAGCTACGCGAAACAGCCTGGGCTACAGACGATCGAGGATTACGCGCTGGCCCTGGCCGGTCATTTCGTCGACGACGTCGAGCCGGTGACCGGCGCGCGGATCGAGGTCGACGAGTATGCCTGGCAACGGGTTTCGGTCGACGGCAAGGAACACGACTACACCTGGGTCCGGCAAGGCCCGGAGGTGCGCACCGCCGCGGTCACGGTGGCGGGCAAGGGCGCGGACCGGCAGGCCTGGGTGATCGGCGGGGTGAAGGATCTGACCATCCTGAAGTCGACCGGTTCGGAGTTCGCCGACTTCCTGACCGACGAATTCACCGTGCTCGCACCGACGCACGACCGGATGCTGGCCACCTCGCTGGTCGTGGAATGGCGTTTCGCGGCGACCACCGGCATCGCCTGGGACGAGGTGTACGTCGGCATCCGGGCCCGGCTGGTCGAGACGTTCGCGACGCAGCATTCGAAGGCGTTGCAGCAGACGCTGTTCGAGATGGGCAAGGCCGCGCTGGAGGCGTATCCCGTGCTGGCCGAGATCCGGCTGGCCGCGCCGAACAAGCACCATTTCGACTACGACCTGCAACGTTTCGGGATCGAGAACAACGGCGAGGTCTACCATGCCGCTGATCGCCCTTACGGTCTGATCCACGCGACTGTGCAGCGGACCGACGCACCGGAGGCAGGACCTGCATGGACCCAGTAACAGTCATCGAGGGGTGCGCCGTCGCGACCGTCGACGCGGCCGGCACCGAATACCGCGACGGCTATGTGGTGTTGCGCGGCAACCGGATCGAGGCCGTCGGCGCGGGCGCGGCACCCGCGTCGGACGGTGAGGTGCAGCGCATCGATGGCCGCGGCTGTCTGCTGACGCCCGGTCTGGTGAACACGCATCACCACCTATACCAGTGGATCACCCGTGGCCTGGCCGCGGACAACACGCTGTTCGAGTGGCTCACCACGCTCTACCCCATCTGGGCGGGCATCGACGAGGAGGCGGTGCGGATCGCGGCGACCGGCGGGCTCGCCGCGCTGGCCGGGACCGGCTGCACCACCACGACGGACCATCACTACGTGTTCCCGCGCGCGGGCGGCGATCTGCTCGGCGCCGAGATCGCCGCGGCGGCCGAGGTGGGCCTGCGCTTTCATCCGTGTCGCGGCTCGATGGACCTGGGCGCCAGCGCCGGCGGCCTGCCGCCCGATCACGTGGTGCAGACGCTGGACGAGATCCTGGCCGACAGCGCGGCGGTGATTGCCCGCCACCATGATTCGTCGTTCGACTCGATGCTGCGCATCGCGCTCGCCCCGTGCTCGCCGTTCTCGGTGACGCCCGAACTGCTGCGCGAATCGGCGGTGCTGGCGCGCGCGGCCGGGGTGCGGCTGCACACCCATGTCGCCGAGACGATCGACGAACAGGACTACTGCGCCGAGACTTTCGGCTGTACCCCCGCGCAGTACATGGAGCAGCTCGGCTGGGTGGGTTCCGACGTCTGGTGGGCGCACGCGATCCACCTGGACGACTCGGCGATCGAGACGATGGCGAAAACCGGTACCGGCGTGGCGCATTGCCCCACCTCGAACGCGCGCATCGGCGCGGGCATCGCCCGCACCGCCGATCTGGTGCGGGCCGGGGTGCCGGTCGGTCTCGGGGTGGACGGCGCGGCGAGCAACGAGTCCAGCTCGATGATCGAGGAGCCGCGCAACGCCCTGTTCTTCGCGCGCAACCGGGGCGGCCCGCGGGCGATGACCGTGCGAACGTCGTTGGCGCTGGCCACGATCGGCGGTGCGCGGGTGCTCGGCCGGGACGCCGAGATCGGCTCGATCGAACCGGGCAAGCTGGCCGATCTGGCGCTGTGGCGGCTGGACACCCCGGCGCACGCGGGCATCGACGATCCGGTGACCGCGCTCGTGCTCGGCTCCGCGCCACCCCTCGCGGCGCTGATCGTGAACGGTCGCGAGGTCGTTCGCGACGGCCGGCTGCGCACCGTCGACGAGGAGACCGTCGGTAACCAGGTGGCCAGGGCGCAGGCCGCATTGGTGGCCAAGGCCGGTTAGCGCCCTACGCGGCGAAACACCTGGTGCCGTGCATCAGCGCCGCCGCGGATCGCGCTCGGTCATCGATCGGGCACCAATGCGCCTCCGGCTCCGGCGATTCGGCGGGCGCCCGCAGGGCGAGCAGGCTCATGATGTCGTGCAGGGTGCTGCCGAGTTCGGCCGCATGCAGTTGCGCGACTTCATGATTCAATCCCACCGGGTACAGCCCGCCGAGCACGATCATCTCGGCGAGCACCAGGCCGGCCATCGCCTGATTCTTGGTGAGCCGCCGGTTGGTCGGCAGGTAGGACAAGACCCATTTGCCCCGGTCCTGCTCGGGCAGATCGACCCGGAACGCGGCCTCGTGCGCGACATCGCTGGTGATGAGCCAGTCAGTGGCTTTGATCGCCATCGCGGGACCCCCTTTCGTCCGCCTCGGCCACATTGTCCAGGTGACCCCCTTCAGGGTGCCAGTTCTTTTCGGCGCGCCGCGATCCCAGCGGGCGCGGCGTTTTATCGGGTCGGCCCAATTACTTGACCTGGGAAAACGGCACTGCTACCAAGGAATTAATCACAATCAGCGTCTCGATTCTCCGGTTCCGGCGCACCCTGCCGGACCCATCGCGCGCGGGAGGGTGGCGGGATGGATCGATCCGGCCGAACCGAACGATGGCGTCCCGGCGGCAATTTGACCGCCGAGCAGCGGCGGCGGCTGCGGGACCGGCTGGCCGATCTCGGCCTGACCGAGGTGCAGCTGCTCGAACCCCTGGCGGCGGAGCTGCGCCAGCGCGGCTATCGGCCGCGGGCGGCTTGGCGCTACGCCAACGGACTCACCCAGGCCGCGGTCGCCGAGCGCTACAACGAGGTGACCGACAGCGCACGGGCGGCGATGAAGGCCAGTCGGATCTCCGAATACGAGGCGTGGCCGTTCGCCAGGGACGGCGGGGATCCCGACGACGAGCACCACCGGCCCAGCGGCGCGCGCCCGACCATCCGGGTGCTGAAAAACCTTGCCGCCATTTACGGTACGGCTTGGGACCAGCTGGTCGACGTCGCGGATCTGGCCTACATGCCGCATACCGAGCGGATGGAATATCACGAGGCGGTGGCCAGGCGATCCATCGGTCGGCAGCCGGTGCGGGCCGGCCGCGACCTGCCCGCGGAGGTGCCGCACTTCACCGGCAGAGAAGGGCCGAAAGCGCAACTGCGCGAGCGGGTTACCGCACATCTGAGCAGCGGGACGGTGGCCGTGCACGTCATCGTCGGGCTGACCGGGATCGGCAAGACCGCGCTGGCCCGATACGCGGTCGCGGTGTTCGGCAAGCACTATCCCGACGGCACCGTCTGGATCGACCTGCACGGCTACACCCTCGGCCGCGAGCCCCGCGAACCGGTCGACGTGCTCGAACAACTGCTGCTCCAGATCGGCGTGCCGCGCGAGACCATCGAAACGGACCTGGCCGGGCGGGCCGACCGCTGGCGCACCGCGACCCGGCAGCGCCGGATGCTGATCGTGTTCGACAACGCGCTCGACAGCGCGCAGGTGAAACAGCTACTGCCGCAGGCGCCCGGCTGCTTCGTGCTGATCACCAGCCGGAGCAAGCTCACCGGGCTGGCCGAGGCGGTACCGCTGCGCCTGGACGTGATGGAGTGGGCCGAGGCGGAGGAACTGCTGGTCAAACTCGGCAACCTGCGCGCGGGATACGACCGGGACGCGGTGCGCCAGATCCTGCACACCGCGGGACGGCTGCCCCTGGCGATCCGGCTGATCGGCGGGCAGATCGCGCATCACGGCGAGGCCATGCTGGCCGACAGCGCGGCCGATATCGCGCAGCTGAGCGAACGAATCAAACGCGCGCCGGCGGACCGCACGAATGGCTCCGCGGCCGAACATCTGCTGGACCGGTTCGCGGCCGAGGACGAATCGCTGCGGGCGGCGTTCGAGATGTCCTACCAGCGGTTGCCGGAGGCCGGGCAGCAGCGCGCCGTTCGGTTGCTCGGCTGGTTTCCCGGCCCGGAGATCACCGCCGAGGCGATGGCGACAATGGCCGCGGTGCCGCTGCGGGACGGGAAGATGTTGGTGCGCAGGCTGTTCGAGGCCGGGTTCCTCGATCCATCGCCCGGCGGTCCGGGCGGGCCGCGCTATCGGATGCACGATCTGACCCGGCTGTGCGCGCGCCTGCATGCGGAGCGGGAGGACTCACCGGTGGAGTACGCCGCGGTGATCGGTCGTCTCGTCGGCGACAGTCTCGCCGTGGCTCGCCGCGCCAACACCAACCAGGTCTTCGATCCCGCAGGCAGCGAACATCTTTCGAATCCCTCGGCGGATGCGGCCCGCGCACGGGCCTGGCTCACCCGGGAACGGGAGATGCTCGTCGGCTGCCTGCGCGACGCCGAACCCAGCTCGGCGGCAGCAGAATTGGCCACCCGGCTGGCCTCTCACCTGTCCGGCGTCGGTCACTGGTCGCTCGCATTACGGCTCTACGCAAGGGCATTGGAGATCTCGACCAAGGTCGGCGACCGGCGCGCACAGGCCTGGGTGCTGGTCGGCAAGGGGCGCGTCGACCGGCTGATCGGTCAGCACGAGCAGGCGTGCACCGGGTTTCGGCTCGCACGCAAGATGGCCGTCGAGCTCGGCGATCGGCAATGTCACGCGGCCGTGCTGTGCGAGCTGGGGCAGACGGCGCGGGTCACCGGCGACCACGCGGCGGCGCGCCGCTATTTCAGCGAAGCCCTCGGCATCGCACGGGATATCGATGATCAACCGACCGAATGCGATGCGCTGGACGGGCTAGCGCATGTCGAGCGCGCCTCGTCCGAATACCGCGCCGCCTGGAACTGCTCGGCGCAGGCGCTGGCCATCGCGGAGGCAATCGACGATCCGGTGCGGGTTGCCAGCGCGCAGTGGGGGTTCGCGGAGGTGATCCGTCGGCTCGGCGATCCGGAGGGCGCCGAGCGCAGATACGCGGAGGCGCTGGAGATCGCCCGGGGACTGAATCATCAGAAGCTGGAAGGCGATGCGCTGCGCGGGCTCGGGCACATCGAACGGCTGGTCGGCGATCACGAGACCGCGCGCCGCTACTTCGACGACGCGCTCGAGATCGCCCGCCGCATCCACGATCGCTACGGCGAGGGCTGGACCCTGTGGGGGCTCGGCAATCTCGCGCGCAAGGCGGGGGACCACGCCGAAGCGCTCGGCCTGTTCCAGCTGGCCTACGACATCGCGGTGGAGATCAACGATCCGCTCGGGCAGGTCGATGCGTTGCGCGGGCTGGGCCACATCGATCGGCACTTCGGCCGATTCGATGCTGCGCGTAGGTATTACCTCGAGTCGATGGACGTCGCGCATCGGATCTGCGATCCGCTCGGGCAGGCGGACGCGCTGCGCAGCCTGGCCGGCGTCGAGACGGCGACCGGCTCCGGCGCGCAGGCCGATGCGCTGCTGGCGCGGGCGCTCGCGCTCTACGACGGCATCGGGCTGCAACTCGCGGCTCAGGTGCGAGCCGAACTACGCACCCGAGGCCGGTGAGCCGGTCAGCCGCAGCGGCGCGCCGCCAGGAGGGCGAGAGTGTCTGTGCAGGCCCGCATTTCGCTGATCAGCACGTGGTGTTCGGTGTCGGGGGTGTCGCCGCGCGGCCCGAACAAACAGCATTCGATGCCGGCCCGGCTCAGGTGGGTGGTGTCGTTGCCGCAATAGGAGTAGGGCAGGGCCAGTCCGGTCTCCTCGACCCGGAAATCCGAGACCTGCGGCAGTAATTCGGCGAGGTCGCGGACCACCGAGCAGTCGGCGGGCATGTCCATCGGCGGCATATCGGTGCCGCCGACCCGGAATGGCGGATCGACCGGATGCTCCATGGTGATCTGCGCTTCCGGGAAGGTGTCCCTGGCGTGATCCAGCACCGCGTCGATGGCCTTGCCGACCTGGTGCGGCTCGTACGGCGGCGGATAGCGCAGATCGATCAGCGCGGTGGCCTTGTCCGAGCAGTAGCTCACTCCGGACAGGTCGTGGCATTCGCCGCGGCCTGCGATCAGGCTGGCCACCTGAAGCCTTGGTAGCGGTGGGAATTCGTGGTTGTGCAGGCCGAGGTCGGCGGTGTCGAGCAGATCGAGCACGCGGCGCAGGATCGCGACCGCGTCGACGCCTTCGTGGTGCCTGCTGGTGTGTGCCGTGGCGCCGCGCACGACGACGGCGAACTTGTGCACCCCGGCGGTGCGGGTGATCACCCGGCGCACCGAATACGGTTCGGGGACCACAGCGGCGTCCGCGGTGAGGCCGCTGCGCAGGGCGTGCCGGGTGCCGACCCCGCCCTGTAGCTCGCCGACCACGAACTCGAGCAGCAACGGCCGATGCAGCGCAATACCGCTGCGGCGCACCGCGATCGCCGCGCCGAGGATCGCCGCCAGGCCGCTCTTCATGTTGTGCAGGCCCGCGCCGTAGAGCCGGTCGCCGTCGCGGCGGGCGGCGAACGGCTCGCCCGGGAAGTCCCGGCCGAGCGGATCCATGTCGAGGTGACCGTTCAGCAGCAGGGCCGGCCTGCCGTGTTCGGGGCCGAGGCGTGCGATGGTCTGCAACCGGCCCGGCTGCACCTCCTGGTGATAGGAGTGAATGTCGTTGCGGGCAAGGGTGTTCCGGATATGGAAGGCCAGCGGCGTCTCCTGTCCGGTGAAGGAGGGGACCGCGGTGAGCCCGGCGGCGAGCTGGACGAGTTCGTCGTCGGGCAGCAGCCGGGGCAGCTGGTCGACGAAGGTCGTTGTGGAGCTATTCACGCTTTCTGAATCCGATCAGCAGGACATCGCGTAACCCGGCGCCCTCGGCGGGATCGGTCACCGTGATTGTCGTCGTGTAGTGCAGTACCCGCTCGTCGTCGAAGACGTAGGAGTCGAGTGGTTGCTCGAGGACGAACTTACCTAGCTCCCGCTCCGGTTCGTAACGGTCGTAGAGGGCGGAGATGCCGCCGGTGATGTTGGTCCGCTGGATCAGGTGCGCGGAGCCCGCGATGAGGCCGTCGCGGTGCTTGCCTTCCGGAGCCGGGTGGCCGGGCGCGATCAGCCGCATGTAGTGGGCGTCGACCAGGCAGTGCGGGGTGGTGTCCGCGGACAGCACGCCGTTGGCCGCGAGCAGCCGGGCCACCGCGGTGGCGATCTGCCGGGTCGGCTCGGTCGCCGGGTGGTCGGGCGCGATCAGCTTGAAGGCGCGTTCGATATCGCCGGCCACCGGGTTGACCTGCTTGGACTGCACGTAGGGCGGCGGGTCGCCGATCGCGGTGAGCGCGTCCGCGCCGTCCTCGGCCAGGCGGGCCAGCTCCAGGTCGAAGCATTGATAGGCCCGCCGCCGGTACTGCTCGCCGCCGGGCAGCCAGCGGTCCAGCTCGGTGTAGTCGCGGAAGGTGCGGCGTAGGACGTGCAGGTCGCGGTCGGTGAGGGGGAAGTCGGCCGCCGACATCATCCAGGAGGACGGTCGGTCCTCGGAGCGGGGCGCTGGCACCTCGTGGTCGGCAGTCGCCGCCCGCTGGTTGGGGTTGATCGCTGGCCCTTCCGCGTCGGGACATGGGCTGCCGACAGCGGGGCCGTCGGTGGCACACATCAGTAAGGGGACGGCCCGCGTATGCGTGGGAAATGTCACACAGACCGGGCCGCGATGGACATTAATCCGGCAGCCGCCCGGTTGTCGAGTGTGTGACGTGCTCGATCTCGCGTGTCGACAGCGCGCCGCGGACCGGCGGCTCGGTGTGTTGCGCCGCGGTGGCGTTCGCGGCGGGTGTTCGCGCCGATTTCCTAGCCTGCGCAGGCGTCGAGCGGAAATAGACCGGCAGGTATTGAATCGGCATTGGGCCAGTTCAGGGCATATGCGGGATACTGGAACAGTGGCGTCTCTGACTGTCAGGGACGCGCGGTACAGACGTCGAGTGTCGCGGGGCGCGCGGGCGATCCGCGGGAGTGGAATAGGCCGGTCGGACGTCGGCCAGGTAACGGCCGCGCAATCTGGGGCGGGAGTTGTGCAACATCGCGGCAACTCCCCGCTCCTAGGGTGGCCGGACACGGCAGTGGAGTGAGGTGAGACGTGGACCTGGACACGATCCGGGAGGTGGCGCCGGCGCGGGAACGAGCGGACCTGAGTGCGATCGGCGGTTCGTGCGCGGTGCTCGCGGGCGGGACCTTCCTCTTCTCCGAACCGCAGAACCACCTGGACCGGCTGGTCGACATCACCGCGCTGGGCTGGCCCGCGCTCACCGCGGCGCCGGACGGTCTGGAGATCGCGGCGACCTGCACGCTGGCCGAATTCGCCGGGTCGGTGCCCGGGCGGGAACTCGGTGCGCCGGTGTTGCGCGAAGAATGGCCGGGGACAAGGTTGTTCGCGCAGGGTTGCCGGGCATTGCTTGCGTCGCACAAGATCTGGCGGACCGCGACGGTCGGCGGCAACATCTGTTTGTCCCTCCCCGCCGGTGGGGTGCTCGCCGCGCTGACCGCGCTCGATGGTGTCGCGCTCGGGTGGGGAGCGGACGGCGTGGATCGTCGGATTCCGTTGCGGGAGTTCGTGCTCGGACCCGAGCGCAATGTCCTGCTGCCCGGTGAGGTGTTGCGCTCGATCACCGTGCCGGCGTCGAGTCTGCTGGCGCGCACCAGTTTCCGGAAGGTCGCGTTGGCGCCGCTCGGTCGGTCCGGGTCCGTGGTGATGGGGCGGCGCGATCCAGATGGTCGATGCGTGGTCACCATTACCGCCGCGACCGAGCGGCCGGTTGTGCTGGATTTCGCGATGGCGCCGAGTGATGCCGAGGTCGATGCGGTGCTCGGCGGGATCGATCCGTTGCTGTGGTTCGACGACCCGCACGGTGCGCCCGACTGGCGTCGCCAGGTCAGCGGGGTGCTCGCCCGTGAAGTGGCCGCCGAGCTACGGGCCGCGGATCGGGAGCGACTATGAGGTTCGAGGTCGACGGCAGATCCGTGGAGGCCGACCCGCGCCCTGGACAATGCTTACGCACTCTGCTTCGGGAGCAAGGCACGCTCTCTGTCAAAAAAGGTTGTGACACAGGGGATTGCGGCGCTTGTTCGGTGCAGGTCGATGGAATGACCGTGCACTCCTGTCTGATTCCGGCCCATCGCGCTGCCGATCGGACGATCACCACCGCCGCTGGACTCGGTACCGCCGAAGAACCGCATCCGGTGCAGCGTCGATTCGTCGAGAACGCCGCCTTTCAATGTGGGTTCTGTACGGCGGGAATGGTCGTGACCGCGGCTGGGCTCGGCTGCGGCAAATCTGTGAATGAGTCATCTACCTCGTCGTGCGGCGAAGGCTCGCACCCACAGGGTGCGGCGATCGCGGTTCCGGTCGATGGCGTTGCGGCTCGTTCCGACGCCGAGCTGGCCGAGTTGATGAAGGGAAACCTGTGCCGTTGCACCGGGTATCGGTCGATCGCCGAGGCGCTGGCCGGTGAACCTGATGGCGCCGGCCAGCGCGGCGTGGTCCCCGCCGAAACGCGTACGGGCAGTGGCGGATCTGCGATCGCGGGTCGAGCCGGCAGCGGGGTGGGTGCACCCGCCGGGCCGCGGATCGTGCGCGGCATGGAGCCGTTCACCTTCGATTTTCGACCGGGTGCAGGCGCCGGCGGTCTGACCGCGCAGGACGCGAGTTCGCCTGGCGAGCCGGAGGTTTCGCCGCCGACCGCACCGCTGCACCTCGCGGTGCTGCCGAGTCCGCACGCGCACGCACGCATCGTGTCCATCGATACGACAGCTGCCGAAGCCCTGCCCGGAGTGCACGCGGTGCTCACCTATGCGGACGCCCCGGACGTGGCGTTTTCCACCGCACGGCACGAACTGCGAGCCGACGACCCGGACGACACCTACGTGCTCGATCGGACGGTGCGCTTCGTCGGGCAGCGAGTCGCGGCGGTGGTCGCGGAGAGTTCGGCGGCCGCGCGGGCGGGCTGTCGTGCCTTGCGGGTCGAGTACGAGGTGTTGCCCGCCGTGTTCGATCCAGCCGAGGCGTTGGCTCCGGCCGCACCGAAACTGCATGGCGAGAAACCGGATTCGGCGCGGATCGCCGATGCCGAACGCAATCTGATCGCCGAGGTGCACGGCGAGGTCGGCGATATCGCCGCTGGACTCGCCGCGGCGGCGAAAGTGGTACGCGGCGTGTGGCATTCGCCGCGCGGACAGCACGTGCACCTGGAAACCCACGGCGGCATCGGCTGGCTCGACGCGGACGGCAGGCTGGTCATTCGATGCAGCACTCAGGTGCCGTTCCTGGTGCGCGACGAGCTGTGCCAGGTGTTCGGGCTGCGGCGCGGACAGGTGCGGGTGTTCGCCACCCGGGTCGGCGGCGGGTTCGGCGCCAAGCAGGAAATGCTGGCCGAGGACCTGATCGCGCTGGCGGTGCTGCGGACGGGCCGGCCGGTGCAGTACGAATTCACCCGGGCCGACGAATTCGCCTCGGCCACTTGCCGTCACCCGATGCGGGTCGAGGTGACCGCCGGAGCCGACGCGAACGGGGTGCTGACCGCACTGAAGGTGGATGTGCTCGCCGACGCGGGCGCGTACGGAAACCACAGTGCCGGCGTGATGTTCCACGGCGTCGGGGAGTCGGTCGGGGTCTACCGCTGCGCCAACAAGCGGGTGGACGCGCAAGCGGTCTACACCAACAACATTCCCTCCGGCGCGTTCCGCGGCTACGGCCTCGGGCAGGTCATTTTCGGGATCGAGTCCGCGCTCGACGATCTGGCCCGCGAGATCGGCGTAGACCCGTTCGAATTCCGGCGGCGCAATGTGGTCGTGCCCGGCGACGAGTTCGTCGGCGCCGAGGTGGACGAGAGCGACCTGTCGTTCGGCAGCTACGGCCTCGACCAGTGCATCGACCTGGCCGAACGAGCATTGTTGCGCGGCAACGAGATACCGAACCCCGGATCCGAGTGGCGGGTCGGCACCGGCATGGCGGTGGCGATGATCGCGACCATCCCGCCGCGCGGACATGCCGCGGATGCCACGATCACCCTGCTGCCCGACGGGCGGTACGAACTCCGGGTCGGCACCGCCGAATTCGGCAACGGCACCACCACCGTGCACGCCCAGCTCGCGGCCTCCGCACTGGAGACCGACGCGGCGCGCATCGTGGTCCGGCAGTCCGACACCGACCTGATCGGCCACGACACCGGCGCGTTCGGCTCCACCGGAATCGTGGTGGCGGGCAAGGCAACCTACGCCGCCGCGCTCGAACTGCGCAGGCTGCTGCTGGCCCGCGCGGCGAAGGTGGCCGGGCTGCCCGAACGGGACGGCGTGCTCCAGTCCGACGGAGTCCGCTGCGGCGACCAGGTATTCGGCGTCACCGAACTGCTGGCCGACGGCGACCTGATCGCGCACGGCGAACACTCGGGCACCCCGCGCTCGGTGAGCTTCAACGTGCACGCCTTCCGGGTCGCCGTGCACCTCGACACCGGATCGATCCGGATCCTGCAGTCGGTCCAGGCCGCCGACGCCGGGACCGTGCTCAATCCGGTGCAGTGCCGCGGTCAGGTGGAGGGCGGCGTCGCGCAGGCCCTCGGGACGGCGCTCTACGAGGACATGCGCAGCGAAGCGGGCGTGGTCACCACGCAGTCGCTGCGGCACTATCACATTCCGCAGTTCGCCGACGTCCCGCGCACCGAGGTGTACTTCGCCGACACCGCCGACGCGTTCGGCCCGCTCGGCGCCAAGTCGATGAGTGAATCCCCGTACAACCCGGTCGCCCCCGCGCTGGCGAACGCGATACGGGATGCTGTCGGGGTGCGGCCGGATCGGCTGCCGATGACCGCCGACCGAATCTGGCGGGCCATGCAGGAAGGAGACACCAGGTGACACGGTTGCCGGAGAATGTCCGGGCTGGCATCGACGCCATGCTCGACACCGTCGACGCCCAGTTGCGCGCGAACTACCCGGGGCCGGACGGACGAGCACAGCCGATTCACACCGCGTATGTGCCTGCCGACCGCATTGCCGAGGACACGCCCGAGGTCTGGGGCGCCGCCGCGCTCGAATTGCTGGACCGGCACGCGGATCTGCTCGCCGAGCTGGACACGACCGGATCGCTGCCCGAGGTGCGCAGGCGGCTGGAGCGGGACCCGATCCAGGATCTGCGGATCGACTTCGAGGACGGCTACGGCTTCCGGTCCGACGCGGAAGAGGACGCGGCGGCGAGCGCGGCCGGCGCCGTGCTGGCGACCTGGGCGTACACGCCGTATCGCCCGCAGAGCTATGGCATCCGGACGAAGGGGCTGGCGGTCAGCGAGCGGAACCGCACGCTGCGCACCCTCGAACTGGTGCTGGCCGCGATGGTCGACGTGCCACCGGGTTTCGTCTTCACCGTGCCCAAGATCCGTGCGGCCGAACAGGTTCCGCCGCTGGTCGCGCTGTGTGAAGGACTGGAGAGCGGCTACGGCCTCGCCGCGGGCACGCTGCGCTTCGAGCTGCAGATCGAGAGCCCGCAGGCGATCATCGCCGCGGACGGCACCGCGCCGATCGCGCGGATGATCGGACTGGCCGACGGTCGTTGCAGCGCTTTGCATTTCGGCACCTACGACTACACGGCCGCGTGCGGCGTCGCCGCGCCGGACCAGGCCCTGGACCACCCGGCCGCGGATTACGCGAAGGCGGTCATGCAGGTCGCCGCGGCGCAGACCGGCGTCTGGGTGTGCGACGGCTCGACCCAGATCGTGCCCGACACCGATCCGGAAGTGGCGCTGCGCAATCACCACCGCCTGGTCGGCCGGTCGCTGCGACGCGGCTACTACCAGGGCTGGGACATGCACCCCGGTCATCTGATCACCCGCTGGCTGGCGACCTATGACTTCTTCCGGCAGGCGATCGACGTGGCGGTGCCGCGCTTGCAGGCCTACCTCGATCGTCGGTCGGGCGGCGTCATGGATGAACCCGCCACCGCGGAAGCCTTGGCGGCCACCGTATTGCGCGGCATCGAGTGCGGTGCGCGCACCGCCGAAGATCTCGCCACGCGAGCGCCCGAATTGTCACCGGCGGTATTGCGTGCGCTGGTCACGCGTTCGCCGATTCCTCAGGAGGTGCGGTCGTGAGCGACCGGGAAGAGTTCACCCTGCTGCCCGACCTCGCCGTGCGCCCGCTCGGCGGCTCGGTGATCTGGGCCAACGACGAATTCTTCGCGGAGAAGGAGAATTTGATCAATCCGGGTCCGGCCGAATATCAGCCGTCGACCTTCGGGCACAAGGGTCAGGTCTACGACGGCTGGGAAACCCGCAGGCACCGCGGCAGGCCCGGCGACGACTCGGCCATCGTGCGGCTCGGCGTGCCCGGCGTGATCCGCGGCGTCGTGGTCGATACCGCCTGGTTCAAGGGCAACTATCCGCCCGCGGTGTCCATTGCCGCGCTGGAGATCGACGACTATCCGACGGCGGAAAGCATTGCCGCACGGGATGACTGGGAGATCCTGGTCGATCGGGCACCGGTCGAGGGGGACAGCGGTAATCCGTTCGCCGTCGCCAGCGAACGACGGTGGACCCACGTCAAACTCACCATGCATCCGGATGGCGGCGTAGCCCGGCTTCGGGTGCACGGCGAGGGTAGTCCCGATCCGCGCCTGCTCGGTCTCGGACCGCTCGACCTGGCGGCGCTGGAAAACGGTGCGCTGGTGATCGATTGCTCCAATCGCTTCTACAGCTCGCCGAATCAGCTGCTGTATCCCGGGCTGGCCCGGAAGATGGGCGACGGCTGGGAGACCGCCCGCCGCCGCGACGACGGCAACGACTGGGTGCAGATCCGGCTCGCCGGACCCGGCCTGATCCGGCTCGCCGAGATCGATACCTCCTACTTCCTCGGCAACAGCCCCGGCGCGGCGCGGCTCACCGGCCGCACCAACGACGGCACCGAGCTCGAATTGCTGCCGCGCACCGAGCTTTTGCCCGATACCAGGCATCAGTTCGCGATCGCGCCGATGGCGGCCTCGGTCGAGGAGGTGCGCCTGGACATCTATCCGGACGGCGGCCTGGCCCGGCTGCGCCTCTACGGAGAACTCGGCGGATGAGCGAATCCTACGAGCCCGCCCGCGAATTCATCGGCTACGGCCGTACCCCGCCGGACCCGCAGTGGCCGGGCGGCGCGCGGATCGCCGTGCAGTTCGTGCTGAACTACGAGGAGGGCGGCGAGAACAACGTCCTCGACGGCGACCCGGCCTCGGAGACCTTCCTCTCGGAAATGACGCCGGCCGAGGCCTTTCCGAATCGGCACATGAGCATGGAGTCGCTCTACGAGTACGGCTCCCGCGCCGGACTGTGGCGCGTGCTGCGCGCCTTCGAACGCCGCGGGCTGCCGCTGACCATCTTCGCCGTCGCGCACGCGATGCGGCGAAACCCGGAGGCGGTGGCTGCATTTCGCGAACTCGGGCACGAGATCGCCAGCCACGGCCTGCGCTGGAAGTCCTATCAGCTGACCGACCGCGACACCGAGCGCGCGGACATGGCCGAGGCGGTGCGCCTGCTCACCGAGCTCACCGGGGCCGCGCCGCTCGGCTGGTACACCGGCCGCGACTCACCGAACACGCGTGAGCTGGTGGTCGAGCACGGCGGCTTCGTCTACGACTCCGACTCCTACGCCGACGACCTGCCCTACTGGGTCACCGTGCGGGGCCACGACCACCTGGTGGTGCCCTACACCCTGGACACCAACGACATGCGCTTCGCCTCGTCCGCCGGATTCCCCACCGGCGAGCAGTTCTTCGCGCATCTGCGCGACGCCTTCGACGTGCTGTATCGCGAAGGCGCGGAAGGCAGTCCGAAGATGCTGTCGATCGGCCTGCACTGCCGCATCGTCGGCCGCCCGGCCAGAATCGCCGCCCTGGAACGCTTCCTGGACCACATCCAATCCCACGATCAGGTCTGGATCACCCGCCGCATCGACATCGCCGAACACTGGCGCAGGGTCCATCCGGCGAAGACCGCCTGAACTTCGGTCGACTCGATTGAGAGACAACATAATTCGGGTCATGCACTACGGGTGCTCGCCGACTATGTTCGGCCGTCTACCCGAAGCATGAGGAGTTCTGAATGTTCGCAGTACGTGGAATCGTCGTCGGCGCCCTGATCGGTGCCGCAACCCTGGTCGGCGGCGGGGCAGCCATGGCAGACACGATTTGGCTGGAGCCGGCCGCTCCGGTGGTCGAGCCCGTCCAGGGGTCGGGTTGCGATTACGGCCAGCAGATCTTTCTGCCGGCTTGCATCCTCAATTCGATCTCGTAGTCCACGCCGACGGACATGACGCGGCCGGTTATTCGGGGATCGGGCCGCGCTGGGGCAGCGGAAATCATGTCCGGCGCAATACTTTTCAACCTGCACGAACCACATGAGGAGTATCTGGATGTCCGTATTACGTGGAATCGTCGTCGGCGCTGTCATCGGCGCCGCCACCCTGATCGGTGCCGGCGCTGCTACCGCGGCACCGCTTCCGCTGGAGCCTGCCAGCCCGGCGGTCGAGTCGGTCGCCAAGGATTGCGTCGGGGTGATCCACCCCCTCGCGCAACTGACCTGCACGCTCAGCAGCCTGTCCGGCTAGCGATATGACTGCGCGGCCGGGTGGCGAGGCCGGCCGCGCATGCCGGGGGATCAGCTGAACAAACCACGCACGAACGGCACCGAGTCCGGCAGCGATGCGTTCACGGTGCCGCTGTGGTCCTCGGGATAGGTGTGTAGCTGTACCGGTTGTCCGTTCGCCTTCAGGACCGCGGCGAAGCGCAGCGTCTCCGGCGTGATGACGTCGGTGTCGCGCAGGCCCTGGCCGAGGAAGAGCGGCTTGTCGTAGCCGGATTCGGGCAGGCCGAGGTAGCGGGTGAGCAGTCCGTGCAGGTCGGGGATCTGGGAGAGCGGCTTGCTGAACAGATTGCCGACCACGACGCCGTCCGCGGCGAGTTCGTCGCCGAGCGGGACGAGGCAGTCGGTGCGCGCCTTGGCCAGCCACGAGCGGCCCGAGTCGGTGAGGAACGAGTCGATGTTCAACTCCGGGTAGGTGGTGCGCAGCCCGTTGAGGATGTAGAGCACGTAGCCCGTGGTGTGCGGGCTGAGCTTCACCGGAGGCACGCCCGGACCGAGCGGCACCAGGATGTCCTCGATATAGGCCGGTGTGCCGGTGCCGACCGCGCCGCGATAGTCGAGTGCCGAACCGCCGAACTCGGTGGCGTAGCGCGCTGTGAAGACCGCGGCCCCCGCGCCCTGCGACTGCCCGACGACCGCCCACTTCTTCGACAGCGACGGGTACTGCTCGGTGGCCGCCTTGACCGCGTCGACGACGTTGTGCGCCTCCACGACACCGTTGAGGTACGGATGCTCACCCGGTGTGCCGAGCCCGGCGTAGTCGGCGGCCACGATCGCATAGCCCTGTTGTAACCAGGTGCCCAGGTAGGCCCAGTCCCGTTCGACTGCGCCCGGCCCGGCGATGCTGTACGCGCAGTCGTCGCCCAGGCCGACGGTGCCGTGCGCCCACGCGATGACCGGCCAGCCACCCGGAGGCGGCGCGCCCGGCGGGAAGTAGACCGCCGCGCTTGCCGTCGTCGGCACGTCATTGGCGGTGGTCGAGCTGTACAAAATGCGGGACGAATTCACCGAGCCGGGCAGCGTCGCGGCCGGGGCGAGCGGCGCGACCGACTCGACCGTGCCCACGGGCGCGCCCGACGCGGCGGGCAGATTCAGCAGGCCTGCGGTGCAGGCGAGGGTGAACGCGACGGCGATGACCGATTTCCGCATAGGTGGATCTCCTGTCCGGGTGCGCGTGCCGCCGGAAGCTTCCCCAGCGGAAGCCGGACGCACGTCCAAGTTCGGCTTCGACCCAGTCTGCCCGAACCGATGTCTGCCGCCCACGTGCGGGTGGCGTGGCCCACACAGTCGGCACCCGCCCGTACTTGTGAACGTCCTCACAACCCGGAATGGATGGCCGGGCCGATGACCGACACGCGGCCGATGTCTAACAGTACGGGCGTTACGCTAAAACCGCATGTCAGGGCTACTTGCCGGTAGGTTCCATCTTTGCAATTTGCTCGCAAATTTCGCAGAGTTAGCAAACGGGGATCGAAACCTAGCTTAGATTCACATTAGCAACAGGTAGACGGCCATTTCGCATTGTGCAATCGTGTGGAAGTACACCCCATGGGCCTAGCAAGCCTGCAAATTGCCGCTCCAGCAGTTCGAGCTGTTTCACCGCTCGGCCGTGGGGCAATCGACTTAAAACGAGGAAGTGGAGTCAGAGATGTCGAACGCCGGCACCCCGAAGACCGCTGCGGAAATCCAGCAGGACTGGGACACCAACCCCCGCTGGAAGGGCGTCACCCGTAACTACACCGCCGAGCAGGTGTCGAAGCTCCAGGGCACCGTCGTCGAAGAGGCCACCCTTGCTCGCCGCGGTTCGGAGATCCTCTGGGATCTCGTGAACAACGAGGACTACATCAACTCCCTGGGCGCCCTCACCGGCAACCAGGCGGTCCAGCAGGTCCGCGCCGGCCTGAAGGCCATCTACCTGTCCGGTTGGCAGGTCGCCGGTGACGCGAACCTGTCCGGCCACACCTACCCGGACCAGAGCCTCTACCCGGCCAACTCGGTCCCGAGCGTCGTGCGCCGGATCAACAACGCGCTGCTGCGCGCCGACGAGATCGCCAAGGTCGAGGGTGACGACTCGGTCAAGAACTGGCTCGCCCCGATCGTCGCCGACGCCGAGGCCGGCTTCGGTGGCGCGCTGAACGCCTACGAGCTGCAGAAGGCCATGATCGCGGCCGGCGCCGCGGGCGTGCACTGGGAAGACCAGCTCGCCTCGGAGAAGAAGTGCGGCCACCTCGGTGGCAAGGTGCTGATCCCCACCCAGCAGCACATCCGCACGCTGACCTCCGCGCGCCTGGCCGCCGACGTCGCCGACGTGCCGTCGGTGATCATCGCCCGCACCGACGCCGAGGCCGCCACCCTGATCACCTCCGACGTGGACGAGCGCGACCGGGAGTTCCTGGACGGCACCCGGACCGCCGAGGGCTTCTACGGCGTGAAGAACGGCATCGACCCCTGCATCGCGCGGGCCAAGGCCTACGCCCCGTACTCCGACCTCATCTGGATGGAGACCGGCGTGCCGGACCTCGAGGTCGCGCGCAAGTTCGCCGAGGCCGTCCGTGGCGAGTTCCCGGACCAGCTGCTGGCCTACAACTGCTCGCCGTCCTTCAACTGGAAGGCCCACCTGGACGACGCGACCATCGCGAAGTTCCAGCGTGAGCTCGGCGCGATGGGCTTCAAGTTCCAGTTCATCACCCTGGCCGGCTTCCACTCGCTCAACTACGGCATGTTCGACCTGGCCTATGGCTACGCCCGCGAGGGCATGACCGCCTTCGTCGACCTGCAGGAGCGCGAGTTCAAGGCCGCTTCCGAGCGTGGCTTCACCGCGGTCAAGCACCAGCGTGAGGTCGGTGCCGGCTACTTCGACACCATCGCCACCACCGTTGACCCGAACACGTCCACCGCGGCGCTGAAGGGCTCGACCGAAGAAGGCCAGTTCCACTGAGCCACTCGTGATTCGCCCAGGGAATGAGGTTCCCGACGTGAATACCGATAGCCCCCAGTAGGGGTGTACCGCCCTCCCCGCTGAACAGCCCCAGCGGGGAGGGCATCCCTATACCTTGGACCATCGAGGGGCCGCTCACACCAGAGCACACCCCCTCCAGCCACCGACTAGCCAGACCAACAGCAGGAGCGGGACGTGAGCAGCGAGAAGATTCAACGCGTCGGCATCATCGGTGCCGGACAGATGGGTGCCGGAATCGCGGAGGTGTGTGCGCGAGCGCACGTCGACGTGCTCGTCTTCGAACAGACCAGGGAATTGGCCGCCGCGGGTCGCTCTCGCATCCTGCGCTCGCTCGACCGCGGCGTCAGCAGCGGCAAGATCACCGAGCGGGAACGCGAGCAGGCCGCCTGGCGACTGCGGTTCACCTCCGACCTCAACGACTTCGCCGACCGCCAGCTGGTGGTCGAGGCGGTGCTCGAGGACGAGAAGGTGAAGACCGCCATCTTCGCCGAGCTGGACAAGGTCGTCACCGACCCCGAGGCCGTGCTGGCCTCCAACACCTCCTCCATCCCGATCATGAAGATCGCGGTCGCCACCACCCAGCCCGAGCGCGTGGTCGGCATGCACTTCTTCAACCCGGTGCCGGTGCTGCCGCTGGTCGAGCTGGTCACCACGCTGAAGACCAGCGAGGCCGTGTCCAAGCGGGCCGAGGCGTTCGCCGGTGACGTGCTGGACAAGCAGGTCGTCCGTTCGGCCGACCGCTCCGGTTTCGTGGTCAACGCGCTGCTGGTGCCGTACCTGCTCTCGGCCATCCGGATGGTCGAGTCCGGCTTCGCCACCAAGGACGACGTCGACAAGGCGATGGTCCTGGGCTGCGCGCACCCGATGGGTCCGCTCGCGCTGACCGATCTGGTCGGCCTGGACACGGTCAAGTCGATCGCCGACTCGATGTACCAGGAGTTCAAGGAGCCGCTGTACTCGGCTCCGCCGCTGCTCATGCGTATGGTCGAGGCCGGGTTGCTCGGCAAGAAGACCGGCGCGGGTTTCTACCAGTACAACCGGGCCTGAGCTCGTTTCGATTCAACCCAGGCGCTATAGCGTGCGGCGTCCATTGTTTCCGGTGGGCGCCGCACAGCCATCGAAGGGAGCAGCGCGCTCATGGTGAACGTGACCGACGGCTACGGGTCGAGCATCCTCGGCTACCCGCGGATCGGACCGCATCGAGAACTCAAGCGGGCCCTCGAGGCCTATTGGCGCGGTGCGATTCCCCGCGCCGAATTGCTCGCGGTGGGCCGCGACATTCAAGACCGGCAGTTCAACGAACTCGCCGCCACCGGGTTGACCCAGGTCCCCGGCAACACCTTCTCCTTCTACGACCACGTGCTCGACAACGCGCTGCTGTTCGGCGCGGTGCCCAAGCGGTTCGAGCCGTACCGGGACGAGCTGGATCCACTCGACTTCTATTTCCTGATGGCGCGCGGCAATCCGGATGTGCCGCCGCTGGAACTGGTGCGGTTCTTCGGCACCAACTATCACTATCGGCAGCCGGAATTGGATGCCGACACCGAATTCTCGCTGCATCCCGAGGCGCTGCTGGCGGAATTCGACCGGGCCAAGGAGCGCGGCATCGAGCTGCGCCCGGTGGTGCTCGGTCCGCTGTCGCTGCTGCTGCTGTCCAAGGCAGGGCAGATCCCCGGTCAGGACGAGTTCGACACGCTGAAGCTGCTGGACAAGTTGCTCCCCGCGTATGAGCAGCTGTTCGAGATCCTGGCCAAGCGCGGCTCGACCTGCGTGCAGCTGGACGAGCCCGCGTTCACCAGCGAGCGCACGCCCGAAGAGCTGGCCGCGTTCGAGGCCGCCTACCAACGACTGTCGAAGGCGCCGCTGCGGCCGCGGATGCTCGTCACCGGTCAGTATGGCGATTTCGGTGAGGCGCTGCGGATCCTGGCGACCAGCAATGTGGAGGCGATCGGCCTCGACCTGGCCAGCTACCGGATCTCGCCGGAGGACCTGGCGGAGATCCCGGGCATTCGCCGCAAGCGGCTCTATGCCGGGGTGATCAGCGGCCAGAACGTCTGGCGCGCCGACCGGCACGTCACGCTGGAGTACCTGAACCGGCTCGCGCAGGTGTGCCCGGACCTGGTCGTCTCGACCGGCACCACGCTGCTGCACGTGCCCTACGACCTGCTCATCGAGTACGACATCCCGGGTAACGTCGCCGACCGGCTCGCCTTCGCGAAACAGAAGGTGGGCGAGGTGGTTTCGCTGGCCAAGGCGCTCACCGACGGCCCGTCGGAGAGCTGGCGCAAGCGGCCGACCGAGGTGCACTTCAAGCAGAAGCACGCTGTGCGGCAACGGGTTTACGCGGTCACGCCGGAAATGCGGACGCGCGAACCGTATTCGGTGCGCCGCACGGCCCAGCAGGCCAAGCTGAACCTGCCGCCGGTCCCGGCGACCACACTCGGTTCGTTCCCGCAGACCGGCAAGATCCGGCAGGCGCGCTACGAACTCGGCCAGGGCCGGCTGTCCTTCGATGACTACAAGAAGCGGATCGAAGCCGAGATCGAGGCGACCATCCGGTTGCAGGAGGACATCGGCCTCGACGTGCTGGTGCACGGCGAGCACGAGCGCAACGACATGATCCAGTACTTCGCCGAGCTGCTGGACGGCTTCGCGACCACGCACTTCGGCTGGGTGCAGGTGTACGGGTCGCGGTGCGTGCGGCCGCCGATCATCTACGGCGACGTGTCCCGGCCCGCGCCGATGTCGGTGGAGTGGATCAGCTACGCCCAGTCGCTGACCGACAAGCCGGTCAAGGGCATGGTCACCGGGCCGGTCACCATGCTGGCCCGCTCGTTCGTCCGGCAGGACCTGCCGCTGCACGAGACCGCGGACCAGGTGGCCCTGGCCATCCGCGACGAGCTGGCCGACCTGGAGAAGGCGGGCATCGCGATCATCCAGGTCGACGAGCCCGCGCTGCGGGAGATGCTGCCGCTGCGGCCGCAGGGCCGGGCGGAGTACCTGCGCTGGGCGGTCGGCGCGTTCCGGCTGGCCACCTCCGGGGTCAAGCCGGAGACCCAGATCCACACGCACATCGGGTATTCCGGCCGGGCCGAGGTGGTCGAGGCGATCGAGGAGCTCGACTGCGACGTCACCGCGATCGTGGCCACCCGGTCGATCGAATGGGTGGTGAAGGCGCTCGCGGCGGACAGCGGCACCGATCACGGACTCACCCACGGCGTCGGTCCCGGCGTGTACGAGAGCCGCTCGGCGCGCATCCCGGACATCGATGAGCTGGACGAATTGCTCACCGCCGCAGCGGAAGCCATCACCCCGGAACGACTATGGGCGAATCCGGACGGTGGCTTGAAGACGCGGCACTACTGGCAGCTGGAGCCGTCGTTGCGCAATCTGGTCGCCGCGGCACGCCGGGTGCGCAGGCGGGCGCTGGCCGGCGAGTAGGCCGAACTGCGTTGGCCGCCCCCTGTTTTCGCAGGGGGCGGCCGTCGTCGGGCGTGGGACTGCGCGTCGGCCGGTTATGTCCGGTCCGGCGGGCCGTGACGTAACCCACTACAGACCTCGCGGTCCGAAGGCGAGGAATACGCGAGGTTGCGGTAGAGTTACCAAAGGCAAGCGTTGATCTTCACGCTCCCTCTCGATCCGTCGTGGATGTCTTACCTTTCGCGTCGGCGCCTCAGCTGGGTGTCATAACACCGAACGCACGGACCACAATCCTGCGCAGCGCTGGGGTACACCCCGATGCCTGGAAGGCACACCCACCACATATGACCACCCCTGTTTCGAGCCCTGCCCCCACCACGTCGTTCGCCGCTCTCGGAGTCGGCGCGAAGCTGGTCGGCGCCCTCACCGCGAGCGGCATCACGGCTCCGTTCCCCATCCAGGCGGCCACGCTGCCCGACACCCTGGCCGGTCGCGACGTGCTCGCCCGCGGCAAGACGGGTAGCGGCAAGACGCTCGCCTTCTCCATCCCCATGGTCGACCGCCTGGCCGGCGGCGATCAGCGCCCCGGCCGCAGGCCGCGCGGCCTGATCCTCGCGCCGACCCGGGAGCTGGCCACCCAGATCGCCACCGCGCTGGAGCCGATGGCCACCGCCGCCGGGCTGAAGGTGACCACCATCATGGGTGGCGTCTCCCAGCACCGGCAGGCCAAGGCCTTCTCCGCCGGCGTCGACATTGTCGTCGCCTGCCCCGGCCGGCTCGAGGACCTGATGCGTCAGCGCGTGGTTTCGCTGCAATACGTGCAGATCACCGTGCTGGACGAGGCCGACCACATGGCCGACCTCGGCTTCCTGCCCGCGGTGACCCGCATCCTCGCGGCCACCCCGAGCGGCGGCCAGCGCCTGCTGTTCTCCGCGACGCTGGACAACGGCGTCAACAAGCTGGTCAAGCAGTTCATGCGCAACGCGGCGACGCACTCCGTGGACACGGCGGACTCGCCGGTGGCCGCGATGACCCACCACGTCTTCGAGGTCGGTGGCGTCGAGGCCAAGCGCGTCCTGGTGGAGACCCTCGCCGCCGGCTCCGGCCGCCGGATCCTGTTCATGCGCACCAAGCACCAGGCCCGCAAGCTGGCCAAGCAGCTGACCACCGCGGGCATTCCCGCGACGGACCTGCACGGCAACCTGTCCCAGGTGGCCCGCGACCGCAACCTGGCCGCGTTCAGCAACGGCACGGCCCGGGTGCTCGTCGCGACCGATATCGCGGCGCGTGGCGTGCACGTCGACGACGTCGAGCTGGTCGTGCACGTCGACCCGCCGGCCGAGCACAAGGCTTACCTGCATCGCTCCGGTCGTACCGCTCGCGCGGGCAGCGCCGGTGACGTGGTCACCGTAGTGCTGCCGGAGCAGCGTCGCGATGTCGCGGCCCTGCTGCGCAAGGCGAACATCAATGTCGCATCCCAGCGGGTGACCGCCGATTCGGCGCCGGTGACGGCGCTGGTCGGCACCATCGCACCGCGGGTCGCGCCGAGCGCGATGCCCGTGGCGTCGAACTCCGACGGTCAGGGCAACCGCAATCGGCGCGGCGGCGGCGATCGCCGGTACGGCGCGCCCGCCGGTCAGGCGCGCAGCCGTGGCGAGCGTGGACCGCGCGAGGGCGCCGTTGCCGGTGGGCAGCCGCGTACCCGCAGCGCGCGGGGCACGGATGACGCGTCGCGCGGTGCCGCCGGTGGCCAGCCGCGTCGCGGCGGACGTGGCGCCGGTGATGTTGCCGGTGGTCAGCCGCGCAGCCGTAACGGGCGTGGCGGCAACGGTTCCGCCGTGCACAGCTTCGATGCGGCCGGTCGTACCGCGACCCGCTCCGCGCGTGGCGGTGCGCCGCACACCCGCGCGACCCGGGAGCAGGCGCCTGCCGCTCGGGCCGGGCGTCCCTGAGTTCAACAGCTGAAAGATGAAGGCCGTCTTCCCCTTACGGGAGGGCGGCCTTTATCACTGCGAGGAAGACCGCCATGGGGTCGTTCCAGTCGCCGTTGGTGTGGGTCACCACGATGCGTTCGCCGTCTCGGCTGCCCATGGCCCAGGTCCAGGAGCCCATGGTGGCTCCGGCCAGTCCGTAAACCGTTGGGCCGCCTGGTAGTTCCTGCTCGAAGACGCCCAGGCCGTATCGGGTGTTCGCGACCCATTCCGCGCCGTCGGTCGATACGGTGGTCCACAGCTCGCGGTGCTGGTCGGGTGGAAGTAGTTGCCCGGTCAGCAGGGCGTGCAGGAACACCTGTAGATCGCCGGTGGTCGAGACCATGTCTCCGGAAGCGCCGGACCAGGTTTGGTCGGCGTCGGTGATGTCGTAGACCTCGGCGTCGGGGGCCGGGTTGAACAAGGTCGTGTAGTGCCGTGGATGGGGACCGTCGATCACGGTTTCGGTGCCTGCCGGGTAGGTCGCGGCCAGTCCGAGCGGCTCGCTGATTCGGCGCGAGACCTCCTGGGCGAGTGAGTTTTCCGTCAACCGTTCGATCAGCATTCCGGCGATAACGTAGTTGGTGTTGGAGTACCGGAAGCCCGCGCCGGGCGCGAAGTACGGCGGGTGGGTCATGGCGAGGCGCACGAGTTGTTCGGGGCGCCAGCCGGTTCCGGCGCGTACCTGGTCGTCGTCGGTGTGGGTGAACAGTCCGCTGGTGTGATTGAGCAGTTGGCGGACGGTGATCGCGGAGCCGCCGTCGCTCGTGATCAGTCCGGGCAGCCATGTGTCGACCGCGTCGTCGAGGCTCAGCTTGCCCTCGCCGACCAGTTGCAGGACCACGGTGGCCGTGAATGCCTTTGTGGCGCTGCCGATGCGGAACTGTTCCTGCGGATCGCGTCCGCAGCCGGTTGCGGTGTCGGACACGCCCGCGGCGCCGAACCAGCGACCGTGCTCGTCGCGGATCTCGCTGACGATGCCGGGTAGACCCCGCTTGCTCACTGCCTCGTCCAGAAGGCGTTGCACCTCAGGGTGTTCCGTTGTCACGCTTCCTCCAGCGCGTGCTGAACTCGGGTCTGGAGATCCGTTCGATCCACCCCGGCCAGGGCGAGCGCCCGCGGCACGGTGCCGACGTCGGCGCGCAGGATGCCGAGCAGTACGTGCGCGGGGCGTAGATCTCGTTTGCGGGGAACGGAATTGAAGCCGCGCTCCAGCGCGAGCTTCATCGAGGCGCCGACATTCGGGGAGCCGTTGCGGACGCCCTGTGCGCGCGGCACGTTCAGGTCGGCGAGCGATACGCCTGCCGCGCTCAGGCTGTGTTCGAACTCGCGGTGCAGTGCGTCGCGGATCGCCTGATGGTCGAGTCCGACCGAGGCCAGCACCCGCTGTGGCGCGGTGCCCGTCTGCGCGGCGATCGCCAGCAGCAGGTGTTGCGCCTCGACGGTCGATGATCCGTCGCGCCGCGCTTCGCTGCTGCCCTCGGTGATGACCGTGTGCAGATATTCGTCGAATGGGGTCATGGTCAGCGCCTCCTCAGGCTGACGCCCGCGGCGATGAGCCGCTTGGCGTGCTTCTTGTGCACGGCTTGCCGGGTGACGCCGAGCGCCTCGGCGACCTGCGGCCACCCCCAACCCGCCCGCATCGCCTCCTCGACGGCACTGTCCTCCAGCTGATCGGCCAAGCGCCGCAACGCGACCACAGCCGCGAGCCGGTCCGCGGGCTCGCCGGAGTCGGGAATTTCAGGGTTGGCCATGCAAGCAACTTTAGTTGACTAATCACGATAGTCAACCTTGGTTGCTAAGAACCTGGTCGTATCGTCGGAATGTGGGAGCAGACAATGACGCCTGGCCGGTGGCGCAGGTGCGGATCGCCCGGCCGACGGATCAACTCGACGAGGTGGTGCGGTTCTACGTCGACGGGCTCGGGTTGCGCGAAATCTTCCGGTTCGCGGACCACGACGGCTATGCCGGAGTGATGGTCGGGTTACCGGGAGTCGGCTACCACCTGGAGTTCACGACGCAGGTGAATGGCAGCCCGGGCGCCGCGCCGAGTGCGGAAAACCTACTGGTGCTGTACTTTTCCGACGCCGCGCGGATGTCCGAGGCGGCGCGGCGGCTCGCGGAGTTCGGCGTCGAACCGGTCGAGGCGGAGAACCCCTACTGGACCGCCAACGGCGGCTTGACCTTTCCCGATCCGGATGGCTGGCGGGTGGTGTTGATGCCGGAGCCGGTCTTCTGACGGGTCAGTGGTTGAGGGCGGCTACGCCGAGCATGAGGCCTGCGCCTGCCACGGTGCAGGCGAGGGTGAGGCGGGAGGGGTGTACGGCGTGGGCCTCGGGGAGGATGTCGGCGGTGGCGAGGTAGAGCAGGAAGCCGGCGAAGTAGCCGAGGTAGAGGCCGACGACGCCGTGTGGGACGTGGATGAGGGAGCCGAGGATCGCGCCGACGACGGGGGCGATGGCGTCGAGGGCGAGCAGGGTGAGCGCCCGTTTGCGCGCGTTGCCGTAGAGGGTGGAGATGGTGAAAGTGTTGAAGCCGTCGGCGAAGTCGTGCGAGATGACCGCGATGGCGACCGCGGCGCCGACGGTGGCGCCGGCCTGGTAGCCGAGGCCGATGCCGAAACCGTCCAGCAGGCTGTGAAAGATCAAGCCCGCCGCGGCGAGTAGGCCGACGGATTCGAAACCGTGTGTGTGCGTGCCGAATTCCTGCTCGTGCCCGGTGTGGATGGCGACCGCGCGCTCGATCACGTGGATGGTCAGGAAGCCGCCCACCGCGGCGATCAGTGCGGCGGGCACGCCGAGCACGTGCTGGCTGGACTGTTCCAGCGCCTCGGGCAGCAGATCGAAGAAGACCACGCCGAGCATCACGCCCGCGGCCAGGCCGAGCACCAGGTGTTTGCGGTCGCCGATGCGCACCGCGACGAGCCCGCCGACCAGCGTGGCGCACATCGACACCAGCCCCAGCAGAATCGCCATCGTTCCAGCATGGGTGATCGGCACGGGCGGGAACGTTAGCACGGGCCGGTGAGTTCGCCGGACGGTCGCCCGGTGCCGGTCAGGCCGGGCGGGTGGCCTCGCCCAGCGTGCGCAGGCCCGCGGTGAGAGTCTCGGCCGTCGGCGCGTTGTCCGGGTCGACCAGCCATTGGATGAGCAGTCCGCCGATCATCGTCTGCAACACCGCGCCGACCGCGGGATCGGTGGAGTCGTCGTCGAAGAAGTGTGAAAGACCTTCGCGCGCTTGGGCTTGCGCTATGCCGAACTCGGTGCGCAGCTCGGGGGAGTGCAGCGCCTGGGCGAAGCTCTCGGCATTGGCCGACCACAGCGGCCGGTCCGCGGTGAACGAGTCGATCAGGCGCTGCAGGAAGGCGTGCAGGCGCACGGCCGGATCGGCCGGATCGTCGGCGGGCGGCGAGTCGAGGATCTGCTGCACCGCGCTCGCGGTGGTTTCCATCATCGCCTGGGTGAGCAGCTTGTCCCGGGTGCCGAAGTGGTAGTTGATCGCCGCGAGGTTGGTGCCGGAGGCGGCCACGATGTCGCGCACGGTGGTGCGCGCGTAGCCGCGTTCGGCCAGGCACTGCTTGGCCGCGGCGAGTAGATCGTCTCGGGTTCCCACCTCCGCACGATAGCAGCCGGGCATACGTGTGTTTGTGACAAATGTTTCAAACATATGTTTGTGACAACTGTTTGAAACGTGCGTATGGTCGGGAACATGACCGCACAGCGACCCATTTCCCCCTTCGAATCCATGTTCTTCGGCACGGACACCCAGCTCGGCAGCGTCCCCGCCGGCGGCATGCCGCTGTTCATCGGCTCGACCGTGCACGGTGCGATCGACTCCGCGATCCTGCGTCGCGTACTCGGCGAGCTGGCCGCCGTTCATCCCTTGCTCCGCAGCAAGGTGGTGACCGCGGCCGACGGCACACCGCACGTGCGTCGCGACGACGACTACCGCCCGCGCCTGGACGTCGCCGATGGCGACGAGGCCGACTACCTGCGGCTGGTGAACGGTCCGCGGGACTGGACCGACGGGTTGTTCCGCGCCCAGCTGTTCCGCGCCGGCCCGCGCCAGCAAGTCGTGCTGGTCATCCATCACGGAATCTCCGATGGCCGTTCGGCTTTCGCGCTGCTCGCGGAGCTGTGGCGGCGCTACACCGCGCACGTCGCGGGCAGCCCGCTGCCGGTCGATGATTCGGACCAGTCCCTGCCCGAGGCGATGGATACCCGGCTCGCCGAGGTCTTTTCCGAGGCCGAGGTGGCGGAGTTCCTGGAACTCGCGGCCGCGGGTGTGACGATGATCGATCCGGCGGCGGCGCCGCGCAGCCTGCCCTACGACGGTGTGTCCGACGATCCGCTCGGACGTTTCGCGGTGCGGCGCATCGAGTTGGACACCGTCGAGACCACCGCGCTGGTCGATTCCGCTCGGGCGCACGGCCTCTCGGTCAACAGCCTGCTCGCCGGCGCCGCGCTGGTCGCGTTCCGTGCGCAGCTCGAGCCGGATACCGGTGCGCTGCCGATGATCTGCGGGCACGCCGTGGACGTGCGCGGCGAGCTGGTGCCGCCGTTGCCCGCGAGCACGATGCTGAATGTCGCGTCCGGCGTCGGCACCGCCGTCGAGGTCGAGCCGGACCACAGCCCGATCGGCATCGGTCTGCTGGTGGCGGCGGGCATGCAGGCCGCCGCCGAACGCCATGACGCGGGCCGGTTCCTGCTGGCCGCACAGCGCGTGACGGACCCGGCGACGGCCGCCGCGTTCGCCTCGCCGCCCACCCTCGCCATGTCCAATATCGGCCGCCTGCCCGCACATTCGACCCCCGCGGGCGTCCAGCACATCCGCGACGATGTCTTCGCGATGGGCCCGGGCATGCCGCCGAAACTCACCGTGTTCACCGTCGGCGACCGGCTCACCATCCAGGTCGAGCACGACACCGCGGACCACAGCCGCGCGCAGATGGGCAAGATCACGCAGGCGCTGCTCGAACAGATCCGGCGGTGCGCGGCTACTTCGGCCGGTCAGCTCCGGTGAACCGAATGGTCAACTGGCGAGCCCACTTCCGATGCGGCTTCGGCGGTGCGGGCGGCAACGGCGCGTTGTGGTCCACATCGGTCTGCACCTCGTAGCGCCGAATGTAGGCCCCGGCGAACGCCTGCACGGTCGCGGTGACCGGAATCGCCAGCAGGGCGCCGGTCGCACCGAGCAGCGCCGCGCCCGCCAAGACCGCGCCGAACGCGACGGCCGGGTGCATGTCCAGGGTGGTCGCGGTGATTCTCGGTTGCAGCACATAGTTTTCGAACTGCTGATACACCACGATGAAGCCGAGCACCCACAGCGCGTCCGACGGGCTGTGTACCAGCGCGACGATGATCGGCAGCGCGCCCGCCAGGTAGGTGCCGACGGTCGGAATGAATTGCGAGACAACGCCGACCCACAGCGCGAGGGCGAACGCCGACGGCACATCGAGCACGCGCAACGCGACATAGTGCGCCACCGTCGAGGCGAGCGCGAGCAATCCGCGCGAGTAGATGTAGCCGCCGGTCTTCTCCACCGCGATATCCCAGGCGCGCAACACATGTCGCTGCTTGCGCGGCGGCAGCAGCGAGCACACCGCGTTGCGGAAGCGCGGCCCGTCGGCGGCGAAGTAGTAGGTGAACAGCAGCACGCCGAGCGACTGGAAGACCACCCCGACCGTGCGCGTCCCGATGTCCCACGCGTTGCCCGCCGCGCCCTCGAGGTACTTGCTCCAGCCGCTGGTGTACTTCTCGATATCGGTGCCGGACAGGTTCGCGTCGAACGTCCGGTTGATCCAGTCGATGCCCTGGTCGGCATACTCCGGCGCGTTGTTGACCAGGGTGGTGACCTGATCGATGAGCAATGCCCCGAGCGTCCAGAAGAACGCGACCACCACCGCGGCCAGCACGAGAAAGACCACGCCCGTGGCGAGTCCGCGCTTCATCCCGCGGCGGGCGAGCGCGTTCACCGCCGGCTCGATGGCGAAGGCCAGGAACAGCGAAACCAGCAGGATGGTCAGCAACCCCTGCAACCGGGTCAGCACCCAGAACCCCGCGAACAACCCGGCCACCGTCGCCGCGGCGAGCAGGAACGCCCGCAACAGCCACGGCGGCGGGCCGGCGGTCACCTCGGCGGTGACCACGGCCTCGCCGGTTGCCGCCGGGGCCGCGGCGGGAGGCGTCGTTTCGTCGTCATCCGCGGGCACACCGCCAACGTACCCACGATCGCCACAGCCCGCGCCCGCAACATGCGGGCGCGGGCTGGGCGCTTGGTCAGATCTCGATCGAACCGGCGGCCGGCATCGGGGTGCGCCACAGCGTGCCGATGAAATCGAGCATGCGCTGGCGGACATCGTTGCCGTAGGACGGGTTGTTCCCCGCGATCGCGATGGCGACGAAGTAGGCCGACCCGCGCCCGGTGCCGCGCAGCACCGGGGCGCTGTTCGACATCGGCAGGTAGTGCTTGCCGGCCAGGTTGTTGTGGCCGCGGATGGCCACCGCCTGGATGGTGATGGTGGCGAACAGCGCGTCCCAGTCAGCGTTGCTCGACGCGGTGGCGAAGTCGTCGTCGCTGGTCAGGGTGACGCCCTGGGCGGCGAGGGTGGTCGCCAGATTCGTCCACCGGTCCTTGACCGCGGTGATCCGGGCATCGTCGCCCGCATAGCCGCGGACGAAGTTCACGATCGGCAGGTAGGCGACCCGGCCGGTGGACTGGATGGCGCCGCGGCCGCGGAACTTGTAGAAGTCGGCCTCCTGCAGGAACGCGGTCGAGCTGTCGATCGAGGTCGGCACCCCGGCCGGCCAGGTGGTGCCCTTCCACTCGGTGCGGTCGCGCACCGCCTGCGCGGTGGGCGCGAGCGTGCCGAACGCGGCCAGATAGATCGGGTCGTGGAAGCAGGCGAACGCGGTGTGATTGCCGTTGCCGGTGTTGTAGGACCCCTTGGTGAAGGCTGCCTCGCCGGGACGCTGGATCAGGAACGAATCGAAGGCGTAGGACAGACCTGGATGGCCGTATCCGCCAACGGTTTCCGCGCCGCGGAATTGCAGCTTGCCACCCGTCTCGTGCAGGAATTTGGCCATCAGCGTGGCGAATTCGGGCAGTGAGATCCCCGGGACGCCGACCCCGCGATCGGTGCCGACGATGGGCGGGAAGGCATTCCAGGTCTCGGTGAAGCGATTCAGGGTGTCGGCGTCCACCGACATCGACAGCGGTCCCCAGCTACCGCGCCCGGCCAGCGTCGAGGTGAACCAGCCGGCGAAGGTCTTCCCGGTGACATCGAGGAAGTAGTTGTCGATGTCGGTCGCGTTGAAGAACTCGACCGCCGCAGCCTGGCCGAGCTGTGCGTCGGTGGCCGCGGTAATCGGCACGGCGGCAGGGGGTTTCCCGGTCGAGGCATTCACATAATTGGGGTCGTAGGCGCCCTGCAACGCCCGCGCATACGCCTCCTTCGCGGCCTCGGCGGTGATCAGGTTCTTCGCCTGTGCGTTGCCGAGGACGTGTTGCAGGTCTTGCAGGTCCTGGGTGGTGGTGGAGGATCGGTCGCTCGGCGAGGTCCGGCCCGATCCGAGCCCGGCGGCCGGTTGGCCGCTCGACCCGCCGTCGCCGCCCGCGCCCGGACTGCCGTACTTGGCTTGGATCTCGCGCGCCTTGGTCGCGGCCTCGGCGATCGAAATCGTGTTGTCGGACAACTTCTTCAGCAGATCGGCGACCTCCGCGCGGCCGGACATGTCCCGGAAGATCCCCGGCGTGCCGAGCAGTTGCAGGGCCGCGGCCAGGCCCACCGGATCCGGTGCGGGACTGGGTGATACGACGTTGACCAACGACTGTGGGAACGGGGTCGGCGTCGGGTTGGTCGGGACCGGCGTCGGCGTGGTCGGCACGACCGGCGCGATCTCCGGCGCCTGGATCGGGATCGGGTGCTCCTCCCACTTCCAGAAGCGGGTGTTGTCGATCTCCTCCGCGACATTGCAGTGGCCCAGTTTGCCTTCGGCGAAGACACCGCGGGTCGGCATCGTGATCAGCCGTTCCGTCTGGGCCTCGGGCGGCGGGTCCAGCACCACGGTCCCGGCCGCGGTCAACGGGTAGGCGACGTGATTGCCGAACACCTCGAGCGGCGTCGGCACGGCCACGTCGGCCAGGGTCTTGCCGTCGGCCCACGGCATCGTCTCGAACGCGACGCTGATGTCCGCGGTGCGAGTGGCGAGCATGACCGCGCGGTTGTAGTAGGCGTTGTTGGTGTTCACGTGGTCGATGAGGCGCTGGGCGTTCTGATATTCCTCCGGCGTCAGCGATTTGGCCGGCGACCAGTTCGGCGGCAGATCGGCGGGCCGGGGTCCGGGACGCCGGATGAAGGTGACGGTGTTGGAGGACCCGTTCTGCCGGAAGAACAGATCCACGTCCACGTTGTCCAGGAGCGAAATGGCGCCGCCGGGATGGAAGGCGTTGATCGCCAGGCGATCCGCCCGCCAGTTGTTGTCCTCGTGCAGCACGAACTCGAACCCGACCAGATCGCGCCACGGGACCGGCTGATCCGGCTTGGAGATGAAGCTGGCCGTCGCCGTATCGTTCAGTCGCTCAGCGGTATTGACGTTGCGGGTCAGGTCCCCCTTCTCCCATTCGAGCAGCAGCGGCCGGCTGACCACGTTGTTGCCGTCCAGCAGGATCAGGTTCAGCATCACCTGCTTGTCGGTGGTGTCGCCGCCGCCTTCGGAAGGCTTGACGTAGAACTCGAACAGGCCGAATTGCAGGTCACCCTCCCAGAATTGGCGAATCGGCCTGTCCAGGCTGCCGGGGTCGACGCCGTGCAGGCTCTGGTTCTTGGCCACCAGATCCTGTTTCGCCAGCGCCGCGAAGCCGGGCGCGAGGGCCGGATCGAGCAGCACCGGCTCCAGCACGGCCCGCCGGCGCAGCAGTTCCGCGATATCGAAATTCACGATCGGCGCCGGATGCTGGACGAGCACCGCCGGGCGGCGGCGCACCCACTGCACCGCGAGCCGATAGTGCCGCAGCACTTCGTAATACAGGATGGTCAGCGTGTGCGCGTGGTTGTAGTTGGAGAAGGTGCGGGTCTGGATCGACTCGTGCTCCTCCTGCCTGGCCTGCACCACGACCGTCGAATTGATCTCGCGCTGTGCCGAACTCGCCTGGCTGAAGCTGTCGCTGAGCCGTTGCACGTTCTCCGCGGTCAGATCGCGGCTGCCCTCGCTGGTCGCGGTGCTGCCGCCCATGCTCCAGGCATCGCCGACCGCGGCGCCGATACCGACCACCCCGACGCTGCCGCTACCGCTGCCGCCGCCGGAATGCGCGACCCCGCCCATGAAGTTGGAGCCGTGCTGCATCTCCCGCAGGCCCGCCTGCACCGTCTCGCTGATCGTGCGGTCCCGGTGGGTCTGATGCAGGACGTCCTCGGTGAGCTTGGTGTGCTCGTCGCGCCGGGTGAGGCTGTCCCAGGACCAGTCCAGGATCGCGAGTTTCACCGATTCGCCCGGCGCGAGCGGGAGGCTGTAGAGGATCTCGCCGAGGGAATGGCCCAGCGCGCTCCAGGTGACCTTGTACTCGTCGATGTAGGCCGCGCGATAGGGCTCGGGGATGGTGATGCCGGGCGGGTCGTCGCTGAGCCGGACGACCTGGCGGGTGGTGAATTCGTGCAGCGACAGGGTCGCCGGGTAGAGGTTCTCGCAGCCGTTCTCGCCGACCAGCTGCGTGGGGTTGGTGGCGAACGAGGACGGGGACAGCTCCCAGTCGGTGAGGTTCGGATTTTGCATGGTCGCCATGCCGCCCTCGTAGTGCGGCGGGGCGATGCCGGTGGGCGGCAGGACGATTCGGCCGACCACCGCGCCCGCGGTGAACCGGTTCTGGTCGAGCACATCCACCCATTCGGCGGCGCCGTAGGCGAGGGCGCGGATGGTCATCGTCTGCTCGTCGTCGTTCTCGCCGTCACCGTCGGCGACCGCGGCCGCGCCGTAGCGGCGCACGGTGACGGTGTTGTCGAGCCGGCGGCTGACCGGCGTGGGCAACCGGGTCAGGTCGAAGGAGACGTACCCGACGTGGTCGGTCCACAGCACGCCGAGCGGCGCGGCCCATTCGATATCCGAGTCCGAGTCCGAGTCCGAGTCGGAGTCGGATATCGAATCGGTTTCCGCGCGTTCGAGGGTGTGTGACCCGCCGCCGCAGCGCCGGACCACCACCTCGGCATAAACCGGATGCCGGGCGATCGGCGCACCCGACTCCTTGTCGATGAGGAAGAGCCCGAGATTTGTGTGCGAACGCACCGTGTCCATGACAGATCCATTTCTTCCGAGTCATGACTGGAAAATTGTTTGGATCTGGACGGTAGCTGCGGAAATATGTCATCGTCGCGGGTAGCGAACTACCCGAGACCGCAACGTTTTCGGTTTCGGGCGACTGCGCGTGGTTCGGTGAACGGACCCGATTCGAGTAGTCCTGGAACTACTCGGGACCTCATATGGTCGACACGTCGATGACGAAGCGGTAGCGGACGTCGCTGGCGACCACGCGGTCGTAGGCGCCGTCGATCTCGTCGGCGGAGATCACCTCGATCTCCGCGCCGATGCCGTGCTTGGCGCAGAAGTTCAGCATCTCCTGGGTCTGCGCGATGCCGCCGATCATCGAGCCGGCCAGCGAGCGGCGGTAGCCGGCGATGGTGAACGGCTTGATCGCCATCGGGTTTTCCGGCAGGCCGAGGATCACCAGGGTGCCGTCGAGGTTCAGCATCTTCATGTAGTCGTCGATCGGCAGGTCCGCCGAGACGGTGTTGAGGATGAGGTCGAACTTGCCGCGCAGCTCGCGGAAGGTCTGCCGCTCGCTGGTCGCGTAGTAGTGGCTCGCGCCGAACAGCTTGCCGTCCTCCTGCTTGCTCAGCGAGTGGCTGAGCACGGTGACCTCGGCGCCGAGCGCGGCCGCGATCTTCACCCCGACGTGCCCGATCCCACCCATGCCGATGATGGCGACCTGCTTGCCCGGTCCGGCGTTCCAGTGCCGCAGCGGGGAGAACAGGGTGACGCCCGCGCAGAGCAGCGGCGCGGCCTGGTCGAGCCCGATGCCCTCCGGGATGCCGACGACGAAGCCCTCGGTCACCACGATCTGGGTCGAGTAGCCGCCCATCGTGTACCCGTCGACCTGAACCGACGGATCGACCTGCGTGTTGTAGGTCATGGTCGCGCCGCGGGTGCAGTACTGCTCCTCGTTGGCCAGGCACGGCCCGCATTTGCCGCAGGAATTCACCATGCAGCCGACGCCGACGCGATCGCCGACCTGATACTTGCTCACCTCGGACCCGACCGCGGCGACCAGGCCCGCGATCTCGTGACCGGGCACCAGGGGATATTTGGTGCCGCCCCACTCGTCGCGGGCGGTGTGAATGTCGGAATGGCAGATGCCCGCGTATTTGATATCGATCAGCACATCGCGCGGACCGAGGTCCCTGCGCTCGATCGTCACCTTCTCGAATGCGCCATCGGATGCGGATAGGGCGTACGCGGCAGCAGTTGTCATGCATACATGCCTACCGCCGCATGCACCCACTTGCCAAACACGACACATAACGGACATGCCTGAAATAGCGACACGCGGGTATTTCGGCGAGGACCACCGACTGCCAGCGCCATTTTCTGATCTACGGTGAAGATCTCCGGCCACAATGGAATTCGCAGGTATCGAGGCGGAGAAGCGATGAATGAGCAACGGTTCGGCGGCCGCGCGCTGGCGATGATCGTCGCCGCGCTGCTAGCCGTGGCCGCGTTCCTCGGTTACCGGGGCGAGCTGCCCAGCTGGTCCGGCGGCGCCACCGAGGTCGCCGCGCCGATCCTCGCGCCGCCTCCGCCGCCGCTCGATCCGCTCGCCGTCGCGGCCGTGGTCGACCCGGCGCTGGTCGATATCACCGCCTCGACCAGGCCGTTCGGGCTCGGTGCGGCCGGGTCGGGCATCGTGCTCACCGCGGACGGTCAGGTGCTGACCAGCCATCACGTGGTCAAGGGCGCGGACACGGTCACCGTCACCGATGTCGGCAACGGCCGCGAGTACGACGCGGTGGTGCTCGGCTACGACTCCGACGCCGATATCGCGCTGCTCGGGCTGACCGGCGCGACCGAACTGCCGACCGCGCGGATCGGCACCTCGGCCGGCGCGCGGGTGCACGACGAGGTGCTGGCGATCGGCAACGCGGGCGGCGTCGGCGGCACCCCGACCGCGATCCAGGGCGTCCTCACCGATCTGGACAGCACCATCGTCGCGCTGAATTCGGCCGACCTGTCCCGCAAACCGCTCACCGGGATGCTGGAGGTCGCCGCCGCGGTCACCTCCGGGCAGTCCGGCGGCGCGCTCGCCGATCGGGAGGGCGCGGTGATCGGGGTGATCGCCGCCGCGTCCGGCGATCCGGCGCGCGCGGTGAGCAGGCCGCCGAACGGCTACGCGGTGCCGATCGACACCGCGATGCGGGTGGTCCACCAGATCCGCTCCGGCACGCCGACCGACACCGTGCACGTCGGGCCGACCGCGACGCTCGGCGTGCTGACCACCGACGCGAAACCCAGCGGGGCCCGCATCGACCTGGCGCTCTACGGGCTACCCGCCTACGCGGCCGGGCTGACGCACGGCGAGGTGATCGTCGCCGTGGACGGTCGCGAGATCACCTCGGCCCGCACGCTGCACGCGGCGATCAACGTGCACAAGCCCGGCGACTCGATCCAGCTCGACATCCTGGACACCGCGGGCGCCCGGCGCACGGTCGCCCTGGTGCTGACGCTCGGCACGCCGAACTAGACCAGCGACAGCCAGTAATCCTGGAACCGCAGGAAGACCAGCAGCAGCACCACCGCGTAGAACAGCGCGACGATGGTCCAGCGCCACTCCGCGAGGATGCGCAGCGGGCCACGCGACCCGCCCCAGAGCTGATCGGTGACCACCGCGAGCAGCGGGGTGATGATCGCCCACACCACCATGCAGTACGGGCACAGCGCGTTGATCCGGTACAGGCTCTGGAAGATCAGCCAGCCGACGAACACAACGCCGAGCAGCAGGCCGATCCACAGCCCGCCCCAGATCCATTTCGGGAACCCCACCCCGGCCACCGACAGCACCGCGAGGGTGACCAGCACGGAGAAGCCGACGATGCCGATGATCGGATTCGGGAATCCGAACACCGCGGCCTGCTTGGTCACCATCACCGATCCGCAGGACAGGATCGGATTGATGCTGCACGAGGGGGTGTAGCCCGGGTCGGTGAACAGCTTGAACCGTTCGATGGTCAGCGCCACCGCGGCCAGCCAGCCGGCCAGCCCGCCCAGCAGCAGAATCCAGGCGGCCCGGGGTGGGGCGGTGGTCACTGCGCCGCGGCGGCAGCGATCGCCGGTGCGAGGCCGCCGGGGCCCATCAGCTCCTGGCTCGACTGGACCTGCTTGCCGTTGACGAAGACCGACGGGGTCGACTGGATGCCGCTCTTGAGCACCTCATCGGTGCGGGCCTGGATGTACTTGTCGTACTTCACATCCGTGATGCAGTTGGCCACCGAGTCCGGGTAACCCGCGTCCTTGGCGATCTGGACCAGCTTGTCGTTCGGCAGGCCGGAGCCGCCCTCGGCGGGCTGCTGGGCGAACATCGAGGTCAGCCAGGCCATGTATTTCGACGGATCCGCCTCGGCGACGCAGTACGAGGCGTTCGCCGCGCGGGTCGAGTAACGGGTGCTGGAAGCCTTGTCCAGGAACGCGATCACGTTGTATTCGACCGCGATGGTGCCGTTCTTCACGTTGTCGTCGAGCACCTGCGAGTTGGCCGCCTCGAAGCCCTTGCACGCGGGGCACTGCAGGTCGGCGACCACCCGGACGGTGACCTTCGCGCCGGGCTTGCCGATGCGGATCGCGCCCTTGTCGGTGATCGTGCCGGTGATGCCCGCCGGGTCCGCGTTCGCGGCGGCCGCGATGGCGGGGCTCGGCCCGGGGTCGTCCTTGCGCGCCTTCTTCACCGCGACACCGATACCGATCGCCGCGATGAGCGCGATCAAGACAGCGGCCACGCCCACTTGGATGAAGATCTTGCGGTTGCGGTCGCTGCGATCCGCCGCCAGCAACGGGTTCTTCTTCCCACCCGGGTTCTTGCTCACCGTGCGTTCACCACGCCTTTCGCTCGAGACTGCCGGTACCTGCCGCCACGATGGTAGAGCTGGAATCTCATCCCCGCGTGGTCGGGCCACGGCCACATCATCATCGGTGAACCTGAGAGATTCCGAAATATCGGGCGCCGACGCGGCAGTGGTATCTCGTGGTTGTCATACCCACCCGGTAGGAATTGCAGGATGACTGTCCTCGGTGCCGTGTTTCGTCCACAGAATCCGCCGGAGCGATTGCGGGCCGTCGCCCGGGTCGCCGAGGAGTCCGGGCTGGAGCAGCTCTGGCTCTGGGAGGACTGTTTCCTGGAGAGCGGAATAGCCAGTGCCGCAGCGGTATTGGGCTGGACCGAGCGGCTGCACGTCGGCATCGGACTGCTGCCGGTGCCGCTGCGCAACGTGGCGCTCACCGCGATGGAGGCGGCCACGCTCGACCGGCTGTTCCCGGATCGGGTGCTGCTCGGCGTCGGCCACGGCGTGCAGGACTGGATGGGTCAGGTCGGTGCGCGGGTCGAATCCCCAGTTACGTTGCTCGGTGAATATCTGGACGCGTTGCGCGCGTTGCTGGCCGGCGAGCGGGTCACCACCTCCGGTCGCTACGTGCGGCTCGACCATGTGGCGCTCGACTGGCCGCCGTTCGCGCCGCCGAAGATCTACGCCGGCGCCCAGGGGCCGCGCTCGATCCGTCTGTGCGGCTCGCATGCCGATGGGACGCTGCTGGATTCGATCACCGACGCGGACGGTGTGCGAGCCGCGCGGAAACTGATCGATGAGGGGCGGGCCGCGGCCGGGCGCACCGATCCGCATCCGGTCGTCGCGAGTCTGCTCGCGGTCACCGGCCCGGATGCCGAGGCTCGGCTGGCCGCCGAACGGACGCCGAAGCACGCGCCGGGCGCGGGCGTCGCCGGTGGCGCGCAGGTCGTGGCCGACGCGGTGCACCGGCTGGTCGAGGCGGGCGCGGACACCGTCATCATCCAGCCGACCGCGGACGAGCCGGATCCCGAAGCCTTCGTCCGCTTCGTCGCGGAGGAAGTCCGCCCGCTGGTCTGAAGATCGTCAGGCCTCGGCGAGACGGCGCTTCTGCTCCTCGACATCGAATTGCGCCGCGGGCCATTCGAGCTCGAGGCGTTCGAGCGCGTCGATGAGCAGCTCGGTGATCGCCAGGCGGGAGAACCACTTCCGGTCGGCCGGGATCACGTGCCACGGGGCGTAATCGGTGTTGGTCCGGTCGAGCATGGCCTGGTAGGCCTCTTGATAGGCGGGCCAGAAGGCGCGCTCATCGATGTCGGACGGATTGAACTTCCAGTACTTGTCCGGCCGTTCGAGGCGCTCCATCAGCCGCTTCTTCTGCTCATCGAGCGAGACGAACATGGCCACCTTCACCACAGTGGTGCCCTCGTCCACGAGTTCGCGCTCGAACGCGTTGATCTCGTCGTAGCGCGGCTCCCACTCTTTCTTCGGGACCAGGTCGTGCACGCGCACGACGAGCACGTCCTCGTAGTGCGAGCGGTCGAACACGCCGAGCTGCCCGCCGCGCGGCAGCGCCTTGCGGATGCGCCACAGGTAGTGGTGGCGCTTCTCCTCCTCGGTCGGCACGCCGAACGCGTGGTGGTCGACGCCCTGCGGGTCGACCGAGCCGATCACGTGCCGGACGATGCCGCCCTTGCCCGCGGTGTCCATGCCCTGCAACACGAGCAGCACGCTGCGCGAATCACCGGAGCGCCCATTGGCATAGAGCCGTTCCTGCAACGCCGAGAGCACCTCGGTGCGTTCGGCCTGCAGCTCCTGGCCTGCCGCCTTGTCGCCCTTGAACCCGGGCGTGCCGTTGGTGTCCAGGTCAGCGATCCGCAATCCATCGGCTTTCAGGGCCTCGGTGGCCGGAACGGACCACTGCTTCTTCGCCATCTCCCACAACTACCACAGCGGGGGCCCGGCTCAGCGGATGTGCGCGAGACCGATCAGCTGGGCCGCGAAGTCCTCGTCCGAGACCGGGGTGAGGATGAGGTCCTGCGAGGTGGTCAGCAGGTAGCGGCCGTCGCCGGTGAAATCGAGCCAGGTGCGGTGCCGGGTGGGCGGCGACATCGGGTTGTCCGGCTCCACGGTCACGGTCAGGAAGCCGCGTCCGTCGACCGGTTTGCGCAGCGTCTGGCGGAACCGGGCGGCGGCGCGATGCCCGTTGGTGAGGAACTGCTCGTCGCGGTCCGGGCCGAGCACCGCGTCCTGCGGTTCGCGCAGGGTGCCGAGCTTGCCCGGCTGGGCCGGGCCGATGATCTGTACCAGGCGCTCGCCGACCTGACGGGCGTGACACATCAGCACCGTCACCTTGTCCGGGGTGGCGACCAGGATGCCCGCGTGATTGTGCACCACCGCGGCGAAGGCGAGGATGCGCTCGGTGTCCGCGCCGCTGCCGTTGCGCGGGGGCGTGCTGCGCTCGCCGGAGACGGTGATGGTGGTCGCGTCGGTGCGCCCGCACAGCATGAGCGCAGCGGCCAGGTCCGGGTCGGCCTGCCGGGCGAAGCGTTGCGGCAAACGCAGTGCGGCGTACTCGGATTCGGTGCGCACGGTGGCCGCGGGCACCATGTTGACCGGGTACGGCCTGCGGTCGAGGCTGGTTTCGTTTTCCCAGACGTGTGAGAACTCGTCCGGGGTGAGCACCCATTTCACCGCGCCGCGCCCCCGTCGCCCGCCGGCCGTGGTCCGTCGGGAGGTGGGATGAAGCGGGGCACGTGATTGCCGGAGGCGGGCATGGTCGGCACGTAGACGTAGGTCATCGTGTCCCGGACATCGGCCTCGACATCGGCCGCCGCGCTGTCGTGCGCCATCCGCCGCTGGCCGCCGTAGACCGCCTCGGCGGCCGGGTCGGCCAGCGGGCGATACGGTTGCGGCGCCGGGATCGCGCCCCGGATGGTTTGCGCGGCATCGCAATTCAATTCCATCAGGCGCGCGACGGCGCGGCACACATCGTGCGCCGCGGTGCCGGCCAGGATGAACTCCCTGGTGGCCCGCGCGGCGGCATCGGCGGCGCGGCCCGACCAGCGGGCGAACTCCCGGTTGGCGGCGTCGGAGAACACCTGGAACGCCTCCGCGAGCGCGTCCGCGTTCGCCTGCCACGCGGCCGAGGCCTGGCCGAGCGCGGCCGGGTCGAGCGCCTCGTGCACGAGGTCCCAGATCTCCTGATGGCTGTAGGAACCGAAGCGTTCGCGGTCCGGCGCGTACGCGGGATCGGTTGCGCCGGTGCGTAATCCGGCCAGTTCCTGGCGGATGGTCTCGGCGGCGGCGCGGGCGGCGGAATCTGCCATGACTGCCTCAGCCTGCTCGGTGCTGGGTCATCGGGCCTCTAGGTGCTCGGCGACCAGATCGATGGCCGCCTTGTTCGCGGCCTCGGCATCGGCGAACATCTTGCCCGCCGCCAGATACGCGGCCTTGAACAGCAGCGCGGTCTCCTGGAAGGCGGCCAGGGTGTCCAGGTATTGCCTGCCCTTGTCGCCGAAGCCGCGGGTAAGTCCTTGTCCGCTCGGCAGATTCGGGAAGCCTGTCACGTCGGTGACGAGATGTCCGTTGACCATGGCGTGGTGTAGGTCCTCGACCAGCTTGTCGCAAGCGGCAGCGAGGTTTTCGGCGACGTCGGGCGCCAACTCGAACGGCTGACCGGTGCCTGCCCCGGTGGCCGCCGCGTAGAGTTGTCTTGCCGTCCCCTGCCCGGTGTCCGGTACCGCCATCTGGGAAACCCCCTCTGTTGGTCCACTCCGTAGCGCCGTACTTGAACGGGCACTCTACCGGGCGGTAACGCCCGCCGGGACCTGCTTGGCCGTGCGGTCCCGCTGTGATGTGGGGCACGATGGTTAGACTTGCCAGTGGCCTGAGGCGGTGTGCGCAGAAAGGCGACCGGTGCCCGAATTCGATGAAGTACTGCCGAAGTATCTGCGGATTTCGGGGTACCTGCGCGATCGAATCGAGCGCGGTGAACTCGCGCCCGGCGCCGAGGTTCCGTCTGAACGCGAACTCGCCGCGCAATGGAAAGTGGCCAGGCCGACCGCGGCCAAGGCGCTGAATACGTTGCGGCAGCAAGGAATTGTGGAATCACGACGCGGTTCCGGCACCTATGTGTCCGACAGTCCGGTCGTGCGCGAGCGGGCGCCGCACTACGGCTCGGCCTACGCGGAGGGTGCGACGGAGGCCGTACTCGAGGCCGCGGTCGTCGCCGCGCCCGAGCATGTCGCCGAGGTGCTCGGGGTGCCACAGGGGAGTGCGGTGCTGATGCGAAAACGGTTGACCGGCAACGACACTCAGGCGACCGAGCTGGCGACATCCTGGTTCGGCGGCGATCTCGCCGAGCTCGCGCCGCGGCTGCTGCGCGCCGAGCGGCTGGCCGGCGGCACCCTGCGCTACCTGGAATCGGTTGCCGCCCTTCGGGTTTCCTACCTCCGCGACCGGGTGACCGCCCGGCTCGCCACCGCCGACGAGCGACGGCACCTCGGGTTGCCCAGGCCGGCCGCCGTGCTGGTGCACCAGCTGACGTTGCACGCCGCCGACGGGGGCGTGATCCAGCTCGACGAGATGGTCCACCCGCCCGCGAAATGGATGTTCCAAAAGGAATATTCCAGCAGGTCATAGGCCCTTTTTCCGATTGACACCCGGGTGTGACGGATGGCATAGTCGCGGTTGTCGGAAGTGGCATAGGCCAAAGGGTGGGAGGTGCGATGTTCGATCAATTGACCATCGGTAGCTGGGTGATCGTCAGCGAGCGCTGCTCGGTCCGGCGCGCGCCCATGCAGATGGACGCGCACCTGACCTACGTCTTCGAAAGCGGCGGAAACGAATTCGAACTCGCGCTGGCACCGGAGATACTACGACGCATGGTCGCCCTAGGCGCCGAGCCCCCGCCCGAGGACGACGACCCGGACTGAGCCGCGGAAATCCCGGTCGCCGCGCGCCTTCTCGCTGTCCGCCGGAATGTACGGCGAGAAGGCATTTCTCTCACCGGGATCTCAGCTCCACGTCGATATGCTGGGCAAATGAGCACACTCCCGGACACGTTGGTGACGGTGGTCGAAGATCTGGACTCGGTGACCACGATCGGCGCCGAGGACGATCCGGCTGCGGCCGGGTTGACCGCGGGCGAGGTCGCGGCGCTGTGGGAGTCGGTGCGGGCGTGGTACCGGCTGGGGACCACCCCGGCCATCCAGGTGTGTGTTCGGCGCAACCGGAAGATCGTGCTGAACCGGGCCATCGGACACGGCTGGGGAAACTCGCCGGGCGACGCCGCGGACGCGACGAAAGTGCTTGCCACGCCGGAAACCCCGTTCTGCGGATTCTCCACCGCGAAAGGGGTCGCCGCGGCGCTGATGTTCATGCTGATCGAACAGGGCGCGTTCGGTTTCGACGATCCGGTGAGCCGCTACATTCCGGAATTCGCGGCCAACGGCAAGGAACGAATCACCATCGGTCACGTGCTGACCCATTCGGCGGGCGTGCCATTCGTGACGCCACCGTATAAAGGGTTCGAATTGGTGGTCGACGAGGAATTGGCGGTGCGCGGTCTGGCCGACCTGGTGCCCAGCTGGCCGCCGGGTCGGTTCCGCATTTATCACGCGATGACCAGCGGGCTGATTCAACGGCTGCTGGTGCAGCGGGCGACCGGCAAACGGATGCGCGAACACCTCGCCGAACAGGTGCTCACGCCACTGGGCTTCCGCTGGAACAACTTCGGCGTCCGGCCCCAGGACGTCGACCGAGTCGTGGCCGGCGTGAAGACCGGACCGGGACCGTCGCGCATCTCGAAATACCTGGCGCGCAAGGCGCTCGGCGGCGGCATGGGCGGCGCCGTCTCCGACGCCGCGACCCGGACCTTCCTCACCGCGGAACTCCCGTCGGGCAACCTGGTCACCACCGCGGCCGAACTGTCCCGCTTCTACGAAATCCTCACCCACGGTGGGGAATTGGACGGCGTGCGGATCATGCGACCCGACACGTTGCGCGCGGCGATGCAACCGGCGCCGTGGCTGCCGGGCCTGGCCGGACGGGTCAGCCGGGCCGGCTTCGAACTGGGCGGGCGCCGATCGAAGTTCGGGCGCGATACCCAATCCCACTTCGGCCGCAGCGGACTGACCACCCAGTACGGCTGGGCCGACCCGGCCCGCGGCCTGTCCGGCGCCATCCTGACCAGCGGCAAGGCGACCACCGACACGCAGCGGCCGACGCAACTCGTCGCGCAGATCTCCGCGACCGTCGATCGGCTCGGCGATGGCGATAAGCCGTCCTGGCTATGAATTGCCGGGGTCGGGAAATTCAAGCCCCGTAAATGCGGGGCACGCGCGAACAATATGTACGCAAAATCACTGTGGTGTATCGGATTCGGACATTCTGCCGATACGCCGATCGGAGCGTGGTGCGCGCGCTCCGATCGAGATGGAGATCGAACATGTCGCAGTGGAACACCAGTAGACCCAGGGCGCGAAAGATAGTTCTGTTATCCGCCGCCGCAGCAGCATTGGCGCTCGCGCCCGCGGCGATCATCGTGCCCGCCTTCGCCTTCCCCGAAACCTCCGCCGCACCCACCGAGACCACCACCGCCGCGCCGGTCACGACCGCGCCGCCGGTCACGACCGCCCCGCCGGTGACCACCGCGCCGCCGGTGACCACCGCACCGCCGGTGACCACGACCCCGCCCGTGACGACCACACCCCCGGTCACCACCACGCCACCGGTGACCACCCCACCGATCATCACCCCGCCGGAAACGACGTTCCCGCGACCCACCGAGCCGGACGACCCCTACAACCACGACGGCTTCGACGACTGGGGCTACGACCGATTCGGTTACGACCGAGCGGGATACGACAAGTGGGGCTACGACCGCCAAGGCTATGACCGCCAGGGCTACACCGCCCAAGGCTGCGCCCGCACCGGCGACGACCGCCCCGACGCCGACCGCGTGGCCTGCGAACTGCGCCGCGCCCGCCCGTCCACCGGCAGCGCCGGTCGCTGATTCCGCTCAACCGAGGCAGAGCGCCGCATCGGCGACGGCGCTCATGTCGGCCTGATGCAGCACCGTGGTGATCGGGTCGGGGAGTTGGTTGAGGGTGATGGTGACCGCTCGGTTCGGGGTGGCGGCGTTGATCACGACGAAACCGTTCATGGCGCCGCCGTGACTCCAGACCTCCAGGCCACAGGCGTTGGTCCGATGGAACAGGCCGAGGCCGAAATCGTCCCCGCGCAACGGATCACCGGACGGGACGACGCGTTGCATGTCGGCCAGCTGGGCCGGTGGGAGCAGTTCGCCGGACAGTAGGGCCATGAAGAATCGATTCAGGTCGGCGCCGGTCGACACCATGGCGCCGTCGGACAGGCCCCAGCCCGGATCGATGTCGGTGATATCCACCAGCGCGCCGTCGAATTCGTGGTAACCGCGGGGGTGCGGTAGCCGAATGATGTTCTCCAGCGGGAACAATGGCCAATAGGTGTCGCGCAGGCCGAGCGGGAGGATGATCCGCCGGGTGACCTCCAGGCCGACCGGCTGACCCGTGACCCGCTGGATCAACTCCCCGGCCAGCAGGAAGTCGGTGTTCGAGTAGCCGGTGCTGGTCCCGGGGGCGAATTCGGCGGGCTGATCGAGACCGAGCCGGATCAATTCCGTTGCCGCACGGGGCCGCTGCAAATCGGCGACCGAGGCGAGATTCAGATACGCCAGGTAGTCGGGTATTCCGCTGCTGTGCTGCAACAGATCTCGCACGGTGATCAGGTTCCCGTCGCCGCCCGGACCGTTGACCACGCCGGGAAGGTAGTGCTCCACCGGCGCATCCAGGTCGATGCGCCGCTCCGCGGCCAGCTGCAAGACGACCGTTGCGACGAAAGTCTTGGTGTTGCTGGCGATCCGGACCTGGGCGTTGTCCGGGAACGCGCCGCCGGTGCCGAGATCCCCGATACCGCTGTCGAGTTGAGCGTTCAGGCCGTCCCCGGCGACCACGAGCTGCGCGCCGGGAACGCCGACGAGCTGCACCAACTGGTCGAGATAGGTCTGCAACTGCGCTGTGGGGGAGTCCGGTTCGGCCACCGCGCTACCGGGCGTGATCGAAAACGCCGCCGCGCCAACAAGAACCGCACTGATCAGGAATCGCCGCACCGGTTCTCCATGTTCGTCTGACTGGGCCAGTAGGGTTATCCCTGGCCAGACGAAGATCGTTTCCGATTCCGGTTATTCGGGCCGGGTCGCGCTGACGTACTGCAACAGCCGGTGCACATCCTGCTCGATGTCGACCAGGCCCGCGGCGGCGAACAGATCGGGAAATGTCCTGGTATCGAAGACCCGTAGCCCGCTCCACCCGCCGACGACCCGGCTGACCTCGCCGAACGGGTTGTCCGCCCGGTAACTGGTGGTGATGGCGATCCGCCCGCCGGGCGCGAGCACGCGCAGCATTTCGCGAGTCGCGCCGATCGGGTCGGGGATCAGATAGAGCGCGCCGAAACAGCACACCGCGTCGAACGTGCCGTCCGCGAACGGCAGCACGCGGGCATCGCCGCGCAGATATCCGACGCGCGGGCCGGCATTGTCGGCGACCGCGCGGGCGAGCATCGGTTCCGAGTAATCGAGGCCGATGGCGAAGCCGTCACCGGTCAACGCGGTACTCAGGTGACGGGTGAAATTGCCCGGCCCGCAGGCGATATCGAGTACCTTCTGCGGCCCGCCGAGCCGCAGCGTGCTGATCGCATCGCGACGATCCGACTCGGTCGTGCGCCCGCTGGCCAGGTAGAACAGCGCGGGCCGCCACGCCCGCTCGTACACCGCGGCCAGCGCCGGATGGTTCATCGTGCGTCGCGCCAGGTTCATCGGGTACTCCTCATTGCTCTTGCGCGCGGGCGGTATTCGGTCGGAACTACCGAATGCCGCCCGCCGCAACGTCTTTCAGACTCGCGCGACTTCGATGGTCATGCCCGCCGCGCGCAGCCGCTCGGTGAGCGCGTCACCCATCGCCGCGCCGGGGGTGAGGATGCCGGCCAGCTCGGGCTGCTTGTCGGTGTCGAAGGCCAGCGACAGCCCGCTCTCGCCGAGCAGCACCGCGGTCGCCTTGTAGCCGGGATCTCCCTTGCCGGAGAAGGTCGCCACGTACTTGGCGCCCGAGGAGGTGCGGGTGAACGTCTTCATCGCGAACCACCCACTGTCGCGGGCCTTTTCGCTCGGGCCGGTGCCCGGCTTGGGCAGCACCCGGTCGAGCAGCTTGCGCCCGGCCGACACCCGGGACAGCAGCGCACCCGCGGCCAGGCCCGCGACGATGCCGCCCGCCATGCCCGCGGCCACCAGCGGGGCGGCCGGCGACTTGCCCGCGCTCATCACCTCGCGGTAGCGGAAGTTCTTGCCGTACACCCAGCCGAGCAGCCCGTTGGTCCGGCGCACGATCTTGGTGTTGTGCGCGGCCATGACGAACGTGCTCACCCAGCCGTCCAGGCTCGGGTCGATGGTGCTGGCCCGGGACAACGCCTGGTCGGACTGACGCCCGACGTCCGGATCCATCGACCGGTCCGGGCTCAGCGAATACGGGTGCGACAGCACCGATCCCTTGCTCGGATCGGCGGCGATCGCCTCCATCATCGCCCGGCCGGAATCGATGGTGCCGCCGCTGACGCCGCCCTTCAGCGACGCGACCAGCGTGGTCTCCTCCAGCTCGCCGGTGTTGTCGGCCAGCGAGCGCTTGTACAGCTGGTACACGCTCAGATCCGACGGGATCGAGTCGTAGCCCGCCGAATTCACGATCTTGGCGCCGGTCGCGACGGCCTGCTCGTGGTACTGGTCGATCGCGTCCCGGATGAACAGCGGCTCGCCGGTGAGGTCGGCATAGTGCGTGCCGGCCTTCGCACAGGCGGCGACCAGCGGCAGGCCGTAGCGCAGGTACGGGCCGACCGTGGTGACCACGACCTTGGTCCGCGCGGCCAGCGACGCGAGCGCGGCCTCGTCGGTGGAGTCGGCCACCACGAGCCCCCAGTCGGCGGCGGCCGGGCCGAGCTCGGTGCGGACCTTGGTGAGCTTGTCCAGCGAGCGCCCGGCCAGCGCGATCCGCGCGGCTGCCGGCGCGGCGGTGAGCAGGTACTCGGCGGTCAGCTTGCCGACGAAACCCGTTGCACCGAAAAGGACTAGGTCGAACTCGCGATTGTCTGCCATGGTCTTCCGTTTCTGCGGTTACGCATCGGTGCTCGGTTTGGGGACCTTCTTGGCCCTGGCGCGCGGCTTCTTCGGCGCGACGGGCGGATGCTCGGCCAGCCACGCGTGGTGGACCTTGCCGAGCTCGGTGACGGGCGGCTCGCTGTAGAGCCATTCGCGGGAGATCTGATGCCAGTTCGCGGTGCAGCCGAGCTGACCGAGCATGCCGAAGGTGAGGAAGTCGGCGCGGCGGGAGAACAGGTGTTCCGGCGGCAGGTTCTGCTGCTTCATGCCGGTGAACTCGCTGGCCCGCGGGTCCACCGCGAGCAGGAACGCGCCGCTGGCCAGCTCCGGGGTGATGGTCAGGTCCTCGTCGATCAGACACCATTCGGACGCGGCCAGCACGTACTCCAGGCACTCCTCGGCGCCGATCTCCTCCGGCGAATCGATCACCCCGCGCTGGATCATCAACTCGCGCAGGTCTTCCGCGCGGTCCTCGGCGGCCGCGCGCAGGCAGGTCAGCTCGAACTGCACGTGCTCCGGGTCCATCCGGTTGAACAGCCCGAAGTCGAGGAAGGCGACCTTGCCGTCGTCGGCGAGCAACACGTTGCCCGGATGCGGGTCGCCGCAGAACTCGTTGAAGGTGAACAGCGAACCGACGTAGAAGCGGTAGATGATCTCGCCGATCCGGTCGCGCTCGGCGTCGGGCAGCTGGCGGATCTCCTCGAAACCCTTGCCCGGCACGTATTCACTGACCAGCACCCGGGTGGTGCTGAGCTCGGGCATCGAGCGCGGCACCACGATGAACGGATGCCCGGCGTAGAGCTCGGCGATCTGTAGCTGGGTGTTGGCCTCGGCCTGGTAGTCGAGTTCGCTCTCCATGTTGAGCCGCAGCTCGTCCAGCACGGCCGGGGTCACCCAGGGCATCGCCGATTGCAGCACCCGGCGAAACATGGCCAGGTTCTTCAGATCCGCGCGCACCGCGGCGTCGATGCCCGGGTACTGCACCTTGACCGCGACCCGCCTGCCGTCGTGCAGCGTGCCCCGGTAGACCTGCCCGATCGAGGCGGCCGCGATCGGCTCGGCCTCGAACTCGGCGAAGATCGCGCCGAGCGGCTGGCCGAAATCGTCCTCGATCACCTGGCGCATCGACTCGAACGACACCGACGGCGCGGCATTGCGCAACACCGCGAGCCGCTTCTGGAACCGTTCCCGATGCGCCTCCGGCACCAGGTCCATGTCCAGCACGGACATCATCTGCCCGAGCTTCATGGCCACGCCCTTCATGGTGCCGAGCACCATCACCACCTGCTCGGTGGTGCGAATCATGGACTCCTCGGCCATCTTCGCGCGGACCGCCTCGGATCGGCCCCGCATCGACAGGCGTGCGCGTTGCGTGCGGATAACCGAGCTGGCTGCCACGGCACCGAGCTTGGTGCCACGAGCAAGCCGGGAGGTCGGTACTTGCTTCGCCATCGAGGTACCTCCATTGGTGCCAGTGCGCGGGGCGGTGACGCAGCCCACTCGGGCGCACCGCTCGGGTTCAGAGTAGCCAACCGCGCGGCAAAGTCGAGCCCCTCGTCACACTTTTGCTAGCACCCCAGCTAGCACCCAGGAAGTCGGGCGTTTGATCAGTTAGCCGAGTTCGCGCCGGGTGAGGGCAGCACATGCGGCTGCGCGTTGAACACCTCGGCGGAGCCGTTAGCACGCGCCATCCCGTCGATCGCGCTCCAGGCCATCATGGTCAGGTAGTCGATCACTTCTTCGCGGGACATGGTCTTGTTCGTGGTCCACCAGTGCGTGGCCAACTGGATTCCGCCGACCAGGACGTAGGACCACAGCATGGCGCCGTCGGTCTGAATGCCCTTCTCGGTCGCGCGATCGATGATGACCGCGGCCACCACCTCGGCGAACAGCTTCTCGAATTCGGCCAGCGAGGACTGATCGGCCGAGCCGTTGCCCATGATGAAGCGATAGACCTCGGGGTCCTCGTCGACCGTGCCGACGTACTCGGCCAGCGCCGAGCGGACCAGCTGATACTCGTCCGCGTCCAGGCTGATCGCGCCGTAGACCCTGGGCATCAGGGTGGTCTCGATGAACCGCTGCATGGTCGCGTGGACCAGGTCGTTCTTATCGGAGAAGTACCGGTAGAGGACGGTTTTGGAGACGCCGATCTCGGCGGCGATCTCGTCCATCCCGGCATTGGAGCCGCGGGCTCGGACAGCGGCAAGCGTGCCGTCGACGAGTTCCTCGCGGCGGTCGATCTTGTGCTGGCGCCAACGGCGTTTGCGGCCATCCTGTCGGCCGGTGCGCACCGCCGCCGGTCGGTCGGCGAGCTCGCCGACGTCGACAAGGTCATCGGTGGACAGCGTGGGCTCCTTAGTTGGTCGGTTTCTCCTCGGACCACCAGCTTAGGTCCCGGTCGCTGGTGATATGCGCGTTTGGGCAGGGATGCGACGGGTTGCACATCTTCCGCGCCTCAGGCGGGCAGACGCTCCGGCACAGCAGAATGGAGGACATGGAGAAAGCTCCCGGCAACATCGCGGTCCTGGAAACGCCCCCGGCGCCCGCGGCCGCCGCGCCCCTCGGCTTCGCCGCCGTGCTCGACGAGGAAAGCAAGCGCCGCGACCTCTGGCGAATGAAGGCGCTGGCCACCGGGCTACTCGCGGTGGCAACGGCGATCTATCTGTTCTGTCGCTGGCTGGAATCGCGGGGCAGCGGCGGTGGCTGGGTGGACTACGTGCGCGCGGCGTCGGAGGCGGGCATGGTCGGCGCGCTGGCCGACTGGTTCGCCGTCACCGCGCTGTTCCGGCATCCGCTCGGCCTGCCGATTCCGCACACCGCGATCATCCGGAAGAAGAAAGACCAGCTGGGTGAGAGCCTCGGCACCTTCGTCGGCACCAACTTCCTTTCCCCCGAGGTGGTTTCGGCGAAGGTGACCTCGGCGCAGATCTCCTGGCGGGTCGGCAAGTGGATGGCCGATCCCGGGCATGCCGCGCGGGTGGCCGAGGAGAGTTCGACGCTGCTGCGCGCGGTGGTCGACGTGCTGCGCGACGAGGACGTCGAGCAGATCATCGACCAGACGATCGTCAAGCGGATCGCCGAACCGCTCTGGGGTCCGCCGATCGGGCGGGTGCTCTCGGAGTTGCTCGCGGACAACCGGCAGCTGGTGCTGCTGGACCTGCTCGCCGAGCGGGCGCACCAGTGGGCGCTCGGTTCGCAGGAGACGATCGACCGGATCGTCTTGCGCGATGCACCGCAATGGGCGCCGAAATTCGTCAACATTTTGCTTTCCGAACGGATCTATCGCGAACTCGTCGAGTTCACCTGGAAGGTGCGGTCGAACCCCGAGCACGAGGTGCGGCTGGCCGCGAATCGCTTTCTCGAGGAATTCGCCGACGATCTGCAACACGACGACGCGATGATCAAGAAGGCGGAGCGGATCAAGGCGCAGATCATGGGCCGCGACGAAATCACCGGCATGGCCTCGGCGACCTGGCGCGCGGCCAAACGATTGATCTTGGAATCGGCGGACGATCCGAACAGCACGTTGCGGCGTAAGGTCGGCGAGAACGTGCAGCAACTCGGCGAACGGTTGCGGGACGACGCGGATATGCGCGCGAAGGTGGACGGCTGGATCGACCGGGGGGCAAGGTATCTCGTCGGGAACTACGCCGGGGAGATCAGCACGCTGGTCACCGATACGGTTGCCAGGTGGGATGCGGACGAGGCAAGCAAGAAGATCGAATTGCAGGTCGGGCGTGACCTGCAATTCATCCGCATCAACGGAACGGTCGTCGGTTCGCTTGCGGGCCTGGTGATTTACACAATTTCGCAACTGATGTTCGGTGGCTGAGACATAGCGCGCCGGATGTTTGCCGAGAGGGTGCTAGCAGACTGCTTGCAATAGTTAGCACCCTGCCCTAGAATTGAACTCGTACAACCGCCAGAAGGTGAGTGATGGCAGACCAGCCCGAGGTTTCCGCCGAGTACACCGATAGTTCGGCCGAGCAATCGACCGGCGTCGGAGAAAAAGCGGCCCGCGTGTTAGATGCGGCGCACGACATCGGAGGCTTCATCAGGGCACAGCGAGAGGCCGCGCAAGTCTCGCTGCGTCAGCTCGCCACCCTTGCGGGAGTGAGCAATCCGTACCTCAGCCAGATCGAGCGCGGATTGCGCAATCCGTCCGCCGAGGTACTCGCGCAGATCGCCAAGGCACTGCGGGTGTCGTCGGAGGTGTTGTACGTCCGGGCCGGCTATCTCGAACAGCGGCCACACAGCCCGGTGCGGGATGCCCTGCTCGCCGATACGTCTGTCAGCGAACGGCAGAAGCAGGTGCTGCTCGAAATCTATGAATCGTTTCGCCGGGAAAACGGAGGGAACGAGCCCGGGGGGGATGGGGACAGCGTCGTTCCGCGCACACCAACTGAAACTCCGCCACGCCAGGAGAACGAAATACCATGACCGAGAAGACCAACCCGACCGTGACCAAGCCGCTGCTCGCGACCGTCGGCGCTGGCGATGCCATCTACGCCGCCGTGACCGATGTCGTCACCCAGGTGCGTGAGCGCGCCGCGTCCACCGACGTCTCCGCCCGGGTCGAAGAGGCCCGTGAGCGCTTCGCCAACGTGCCCGCCGATGTGCAGGCCCAGTTCGAGACGCTGCGCGAGCGGCTGGCCGGACTGCCCTCGGAACTGCCGGAGGACCTCGCCGAGCTGCGCGAGAAGTTCACCCCCGAGGAACTGCGCACGCTGGCCGACAAGTACTACCACCAGGTGCTCGACATCTACGCCGATCTCGCCGTGCGCGGCGAGGAGACGGTGGAGCGGCTGCGCGCCAACCACCTGGTCGAGGAGCAGATCGAGCGCGTCGAGGGCCTGTACAAGGACGCCGCGACCCGCGCCGAAGACGTGCTGGGCCGGGTCAACGGCCTGCTCGGCCGCCCGGCCAAGGTCGAGGACGAAACGGTTGTCGCGCCGGTCGTCGACGCCGAGGTCGTCACGGTGACCACCGAGACCACCCCCGCCCCCGAGGTCAACGGCACCCCGGTCGAGGATGTCGCGCCGGCCCCGAAGAAGGCCCCGGCCAAGAAGGCTCCGGCCAAGAAGGCCGCGCCGAAGAAGGCTTGATCCACCCGCTGCACCGGCCGTCCTGACCGCTGATTTATCAAGGGCGGCACCGGTATCGGAGTTCTACCCGGCAACGCCCCTGCACACCCTGGTGTGCAGGGGCGTTGCTCGTATGATGGGACAGGTGAATATGGTGCACGGATTGACCGGGATGATCCTGCTCGTGCTGTGGCTGGCGGCGCTCGGCGCGACGATCTTCGCGCTGATCCACGCGGTGCGGCAGCGTCCGGACGCGTTCACCGCGGTGGACAAGCTGACCAAGCAGATCTGGCTGGCCATCCTCGGGGTCGCGGTGGTCTTGTTGCTGCTCTCGCCGGCCGGCCTCGGCCTGCTCTCGTTCATCGCCATCATCGCCACCGGCATCTATCTGGCCGACGTGCGGCCGAAGGTCGACGAAATTCAGCGGGGTCCGCGCTGGTAGCGGTATCGCGTCCCGGCCAGGTGGGCGGGCGGATTTCGGCCCCGGGTAAGCGTCGGACGTCGAATACTCGATAACTTTTCGAGTGCTAGCACTAGCTAGCAGCGCGCATCGGAGTTACTGTATCTAGCAGTAACACAAAGGAGTGTCCGATGCGTGCCCTGCTGCCGACTGCGTTGGTGAACTTCCCGGAACAGCTTCGCGGGAAGCTCGACGCACACCGCGCAAACCTGCGCTCGCGTACCTACGCGACCACCGCGTTCAACCCGCCCGCGATCGCGCCCGAGGTGATCCCGGTGATCACCAAGGACGGCGCCCGGCTGCGCGTGCACGCCTACGGACCCGCCGACCGGCCGGTGATCGTGCTGGTGCACGGCTGGAGCTGCTGCATCGAATACTGGAACGCGCAGATCAACGCCTTCGCCGGCGAGTACCGGGTGGTCGCCTACGACCAGCGCGGGCACGGCGAGAGCGAGCGCGGCGACAGTGCGCTGAGCATGGATCTGCTCGCCGCCGACCTGGCCGCCGTGCTCGACGCGACGCTGCGCCCCGGCCAGCGGGCCGTCCTGGTCGGCCACAGTCTCGGCGGCATGACCTTGCAGGCTTGGGCCGGACGCTATGCCGACCGGGTCGCCAAGCAGGCGCTCGCGGTGCTGCTGACCAATACCGCACCCGATCGGCTGGTCTTCGAGACCACCGTGATCCCGCTGCTGAACCGGCCGATGCGGCTGCTGGAGCTGAAGGTTCCGCTGCCGTTCCTGTTCGGCCGCTTCGGACTCGGCGCGCCGCTGGTCTTCCCGCCCATCGCGCCGATGCGCTGGCTGTTCGCGCGCTCGATCATGACCACGAAGGCCAAGGGCGACCTGCTCGACTACAGCATGGCCATCGTGCGCTCGTGTCCCGCGGTGGTACGCGCCAGGTTCGGCCGGTTGCTCGCCGACATGAACGTGGGCGAGGCCGCGCGCAACCTGGTGGTGCCGACCACGGTGATCGCCGGTGAGTTCGACGACATGACCCCCGTGGTCCATTCCGAGCGGATCGCCCAAATGCTCAGGGAGACTGGCAGTCTGGCCCGGTTCACCACGCTCCCGACCGGACATCTCGGCAACACCGAGGCGTTCGAGCAGTTCAACGAGGAGCTGGGCCACGTGCTCGAATCGGTGCGGCTGCGCACCGAGATCGCGGGCTGACGTTCAGCTCAGGTGAACACGACCGTGCGCCGGCCGTGCACGAGCACCCGGCCTTCCAGGTGCCAGCGCAGGCCGCGGGCCAGCACGACGCGTTCGATGTCGCGGCCCTGCCGGACCATGTCGCGCACGTCGTCGGCGTGGTCGATACGGCTCACGTCCTGCTCGATGATCGGCCCCGCGTCCAGTTCTGCCGTGACGTAGTGGCAGGTGGCGCCGATCAGTTTCACGCCGCGGGCGAAGGCCTGGTGGTACGGGCGGGCGCCGACGAACGACGGCAGGAAGCTGTGGTGGATGTTGATCGCCCGGCCGGTCCAGTGCGCGCACAGTTCCGGCGGCAGCACCTGCATGAATCGGGCGAGCACCACGGCGTCCGGGTTGTGCGAGTCGACCAGCGAACGGACCTCGGCGAAGGCCGGGCCGCGCTCGGCCGGGTCCTTCGGGAACTGGACGTGATGGAACTTCACGCCGTGCGCCTCGGTCATCTCGGCCAGATCGGGGTGATTGCCGATCACCGCCTCGATGGTGGCGGGCAACTCGCCGCTGGCCGCGCGCCCGAGCAGATCGTGCAGGCAGTGTCCGTCCTTGCTGACCAGCAGCACGGCCCGGCGGCGGGCGCCGGAATCGAGCAGCTGCCATTCCGTCTCCGGGCCCAGCTCGGCGGCCACCGCGGCGAATCGGTCGCGTAGTTCGGCGAGCCCGAACGGCACGGTCGAGGCCTTGATCGCCTGGCGGGTGAAGAACCAGCCGCTGTCGGCATCGGAGTGGTAACCCGCCTCCACGATCGAGCCGCCGAACTCGGCGATGAACGAGGTGATCCGGGCGATGATGCCCGGCCGGTCGGGACAGCCGAGGGTCAGCACGAATCGGCGGTCGTCCAGGGCGGGTAGAGCGGCACTCATGAAACCCATCCTTCCAGGTCACCCCGGACGATTGAGCTCCGCCTGAAGTCTCGAAGAGGCCGGGGAGCCTCAGAGTTCGTAAAACGGTTCGGCGTAGTGGAATTCGCCGGTGATGCGCGGGTCATAGGCGCTGAGCGCGCGGACTTGGAAGTGGGACACCCAGGACGGATCGTCCGGCGTGATGCCGAGGCGGGCTGCGGGGACGAAGCCGAACTGGGGGTAGTAGTCGAGGTGGCCGAGCAGGCAGACGAGCGGCTCGTCGAGCGCGTCGGCGGCGCCGAGCGCCGCGTGCATGAGGGCCGAGCCGACACCGGTGCGCTGGTGTTCGGCGAGCACGCCGATCGGGCCGAGCGCCAGGACCGGGAACGGGCCGATGCTCGCTCTGGTCAGGCACACGTGGCCGATGACGGTTTGGTACTCCACCGCGACCATCGAGAGGGTCGGGATCCAGCCTGGATCACTGCGCAACCGGGCGACCAGATCGGCTTCCGGCGGGTCGACGCCGTCCTCGGCCGGCGGTTCACCGGTGAGCTCGGTCAGGTCGCCGTCGGGGTGGTGCGGACCGAACGCGCTGCGATGTACCGCCGCGATTCCGGCGATATCGTCGGCACGTTCGCGACGGATCAGCACGGTGTCGTCTCCTCCCGAACCAAGTAGGGGTCCATCCGGCACACGGTAATCAGTCGACCGCTTCGTCACTACCGGCGATCTGGCACCAGGTACGAGTGTGCGGGAAGGGTCACCAGGCGCGCAACGGAATTCGCCACAGGTGTGCCAGACTCTCAGCTCATGGCAAGTTCCGCGTCACCGACCAGGGCCGAAGTGGCCGCCATGATCGATCACACACTGCTGGCGCCGGGGGCGACCCCCGACGACGTCGCCGCGCTGATCTACGAAGCCCGCGAGCTGGGGGTGCTGGCCGTCTGCGTCTCGCCGTCGATGCTGCCGGTGCAGGCGCCGGGGCTGGTGGTGGCGACGGTCGCCGGATTCCCGTCCGGCAAACATCATTCGCTCGTCAAGGGCGCCGAGGCGCGGCTCGCGGTGGACCAGGGCGCGGCCGAGGTGGACATGGTCATCGATGTCGGCGCGGCGCTCGCGGGCGACTACAACGCGGTGCTCGCCGACATCCTGACGGTGCGCGAGGCGATGGGGGATCGCGCCGTGCTCAAGGTGATCATCGAGGCGGCCGCGCTGCCGGACGAGGCGATCGTCGAGGTCTGCCGGGTCGCCGAACGCGCGGGCGCGAATTTCGTGAAGACCTCCACGGGTTTTCACCCCGCGGGCGGCGCCAGCGTGCACGCGGTCGAGCTGATGGCCGCGACCGTCGGCGGGCGACTGGGGGTCAAGGCGAGCGGTGGCATCCGGACCGCCGAGGCCGCGGCGGAGCTGATCGCGGCGGGCTCGACGCGGCTCGGGTTGTCGAAGTCGCGCGAGGTGCTCGACGGGTTTCCCGCCTGATATTCGAAAAAGTCTGAACCCCGGATGGTTTCACGCGGCAGTGCGTGAAACCATCCGGGGTTCAGTGCGTTTCGGACCTATGAGCAGGTAGCGCCGGCGTTCTGCTCGGCGGCGGGCAGCTCCGAGCGGGTGCCCGCGAGCTTGACCGCGATGCCGTCGTCGGTGACCTTCACGTCGGTCGGCTGCATGTTGTACGGGTAGCCCTGCAAGCTCTTGGTGAACACCTCGACGATGCCCTGCACCAGGTCGGTGGGCAGGCCCATGCCGAGCAGCTGTGCCGACTTGGTCTCCACCTCGATGACGCCGCCCTTGATCACCGGCTTCACCTGCAACTGGGCCAGGCCGCCGAGCACGTCCAGGCTCAGCATGCCCGAGCTCGCGGACGATTTCACGCCGCTGACCAGGCCGCCGAGCGTCTGCCGGATGCCGTCGTTGTTCCAGGTGACATCGGCCGAGGAGCTGCCGATCACGCCGCCGCCCCGCCCGTTGTCGGTGACCTCGACGTCGTGGAACTCGGCGTGCACCACCATGCCGACCGCGGGGCCGAACTTGGTGTCGTCGCTGTCCACCTTCACCGTCGGCACCTTGCCGTCGAACCAGGTGATCAGCATCGGCTTGGCGCCGAAGCTCACGTCGATCTTCGAACCCATTTCCTTCTCGAATTGCGTACTGATGCAGCGAGACACGGTGTGTCTGGCGTACGCCTCGCCGCCGACCAAGGCCGTGGCGAGCAATATCGCTACCACGATCAGGGCGATCAGCAGGGCCCGCCGGTTGATCGTCATGGTGGACGGAGGCTTCGTACTCATGCGGCTGATTCTTCCCCACGTTTCTGTGCCGTCTCTGAGGGCCCATTGAGGGGTTCGAATGTGACGTCTGACACAAGAATCGAGCGTAGCCTGATCACCATGGCTGGCGATGCGGCGGGCCGCGCCCTCGGTTCCGCGGACCACGGATGGCGGGTGCTGCGCCGATTGGCCGGTCGCCACGCGGGTTTCTTCACCACTCGGCAGGTCTTGCGCACCCATTGCGAGGCGCGGGTGCGGATCGCGCTCGGCGACGGCTCGGTGACCAGGGCCGGGGTCGGCCTGTTGCGACTATCGGAGTGGCCCGCCGGTCCGCTCGACGAATACGCCATGTGGGCCGCCTGGTTCGACGGCGCCGCCGCGGTCTCGCACCACAGCGCGGCCGAGTTGCACGGTATCGGCCGACTACGCCCCCGATTCCTGCATCTCTCCGTGGGTTCCGGCCGTCCGCCGGTGACCCCGCGACTAGTGGTCCTGCGGCGCTCACTGATCGGCACCGAGATCGAGTCGGCCGGTCCATTCCTGGTGACCACCCCGCTACGCACTGTGCTCGACCTGGCCGAGGGGGACATCGGCCAGTCCGCGTTGGACGAGGTGGTCGCCGACGCGATCGCCATCAACCGCTGCACCAGCGACGAAATCCGCACCGCCGGTGGCACTCTCACCCCCCGCGCGGCCTCACGGGTCTACCGCGCACTGACCGGCGCGTGAGCTAAGCCGAATTCGCCTGGGGCGGTTCGAGATTCGGGGCGACCGTGGCCCACGGAACCGACAGCACGCAGTCGCGCATGCGCCGCCGGTAGGGGCGGACGGGGAAGCCTTCCTGGCGTAGGGATTCGGCGGTGGCGCGCCAGCGGATGCGGGGGCCGAAGGGGGCGAGGGGGGCGGCGCGGGCCCAGGCCCGGTCGGCGGCGGTGAGCAGGGCGTGGATGGGTTCGCCCGGAATGTTGCGGTGGATCAAGGCTTTCGGTAGTCGCTCGGCGATGTCGGAGGGCTGTTCGACGGTGAACGGGTCCCAGGCGAGGGTGAGCGATCGGGGGCCGGAGCGGTCGAGCAGGACCCAGGCGCAGCGGCGGCCGAGTTCGTCGCAGGTGCCGTCGATCAGCACGCCGTCGGGCGCGAGTCCGGACAGGATGGTCGACCAGGCCTCGGGCACCGCGGATTCCGGGTACTGGCGCAGGACGTTGAACGCGCGCACCAAAACCGGTCGCAGACCGGCCAATTCGAATCCGCCGCGGGCGAAGCGCACGCCGTCCCGGCCAGGCACCACGCGTTCCGGGTCGATCTCCAGCCCGACGACGCGCACATCCGGCCGCACGGTGCGCAGCCGTCCCGCCAACTCCAGGGTCGTCCACGGGCTCGCGCCGTATCCGAGATCGACGACCAGCGGGTCGGCGGCCGCCCGCAGCCGCCCGGCCACCAGGTCGTCGTGGATCAGCCAGCGATCGCTGCGCCGTAGCCGATTGACACCGGTGGTACCGCGGGTGATGGTGCCGACCGGTTTGGTCAGCTGGTTGGGTGATGGTCGTCCAGCCACTGCACCGTGAATTCCGCTTCGGCCCGGAACAGATCGACCAGGTTCACCAGCATCAGCTGCTCCAGCCGGGGACCGACCATCGGGATGAACACCTTGGCCTCGGAGGAGAAGCGCATGGTGCAGCCGGTGTCGGTGGGGAACAGGCGGATGGTGCCGCCGAGGCTGCCCGGCCCGGCCGGGATCGCGGCGGAGTACTTGCCGGTCACCTCCTCCGCGTCGAACGGCCCGTAGGTCTCCTTGCGGGTGATGATCATGTCCTTGCGCATCACGGCCTGCGCGATCTCCGGCAGCATCTCGCGCGGCAGGACGTGGTGCAGCTCGACCTCGATGCCGCTGTCGCCGGCGGCTAAGTTCGCCACCTCGTTGCCCGGGGAGTACTTCCGCATCTCGGCCATCCGCGCGTCCCAGTAGTCGCGGCTGGACAGCGCCGCGTACAGCTCTTTGGTGGTGTGCAACGGGTAGCGCGCGGAGTAATCGAGTCGACGGGCCATGGACCGAGAGATTACTGGGTGGGATCGCCCCGGCCGCGCTCGGCGGTGTGGTCCACAAAAAGAAAGAGCGGGAAGTGTGCTGCCGCAACAACTTCCCGCTCGGTTCCGCGAGTCAGTGCGTGTTGAGCCAGGTGTTGGTGAACTCTTCCTCGTTCTTCAGCACCTCGGTCAGGTGCTCGGCGATCGCGGACTCGATCTTGCCGCCGAACAGCGGGATCTTCACCTCGATGGTGCCGTTGGCGGCGGCGGTGGAGCCCGCGCCCTCGTCGGTCAGCGTGATGGTGCCGCGCACCTCGGCAGGCGCGCCGTCGACGGTCGCCTGGAAGGTGGCCGAGTCGCCGTCCCAGGTCTCCACCCGGGGGATGATCAGGTCGCCGGGGCGGACCGCGGTGATCGCGGCGGGCAGCAGCTCGGCGGCGATGGCCTGCACGAGCTGGACCCGGATCTGGTTGCCGTCGACCTGGACCGAGTCGAGCCGGGCGTTCGGCCCACCGACCTCGGCGACGCGGTCTTTCCAGTACTGATCGTTCGCGAACGCCGCGCGCACGGCGGCAGCGGGATGCGAGTAGCGGGCCGTGTACGCCAGCGGTGTAGCCATGGTCGGACACGCTACCGTCTGCCTGTGCGAACTTCACGTGTGGTGCCGTCGGATGTGCTGGCCGCCACCGGCGCCCGGATCCGCGAATCGGTGCCGCTGGCCGAGTTGACCACGCTGCGGGTCGGCGGACCCGCCACGGTCGCCGAATGCACCACCACCGAATCGCTGGTGGCGACGGTGCGCGCGCTGGACGCGGCGGGCATTCCGGTGCTGCTCATCGCGGGCGGTTCCAACCTGTTGATCAGCGACGACGGCTTCGACGGCGTGGTGGTCCTGGTGGCGACCGACGGCGTCGAACTCGGCGCGGACGGTGTGCTGGCCGAGGCGGGCGCGAATTGGGACGCGGTCGTCGCGGCGACGGTCGCGGCGGGTCTCGGCGGCCTCGAATGCCTGTCCGGGATTCCCGGTTCGGCGGGGGCGACGCCGGTGCAGAACGTCGGCGCGTACGGCGCAGAGGTGGCGAACCTGCTGCGCCGGGTGCAGCTGCTCGATCGGCACACCGGGGAGATCCGCTGGGTCGAGCCCGGCGAACTCGGTTTCGGCTACCGCACCAGCGTGCTCAAGCATCGCGACGATGCCCTGGTGCTGGCCGTCGAGTTCGCCCTCGACCCGACCGGCAACAGCGCGCCGCTGCGCTACGGCGAACTCGCCACGATGCTCGGCGCCGCCGACGGCGAATCCCGCCCGGCCGCCGAGGTCCGCGACGCGGTGCTGCGCCTGCGCGCGGGCAAGGGCATGGTGCTCGATCCGGCCGACCACGACACCTGGAGCGCGGGCTCCTTCTTCACCAACCCGGTGGTGCCCGAGGACCGGGTGGCCGAGGTGCGCGCCGCGATCGCGGCCTATGTGGGTGATGTCACGGTGCCGACCTATCCGGCGCCGGACGGGGTCAAATTCTCCGCGGGCTGGCTGATCGAACGGGCCGGCTTCGCCAAGGGTTTTCCGGGCCCGGACGCCCCGGCCCGGTTGTCCACGAAACACACCCTTGCGCTCACGAATCGTGGTGCCGCGACCGCCGCGGAGGTGGCGGATCTGGCCAGGACGGTGCGCGATGGTGTGGCCGCGCGATTCGGCATCCGGCTCGAGCCCGAACCGGTGACGGTTGATGTGCCGTTGTAACCGGGTGAAACGGACACCACACCTTTCGCTAGCCAACCGAACGAGTTTGCCCGCGTAAATTCGATGAAGTGAGCAACCGTCCAGGGATCCGCAGACCGGTCGCCGCTGTATCGGCCGTGCTACTCGTCGTGGTCGCCTTGGTGGCCGGATGCAGCAGCGGCAGCGGTGGTAACAACAGCACGCCGCGCGATCCCGGCCCGGTCGCCAAGGTGACCTTGGCGCCGGAGAACAACGCCACGAAGGTCAACCCGACCACGCCGGTCTCGGTCACCGTCGCGGACGGCACCTTCGATCAGGTCGCGCTGACCAACGCCGCGGGCAAGCAGGTGGCCGGCGAATTCAGCCCGGACAAGCGCAGTTACAAGATCAGCGAGGCGCTCGGCTACGACGCCACCTACACCTGGTCGGGCACCGCGATCGGCACCGATCGCAAGCCGGTCCCGATCGACGGCACGTTCAGCACGCTCGCGCCGAAGAACACCGTCCCGGCGACCATCAACATCGCGGACAACCAGGAGGTCGGCATCGCCGCGCCGATCATCCTGCAGTTCAAGGCTTCCGTGCAGAACAAGGCCGCGGTGGAGAAGGCGCTGACCATCACCACCGACCCGCCCACCGAGGGCGCCTGGGCCTGGTTCCCGGACGACAACGGCTCCCGATTGCATTGGCGCCCCAAGGATTACTGGGTGCCCGGCACCACCGTGCACGTCTCGGCCAAGCTCTACGGCCTCGATCTCGGCGGCGGCAACTACGGCTACACCGATCTGACCACCGATTTCCGCATCGGTCGCAGCCAGATCGTGAAGGCCAACGCGCCGAGCCACCGGATGCAGGTGGTCCGCGACGGCAAGACCGTCTTCGATTTCGCGGTCAGCTACGGCGAGGGCAACGAGCCGCGCAACGTGACCCGCTCCGGGTTGCACGTGGTCACCGAGAAGTACGAAGACTTCCTGATGTCGAATCCGCCGTTCTACACCAATGTTCGCGAGCGCTGGGCCGTAAGAATTTCCAACAACGGCGAATTCATCCACGCGAACCCGGAATCCGTGGGCGCCCAAGGATCTTCGAACGTCACCAACGGCTGCATCAACCTCTCGCCCGCCGATGCCCAGGCGTACTTCCCGACCGCGCTCTACGGCGATCCGGTGGAAGTCACCGGCACCTCGATTCAGATGTCCGCCGCCGACGGTGATCTCTACGACTGGACCATCGACTGGGCCACCTGGAAGACCATGTCCGCCGAGGACGGCTCCACCTCGGTCGTTTCCGCGACCCCGGTCGCACCTGGCCCGCCCCGCTAGGCTCGAGCTCGATCGAGATCGCGGTGTGAGGTTCGGAGGGTGACAGGGTGAGTGGTCGTGCAGTGGTGCTCGGGCCCGGTGGGGTGGTCGGCACCGCCTGGTTGCTCGGCGTCGTGGAAGGCTTGCGCCGCAACCGCATCGAGCTCGCGGACGCCGACCTGCTCGTCGGCACCTCGGCCGGCGCCATCGCCGCGGCGGGGCTGGCCGACGGCCGGGATCTGAACGCCTACGCCGAACTGCCCGTCGAGGCCGGCGATCCGCTGATCGTGGATCCCGTTGTGACGGCGGAGGTTTTCGAGGTGTTGCGCGGCGCGGGCAGTTCGTCGAGCAAGCTGCAGCGCATCGGCAAGCTCGCGTTGCGCGCGCACACCAGTCCGGAGCAGGCGCGCCTCGAGCGCATGAAAGTTCTGGTGGGCGAAGGCGATTGGCCGCACCCCCAGCTGCGCATCCCGACTGTCGACATAGATTCCGGCGAGCCGAAGGTCTGGCAGGGCGCCGACGGCGTACCGGTGCACCAGGTGGTCACGGCGAGCACCGCGATGCCGGGCCTGGCCGCTCCGGTCACCATCGGCGCGCACCGCCACATCGACGGCGCGCTCCGCAACGGCTCGAATGCCGATCTGGCCGAAGGCAATTCGACGCTGATCCTGGTCGAACCGCTGGCCCACGCGTTCCCGACGACGGTGCCGTCGAGCGCGCAGCGGGTCGCCCGGATCGTCCCGGACACCGCCGCGCTGCGCGCCTTCGGCCCGGACCTCGACGACCGGTCGAGCTGGCCCGTGGTGTTCACCGCAGGGCTGCGCCAGGGCAAGGCCGCGGCCGACGAGGTGCGTGCGGTCTGGCGCTGACTAGCGCCGCAGGGAGATATCGAGATCGGGGTCGTTCTCGACCTCGCGGTCGGCCGCCCGCTGGGCGCGCACCGCGTCGTGCCGCTCGGCCAGCAGATCGCGGATCTCGATGAGCAGCTCGGTCTCGGTCGGCTCGGCCGCCTTGGTGGTGCCGAAGCGGTTCTTGATCGTCTTCATCGGCAGCATCAGCACGAAATACAGCACGGCGGCGACCACGAAGAAGTTGATGAACGCGGTGAGGATCGGGCCGACCTGGATGAAGGTCGCGGGTTTGTCCGCGATCAGCTGAACGCCGAGTCCCAGCTCGTTCTGGCTGCCGAACACCGCCAGCAGGGGATTGACCACGCCCTTGGTCACCGAGGTGACCACCGCGGTGAACGCGGTGCCCATCACGACGGCGACGGCCAGGTCGATCACATTCCCGCGCATCAGGAACTCTTTGAAGCCCTTGAACATGAGCAGAAAACCCCAATCTGATGTAGACGACGTCAAAGCATCAGATGCTAACGGCCGGAGGTAGCCGGCGAAGATTCGGCAAATTTGCCGCTAACCCCCGGGCGGTAGTGAGTTATGCGGTTCGGCTATCGGTATTCAGCTGCGCCGGGCGAAGCGTCCCGCGTCGGCCTGATCGCGCGGCTTGACGATGATCTGGTCCAGGTTCACGTGCGCCGGCCGGGACGCGACGAAGCCGATGATCTCCGCGATGTCCTGCGCGACCAGCGGGTCGATGCCCTCGTACACCTTGGCGGCTCGTTCCTCGTCGCCGTCGAAGCGGACCAGCGAGAACTCGGTTTCCACTGCGCCGGGTGCGATATCGGTGAGCCGCACCGGCTGGCCGAGCAGCTCGCCGCGCAGGGTGCGGTGCAGCACGGCCTGGGCGTGCTTGGCCGTGGTGTAGCCCGCGCCGTTGTCGTAGGCGACGAAGGCGGCGACCGAGGTGATGGTGACGATGAGGCCGTCGCCGGAGGCAATCAGCTTGGGCAGCAACGCCTTCGTGAGCCGCAGCGTGCCCAGCACGTTGGTCTCCCACATCCAGCGCCAGTCGTCCAGGTCGGCGTCGGCGACGGTGGCCAGGCCCTTGGCGCCGCCCGCGTTGTTGACCAGCACGTCGGCTCGTTCGATCGCGGCGGCGAAGGCGGCCACCGACTCGTCCGAGGTGACGTCGAGTTCCAGTGCGGTGCCGCCGATTTCGTCGGCGACGCGCTGCAGGCGATCGAGCCTGCGGGCGCCGACGTAGACGTGATAGCCCTGTTTGGCCAGTTCGCGGGCGGTGGCCTCGCCGATGCCGGAGCTGGCTCCGGTGACGACAGCGGTGCGAGTGCTCATGAAAGTGATCCTAAGTGTCCGGCGTTTACCGGCAGGAGCGCTGTTGCGGGGATCACCGTTAGCCTGATCGGTATGGCTATTCGGGACGCGGTGAGCGCGGACGGCACCAACATCGTCTACCGAGTGAGCGGCCCGGCCGGCGCGCGTCCGCTGGTGCTGTTGCACGGCTGGTCGGCGAATCTGCGCTGCTGGGGCCGGGCCGCCGACGACCTCGCCGCCCGGTTCCGGGTGCTCGCCGTCGACCTGCGCGGCCACGGCTATTCCGATGCCCCGGCCGCGGGCTACGACGACCCGAAGAACTGGGCCGCCGACGTCGCGGCGGTGCTGGCAGGGGAGGGCATCGAGTCCGGCGCGATCCTGCTCGGCTGGTCCTACGGCGGCATCGTGCTCAGCGACTACCTGACCGCGTACGGCACCGACGCGGTCGCGGGCATCGTCTTCAGCAGTTCGCAGGCCAATATCGGCCGCGGGGTGCCCGGCGCGGCGACCGGTCCGGCCATGCAGGGCGCGCTGCCCGGCGTCTTCGAGGAGAGCGCGGGCCGCGCGGTGCGGGCGTTCGGCGCCTTCGGCAATGCCAATACCGGCCCAGGCGCGGACAAGGGCGCGGACGCTCAGCGCCTGTTCGGCACGAGCCTCGCCACCTTGCCCGCGGTGCGCAAGGCGCTGTTCTATCGCACCGTCGACAACACCGAAACCCTTCGCACACTGGATATCCCGGCGCTGGTGCTGCACGGCACCGACGACCCGGTGGTGCCGATCGAGAACGGCCGCTACGTCTACGAGACGGTCCCGGACGCGCGCGCGTCGTTCTGGGAGGGCAGCCAGCATGGGCTGTTCATCGAAGACCCGGCTCGTTTCGCCGGCGAGATCGGCATGTTTGCCGACAGCCTCTGATTTCCGGCCGCGCGCACCCTTTCTCCTGGGCATTCCGGAAAATAGGCCGGTTGCCGCCTGTGAGGGAGTTCACTGGACGCCTGTGATAGCTCTCACTCGAGAGCGTGACGGTGTGGAGGCCGGGAATCCAACGTGCACTATGGATAGTGTGAGTCAACGCCCGGACCTACGGCCGAACCGTGTCGCCGTGCTATCGGTGCATACCTCACCACTGGCTCAACCGGGCACCGGCGACGCGGGCGGCATGAACGTCTATGTGCTGCAAACCGCGCTCCAGCTGGCCAGGCGCGGCACCGAGGTGGAGATCTTCACCCGGGCCACCGCCTCCAATCTGCCGCCCGTGCAAGAAGCGGGCCCCGGTGTGCTGGTGCGCAACGTGGTCGCCGGCCCGTTCGAGGGACTCGACAAGCACGACCTGCCCACCCAGCTCTGCCCGTTCACCGCGGAAGTGCTGCGTCAAGAGGCACGTCATCTGCCCGGCTACTACGACCTGGTGCACTCGCACTATTGGCTGTCCGGCCAGGTCGGCTGGCTGGCCCGGGATCGCTGGCGGGTGCCGCTGGTGCACACCGCACACACGCTGGCCGCGGTGAAGAACGCCGCGCTCGCCGACGGTGACTGTCCGGAGCCGCTGACCCGCGAGATCGGCGAGAAGCAGGTGATCGGTGAGGCGGACCGGCTGGTCGCCAACACCGCGGACGAGGCAAGGCAGCTGGTCGAGCTGTACGGCGCCGAGCCCGAACGCATCGACGTGGTGCCGCCCGGCGCGGACCTGACCCGGTATCAACCCGGCGACAAGGCCGCGGCCCGCGCGGCGCTCGGCCTGGCCGCCGACGAACAGGTCGTCGCGTTCGTCGGCCGGATCCAGCCGTTGAAGGCGCCCGACGTGCTGGTGCGCGCCGCGGCCGAGGTGCTGCGCGCCGACCCCGCCCACAAACTGCGCGTGCTGATCGTCGGCGGCCCGTCCGGCTCCGGCCTGGAACGCCCGGACGCGCTGATCGAACTGGCCGCCGCTCTCGGCATCGCCGACCGGGTCACCTTCCTGCCGCCGCAACCGCCGGACCGGCTCGTATTGGTTTATCGCGCAGCCGATCTGGTGGCGGTGCCGAGCTACAACGAATCCTTCGGCCTGGTCGCGATCGAGGCCCAGGCCAGCGGCACCCCGGTGCTGGCCGCCGACGTCGGCGGCCTCGGCACGGCGGTCCGGCACGGCGAAACCGGCCTGCTGGTGCCCGGTCACCGGACGCCGGATTGGGCCGGCGCCCTCGGCTATCTGCTCGACGACCCCGACCGGCTGCACCGGATGAGCGGTCGCGCGGTCGAGCACGCCGCCAACTTCTCCTGGGAGCACACCGCCGACGGATTGCTCGCCAGCTATTCCGCCGCACTCACCGATTTCCGGGCCGAGCGCACCGCGCTCGGCGCCGGCCGGGTGGGCGGCACGCTGCGTGACGACATGCGCGAACGGGTACCCGGTGAACGCATTAGCCTGGAATCCAGTCAGGCCAGGTCGCGGGCGCTGTGGCGGCGCCGGATGGGAGCACGCCGGTGAACGAGGTGCAGGCAAGCGCTCAGCTGATCGATGAGACCCTGCGGGACCGGGAGATCGAGTACGAGCGCTCCGGCGAGGGGACGTTCGTCGTCATTCTCCCCGGCGAGCGCAAGTTGAAGACCAGCGTCATGCTCACCGTCGGCAAGCACGGGGTGCGCATCGAATCGTTCGTCTGCCGCAAGCCGGACGAGAACTTCGAGGGCGTCTACAAGTTCCTGCTCCGCCGCAACCGCAGGCTTTACGGCGTGGCCTACACGCTGGACCGGGTCGGCGACATCTACCTGGTCGGCCAGATCGCCACGCACGCCCTCACCGCCGACGAACTCGACCGGGTCTTCGGACAGATCCTCGAGGCCGTCGACGCCGATTTCAACGTGCTGCTCGAGCTCGGTTTCGCCGAATCCATTCGCAAGGAATGGAAGTGGCGGGTCTCGCGCGGGGAATCGCTGAAGAACCTGCGTGCCTTCGAACACCTGGTAGACGCGGCCGACAAGCCGTAAATTCACTGCGATGACGGTTCTTGCGCTGGACATCGGCGCGTCGAAGTTCGCGGCCGGCCTGGTGCACGACGGCACGACGGTGCACGGCGTGCGCCAGATCGTGGTGCCGCCCGAGGCGGTCTGGGCCGCCTGCCGCGACCTGTTGCTCGAGGTCGCCGGGGACGAGCCGATCACCGCGATCGGCATCGGCTCGGCCGGACCGGTCGACGTGCGCACCGGCGTCACCGCCCCGCTGAACATCCCCGAATGGAAGTCCGGCTTCGAGATCGTCGCCGCCGTGCAGAAGCTGTTCCCCACGGCGACCATCAGTTTCGCCATCGACGGCGCCTGCCTGGCGCTGGCCGAGCACCACGTCGGCGCGCTGCGCGGGATCCCGAACGGGTTGGCCATGACGGTCTCGTCCGGGATCGGCGGCGGCATCATCGCGGACGGCCGGGTGGTCGTCGGGCGCACCGGCAATGCCGGGCACATCGGTCATATCGTGGTGCCGGGCTGGGACACGCCCTGCCTGTGCGGCGGCGTCGGCTGTGTCGAGGCGGTCGCCAGCGGCATGTCCTCGGTGCGCTGGGCGACCCAGCAGGGCTGGATAGGCACGACCGGCAAGCAACTGTCCGAGGCCGCGCACGCCGGCGACGAGATCGCCCTCGCCGCGCTGCACCGCGCGGGCACCGCGCTGGGGCAGGCGATCGCCTCGGCCGCCGCGCTGCTCGATGTGGATACCTGCGTCATCGGCGGCGGTTTCGCGCAATCCGGTGAGCCGCTGTGGAAGCCGATGCGCGCGGCGCTGGACAAGCACGCCCGCCTCGACTTCACCCGCGAACTGCGGGTCGAACTGTCCAGCATCAGCAATGGCGCCACCCTCGTCGGCGCAGGCGTGCTCGCCACGGGCCACGCCACCGCCGACGCGATCGGCTGAGACCTGAATGGAACAATGGCCCGCATGACCTACACCCTCGTGCTGCTGCGCCACGGCGAGAGCGAATGGAATGCCCTGAATCTGTTCACCGGCTGGGTGGACGTGCATCTGACCGACAAGGGCATCGCCGAGGGCAAGCGCGCGGGGGAGCTGCTGGCCGAGCACGGCATCCTGCCCGACGTCGTCTACACCTCGCTGCTGCGCCGCGCGATCAGCACCGCCAATCTCGCGCTGGACGCTGCCGACCGGCACTGGATCCCGGTGATCCGGGACTGGCGGCTCAACGAGCGCCACTACGGCGCGTTGCAGGGCAAGAACAAGGCGCAGGTGCGGGACAAGTACGGCGACGACCAGTTCATGCTGTGGCGGCGTAGCTACGACACCCCGCCGCCGGCCATCGATCCGGGCGACGAGTACGGCCAGGAGGGCGACCCGCGCTACGCCGGCATCGAGGTGCCGAAGTCGGAGTGCCTGCTCGACGTGGTCAAGCGGATGGTCCCGTACTGGGAGGACACCATCTCCAAGGATCTGCTGACCGGCAAGACCGTGCTGGTCGCCGCGCACGGCAACTCGCTGCGCGCGCTGGTCAAGCACCTCGACCAGATCTCCGACGAGGACATCGCGAGCCTGAACATCCCGACCGGCATCCCGCTGCGCTACGAGCTGGACGAGAACCTGCGTCCGGTGCGCCCGCGCGAATACCTGGACCCGGAGGCGGCCGCCGCCGGCGCCGCCGCCGTCGCGAACCAGGGCGGCAAGTAACTTTTCCGACCACCGACGCGCCGCGCCCTGAATGGGGCGCGGCGCGTTGCTGTTTCGGGCCGGTGTGGATCTCTGCGGTGTGCGGTCGCGCGGCTGCTGACAATTAGCCATTGCTCGCCGGTCGGGCCGCTATCTGCGCTGGTCAGGCGTGTTCTCTGCCACACTGACTCGCTGACTGCCAGTGCTGAATGGCTAGTTCGTTCGACTGCACGGTGAGCCTTGGTTCTCCCGGTGTCTTTCCGGTCCCGGGGCTACTACCTGGGCTTTGGGCGTGGCATGATCGCTCCGGTTGCCGTATGTGAACCTCTATTCGAAATAAGTACGTGTTACCCCTTGTCATTACCGACAAGTAGGTATGTACACTTTGGTCGTTCGACCAGCCAGAGAGGTAGATCACGCCTGATGAAGCACGTGTTGCGCGCAACAGTCGCGGCAGTTGCCGCCGCGATGCTCGTCCCCTTCCTCACCAGCGGCGCGTCCGCCGCGCCTGCCCCGACCGGTCCCGACGGTGGGGCCGCCGGTGCGGCCTGGCAAGCGACCCAGGATGGTCCGCAGCAGTACCCGAACATCAACATCCAATGGGATGTCCCGATCACGATGAGCGACGGAACTGTCCTGAAGGGCAACGTCTATCGCCCCGCGGACGCGGCCGGCCGGCCGATCGATACGCCGACGCCGACCGTCGTGAACCTCACGCCGTACACCAAGCTGGTGTCGAACCTGGCCGATCACGCGCAGGCCATCCCCGGCCTGTCCGACGCGCTGTTCGGCCTGCTGCGCGAGATCGACATGAGCGGCACCCCGCTGTCCGGCGTCACCGACCTGACCAAGGGCTTCGCCGGCGGCGAGCTGCGTAACTTCACCGTGGACCGCCAGCTGATCAAGAGCGGCTACTCGCAGGTGGTCGTCGACGTGCGCGGCACCGGCTTCTCCCAGGGCGTCTGGGACATGCTGCGCCAGCGCGAGCAGCAGGACACCGTCGAGGTGATCGACTGGGCGGCGCGCCAGCCGTGGTCCAACGGCCGCATCGGCATGAACGGCATCTCGTACTCCGGCATCAACCAGGTGCAGGCCGCGCAGCAGAACCCGCCTGCGCTGAAGGCGATCTTCCCGGTGGTGCCGGGCAGCGACCTGATGAACGACGTGCTCGCCCCCGGCGGCGGCTTCGGCTTCAACTTCATCCCGCTCTGGCTGACCGCGATCAACGGGCTCAAGCTGGTGCCCGACCTGGCCTCGGTGCTCAACGGGCAGTTCGACACCCAGTGGCTGGCCGACCGGGTGCGAGATCCGTTGACCTTCATGGACGTTCTGCTCAACGTCTACACCACCGCCCGCATCGACGACCTGGACCCGCGGGCCAAGGAGCTGCTCACCGGCACCTCCCGCCCGCGCGAGGGCTGGCTGAGCGACCCGTCCCAGATCCAGGTGCCGACCTTCGTCACCGGCGGCTGGCACGACCTGTTCACCTACTCGGAATCCAAGATCTACAACGAGATTCCGCTGCCCGCCGGGCAGAAGCAGCTGCTGATGGGCAACACCTACCACGTCAATTCCGGCAACGAATACGCCAAGCCCGGCCTGCCGCCGCGCCTGGACGTGTTGCAGCGCGCGTGGTTCGACAAGTGGCTCAAGGGCATCGACAACGGCATCGATCGGTACGGCCCGATCACGTTGCGCCAGCAGGGCGGTGGCTGGGTCACCACCGACTCGTTCGCCGAGCCGACCGAGAACTCGGGCGCGCAGGAGCCGACGCATCGGCGGATGTACCTGTCCGCCAACCGAAGCGGCACCGCGAACAGCGTGTACGACGGATCGCTGACCGGCCAGGCCAACGGCGACACCGCGCGGCTGACCGTCGCGCCCGGCCTGACCAGCCTGTGCTCCAACGACGCGGCGCAGGGCAGCGCGGGCATCCTGTCGATCATCGACGGCTGCGCGAAGGACTCGCGGATCGAGGAGTCCAACGGGCTGACCTTCACCAGCGCGCCGGTCGCCGAGCCGACCACGGTCTCCGGCCGGATCGCGGTGCGGCTCAACACGGTTCAGGACGCGCCGGACGGGTACTGGGTGACCACGGTGAACGACGTCGCGCCGGACGGGCAGTCCACCGTGCTGTCCTCCGGGCAGATCATGGCGTCGCTGCGCGAGGTGGACGAGGCCAACAGCAGCAAGTCGGCCAACGGCGACTACACCGATCCGCGGGCGTTCACCTCGCTGGATCACCGGCAGCCGACGGTGCCCGGCGAGGCGACCACCCTGGACATCGCGCTGCCCGCCACCGAGGCGATCCTGCAACCGGGGCATCGCCTGCGCGTCGACGTCTACGCGGGCAACTTCCCGAAGGGGCTGCCGATCCTGCCGATGCTGATCGACACCGGCCTCAAACCGCAACACGTGCAACTGGATCCGAACCGGCCGAGCTTCGTGAATGTGCCGGTGCGCGGAAATCCCGGTTGGTGATTTGGGGCTGAATACCCGAAAGGGCGTCTTCGTTTCGAGCTATTCGAGCGAAGGCGCCCTTTCGCATTTCGGGCGCTGTATCAGTTCCGCGCGCCGATATTTGTGAACCTGCACGAGTTTTCGCGGTTCTGCCACGAATCTGAGACAGTTTCTGGTTCCCTCCCTACGGTTAGAGAGCATCTGTTCCCGAAGAGAGTGGATCCAATGAGGTATGCGCTCCGGAGCGCGGCGCTGTGCGTCGCGGCGGTCGCCTTGTCCCCCTTCCTTTCACCCTCCGCCGTCGCGACCCCGGTCGGCCCGGACGGCGCCGCCAGCGGCGCGGCCTGGGCCGCCACCGAGGACGGCCCGCAGCAGTACCCGAACGTCTTCATCGAATGGGACGTGCCGATCACCATGAGCGACGGCACCGTGCTCAAGGGGAACGTCTATCACCCGGCCGATGCCGCGGGGCAACCAATTTCGGCGCCGACGCCGACCATCGTGAACATGACGCCCTACACCAAGCTCGGCTCGATGATCGCGGACAGCCTGATCTCGGTCCCGTGGTTGTCCGACGCGGTGCTGCAGGTGGCGCGCGATGTCGACCTGTCCGGCACCCCGTTCTCCGGCATCACCGATCTCACGAAGGCGCTCGGCGGCGGCCTGCTGCGCAACTTCACCGTGGACCGGCAGCTGATCAAGAGCGGGTACACCCAGGTCGTCGTCGACGTCCGGGGAACCGGCTTCTCCCAAGGAGATTGGGATCTGCTGCGCTATCGGGAACAGCAGGACACCGTCGAGGTGATCGACTGGACCGCACACCAGCCGTGGTCCACCGGGAACATCGGGATGAACGGCGTCTCCTATTCGGGGCTGAACCAATTGCAGGTCGCCGCGAAGAACCCGCCCGCGTTGAAGGCGATCTTTCCCGTGGTGCCGAGCCGGAATCCGTTCCGCGACTTGGTCGCACCGGGCGGCGCCATCGGCGTCACCTTCATGCCGGCCTGGCTGCTCGCGGTCAACGGCGCGAAGCTGATGCCCGATCTCACGGCGCTGGCGCGCGGGCAGTTCGACATGCAGTGGCTGAAAGATCGGCTCGCCGATCCGTTCACGTTTGTCGACGCGCTGTTGAACGTGCTCGTCGCTCCGGAGATCGACCAGCTCGATCCCAAGGTGCAGGCATTGCTCCAGGCGGACAGCCCGTTCCGGCAGTCCTGGGAGACCGATCCGAGCCGAATCACCGTGCCCACCTTCGTGACCGGCGGCTGGCACGACGTGTTCGTCAACTCGCAGGCCGACGTGTACCGGCAGATTCCATTGCCGCCCGGGCAGAAACAGCTCTTCGTCGGCGACGGCTACCACATCAGCAACGGCAACGAGTCCGGTCGGCCCGGCCTGCCGCCGCGGATGGACGTGTTGCAACGCGCCTGGTTCGACAAGTGGCTCAAGGGAATCGACAACGGCATCGACGAGTACGGCCCGGTGACGCTGCGCCAGCAGGGCGGCGGCTGGATCACCTCGCCGTCCTTCCCGCAGCCCGGCGTCGACTACCGGCGGATGTACCTGTCCGCCGCGCCGAGTGGGACCGCGACCAGCGTGCACGATGGCTCGCTGTTCGGCGCGCCCAGCCCGGCCCTCGACCAGCTCACCGTCGCACCGGGTCTGACCGGGGTGTGCTCACGGGACATGGCGCAGGAGTCGGCGGGCGTCACCTCGATCATCGACGGGTGCAGCAAGGACGCGCGGATCCAGGAACTCGGCGGACTGACCTTCACCAGCGCTCCGGTGCCTGAACCGACCACCCTGTCCGGCCCGATCGCGCTGCGGCTCAACACGGTCCACGACGCGACCGACGGCTACTGGACCGTCACAGTGAACGACGTCGCGCCGGACGGGCGCTCGTCGGTGCTGTCCTCGGGTCAGCTGGTCTCCTCGCTGCGCGCCATCGACGAGGGCCGCAGCACCCGCCTGCCGAACGGCGACTACACCGAGCCGGTGCCGGACCTGTCGCTGGACAGCAGGCAGCCCACGGTGCCGGGACAGCCGACGGCGCTGGACATTTCGGTGCCCGGGATCGAAGCGGTGCTGCAGCCCGGGCACCGGTTGCGGGTGGATGTCTACGCGGGCAACTTCCCGCGGGGTCTGCCGCCGATGCCGCTGCTCGTGGACAGTGGGCTGCGCCCGCAGCACCTGTTGCTCGACCAGAACCAGCCAAGTTTCGTGAATATCCCGGTACGCGGTAACTCGGGCTGGTAAACCGTAACCCGGTCTGAGCGTGCACTTATCGCGCATCAAAGCTCGAACTCGCGGGGTATGAGCGAATAGTGCATGCTCAGGCCGGATTCCATGGTCAGTCGGCGACGGCGAACGCCGCGTCCAGCGGCGGGAAGATCGCGCGGGCGTCCTGCCCGGCGAACCACAGTCCGACGGTGAACACGGACACCGCCTCCAGGTACTTGGCCCGGTGCAGTCCGCCGGCTGAAACCGGTTGCAGCTTCAGGTCTTCCACCAGGGTGGCGACCTGTCGCAGCGCCTCCGGATCGTCACCGCACAGCGGCACCGCGAGCCTGCGTCCCTCGAATACGCGGGTCTCCGATTCCCACACCTCGGCCGCGCATATGTTGAACGCCTTCACCACGTGCGCTCCCGGAGCGCTCGCCGCAATACGTTCGGCGACAGCGTCTTCCGAAAGCACGAACGCCGTCGCGCCTGCGGGTGCCGCGTCGTCCGGTGCGAAGGCGTTGGTGCAATCGATGACCGCCCGCCCGGCGAGCAACCCGTCTGTCGTCCGCAACACCTCGGCCAGAGCACTCACCGGCAGCGCGAGCAACACCACCTCACCGAAACCGGCGGCGTCCCGGATACTTCCGGCCCGCCCGCCGATCGCCGCCGCCAATTCCCCTGCCGCGGCGGCGGATCTGGCCCCGACGAGCACCTCGTGCCCCGCCGCGGCCCACCCGCCGCCCAGCGCCCGCGCCATCGCGCCCGCCCCGATGATTCCGATTCGCATATCGACTCCCAGCTCGAAAGGTCTTCGGCACAAACGCTAGGCAGACCGATAGGCACCTGCGGGTGCGCAACGGCGCTGGCATGCTGGAAGGCATGACCGCCGTACCCGCGCCGATCACCGCCGAACAGATCGAGTTCGCGCCCTACGGCGAGTTCGAATCCGACTGCCCCGCCCGGATGGGCGTCGACGTCTTCGGCAACTCCTGGCTACCGGTAGTCGTCTATATGTTGCGCGACGGCCCGATGCGCCCGAGCGACCTGCGCGCCGCCATCGGCGGGATCAGCCAGAAGATGCTGACCCAGACCCTGCGCCGGATGCAGCGGATGACCCTGATCGACCGGCACCGCTACGCCGAAGCCCCGCCGCGCGTCGAATACGAGCTGACCGAAGCCGGCCGCGACTTGCTCATCCCTATTTACGCGCTCGGCGACTGGGTGGACAAGCACGGCCGCGCCGTCGGCGCGGGCCGGATGGGCCCGGAACCCGACGACGACTGAAATCCGGCCTCCACCAGCGCACACAACAATGCGGCTGAGACATACCGAACGGCACGTAAACGGCGGGCTAACGGCATCAGAAGTGGCCATGACCTGCGCGAAACATCGTGTACCCGGAGTTGGATACGTCCTACGCAACCGTACGATTCAAGGGTGAGTGTTCCGCAAGCCGTCCTACTGGCAGTCCTTGCGGCTGTCGTAGGTCTGGCAGTCGGCGGGCTACTTATCCCCTATATGAATGCCAGGCAGCAGGCCCGCAGGCAAGCGGATTCCGGCCTGACCATGTCGCAGGTGCTCGACCTGATCGTGCTCGCCTCCGAGAGCGGCATCGCGGTGGTCGACGAATACCGCGACGTGGTGCTGGTCAATCCGCGCGCCGAGGAACTCGGCCTGGTCCGCAACCGGCTGCTCGACGAGCGCGCCTGGGCCGCGGTGGAGAAGGTGCTGGCCACCGGCGAGTCCGCCGAGTTCGACCTGACCGCGAAGAACCCGGTGCCCGGCCGCGGCCGGATCGCGGTGCGCGGCGTGGCCCGCCAGCTATCCCGAGAGGACACCAACTTCACCGTCCTGTTCGCCGACGACGACTCCGAGCAGGCCCGGATGGAGGCGACCCGGCGCGACTTCGTCGCCAACGTCAGCCACGAGCTCAAGACGCCGGTCGGCGCGATGAGCCTGCTGGCCGAGGCGATGCTGGAATCCGCCGAAGATCCCGAAGCAGTGCGACATTTCGGACAGCGCGTGCTGGGCGAATCGCGGCGGCTCGGCAAAATGGTGACCGAACTCATTGCACTGTCCCGGCTGCAGGGCGCGGAGAAGCTGCCCGAGCTCGAGGTGGTCGACGTGGACACCGTCGTCATGCAGGCGGTCGACCGCTCACGCACCGCCGCGGAGGCCGCCGGAATCACCGTCAGTACCGACCGGCCCAGCGGGCTCGAAGTGCTCGGCGATGAAACCTTGCTGGTCACAGCCCTATCAAATCTGGTGGAGAACGCGATAGCGTACTCACCGGCCGGCTCCCATGTGTCGGTCAGCCGGTCATTACGTGGCGACCATGTCGCGATGGCCGTGACCGATCGCGGTATCGGCATCGCCAAAGAAGACCAAGAGCGGGTGTTCGAACGCTTCTTCCGATCGGATAAGGCCCGCTCGCGCGCCACCGGCGGTACCGGGCTCGGCCTGGCTATCGTCAAGCACGTGGCCGCCAACCACAACGGTGAGATCACCCTGTGGAGCAAGTTGGGCACCGGTTCGACGTTCACCCTGCGAATACCTGCCCACCACGAGGCCGACGGAGAAGAGGATTCCGCCGGCCCGACGGTGAGCATGAGAGAAACAAGCCCGCGCCCCTCGGGGCCGGGCCGACCCAATGGTGTGGAGGCACGCAGATGACGAGTGTGTTGATCGTCGAGGATGAGGAGTCGCTGGCCGATCCGCTCGCGTTCCTGCTGCGCAAGGAGGGTTTCGAGGTCACCGTTGTCGGTGACGGACCATCCGCGCTCGCCGAGTTCGATCGGTCCGGTGCGGACATCGTGCTGCTCGATCTCATGCTTCCCGGCATGAGCGGCACGGACGTGTGCAAGCAGTTGCGCACCCGCAGCGGCGTGCCGGTGATCATGGTGACGGCAAGGGACAGCGAGATCGACAAGGTGGTCGGGCTGGAGCTCGGCGCCGACGACTACGTGACGAAGCCATACTCGGCGCGCGAGCTGATCGCGCGCATCCGGGCCGTGCTGCGCCGCGGCGCGGGCGACGAGTTGGACGGCACCAACGAGAGCGGCGTGCTGGAGGCGGGCCCCGTCCGGATGGACGTGGATCGCCACACCGTGCTGGTGAACGGCAAGCCGGTGACGTTGCCGCTCAAGGAATTCGACCTGCTCGAGTACCTGCTGCGCAACTCCGGCCGGGTGCTCACCCGCGGACAGCTGATCGATCGCGTCTGGGGCGCCGACTACGTCGGTGACACCAAAACCCTTGACGTGCACGTGAAGCGGCTGCGCTCGAAGATCGAGGCGGACCCGGCCAAGCCGGAACATCTGGTCACGGTCCGCGGCCTCGGCTACAAATTGGAGGCGTAAGCCTCAGCGGGCCAACGACTGCCGGCCGCCGGTCGGCAGTCGAGTGCTGCCTGCGCGCCAATGCCACTGTCGGGCACAAAGAAACGGCCGAGAGCGCTGCGATGCTCTCGGCCGTAACTCAGTTGTCTGCTACTCAGGGCATGTAGGTCCACGTGGGGCCGATGCCCGGAACGTCCATCTTGCGCAACGTGATCCAGCCCAGGTCGTCTTCCTGCATGCAGTCGTACACGTCCGCCGCGCTGGTGCCGCGGCACGCGATGGTGCGCGAGGTGCCGTACGGGCTCATGATCAGGTTCTTGCCTGCCGCCGCGGCGCCCACGGCGTCGGGGGTGTTGGCGGGCATGAAGTCCGCGGTGAAGTCGGCGTACTTGGCGGGGTCACCGTTCGGTTCGGCATTGGCGATCGCGGGCAGACAGAGTGCGGCGCCGAGCGCGACGGCGGCCAGGGTCAAAACTTTCTTGGACATGACCGCACATCAAACCGCAAACAGGTGAAGATCGCATGCCTTCGAGGTGAACGGGGTGCAAGCTCGCATTCCGGGGGCTTCACGCACTCGCGGTGTCGGCGCTGTCGCGCATCCGATCCGCGTGCACCGTGGCCGGGTGGATCGCGATGAGCCCGAGCCCTTGCCGACGCTTGCAGTGCCTGGACAGTTCCTCGTAGGCCGGCCCGCCGAGCAGTTCCTTCAGCTCGGGACCGTAGGACTGCCAGACCGGCCGGGTGCCGACGTGCGCGTCCGGCGAGCCGGAGCAGTACCAGTCCAGGTCCTCGCCGCCGGGACCCCAGCCGCGGCGGTCGTACTCGGTGACCGTGGTGCGCAGGATCTGCACGCCGTCGGGCCGGTCGACCCACTCCTGGGTGCGCCGGATCGGCAGCTGCCAGCACACGTCCGGCTTCACCTCCAGCGGCTCGATGCCGCGGCGCAACGCCATGCTGTGCAGCGAACAGCCCACGCCGCCGGCGAAACCGGGCCGGTTCAGGAAGATGCAGGCCCCGTCGAAACGCCGGGTGCGCAGGGCGGGTTCGTCTTCCAGCTCGTCGAGCTCCAGGTAGCCCTTCTTGGTCACCTTGCCCGCCGCGTCCGTCGCCTCACCCATGAGCTGCCAATCCTCGGGTGTGAGCATTTTCACAGCGTTCTGCAGTCGCTTGCGATCGTCCTTGTCGGACAGGAACGCGCCGTGCGAGCAGCAGCCGTCGTCGGGTCGTTCGGCGATGATGCCCTGGCATGCCGGAGTGCCGAACACGCACGTCCAGCTCGACAGTAGCCAGGTCAGATCGGCGACGATCAGATGCTCGTCGTTTGCTGGATCGACGAACTCGATCCACTCGCGGGGGAAATCCATATCGACCTCGGGACTCGGATCGATCTTCCCCGCTGGTCGGGGCCGGGTCTGGCCGCTGGTTGATGCGCCTACCGTCACACCTGGGAACGCTAACAGTTCAGTCGCTTAACCTATAGGACCGGATCACCCAGTACCGTGTTCATGTGCGGCTTGGGGTACTCGATGTCGGAAGCAATACCGTTCACCTGCTGGTGGTGGACGCGCATCGGGGTGGTCACCCCATGCCGATGAGCTCGACCAAGGCCACTTTACGGCTGTCGGAAAACATCGATGACGAGGGCAGAATCACCGAGGCGGGCGCGCAGCGGCTGATCGCCACGGTCGCCGAATTCGCCAGCATCGCCGAGACTTCCAAGTGCGTCGAGCTGATGCCGTTCGCCACCTCCGCGCTGCGCGAGGCGACCAATTCCGAGGACGTGCTCGCGCGTGTCCGCGCCCAGACCGGCGTGGCGCTGCAGGTGCTCTCCGGGGTCGACGAGGCCCGGCTGACCTTCCTCGCGGTGCGCCGCTGGTTCGGCTGGAGCGCGGGCCGCATCCTCAATCTGGACATCGGCGGCGGTTCGCTGGAAATGACCAGCGGCGGCGACGAGGAACCCGATCTCGCGCTGTCGTTGCAACTCGGTGCCGGACGGTTGACCAGGGAGTGGCTGAAGGAGGACCCGCCGGGCAAGCGCCGGGTCAACGTGCTGCGCGACTGGCTCGACGCGGAGCTCGCGCTGCCGGCGAAACAGCTGCTGGACACGGGTAGACCGGATCTGGCCGTCGGCACCTCGAAGACCTTCCGCTCGCTGGCCCGGCTGACCGGAGCGGCACCCTCGGCGGCGGGCCCGCGGGTGCGTCGTACACTCACCAGCTCAGGTCTGCGCCAACTGATTGCGTTCATCTCGCGGATGACGGCGGCCGACCGGGCAGAATTAGAAGGCGTAAGTTCCGATCGGTCACAGCAATTGGTGGCTGGCGCATTGGTCGCGGAGGCGAGTATGCGGGCACTATCGCTGGAATCCTTGGAGATTTGTCCCTGGGCGCTGCGGGAAGGTCTGATCCTGCGCAAACTGGATACCGACATGAATGGCGGACCCCGAGCGACACCCTTACCGGGCCCCGCGGCCACTAGCGGCCGCGCGGTGCCGGGTGGTGCCGCGCTACCGGGGCCGATAGGAACGGTGTCGTCATGAGTGAGGACTCTAAACAGCTATCGGTCGCTGAGCTGCTGGCCAGGAACGGGCAGCAGGGCGCATCGTCCGGTGGTGGCCGACGCCGCCGCGGCGGTCGCGGGATCTCGGTGGCCGAGCTGACCGGAGACATGCCCGCCATCGGCAGCGGGCAGTCGTCGCATGCCGCGCCGGAGGCCGAGCCCGAGCCGGTGTACGAACCGCCGGCCTACGAGCCGCCCGCGCCGGAACCTGTCGCATACGCGCCACCCGCGCCGGACCCGTCGGCGTATTCGCCCATGTCCGGCCCGATCTCGATGTACGACCCGCTGGCCGCGTACGCCCAGCCCGAGCAAGCCGACCCGTTGCCTGGCCGATCGAACCGGGTGATGCCGGGCCGGGAGATGCCCGGCCGGGACATGCCGCGGCACGACCCGCTCGTGGATCCGCTGTCGTCGCACACGCCGGCCGCCGATCTGTACGCCCCGTCGCCGAATCCCTACGCGCCCTCGCCCAATCCCTACGCCCCGTCGCCCAATCCGTATGCGAGCGACCCGCTGCCGGACGAGGCCCCGCGCTCCGGTCGGCGGCGCAGGCACGACGACCACGACGACGCCACCACCGAGGTACGCCCGCTGCGCGAGCGCGGGGGAGCGAGCGCCGCGCCGCCGGAGCGCAACGGCCGCAACGGAGTGACCGGCGGCCGGGCCGCCCGGCGCCGCGCCGCGGAGGCCGAAGCCGAGGACCTCGCCCCGTCGACCGCGGCCTGGTCGCCGTCGGCCACCGACTACGACCCCGAACCCGCGCCGCCGCCGCCGCTGCCGGAGTCCAGAGCCACCGCGCCCTGGGCGCCGACGCCCGAACCGCCGCCGCGCGCCCCGCACCGCAACGGTTCGCCCGAGGGCGCCCTGCCCGCCTGGTCGGCGCGAAGACGCAAACCCGAGGCGCCGCAACGCAACGACCCGCCGCCCGACGAGGGTATCTCGACCGCCGCCTGGTCGCTGGCCAGTCAGGACCAGCAACTCGTGTCCGGCCAGACCGTGGCCGGCGACCTGCTCCGGGACGGGGTCGAGCGCGCCGAACGCGCGGACGCCGAACGGGCGGCCGGCCGAGGCAAGCGCGGCCGTTCGAAAGACCGCGCGCCGGTCGACGAGCTCGAGCTGTACGACGGCAAGACCGATTTCTTCGAGCCCGTCGAGCTGGACGACGAGCACGACGAGCTCGATGATTTCGACGAGGACGAGCAGTCCGACCGCGCGGCGTCGCCGCGCCGCTCCGCGCGTAAGGCCAGAAAGGCCGAAGACGACGCCAACCGTCGCCAGTGGATGATCCTGGGCGGTCAGAGCACCGGCGCGGCCGTCGCGGGCATGTTGCTGTTCAAGGGTTTCGAGCGGATGTGGGAGATGCTCCCCTGGGTGGCCCTGGCCCTGGCGATGATCGTGATCCTCGGCCTGGTGGCGCTCGTGCGGATTCTGCGCCGGACCGACGACGTGCTCAGCACGGTGATCGCGGTGGTCGTCGGCGTCTTCGTCACGCTGGGACCGCTAGCCTTTCTGCTCAGTACGAACTGAGGCAGGGAGCGGCAGTGGGGAAAATCGGACAGACGGACGAGACCCGGCGACAGATCCTGGTCGGACTCTCCACCGCGTCGGTGTATCCGCAGAACACCGAGGCGGCGTTCCGGTACGCGGCCGAACTCGGTTACGACGGCATCGAATTGATGGTCTGGGCCGAACCGGCCAGCCAGAGCATCGCCACGGTGCAGGCCTACTCGCGCAAGTACGACGTGCCGGTGATCGCGATCCACGCGCCGTGCCTGCTGATCTCGCAGCGGGTCTGGGGCGCCGACCCGGCGGCGAAGCTGGAGCGCAGCGTGCGCACCGCCGAGGCGCTCGGCGCGACCACCGTCGTCGTGCATCCGCCGTTCCGCTGGCAGCGCCGCTATGCCGAGAACTTCGCCGACCAGGTCGGCGAGCTGGAGGAGCACAGCCCGGTCATCGTCGCGGTGGAGAACATGTTCCCGATGCGGGCGGACACACTGTTCGGGCGCGGCGCGCGTTCGGTGAAGCGGCTCGAGCGGCGCGGCGGGCCGGGGATCGGGCTCACCGCGTTCAGCCCGTCCTACGACCCGACCGACACCGGGTTCGAGCACTACACCCTCGATCTGTCGCACACCGCGACCGCCGGTGCGGATCCGTTGGCGCTGGCCGCGCGGATGGGTCAGGGCCTGGCGCACCTGCATCTGGCCGACGGCCGCGGCGCCGCGCACGACGAGCATCTCGTTCCCGGGGAAGGCACCCAGCCGTGTGTCGAGGTGTGTGACACGCTGGTCCGCAATGGTTTTGCCGGTCAGGCGGTGGCCGAGATCAATACGCAGAACGCCCGTACCACCCAGGATCGCGCGGCCATGCTGCACCGGACGTTGGCGTTCGCCCGGCTGCATCTGAACGGGCAGACCGCCCCCGCCCCGACTCCGGCACATCACGCCTGACACGAAAGTCTCTGTGCCGTAAGTGAATTGGTAACCGAGGCGCGAAAAGCTCTCCATCGTAATCGGTTCGCGGTAGCGGACGCTGTCTCGTCGAGCTGATGCCGCCCGGTTTGTGCACGGACTCGGCGCGCCCCGATGTGATGCACATCGCGTTCGCCCGGCCGAGGGGAATGCACCTGCCGAACCGCTTCGTTCTACGCTGTACGAACGCCGCGTACCAGCAACCCTGATCGCCGACGCGCGGCCGGTGGACGACAGGAGCGACTATGACGACGGAGCTGGACCTAGCGGCGGTCACCGAGGCCGAGGCGCCTTTCAGCCGGGTGCTCGCCTTGACCGAGCTGCCCGCGACCACCCCGGATACCGGTCGCTACCTCGGCAATATCGGCAAGACCTGGACCATCGGCAAGAAGGTGCACGGCGGCACCATGGTCGCGGCCAGCGCGGCCGCGGGCCTGAAGTGGCTGCGCGCCGCCGATCCGGCCCTGGCCGGCATGGCGCCGATCGCCGCGAGCTCCGACTTCCTCGGCGCACCCGATCCCGGCGAGGTCGAATACGAGGTGCACATCCGCAAGACCGGCCGCCAGATCTGCCTGGCCGACGCGAACCTGATCCAGAACGGCCGCACGCTGGTCCGCACCGCGCTCACCTTCGGCCACCTGGACGACGCCGAGCCGCGGTTCGCCCGCGAGCACCACGACATGCCCGTCGAACCACCCGCCGACGCGGTCGGCTACGAACCCGGCTCGCCGATGGGCCGGGTCGTGCACGTCGGTCAGGCCGCCGAGGTCTACATCGATCGCGAGTGGGCCCGCTTCCTCGACGGCGAGACCGCCGAGCCGCGGCTGCGGCTGTGGATGCGCCCGCGCCCCGCCGATCAGCAGGACCCCGAGGTCGCCATGTTCTTCGCCATGATGAGCGCGGACATGAGCCCGCCGGTCCCGTACAACCTGGGTCATTTCGGCTGGTCACCCACCGTTCAGATGACCACCTTCCTGCGTCGCAAGCCCGCCCCCGGCTGGCTGCGGATCATCGCGACCACGCACGAGGTCGGCGCGCGACTGTTCGACGAGGACCAGCTCATCCTCGATTCCACCGGCGCGGTCGTCGCACAGAGCCGCCAGCTGGCGCTGATTCCGCAGGGATGAGCGCCGTCTAGGCTTTTCCCCCATGACGAGAATTGCGGTAATCGGTGGCGGGCGCATCGGGGAGGCGCTGATCGCGGGCTTACTCGAGTCCGGGCGGCTGGCGAAGGACCTGGTTGTCGTCGAGACGTTCGTGGAGCGGGCCGCGCAGATCGCCGAGCGGTTCGGCGTGCGGGTGACCGACTCGGTGGCCGATGCCGCGGTCGGCGCGGACCTGTTGGTGGTCGCGGTCAAGCCCGCCGATGTGGACGCGGTGATGACCGCGCTGGGCAAGGCCGCGCTGAGCGACAACGCGAGTGTCGACGCCGACCGCGACCAGATCCTGGTATCGCTGGCGGCCGGCGTGCCGACCTCGCGGCTGGAGGCGAAGTTGCCCGCCGGTTTCCCGGTGGTGCGGGTGATGCCGAACACGCCGATGCTGGTCGGCCAGGGCATGAGCGTCATCGCGCCGGGCAGGCACGCGCGGCCGCCGCAGCTGGAACTGGTGACCGAGGTGCTCGGCGCGGTCGGCAAGGTGGTCACCGTCGCCGAGGCGCAGATGGACGCGGCCACCGCGGTCTCCGGCTCCGGGCCCGCCTACTTCTTCCTGGTCGCGGAGGCCATGGTGGACGGCGGCGTCGGCCTCGGGCTGACCCGCGAGGTGGCCACCCAGCTGGTGGTGCAGACCATGGTCGGCGCGGCGGCGCTGCTGGATGAGTCCGATCAGGACGCGGCCGAGCTGCGCGCCGCGGTCACCTCGCCGGCCGGCACCACCGCCGCCGCGGTGCGCGAGCTCGAGCGTGGCGGGGTCCGTTCCGCCTTCCTGGAGGCGCTGCACGCGGCGAAGCAACGCTCCGCCGAGGTGGGCGGCACGAGCGACGGGCCGGGCGTCGGCAGCGCGATGTGAGCCTGCCGGACATCATCCGTTCGGAAGCACGCAACCGGTCGGTTCCCAATGGGAAAAGCTGATTTCTCACTCCCGTCGCAGTAACACCACTGGTCCCGCTAAGCTTCAAGCAGCACGTGCGTGTCTGTTCCGCCGGTGGGGAAGCCGGCGGCGCGGGCGTGCCGGAGGTCAATGGTGCAATGATGTCTAACAAGATGTCTGCAAGTAGCTCAGGAAGTTCGAGTGGCCCAGGTCCCTCAGGCGCCCGGGCTGGTTCCCGGACGCAAGGTGGTTCCGGGTCGCAGGGTCAACCCATGCTCGGCGGCACTCAGTTCCTCACGGTCGCCGAGGTGGCGAGCCTGATGCGAGTGTCCAAGATGACGGTGTACCGGCTTGTGCATTCCGGTGAGTTGCCCGCGGTGCGGGTGGGTCGTTCGTTCCGGGTGCACGCCAAAGCGGTGCACGATTATCTGGAAACGTCCTACTTCGACGCCGGATGAGCGCCTGATCCACTCCGTGGCCCACGGGCCGCGGGACGCCGACGGACCTGGTCCGGCGGCGTTGGATCAGGCGGTTTCGGGGCCGACCGGACGTGCCGGTACGATGGACCCTCGGTTCGTGTTCGCCCGCCGGTGGCATCACTTGTGGTGTCCGGTGGTACCCGGCGGCGCGGACACTGGACGTGAGGCTTGCCGAACGACCGGTCAGTTGGCGCACGTGTGTAGCGTGCGCGCCGAGTAGAGAGAACGCGAGGAACAACCCTATGGGTTCTGTGATCAAGAAGCGCCGCAAGCGCATGTCGAAGAAGAAGCACCGCAAGCTGCTTCGCCGCACACGTGTGCAGCGGCGCAAACTCGGCAAGTAAGCGCTGCGCGTCAGCTCGAAGGCCCGTCACCATCAGGTGGCGGGTCTTTTTGTTTGAAATACCGAATTTTGAAACCACGGTGTGTTTCAGGTGACTGAAGTCATCGTTAGAACCTGGTAAATACCAACAGAACCCGTGAACGCAGCGGCTACTCTAGGAACCGGGGAATAAGTGAAATGGGGGCTTGCCAAGGTGGGATGCGGTGCCGGTGGCTTCTGACACTCGAGACGGACACACGCCGAAAGTCGTGTTGGTGACCGGTGCGAGTCGCTTCTTCGGCGGCAACGTGGTCGCTCGTCTCGCCCAGGATCCCGATATCGATCGCATCATCGCGGTCGACACCATGACCCCGAGCCGGGAGTTGCAGCGGCGCATGGGCCGCGCCGAATTCGTGCGCGCGGATATCCGAAATCCGTTGATCCGTAAGGTGATCGATGGTGGCGCGGTGGACACCGTGGTGCACGCCGCGATGCTGGCCAAGCCGCCGGCCGGGGCCGACCGCGCGGTGATGAAGGACCTCAACGTGCTCGGCGCGATGCAGTTGTTCGCGGTGTGCCAGAAGGCGCCGACGGTGCGCCGGGTGGTCGTGCGCTCCACCTCCGCGGTGTACGGATGCAGCGCGAAGGACCCGGCGAAATTCACCGAAGAAATGAGTGCGCGCACCCCGCCGCGGGGTGAGTTCGCGCGCGACATGATCGACATCGAAGGTTTCGTGCGCGGACTCGCGCGGCGGCGTCCAGATATTGCAACGGCCATTCTGCGTTTGGCACCAATTGTCGGACCGCGGTTGGCCAGCCGGGGCGTGCAGTATCTGCGTTCACCGATCACGCCCACGGTCTTCGGCCGGGACGCGCGCATTCAGCTGCTGCATCAGGAGGACGCGGTCGCCGCGCTCGCGCACGCCGCGCTGACCGCCCGCGGCGGCACCTACAACATCGCCGGTGACGGCGCGCTCGCGCTGTCCCAGGCCGTGCGGCGGGCGGGCCGGATCGAACTGCCGGTGCCGTTCGCGCTGTTCCGGACGGCGGGCCGGGTGCTGATGGGCCCGGTCATGCGCGAGTTCTCCGGCGAGCAGCTCGACTACTTCCATTTCGGCTGTGGCCTGGACACCACCCGGATGCGGGCCGAACTCGGATTCGTCCCGCGCTGGACCACGGTGCAGGCCTTCGACGACTTCATCGGGGGCGCAGCGTTGCGGCCCGTAATCGATCCCGCGTGGATCGATGCCGCAGAAAACAAACTGCTCGGCCTGCTCGGGGCCGGTACGGGAGCACAGCAATGAACGACGTAGCGAAAGTCATCCAACTCCACGACCTGCAGGACGACGCGCGCCCGCGGCCGACCACCCGGCGCTGGCCGGAGCATGCGCAGGGCGAAGCGCCCAGCCCGGTGACCTCGCTGACCGATCGGCTGGCCGCCACCGAACCGCCTGCGCCGCAATCGTTGTCGGATCTGGTGCGCGGCGCGCTGGGCAAGCAGATCGGCAAGACCGCCGACTTCACCCGCCGCCGGATCACCGGCGACTACCAGGTGGACGAGTTCGGTTTCGACGAGCACCTGCTCGAGTCGGTCATCCTGCCCGCGCTGCGCCCGATGTCGGAGCTGTGGTTCCGGGTCGAGGTCAGCGGGATGGAGAACATTCCGGAGGTGGGCGGCGCGCTGATCGTGGCCAACCACGCCGGCACCATTCCGCTCGACGGGCTGATGCTGCAACTGGCCATCCATGACCGGCACCCGAAACAACGCGCGCTGCGCCTGCTGGCCGCCGACCTGATCTTCGAGACGCCGCTGCTCGGCTCGCTGGCCCGCAAGGCCGGGCACACCCTGGCCTGCCGCGAGGACGCCGAACGACTGCTGCGCTCCGGCGAACTCACCGGCGTCTTCCCGGAGGGCTTCAAGGGCGTCGGCAAGCAGTACGCCGACCGCTACAAGCTGCAACGCTTCGGCCGCGGCGGCTTCGTGGCCGCGGCGGTGCGCACCGGCGTGCCGATCATCCCGTGCTCCATCGTGGGTTCGGAGGAGATCTACCCGAAGCTGGCCGACCTGCAACCGCTCGCCCGGCTGCTCGGCCTGCCGTACTTCCCGGTGACGCCGCTGTTCCCGCTGCTCGGCCCGCTCGGCGCGCTGCCGCTGCCGTCGAAGTGGTACATCGAATTCGGCGCCCCGATCCCGACCACCGGCTATGAGCCGGAGGCCGCCGACGACCCGATGACCATGTTCGAGGTCACCGACCAGGTCCGCGAGACCATCCAGTCGACGCTCTACAAGCTGCTCACCAAGCGCCGCAACCCGTTCACCGGGTAGTGGCCCGATCGCCGGGCACCAGTCGGTAAACCCCTCGGCCGCACTGGTTTCCGGCGCTCGTGCGCAGCCCTCAGTGCTCGCGCTTGCGGGTCACCGCGGCGGCCACCGCGCCGCCCGCGGCGCCGAGCGCCAGCGCGGTCGGTACGCCGATCTTCGCCGCCTTGCGCCCGGTGCGGAAATCGCGGATCTCCCAGCCCCGGTTCTTCGCCACCTCGCGTAGATCCGAATCCGGGTTGATCGCGACCGCGGTGCCGACCAGCGAGAGCATCGGCACGTCGTTGTGACTGTCCGAGTACGCGGTACAACGCTTGAGGTTCAACCCTTCTCGGATCGCCAGCGTGCGCACCGCGTGTGCCTTGCCGAGGCCGTGCAGGATGTCGCCGACCAGTCGTCCGGTGAACTTGCCGTCCACGCTCTCGGCCACCGTGCCGAGCGCGCCGGTGAGCCCGAGCCGCTTGGCGATCACCTGGGCCAGCTCGACCGGCGTCGCGGTGACCAGCCAGACCTGCTGGCCCGCGTCCAGGTGCATTTGCGCGAGAGCCCTTGTGCCCGGCCAGATTTTGTCCGCGATGATCTCGTCGTAGATCTCCTCGCCGAGCTCGGCCAGCTCGGCGGTGGGGCGCCCGGCGATGAACGCCAGCGCCTTCTCCTTGCCGCTGACCATGTCGGAGCTGTTCTCCCGCCCGGTAACCCGGAACTTGACCTGCTTCCAGGCCACGTCGACCAGGTCGGAGGTCTTGAAGTACTTGCGCGCGGCCAGCCCCCGGGCGAAGTGCACGATCGACGCGCCCTGCACCATGGTGTTGTCCACGTCGAAGAACGCCGCCGCGGTCAGATCGCGCGGCACCTCGGGGGAGGTGTCGTCGGGCTCGGCGAGCGCCAATTCCGCGTCGTGCAAGGACAATGCGGCGTTCGCGCTGGCCTCGCCGGCCAGGTTGGCCCGCAGCTCTTCCTCGCTGGGGCCGAAGGGGCTGCGCGGGATACGGGCCAGCTGATCTTGCAGACCCTCGCCGATCGCGCCCAGATTCCACCGCGCCGGAAACTCGCCGAATCGTCCCGCGATGAATCCGGCCCTTGCCACCTTCGATCGTTCCGGCACCGATACCTCCGCCCGTCGCGCGAACCACGTCCACAGTAACCGGGCGGGCCGACAGTCATCGCAGTACCTGGCAGACCGATCCGGGCGTGGCGAGGGGATTTAATATCCGCCATGACCAATCCCACACATTCGGTGACCCTGTTGACCAGATCCGGCTGTGGTCTGTGCGTAACCGCGCTGGACCAGCTGCGCACGATCTGCGCCGAGTTCGGCATCGAGCCGGCGACGCTGGATGTGGACGAGGCCGCGGCCACCGATCCCGGCCTGCGCGCGGAGTTCGGCGACCGTTTGCCGGTCGTGCTGCTCAACGGTCGTGAGCACAGCTATTTCGACGTCGACGAGGCCCGATTGCGGGCGGACTTGAGCCGCTGAGGGGTAGCGATGACTGTCCGTTTCGGCCGCAGCGCTGGTCGCGACGGAAAATGAGGCCAATTTCACCGACTTTGTGAAGGGCTGCACAAGCAGTTACGGTGGTGGCACGCGGACCCGCTTGCCGAGGCTGCGGGCCCACCGCGTACAGAAACCCAGCATTGCGACACTTCGACCATGGCACCGGACCGTCCCGGGCCAGAGGTCCAGCGACGAACCGGAACCCGATCGGGCCGGAACGAGGAGCCGACGACGTGACAGAGCAGCATGAGGCGCCGGGCGGCGTCTCCGGCAGGGCTCTGCAGAAGGACATCCCGCAGGCCACCGTCGCTCGTCTGGCGACCTATCTCCGGGTCCTCGCCACGTTGGCCGACGAGGGTGTTGCCATCGTATCGAGTGAGGAACTCGCTGTCGCGGCGGGTGTCAATTCGGCGAAGTTGCGCAAGGACCTTTCCTTCCTCGGACCCAATGGCGTACGGGGTGTCGGCTATGACGTAGCCAGGCTGAGGACAAGGATCGAGGATGTGCTCGGCCTGTCGCAGGGACACCGCGTGGTGCTCGTCGGCGCCGGGAATCTCGGCCGGGCCCTGGTCGGCTACGGCGGATTCCAGCGGCGTGGCTTCACCGTGGTCGGCATCTTCGACAACCATCCCGAGGTGATCGGCCTCTCGGTCGCCGGGTTGGTGGTCCGCGACGTCGCCGGACTGGCCGAGGCGGTCGCCGCACTCGACCCGACCATCGCGGTCATCACCGTGCCCGACGACGCCGCGCAGGACGCCTGCGACCGGCTGGTCGCGGCCGGGCTGCAATCCATCCTGAGTTTCGCGCCCGTCGAGCTGAGCGCGCCCGGCACGGTCGAGCTGCGCCGCGTCGACCTGGCGGTCGAACTGCAGATGCTCTCGTTCGAGCGAGTGCGCAACGCGGACAACGCATCCGCGCTCGCGGCCAAGACGCCCGAGGTGGCGCGGCCGAGCCGGATCAGCCACCGCGCGCCCACCGCGCACACCTCGGCCGTGCATCAGGCCCTCAAGCATTCGGCGGCAGCCGCGCATTCGGCGTCCTCGCACACGGCAACGGAGCCAAGCAGCAAGGGATCGGTGGTTACTCCATGAGTGTTCTTCTGGTCGGGATTTCGCACCGGAGTGCGCCCGTCTCGGTGCTGGAAAAGGTGGCCATCGCCGACGCCGACCGCCCCAAGCTGATCGACCGCATGCTCACCTCGAGCCACGTCTCCGAGGCGATGATCGTCTCGACCTGCAACCGGGTCGAGGTCTACGCCGTAGTCGACGCCTTCCACGGCGGTCTCGCCGAGGTCGGCGACCTGCTCACCAAGCATTCCGGGCTGCCGCTGCCGGATCTGACCAAGCACGCCTACGTCCGCTACAGCGAGGCCGCCGCCGAGCACCTGTTCGCGGTGGCCAGCGGGCTGGACTCGATGGTGATCGGCGAGCAGCAGGTGCTCAGCCAGATCCGCGGCGCCTACGCCTCCGCCGATGCGCAGCAGGCGGTCGGCCGGACCCTGCACGAGCTGGCCCAGCACGCGCTGCGGGTGGGCAAGCGGGTGCATTCGGAGACCGGAATCGACCGTGCCGGAGCGTCGGTCGTGTCCGTCGCGCTCGAGCGCGCGCAGCACGTGCTCGGCCCGCTGGCCGGGCGGACCGCCGTCGTGGTCGGCGCCGGCGCGATGGGCAGCCTTGCGGTGGCCCATCTTTCGCGGGCAGGCATCGGCCGGATCCTCGTGGTGAACCGCACCATCGGCCGGGCGGCGCGGCTGGCCGAGACCGCGGGCGGCTACGGCGTGGCCGCCGAGGCGCTGGAACTGTCCCGGCTGCCCGAGGCGATGGCCGCGGCCGATGTGGTCATCACCTGTACCGGCGCGGTCGGCAACGTGGTGACCCTGGCCGACACCCACCGGGCCCTGACCGAGCGCGAGCGCGGCGCCGAATTCGCCACCGCCGAACGGCCGTTGGTGTTCTGCGACCTCGGCCTGCCCCGCGACGTGGAGCACGCCGTCGCCGGCCTGCCCGGCGTGACGGTCATCGACATCGAGACCTTGCAGCGCGACCCCGCCGCCGGCGCGGCCGCCGACGACACCGCCGCCGCCCGCGCGATCGTCGCCGACGAACTGGCCAAATACCTGACCGGCCAGCGGATGGCCGAGGTCACCCCGACCGTGGCCGCGCTGCGCCAGCGCGCCGCCGAGGTGGTCGAAGCCGAACTGCTGCGGCTGGATTCGCGGCTGCCCAGCCTGGCCGATCCGGAGCGCGACGAGGTGGCCCGCACGGTGCGCCGGGTGGTGGACAAGCTGCTGCACGCGCCGACGGTGCGGGTCAAGCAGCTGGCCTCCACGCCGGGCGGCGACAGCTACGCCGAGGCGCTGCGCGAGCTGTTCGAGCTGAAACCGGGTGCGGCGCAAGCGGTTGCCACCCCGATGGAGATCAGCGCGATCGGCGACCACGCCGGCATGCTGCTCACCGACGCCGACATCGCCCTGGCCGACGACTTCACCGCTGGTCAACAAGGCGACGAACAGGGGCAGCCGGCATGACGGCGCCCAGGAACGGTATGGCCGCGCCCCGCACCCACGAGGTGCGGGCATGACACTCGTGCAGGAAGAGGACAACGTGACGGCAGGCAGCATGCGCGCGCCGTGGCGGATCGGCACGCGCGGCAGCTTGCTCGCGCTCACCCAGTCGGGCACCATCCGCGACGCGCTGGTCGCCGCGGGCCACGAGGCGGAGCTGGTGGTGGTCAAGACCCTCGGCGACCTGTCCGCCGAGCCGGTGCAGCAGATCGGGGTCGGCGTCTTCACCTCCGCGCTGCGCGATGAACTGGCCGCGGGCAACATCGACATCGCGGTGCACTCCTACAAGGACCTGCCGACCGCGCAGGACCCGCGCTTCACCATCGCCGCCATCCCGCCCCGGCAGGATCCGCGCGACGCGCTCGTCGCCCGCGACGGACTGGTGCTCGGCGAACTACCCGCGGGCGCGAAGGTCGGCACCTCGGCCCCGCGCCGCGCCTCCCAGCTGCGCGCGCTCGGCCTCGGCCTGGACATCGTCCCGCTGCGCGGCAACCTGGACACCCGCCTGCGCAAGGTCAGCGACGGCGATCTCGACGCGGTCGTGGTCGCCAGAGCCGGCCTGGCCAGAATCGACCGGCTCGACGCCGTGACCGAGGCCCTGGAACCGGTGCAGATGCTCCCGGCGCCGGGCCAGGGTGCGCTGGCCGTCGAATGCCGTAGCGAGGACGCCGAACTCATCGAGGTGCTGACCGCGTTCGACGACGCCGCGACGCGCGCGTCGATCATCGCGGAGCGGGCGCTGCTCGCCGAACTAGAGGCGGGCTGCACCGCGCCGATCGGCGCGCTCGCCGAGGTTGTCGAGTCGATCGACGAGGACGGCCGGATCTTCGACGAGCTCTCGCTGCGCGGTTGCGCGGCGGCCGTCGACGGGTCCGACGTGGTCCGGGCCTCGATCGTCGGTGCACCGGCGAACGCGGACGAGCTCGGCCGGGCGCTGGCCCGCGAACTCCTCGACATGGGCGCGCGCGAACTACTCAGCGTCGCCGAACCAGGGCCAAGCGGCCCCGAACCGGATCCCGGTTCGAACACCCAGGCGGTGAATGCGCCCGCCACAGACTTCACCCAACCCAGCCCAATGGAGAACAACCAATGAGCGAGCGCAGCGAGCGATTCATGACACAGTGCGCACCGCGCATGACGGAACCGAGCGCCAGCGAGGTGGAGGCATGAGCGGTCGAGCTACCAAGAAGCAGCCAGGTCGGATCCTTTTCGTCGGGTCAGGTCCTGGCGACCCGGCGTTGCTCACCGTGCGCGCCCGTGAGGTGATCGGCCGCGCGACGCTGGCGTTCACCGATCCCGATGTCGACAAGGGTGTGCTCGCCCTGATCGGGACCGCGGTCGAGCCCGGCGAAGACGGCGAGCGTCCGGTGGACGTGCGGCCCGCCCTCGGCGAGCCGGCCGAGGTGGCCAAGACGCTGATCGCCGAGGCCCGCAACGGCCACGACGTGGTCCGCGTCGTCGCCGGTGACCCGTTGACCACCGACTCGGTGATCGCCGAGGTCAACGCGGTGACCCGCTCGCACATGGTGTTCGAGGTGCTGCCCGGCCTGCCCAACGGTTCGGCCGTGCCGAGCTACGCGGGCATCGCGCTCGGCTCCGGGCACACCGAGGCCGACGTGCGTGGCGAGGTCGACTGGGCCGCACTGGCCGCCGCGCCGGGACCGCTGGTGCTGCACGCCACCTCGGGCCACCTGGCCGAAACCGCAAGCGCCCTGGTCGAACACGGCATGGCGCCGCAGACCCCGGTCGCGGTGACCGTGCGCGGCACCACTCGCCAGCAGCGCACCATCGAGGCCACCCTGGCCACGCTGAACAGCGCAGCCTCCGAGCTGGTCGGCCCGCTGGTGGTGACCATCGGCAAGGTGGTCGCGTCGCGCTCGAAGATGTCCTGGTGGGAGTCGCGCGCGCTGTACGGCTGGACCGTTCTGGTGCCGCGCACCAAGGACCAGGCCGGCGAGATGAGCGAGCGGCTGGTCACGCACGGCGCCATTCCGATGGAGGTGCCGACGATCGCGGTCGAGCCGCCGCGCAGCCCCGCGCAGATGGAGCGCGCGGTCAAGGGCCTGGTCGACGGCCGCTACCAGTGGGTGGTGTTCACCTCGACCAACGCGGTGCGCGCGGTGTGGGAGAAGTTCGCCGAATTCGGTTTGGACGCACGGGCTTTCTCCGGCGTGAAGATCGCCTGCGTCGGCGAGGCCACCGCGGACCGGGTTCGCTCGTTCGGCATCAACCCCGAGCTGGTGCCCAGCGGCGAACAGTCCTCCGAGGGCCTGCTCGCCGACTTCCCGCCCTACGACGACGTTTTCGACCCGGTCAACCGGGTCCTGCTGCCGCGCGCCGACATCGCCACCGAGACGCTGGCCGAGGGCCTGCGCGACCGCGGCTGGGAGATCGACGACGTCACCGCCTACCGCACGGTGCGCGCCTCGCCGCCGCCGGCCGAGACCCGCGAGATGATCAAGACCGGCGGTTTCGACGCGGTCCTGTTCACCTCGTCCTCCACGGTGCGCAACCTGGTCGGCATCGCGGGTAAGCCGCACGCGCGTACCATCGTCGCGTGCATCGGCCCGAAGACCGCCGAGACGGCCATCGAATTCGGTCTGCGCGTCGATGTGCAGCCCGAGGTGGCTCAGGTCGGCCCGTTGGTCGAGGCGCTGGCCGAGCACGCGGCCCGGCTGCGTGCCGAGGGCCTGCTGCCGCCGCCGCGGAAGAAGAGCCGCCGCAGCCGCTGATTCGTTCCACCACCACACTGCCCGTACCGAGTTCGGTACGGGCAGTGTGCATTTCGTTCACAGTGTGGCCGTTGTATCGATATCGGTTGGGCAGCAACGGATTCCGCGCCGCATCGATGACCATGCCCATAGAACTATGGGCATCTCACCTCTTTTGGTCGGGGCTAGTTTGGCCTGGCGTGTTAGCGCGATCACAAGAGAGAGTTGGTTTTGATGAAACGATCGATAGTGCACGTCGGCGCGGCCACCTTCGCCAGCCTGGTCATCGTATTGTCCGGCGGCGCTTCGGCTTTCGCGGCGCCCGCGCCGGCCGCCGCACCCGCCTACATCGATGGGTCGACGGGCAGTTCGACCGGTTCGGTGCAGGGTTTGCCCGCGATCGCGCGCGGGTTCGTCTGCCTGCTCAAGACGATGTCCGGCGGAGTCGGCAGCATCTGCACCGTTTAGCGCACATTACGACCGGGACCGACGGCGGAAGCCGTCGGTCCCTGCCTTTATCTCGTTGCTTCAGTATCGCTTTCGCATCAGCGTGCGCACCATCGTGCAGGTGAGATCGGACGGCGGACGAATGCCGATCACCTCGGCGGTGTGCCGGATGCACTTGTTGTTCGCCGAACTCGGGTTGTAGACCCCCGAGTCCAGCAGCGCGATGGTCAGCCGCATCGCCTTGAGTTTCCGATTGTGGCGGACATACCACGACCGCGGGCGCCCCGCGGGCAGTCGCTGCTTCTCCAGCGGGGTGTAGGGACGATCGATGAGGACGGTCTTCGTCGCGGGCACAGGCTTCCCTCCCGTTGCGATCGGGGATTCGGCGAATCCCCTCGAACACTGTTTCGATTATACCAAGGCCCACCGACAAAAACCGCTGGCCGCAAGGGGTTTGACGACTACCCGCCGCTCGCCGGCGAACCCGGCCAGCCCGCCCATCGTTGCCACCACGCCAGGTAGTCCGTCGAGGCCATCGGAGCGTCCAACGCCGCGAGCGGGATGTCGAAAGCCTCGACGAGCACGTCCAGGTGCTCGCCCAGCACGAGGCGGTGGCGCAGCAGCTCGGCCTCGACCGCGCGCGCGGCGCTCTGCGACAGCTGCCGGTGCGCGGCGTACCAGATCCCGCGCGCGTAGATCCGCTCCAGGGCATATACCGCTGCGGCGGATTCCAGCAGCGCACGCGCCGTCGGGTCGGTGGCATGGTGTGCCGCGGTGTGTACCGCGGTGGCCGCCAGCCGTTCCGCGGTTGCGGTGGCCAGTTCGATGGCGGCGGTGTCCCGGTCGATCGCCACACCGGCCGCGGCCGGGTCGTGCCCGCGCAGCCCGGCGGCCACAGTCACCTCTCGCTCGACCAGCAGCTGGAGGTACCAGGGCCGATCAGCCGGGGTCGCGGGGAGCTCGAACGCCGTGATGTCCACGCCGGCCAGCGCCGCCAGCCCCGCCTGTTTGAGCAGCAGTTGCGACTCGCCCTCGGCGGTGATGATCCCCTCGGTCGTGCCGATCCAGTCCCCGATCCAATTGGCGCGCAGGCTTCCCTGCGCGGCCGCGCGCTGGCGGCAGGTCAGCAGCACCTGGTGCGCGGTGTAGGCCGATATCGGTTTGGCCAGCATCGACCACACCGCCTGGCGCGGATCGCCGGCGCGGGTTCGAGACCGCATGTCTTGGATCTGGTAGCCGAGCACGCTGGTGGCGTAGACGGCCGCCAGCGCGGAAATCACGTCCCGGCGCACGGTTCCGCGTTCGATCATGGCGATCTTGCCGGGCCGCCGCGCGGTGGCGTAGTTGACCAACAGGGCGAGCCCGGCCCGGGCGACCGCGCTCGCCGCGTTGGCCAGGTCTAGTCGGCCTTCGCCCAGCATGGCGATCGCACGATGGAAACGGGCTCGCGGCGGGAGCGCGCACCGCAGCCCGGTCCGGGTCATCACCGCCCAATCGCCACCGAGCAACGCGTCCCGCGGCACGAACCGCGCGTTGAACCGGATCATCGCGTGATCCATTGGGGCCCAGGACTTGTCGGGCAGCGGGTGCACGTCCACGCCCGGCACCAACGAGCCGTCTGCGGTGCGGAATCGCAGCAGGAACGGCAGGACGCCCTCGTCCTGGCCGTCGACGATCAGCCGGGCGGTGGTCACGCCGATTCGCGGGGTCGCCGAGGCGATGTTCGGCATGAATTTCCAGCTGGCCGCGGTCGGGGAATTCAGCCAGTACCCGTCCCTGGCCGCGTCCCAGGTGGCGGTGGTTTGCTGATCGCTGCCGTTGGTGCCGCCCAGCTCGGTCAGGGCCAGCTCGCCGACCGCCGCGCCGGTATCGAGCTCAGCCAAGAGCTCGGCCTGGTACTGCGCACCGGTGCCGAGCGTCGCGATAGCCCCCACCGACAGATCCAGGTGGCCGGTGAGCACCGGAATCAGGTGCGGGGCGGCGATGGCGGCCCACTCGCACAGGCTGCCCCGCAGGCGCACGTCCGCCGCGATGGCGACCGACGAGCCGCCCAGCTCGGCGATCGCCGAGCGCAGCAATGCGGGAGCCAGCGCCGCCTCCTCGGCGTAGGTCATATCCGAGCGCGGCCGATCGCCGAGGGCGAGCACCGCCGCGCGTACGCGCCGGTGCACTGCTCCGTCCTGGCCCCGAAGCGCGGTGCGCAATGACTCGGCGGTACTGGACATTTCCGATCCCGACGGCGCAACTGGGCGTGCGCGTACGACAGGTGCATCTACTGTGGTCATGGCAGAGTTCTCCAAATCTGCGACAGCTCCAGGCGGTAGTGGCCGCGCTGGGGCGCTTGAATCGGGCGTCCCCTCGCTACCAACGGGGGGACGCCTGAACATCCGAAGCGATCTCGATTCCGGTGCGGGCGCGCCACATCGGGCTGCGCGCGGACGCCGGCGGACAGCCGCCGGGAACGCCGTCGGCCGGCGGGCTTCTACCCGGTGTGATGGGCGAGCAGCGAGCGCCACCGGGGCACTCGCGCGGAACTCGATGACGCACTCGCATGACGGGGGACTCCTCGCTGAGACCGGAAGCAGCGCAACAGATGGGCTTGCTCGCTTCCGGGCTGGGGAATCGCTCTCCGGGCGGCGCGTCCGCAGTCTAGCTTCGGTGAAACCACGACGGCAATCACTCCGCAAATGTGGAGTGTCGTCGCATCAATGTCGAATAGTGAGCTGCTCAGAAGTCATGAAGAAGTTTCAGCGACGGCGGATGACCGAGTGCGGCAGCGCGTTCCAGCAAGTGCCTGGCTTCCTGTTGGCCCGGGGTGCGGCCGGTGGCGATCGCGGCGGCGGCGCGGAGGACGCCGGGTTCGGAGAGGTCGCCGGTGAGGGGGATGACGTCTTGTTCGCGCAGGAACAGGGCCAGGTGGAACATCGAGTCGGGGTCGCCCGCTTCGGCGCCGCGGCGCAGCCAGTGCTCGCCTGCTTCGGTGTCGCCGTGGTCGAGGTGCAGGGAGCCGAGGATCGCCATGGCATCGGTGCGGCCGCGCCGGACCGCCTCGGTGAGTAGTTCGACGGCTCGTCCGATATCGCCGCGGCGGGCGACGTAAAGGCCCAAAGTTCGCATGGCCGTGGGGTTTCCGGCGCTTGCCGCGAGTTCGTACCACGCTTCGGCCGCGTCGTTGCTGCCGCGCCGATTGGCCACAACGCCCATGTTGCACATCGCTTCCGGCGATCCCGCCTCGGCCGCGGGACGCAACCACCGTTCGGCTTCATCGATGTTGCCGCGTTCCAGATGCAGTAGTCCGAGTTGCAGGTCCGCGCCCGCGCATCCCGCGGCGATCGCGGACTCCAGCCAGTGGACCGCGTCGGCGATCCGTCCGTGCGTGCCGAGCAGCAGGCCGAGATCGGCCATCGCGGTCGCGCTGCCGCGTTCGGCGGCCCGGTGGAACCAGTGCTCGGCTTCGGTCAGCTCGTGCGCGTCCCGCAGTAGATGCGCGAGCTGCTCCATCGCGCCGAGGTCGCCGCGCTCGGCGATCGTCCGCAGCGTGGCGCGCCTGCGCTCGTGCGTGGTCGGCGTGGGGTCGGGTCGCGGGTCGCGGAACAATTGCAGGCCGAACGGATCCACCGGATGCTCGTCGTCGGGCAGCTCGCCGCGCTCCCGGCTGGCGATCGACGCGCTCCACTCGGCGAACCGGTCGTCCTCAGGCCCGATCTCGACCATCCCGTTGGCGATGGTCCCGTCCGGCTGCTTGCCCTGCCACGGAATCAGCAGTCGCCCGTCGGACAGGCGACGGGCACCCGAGACGGGATCTGTCATCACGGACCTTTCAGGCCGGGTCAGGTGTGCCGTGCCGATAGCCGTGGGTGTCGGCGTATTCGGCCAGTTGCGATTCGTAGCTGCTCAGGCTGTCGAGCAACCAGGTGTCTCCAGTGTCCTTCACAACCACGATCGGCCCCTTGGTACCCGGCGAAAGCGCCGGTGCGGTGCCGTCGGCGTACCAGGACGTGGTCGACCACGGAAACACGAACGCCCAGCCGACATCGGAGACGTGCCCCTGCGGACCGAGCTGGAACGGATCGACCGGAACGGCGAACCGCGCGCTGTGCTGATCGAGCAGGTGCCGGGCGCTGTTGCGCGCGACCCGGATGTCCATCGGCCCGGTCGCGGTGTTCGGGAACGGCAGCGTCGCGTCCGGCATCGCGCTCAGTTGCCGCCCCGCGGCCACCGAGACCTGGCACGGCCTGCTTTGTAGCCGCAGGAAGATGGTGTGCGCGGTATCGGAGAAACGCAGCTGCACGGTGGCGTCCTCGGTGTGCCCGACCAGATGCCTGCCCAGGCTCTGGGTCATCTCGCGTTCGTCCGGCGTCATGCCCAGATCGTCGAAGGCCCGCCGGGCCACGGTCATCAGCTCCGGCTCGGCCAGCTGCCGCGCGATGAACTCGACGCGGAAGATCTGCCCGCTGCCGTCGGCGGCCCGCCACGCGCGCAGCGTCGTCGCCGGCGCGGTGAGTCCGCCGGTGAGCACCGGCCACCAGTCCGAAAGTAGTACCGCGACCCACGACTCGAAGTCGGCGGCTCGGGCCAGCGAAATTTCGGTGTGCGGTTCGGTCATGCTGTCCCCCAGGGGGTCTCGCCCTCCTGTCGGAGTATGCGCCATCGGCCTGCACGACAGGTGTGATTTCACACACCGTTGCGCTCGATCCAAGGTCGATCGGCTCGTTTTGTGCATGCTGTCCAGGCGTGCCGGGCTGGTGTCGTGGCGAAACGTCCAGCTCCGGCGCGGCGGTGCCGAAGCACCCCGCCGGACAGGCGGCGGGTGCTCGCGACAGCTCCCGGCGCCGGGCGTATCGTGCGGTTATGACCGGATTGGACCGCCCGCGGCGGTTGCGCCGTACCCCCGCGCTGCGTCGTCTCGTAGCCGAAACCACGCTCGAGCCACGGCAATTGGTGTTGCCGATGTTCGTCGCCGACGGCTTGGACGAGGCGCGCGAGATCAGCTCGATGCCCGGCGTCTACCAGCATTCGATGGACTCGCTACGCAAGGCCGCCGTCGAAGCGGTGACCGCGGGTGTCGGCGGACTGATGCTCTTCGGCGTGCCGCGGCACGAGGACAAGGACGCCACCGGCAGCCAGGCCAGCGATCCGGACGGCATCCTCAACCGCGGCCTGCGGGCGCTGGCCGACGAGGTCGGCGAGTCGACCGTGCTCATGGCCGACACCTGTCTCGACGAATTCACCGATCACGGCCACTGCGGCGTGCTCGCCGGCGACGGCTCGGTGGACAACGACGCCACCCTGCACCGCTACGTCGAGATGGCGCTGGCCCAGGCCGCCGCAGGCGCGGACCTGCTCGGCACCAGCGGCATGATGGACGGCCAGGTCGGTGCGATCCGGCGCGGCCTGGACGCGGTCGGCCGCACCGACACCGGCATCCTGGCCTACACCGCCAAGTACGCCTCGGCGTTCTACGGCCCGTTCCGCGAGGCCGTCGGCTCGTCGCTGGAGGGCGACCGGCGCACCTATCAGCAGGATCCGGCGAATCGCCGCGAGGCGATCCGCGAGCTCGAGCTGGACCTGGCCGAGGGCGCGGACATCGTGATGGTGAAGCCGGCCATGTCCTACCTGGACATCCTGCGCGACGTCGCGGACCGCTCGACGGTCCCGGTCGCGGCCTATCAGATCTCCGGCGAGTACGCGATGATCACCGCGGCCGCCGAGCGCGGCTGGATCGATCGCCGCGGCGCCGTTCTCGAGTCGCTGCTCGGCATCCGGCGGGCGGGCGCGGACTTCGTGCTCACCTACTGGGCGACCGAAGCCGCACACTGGTTGTCGTGACGAACCTGCCGGGACCGATCGGCGCCGCGCCCGCACCCGCGCCGATGCCGGTGGACGTCGGCACCGCGCGGCAATTGTGGTGGGGCGTGGTCGGATTCGGCGTGGTACAGCTGATCGCGTCGGTGGTGGCCGCGCTCTCGCAGCGGCACACCTTCGCCAAGCAGGTCTTCGATCAGGCCAGGGAAAAGGACCCGCAGGTCACCCTGGCCAGCGCCGAACTGATGGTGGCGCTGGTCTACGTCGTGGTGGTGTTCATCGGGCTCGGCGTCGCCGCGCTCGCGCTGCTCATCGTGCACCAGTTCGCCCGCGGCAAGCTGTGGGCGCGCACCATGCTGACCATCGCCGGGGTGTGGCTGGTGGTGATCGGCGTCGGCGCGCTGTTCGCGTTCGGCTCGGTGACCGGGACCGCCTCGCTGGTGGCCGGCGGCGCCGCGATCGTGCAGGCGGTGCTCGCGGGCGGCGCGATCTATCTGTCGCACCGGCCGGAATCGACCGCTTATTTCCAGGTGAGCCGGCGGTGAACGGTTGGTGCCCGAATTTGTCGGGGCAACGCCGGCATGTATCGTGAGGGTTGTCACAGTGGACATGGGAACCGGTAGTTGTTTGTCAGACGTTGTCACACATCGCGTGCGGGAATTCGTCGAATGGCTCCGGGGAATCGGAGGCATCAATGCGAGTGGTGATCCAACAGCCGCAGAGCATTCGGCGGGAATTGGCCGTGTTGAGCCTGCTGATCCTGTTCGGCGTCGTCACCGTCGCCGTCCTGCTGTTGCCCGGTCTCACTCGCTGATTCCGCATTCCGCCTTGCCGATTCGCGACGCTGTGGGCGTCGCGTGAGCGAGAAACCCGACGATTCCGGCGTGCTGTTCGCCGAGCCCGGTGCGCGCTGGCGCACCGTCGCCTACGGGCCCATTCTCTGTCTGATCATCTTCGTCGTGGAACTGACCACCGGTAGTTCCGTGCACTGGTTCGCGCTGCTGTTCTGCGGCTCGCTGATCGCCATGTTCGTTGTGCTGCAAGTGATCGCGGGTCAACGCCACGTCAGCGTCGAACTCACCGACAGCACCCTGCGCGACGGCACCGAGACGCTCCCGCTCAGCTCGATCGACGCCGTGCTGCCCGAACGTGACGAAGACGCCTGGGACGACGAAGACTGGGAAGAAGCACGGGCGCTCGGCGAACTGAGCGGCGTGCCCCGCCGGCGCACCGGCATCGGCCTACGCCTGACCGACGGCAGCCTGGTGCAGGCTTGGGCGAAAGACCATCGCACCCTGCGCGCCACATTGACCACGGCCATCGGCCAACCGCCCGAACCGGACGATCCGGTGACCGAGACCGGCACCGACGACCAGCACAGCGAGAACGGAGTCGACCGATGAGGGGATCGATCACGGTGGCCGCCACCGAACTCGGCGTGATGGTGCTCGGGCTCGTGGCCGCGGTGCTGAGCTGGCAGCAGGGCATCGAGAAGACCACCTTCGCCGCCATCGGCCAGGCGCCCGAATTCGTCGCGACCCGTTACGTCACACCGTGGCTGCTGCTCGCCTCGGTGCTGGTCGCGATCGCGGGTCTGTGCGCCATCGACGCGGTCGGCCGCCTCGTGCGCGTGCGCCAACACCGCTGACGCCGCGCCTGTTTCGGCCCGCCGATCGCGGGAATATCGGACCCATGAAACCGACAGTCACGCTCAAGCGCACGCTTCTCGGTGCCGCAGCCGTCGGCATGATCGGCGCGGCAACGGTGGCCCCGGCGGCCGCGGCGCCCGCCGAGGTTTCCCCGGTGCCGCCGGCCGCGGTGGTGCCCGCCCTGGTTCAGGCGCCACCGTCGCCGCTGCTGCACGCGCTACCCGCCCCGCTGGCCTGCCTGGTGACCACCGGGTTCGCCCTGTGGTGCATCGGCATCACTTAAGAAATCGGTTGTTGCGGAGCAGGTTCGGGCCGGCGTCGACTAGCGTGCAGGGGCGCCGGGCGGTCTGCTCGCGACCACCCGTGCGTTGTCAGGAGTATCTCTGTGGCCGTTAGTATTTCGGCCGTATTCGTGCCTCAAACCAAGGAATAGGGATTGATGAACCGGCTTGCTGTGAAAGTCTGTGCCGCACTGGCGATTTCCGCCGCGATCGGGATCGGCGCCGCGCCGGCCGGGGCGAGCCCTGGACTGCCGCTCGAGCCCGCGGGCTCGGTGGACGTATCGGCGGGCCAGGTCGACGCGCCGGTGCTGGTGCCGGACTCCGGTTCCGCGGGCCCGTACAACACGTTCATGTGCTTCCTGCACACCATTTCGGCCCAGGCACCGTGCATGTACAGCTGAGCCCGGCTCAGCTCCAGTTCTGATACATGTCGAGCACGCGGCCGTTGCGGGTGCCAGGGGCATTGACGAAGAGGGTGATCGTTCCGTCGGAATGATTGGCCGCTTCCATGATCGCCTGCCGCAGCGACGCGTGCACGCCACCGTTCTCGTCCTTGTAGATCCCGGTGTCCGCCTTGAGGCCGACGCCGATCCGGTTGAGCGGCACGAACATGGTGACGATGGCCGGAATCGGACCGTCGGCGATCGTCTTGGTCTCCTCATGACTCAGCTGCAGGCCGATCCGGTCCGGCTGCGCGACCGGTTCCACCGCGGCGGCCGGACCCGCGCCGAACGCGACGGCCGCACCGACGAGCGCGGTGGAAACAGCAGCACTGAACATGGCAAACCGCATAAATATCCTCCGGGGCAGATGAATGGTGACGCCCGAGATTACGCACCAGCAATCTCGCGGCGATCGAATACGGCGTAAACAGCGCCTCGGCGTGTTGCGGTCTGCGTCACCCCCACTACACCCTGTCGTCGAGCCGATTCGGCGGGGCTGAGACACTGGAGGTCGTGAGTTCTTCTCCGCGCGTGACCAGCGCATCGGTGCCGGTTTCCGCTCAGCTCTTCGACCGGGCTTGTTCGGTGATTCCGGGGGGTGTCAACTCCCCGGTGCGGGCCTTCAACTCCGTCGGCGGCACACCGCGATTCATCGCGTCCGCCCACGGTTACACCCTCGTCGACGCCGACGGCAACGAGTACGTCGACCTGGTGTGCTCGTGGGGCCCGATGATTCTCGGGCACGCGCATCCCGCGGTGGTCGACGCGGTGCAGCGTGCCGCGGTCGGCGGCCTGTCCTTCGGCGCCCCGACCGAGGCGGAGATCGAACTGGCCGAGGCCATCATCGAACGCGTCGCTCCGGTCGAGCGGGTGCGCCTGGTGAACTCGGGCACCGAGGCCACCATGAGCGCGGTGCGGCTGGCCCGCGGCTACACCGGCCGCGCCAAGATCATCAAGTTTTCCGGCTGCTATCACGGCCATGTCGACGCGCTGCTCGCCGACGCGGGCTCCGGCGTGGCAACCCTCGGGCTGCCGACCTCGCCCGGCGTCACCGGCGCGCAGGCGGCCGACACCATCGTGTTGCCCTACAACGACCTCGAGGCCGTCGCCGCCGCGTTCGCCGCGCATCCCGGCGCGATCGCCTGCGTGATCACCGAGGCCGCCGCGGGCAACATGGGCACCGTCGCGCCGCTGCCCGGCTTCAACGAGGGGCTGCGCACGCTGACCGCGGAGCACGGCGCGCTGCTCATCATGGACGAGGTGATGACCGGCTTCCGGGTGAGCCGCGCGGGCTGGTTCGGCCACGCGGGCGTCACCGCGGATCTGTACACATTCGGCAAGGTGATGAGCGGCGGGCTGCCCGCCGCCGCGTTCGGCGGCCGCACCGAGATCATGAACCACCTGGCCCCGCTCGGCCCGGTCTATCAGGCGGGCACGCTCTCCGGTAATCCGGTGGCGGTCGCCGCCGGCCTGGCCACGCTGCGCAACGCCGACGACGCGGTGTACGCCGCGCTGGACCGCAACGCGCAGCGACTGGGCGCGCTGTTCGGCGAATCGCTCAGTGCCGCAGGCGTCCAGCACCAGGTCCAGTTCGCAGGCAATATGGTGAGCGTGTTCTTCGCCGAACGCCCGGTCACCGACTACGCCTCCGCCAAGGCCAGCCAGACCTGGCGCTACCCCGCGTTCTTCCATGCCCTGCTCGACGGTGGCGTGTACGCGCCGCCGAGCGCGTTCGAGACCTGGTTCGTCTCCGCGGCACTCGACGAGGACGCGTTCGACCGCATCGCCGCCGCCCTGCCCGCCGCCGCACACGCGGCCGCGGCCGCCACTCCCGAAGGATCCCGCGCGTGAGCTCCGATCACGATCAGCCCGAGGCCGACCCGCGCGAGCTAGCGCAGCCCGCCACCGAATCCGCCGTCATCGACGCGGGCGCGCAGTTCGCCGCCGCCGCGTCGAGCCCGGCCGAGCAGATCCCGGCGGTCGACGAAAAAGCCGGTGCGGCAACGGTTTCGGAGTCGAAGCCGAAGCCGGCCCGGGACGGCGACCCGGTCGAGACGATCGTGCACGTGCTGCGCCACGGCGAGGTGCACAACCCGAACGGGATCCTCTACGGCAGGCTCCCCGGCTTCAGCCTGTCGGTGACCGGCCGCTCGCAGGCCGGCGCCGTCGCCCGGGCGCTGGCCGATCACGACATCGCCGTGGTCATCGCCTCGCCCCTGCAGCGAGCCCAGGAGACCGCGGAACCGATTGCCGCCCAGCATCAGCTGATCGTGCGCACCGACGAGAACCTGATCGAGGCCGGCAACACCTTCGAGGGCCTGCGGGTCTCCGTCGGCGACGGCGCGCTGCGCAAGCCGCGGCACTGGTGGAAGCTGCGCGATCCGTTCACCCCGTCCTGGGGCGAGCCGTATCTGCAGATCGCGCACCGGATGCTGGCCGCGGTGAACAAGGCCAGGGTCGAGGCGGCCGGGCGTGAGGCCGTGCTGGTCTCGCATCAGCTGCCGGTCTGGACGTTGCGCCGGTTCCTGCAGGGCCAGCGGCTCTGGCACGACCCGCGCCAACGGCAGTGCTCGCTCGCGTCGCTGACCTCGCTGGTCTACCACGGCGACACACTCGTCGACATCGTGTACTCCGAGCCCGCGGGCGGTTCGGACCCCTCGGTACACGGCGCATGATCCACCGCACCGCGTCCGTTGCCCCGCCTGCCACCTCGGCCAGGCGGGCCGCCGCCGTTCTGCTCGCCTGTGCCGGCCTGGTCGCCGCGCTGGCCGGCTGCTCGGGCGGTAGCGACGCGGTGGCCTCCGGCGGCACCTTCGAATTCGTCTCGCCCGGCGGCAAAACCGAGATCTTCTACGACCCGCCGAGCGCGCGCGGCACCATCGGCAAGCTGTCCGGGCCGGATCTGATGACCAAGGGCAAAACCACCTCGGTGGAGGATTACCCGGGCAAGGTCGTGGTAATCAACCTGTGGGGGCAGTGGTGCGGACCCTGCCGCGCGGAGTCGCCCGCGCTCGAAAAGGTTTATGCGGCAACGAAAGACAACGGCGTCGCCTTTCTCGGCATCAACGTCCGTGACCCGCAGCAGGACAAGGCGCAGGACTTCGTCGTAGACAACAAGGTCGAATATCCGTCCATCTACGACCCGTCCATGCGCACCCTGCTCGCCCTCGGTGGGAATTTCCCGACCAGTGTCATTCCCACCACCCTGATCTTGGATCGTCAGCACCGCGTCGCCGCGGTGTACCTGCGCCCCCTGCTGGCCGACGATCTGCAACCGATTGTTCAAAAAATCGCCTCGGAGGAAGCACAGTGAATCGCGATCGTCGTACCCGTACCCTGCGTGCCTGTCGCCACCGGCAGGGCGCCCGCCGAATCGGTGGTGCCTGGGCCGTGGACGACCGATGGAAGGGCATAGCCACCGTGCCGCGCAGCGTCGCGGCGGACTCGCTGCTCGACTTCGGCGTGCTGTTCGACCCGGCGGCGGACGCCACCGAACAGCGCGTCGTGCTGCGCGGCGACACCGACCCGGCCGAGGAGACGCCGGAGGGGGAGGGCGTGTGAATCCCCGCGTGACGCCGGTGGCCGCGTGATGGTGCTGGCCGCCGTAGGGGATTCGTTCCAGCAGACCGCCGCGACCGGACCGTTGCTACTGGCGTTGGGCGCCTGCCTGCTCGCCGGGCTGGTGTCCTTCGCCTCGCCGTGCGTGGTGCCGTTGGTGCCGGGTTATCTGTCCTACCTCGCCGGGCTCGTCGGCGCGGAGGCGCCGCCCGCCACGGTCGCGCAAGCCCAAGGCGCGCAACCGAGTTCGGTCGCCCTCGCGTCGGCCAAGCAGGCCGCGCGGGCCGGGCGGATGCGGGTGGCCGGTGCGGCGGGCTTGTTCGTCGCCGGGTTCACCGTCGTGTTCGTGCTCGCCACCGCAACGGTTTTCGGCGTCATCCAGACCTTGAACGTGAATCGTGAACTGCTGCAACGCATCGGCGGCGTGGTCACCATCCTGATGGGCCTGGTCTTCATCGGCCTGATCCCCGCGCTGCAACGCGACACCAGGATGGAACCGCGCAGGCTGACCAGCATCGCGGGCGCGCCGCTGCTCGGCGGGGTGTTCGCGCTCGGCTGGACGCCGTGCCTCGGTCCCACGCTGTCCGGCGTGATGGCGGTGGCCGCGGGCACCGACGGGACCACCGCGGTGCGCGGCGTCGCGCTCATCGTCGCCTACTGCCTCGGCCTCGGCCTGCCGTTCGTGATCCTGGCGTTCGGCTCGGCCAGTGCGCTGCGCGGCGTCGGCTGGCTGCGTCGCAACTCGCGCACCATCCAGATCATCGGCGGACTGCTGCTCGTCGCGGTCGGCATCGCGCTGGTCACCGGGGTGTGGGATCAGTTCGTCGGCTGGGTGCGCGACGGGTTCGTTTCCGAGGTGACGCTGCCGATATGAGTATGAACAGCATTGATTCCATGAGGGGTGGCGGTCGGGCGACGGGTGGGCCCGAGAAACCGATGACCGAACCGGCGCCGGTGCCCCGGCAATCGCCGTTGGGCAAGGCCTGGGCGTTCGTGCGCAACACCTGGCGCGGGCTGACCAGCATGCGCACCGCGCTGGTGTTGCTGTTCCTGCTCGCGCTGGGCGCGATTCCCGGCGCGCTGCTGCCGCAGCGAAGCCTGAACGCGCAGAAGGTCGATCAGTACATCCAGAACCGGCCGACGCTCGGACCGTGGATGGACCGGTTCGAGCTGTTCGACGTGTTCGGCAGCTTCTGGTTCACCGCCATCTATGTGCTGCTGTTCATTTCGCTGGTCGGCTGCATCCTGCCGCGCTGCCTCGATCACTACCGCGCCCTGCGCACCCCGCCTGTGCGGGCGCCGCGCAACCTCACCCGGCTGCCGCATCACTACACCGGCAGCGCCGAGCAGACGCCGGACGAAGTCATTGCGGGCGTGCGGAAGGAACTGCGCGGCTGGCGCACCGAGGTCCGGCCCGGCACTCGCGACGGCGAGATCACCCTTGCCGCGGAGAAGGGCTACACCCGCGAACTCGGCAACCTCGTCTTCCACCTCGCCCTGGTCTGCCTGCTGGTCGCCATCGCGGTCGGCAAGCTGTTCGGTTACGAGGGCAACGTCATCGTCATCGCGAACGACGGCCCCGGCTTCTGCACCACCTCGCCCGCCGTCTTCGACTCGTTCAAGGCGGGCAACGTCAACGACGGCACCGGGATGGCGCCGATCTGCGTGCGGGTCAAGGACTTCAAGGGCGACTACCTGGAAAACGGTCAGGCGGAGATGTTCACCTCGAACATCGAGTACCAGTCCGGCGCCGATCTGCAAAGCAACACCTGGCGCTCGACCCGGATCCAGGTGAACCATCCGTTGCGGGTGGCCGGCGACCGAATCTATCTGCAAGGCCACGGCTACGCGCCGACCTTCACCGTCACCTTCCCGAACGGGCAGACCCGCACCGAGTCGCTGCAATGGCGGCCCGAGGACGCGCGGACCTTCCTGTCCAGCGGTGTGCTGCGGATCGACCCGCCCGGCGGCATGTATGCCACCGACGAGGAGCGGCGGAAGAACCAGATCGCCATCGAGGGCCTGTTCGCGCCCACCGCGCTGTTCCACGGCAGCCTGCTGACCTCGTCGTTCCCCACGATGAAGGATCCGGCCGTCGCGGTCGACATCTATCGCGGCGACACCGGGCTGGACACCGGCAAGCCGCAGTCGCTGTTCGCGCTGGATCCCGAGCAGGTCAAGCAGGGTCGACTGAGCAAGGAGGCCAGGGTGAACCTGCGGCCCGGCGAGTCGACCAGCCTGCCCAACGGCACCAAGGTGACCTTCGACGGCGCACAGGAATTCGCCAACCTGCAGGTGTCGCACGATCCGGCGCAGCAGTGGGTGCTGGTGAGCGCGGTGACCATGATGCTCGGCCTGCTGGTCTCGCTGCTGATCAAGCGCCGCCGGATCTGGGTCCGGGTCTACCCCGCCGAGAGCGCAGCCGGTACGTTGGACCAACGACGCACCGTAGTAGAAATGGGCGGGCTGGCTCGGACCGATCAGGCCGGCTGGGGCAGCGAGTTCGACCGGCTACGCACGCGCCTGCTCGACGTGCGGCCCGACTCGGCGGCCGACACGAAGACCACGGGAGAGTAGAGATGCCGATCAACGAGACCATCGCGCGCTACAGCGATTTCTCGTTCAAGACCGCGATCGTGGTCTACGCGCTGGTGCTCGTGCTGCTGATCTGGCAGTACGCCACCGCGCGCAGCCGTCAGGTCGCGGAGCGCGAACTCGTCTCGGTCGGCGGTCCCAGCGATCCCGCGCTGCCGGGCCGGGTGGTCGGGCCGCCGGAGAAGTCGCTGTCCGAGCGGCTCGGCAACATGGCGTTCTCGGTGCTGGTCGTCGCCATCGTGCTGCACATCGGCTCGATCGTGCTGCGCGGCTTCGCCACCCACCGCTTCCCGCTCGGCAACATGTACGAGTTCGTCACCATGGCCACCGCCGCCGCGGTGCTGATGGGCGCGCTGTTCCTGCGCGAGCAGCGCTACCGCGCGATGTGGGTCTTCCTGCTCGTGCCGGTGCTCATCCTGCTGTTCCTCGCGGGCACCATCCTCTACGCCGACGCCGCCCCCGTGGTGCCTGCGCTGAAGTCGTTCTGGCTGCCCATCCACGTCACCATCGTCAGCATCGGCAGCGGCGTCTTCCTCTTCGCCGGTGTCTCCAGCCTGCTGTTCCTCTACCGCCTGCGGCAGCCCGAAGGTGAAGAGTCGAACAACATCCTCGGCATCATCGCCCGCCGCCTGCCCGACGCCCGCACCCTCGACCGCCTCGCCTACAAGGCCACCATCATCGGCTTCCCGCTCTTCGGCGCCGGCGTCATCCTCGGCGCCATCTGGGCCGAGGCCGCCTGGGGCCGCTTCTGGGGCTGGGACCCCAAGGAAACCTGCTCCTTCATCGCCTGGGTCCTCTACGCCGCCTACCTGCACGCCCGCGCCACCTCCGGCTGGCGCGACACCAAGGCCGCCTGGATCAACGTAGCCGGTTTCATAGCAATGCTTTTCAACCTCTTCATCATCAACATGGTGATCAGCGGCCTGCACTCCTATGCCGGATTGAACTGACCCACTGCACATCCGGAAGCCCCGCCCTCGAATTACCAACGAGGGCGGGGCTTTCGACTTCGAGCGGTGCCACCCAGGCGATGGCACGCGGCGCTGGCGGTTACACCTCGAGGTCTTCCTCGATACCCTTGAGGCGGTGCCGGGCGAGCGCGAGATTCGCGCGATTGCGGTCCAGGGCGAGGTAGAGGAACAGGCCCTTGGATTTGCGACCGGTCATCGGTCGGATGATGTGGTACTGGCCGGACAGGGTGATGAGGATGTCTTCGATGGTGTCGCTGAGGCCGAGCTGTTCCATGGTGCGCATCTTGGCGCGCACGACCTCGGTGTTGCCCGCGCCGGCCACCTGAAGGTCCAGCGCCTTGGAACTGCCGAGGGTGCCTAGCGCCATCCCGCTGTTGTAGTCGACGACGGCGGCGCCGAGCGCGCCGTCGATCACCATCATGTCCTTCAGTGACAGATCCAGGTTGGACATGTCTGTTCCTTTCATTCGGATTTCATTGCCTGGTCGTTGCCGCGGTTGGCGATGGTCGCCATCTGGTCGGCGATCGTGCGGGCCACCGGCCGGGATTCCAGATGGAGGCGGCCGACGTTCACCTCGGGGCCGGCCAGCACGGTCAGTGAGGTCCAGCCGGCGGCGTAAACCACCACGTGTCCCTCGGTGCCGTGCACCACGACCTCGTGGAACCCGCCGCCGTTCGCGGTGGTCACCAGCCGGTAGGACAGCGAAAGCTGCGCGGCGGCCAGCGCGGCCATCCCGGCGGGTTCGATATGGGGAGGCAGGTCGTGCGCGACGAGTAGTCCGTCGCCGGAGGCCACCAGCGTGCCGGTCAGCCGGGGCACGCGCTCGCGTAGCGCCTTGAGCTCCGCGAGCACCGCCGCGTTCGGTTCAGGTGCGGATATCGACACCTTGGTCAACCTTCCCATCAGTTCGCCGAGCAGTTTCTTCCGCGCGGTCACGCATCCTCCAAAGCCGCCCGTAGGCGAACGAGTAAGTCGGCGTCGGGTTTCCAGCGGTCCGCGGCCGGAACCGGGGCGGGCGGCCGCGCCCGGCGTCGACGGGGCGGACCGGCCGGAACCGGGGTGGGCGGCGGCCCGGCGGGCGAGACCGGGGTAGGCGCTTCGATGAGTCCGGCCGTGGTCAGTTCGCGAACCGCTACCAGGCACCCGTAGGTGGTCCGGCCGAGATAGTCGCCGATCCCGGTGACGCTGCGCCGGGTGTCGGCGGCGGCGAGCACCTCGGCCTGGCCGCCGGTGAGGACGACGCGCCGTCGCCTGCCCCGGCGCACCGGCACGACGGGTGCGCGATCGACCAGGCGCGCGGGCCAGGGCGTGGACTCGGGATCGCCGCGCCGCACGCACTCCTGCACGAGTAGGTGCGGGCTGATCCGGCAGACTCCGGCGAGCCAATGCGGTGGCGCGGGCCGGAATTCGGGAACCGACGGGGACGCGAGCAGGAAATAGGCGGCATCGAAAACCGAAAGCAGCGCAAGGGTTTCCAACCGCGGCCGGGCCAGCAGGCGGTCGGGCTCACCGGCCTCGGCGCGGCGCCAATCCTCCGCGGTCGCCACGCCCGCCTCCAGGACGAGCCGGGCCAGGCCGCTGGTGCGCAGGCAGTCCGCCGAGGTGATCGCTCCGTCGGTGAGCTGGAACGCGCCGTCGCCGAGAAATAGTACGCCGGTGCATTTCTCGATTTCGAGCCGCGAAAGTTCGTCCGTCAGTTCACCACTCATGACCTGGTCCGACGAATTCGTCGAGAATTCCGCGGAGCTGGAATCGCGCCATCGCCAAATTTCCGACGGCGTCGTCGAATAGGACATGGATGAAAAGTCGGCCGTCGAAGTCGCCGCGCAACGGATTCAACAGATGAAATCCGTTGGTGCCGTAGACGATCAGCTCGGTGAGGTCCTCGTCGTCCTGGCCGGTCGTCAGCGCGGGGCAGTCGAGCACCGTACGCATCACATCGGTGGTGGCCGCCGCACTCTCGTGCTGGTCGACCACGTCGTGTCGGCCCGCCTCGGCGATCGCCAGCCCGCTCGCGCCATCCACCAGGATCGCGCTGCGCGCACCGGGAATGTTCATGATGCGTTCCAGACAGCCGTCAACACCGATCACCGCGTCACCACTCGTCATATTCGGGGCTCAAGAATTCCCGAGGCTACACAGTGCCGATGCGTGGCGCGCGGTAAATGCCGCAAAACTCTGCTCTAAAAAATTCGGTGCTGCGAAAGTAGAAATACCTTTCTGTATTGAATACCTTTTGGTTTCAAAATAATTCGGGCGGACCGGTCGGAATAATCCCGGCCGTCGATGAGCCGGCCCGTACCCGGCGAGCGGTCGTTCGCGATCGATGGGCCTGGGCTTATGCCGGTGACGACGAAGCAACCGAGGGTCGGCCGCAAACTGATAGTTAGCTCGGCTAACGCATGGTCGGCGGCAGCGGTGCCCACCGCCTGGCGTAACCCGCTGCCCGCGTGGGATGTTCAGCGCGGCCGCACCGGAATAAGTTCGGCTTAATAGCCCCTTCGGGGAAAAGTAACCGGCATCACTTCGACACTCGGGTGATAGCGGGATGCGTGGAAGTGGCGCAGATCACGCGTCGCTCGGCGTGCCGTTCGGCGAAACGCCGTGTCCTGTCTACATGCGATGCGCCGATCCGGCGCACAGACGGTTGAGGAGACGGGCTCTTGGATTCCGATTACTTCACCTATCTCCCGGCTGCGGTGGTCGACGCGGACGGGAGTTTGGTCGAGCAGTTGAACGACGGCGGATTGCGCAAGCTGGTGCAGGCGGCAGCCGGACTCTCCGTGGAGGCGCAGCACTATCTGGCGATGCTCGCGAACCGACTACGCGCGAGCGAAGGACTGCACGCGCGCAACTACGCCGATGGTGAGATGTGAGCCGCGGGAGTGGGATCCGGGCCGAGCGCTCAGCGCTCGGTGGAGTCGGAGTCTCCGTTGCGGTGCTGGCGGGATAGCCGCCAGAGGAACTCGGGGTCGTCGTCGGGTCCGACGACGCGCTTGCGTTGCGGTGATCGCGTGTGGGTCGCGGTCGGTCCGGCAGATCTCTCGGGGCCGAACGCCTTCCCGCACAGCACCGCGACTGCCACGACCGCGATGAGTGCCAACAGGTACGTCACGTCGCTCACCTCCTGGTTACGAGGGTAGTCCCGTGCGTAGCTCGCGCACACCGCTGACGTGAAATCGGTACGTCGGGTGGGCGCGGGCCCCGGCACGATGGGCCCGCGCGGCCCGCAGTCAGCGTGCGGTCGCCTCGGTGGTGAGCGACTTGAGCAGCTGCATTACCTCTGATTCGCGGAACCGGCGGTGTCCGCCCGGTGTGCGCAACGACCCGAGACGCCCGGCATGGGCCCAGCGGGTGACCGTCTTGGGATCGACGTGGAACATGGCAGCAACCTGCCCTGGTGTCAGCAGGGTGTCCTGGCCGCCGACGGTGATCGCACTCATAGCAAACCTCTCCGTTCTCGACAGTTCCCTCATCAGATGGCGACATCGTTGCACTGAAACCCCTAGGTACTCGAACCACCTACTGTTGGTAAAGGGGAAGTAATAGACAAATCGGATATGCTCCCGACCTCGGCAACGGGCGCGCGCCGAGGGCGGGCAACAGCTTCGCATAGGCTGAGCGACGTGAGTGACGCAACTCCACCAGATGGTGTTCCAGGACAGCAAACCGCTGGCGCGGGCCGTCGGCTCGCCCGCAACCTCGGTCTGTACACCGCGGCCAGGCTGGTCCTGGTCGTAGTGATCACCGTGCTGATCGTGCTGGTCGCGCGGCTGGTGAAAGTGGACATTCCGCTGGTCGTGGCCGCTTTGTTCGCGCTGATCATCGCCATGCCGCTCTCGCTCACGCTGTTCAAGCGGCTGCGCGTGCGGGTCAACGAGGACATCGCGGTGGTGGACGAACGCCGCCGCCACGACAAGGCCCAATTGCGGGCCCGGCTGCGCGGCGAGACGCCTGAGGACAATCAGGGGGCATCGTGAAGTCCTGTGATCGCAGCACCCCGCGTGACTGGGTCGACAACGCGGTGCGGCTGATCGACGCCGACGCCCAGCGCAGCGCCGATACCCACCTCATCCGATACCCGCTGCCCGTCGCGTGGAACGTCCAGCTCTATCTGAAGGACGAGTCCACGCACATCACCGGCAGCCTCAAGCACCGGCTGGCCAGGTCGCTGTTCCTGTACGCGATCTGCAACGGCTGGGTCACCGAGGGCACCACGGTGGTGGAGGCGTCGTCCGGCTCGACCGCGGTCAGCGAGGCGTATTTCGCCAAACTGCTCGGCCTCGACTTCGTCGCGGTGATGCCGGCCAGCACCTCGCCGCAGAAGATCGCGCTGATCGAAGCGCAGGGCGGCCGCTGTCATTTCGTGCAGCGCCCACCCGACATGTACACCGAGGCGGCGCGTCTCGCCGCCGAGTGCGGCGGGCACTACATGGATCAGTTCACCCATGCCGAGCGTGCCACCGACTGGCGCGGCAACAACAACATCGCCGAATCAATCTTCGAGCAAATGACTTTGGAGACGCACCCGGTGCCGGAGTGGGTGGTGGTCGGCGCGGGCACCGGCGGCACCAGCGCGACCATCGGCCGCTACATCCGATACCGCAGGCACGCAACGAAATTGGCCGTGGTCGACCCGGAGAACTCGGCGTTCTACGGCGGCTACGAGACCGCCGACTCGGGCTATGAGACCGGAATGTCTTCGCGCATCGAAGGAATCGGGCGCCCGCGGGTGGAGCCGTCGTTCGTCGGCCAGGTGGTCGATCGGATGATCGGCGTGCCGGACGCGGGATCCATTGCGGCAGCACGATATGCGAGCAAGGTGCTCGGCCGCCGGGTGGGCGGTTCCACCGGCACCAACCTGTGGGGCGTGTTCGCGATCATCGCCGAAATGCTCGCCGCGGGGCGCGGCGGCAGCGTGGTGACGCTGCTGTGTGACGGCGGAGATCGTTATGCCGGAACGTATTTCGACGATGCCTGGGTCGAATCGCAGGGGATGAGCCTGGTCGAGCCGACCGCGATCCTGGACAAGTTCGCCGCCACCGGCGAGTGGGCGGGCTGACCGCACCCAGCCGCACGGTCGGTCGAAGGCCACCTTCATTCGGGACGTAGCACCCGAGCGAAGGTGGCCTTCGTGCTGCTTCGCCGAGCGCGAACAACGTCGTCGTCAATTTTTGTTGACATCCGGTCGATGTGTCAATCAAAATTGACGCCATGACAGAAGCAACCACTCTGGCGGCCGCCGCGGGCAGCCCCGACCCCAAGGTCGGGTTGCGCGCGGTACTCGCCCTGCGGCGGCTGCTCGAACGGCTGGAAGCGATCCAGGTGGCCAATGCCCGCGAACAGGGCTGGTCATGGCAGCAGATCGCCGAAGCGCTCGAGGTCAGCAAGCAGGCAGCCCACCAGAAGCACAATCAGAGAGGCAGGAACCGCTGATGTTCGAACGGTTCACCAAGACGGCGCGCAAGGCCATCGTGCTGGCCCAGGAAGACGCGCGGGAACTGCGTTCGTCGACCATCGAGGTCGAGCACGTGCTGCTCGGCCTGCTGTCGCAGAGCGAGGACGAGGTGAAGGCGCTGCTGGCCGACGCAGGCGTCACCCACGCGGGCGTGATGAGCACGCTGGCGGCGCAGCGGCCCGGCGATCCGCTGGGCAGCGAACCGCTGGGGGAGGAGGACGCCGAGGCGTTGCGGTCGATCGGCATCGATCTCGGCGCGGTGCGCGAGTCGCTGGAGGCCAGCTTCGGCGAGGACGCGCTCGACCGCGCGATTCCAGAGGGCAGGCGCAGCCCGTTCGGCTGGGGGCGTGGCGGCAATTTCGGCCACATCCCGTTCACCAGGGACTCGAAGAAGGTGCTGGAGCTGTCACTGCGGGAAGCCATGGCCCGCAAGGACAAGACCATCGAATCCGCGCACGTGCTGCTCGGCATCCTGCGCGCGCCCAATCAGACCACTGTGCGCCTGCTCGGCGGCTCGCAGTCGGTCCACGACCTGCGGCCCAAGGTGCACGCGCTGCTCGATCGCGCGGCGTGAGCCGGTGGACATGGGTCGGCGGGGCGGTCGGGAATCGCGTTTCGAGTCGACACATGTCCACCTCGCCGCCTTAGCATGGGCGCATGCAGCTTCTGATTCGGTTGATCATCAACGGGGTGGCCATCTGGCTGGCCGCCGCCTGGGTCGACAAGATCGACATCATCAGCCCGGCGGACAACGGCAATGTCGGCAAGGTGCTTGTCGTGCTGGCCGTCGCCGCGGTGTTCACCGTGGTGAACGCGCTGGTCAAACCGATCGTCAAGCTGCTGTCGCTGCCGCTGGTGATCGTCACGCTCGGCCTGTTCCTGCTGGTGATCAACGCGCTCATGCTGTGGCTGACCGCGAAGATCAGCGAGACCACCGACTACGGCCTGCGCGTGGACGGCTTCTGGGCCGCGGTGATCGGCGGCCTGATCGTCTCGATCGTCAACTGGGTGCTCGGCATCCTGGTGCCGGACGGCGACGACTAGCCTGCGCGGCCGGCTCAGACGAAGCTGATGGCCAACGCGGTGAGCGCCGACCAGGCGAGCATCGCGAGGCCGGAGTCGCGCAGTGCCGGAATGAGTTCCAGGCCGCCCTTGCCGGAGCGGACCGGAGCGTTGGCCCGCACCGCGAGCGGAATGGCCAGCAGGCCGACCAGCGCGAACGGGGTGCGCGCCACCAGCAGCAGCGTGCCGATGAACGGGACGGCGAGCAGCGCGAGTTGCAGCGTCCTGGTCCGCGGGTCGCCCAGTTTGACGGCCAGGGTGACCTTTCCGGATTGCGAGTCGGTCGGGATGTCGCGCAGGTTGTTCGCCACCAGCACCGCGCTGGAGAACGCGCCGACCGACACCGCCAGCACCACACCCGCCCAGTCGATCCGCTCCGCCTGCACGAACTCGGTGCCGAGCACGCCGACCAGGCCGAAGAACACGAAGACCGCGATCTCGCCGAAGCCGCTGTAGCCGTAGGGCTTACTGCCGCCGGTGTAGAACCAGGCGCCGGCCAGGCAGGCCACGCCGACCAGCAGCAACCACCAGGCCGTCGTCGCGGCCAGCACCAGGCCGACCACCGCGGCGAGGCCCAGGCTCGCGATCGCGGCATTGCGCACCGCGGCGGCCGAGGCCAGCTTCTGCCCGACCAGCCGCACCGGGCCGACCCGCACGTCGTCGGTGCCGCGAATGCCGTCGGAGTAGTCGTTGGCGAAGTTGACGCCGATGATCAGGGCCAGCGAAACCAGCAGCGCGAGAACGGCTTTCCACCACACGGCACCATCGAGCGACGCGGCGGCGCCGGTGCCGGCGAGGACAGGGGCGATTGCGTTCGGCAGGGTGCGTGGACGTGCGCCCTCGATCCATTGCGCTGCGGTAGCCATCCCCGCAGCATAGTGTCGCGGTCGGGCATCGGCCGCTCAGCGCCCGTTGGCCTCCGCGACCGCCTTCAGCCGGGCCAGGCCCTTCTCGAAGTCCTTGCCGACCAGCTTGTCGGTCGGCAGGATCTTGGACAGCACCTTCATCAGGCCCTGCTGCTCCCCGGTCATCCGCCAGACCACCTCGGTGGCGCCGGACTCGGTCGGATTCAGCTCGAACAGCACCTGGTTGGTGGCCTTCCACGGCTTCTCGAAGACCAGCTGGATGCCGATCTCCCGATCGGCGCTGGCGACGACCTCCATGCTGCCCGCACCGGCCTTACGGTTGCCGACCCAGGCGTACTTGGCGCCGATGCCGGCGTCCGGGCCCGTGTACGTGCGCTGCAACTGCGGGTCGAGGTCCTCCCAGGGGGACCATTTCGTCCACTCGTGCAGGTTGTCGATCAACCCGTGAATATGCGACGGCTCGGCCGAGATCACGGCCTGCCGGACCACTTCGAACTCAGCCATGCGGACAGCGTAGGCGACCGACCACCGGAAATGGGGTAAAAAACCATGTCGGCTCGACCAGCCCTGCTCGCATACGATTACCGCGGGATGTTGTCGGAACAAGGCGGCCCGAACGGTCGCGGTCAAGTGGTGCGGGCGCCCGCAGGTGAACCGGTCGCGGTCGCCCTGCTGGGCGAGATCGCGCTGCGCCGAGACGGTGCGCTCACCGCGCTACCCGGCGCCCGGTCCCGGCTATTGCTCGCCGCCTTGGCCCTTCACCCCGGCCGCAGCCGCAGCGCCCAGTCCCTGATCGATGACGTGTGGGGCGAGCAGCCGCCGCGCGCGCCGATGAACGCGCTGCACACCCAGGTGTCGCGGCTACGGTCCGCGCTGCCGGACGGTGCACTGGAGATCGGCCCCGCCGGTTACCGCCTGACCTTGCCCGCTGACCAGGTGGACCTGACGCTCGTGGCCGGCCTGGTCCGACAGGCCCGTGAGTACCGGAGCGCCGGTGACGACGCGGGCTGCCTCGACGCGATCGAGCAGGCGCGGGCGCTGTGGCGCGGCGAGCCCGGCGCGGATCTGCCGCCGGGCGAGGTGGCCGACGCGCTGAACGCGGTGGCGACGAGCCGGCTGGCCGAACTGGACGCACTCGAACTCGCCGCCCGCGAGGCGACCGGCGACCTCGACGGCGCGCTGCGGATCGCCCGATTCCGGGCTGGTCTGAGCCCGCTCGACGAGCCCGCTCAGCTCACGGTGATGCGGTTGCTCGCCCTGGCCGGGCGGCCCAACGAGGCACTGGAGTCGTTCGCCGCCTTCCGGATTCGGCTGGTCGATCAGCTCGGCGCGGACCCCGGTGCGGCGCTGGTCGAGTTGAACACCGCGATCCTGCGCGGAGAACCATTGGGGCGCAACGGCATCGCCGTCTCCGGTGCGGATACCACCCGGCAGCTGCGGCGCTCGGCGGCTCTCTCGGACCGTACCGGCAACGAATTGCCCGACCCCGCACCGGAATTCGGGGTGCCCGCCGCGATCGGCCTACGCGCCGCACCGAACGCCCTGCTCGGTCGCGCGGACGACCTGGCCGCACTCGACGCGCTGCTGGCCGCGTCCAGGGTGATCACCGTGCTCGGCCCCGGCGGATCGGGAAAGACCAGGGTTGCCAACGAGGTCGGCGCCCGGTCCGCGGGCGCGCGCCGGGTGGTGCTGGTGGAACTGGCGTCGCTGCGGGCCGAAGGCGCCGACGCCAGGGGCGAGATCGAGGGCGCGATCAGTGCGGTGCTCGGCCTGAGCGACGTGGCCTACGGCACCACCACCCTGGTCAGCCGCGCCGACGCACGCCAGCGGCTGCACGAGGCGGTGTCGGCCCGGCCGATGCTGCTGATCCTGGACAATTGCGAGCACCTTATCGATGCCGCCGCGGTGGTGGTCGCCGACCTGATCGGCGTCGCGGACCGGCTGAGCGTGCTGACCACCAGCCGGGCGCCGCTGATGATCACCGCCGAGACCGTGTATCCGTTGCCGCCGTTGATCATCGACGGCGCCGACGCGCCCGCGACGGAGCTGTTCGTGGCGCGGGCCAGATCGGTCCGGCCGGGCATCCGGCTCGACCCCGAGGTGGTCGCGCAGCTATGTCACACCCTCGACGGTCTGCCGCTGGCCATCGAGCTGGCCGCCGCGCGGGTGCGGGTGATGAGCGTCGAGGAGATCAATCTGCGGCTGGCCGATCGGTTCGCCCTGCTGCGGCACGGCGATCGCAGTTCGCCGGCCCGCCACCGCACCCTGCACGCGGTGATCGACTGGAGCTGGAATCTGCTCGATGCGACGCAGCAGGTGGCGTTGCGCCGATTGTGCCGATTCCCGGCCGGTTTCACCCTGTCCGCGGCCGAGGCGGTGGCCGGCGGGCCCGAGGTCGACGATGTCGCCGCGGCCGTCGACGGCCTGGTGAACCAGTCGCTGCTCACCGTGCTCGACGACGATGTGCTCGGCACCCGCTATCGGATGCTGGAGACGGTGCGCGAGTACGGCGAGGAGCAGCTGGCCGCCTGGCCCGGCGAGGCCGAGCTGGTCACCATCCGAATGATGCAGTGGGCCAGGGCATTCGGCCTCGACGTCGCAGCCAGGTACCTCACCGGGGATCAGATCCAGCTCGCGCTGTCGGTGGCCACCGAGCTGGACAATCTGCTCGCGGCGCTGCGTTTCGCGCTCGACCGGCGCGACGCGGACACCGCGTACACGGTCTTCCCGGTGATCGCCACGCTGTGGATCATGCGTGGCTCGCACATGGAGGTGGTCGGCTGGGCGCGGCGGGTCAGCGAGCTCGAGTACGACGAGACCAGCCCGACCGCACCACCGGCGGATCTGGTGCTGATGAGCTATCAAACGATGTTCCTGCACCTGGCCTACGGCGGCGGGGCGGGGCGAGAGCTCGCGCGGATGCGCGTCCGGGTGCGCCGATTGCGGCGCAGCCGAACCGATCTCAGCCCCAGCGTGCTGTTCACCAGCAGCATCACGCTGTGCCGGCCGGACGGCCGCGGCCTGGCCCGGTTGATCGCCCATGCCGTCCGGTCCGCGGATCCGGAAACCCGGGCCAGCGCATTGTTGTTGCGCGCCAACCTGAAAGAAAACCTCGGCGACGTGCGCGGCTCCACCGTGGACGCGGTCCATGCGCTGGACATCTATGGGCACGAGAACGTCTGGAGCTCGGCCATGGTGAGCAGGCACCTCGGCCAGGTGTACGGGCAGATCGCCGAATATTCGAAAGCGATTGTGCACTACCGGCATTCGCTCGAAATGTTGCAGCGGCTCGGTGCCTACGAGGACACCATCGAGACCCGCAGCGTGCTGATCGCGGCGCTGTTGGGCGTGGGCGATCAGGCCGGCGCCGAGCACGAGTTGGCCATCGCCTACGGCTCCGCCGATTCCGACGCACCGATGCCCGGGACGAATCATCTGCTCGCCGCGGTGATGCAGAGTGCCGCCGAAGTGGCCCTGGGCAAGGGCGATGTCGAGGACGGCCTGCACCGCTACGACCGCGCGTTGACGTTGCAGGGTTGGCCGGATACCGGTGCGAACCCTGGCCCCGGCCTGCTCATGCTCGGCGCGGCGGCGCTGGACGCACGAGTACTGCACGGCACCGCGGCGACCTCGGACGTACTTGCGCGGCAGTTGGTCGAGCAGGGGCTGCCGATGATGGCGCAGTACACCGACCTGCCGCAGGCCGGCGGCATCGCCTGCGCCGTCGGCTCGTATCTGATCGTCACCGGGCGCGATCCGGAGCGCGGCCTGGAACTGGTCGCCTTGGCGCCCAATGTGTCCTGCCGCCAGGACTTTCCGACGATGCGCTGGCGCACGCACGCCGAGCTGGCCGACCGGCTACTCGGCCCGGACCGGTTGGCGGCGGCCAGGATTCAGGTCGGCAAGCTGCGCCGGATGGTGTCGGCACAGCGGATCTCGCAGATTCTGCGGGAATTGAACGACGAGCCCTGAACGCGAAACACCGGACGGCCCATGGTCGTCCGGTGTTTCGTCATCCCCTCGTCGGAGTCCGGGCTCAGGCCCGGCGCATGTACGCCTTCACCCCGAGCGGGGCGAACACCGCGATCACCACCGCCGAGCCGATCAACGACCAGGCCAGGTTGCTGCCGTAGATGTTGCTGTTCATCAGGTCCTGGGCCGCGTTCACCATGTAGTAGACCGGGTTGACGTGGTTCAGGCCTTGCAGCCAGCCCGGCATCTTGCTCACCGGGGCCAGCGCGCCGGACATGAAGGTGAGCGGGAACATGATCATCATCGAAATGCCTTGCACGCCAGAGGCGCTCTTGCCGGTGACGCCGACCAGCGCCCAGATCCAGCTCACCGCGAACGAGCACACGATGATCACCAGTCCGGCGACCACGACGCCGGCGAAACCGCCGCCGGGCCGGTAGCCGAGGCACAGGCCGACCACCACGGTGAGCACCGTGGCGATGGTGTAGCGCACCATGTCGGCGATCAGCGCGCCGGCCAGCGCCGAAATGCGCGCGATCGGCAGGGATTTGAACCGGTCGAAGACGCCCTTGTCCATGTCCTCGCGCAGCTGGGTTCCGGTGACGACCGAGGTCAGGATCACCGTCTGCACCAGGATGCCGGGGATCAGGGTCGGCAGGTAGTCGTGCACGGACCCGCCGATCGATCCGCCGAAGATGAAGGCGAACAACGCGGTGAACAGGATCGGCTGCACGGTGACGTCGAACAGCTGTTCCGGGTTGTGCTTGATCTTCAGCAGGCCGCGGTAGGCCATGGTGAACGAGGTCTCGATCGACCTGCGCAGGCTGATGTGGTTGCTGACCTCGGGAATGTTGACGGGCGCGGCCCGGCGGGCGGGGGCGGGAGCGGTGATCGTGGTCATGCCGCGCTCCTTTCGGTGTCGGTGTCGTCGGCCGGGCGGCCGGTGATGGTGAGGAAGACCTCGTCGAGGCTCGGCTTGCTGACGGTGATCTCGTCGAGGCCGATCTGCCGCTCGCGCAGGCGGATCAGCAGATCGGCGGTCAGGTCGGCATCCTGCAGCGGTGCGGTCAGCCGCCCGGCCTCCGGCGTGATCACGGCGTCGGCATCGAGGAACTCGCTGACGATGCGGCGCGCCTCGTCGAGCTGATCCCGGTCGACCAGGGTCAGGTGCAGCGAGGAGCCGCCGACCGAGGCCTTGAGCTCGTCGGCGGTGCCGTCCGCGATCACCTTGCCGTGGTCGATCACCGCGATGCGGTCGGCGAGCTGGTCGGCCTCGTCCAGGTACTGCGTGGTGAGCAGCACCGTGGCGCCCTCGCGGACCAGCCTGCGGATGGTCTCCCACATCTGGGCGCGGGTGCGCGGGTCCAGGCCGGTGGTCGGCTCGTCGAGGAACAGCAGCGGCGGGGTCGCGATCAGGCTGGCGGCCAGATCGAGCCGACGCCGCATGCCGCCGGAGAAGTTCTTGAGCGGCTTGGTCGCCGCCTCGGTCAGGTCGAACTCCTCGAGCAGTTCGACCGACTTGCGCCGGGCGTCGGTGCGGCTGAGGCCGAGCAGGCGGGAGAACAGGATCAGGTTCTCGGTGGCGGACAGGTCCTCGTCGACCGAGGCGTACTGCCCGGTGACGCCGACCAGCGACCGCACGGCCGTCGGTTCGGCGACCACGTCGTGGCCGAAGATGCGGGCGCTGCCGCCGTCCAGGCGAAGCAGGGTGGCGAGCATCTTGATGGTCGTGGTCTTGCCCGCGCCGTTCGGTCCGAGCACGCCGTACACCGAGCCTTGCGGCACCGCCAGGCTCACACCATCGACGGCGCGCTGTTCCCCGAACACCTTGACCAGCCCGTCCGCCTCGACGGCGAGTGCTGAAGTGGGTGTGAAAGAAGTCATGGGTAGGACTGTGCGGCACGCTTCTTGCACGGTCCTTGCACGACGGTGACGCCGTCGCTTGCGGGCGTCAGTGGGCCGAGTCGGCGAGCAGGCTTTCCCGGAGCCGGGTGCGGTCCGGCTTGCCCGGACCGCGCATGGGGATCTCGTCGACCAGGGTGAGTTCGCGCGGGGCGGCGATCGAATCCAGTTCGGCGACCACGTGTTCGCGCAGTTCGTCCAGGGTGGGGGTGGCGCCGGGGGCGGGGACCACCACGACCGCGACGCGCTGGCCCAGGCGTTCGTCCGGCAGGCCGAGCACCACGCATTCGCGGATGGCCGGGTGGTTCATCAGCACGGCCTCGACCACCTGCGGGATCACCAGCAGGCCGCCGGTCATGATGGCCTCGTCGAGCCGGCCGGTGATGCTGAGCCTGCCGTCGGTGAAGGTGCCCGCGTCCTCGGTGCGGAACCAGCCGGGCTCGGCGAAGGCGGGGTTGTCCGGCTGGCCGCGGTAGCCGGAGGCGATCATCGCGCCGCCGAGCAGCACCCGGCCGTCCTCGATGCGGATCTGCGTGCCGTCCAGCGGGATGCCGTCGTACACGCAGCCGCCGCAGGTCTCGCTCATGCCGTAGGTACGAACGACGTTGATACCGGCCGCTTTCGCGCGCTCGTAGACCGGCAGCGGGGTGGCCGCGCCGCCGACCAGGACGCCGTCCAACTGGGCCAGCGCCGCCGCGGCGACGGGTGCGTCGAGCGCCTTGATCAGCTGGGTCGGCACCAGCGCGGTGTAGCGGCGCTCGCCGCGCATGCCGGAGACCGCCCCGGCCAGCGCCTCGGGCAGGAAGCCGCCGGAGACGTCGAGAATGGTGGGCTGGGTGCCGGCCAGGATGCTGCGCAGCAGCACCTGGATGCCCGCGATGTGATGCGTCGGCAGCGCGAGCAGCCAGCTGCCCGGTCCGCCGAGCCGGTCGTGCGTGGCGGTGCCGCTGGCCCGCAGCGCGGCCGCGCTCAGCATCGCGCCCTTGGGCACGCCGGTGGTGCCGGAGGTGGTCACCACGAGGGCGACGTCGTCATCGATGGTCTCGCCGGGTGCGAGGGCGTCGCTGAGGCGCCGGGCCTCGCGCCGGTCGCTGGTCGGGATCGGCAGCCACGCGGGACCGTTGCCCTCCAACGCTTCTCGCAGATGTGGAAGGACCTCGCCCGCGCCGGAGCCGGTCGGCATCGGCAGCGTGCGCAGAGTGCGGCTCACGAGTTCACCTCGCTGGCGCCGGCCCCCGCCGCTCGCGGAACAGTCACGACTCCACCTCGCCGTTCGGCCCCATCGTTCCCAGAGGCGCTGTGCCTACGGCTCGCCCACTGCGCTTGCTCACGGTAGCGATCGTGTCATGGCCGCGTCGCCGAACGCGGAACGGGTGGTCGGTTTGCTGGGGTGGCGCGAGACATGTGCGGCCACCCCCAAGAAATGGGGCTCAGGTACGCCAGGCATCGAGACTGCGATTCACTCGTCGGACGGGTTACGCACGGTGGCCGGGCCGGACATCGGCGGTCGGGGGCCATCCGAGCGCTATCGTCCTCGCCGTGGCCGCCCTTGGCAACTCGGCTCCGCCGCGCGTGGGCCGGGGCGAAGCCGCTGTCAGTCCTTCGACCTGCGAGTATCGCGCCGGATCGGGTGATCCGAGGGCACTTCGACGAGCACGATCGGCACCCCGTCCGGGTCGCGCACCCACATTTCGATCAGTCCCCACGGCTCCTGCACCGGCGCCCGATCGATGACGATGCCCTTCAACGCGAGCTCCGCCGCCGCGTCCGCGGCATCGCGCACCTGGAGCCAGATGGCGCCGTCGAACGCGGACGGTGTGCCCGATCCGCCGTGCGCGGCGACCTCGATCAGCGACTGTCCAGCGAAGAAAACGGTGCCGCCCGGATACTCCCGCGCGACGGCCAAGCCGAGCCCGTCGCGGTAGAAACCGAGCGTCCGCTCGTAGTCGGCCGGGCGCAGGATGATCCGGCTGCTGAGAATGTCCATGTCAGAAATACCAGGGGTAGGGGGTCCAGTCGGGCTTGCGCTTCTCCAGGAACGAGTCGCGGCCCTCGACGGCCTCGTCGGTCATGTAGGCCATCCGGGTCGCCTCGCCGGCGAAGAGCTGCTGGCCGACCAGTCCGTCGTCGAGCAGGTTGAACGCGTACTTCAACATGCGTTGGGCCTGTGGGGATTTGCCGTTGATGTCGGCGGTCCATTCCAGCGCGACGTTTTCCAGTTCGGCGTGGTCGACGACCTTGTTCACCGCGCCCATCTGGTGCATCTCCTCGGCGGTGTACGGGCGGCCGAGGAAGAAGATCTCGCGGGCGAACTTCTGGCCCACCATCTTCGCCAGATAGGCGCTGCCGTAACCGCCGTCGAAGCTGCCCACGTCGGCGTCGGTCTGCTTGAACCGGGCGTGCTCGCGGCTGGCCAGGGTGAGGTCGCAGACCACGTGCAGGCTGTGCCCGCCGCCCGCGGCCCAGCCGTTCACCAGCGCGATGACCACCTTGGGCATGAACCGGATCAGCCGCTGCACCTCGAGGATGTGCAGCCGGCCCGCGCGCGCCTGGTCGACGGTGTCCGCGGTGTCGCCGCTGGCGTACTGGTAGCCGTTGCGGCCGCGGATGCGCTGGTCGCCGCCGGAGCAGAAGGCCCAGCCGCCGTCCTTCTCGCTCGGGCCGTTGCCGGTGAGCAGCACCGCGCCGACGTCGGCGGTCATCCGTGCGTGGTCCAGGGCCTGGAAGAGTTCGTCGACCGTATGCGGGCGAAACGCATTGCGCACCTCGGGACGATCGAAAGCGACACGGACCGTGCCCTGTTCGATGTGCCGGTGATAGGTGATGTCGGTCAGATTCTCGAACCCGGGGACGGGTCGCCACAACTTCGGATTGAACGTCACCCCAGTGATTATTGCCCTCGGCTCTGACTCGGCTCGAGCTGCGTGTGAAAATCTGCTACTTGACGGTGTAAAATAACGCGTTACCGTGCATATATGAGTGATCGAGTGAAACCGGTTATCGACCGTAGCGCGGTGGACGAGTCCCGGTACGAACGGCACGGGGGATTCCCGAAGGCGTCCCGCGCGAAGATCGGGCCCAGCTTCGGGCCGTTCGTCGAGGCCATGCGGACCCTGCAGGATCTCGCGGTATCCGTGGACGCGCCGGACGAGGTCTTCGGCGCCGCGCTCGCTCAGGCCGAACAACTCATCGCGCTGCTCGAGCCGCACCGCGCGCCCGAACTCCAGGGCCCGGCCGGCCGCGCGGTCGAATTACCCGGCCGCGGAAGCCTTCTGCTGCCGCCGTGGCAACTGGCCGAGGCGGGTCCGGACGGCATCCGGATGACCGGCGAGTTCCGCCGATACCACCTCGGCGGCAACGGCGCGGTGCACGGCGGCGTGCTGCCGCTGCTGTTCGACGAACTGCTCGGCATGATCGTGCACTACGCCGGCCGGCCGATCAGCCGCACCGCTTTCCTGCATGTGAACTACCGCAAGATCACTCCGCTGGAAACGCCGCTGACGGTGCGCGGTCGTGTCGATCGGATCGAGGGGCGCAAGACCTTCATCACCGGCGAATTGCTCGATGAGCAGGGCAATCTGCTCGCAGATTGTGAAGGATTGATGGTGCAATTGCTGCCCTGGCAGCCTTGAGCCGGTGAGTGCCGCGACCAGTTGCGCGGGGATGCGTATAGTTGCGCCTGCTCGTTCATCGAAACCTATTCCGGAGGACCTGAAAGTGGTTGCAGCACTGTCTGAATCCCTGCTCGACGACGCCAAGCGCCCGGCTTTCCTTGCCGATGCCGTCGAGGTTCTTGATGCCGAGGTCTCGGACAAGGGTGGTGCGTCCGGCCTGGCAGTGAAGGGTGGCTACGCGGCGGTCAAGAAGATCAGCCCGTCGATCGTGCCCGACGGCCTGGAGTCGTTGGCGCCCAAACTCGTTGCGCAGCTGGACCCGTTCTGGCAGGAATTCACCGCAGCGGGAGCGTCGGGCAAGTTCGGCGATCTGCTGGTCGCCAAGTCCGACCAGGTCGCCGAGGCACTCCTGTCGGTCACCGACGCCCGCGCCGAAGCCTCCACCCGGCCCGCGCTGAAGAAGGTCTACTCGTCGATGCGTTCGTCGGCGAAGAAGAACGTCATCGAGGCGCTGCCGCGCGTCGGCGACCTGATTCAGAAGCACGCCAACTGAATTAACCTCGTGCACGTAGAACGCGTCGCACATCGACCGGCCGCCCGCGGCCGGGCTTTCCGATGTGCGGCGCGTTTTGCTGTCCGGCCGGCCCCATTCGACCCGCCCGGTGTGAGCAGGGCGACGAAGACGTGGAGGCCACTGTCTGAGAGGCTGGAGACGTGAACCCGTCTACAGCGCAAGCGCAGGTCATCGTGGACGAACTCGCGCGCGGCGGGGTGCGCGACGTCGTCCTGTGCCCCGGCTCACGCAACGCCCCGCTGGCCTTCGCCCTGCAGGCCGCCGACGCCGCGGGGCGGATCCGGCTGCACATGCGTATCGATGAACGGACCGCGGGCTTCCTGGCCATCGGTTTGTCGGTGTCCAGCCGTCTGCCGGTGCCCGTCGTGATGACCTCGGGTACCGCGGTGGCCAATCTGGGCCCGGCGGTGCTGGAGGCCAATTACGCGCGCATTCCGCTGGTCGTGCTCAGCGCCAACCGGCCGTACGAGATGCTCGGTTCCGGCGCCAATCAGACGGTGGAACAGCTCGGGCTGTTCGGTAGCCAGGTCCGCGCCACCATCAGCCTCGGCCTGGCCGAGGAAGAAGTCGTGACCGCCGACTGCGCGGCCTACGGGCATCAGAACAGCCAGTGGCGTTCGGCCGTCTGCCGCGTCCTCGCGGCGGCTCGCGGCACCCGTTCCGGCAACGCGGGCCCGGTGCACTTCGACATCCCGCTGCGCGAACCGCTGGTGCCCAACCTCGCGCCGGGTGAATTCACCCCGGATGGACGCGCGGACGATCAGGCGTGGACCAAGACCCAGTACGCCACGCTGGACGTGCCGCTCGATCTCGATCTCACCCCCGACACCGTGGTGATCTCCGGGCACGGCGCCGGGCTGCGGCCGGAGCTGGCCGACCTGCCCACGGTCGCCGAACCCACCGCGCCGATGCACGGTCCCGCGCTGCATCCGCTCGCGCTGCCGCTGCTGAAGCCCCGCCAGGCGATCATCACCGGGCGGCCGACACTGCATCGTCAGGTGTCCAAAGTCCTTGCCGACCCGGCGGTTCGGGTCTACGCGCTCACCACCGGGCCGCGCTGGCCCGATGTCTCCGGCAATGTGCTCGGCACCGGGACCAGGGCGGTCACCTCCGGCGCGCCGCGTCCGGAGTGGCTGGCGTACTGCCGTGAGCTGAACGCGAAGGCGCAGCAGGTGGTGCGCGAGGAACTCGACGCGCACCCGAAGCCGACCGGACTGCACGTGGCCGCGGTCGTGATGAACGCGCTGCGCGACGGTGATCAGCTGCTGCTCGGTGCGTCCAATCCGGTGCGGGACGCGGCGCTGGTGTCGCATCCGCGGCCGGGCATCCGGGTGCTGTCGAACCGCGGTGTCGCGGGGATCGACGGCACGGTGTCCACCGCGGTCGGGGCGGCGCTGCGGCACGAGGGCCGGACCGTCGCGCTGATCGGCGACCTGACCTTCCTGCACGACGCGTCCGGGCTGCTCATCGGTCCCGGCGAGCCGCGGCCCGCCGACCTGACCATCGTGGTGGCCAATGACGACGGGGGCGGCATCTTCGAGCTGCTCGAGCAGGGTGATCCGCAGTACGCGGGCGTCTTCGAGCGGGTCTTCGGCACGCCGCACGGGATGGATCTGGCCGCGTTGTGCGCGGCCTACCGGATCCCGCACAAGCAGGTCGATCCCGCGCAGCTGGCGGTCGAGCTGGCCGGCAACGCGCACGGGACGCGGGTGCTCGAAGTGGCTACCGAGCGGTCCAGCCTGCGCGAGTTGCACGCGACGGTGCGCGCGAAGATCGCTCCCTGACCGGATCTTTCGCTGAACTCAGGCGGGGTCCGGCTCGTCGTCGAAGGGGACCGCGATCGATTGTTCGATCACATCTGCCTCAGCGGCGTTCCAGGTTTCGGCTATTGCCGGGTCGTCCTGGTCCGATCGGTCGTCCGCGTACTCGAGGTCGTTCGGGTACGCGGGGATCGACTGCTCGGCGAGGTCGGCTTCCGGAACCGCGTACAGGTCGTCGGACGTGCTGCGATCGGTCATTGTGCGCTCCTCTCGGCAGTGGGCCTCGGTCGAGGCGTACCCGCGCGGGCACGCCGTAATCAAGGCGGACAACGGTCCAGCACTGTCGAGCATGCGCCACCTCCGGTGCGCGAGCAACCCTGCGGCGTCGCGCTACTCACCCGCGCGTGCCCCGTTTCCGTCGGCCGGGAATTCGACCAGGGCCAGCGTGCGGCCGGCCATGAATCGCGCGGTCCGCACAGGTGTCCCGGTTCGGGTCACCTCGGTCACTTCTACGACTCCGCGCGCGATGCGCACTTCGACTCGCCGCCCGGCCCGGGTAGCGACCACTTCGTAATTGCGAGACCCGTCGCCGAAGTCGACGACGATCTCCACTCGATCACCCTTCATCTACCAATTGTCCTCTTTTCCAGCGCTTTTCGCTGTCACGAGTTGGTCGCGGTGCGGTCGCGCGGGCGTCGTCGGACGGCCGGTGAATTCGCCCGGCGGAGCGCGGCCGGGCGCGGTTCGGACGCGCACCGATGAATCCTGGCGCACCGCGTCGTCTGCACAACCAGAGACGTCCAGCGTGCCCCCAGGAGAACCGATGAATCAGGATTTCGATTTCGAACCGGCCGCCACCGCACTCGAGACGGTGGTCTGCCGCATCACCGACGATCAGCTCGACGCCGCGTCACCGTGCGCCGAGACCACCGTGCGTGACCTGCTCGCGCACGTCGTGGACCTGACCGAGGCGTTCCGGCAGGCCGCGACTAAGGAGGCGGTCGGCGGGTCGATCGCGCCGTCCATCGGGGCGGAGCGGGCACTGGCCGGCGATTGGCGCGCCCGCATTCCCGCGCAGTTGAAGGCGCTCGTCGGCGCGTGGCGGGACCCGGGCGCGTGGGACGGCGTGACCGAGGCCGGCGGGGTCAGCGAGGCGGCGCCGGTGATGGCCAGGATCGCGTTGGACGAACTGGTGGTGCACGGGTGGGATCTGGCGAAGGCGACCGGGCAGCCGTTCAGCGCGACCGCGGATGATCTCGCCACGCTGCTCGACATGCTCAATGGTGTTCCGCCCGAAGGAACTCCGGGGCTCTTCGGTCCGGTGGTCCCGGTTCCGGCCGAGGCGTCGGCGCTCGACCGCGTGCTCGCGCTCACCGGGCGCAGCGCCGACTGGACCGCGTAGGCGAAACGACCACACGCACGCAGCCGCAAGCCCTTTTGATCTGACGCACGCGAATCCCGGTGCGGGACATCAGGAGGTGTGCGTCGAGTCTGCGGTGGTGAAGGTGCCCGCGGTGACGGCATCGACTGCGGCGCGGGCGGCCGAGGTCGCGGCGTGGTCGTCGATCGGATCGCCGCTGGCCAGCAGGCGGTAGTACAGCGGGGCGGACACCGCCGACAGCACGGCGCGCGCATCGGTGCCCGCCGGGGCTTCGCCGCGTTCGATGGCACGGTCGACGCAGGGCGACCATTCGGTGAGCCGGACGTCGTAGAAGCGGCGCAGTGCGGTGGCGGCCGCCTCGTCGCAGGTGGCGGCGGCGATGACGGCCTGAAAGAGCTTGCCCTGCCGCGGATCCGTCAGTGTTTCGGCAACCAGGCGGGCGTTGGCGGTGAGGTCGCCGAGCAGCGATCCGGTGTCTGCGTGCGACACCGACTGCTCGGCCATGTCGACCAGCAGATCGGTGACCAAGCCGGTCGGATTGCGCCAGCGGCGGTAGACGGTGGTCTTGCCGACCTCGGCGGCGGCGGCGACCTCGGCGAGGTCCAGGTGGGCGAAGCCGCGCTCGGCGAGGAGATCGCCGGCCACTTGCAGCACGGCCTCGCGGACGCGCGCCGTGCGTCCACCTGGGCGAACCGAGCCGGGAGCGGCGTCGTCTTCAGTCATAATGGGTCTCCAGTTTCATTTAGCGCCGAGTGGGTGTACCGTTCGACGAGTTAACGGAACTATAGACCCTTTAGGAGTCAACATGGACTACCGGCGGCTCGGCGCATCAGGTCTGCTCGTCCCGGCCCTCAGCTTCGGCGCGGGCACGTTCGGCGGACGAGGCGAACTGTTCAGCGCCTGGGGCGACACCGATGCCGAGCAGGCGCGGCGGTTGGTCGACATCAGCCTGGAGGCGGGCGTCACCATGTTCGACACCGCCGACGTCTACTCCGACGGCGCCTCGGAGGAGGTGCTCGGCGCGGCCATCAAGGGCCGGCGCGATCGACTGCTCCTCTCCACCAAGGCCTCGCTGCCCACCGGGCCCGGCCCGGCGCAGGCCGGTTCCGGGCGGGCCAGGCTGATCGGCGCGGTCGAGGCCTCGCTGCGCCGGCTAGGCACCGACTACATCGACCTGTTCCAGCTGCACGCCTTCGACGCGGGCACCCCGGTCGAGGAAGTCGTTGCCGCACTGGACGATCTGGTCCGGGCCGGCAAGATCCGCTACCTCGGCGCCTCCAACTTCGCCGGCTGGCAATTGATGAAATCCCTTGCCGCAGCCGACAAGCACGGCCTGACCCGCTACGTCGCCCACCAGGTCTACTACTCCCTGGTCGGGCGCGACTACGAATGGGAACTCATGCCACTGGGCCGAGACCAGGGTGTCGGCGCCGTCGTCTGGAGCCCCCTCGGCTGGGGCCGCCTCACCGGCAAAATCCGTCGCGGCCAACCCATCCCGGCCGGCAGCCGCCTGCATCAGACCGCCGAGGCAGGCCCCCCGGTCGACGACGAAAAGCTCTACGACGTAGTCGACGTCCTCGACGACCTGGCCGTCGAAACCGGCAAAACCGTCCCCCAGATCGCCCTCAACTGGCTACTGCGCCGCCCCACCGTCGCCACCGTCATAGTCGGCGCCCGCAACGAAGCCCAACTACGCCAAAACCTCGGCGCCATCGGCTGGGAACTGACCACAGACCAAATAGCCCGCCTGGACAAAGCCAGCACCACCACCCCGCCCTACCCCTACTACCCGTACTACCGCCTCCCCGACTTCACCCGCCTCAACCCCCCTGCGGTGTAAGCGAAAATCGACCGGTCAGGTCAGTAGACGTCGCGGACGTAGCGTTTTTGGGTGATGAGTTGTTTGCGGAAGGCTTGGGCGCCGGGGTCGTCCAGGTTGCCGTGGACTCGGGCGATGCGGAGGAGGGCGTCGTCTACGTCTTTGGCCATTCTGGTTGCGTCGCCGCAGATGTAGAGGTGGGCGCCGTCGGAGAGCCAGGACCAGAGTTCGGCGCCGTGCTCGATCATGCGGTGCTGGACGTAGATCCGTTCGCGTTGGTCGCGGGAGAAGGCCAGGTCCAGGCGGGTGAGGAAGCCGGAGCGGAACATGTTCTCGAGTTCGGTGCGGTAGTAGAAGTTCCGGGCGGCGTGCTGTTCGCCGAAGAACAGCCAGTTGCGGCCGGTGCAGCCGAGTTCCCGGCGCTCCTGGAGGAAGCCGCGGAACGGGGCGATGCCGGTGCCGGGGCCGACCATGATCATCGGTGCGGTCGGGTCGGCGGGCGGGCGGAAATGCGGGGCGCGTTGCAGGAAGATCGGCACGGACGCGGGGTCGGTGCCCGCTCGGTCGGCCAGGAAGGTGGAGCAGACTCCGCCGCGCCGGGCGGCCGATCCGGTGGCGGCGGGATCGCCGTAGCGCACGATGCCGACGGTCAGCTGCACCTCGTCCGGGCTGACCAGCGGGCTCGACGAGATCGAATACTGGCGCGGTTGCAGCTTTTTCAACGTGCCGAGCCAGTCCACCAGATCGGCGCGCACCGGGAAATCGCGCAGCACGTCGACGGCTTGGCGGTCCCACAGGTAGTTGTCCAGCTCGTTGCGGTTGTTCTGCCGCAACAGCTTCGCCAGCCGGATGTTCGAATTGCGTTCCGCGATAAAGGCGAGCAGGTCGTTGCTCACCTTGCTGATGTCGTAATGCGTGCGCAGCGCCTCGGCCAGCGACAGTTCGCGATCGTCGACCTCGATGATCCGGCGGCCGTCGAGGCCGGTGGTGGCGAGCCATTCGTCCACCAGCACCGCGTCATTGGTGGGCCAGACGCCGAGCGAATCGCCGACCTCGTAGTCGGCCTCCAGCCCGCGTAGGTCGAAGCCGAACTGCCGCACCTCTTTCGAGGAACCGTTCAGGGTGAGCGATTCGTTGCGCACCAGCGGCGCGGGCACCGGCGCCTGCCGGGTGAACGGCGCGATCTCGCGTCGAATACGCCCCGGCGCGGGCGCGGCGGCCCGGGTGAGCACCGCCGTCATGGCGTTGCCGCGGGTGCGAGCCGTCCGGTCCGGCGCCGGCGGCTGCGGATCATCCTCCGGCGCACCGCCTTCCATCGACTCGCCGAGCACGCCCACGATCGAGTCGAGCCAGCGCTCGGCGGGCTCCTGGAAATCGGGCTCGCTGTCGACTCGCGGAAGCAGCCGCGTCGCACCGTATTCGGCGAACTTCTCGTCCAATTTGCGCCCGTGCCCGCAGAAGTCGTCGTAGGCGGAGTCGCCGAGCGCGAACACCGCGAAGCGCACGCCGTCGAGCTGAATCGCGGCGCCGTCGAGCCGGTTCCAGAAGTCGGTGCCGTTGTCCGGCGGCCCGCCGTCGCCGAAGGTGCTGCTGATCACCAGCACGTCCCCGGCCAGCGCGTCCACCGCGCACGAATCCATGTCCAGCAGCCGTGGCGCGAAACCACATTCGGCCAGCCGCGCGCCGACCGTCGCGGCGAGCTCCTCCGCGGACCCGGTCTGCGACGCCCACAGCACGGTCACCGGATGCGCGGGCGCGGCGTCGGCAGCGGCGGTGGCCCGGGAGTACATGCCCGCAAGCACACCGTCGACCCACAACCTGCTCTGCGCGGACATCGGCGCGGCGGCAGGCAGCACCGGCAACCCGGTCACCGGAATCGCCTGTAGCGCAGCGAGATACCCGCTGAGATAGATCCGCTCGGTCTCGGTGAGCGTCGGCGTCGCGGCCGCATCCAACCCGAACGCCGCGGCCAGCGGATGCGCGGCCGCCATCGAAGGCGTCGGCACGGCAGGCGATTCCGGCGCCTCGGGCTCCGGCACGGCCACCCGGCGCAACGACACCGCGCACGCCTTGAACTCCGGCTGCAATGACGCCGGATCGACCGCGTCGTTGGTGACCGCGTTGATCGTCAGATACTCACCGTGCTCGTCGTTCCAATGGAACGGCGCGAAGCAATCACTCGGCCGCACCCGATCGCTGATCTGCACCGGCAACACGGCCCGCCCACGCCGCGAGGCGATTTCGAGCTGATCACCCACCCGCAGCCCGAGCCGCTCGGCGTCGGCCGGATGCACCTCGACGAACGGCTGCCCGTTGAGCTTGTTCAGCTTGCCGATCTTGCCGGTCTTGGTCATGGTGTGCCATTGATGCTGCAACCGGCCGGTATTGAGCAGGAATGGAAAGTCGTCGTCGGGCATCTCGGCCGGCGGCAGATGCGGACGCGGCCAGAACACCGCCCGCCGGCTGGGCGTGGCGAACGCCAGCCGCGGCCGACGCCCGTCCGCGTCGACGTGCAGATTCTGGCTGACCCCGTCGTTCACGTACCGAATCGGATTGCGCGAACGCGCACTGTCCGGGCAAGGCCACTGCATCGGCCCTTCCCGCAACCGCTCGAAATCCATGCCGCGCAGGTCATATCCGGTGGCCGGATTGGCGAACTGCTTGATCTCGGCGAAAACCTCGGCGCTGGAGGCGAACTCGAACCCGGCGAAACCCATCGCGGTCGCGACCTGCGCGATCAACTGCCAATCCGGCCGAGCGTCACCGACCGGATCCACCGACCGCTGCAACAAGGTGACGTTGCGCTCCGAATTCACCATCACCGCATCGGCTTCGGCCCACAGCGTGGCGGGCAGCAGCAGATCGGCATAGGCATTGGTGGCGGTCTCGGTGTAGGCATCCTGGGCGATCACCAGCTCGGCCGCCTCCAACCCGTCCAGCACCGTCTTGCGATTGGCCACGGTGGCAACGGGATTCGTGCAGATGATCCATGCCGCCTTGATCTTGCTCGCGGCCAGTTCGCGAAACATCTCGATGGTGCCCGGCCCCACCTCGCTACGCACGGTCCCGGGCGCGAGCCCCCACGCGGTCTCGACGAACGTGCGATCGGCGGGGGAGAGCACGCTGCGCTGGCCGGGCAGGCCGGGCCCCATGTAGCCCATTTCCCGCCCGCCCATCGCATTCGGCTGCCCGGTCAGCGAGAACGGCCCGCTGCCGGGACGACTGATCGCGCCGGTGGCGAGGTGCAGATTGCAGAGCGCGTTGGTGTTCCAGGTGCCGTGGGTGGACTGGTTGAGCCCCATCGTCCACAGCGACATCCACTCGCCCGCCTCGCCGATCCATCGTGCGGCAGTGCGGATATCGACCTCGGCGAGCCCGGTGATCGCGGCGACCCGCGCGGGCGGATAGTCGCCGAGGAACTCGGCCATCCCGTCCCAGCCCTCGGTGTGCTCGGCGATGAAATCCCGGTCTATGTCACCGTTTTCGACGAGCAGATGCAGCAGGCCGTTCAACAGCGCCAGATCGGTGCCCGGCGCGATCTGCAGGAACAGGTCGGCCCGCGTCGCGGTGTCGGTGCGCCGCGGGTCGACGACGATCAGTTTCGCGCCGGCCTTGAGCCGATCGGCCATGCGCAAGTACAGGATCGGATGACAGTCGGCCATGTTCGCGCCGATCACGAAGAACAGGTCGGCGTGCTCGAAGTCGTCGTAGGAGCCGGGCGGGCCGTCCGCGCCGAGCGACTGCTTGTAGCCGGTGCCCGCGCTCGCCATGCACAGCCGCGAGTTGGCCTCGATGTGCACGGTCCGCAGATAGCCCTTGGCCAGTTTGGTGGCCAGATATTGCGCCTCGAGCGACAGCTGCCCGGAGACGTACAACGCGATCGCGTCCGGTCCGTGCTCGTCCAGGATCGCGCGCAACCGATCGGCCGCCTCGCGCACCGCGTCGTCGACCGGGACCGGCACCGGTTCCTGACCGCGCTCGGGCCGCCGGTACGCGGTCTCCATCCGGCCCGGCGTCCGCATCAGTTCCAGGTGGGTGGCGCCCTTGGTGCACAGCCGACCCGCGTTCGCCGGGTGCAGCTTGTCCCCGCTGACCTTGGCGATGACCGGTGCTCCGTCGGCGCCCGCGCGGGTCTGCACCGTGATGCCGCAACCGACGCCACAGTACGAGCATGCCGTCCGCGCGGTGCCGACCGCGGGTTTCGTGCCTGCGTCCACCATGCTCCCGATCATGGCCATCGCCGATTGCGACGGTTTTACCGCGCGTTATCGACAAGTGACAATGACCCTCACCAGCGGAAAAGCTGATGGTGAGGTGTGATGAAGATCGCTGCTCAGCCGAGCTTGTACGCCCGATGCAGCGCGACGATCCCGCCGGTGAGATTACGCCACTTCACCGAAGACCACCCGGTGTCGGCGATCCGCAGCGCCAGCTGGCGCTGATTCGGCCAGGCCCGAATCGATTCGGCGAGATAGACATACGCGTCCGGATTGCTGCTGACCGCGCGCGCCACCTTCGGCAGCGCCTTCATCAGGTATTCCATGTACACCGTGCGGAAACCCGGCACGATCGGGGTGGAGAACTCGGCGATGACCAGCCGGCCGCCCGGTTTGGTGACGCGCAGCATCTCGCGCAGCGCGGCGTCGGGATCGGCGACATTGCGGAGGCCGTAGGAGATGGTCACCGCGTCGAACGACTCGTCGACGAACGGCAGCGCCATGGCATCGGCGGCCACCATCGGCACCTTGCGGTGCTTACCGGCGGCGAGCATGCCCTGGGAGAAGTCGGCGGCCAGGCACCAGGCGCCGGACTTCGCCAGGTCGACCGTGGACACCCCGGTGCCGGCGGCGAGGTCGAGCACCCGCTCGCCCGGCCGCGGCGCGAGCGCCTTGCGCACCGCCCAGCGCCAGTAGCGATCCTGACCACCGGAGATCACCGTGTTGGTCAGGTCGTACCGACGTGCGACACCGTCGAACATGGTCGCGACCTCGTGCGGCTGCTTGTCCAACGAGGCCCTGGTCGTTTCTGTTTTCGCCACGCCTGACCCTAACGCTCGCGATGGGTCGTGCCGAGGCAGGTACGGAGAATTCTCGGTCACATCGAATCGTGGGCGGGCATCGTCCTTTATGCCGTATGAGGTAACCGCATTCGGGTACCGGTCACGTCCGCGTAGTGCCCCATCAGCTCGGTGCAGATCGCGGGCCAGGTGCGGTGCAGCACCGATTTGCGTGCGGCCCCGGCGAATCGGGCGCGCAGCACCGGATCGTGCAGTGCCGCAACCGCACTCGGCAGCAGCTCGCTGAACCGGTCGACCGGGAGCAGATATCCGTTGCGACAGTGCGCGATCAGGTCGCGCGGGCCACCCGCGTCGGGGCCGATCACCGGGATCCCGGAGGCGAGCGCCTCTTGCACGCCCTGGCAGAAGGTTTCGTGCTCGCCCGCGTGCACCATCACGTCCAGGCTGGCGTACGCCTCGGCCAGGGTGTGGCCGCCGAGTTCGCCGGTGAAGACCGCGCTCGGCATCATGCGCGCGAGCCGAGCCCGTTCCGGACCGTCGCCGACGATCACCAGCTGGATGTCCGGGTCGCCGTCGAGCACCGCGAGCCGTTCGACGTGCTTCTCCGGCGCGAGCCGTCCGACGAAGCCGACCACCAGCTTGTCCCCGGCCCGCCAGGAATCGCGCAGTTCGGTGCGGCGCGCGGCCGGGTTGAACCGGGCGATGTCCACACCACGACCCCACCGGTGCACCCGCGGAATGCCGTGCTGGGCCAGGTCTTCCGCGGCGGCGGTGGAGGGTGCGAGCGTCCTGGTCGCGCCCTCGTGGATGCGCCGGGTCCAGGCCCAGGCGGCCCGGCTGGCCAGCGCGAGCCCGTAACTCTTGGCGAACCCGGCGACATCGGTCTGATAGATCGCCACGGTCGGCAGGTCCAGCCGCATCGCCGCCCCGAGACCACCGGCCCCGAGCAGGAACGGCGAGGCCAGATGCACCACGTCCGCGTCGAAGTTCTCGATCGCCGCGACGATGCCGGGCTGCGGCAACCCCACCGGCAGCGAACTGATCTTCGGCACCATCACCGCGGGCACCCGGTGCACCCGGAACCGCTCGTGCCAGCGCGCGGCCGGCGGCAGTCCCCGCGGGGTATCCGGCGCGATGATCAACGCGTCGTGGCCGTGCCGGTCCAGGTGTTCGACCACCCGCAGCACGGAGTTGACGACGCCGTTCATATTCGGCAGAAACGACTCCGCAACGATCGCTACACGCACCCTCTCAGGGTGCCGCCCGCAGCGCGCCGGGTCGCCACACAAGCGTGAAGGACACCTAAAGATCGAGCGAACTCCTCGGGCCGGACGGCGTTTCACCCGCCGAACGCGGGGAGCGGCCGGTCCTGGCTCAGCTCGATTTCGGCCTGCGCCGGCCGAGCCGGGCCAGCAGGTACAGGGTCGGCAGGGCGACCAGCCACACCACGACGATCACCGACAACGCGGGGGGAATGGCGACGCGCACATCGCGGCCCTCCACCCGCACCAGATCGGGGTCCGCGCGGTTGTATTCGACCCGGATGCGTTCGCCCGCGGTCAGATTGGTCGGGTACAGCACGCCGACCTTCGGATTGTGCGTCTCTCCGTCCGGGGTCACGTACATGACCGCGGAGCGCAACCGCCCGGCGGAGAGCACCTCGGCGCTGGTCACGCCCTTGTCCGAGCTGATCAGGTAGTCGTTGCGCCAGGCGGCGAAGACCAGCAGCACGACCAGCACACTGATCACCGTCGCAGCCGTGAGCACGCCGATCCTGGCCCGCCGCAGGCGGATAGACCGCCGATCAGACTGCGTGGTTTCCAACACCGCAACAAGCCTACTGACCGTCTCCGATACGGTGTCGCGCATGTCCCGAAAATTCAGCTTCACCGTGCCTTATGCCGTCCCGGTCGAAGATCTTCACCGGGCACTTACCGACGACAAGGTCTGGCAGGCGCGTTTCGCCGACGCCGAGACCGCAACCCTGGACCTTTCGCACCCCGAGGGCGAGGGCACCATCCGCATCCATATGACCGAAAAGGCCTCGGAAGACAAGATTCCCAGCGTGGTGAGCAAGGTGCTCAAGAGCCAGCTCACGCTCGCCCGCACGGACAACTGGCAGGCCCTGATCGGTGAGGTCGCCAAGGGCACCTTCGAGGGCGAGACCACCGGCATCGGCACCGAGATGTCGGGCACCTACGAGATGCGCTCGACCGCGGAGGGCTCCGAGATCGAGGTGGTCGGCACCGTGCAGGTCAAGGTGCCGGTGGTCGGCGGAGCCATCGAGCCGCTGGCCGAGCAGCTGCATCACCGGGTGCTCAACAGCGAGCGCACGTTCGTCGAGGAGTGGGTCGCCGCGCAGGCGACTGCCTGATCCCCGTCCCGCCCCGTCGTTCCGGTGTCCGCCGGAACGGCGGGGGCTCGGACTATGTGAAATCCGTGGGGGAGTATTCCTTCTGCTCCACCAGCACCAGCCAGTTCCCGGAGTTGTCCCGGATGATCGCCTCGGTGCCGTAGGGCCGTTCCGCGGGCGGCTGAATGAATTCCACGCCCTTCGCGGTGAGTTCCTCGAAGGTCTTCTGGCAATTCTCCGTGCGCAGGCCGAGCGCGCCATGCGTGCCGTTGGCGAGCGCGCGGCGGATGGCGTCGGCCAGGTTGTCGTCCAGCGGCGGGCCGGGCACCATCAGCGTCACCTCGAGCTCCGGATGGTCCGGCTGCGCGACGGTCAGCCAGCGGAACCCGTTGTCGCCCATGGTGATGTCGGTGACCTCGACGAACCCCAGCTTGTCCAGGTACCACTGCTTCGATTCGTCCTGGTCGGTGACGTAGACGGTGACCAAGGAGACGTTCGTTATCGATGTCATGCGACCAGGCTATGGGCGGTTGCTGCCGGGTGGCTTCTCCGAAATTGCGGGATCCGATCAGCCGTCGCGCCGGCGATCGCTGAGGCCGTGCATGAACACATAACACCCCGGAATGCGCGGCGCCCCGTCGGCGAATTTTGCCTGGTACTCCGACGGCGTGACACCGACCAGCTGCCGGAATTTACTGCTGAACGAGCCGAGGCTGCTGTAGCCGACCAGCATGCACACCTCGGTCACCGTCACATTGGACGACCGCAGCAGATCCTGTGCGCGCTCGATCCGCCGTTCCGCCAGATACGCGGCCGGCGTCAGCCCGTAGACCGCGGCGAACGCGCGCAGGAAGTGATACTTGGACACCCCTGCGGCAGCGGCCAATTCATCCAGACGCAGCGGGTCGGCATAGCGACGATCCGCGAGATCGCGCGCCCGCCGAAGATGCGGCAGCAGGTACAACGCGGGCAGTCCGCCTGCTTGTTGTCCGCCCATGACCGATCACCTGTTCCTCGCGCGGGCAAGGCCGACCTCAGCGTACCGCCCGAGCGGGCGAAACCGCAGGTCCGAGCGGTCAGGCGAAGGGGGCGAGCTGGTCTGCGCGCATCGACATCCGCCCGGCCGCCCGCCACGCGCGCGCGGTCAGATCGACGTCCTCGTCGGTGACCAGATTTCCCATCACCCGAACCGCCGTGCGCTGCAAGTACTTCGACCGCATCACCGGCGGCCCGCCGATCGGCACCATCCGCGGATGGGTGGCCAGCCCGGCGATCCGCCGCGCCACCGAGAAGGTGCGGCCGTACTTCGCGCGTAACAGCTCGGGCCAGATGCGGGTGAGGTCCGGCTCGTCGAGGAGCTCGGCGAGCATGTGCCCGCCCTCCAGGCCGTAGTCGATGCCCTCACCGTTCAGCGGGTTCACACAGCCCGCGGCATCGCCGACCAGCACCCAATTGCGCCCCGCCACATTCGACACCGCGCCGCCCATCGGCAACAGCGCCGAGGCCACCGCGCGCAGCGAGCCCTCGAACTCCCACTCGTCGAACCGCTGCTTGGTGTAGTGCTCCAGCAGCGGCTTCAGCGCGATGTGCGACGGGCGCTTCTCGGTGGCCAGCGAGCCGACCCCGATATTGACCTCGCCGTTGCCGAGCGGGAACACCCAGCCGTAGCCGGGGACCAGCTCGCCGTCGGCGTCGCGCAGTTCCAGGTGCGAGGTGATCCACTGATCGTCGCTGCGGCCGGACTTGATGTAGGCGCGCGCGGCCGTGCCGTACGCGTACTGCCGATGCCAGGTGCGCCCGAGCAGCCGGCCGATCGGCGAGCGCACGCCGTCGGCGACGATCAGCGTCGCGCACTCGATGGTGTGGTTCCCGGTCGCTGTCCGCACGATCACACCGGTGATCCGGTCGCCGTCGCGGGTGAGATCGACCACCTTGGTGCCGTCGATCATCCGCGCGCCGGACTTCATCGCGGTCTCGCGCAGCTTGTCGTCGAGTTCGGTTCGCGGGACGGCACTTCCGTAGGTCGGGAAGGAACCGGCCGGCCACGGCAGCAGCGCCTCCCGGCCGAAGCCGGTCATCCGCAGGCCGTGGTTGACCGTGTGCGCGCGCAGCCAGTCGCCGAGACCGAGGTGTTCCAGTTCAGCCGTCGCGCGCGGGGTCAGCCCATCGCCGCAGGTCTTGTCCCTGGGGAAGACGGCGGAGTCGAGCAGCACCACATCGCGGCCCGCCCGCGCGGCCCACGCCGCGGACGCCGAGCCTGCCGGGCCCGCGCCGACGACCAGCACCTCGGCCCTGGCGGGCAGCGCGTCCCCGCCCGCGGGGGTGACATCCGGTGAACCCATGCGCTCAATACTTGCAGGGCAATCTTGTTCGTGTCGACGGCGGGCGACGCGGGCGCGCCGAGGCACGCGGGCGACGTTGTGCAAAAGTGTCTGATACACCGCATAGTGATGGTGTTCATGGGCCATCGGCTGGGGACACGCTAGGTTCTCTATCGTGGGGTCGGACGGATCGGTGGGAGAAGAAATGAGCACATCGGCTGTGAAGGACGAGAGCACGGTGGTGGCCGGGGTCGACCTCGTCGACGCCGAACTCGCGGCGACCGTGCGCAACGGCCTGGAAGAGGTCGAAAAGCTCCTGGTCACCGAGCTGTCCGACGGTGAGGAATTCCTCCAGGAGGCGGCGCTGCACCTGGCCAAGGCCGGCGGCAAGCGGTTCCGTCCGCTGTTCACCATTCTCACCGGCCAGCTCGGCCCGCGCCCGACCGATCCCGCGCTGATCACCGCGGGCACCGTGGTCGAACTCGTGCACCTGGCCACGCTGTACCACGACGACGTGATGGACGAGGCGACCATGCGCCGCGGCGCACCGAGCGTGAATTCGCGCTGGGGCAACAACATCGCGATCCTGGCCGGCGACTACCTGTTCGCGCACGCTTCCCGGCTCACCTCGACCCTCGGCCCGGACGCCGTGCGGATCATCGCCGAAACCTTCGCGGAGCTGGTCACCGGCCAGATGCGCGAGACCATGGGCGCGCGCGAATCCCAGGACCCGGTCGAGCACTACCTGCGCGTGGTCTGGGAGAAGACCGGCTCGCTGATCGCCGCGTCCGGCCGCTTCGGCGGCACCTTCTCCGGCGCGGACCTCGACCACGTCGAGCGGCTGGCCCGGCTCGGCGACGCGGTCGGCACCGCCTTCCAGATCTCCGACGACATCATCGACATCTCCTCCGCCGCCGAGCAGTCCGGCAAGACGCCCGGCACCGACCTGCGCGAGGGCGTGCACACGCTGCCGGTGCTCTACGCGCTGCGCGAGGACGGCGCCGAGGGCGACCGGCTGCGCAAACTGCTCGCCCACCCGCTGCAGACCGACGCGGAGGTGGACGAGGCCCTGGATCTGCTCGCCCGCTCCCGCGGCATGGTGCTGGCCAAGGAGAAGCTGCAGGGCTACGCCGACATCGCCTACGCCGAGCTGTCGAACCTGCCCGCAGGCCCGGCCAACGACGCCCTCGAGCACCTGGTGCGCTACACCATCGAGCGTGTCGGCTGAGTTGAGCAGGAACTTTGGTTCGTGCTCCTATCGTTGACCTGTTGTCAACACTCAACGATCGGGGAGTGGGCAAAGGAGACGTATGCACGGGCACGGGTATGCGAACGGGCTGAAGACGTTCGGTTTGATGGTCGGCCTGTCGGCGCTGATCGTGGTCGCGGGCGCGTTGTTCCGCAGCCCGACGATCCTGATCATCGCCATCGTGCTGGCCGTCGGCATGAACGCGTACGCGTACTTCAACAGCGACAAGCTCGCGTTGAAGGCCATGCACGCGCAGCCGGTCAGCGAGCTGGAAGCGCCGGTGATCTACCGGATCGTGCGTGAACTGGCGACCACCGCCCGCCAGCCCATGCCGCGGCTCTACATCAGCCCGACCAACGCGCCCAACGCCTTCGCCACCGGCCGCAGTCCCCGGCACGCCGCGGTCTGCTGTACCAGCGGCATCCTGCAGATCCTCGACGAACGCGAGCTACGCGCGGTGCTCGGCCACGAGCTGTCGCACGTCTACAACCGTGACATCCTGATCTCCTCGGTGGCCGGCGCGCTCGCCGCGGTCATCTCCGGCCTGGCCAACCTCGCCTACTTCGCCTCCGCGTTCGGCGGCAACCGCAACGGCGGGGGCCCGAACATCCTCGGCGTGCTGCTCATCTCGCTGCTCGGCCCGATCGCCGCGAGCCTGATCAAGCTGGCCGTCTCCCGCTCCCGCGAATTCCAGGCGGACCAGTCCGGCGCTGAACTCACCGGCGACCCGCTCGCGCTCGCCTCGGCCCTGCGCAAGCTGGAGCGCGGCGTGCAAGCCGCCCCGTTGCCCCCTGAGCCGCAATTGACCGCTCAGTCACACCTGATGATCGCCAACCCGTTTCGCGCGGGTGAGCGCGCCGCTCGCTGGTTCTCCACGCATCCGCCGATGGCCGAGCGCATCGCCCGGCTGGAGGAAATGGCCGGCGGCCCAAAGGATTACTGAGGGTGTTCGCCCGCCAGCTCCTCCTCGAACGCGCGGAAGGTGTCGACGAACAACCGGCGTTGTTCCGGGGTCAGCGGTTCGAGCACCCTGCGCCACGCGCGGGCGCTGCCGCCGAGCCATTCGTTGATCGAATCCTCATGTGCCGCAGCGATTCCCACGAATGCGCGGCGACGATCGCGATCGTCCGTGGTGCGTTCCAGCAACCCGCTGCGACTGAGTTCGCCGACCATCAGGCTCACCGTCGTCGGGGCCACCTCCAGCCGCGCGGCGAGGTCGTTCACCGTCTTCGGACCCTCGAAGACCAGGATCGCCAGCAGCGACAGGTGCCGGGGCGCGAGCGAGAACTCCCGGAGCTCGTCCGGAACCCGTAATCGCTTGGCGCGCCCGACCACCCGTGGCATGAGCAGCAGCAGGGTGCGGATCCCCTCGTCGACGCCGAGCCCGGCCCGCTGCTGTTCGGTCGACATCGCCGGAGCTCGCGAGCCCGCTATCGGTAGTTGACGAACTGCAGGGCGATGCCGAAATCCTCGCCCTTCAGCAGCGAGATGACGGCCTGCAGGTCGTCGCGCTTCTTGCTGCTCACCCGCAGTTCCTCACCCTGGATCTGCGCCTTCACGCCCTTCGGGCCCTCGTCGCGGATCTTCTTGGTGATCTTCTTCGCGTGCTCGGTGTCGATGCCCTGCACCAGCGTTCCGGTGATCTTGTAGGTCTTGCCGGAGGCCACCGGCTCGCCGGCGTCGAACGCCTTGAGCGAGATGTCGCGGCGAATCAGCTTCTCCTTGAACACGTCCAGCGCCGCCTTGACCCGCTCCTCGGCCTCGGCGGTCAGCACGATCTTGTCCTCGCCGGACCACTCGATGGCCGCGCCGGTATTGCGGAAGTCGTAGCGGGTGGTCAGCTCCTTCTCCGCCTGATGCAGCGCGTTGTCGACCTCCTGACGTTCGACCTTGCTGACGACATCGAATGACGAATCGGCCACACTTCGCTCCTGTCCTGGCGGTCCCGCTGCTCGCTCGACCGGTTGATCGGTCACCGTTAGTTGTACCCCGGAGCGCGACGGTAGTCCCGCCGCACGGCCGATGGCCAGCCGGTTTGCATTCAGGGTGCGGGTGCGATGTATTCTGCTCTCCGCACTCAGTGCACGGCAGATTGCCCGAGCGGCCAATGGGAGCGGACTGTAAATCCGTCGGCGAAAGCCTACGTAGGTTCGAATCCTACATCTGCCACCGGAAGCCCCCGTGGATCGAAGTTCTGATCCGCGGGGGTTTTTCGTTGTCGGCCCCCGGCCGGCGGCCCCGGTGTGCGCCAGATGCCGGATCGCCCGCCGAAAAAGGCGTCTGACCACCCGGTTTGGAGCTCTGACCCTTAGGTGTGTAACCTCGTTCAAGACTTCGCCGCGCCGGGGTCGGGTGTTCGGAGCCTGGTGCGGAAGTAGTCATGCCCCCTTAGCTCAGTCGGCAGAGCGTTTCCATGGTAAGGAAAAGGTCAACGGTTCGATTCCGTTAGGGGGCTCGCCGGATTGCCGGTAGTGACCGACTCGGCATCGCATATAGTTCCACTCTGGTGGGGCCGGGCGCGGCACTACAGCAATGCGACCCCGTGGCGGTGTAGCTCAGTCGGTAGAGCAAACGACTCATAATCGTTGTGTCGCCGGTTCAAGTCCGGCCATCGCTACCAAAACCGATCAGACCAACTGGTTGACCCGAAAGAAGGAATATCGTGGCCGCGAAGTCCACCGATGTCCGGCCAAAGATCACCTTGGCCTGCGAAGAGTGCAAGCACCGCAACTACATCACCAAGAAGAACCGGCGCAACGACCCGGATCGGCTGGAACTCAAGAAGTTCTGCCCGAACTGCGGTACGCACCGGGGACATAAAGAATCCCGCTAGTCCGCCACGCGTGATGCTGCCGCGTGGATCGGCGTCGAGAGCCTGAACGCTCTCGGCAATCTGGATCGTGACAGTGCGAGGGCCGGACGTTTGTCCGGCCCTGACGCATTTCATGGTCGAGTAGCGCGGTAGTAGACGCTCCGCCGACTCCGGGCCTCGGGGTCAGATAGGTACAGTCCTCCCGTGACAATCAACACCGGTACAGACGAAGCGGTTCAGGCGGTCGAGTCCTTCGACCCCGCAGCACACGCGGCCTCGATGGTGGGTCACCACTACCGCGTCGACGACTACTACGAGGTCGGCCGCGAGAAGGTGCGCGAATACGCGCGCGCTGTGCAGGACTACCACCCGGTGCACTGGGACGAGGACCTCGCGCAGGAGTACGGCTACGACGGCCTGCTCGCGCCGCTGACCTTCATCTCCCTGGTCGGCATTCTGGCCCAGCGCAAGCTCTTCGAGCAGATTGTCACCGGCTACGACCTGAGCCAGATCCTGCAGACCGACCAGATCCTGGAATTCCACCGGCCGATCCGGGTCGGCGACCAGCTGGTCTGCGACGTCTACCTGCACTCGTTCCGGCAGGCGTTCGGCGGCGACATCATCGTCACCAAGAACATCGTCACCGCGCAGAACGACGAGCTGGTGCTCACCACCTACACCACGCTGATCGGCCGCAGCGGCGGCGACATCGACCCGAACCTCAACGACGTCGTGCGCAACGTGCTGATGCACGGCATCGGCGAGGACGCCCCGGATCACCGCCCCCGCGCCAACGTGCCCACCCCGGTGGTCGCCGCCAAGGTGCCCGAGGTCGCGGCGAGCAAGCGCGCGCGCAGCTTCGACGACATCGCGGCCGGCGACGAGCTCCCCACTCGGATCGTCCGGCTGACCCGTGGCGACCTGGTGAACTATGCCGGCGTCTCCGGCGACGCCAACCCGATCCACTGGAGCGACGAGGTGGTCAAGCTGGTCGACCTCGAGGACGTGGTCGCGCACGGCATGCTCACCATGGGCCTTGGCGGCGGCTTCGTCACCTCCTGGCTCGGCGATCCCGGCGCGGTCAAGGAATACAACGTCCGCTTCACCAGCCCGGTCTATGTGGGGACGGATGAGGCCGCCGAGATCGAGTACACCGGTAAGGTGAAGTCCGTGGATCCGGAGACGCGGACCGCGGTCATCGCCATCGTGGCGAAGTCGGCGGGGCGCAAGATCTTCGGGCGCGCGACGGCTACCGTCCAACTCGCCTGACCTGGTCGCTTGACCCTGATTGGCAAACGACGCGGACGGTAACGTACACTCAGATTTCTGGGGTCACCAGCCGTTGCGCGCTGCTCTGTAGAGCCGGTTCCGGGCGAGTTCGTGAGGATTCGCCGAAGGGATCGGCAACTGCCAAGCAGCGCGCGTGTTATGTGACACCAGAACTGCACAACTGAATACCGAACAGTGGTTGGACGGCCTACACGGATCCAACCGAAGGGGCGTAGCTCAACTGGCAGAGCAGCGGTCTCCAAAACCGCAGGTTGCAGGTTCAAGTCCTGTCGCCCCTGCCCTGGATGCCAGCGACGAAAGGATCGACGTGAGCGAGCGGGAAGATCGCCTGGGCGCACATGCGACCGACGACGGCGATGACACCGCCGGGGTAGCTCGTCCGAGTGGTAAGCGAACCGCACGGCGGACCCGTAGCGCGTCATCCGACACCGGTTCGATCGCCACTCTGGATCGACCCACGTCGCGCAAGGCAGCCAAGACCGATCGGGCCGAACGCGGAACGCGTAATCCGTTCAAGCGTTTGATCAAGTTCCTGCGTGAAGTAGTCGCGGAACTGCGCAAGGTGATCTGGCCCAACCGGAAGCAGATGGTCACCTATACGAGCGTTGTTCTGGTGTTCGTGATTTTCATGGTCGCGTTCATCAGCGGGTTGGATGTGGCGTTCATCAAGGGTGTCAACTGGCTGTTCGGCTAGAGCAGAGCGAGCCGACGCCGGCCGATCTCCGGGGCGGACCCGGGCGGAAGTAGTTCCGCCGCGCGCCCGGCCCCGGCACGCAGAGGATGTACGTGACGACACAGGAAGCGAGTGCCCCAGTGAGCACCCCGGAGAACGACACAAACGAAGAGTTCCCGGTCGAGGACGCGGTGGTGGATCCCACGACCGAAGACGCCGCGACCGTCGAAGACTCCGAGGACGTGGACTCCGAGGGCTCCGTCGACTCCGAGTCGGAGTCCGACGAGGCGGAAGCCGCTGCCGAGGCCGCCCCGATCGATGCCGAACCCGCCGATCCGGTCGCCGAGATGAAGTCCGCGCTGCGTCGCGCCCCCGGTGACTGGTACGTCATCCACTCTTACGCCGGTTACGAGAACAAGGTGAAGGCCAACCTCGAGACCCGCGTGCAGAACCTCGACCTCGAGGAGTACATCTTCCAGGTCGAGGTGCCGACCGAAGAGGTCACCGAGATCAAGAACGGCCAGCGCAAGAACGTCAACCGCAAGGTGCTGCCCGGCTACATCCTGGTCCGGATGGAACTCAACGACGAGTCGTGGGGCGCGGTGCGCAACACCCCCGGTGTCACCGGTTTCGTCGGTGCCACCTCGCGCCCGTCGCCGCTGTCCATCGACGACGTGGTGAAGTTCCTCGTTCCCGCCGCCCAGCAGAAGAAGGCTCCGGCCGCCGCTGGTGCAGGCTCGTCCGAGTCGTCCACCGAGTCGGTGTCCAAGCCGACCATCGAGGTCGACTTCGAGGTCGGCGAGTCGGTGACCGTGATGGACGGCCCCTTCGCGACGCTGCCCGCCAGCATCTCCGAGGTCAACGCCGAGCAGCAGAAGCTCAAGGTGCTCGTGTCGATCTTCGGCCGCGAGACCCCGGTGGAGCTCGGCTTCACCCAGGTCGCGAAGATCTAAGACGTTCCGTCCCCGACGGAATGAATCGACCCGGGTCACGGGTTGATTCACCAGGACTTGCAAAGAGCAAGGAAAACAGACACCTAGGAAAGAAAGATGCCCCCCAAGAAGAAGAAGCTCGCCGGGATCATCAAGCTTCAGATCCAGGCCGGCCAGGCGAACCCCGCCCCTCCGGTGGGTCCCGCGCTCGGTCAGCACGGCGTGAACATCATGGAGTTCTGCAAGGCGTACAACGCCGCGACCGAGTCGCAGCGTGGCAACGTCATTCCGGTCGAGATCTCGGTCTACGAGGATCGCTCGTTCGACTTCAAGCTGAAGACCCCGCCCGCCGCTCGGCTGCTGCTCAAGGCCGCCGGTGTGCAGAAGGGTTCGGCTGAGCCGCACAAGACCAAGGTCGCGAAGATCACCATGGACCAGGTCCGGGAGATCGCCAAGACCAAGGCCGAAGATCTGAACGCCAAGGACATCGACCAGGCGGCCAAGATCATCGCGGGTACCGCGCGTTCGATGGGTATCACCGTCGAAGGCTGAGCGACCTCGCTCCAGGTGGGAGGGCCGGCCAGGCCCGATAACCACGGCTGAAACCAGAAACTAAGGACAGAGAATCATGGCAAAACGAAGCAAGGCGTATCTCGCCGCGGCCGAGAAGGTCGATCGCGACGCGCTGTACTCCCCGCTCGCCGCGGCGCGGCTGGCCAAGGAGACCGCGACCACCAAGACCGACGCGACCGTCGAGGTCGCCGTTCGTCTCGGCGTCGATCCCCGCAAGGCGGACCAGATGGTTCGTGGCACGGTCAACCTGCCGCACGGCACCGGTAAGACCGCCCGCGTCATCGTGTTCGCGGCCGGCGAGAAGGCCGCCGAGGCCGAGGCCGCCGGTGCGGACGCCGTCGGCGCCGAGGACCTGATCGAGCGGATCCAGGGCGGCTGGCTCGATTTCGACGCCGCGATCGCCACCCCGGACCAGATGGCCAAGGTCGGCCGGATCGCGCGTGTCCTCGGACCGCGTGGCCTGATGCCGAACCCGAAGACGGGCACGGTCACCAACGACGTGACCAAGGCTGTCAACGAGATCAAGGGCGGAAAGATCAACTTCCGCGTCGACAAGCAGGCCAACCTGCACTTCGTCATCGGCAAGGCCTCCTTCGCCGATGCCGCGCTGGTGGAGAACTACGGCGCCGCGCTGGAGGAGATCCTCCGCGTGAAGCCGTCGACCGCCAAGGGCCGCTACGTCAAGAAGGTGACGGTTTCGACGAACACCGGACCGGGCATCCCGGTGGACCCGAACCGCACCCGCAACCTCCTCGACGAGGATGCGTCTTAAGTAGCACCTAGCACGTCGATAAGGGCGGGAACGCGAATCGCGTTCCCGCCCTTACTCGTTCGTGGGGCCGGACTAATTCCGGGCGCGGCGTCGTTGGCCCTGACGTGACGGTTGTCCTGCTCATCTCCGGGAGCACGCGCAGTGCTTCGACCAATTCCGCCGCCTTGCGCACCGTGCAGGCGCTGGCCGCCGACGGCGTGGACGCGCGCTGGTTCGACGGCCTGGCCGCACTGCCCGCCTTCGACCCGGACGATGACGGCACCGGGCATCCGTCGGTTCTCGCGCTGCGCGAGCAGCTTTCGCAGGCCGACGCGGTGCTGTTCTGCACCCCGGAGTACGCGGGCACGCTGCCGGGCAGCCTGAAGAACCTGCTCGACTGGACCGTCGGCAATGCCGATCTGTACGAGAAGCCGACCGCCTGGATCAACGTGGCCGCCCTCGGCCGTGGTGACGGCGCCGCCGCGACGTTGGCCCTCGTCCTCGGTTACGTCGGCGCGGACATCGATCCTGACGGAGGTGCCAGGCTGCCGGTCGGCCGCGAAGCGGTCGGACCGGACGGCCTGGTCACCACCGCCGAATTCCGCAGCGGCGCAGTCGAAGCGCTGAACAAGCTGGTGGCCAGGGCCACGGTCAGCTGACCGAATCCTCCTGCGGTTCCGCCTCTTTCCGCCAGGCGAGTAGGACCGACTCGCCCTCCGGCGCGCCCCACGGCAGGAATATCGCCACCACGATCGCGCACACCACCACCGCGGCCGCCGCGACCAGCGACGCGGCGTGCGAGCCCTCCAGCGCGGCCGTTTTCATGGCGACGATGAGGTTTTCGCGCTGGCTCTCGAAGAACTGGGGGAGCGGGCGCTTGCGGATCTCCAGCACGCTGAGCGGGCTGGACTTCACCAGACCCCGCTCGTTCTCGCTCATCAGGTTGGCGGGCAGGGCGTCGATGCGCGGGGCGATCCTGGTCGTGTAGTACGACGCCACGATCGAACCGAGCACCGCGACGCCGAGGGTGCCGCCGATCTCCCGGGTGGTGTCGTTGACCGCGGATCCGGCGCCCGCCTCGTTGAGCGGCAGCGACCCCATGATCGATTCGGTGGCCGGTCCCTGGACGATGCCGACGCCGAGCGCCATGAACACCATGGCGGGCAGCACGTCGGTGACATACGGGCTGTCCACCGTCACCTGACCGCCCAGATACAGCCCGAGCCCGGTACTCAGCAGGCCGATCACAATGACCGGAGTCGGCCCGAATCGCTGCGCGAGCAACGTGGCGATCGGTGCGCCGATCGCCACCGAGAACGCGAAAGGCAGTGAGGCGATACCGAATTCGAGCGGCGTGTATTCACGCACCCCTTGGAAATATTGGGTGATGAGGAAAAGAAATCCGAACATCGAGAAGTAGCAGATCGCAATCGACAAGGCGGGCATCGAGAATCGCCGATTGCGGAACAGCGCCATATCGAGAATCGGTGCGGGAGTGCGCAATTCCCAGATGACGAAGGCGACGAGCAGAACAATACCGAGCGCGCCGGTGCCCACCGTGGTGGTGGACAGCCAGCCGAATCGCGGCGCCTCGATGATGGACCAGACCACCAGCGTGATGCCCGCGATGGACAGCGCGATGCCGGGCAGATCGAGCCGGCCGACCTTGGTGGAACGCGATTCCGGCACCCAGAGCAGCGTCGCCACCAGCGCGACCAGCGCCAGCGGCACATTGATCCAGAAGACCGAATGCCAGGTGAAGTGCTCGAGCAGCCAGCCGCCGGAGATCGGGCCGATCGCGATGGCGAAGCCGGCCATCGCGGTCCACGCGGCGATGGCCAGGGCCCGTTCGCGTTTGTCGTGGAAGATGTTGATGATCAGCGCCAGCGTCGCGGGGAACACGGCCGCGGCGAACACGCCCATCGCGGCGCGCGCGGCGATCACCCCGCCCATCGAGCCGGACAGCGCGCCGGCCACCGACATCGCGCCGACGCCGACCAGGCCGACCATCATGACCCGGCGGCGGCCGAGTCGATCGCCGAGGTTGCCGAACGCGAGCAACAGGCCCGCGAAGGTGAGGGTGTACGCGTCGACGACCCATTGCAGGCCGCTGACGCCGGTGCGCAACTGCACCCCGATGGAGGGCAGCGCGACGTTCACGATGGTGTTGTCCAGGACGACTAGCAGCTCGGCGAGGCAGATCACGGCCAAGGCGAGAAAGCGCTGGTTACGTCGTTCCAGCAGCACCGGTGGATCGACTATGGAGGTTGCCATAGTTGAGCAGTCAAACAGTAACTGTCACCGTTGGTAACACCTTCAGGCGGCGATCTCGGCCACATCAATAGGGTGACTGTGTCGCAAGACACATCGAATCGGCCGCCGAATGGTCCCAATTCCCCTCGGGGGCACCCCGTTTTGGCAGTTGGGGGGTGGTCCAGGTACATTGGACAACAGTTATCGACTAGTTCGATTCCTACCCAATCCGTTCTACCGAAGACCGTTGGTCGTCGAGCCCGCATGGGTTCGGTCGAAGGTCCGGCGACATTGCCGGCGGCCCACGCAGGGAGAACCGAGGCCGTGAGTTATTTGTGCGCCCCGGAACGCCTTGCGTCCGGGGCGTTTGTTTTGTCGCCGTCCCCTGATCGGTAGCTCGTTTCGAACCGACCATCAGAGAGGAGGCGAAGTATGGCAAAACCCGAGAAGGTCACTGCGGTCGAGGAGATCGCGGAGCAGTTCAAGAGTTCGACTGCCACCGTTGTCACGGAATACCGTGGTCTGTCGGTCGGCAAGCTCACCGAACTGCGTCGCGCGCTCGGCGCCGAAGCCACGTACTCCGTCGCCAAGAACACCCTGGTCAAGCGCGCTGCCGCCGAGGCCGGCGTAGAGGGCCTGGACGACTTGTTCGTCGGACCGACCGCGATCACCTTCATCAGTGGTGAGCCGGTTACCGCGGCGAAGGCCCTCAAGACCTTCGCGAAGGACAACAAGGCGCTCATCATCAAGGGCGGCTACATGGACGGCGCACCGCTGTCCGTGTCCGAGGTCGAGAAGATCGCCGACCTGGAGTCCCGCGAGGTCCTGCTGGCCAAGCTGGCCGGTGCGATGAAGGGCAACATGGCGAAGGCCGCCGGTCTGTTCAACGCTCCCGCGTCGCAGGTGGCTCGCCTTGCCGCCGCGCTCGTGGAGAAGAAGCAGGCCGAAACCGGTGGCGAAACCGCCGCCGCTGAATAACCCCGTGCGGGTGATTCGCGTGCGCGTCGCCCTCATAGCGAATAACTACCGAAAGGAACAACATCATGGCCAACGTTGACGAACTGCTGGAGACCTTCGGCAACATGACCCTGCTCGAGCTGTCGGACTTCGTCAAGAAGTTCGAAGAGAAGTTCGAGGTCACCGCTGCCGCTCCGGTCGCCGTCGCCGGTCCGGCCGGCCCGGGCGCCGTTGCGGACGCCGTCGAAGAGCAGGACGAGTTCGACGTCATCCTCGAGGGTGCGGGCGACAAGAAGATCCAGGTCATCAAGGTGGTCCGTGAGATCGTCTCCGGCCTGGGCCTGAAGGAAGCCAAGGACCTCGTCGAGGGCGCGCCGAAGGCCATCCTGGAGAAGGTTGCCAAGGATGCCGCCGAGGCTGCCAAGGCGAAGCTGGAAGATGCCGGCGCCAAGGTGTCGGTCAAGTAATTCCGTACCGAATCGCCGACGGGCGGTCCCCTCTTTGGGGGCCGCCCGTTTGCTATTTGTGGCGACCTGCACCAACAATGCGGAAATAGCGAATGAAACGGGGTTACTCTTCAGTCAGGTTGGGGTGTGCCCCGTCTCGCTCTTGAGATACAGTGGCCCGACCCACTGTGACGTGACACACCGCGAGACCGAGCACGCGGTTAGCTGGTGGGCAGCTCGCTGAGAAATTGTGGAGGTTGGCGTGGGCGTCGAGGTCAGAACCGAAGGTATTACGAAGTCCTTCGGATCCCAGCGAATTTGGCAGGATGTCTCCCTGACCTTGCCGACCGGCGAGGTCAGCGCATTGCTGGGCCCGTCGGGTACCGGCAAGTCGGTCTTTCTGAAGTCGCTGATCGGCCTGCTGCGCCCGGAGCGCGGCTCGATCTTCGTCGGCGACACCGATATCACCACCTGCTCGAACAAGGATCTCTACGAGATCCGCAAGCTCTTCGGCGTGCTGTTCCAGGACGGCGCGCTGTTCGGCTCGATGAACCTCTTCGACAATGTCGCGTTCCCGCTTCGTGAGCACACGAAGAAGTCGGAATCCGAGATTCGCAAGATCGTCATGGAGAAGCTGGAGCTGACCGGTCTGCTCGGGGCCGAAGGCAAGCTGCCCGGTGAGATCTCCGGTGGTATGCGCAAGCGCGCCGGGCTGGCCCGCGCCCTCGTGCTGGACCCGCAGATCATCCTCGTCGACGAGCCGGACTCCGGCCTCGACCCGGTGCGCACCGCCTACATCAGCCAGCTGCTGATCGACATCAACGCGCAGATCGACGCCACGATCCTGATCGTCACGCACAACATCAACCTGGCCCGCACCGTGCCGGACAACATCGGCATGATGTTCCGCCGCCAGCTGGTCATGTTCGGCCCGCGCGAGGTCCTGCTGACCTCCGACGAGCCCGTGGTGAAGCAGTTCCTCAACGGACGCATGCAGGGCCCGATCGGCATGTCCGAGGAGAAGGACGAGGCCCAGATGGCGCGCGAGCAAGCGATGTTCGACGGCGGCCACCACCACGGCGGCGCCGAAGAGGTCGAGGGCATCATCCCGCAGATGCAGGCGACCCCCGGCATGCCGGTCCGGCAGGCAGTTAATCGCCGCAAGGAGCGGGTCCGCGAGATCATGCACACCCTGCCGCACGCTGCGCAGACCGCGATTCGCGAATCACTTGATCAGAACGATGAGACGCAGGTGCTCGCGTACAACAACAGCGACCTGGGTGGTTACCAGGGCGGCGCGTACGAGACCACTACTCGACACAACACAACTAACGGGTAACATCTGCGATCGTGAATTCCTCCCTGGCGCGATTGCGGACTCCACTGGAGTCGGGGTTTGGCCAGGCCGGCAACATCTTTGCGCTGTTCGTGGACGTGCTGCGCAAGACGTTTCGCCGGCCGTTCGAGTGGCGGGAGTTCATCGAGCAGTCGTGGTTCATCGCGAGTGTCTCGATCCTGCCCAGCGCACTCGTCGCTATTCCCTTCGGCGCGGTCGTCGCGCTGCAGACCGGCTCGCTCATCAAACAGCTCGGTGCCGAATCCTTCACCGGCGCAACCAGTGTGCTCGCCACCGTGCAGCAGGCGGCGCCGATCGTCACGGCGCTGATCATCGCGGGCGCGGCCGGGTCGGCGGTCGCCGCCGACCTCGGCTCGCGCACCATCCGTGAGGAGATCGACGCGCTGGAAGTGCTCGGCGTCGATCCGGTGCACAAGCTGGTCGTGCCCCGCGTGCTCGGCATGACCGTGGTGGCGCTGCTGCTCAACGGCCTGGTGTCGGTGGTCGGCATCGCGGGCGGTTACTTCTTCAACGTGCTGCTGCAAGGCGGCACGCCCGGCGCGTATCTCGCCTCGTTCTCCGCCCTGGCGCAGCTGCCGGACCTGTGGATCGGCGAGTTCAAGGCGCTGATATTCGGTCTGTTAGCCGGTGTGATCGCCGCATACAAGGGTCTGCACCCCAAGGGTGGCCCGAAGGGAGTAGGTGAAGCGGTGAACCAATCCGTGGTGATCACGTTCTTGGTGCTGTTCTTCGTGAACCTCATTCTCACCCTGGTGTACCTGCAGGTCGTCCCGGCCAAGGGCACCTGACCGGTGGCCACCCAGTACCGCAACCCCGCTCTCGCCAAATCGCTTCGCCGGGCGGGCAGCATCGCGCGCTCACCGCTGAAGGTGATCGATCGGGCCGGCGAGCAGATGTCGTTCTACACGCGCGCCATCGCCTGGATCCCGCGCACCGCCGTGCATTACCGCAAGGAGGTCATGCGGCTGCTCGCCGAGGTGACCTTCGGCAGCGGCGCGCTCGCGGTGATCGGCGGCACCATCGGCGTCATCGTGTTCATGTCCGGGTCGGTCGGCGTGGTCGTCGGCCTGCAGGGCTTCAAGGCGCTGGACGCGCTCGGCAGCTCGGTGCTGACCGGCTTCCTCACCGCCTACATCAACACTCGCGAAATCGCGCCGCTGGTCGCGGCTTTGGCGTTGTCGGCGACGGTGGGCTGTGGTTTCACCGCGCAGCTCGGCGCCATGCGGATCTCCGAGGAGATCGACGCGCTCGAGGTGATGGCGGTGCCCGGCGTGCCGTTCCTGGTCACCACCCGGGTGATCGCCGGCTTCCTCGCGGTGATCCCGCTCTACATCGTCGGCCTGCTCGGCACGTTCCTGGCCTCGCGGATGATCAGCATCTGGTTCAACGGGCAGTCCAGCGGGTCCTACGACCACTACTTCAGCCTGTTCCTACCACCTGAAGACGTGCTCTATTCGTTCGTCAAGGTGCTGGTGTTCGCGTTCGTGATCATCATGGTGCACTGCTACTACGGCTTCCACGCCACCGGCGGACCGGCCGGCGTCGGCGTCGCGGTGGGTCGCGCGGTGCGCGCGGCCATCGTGCTGGTCAACGTGCTCGATTTCTTCCTCAGCCTGGCTATTTGGGGAACCACGACGACGGTGCGGGTGGCCGGATGACCCGCGGTGTGCAGGCTTGGCGGTCGACCGAGAAGCTGCGCATCCGGGTGCTCGGCATCGCGTTCTTCGTGGTGGTCGCGCTGTTTCTCGCGACAACCATCGCGATCTACAACAAGCAGTTCGTGAAGACGGTCGACGTCGACCTGGTCACCGACAGCGTGGGCAACGCGCTCACCAAGAACGCGGACGTGAAGGTTCGCGGCATCACCGTCGGCGATGTGCGGTCGAGCAACTCCGAGAACGGCAAGGTGACCCTGCATCTCGCCATCCAGCCGGACAAGGCCGGCCAGATCCCCGCCAACGCGACCGCGCGGCTGCTGCCGAAGACGCTGTTCGGCGAGCGGTACGTGGACCTGATGATTCCCGCCGACCGCAGCGCGAACCACCTGACCAACGGGGTGACCCTGCAACAGGACAAGAGCGGCAACGCGATCGAGCTGAGCAAGCTGCTCGACGACCTGATGCCGCTGCTGCAGGCGATCCCGCCGCAGGACCTCGCCGCCACCCTCGGCGCGCTGTCGCAGGCGCTGTCCGGTCAGGGCCTGGCGCTCGGCGAGAGCGTGGACAAGCTGGACAACATCTTCCGTCAGGTCAACGGCGTGCTGCCGGACCTGCAGGAGGACCTGCGCAGCTTCGCCGAGGTGGCCGCCACCTACGCCGACGCCGCGCCGCAGCTGGTGAACGCGCTGGACAACCTGCGGACCACCAACGCGACCATCGTGCAACGGCGCTTCGACATCGACTCGCTCTACGCGGTGCTGACCCCCGCCTCCTCGAACAGCGCCGATTTCCTGGTGGCCAACCGGGACAACATCATCGACCTGTCCGCCGACTCCCGCCCGCTGCTCGAGCAACTCGCCACCTACTCGCCGACCTTCCCGTGCGTGATGGCGAACTTCGCTCAGCTCAAGCCGCGCATCGACGAGATCCTCGGCAAGGGCACCAAGAATCCGGGCACCCGGGTGAGCATCGAGCTGACCAACCCGCGCGGCAAATACCTGCCCAATCAGGACGAGCCGCGCTGGCTGGACGACCGTGGCCCGTGGTGCATTCCGGAGAAGCCGCTCGGCGTCGACCCCGGCCAGTACACCGGTGGCGCGAACAACGACGGTTCCTACGCGGTGCCCAGCCGCAACACCGGCGATCTGGAGACCGGCAAGCTGTCGCCGCCGCAGTTCGGCGTCTACCCGGCCGGTCGCGTGCCGACCATCGCCGGGTCGCCGGTCGAGCAGCAGTCGCTCGGCGCGATCTACGGCGCCGCCAATGGCGTTGCGCCCGACCAGGTGCCGAGCTGGGTGACCAGGGCCGGCGCGCCCGCGTTCCGTGGCAGCGAGGTGAGCGTTCGATGAAGCAGAAACTCCGCGGCCTCGGTGGCCCGCTCACCAAGCTGATCATCTTCGTCGTCGTGACCTTGTTCGCGACGACGGTGCTCGCGCTGTCGATCGCCAACTACAGCGGCGACGGCACCAAGTTCAAGGCTCGGTTCACCGATGTCACCTCGCTGAACAAGGGGGACGAGGTACGCGTCGCGGGTGTGCGGATCGGCAAGGTCACCAATATCGCGATCGTGGACAAGCGCCTGGCCGAGGTGAGTTTCGAACTCACCGACCGCAATTGGCTGCCCGCCTCGACCACCGCGAGCATCCGCTACCGCAACCTGGTCGGCCAGCGCTACATCGCGCTGGAGCAGGGCACCGGCGAACAGGGCCGAAAGCTCAACGAGGGCGGCACGATTCCGCTGGAGCGGACCAACCCCGCGCTCAACCTCACCACGTTGTTCAACGGCTTCCGTCCGCTGTTCCGCACGCTGACCGCGGACGACGTGAACAAGCTGTCCTTCGAGATCATCCAGGTGTTCCAGGGCGAGCAGGGCACCATCCACGACCTGGTCGCCACCACCGCGAACCTGACCAACAAGATCGCGGACAAGGACGCGGTGATCGGTGAACTGGTGCGCAATCTGACCGCGGTGCTCGACACGGTCAACCAGCGCGACGACCAGTTCGACAAGCTCATCGTCAATACCGAGGCGCTGGTCAGCGGCCTGTCCGCGGAACGCGACACGATCGGTCGCTCGGTCACCTCGCTGGGCAACCTGGCCTCCGCCACCGCCGATCTGCTCGTCCCGGTGCGTCCGACCCTGCAGGGCTCGATCGCCGGGCTCAGCCAGCTGGCCGGCACCATCAACGACCGGCAGGACGACGTGAACGACGTGCTGCGCAACCTGCCGATCAAGATGGAAAAGCTCGGCCGGGTCGGCAGTTACGGCTCCTGGTTCCAGTTCTATCTGTGCGGCATCGACATCGTCGTCGGGCCGGGCACGGCGGACGCCCCGAACCTGAACCTGCCCGCCGGACTGCCGACGATCAACCAGCCGATTTACACCAATGCCGCGCCGCGCTGCTCCGGGAAGGCCCGCTGATGGACGACCGGATTCTGCTCGGACGCCGCAGCCCCGTCTTCATGGGCGTGCTCGGCCTGGCCATGGTGCTGCTGGTGACGGTGTCCGCGTTCTTCCTGGACCGGCTGCCGATCATCGGCGCGGGTACCAAGTACACCGCCGAATTCTCCGAGGCCGCGGGCCTGAAGAAGGGCAACGAGGTCCGGATCGCGGGCGTGAAGGTCGGCTCGGTGTCCGACGTGCGCCTCGACGGACCCAAGGTGCTCGTCGACTTCCGCACCCAGGACGCCTGGATCGGCAGCGAGACCACTGCCTCGATCCAGATCAAGACCGTGCTCGGCCAGAAGTACCTGGCGCTGGACCCGAAGGGCTCCCGCGCCGCCGACCCGGCGAGCCGGATTCCGTTGTCCCGCACCGTCGCTCCGTACGACGTGGTGGACGCGTTCACCGACGCGGCGAAGAACATCGACCAGATCGACACCGCCCAGCTGGCCACCAGCATGCGGGTGCTCTCCGACGCGTTCGCCACCACGCCGCCGGAGCTGCGCGGCTCGATCGACGGCGTGGCCCGGCTGTCGGAGACGCTGGCCAAGCGGGACGAGGAGCTGAAGAAGCTGTTCGCCGCGACCAGGCAGACCACCCAGGTGCTGGCCGACCGCAACGCGGAGTTCGAGCGGCTGCTGGCCAACGGCGGGCAGTTGCTGGCCGAGCTCAACATTCGCCAGCAGTCGATCGCGCAGCTGCTCTCCGGCGCCAAGACGGTGTCCGCGGAGCTCACCGCGCTGGTGCACGACAACGAGGAGCAGATCGGCCCGGCACTGAAGAACCTGCGCGGCTCGATCGATCTGCTGAATGCCAACCAGCAGAACATCTCCAAGACCTTGGAGCTGGCGGCCCCGTTCTACGGGATCTACGCCAACGTGCTCGGCACCGGCCGCTGGTTCGACGCGGTGATCGTCAACCTGATCCCGCCCGCGCTGCCGGAGATCCCCGGCGCCCGTCCGCCGATCCGCAACATGGGAGGTAACTGACATGGCGGACCGGTTGCAGGCGCTGCGCAATTCGGGGCGCGGCACCAAGATCACCATCGCGCTCGTGCTGGTGGTGGCGATAGTCGCCGCCGGGGTGCTGTGGTGGACGGTCGATCGGCTGACCACCACCAAGATCACCGCCTACTTCGATCGCTCGGTCGGCATCTACGAGGGCTCCGACGTGCGGGTGCTCGGCGTTCCGGTCGGCAAGGTGGATTCGGTTGAGCCGCAAGGCGATCAGGTGAAGATCGTGATGAGCGTCGATCGATCCTTCGACATCCCCGCCGACGCCAGGGCCGCGCAGATCACGCCGTCCATCGTGTCCGACCGCTACATCCAGCTCACCCCGGTCTACACCGGCGGGGACAAGATGCCGCGCACCGCGACGATTCCGCGCGACCGCACGGTGACCCCGGTCGAGGTGGACCAGCTCTACAAGAGCATTACCGAGCTCTCGGATGCGTTGGGCCCCAACGGCGCCAACAAGGACGGCGCGGTCAACCAGCTGGTGCGCACCGGAGCGGCGAACCTGGACGGCAACGGCGAGGCGCTCGCCAACAGCCTCACCCAGCTGTCCAAGGCGGCCAAGTACCTGTCCGACGCGCGCGGCGACATCTTCGACACGGTCAAGAACCTGCAGAACTTCGTCACCATGCTGGCCAACAACGACGCGCAGGTGCGCCAGTTCAACGTCCAACTGGCCGACCTGTCCAGCTTCCTGGCCAGTGAACGCAGCGACCTCGGCGCCGCGCTGAACCTGCTCTCGGTCGCGCTCGGCGACGTCGCCCGGTTCATCGACAACAACCGCGACCTGATCGCCAGCAATGCCGAGGGCCTGGTCACGCTGACCAAGACGCTCTCGGATCAGCGCGACGACCTGGCCGCCGCGCTGCCTGTGCTGCCGCTGGCGCTGAGCAACCTGATCAACATCCACAACGCCGAGTCCGGCACCCTCGACATGCGCGCCAACTTCACCGACCTGCAAGACCCGTTCGGGGTGATGTGCAGGCTGATCGACGTGTCCAAGCTGCGGCCGGGCGATCCGCAGTTCGAGGCGCTGGGCAGGCAGATGCGCCCGATCCTCGATCACTGCAAGGAGATCTCCGACCAGATCACCGCCGGCGTGCAGACGCCGACGCTGATCCTGCCGTTCGGCGTGCTCAGCGGGGAGAACGAGCAGCGCGCTCCGGTGCCGGGCACGGTGCCCGGCATCCCGTCCGATCGGCTTCCGCCGTCGCAGGGAGGTGAGCGGTGAGTAGCCGAATCCGTTCCGTCACACGCGGTCTCGGTGCCGCGCTGGCCATCGGGGTGACCGCGGCCCTGGTCACCTCGTGTGCGTCCGACGGCATCTACAGCGTGCCGCTGCCCGGTGGCGCCGACGTCGGCGACCATCCGATGTACATCGACATCCAGTTCGACGACGTACTCGACCTGGTGCCGCAGTCCGCGGTGAAGGTCGAGGGCCTGCCGGTGGGCCGGGTCGAGGACATCAAGATCGGCAAGGACCAGTGGACCGCCACCGTGCGGGCCGTGGTGAACTCCTCGGTTGATCTGCCCGCGAACGCGCGGGCGGAGGTCCGGCAGTCGAATCTGCTGGGCGAGAAGTTCATCGAGCTGTCCAAGCCTGCCGCCGAGCCGGAGACCAAGAAACTCGCCGACGGCTCGGTGATCCCGGTCGACCACACCCGGCACGCCACCGAGATCGAGCAGGTGCTCGGCGCGATGTCGTTGCTGCTCAACGGCGGTGGCGTCGCGCAGCTGCAACCGATCGTGACCGAGCTGAACAAGACCATCGGCGGTCGCGAGGACCGGGTGCGTTCGCTGCTCGATCAGGCGAACATCCTGATCAAGGGCCTCGATGACCAGGTCGACGACATCACCAGGGCGCTCGACGGTCTCGACGTCTTGAGCAGCCGGGTGAGCAGGCAGACCGACCAGATCGGCAAGATCCTGGACGAGCTGCCGCAGGGTGTGAAGATCCTGGAGGAGCAGCGACCGCAGCTGGTCGGGCTGCTCACCCAGCTGGATCGGGTGGGGCAGGCCGGTTTCGACGTGCTCGATCACTCCAAGGACGACCTGATCCGGGATCTGACCTCGTTGCGCCCGACGCTGCAAGAGCTGGGCAAGTCCGCGCCGGACCTGATCACCGCGCTGCCGCTGATCCCGACCTATCCGTTCCCCGACTCGACGCTGGAGTCCACCTTCGGCGGGTCGGTCAACACCTGGCTGTCGGTGGATCAGCAGATCGGCGTCACGCTGAGCAATCTCGGTGTGGGCAAACCGGATCCGGTGTACACCCCGCCGATCGGGCCGCCGGTGCCGGTGAATCCGACCAACCCGTACTACAACGGCAACGGACCGCGGCCGGGCTGGCCGACCGTGTCGATCTTGCCGCTGCCGCCGAACATGGCGCAGCCGCCCGCGCCGGGCGTGCCGCCCAATCCGGTGGGGGCGATTCTGGAGCAATTGGGAGTGGGTGGAACCCGATGACCAAGTTGGTCCGTTGGCAGTTGATCGCTTTTGTCATCGTCGCCGTGGTCGGCGTTGTCTACGTGGGGGCCAAATACATTCGGCTCGATCACATGGTCGGCCTCGGTCAGTACGAGGTGAAGGTGCAGGCCGCGCAGACCGGCGGCATCTACAAGGGCGCCGAGGTGACCTACCGCGGCGTGCCGGTCGGCCGGGTCGGCGAGCTGGAACTCACCGGTGACGGCGTGGTGCTGCACCTGATCGTCGATTCGAGCTCGCCGAAGATTCCGGCGTCCGCGAAGGCCGTGGTGGCCAACCGTTCCGCGATCGGCGAGCAATACGTCGACCTGCAACCGGACACCGACGGCTCGCCGTACCTGCACGACGGTTCGATGATCGCCTCGGCGACCACGCCGGTGCCGGTGGAACAGCTGGTCGCCAGCGTCGACACCTTCACCCGCTCGGTCGATCTCGCGGCGCTGAACACCACCGTGCGCGAGCTCGGCAAGGCGTTCGACGGCAAGGGCGACGACCTGCAGGTCTTCGTCGATTCGCTGAACAAGTTCACCACCACGTTCAACGAGACGCTGCCGCAGACCATTCAGCTGATCCGGGACAGCAAGATCGCGCTCGGCACCCAGGCCGAGCAGTCCGGCGCCATCCGCGAGTTCAGCGACGGCCTGGACCAGCTCACCGCGCAGCTGCGCTCCAGCGACCCGGACATCCGCAGGCTGATCGGCACCGGCAACGACGCGGGCCAGCAGATCGACGCGCTGCTGCACGAGAGCGGCGGCGCGCTCACCCAGGACCTCGGCAACCTGCGCCAGCTGCTGCTGGCCATCTCGCCGAAGTTCTACGCGATCCGCCCGCTGCTGCAATTCCTGCCGCAGTTGTCCATCGGCGGCTCGTCCACCGCCCCCGGCGACGGCACCACGCACTTCGGTCTCGTGCTGGAGGCCAACAATCCGCCGGCCTGTACCGTCGGCTACGAGGGAACGCAGCGGATCCTCGAACAGATGAAGGCGCAGAATCCGGACTTCGACGACACCCGCGACGAGTTCCCGTTCAACAAGGACGCGAAGTGCACTGTGCCGCAAGGTAACCCGACCACGGTGCGCGGCGGCTCGAAGGCCGACCTGGCCGATCCGAATGTCGTGCAGCCTTGGGATTCCAACCCCAAGACCGATCCGGATCGATTGAACCTGAATCCGATCGCCGTGCAGATGGCAACCCTGATGGGAGTTACGCCGAAGCGGTGACCAGGAACGACGACGTTAGGGTGGCTGGCGTGACCTCAGATTCGACCAAGCAGCTCGATTCGACCGAGCCGCAGCAATCACCGGACCCCGCCGACGGCGTGGTGGCCTCCGACGTGGTTGCTGACGCTCCGGCCGACCGCGCGGTCGAGGCGCCCGGCCAGGCCGCCGACTCCGACCGCGGCGGGCTCGTCCGCACGGTCGCGCTGGTCGGCTCGGCCGGCCTGCTGATCGTCGCCCTCGTCGCGGCCATCTGGTTCGGCACCGGCTGGGTCCGCTCGGCGGTCAGCGACGCCCCGCGCGCCGATGCCCGCGACACCGCGCTCGATGCCGCCCGCCAGGCCGCGCTCAACATGACGTCGATGAACCTCGACGACGTCCCCGGCTCGCTCGCCCTGGCCCGCTCGTCGATGACCGGCGCGCTGCTCGACTCGGCGAACAAGAACAAGGACCAGGCCGAGACGCTGGCCAAGCAGACGAACACCGGCATGACCTCGAAGGTGCTCGGCTCCGCGCTCACCACGCTGAACAGCGAGAAGGACAAGGCGTCCGCGCTGGTCGTGCTGCAGGTGACCGAGCTGGCCAAGGACAAGCCGCCGGCCGAGTACCGCTACAGCTGGAACGTCGACGTGACCAAGACCGGCGACGTCTGGAAGGCCGAGCAGATCTCCTCGCTGAGCCAGCCGGTGCTGCTGAGCGGCGGCCAGGGCCAGTCGCCGCAGGCGCCGCCCGTCGACCAGCCGCCCGCCGCGCCCAAGCCGGGATCGTAGGAGAACCAGCCATGACCTCTCGTAAGCCGATCAACCGGGTCACGTCCAAGCGCCGCCCGTCCGGTGAGCAGCAGGCCCGCGCCGCCGCGCCGCGCAGCGCGCCGGCCCGCAAGCCGCGGGTGACGGGCGCCACCCGGCCCGCCGCGACGCGTCCGGCTCGCGAGGACAAGCGTCCCGAGCAGCAGAAGACGGCGGGCGCGCGTAAGAAGCTCGCCCGCGGCTCCGGCGCCCCGAAATCGGGCCGCTCGTTCTGGTCGCTGGTCGCCGCCCTGCTCATCGCCGCGCTGCTGCTCGGCGGATTCGCGGCCGTCGCCGCGTCGCGTCCGGGCGTCGACGACTCGAACAAGGCGTTCGTCGACAACAAGGCCACCGAGGAGGTGCGGGCGGCCGCCGATCACGCGCTGAAGACCGTCTACGCCTACGACGTGAAGAACATCGACAGCTACCGCGACACCGCCAAGCAGGTCCTCACCGGCAAGATGCTGGCCGATCTGGACAAGTACGCCGACACCACCATCTCGGCGGTAAAACAGGCCCAGACCAGCGCCGATGCCAAGGCCGATCCGATCGCTGTGACCTTGCTCACCAACGATCGAGCCGAGCTGCTGGTCAATCTGGTGGTCAGTGCCACCAAGAACGGCGCCGCGCAGCAGAGCGTCGCGGGTCCGATCGTGCTGCACATGCAGAAGGTGGGCGATCGCTGGCTCGCCAACGACATCGTCGACCAGTGATCTTCCAGCGGCCCAGTGGATCTCAACCCGCCCTGGTCGGTGCCGCTACTTGACGAGTTTCGCTGGAGCCGTCACGCTATTCACAACAGCGGCAGCTGTCACAGTGGCTCCATTACGTCCCGTCGTCCTCGACGCAGCCAGCGATTCGGACACGGCGCGCCAGCCACGTGAATGTGCGCACGGGTGGTAGGTTGACACCCCCGTGACGGTTGGTGTATGGTTGGACGTTGCGCTGGCTGCCTCCTGTCCATACCTCGATTTGCACACGTAAGTTCCACCTTCCGGTGTTACTTCCGTTGTTGCCTGTTCGGGTTTCGTTCGGGTTGTAACCAGCGGAATTCGTAGCAGACAAGCGACGGTCGCGGACCACCACGCGGCGCGCGTGAGGTGCTGGAAGGACGCATCTTGGCAGTCTCCACCCAGACCAAGGCAGTTGCCGGAATCCCCGGAGCCCCATTGCGGGTGTCTTTCGCGAAGATCCGTGAACCCTTGGAGGTGCCCGGACTTCTCGATCTACAGACGGACTCATTTGCATGGTTGATCGGTTCGCCGTCATGGCGTGAAAAGGTCGCCCTTCGCGGCGATGTCGGGCTAGTCGGGGGACTCGAGGAGGTGCTCGAGGAGCTTTCGCCGATCGAGGACTTCTCCGGCTCGATGTCCCTGTCTTTCTCTGACCCTCGGTTCGAAGAGGTCAAGGCCTCCATCGACGAGTGCAAAGACAAGGACATGACCTACGCGGCGCCGTTGTTCGTCACCGCGGAGTTCATCAACAACAACACCGGTGAGATCAAGAGCCAGACGGTCTTCATGGGAGATTTCCCGATGATGACCGACAAGGGCACGTTCATCATCAACGGCACCGAGCGCGTCGTCGTCTCGCAGCTGGTTCGTTCGCCGGGTGTCTACTTCGACCACTCCGTCGACAAGACCACCGAGAAGGACCTGCACAGCGTGCGCGTCATTCCGTCGCGTGGCGCGTGGCTGGAGTTCGACATCGATAAGCGCGACACCGTTGGTGTCCGCATCGATCGCAAGCGTCGCCAGCCGGTCACCGTGCTGCTGAAGGCGCTCGGTTGGACGAACGAGGAGATCGTCGAGCGTTTCGGCTTCTCCGAGATCATGATGTCGACCCTGGAGAAGGACAACACCGCCGGTCAGGACGAGGCGCTGCTGGACATCTACCGCAAGTTGCGTCCGGGCGAGCCGCCGACCAAGGAGTCCGCGCAGACCCTGCTGGAGAACCTGTTCTTCAAGGAGAAGCGCTACGACCTGGCGCGCGTCGGTCGCTACAAGATCAACAAGAAGCTGGGCATCCACCTCGGCGAGCAGGTCACCGGATCGGTGCTCACCAAGGAAGACATCGTCTCCACGATCGAGTACCTGGTGCGCCTGCACGCGGGCGACCGGGTGATGACCGCGCCCGGCGGCGAAGAGGTCCCGGTCGACGTCGACGACATCGACCACTTCGGTAACCGTCGCCTGCGCACCGTCGGCGAGCTGATCCAGAACCAGATCCGGGTCGGCCTGTCCCGGATGGAGCGCGTGGTCCGCGAGCGGATGACGACTCAGGACGTCGAGGCGATCACGCCGCAGACCCTGATCAACATCCGCCCGGTGGTCGCCGCGATCAAGGAGTTCTTCGGAACTTCGCAGCTGTCGCAGTTCATGGACCAGAACAACCCGCTGTCGGGTCTGACCCACAAGCGCCGCCTGTCGGCGCTCGGCCCGGGTGGTCTGTCCCGTGAGCGCGCCGGTCTGGAAGTCCGCGACGTGCACACCTCGCACTACGGCCGCATGTGCCCGATCGAGACCCCGGAAGGCCCGAACATCGGCCTGATCGGTTCGCTGTCGGTGTACGCGCGGGTCAACCCGTTCGGCTTCATCGAGACGCCGTACCGCAAGGTGGTCGACGGTCGAGTCACCGATGAGGTCAAGTACCTCACCGCCGACGAAGAGGACCGCCACGTTCGTGCGCAGGCCAACTCGCCGGTCGACGCCGACGGTCGCTTCCTCGAGGACCGGGTGCTCTGCCGCCGGGGCAACGAGGAGAACGAGCTCGTCGCCGCCGACGAGGTCGACTACATGGATGTCTCGCCGCGCCAGATGGTGTCGGTCGCGACGGCCATGATCCCGTTCCTCGAGCACGACGATGCCAACCGTGCCCTCATGGGTGCGAACATGCAGCGTCAGGCCGTGCCGCTGATCCGTTCCGAGGCCCCCGTCGTGGGCACCGGCATGGAGCTGCGCGCAGCCGTCGACGCCGGCGATGTCGTGGTGAACGAGAAGGCCGGCGTGGTCGAAGAGGTCTCTGCCGACTACGTCACCGTGATGGCCGACGACGGCACCCGCAAGAGCTACCGGATGCGCAAGTTCGCCCGCTCCAACCAGGGCACCTGCGCGAACCAGCGGCCGATCGTGGACGAGAGCCAGCGGGTCGAGGTCGGCCAGGTGCTGGCCGACGGTCCGTGCACCGAGAACGGTGAGATGGCGCTGGGCAAGAACCTGCTCGTCGCGATCATGCCGTGGGAAGGCCACAACTACGAGGACGCGATCATCCTGTCGCAGCGCCTCGTGGAAGAGGACGTTCTCACCTCGATCCACATCGAAGAGCACGAGATCGACGCCCGCGACACCAAGCTCGGTGCCGAGGAGATCACCCGGGACATCCCGAACGTCTCCGACGAGGTCCTCGCCGACCTCGACGAGCGTGGCATCGTGCGGATCGGCGCCGAGGTGCGCGACGGCGACATCCTGGTCGGCAAGGTCACCCCGAAGGGCGAGACCGAGCTGACCCCGGAAGAGCGCTTGCTGCGCGCGATCTTCGGGGAGAAGGCGCGCGAAGTGCGCGACACCTCGCTGAAGGTGCCGCACGGTGAGTCCGGCAAGGTCATCGGCATTCGCGTGTTCTCGCGCGAAGACGACGACGATCTGCCTCCCGGGGTGAACGAGCTGGTGCGCGTGTACGTGGCGCAGAAGCGCAAGATCCAGGACGGCGACAAGCTCGCCGGTCGCCACGGCAACAAGGGTGTTATCGGCAAGATCCTGCCGACCGAGGACATGCCGTTCATGCCGGACGGCACCCCGGTCGACATCATCCTGAACACCCACGGTGTGCCGCGTCGTATGAACATCGGCCAGATCTTGGAGACCCACCTCGGGTGGATCGGCAAGGCGGGCTGGGATGTCGGCGTAGGCGCGGACGGTTCCCGTCCCGACTGGGCGAAGGCGCTGCCGGAGGAGATGCTGGCGGCACCGTCCGACTCGAACATCGCCACCCCGGTGTTCGACGGCGCCCGCGAGGAGGAGCTGACCGGTCTGCTCGCCTCGACCCTGCCGAACCGTGACGGTGAGCGCATGGTCGACGACAACGGCAAGGCGACGCTGCTCGACGGCCGCTCCGGCGAGCCGTTCCCATACCCGGTCGCGGTCGGCTACATGTACATCCTGAAGCTGCACCACTTGGTCGACGACAAGATCCACGCCCGTTCGACCGGTCCGTACTCGATGATCACCCAGCAGCCGCTCGGCGGTAAGGCCCAGTTCGGTGGCCAGCGCTTCGGTGAAATGGAGTGCTGGGCCATGCAGGCCTACGGCGCGGCGTACACGCTGCAGGAGCTGCTGACGATCAAGTCCGACGATGTCGTCGGTCGCGTCAAGGTTTACGAGGCGATCGTCAAGGGCGAGAACATTCCGGAGCCGGGCATTCCGGAGTCGTTCAAGGTGCTCCTCAAGGAACTCCAGTCGCTGTGCCTCAACGTCGAGGTGCTGTCTTCGGACGGCGCCGCGATCGAGATGCGCGATGGCGACGACGAGGATCTGGAGCGCGCTGCGGCGAACCTGGGCATCAACCTGTCCAGGAACGAAGCAGCCACCGTCGACGATCTGGCGAACTAGGCGGTCGGCCGGATGTCGTTGTCTTCCAACGACATCCGGCCCCGCGTTCCACCAACTAGTGAACTTTTTGCTCGAATTCGACCCGAATAGGGGAAAGGAAGTTACGTGCTAGACGTCAACTTCTTCGATGAACTCCGGATCGGCCTGGCCACCGCGGACGACATCCGCCAGTGGTCCTTCGGCGAGGTGAAAAAGCCGGAGACCATCAACTACCGCACGCTCAAGCCGGAGAAGGACGGGCTCTTCTGCGAGAAGATCTTCGGTCCCACCCGGGACTGGGAGTGCTACTGCGGCAAGTACAAGCGTGTCCGGTTCAAGGGCATCATCTGTGAGCGCTGTGGCGTCGAGGTGACTCGCGCCAAGGTGCGTCGTGAGCGGATGGGCCACATCGAGCTGGCCGCACCCGTCACCCACATCTGGTACTTCAAGGGCGTGCCTTCGCGCCTCGGGTACCTGCTCGACCTGGCGCCGAAGGATCTGGAAAAGATCATCTACTTCGCCGCCTACGTGATCGTCGCGGTCGACGACGAGCTGCGCCACAACGAGCTCAGCACGCTCGAGGCCGAGATGGAGGTCGAGAAGAAGGCGGTCGCCGATCAGCGCGACGCCGACCTCGAGGCCCGCGCCCAGAAGCTCGAGGCCGACCTGGCCGAGCTCGAGGCCGAGGGTGCCAAGTCCGACGTCCGCCGCAAGGTCAAGGACGGCGGCGAGCGCGAGATGCGTCAGCTGCGCGATCGGTCCCAGCGTGAGCTGGACCGGCTCGACGAGATCTGGACCACCTTCACCAAGCTGGCGCCCAAGCAGCTCATCGTCGATGAGGTGCTCTACCGCGAGCTGATCGACCGCTACGGCGAGTACTTCACCGGCGCCATGGGTGCGGAGTCCATCCAGAAGCTGATGGAGAACTTCGACATCGACGCCGAGGCCGAGAACCTGCGGGAGACCATCCGCAGCGGTAAGGGCCAGAAGAAGCTGCGCGCGCTCAAGCGGCTCAAGGTCGTCGCGGCCTTCCAGACCAACGGCAACTCGCCGATGGGCATGGTGCTCGACGCCGTTCCGGTGATCCCGCCGGAGCTGCGCCCGATGGTTCAGCTCGACGGTGGCCGCTTCGCCACCTCCGACCTGAACGACCTGTACCGCCGCGTGATCAACCGCAACAACCGCCTCAAGCGACTGATCGATCTCGGCGCGCCCGAGATCATCGTCAACAACGAGAAGCGGATGCTGCAGGAGTCCGTCGACGCGCTGTTCGACAACGGCCGTCGTGGCCGTCCGGTCACCGGACCGGGTAACCGCCCGCTGAAGTCGCTGAGCGATCTGCTCAAGGGCAAGCAGGGCCGGTTCCGTCAGAACCTGCTCGGCAAGCGCGTCGACTACTCGGGCCGTTCGGTCATCGTGGTCGGCCCGCAGCTCAAGCTGCACCAGTGCGGTCTGCCCAAGCTGATGGCGCTGGAGCTGTTCAAGCCGTTCGTGATGAAGCGTCTGGTCGACCTGAACCACGCGCAGAACATCAAGTCCGCCAAGCGGATGGTCGAGCGTCAGCGTCCCCAGGTGTGGGATGTCCTCGAAGAGGTCATCGCCGAGCACCCGGTGCTGCTGAACCGCGCGCCCACCCTGCACCGCCTCGGCATCCAGGCGTTCGAGCCGCAGCTCGTCGAGGGTAAGGCGATCCAGCTGCACCCGCTCGTCTGTGAAGCGTTCAACGCCGACTTCGACGGTGACCAGATGGCCGTGCACCTTCCGCTGTCCGCGGAGGCGCAGGCCGAGGCCCGCATCCTGATGCTGTCCTCGAACAACATCCTGTCGCCGGCCTCCGGCCGACCGCTCGCCATGCCGCGTCTGGACATGGTGACCGGCCTGTACTACCTGACCCGCCTCGAAGAGGGCGCGAAGGGCGAGTACAAGGCCGCAGGCAAGGACAAGGCCGAGTTCGCCGTCTACTCCTCGCCCGCCGAGGCGCAGATGGCGGTGGACCGCGGTGAGCTCACCGTGCGTTCGCTGATCAAGGTCCGGCTCATCCACCAGCGCCCGCCGAAGGACATCGAGGCGAAGCTGTTCCCGGAGGGCTGGAACCGCGGCGACGCGTGGCTGGCCGAGACCACCCTCGGTCGCGTGCTGTTCAACGAGCTGCTCCCGGCGGACTACGCCTTCATCAACGAGCAGATGCCGAAGAAGCGTCAGGCGACGATCATCAACGATCTGGCCGAGCGCTACCCGATGATCGTGGTCGCGCAGACCGTCGACAAGCTGAAGGACGCGGGCTTCTACTGGGCCACCCGTTCCGGCGTGACGGTCTCCATGTCCGACGTGCTCGTGCCGCCGGAGAAGACCGAGATCATGGAGCGCTACGAGGCGCTTGCCGATCAGATCGAGAAGAAGTACCAGCGTGGTGCGCTCGATCACCAGGAGCGCAACAACGCCCTGGTCAAGATCTGGCAGGAAGCGACCGAAGAGGTCGGTACGGCGCTGCGTGCGCACTACCCGCCGGACAACCCGATCATCACGATCGTCGAGTCGGGCGCCACGGGTAACTTCACCCAGACTCGTACCCTCGCCGGTATGAAGGGTCTGGTGACGAACCCGAAGGGTGAGTTCATCCCGCGCCCGATCAAGTCCTCGTTCCGTGAGGGCCTGACCGTGCTCGAGTACTTCATCAACACCCACGGTGCGCGTAAGGGTCTGGCCGATACCGCGCTGCGTACCGCCGACTCGGGTTACCTGACCCGTCGTCTGGTGGACGTCTCGCAGGACGTGATCGTGCGCGAGCACGATTGCGCCACCGAGCGCGGCATCATCGTGCACATCGCCGACAAGCAGGCGGATGGCTCGCTCATCCGCGACGCGCACGTGGAAACCTCCGCGTACGCTCGCACGCTCGCTTCGGACGCGGTGGATGCCAAGGGCAACCTCGTCATCGGTAAGGGCGCCGACCTCGGCGACCCGGCGATCGACGCGCTGCTCGGGGCAGGCATCACCGAGGTTCGGGTCCGCTCCGTGCTGACCTGCACCACCGGCACCGGTGTCTGCGCCACCTGCTACGGCCGTTCGATGGCCACCGGCAAGCTGGTCGACATCGGTGAGGCCGTCGGCATCGTCGCCGCGCAGTCCATCGGTGAGCCCGGTACCCAGCTGACCATGCGTACCTTCCACCAGGGTGGTGTCGCGGGCGATGACATCACCGGCGGTCTGCCGCGGGTGCAGGAGCTGTTCGAGGCCCGCGTGCCGAAGGGCAAGGCTCCGATCGCCGAGGTCAGTGGTCGCGTGCGGATGGAAGACGACGACCGCTTCTACAAGATCACCATCATCCCGGATGACGGTGGTGAAGAGGTTGTCTACGACAAGCTCTCGAAGCGTCAGCGTCTGCGTGTCTTCAAGCACGACGACGGCACCGAGCGTCTGCTCTCCGACGGTGACCACGTCGAGGTCGGCCAGCAGCTGCTGGAAGGCGCGGCGGATCCGCACGAGGTGCTGCGCATCATGGGTCCCCGTCAGGTGCAGATCCACCTGGTCCACGAGGTCCAGGAGGTCTACCGCTCGCAGGGTGTGTCGATCCACGACAAGCACATCGAGGTCATCGTGCGCCAGATGCTGCGTCGCGTGACGATCATCGATTCCGGTGCCACGGAGTTCCTGCCCGGTTCGCTCACCGAGCGGTCCGAGTTCGAGGCCTCCAACCGTCGCGTCGTCGCCGAGGGCAATGAGCCCGCGGCGGGTCGCCCGGTGCTGATGGGTATCACGAAGGCGTCGCTCGCGACGGATTCGTGGCTGTCGGCGGCGTCCTTCCAAGAGACCACTCGAGTCCTGACGGACGCGGCGATCAACTGCCGCTCCGACAAGCTCATCGGCCTCAAGGAGAACGTGATCATCGGCAAGCTGATCCCGGCCGGTACCGGTATCAACCGCTACCGCAACATCACGGTGCAGCCGACCGAAGAAGCCCGTGCCGCCGCGTACGCGGTGCCGTCCTACGACGACACCTACTACAGCCCGGACAGCTTCGGCCAAACCACCGGCGCCGCAGTCCCGCTCGACGACTACGGTTTCAGCGACTACCGCTAACCCGGTACCGCGCAACACCATCCGGCCCCCGCTCCCCACGGAGCGGGGGCCGTTTGCGTTATCTACCGCCCAATCAATCCCACCAGGCCGTCAACACCCCCCTCGACCCAGACCCGCCCACCGTAGCCAAACCGCTGTCGTTGTGAATCACATATCATTGGTCCATGCCTCCCGCGAGCCCTCTACCTGCCGGTGACCCGCACCGCGTGATCACGGGCCCGGACGGTGTCGTCGAGGTGATCGTGAGCTTGAGCGAGTACCAGCAGCTCAAGGCCGAACGCGAGGAGCTTCGTCGTCTGCGGGAGCAGGAGAGCCGGAGTCTGATCGCGGCTCAGTTCCATGAGGGGATGGCGCAGTACGCCGCCGATCCCGCGTCTTTTCGCACGTTGACCCGGGAGGATCTGCAGCGAGAAGACCTCTTTGACCGGCCGTAGGGTTCTCATAGAGGTAGCTCCTCGTGCGGAGCATCAGATACAGGAACTCCCGGAACACCTTCGGGTCAAAGTCCGCCTCGCCCTGCTGGAATTGCTGGATGACCCGATGCCTCTGGCCAAGGGTGCCAAGCCCTTTCGCGCGGGCGGCGATGAGATTCCGGATGCCTACGAATGGGATGTCGGCGGGGTCACCATCTTCTACAACCTGATCGAGACCGGTCCATTGCTGATTCAGGTGCTTGTCCTGGTGATTGTGATCGACGCGCTCTGATCGGCTGAGGAACGAGTACGCCCATTGCCCGGCCGGGCACCGGGCTGGGTGGGGGCATCTCTGGTTGCTGTTGGCGGCGGCGATGGCGGGGCAGCCGATCGGCTGGAGTGGCGAAAGAGTGATGGGAAATTTACTTTTGGGGGAATATTTTCTGTCAGAATATTTTCAATTGAAGGGGTTTGGTTGGTGGGTGGTGCGTGAGCGCGGCTGCGGCCTGCCGAATCCCGTTCCGCCCGTTGCGAAAGCGAGTCGCTTCATGCCCGAGCACCACCAGATCTTCGATCTCGGTGACTTCACCACGCAGCGGGGCGCCACCTTGCGTGGCGCCTTCCTGGCGTATGCCACGTACGGCGAGCTCAATGCCGACAAGAGCAATGCGATCGTCTATCCGACGTGGTACTCGGGGCGACATTGGGACAACGAGTGGTTGATCGGCGCGGGCATGGCGCTGGATCCGGCCGAGTATTTCATCATCGTGCCGAACATGCTCGGCAACGGCCTGTCCAGCTCGCCGAGCAACACCCTGCAACCCTACGATCGCGCGCGCTTCCCTGACATCACCGTCTACGACCAGGTGGCCGCGCAATACCGTTTGGTGACAGAGCTTTTCGGCATCGAGCGGCTCGCGCTGGTCACCGGCTGGTCGATGGGCGCCGGCCAGACCTATCAGTGGGCGGTGAGCCATCCGGAGATGGTCGAACGGATCGCCCCGTTCTGCGGCTCGTCCCGAACGAGCGTGCACAACAAGGTCTTTCTGGAAGGCGTGAAGGCCGCGCTGACCGCCGACTCCGCGTTCGCCGGCGGCTGGTACGGCGAGAACTGGCCGACCATCGGATTGCGTGCTCTGGCAAGGGTTTACGCAGGCTGGGGCTACTCCCAAGCCTTCTATTGGGAGAAGGATTACGAGAAGCTCGGCTACACCTCGCTCGAGGACTTCCTCATCGGCTTCTGGGAGGGCTTCTTCCTCGACGACCGCGACCCGAACAACCTGCTCACCATGCTCTGGACCTGGCAGAACGCCGACGTCGGCCGCACCCCCGGCTTCGACGGCGACACCGAGGCCGCCCTCGCCTCGATCAAGGCCACCACCCTGGTCCTGCCCGCCGAAAAGGACCTCTACTTCCCGCCGGAAGACGAGGCCTGGGCGGTCTCGCACATCCCCGGCGCCGAACTCCGGGTCATCCCCGGCATCTGGGGCCACTTCGCCGGCCACGGCAAAAACCCGGAAGACACCAAGTTCATCGATACCGCTCTAACCGAGCTACTAGGTAAACCCGGTGGCCTGGCCTGATTCCGGGCCGTGCATTACACACTCGCAGTCGCGCTCGGCGCACTGCTACTCATCGGCATCGTCGTGCTCGCGGCCTGGGACGACCTACGCGACCGCGGCGAGGAGCGCACCAGGCCACCCCTGGACGAGCAGATTGACATCAACCGTCATTGAGGTTGCAGGCTGATCCTCGAAGGTTGATCGAGCTCTGACCAGAGGAGACGCTGTGCGCGCCGTAGTCCTGCATACATTTGGCCCCGCGGAAAACCTGCGATACGAGACGGTTCCGGATCCGGTCCCGGGGCCGGGACAGGTGCGCATCACCGTCAAGGCCGCCGGCGTGCACCTGATCGAAACGGCGATGCGCGCGGGTCTGCCGATCGGCCCGCCGCTGCCGGAGCTTCCGGCGATCTTCGGCGGCGAGGTCGCCGGGATCATCGATTCCGTCGGCCCGGAGGTCGATCCGTCGTGGATCGGGGTCGCCGTCGTGACACCGAGCGGCAACTCCGGCGGATATGCCGAACTGGCGATCGCGGAATTGCCCACACTGCACCGGATTCCAGCAGAATTGGACTACGCGACGGCGGTCGCCATGATTGTCACCGGCACCACCACCGTCGAAGTGCTCGACATCGCGAATCCGACCGCCGACGACGTGATCCTGGTGAATTCGGCTGCGGGCGGTATCGGTCGACTGATCGTCCAGCACGCCCGCAGCATCGGCGCCCGGGTCATCGGCGCGGCCGGCGGACCGGCCAAAGTCGCCGCGGTCGATGCGCTCGGCGCGGACCTCGCCGTCGACTACAACGAACCCGGCTGGACCGATCAGGTCCGGCGGGCGTTCGGCGACCGCCCGGTGACGGTCGTACTCGACGGCGTCATGGGCGAAAAGGGCCGGGCCGCACTGGGTTTGCTCGCCGAGGGCGGGCGGTACGTCACCTACGGGAACGCGTCGCGCGAGGGTTTCCAACCGGACGCGAAAAAGCTTCGGGAACAGGGCATTACGGTGATCGACGCGCTGTCTCTCATGCTGAGCAAGCCGCGCGAGGTGCGCGGCGAGGAGTCCCGCGCCCTGGCCGCAGCCGCCGAGGGAACTATGGTGCCGACCGTCCAGCCGTTCCCGCTCGACCAAGCGGCACACGCGCACGCCGCGCTCGAGCACCGTGCGACGACCGGCAAGGTCGTACTGGTTCCGTAGGGGTTCATCCAAGCGTCATCGCGACGTCGGCGTCGGCGGTCACAATGGAGGCATGCGTCGAACGTATGCGGTGGGCGTCGCGTCGATCCTGCTGGCCGGTGTCCTGAACGTGGGTGCGGCGTCGGCGGACGGCCCGCCGGCACCCTTCGATCTCCAGGCGCATCGCGGTGGGGCAGCGCTCGTGGTGGAGAACACGCTGCCCGCCTTCGCAAATGCCCTGGAGCTCGGCGTCCGCACGCTGGAACTGGACGTGCAGATCACCGAGGACGGGTACGCGGTGGTGACCCATGACCGTGATCCGAATCCGGAGAAGTGCGTCGACACGCTGCCTGCCTTCCTCGGCGATCCCGAGTTCCCTTATGTGCCGGGTACCAGGTTCATTCGAGATCTGACGTTGGCGCAGGTACGCACCATCGATTGCGGCTCGAAGCGATTGGCCGCCTTTCCGGAGCAGCGCACGGTACCGGGTGCTCGAATGCCGTTACTGTCCGAGGTTTTCGACCTCGTGCACGCCTATCGGGCCGATGACGTCATGCTGAATGTCGAGTCCAAGGTCGAAGCGGGAGCACCGGAACAAACCGCGCCGCGCGAACAGTTCGTGCAAGTGATCGCCGCGGAAGTACGGCGTGCACACCTCGAAAACCAAGTCACCATCCAAAGTTTCGACTGGGGTTCGCTGATGCGCATGCGTGAGGTGGCACCGGAATTGCCGCTCGTCGCATTGACCAACGGGCAGCAATTCCTACAGGCGGGCCGGCCCGGTGCCTCTCCGTGGTTGGGCGGCATCGACATCGATGACTTCTCCGGCTCGCTGCAAGAGAAATTCGTCAGCGCGGCAGCATCTTTCGGCGCCGATGCGGTATCGCCGGTGCACGGCGACCCGCAGGGCGGCAGCGTCGAAGATCCCGGCTACCAGCCGTTCACGACCAGCGCCCTGGTAGAGGCCGCCCACCAGCACGGCATCCGAGTAGTGCCATGGACCGTCGACGACCGGCCCACCATGATGGCGCTACTGGACCTCGGCGTAGACGGCCTCATCACCAACCGCCCAGACCTGTTGCGCACCATCCTCGCCGAACGCCGCTACGAGCTGCCGAAGGCCTATCACCGGCCCTGATCGCGGCCCGGAAATAATCGGTTTCCACGATCGGAAGCCGGTGTTACCGTCGACTCATCGAGAACGACGAAAGGTAACGGACATGTTCAGCCACCTCGAATCATCGCTGACGCAGCGTGAATTCGCGACGGCCGAGGAATCCGGTTACCGGTCGACGGATGAACGTCCCGATTCATGAGTAAGGCGTAACGCCGAACCATACGGGCCGCATCCGGGAAATCTCCACGGGGCGCCCTTTTTTCATTCCGCTCCTGATCCAGGCGCAGTTGCTCTGTTGGCATGGGCACCCTGACTTTCATTCAGGAGCCACGTCGGTTCGATTCCGATCTGCGTCACGCAATTTCCAGGCCTCGTGCTCTGCTGGTAGGGCACCGTGACTCTCGATCACGGCTACGCGGGTTCGATTCCCGCCGAGGTCACCACCTGGACAACCCGCACCCCGCACGGTATGAAAATAGAACACGTTTCAGTTATTCGGTGGGAGATGCAGTGGACACAGCGGCCATGGGCGAATTGGTGATGGCAGGGTTCCAGAAGCTGGGGTTCATCCAGTACACCGGGATCGAGGGCGTCGAGTTCGACGCGGGCCGCAACGTGGTGCGGATGGCGCCACGGGCCGAGCATCTGAATCACAACGGTGACCTGCACGCGGCGGTGCTGTTCGGCCTGGCCGAAACCGCCGCGATGGGCGCATCCGTCTCGGGCATCGTCGACCTGATGGCGGAGACCTTCATCGTGGCCAGGGACGGGCGGATCGAATACCGGGCGCGCGCCAAAGGCGATGCGGGACCGTACCTTGCGACCTCCGAGCTGTCCGGCACCGTCCTTCAACAGGTGCGGGCGGACATCGCGGCACGGACACCGATCGAACTGGAAGTCCCGGTGAACATCACCGACAACACCGGAAAGTCGGTCGCCGCAGCGACATTCACCGCGGTCATCCGTCCGCGCAGGTAGCGGGGTGCGCTCGAAAACCGAGCGCACCCACCACTCAGCGCTCGCTGTCGAGCATCGCCATCTGCGCCGCCGCATACCGCGCACCGGCGATCCGATCGCTGGGGACCGCCGCCTCGATGGTGGCCAACTCGTCCGCGGTCAGCGAGACATCCAGCGCGCCTGCGGCTTCGGCCCACCGCTCGCGCCGCCGGGCGCCGATGATCGGCACGATGTCCGCGCCACGCGTCAGTACCCACGCGATAGCCAGCTGAGCGACCGAAACATCCTTGCCCGCAGCGATTTCGGCCAGCGCGTCGACCAGCTTCAGGTTCTGGCTGAGGTTCTCGCCTTGGAAGCGCGGACTGTGCGCACGGAAATCATTGGCGGCGAACGTGGTTCCCGCCTGCACCGAGCTGCTGAGCAGTCCGCGGGACAGCACGCCGTAGGCGGTGATACCGATCCCGAGCTCCCGGCACAGCGGCAGAATCTCGGCCTCGACGCCGCGCGAGATCAGCGAGTACTCGATCTGCAGATCGGCGATCGGATGCACCGCCGCGGCCCGCCGGATGGTGTCCGCGCCGACCTCGGACAGCCCGACGTGCCGGACATACCCCGCCTCGATCAGCTCGGCGATCGCGCCGACGGTGTCCTCGATCGGGACGTTCGGATCGAGCCGAGCCGGCCGGTAGACATCGACGTAGTCGACCCCGAGCCGCTGCATGCTGTAGACGAGGAAGTTGCGCAGTGCCTCGGGCCGGTTGTCCACGCCACCCCAGGCGCCGCCGGGTCCGCGCAGCGCACCGAACTTCACGCTGAGCACCACATCCTCGCGCGCCCGCTCGGCGATCGCTTTGCCGATCAGTAGCTCGTTGTGCCCGGCGCCGTAGAAATCGCCGGTGTCGATCAGGTTCGCACCGGAATCGAGCGCCGCGTGGATGGTGGCCGTGGATTCGGCGTCGTCCGCCGCGCCGTACATGCCGGACATGCCCATCGCGCCGAGCCCGATCCGGCCGACGTCCGGCCCGGTCTTACCGAGCTGAACTGTGGAGATCTTCGATGTCGTCATAGGACCAGCCTGAACCTCCGGCGGCGGATCCGGCAGAGATCGGTTATCGGGGGATTGCCGATCCCTGGCTCAGCGGCCTGATCCGGGGGACAGTAGAGGCATGGACCGAACCGAGCTCGCCGACTTCCTCCGTCGCCGCCGGGAGCAGCTGACGCCGGCCGACGTGGGTTTGCCACCCGGTGTCCGGCGGCGCACTCCCGGCCTGCGCCGGGACGAGGTGGCGTTGCTTGCGGGCATGTCCACGGACTACTACACCCGGTTGGAGCAGTCCCGCGGTCCGCGGCCGTCCACCCAGGTGCTCGCGTCGCTGGCCCGCGCCCTGCGCTTCAGCAGCGACGAACGTGACCACCTCTACCACCTGTGCGACCACGCGGCGCCGGTCCGCGAGCTGTCCGACAAGCACGTCGGCCCCGGCCTGATGCACCTGCTGGCCAAGCTGGACGACACCGCCGCCACCGTGATCACCGACCTCGGTGAGGTGCTGGTGCAGAACCGCATGCACACCCTGCTACTCGGCGACCTCGCCAACCGGCGCGGCTGGGAGCGCTTCTACGCCTATCGCTGGTTCACCGACATCGGGTCTCGCGCGTCCTTCCCCGAGGAGGACTGGGATCGCCTGGGCCGCAAGCACGTCGCCGATCTGCGGGCCACCGCCGCGCGACGCGCAGGCGATGCGGATGTCACCGAATTCATCGCGAAACTGCGTTCGGTCAGTACGGAATTCGACGTGCTCTGGGACGAACACGTAGTGGCGGTGCGCCTTTCGGACACCAAGCGAATCCAGCATCCCCAGGTCGGCCTGATCGACACGATCTGCGAAACGCTGCTCACCCCCAACGCCGCCCAGCGCCTGCTCGTCTACCTGCCGCAGCCGGGCACGGACGCCGCCGAAAAGCTGGATCTGTTGCGCGTCATCGGAACTCAGGCCTTGGACTCCTCCAGCGAAATCGACGATCACGCACGCCGCCCCTGACTCGGTCGGGCGGTCTTGATCGCGCTACCATCGATCGCATAGTCGGCCTCGTGGATAGCGGACGCCCGTCCGCTTCCGGATCAGGGTGCGCCGGAGACGTAATCGAGCGCCGCGTCGATCGCCGGCTGACCGCCGGCCATCGCGAGTCCGGCTGCTGCACCGATCGCCGCGCCCAGCACCGTGGTGATCGGCACCGTGATGAAGTCGATGACGAAGAGCCCGAGCGGGAACCCGAGCACGAAACCGATCGCGGCGCCGATTCCCGCGCCCGCCAACACGATCGGCATGGCCTTCTCGACCTCGGCGAAGAAGCGTTCCTGGCTGCTCACGTCGCGCAGCGGCGCCTGCGACATGTGATCGGGCACGAGGGTGAGCCGGTGACCGGCCTCCTCGATGACCGGATTCAGCGCCACTCGCTTGTCGCCGACGCGCAATGCCATCGGCAGGGCGGCCACGACGCTGCCGTCTCGATCGGTCAGCGTGACGACCCGGCCGTCGTGGATCAGTTCGAAGCGGCCGTCCTGGATTGTCGTCACCGCGGCGCGCCGATCCTCGGATGCGGCGACCTGGTAGGCGATTTCGGCGAAGGACCCGTGCACGTCGAGTGCGGTGTCGGGTGTCGTGGTGGCGGGATCCGCGTGCGTCGCACTCGTGCCGATGACGGTGGCCACCAAGGCCAGCAGTGCGGTCGCGGTGATTCTGGAAAAGCTCATCGTGTTCTTTCGGTAGCGCTGCCCCTGCGCAGTGTGTTCGTCGGCGACAGTATCAGGCGCGGACGAGTACGGCTTGCCGTTCGGGCGCAAGAGAACTCGGCTCAAAGCTCGAGTTCGTTACTCAATCGACGCAGATATCCGGCGAATCGCTGCCGATCGAGGTCGTCCCAGTCGGCGGTCAGCTCGGTGAATACCTGGCGCTGCCAGTCGCGGGCCTCGGTGAGCAGGCGCTCGCCGCTGGCGGTCAGCGCCAATGCCGTTCGGCGCCGGTCGTGTTCGGATTCCGCGCGGGAGAGAAAGCCGGCCGCGGTGGCGTCGCGCACCATCCGGCTCGCCCCCGAATGATCCAGCCCCAGTTGATGCGACACCGAGGTGATGGTGGCCTCGGCGTCCTGCTCGACGGTCGCCGCCACCGCCTCGACCACCTGGACGTGCTGAGCATGCCGTAGCTCGTCGGGCAGATCCGCCGACGTCCGGTTGATCCACCGCCGCGACCAGAATCGAACCAGCCGAAACAGCGCCGGTCCGCCGTCGGCGGCGGCGGTTCCAGGCCTGGCGGTCGCCCGTCTGCTCATGGTGTCAGCCTAACTCGCCCCTAGTAATCACATGCGATACGCATGTATATTTGTGTGCGTATCGCATGCATCAAGGAGGCAGTGATGACCATCGTCTTGAATCACACGATCGTGCCCGCGACGGACCGGCACGCCGCCGCAACGTTTTTCGCCGAATTGCTCGGGCTCACCGTGGGCGCGCCGAGCGGCCCCTTCGCGCCGGTGCGGGTCAATGCCGACCTCACCCTCGACTTCGATGACCGCGGCCGGGTCGAACCGGGCCACTACGGATTCCTCGTCGACGACGAGACCCTCGACGCGGTACTCGAACGGCTGAGCCGGTGGCCCGCGGTCGACTACGGCTCCGGTCCGCAACACGGTTGGGACCGGGCCGTCAATCATCTGGGTGGCGGCCGGGGCGTCTACGTCCACGCGCCCGACGGCCACAGCTACGAGCTGTTCACCGCGATCCCATAGTCCGCGTCCGAATCAGGTTCTGGCCGGACCGATCCGGCGCTTACGCGGCTTGAGATGCAGGCCGGGCAGCGGCGGAGCCGGGATGCGCTGCTCGGGCGGATGGCCGGCGATGTCGGCGAAGCGGCCGAGATCGTGGTTCTCCCAATCGTTTCGGGCCGCCACGATCTCTTCGTGGCTGCGGCCGACGAAGTTCCACCACATCACCAGTTCCTCGCCGAACGGCTCGCCGCCGATCAACGCGAAATGCGCTCCGGCCGTGCTGCTCAGCGAGATCTCGTCGCGATCGGTGCCGAGATAGAGCAGCGGGCCTGCGGTCAGCGGCGTGCCGTCGACCGTCACCTCGCCCTCGATCACCATCAGCGCGTGCTCGAACCCGCGTTCCAGCGGAAGGGTGGCCGCGCCCGGCTCCAGCCGCACGTCCGCGCCGATGATCGGCGTGTACGCGGTTGCCGGAGAAGTGATTCCGGCCAGCGCGCCGATCAGCACGATCGCACGGATGCCCGGTGCCTGATAGACCGGCAGCTCACGATGCTGCTCGAAGTGCGGATCGATCCCGGTCTGGTTGCCGGGCAAGGCGATCCACAACTGCAAGCCGTGTCCTGTGTGCGCGCCCGCGACACCGTATTCGGAATGCGCGATGCCGCGCCCCGAGGTCATCAGGTTCAGCTGCCCCGGCTCGATCTCCACATCGGAGCCCACCGAGTCGCGATGCCGGATCCGCCCGTCGAACGGCCAGGTCACCGTCTGCAGGCCGATATGCGGATGCGGATCGATATCCGGCGACGCCCCGGTATCGGTGACCGTCGGCGAGCCGAAGTGATCGAGGAAGCACCACGCCCCGACGGTCGGCAGATCCCGTTGCGGCAGTACGCGTTCCACGAACACGCCGCGCACACCGCCGAGCGGCACCTCGCGCGACGGATAGAGCTCCGCGACCGGACCCGGACCGGCCGCGGGTTCGCACAACGCCTCCGCCGGATGCGGATCGAGGTCGCTCACCGAGTAATACCCTTACCGATGACATGCGCGTCGTACTGCGGGTGCTTGTCCAGGTAGGCCCGGATGAACGGGCACAGCGGCCGGATCGCCCGCTTGCGCTCGACCGCGTCCTCGACGGCGTGCTTGGCCAGCGTGCTGCCGAGCCCCTTGCCGGAGAACGCGCCGTCGATCTCGGTGTGGGTGAACACCGTCTCGTCGTCGCGCTCCTCGTACTCGGCGAACCCGGCGAGGTCGCCGCCGTAGAACACCTCGTAGCGGTGCTTCTCGTCGTTGCGGACAACCTTGGATTCCGAGGCGGGTGTAGTCATGGTCGACTTCTCCTTCGATGCGCGTACCGGATGTCTGCTGAGGATCGACACGCGATTGAACGCGCCGATCGTGGTGGCGGCCCAGACGACGACCGAGAGCTGATCGTCGGTCAGAACTTTGCGGGCGAGCGCGTACTCACGCTCCAGCGTGTGCTCGTCCGGAACAACCGCGGTGACCTCGGCCAGCCCGAGCGCGGCCTGCTCCAGCGGTGAATACAGCTCGGTGCGCCGCCACGCGGGCAGCACCGCGATTTCCTGTTCGGTGTTCCCGGCGGCGAGCGCGGCGCGCTGGTGTGTGTCCAGGCAGAAGGCGCAGCCGTTGATCTGGGAAACCCGCAGGTTGATCAGCTCGATGAGCTTGCGGTCCAGGCCGGCCTCGGCGGCTGCGGCGTGTACTTCGTTCGCGACCCGGATGAGGGCGCGGAACGCGGCGGGGGTCTGTTTGTCGATCCAGACGCGATCGTGCGGGACATCGGGCTTCACTCCATTGGATGGTAGTAGCCCGGGCGGTCAGGCATCCGCTGGGGTCCGGTTCAAACGGACCGGGGTCCGAGTCCATTTACACCGGCATACAGAACTCGTAGAGATCGTCCGCGACCGCTGTCGCGGGCGTGCGCGCGGGACAAATATGGAGGTCCATCGAAGGAGAAAACGTCATGAGGTTCCGCAACCGCACCGCACCCACCTTGGTCGCCGCCTGCCGCCGCAGCGCGCACCGCCTCTGGGCCAGGCAGGATCTCACCCCGCAGGAGCGCGCGAATCTCATGGTCGGCTGGACGCCGCCGGCCATCATCAGCGCCTCGCTCGGCGGGCGCACCTTCCACTGAAATGCCGCGGCCCCGGCGATCCGGAACTCGGGTCGCCGGGGCCGCGTGTTCGTGCCTAGATCTCGGCGAAGCGCCGCAGGTTGAACGGCTCGACCAGGATCTGGTCCAGGGCGGCCGCGCACTGCTTCAGATGCGGGGTCTCGAAGTGCGCCGCCAAGGCCTCGGCGTCGACCCATTCCTCGAGCAGTACCACCCGGCTCGGATCGGTCGGGTGCAGGTACAGCTCGTAACCGAGGCAGCCGCTCTCGGCGAGGGTCGGCTCGATCATGTCCTGCAACACCTCGCGCAGCTCGGCCTCGTGGCCGGGCTTGGCGGTGAAACGGACATTGAGCGTCAGCGTAGACACGGTGAACTCCTGATCTGTTGTGGTGCTTGCTATTCCCGGCCTGCGGAGACGAACGACAGGTCCGCGGAACGGTTTCCGGCGACCTGATCGGCGATCGGCTCCAGCGTGGCCAGTTCGTCGGTGGTCAGCTCGATGCGCGCGGCCGCGACATTCTCGGCGAGCCGAGTCCTGCTGCGGGGTGTGGTGGTCGGCAAAGTTTCGCTCATACCGTGATTCCTTCGCTGTCTCGCACGGTGATCGTGGCCGGCCGGGCGAGCTGTGCCTTGCCCTCGTAGATATCGATCTTGTAGTCCAAGACGGCCACGGTCTGCTGCAGTTCATCGATCTTGGCGAGCACCTCGGCGCGGGTTTTGCGGAACATCTCCAGCCGCTCGGGGAACGTCGATTCCCCCTCGCGCACCAGCTCGGCATAGCGGACCATGTCCGCCACCGACATCCCCGTGGTCCGCAGCCGCCCGATCAGCGCGAGCCACTCCAGATCGCGATTGCTGAACCGGCGCTTGCCCGCGTGATCGCGACCGATGTAATCCATCAGCCCGATCCGCTCATACCAGCGCAGCGTGTCCCGGCTCAGCCCCGACCGTTCGGACACCTCGCCGATCGAATACCGAGGCTGCTCCCACTCCCCGCCCCGCTCGTTCAATGCGGCTTCACCCACGACACTCGCCCTTCCCGTAGAACACCGACGACGCTACCCACCTGGAGTGCACTCCAAGCAAGTCCAATGTACGCAAAAACGGTGGTCGGGTTCCGGCTGACTGTGTACCTTGCGTGGGACACTGGGAGCTGACCAGGGGTGGGACGAGCTGAGGAGCGAAGGTGACGGCACTTCCGGATCCAGGGCGGCTGCTGACGATTGCCGACTACATGGCGCTCGGGGAAGACGACGAGCGTTGCCGTAGGGAGCTGCAAGAGGGGGTACTCGCCATTTCGCCGTCGCCCACGCCGGACCACAACATTGTGGGCGGCGATCTCTATGTCCAGCTGAAACCTCAGCTTCCGCCTGACTTGATCGCCGTGCCCGATGTCGATCTCAACCTGCAATTGGTTCCTGAGGACGGGCCCGCCACAGTCCGCCGGCCGGATCTTGTTGTGGTCGAACGAAGCGAACGCAAACGTGTCCGTTCCGACGGCGGAATCCTTCGGGCGTCCGCAACCCGTCTTGTTGTCGAAATTGTCTCGCCGGGCTCACGGCGAACGGATTACGTCATGAAGCGCAGCGAGTACGCCGACGCCGGAATACCGCACTACTGGATCATCGACCTGAATCCGCCGCTCAGCTTGGCGGCGTTCCGGCTGACCGAGGAACTCGGCTATGTCGATGACGGCGAGGTGACCGATGTGTTCACCACCACCTCGCCGTGTCCGCTGACCATCCAATTGGACGAGTTCGACCAGTTGGACTGACCTGGCGAGGAGCAGGCCGCCTAGCTCCGAGGAGAAATCGCACCGTCGGACCAATCCGTCCGCGCTCAGTCCTTCTTCGGCAATTCCTGCACAGCCCACTGATTACCGTCGGGGTCGGCAAAGTAGGTGAAGTTGCCCCAGCTCAGTGTTTCCACCGGCTTCGCGTCCACGCCGGCGGCAACCAGCTGCTGATATGCCTCTTCGGCGCTGGAAACCACGATCTGCATCCCGCGAACACTGCCCGGCGCGGCTTCGGTGATGCCCTCGCCGATGCAGATCGAGCATGCGGATCCGGGCGGCGTGAGCTGGACGAAACGCAGGTTCTCGTTGACCCGGTGATCGTGGTCGGCGTTGAATCCGATCTTGGTGTAGAAGTCCTTCGCGCGATCCACGTCGGTGACGGGAATCGCGATGAGCTCGATTTTCCAATCCATCGCCCGAGCATCTCACCGGTCGCCGACAAAGTCCCGGTTTCCGGCCTACGCTGGGGACATGCCTGGTAAGGACGTCAACCGGATCAGGGCCCGCTCGGCCCTGGCAACGGTCAAGGAAAGCCCGGTGATCACCGCGATCGCGGTGGCGCCGGTGGTACTCGCACTCGCCGTGGTGTGGTGGCTGCTCGGCGGATTCGCCGCGTTCGTGCTGCTGGTCGTGCTCGGCGCGGTCGTGGTGGTCGGCGGCAAGCTGCTGCGCTGACCGCGCATTCAGCGGGGGATGTGGAAACGCACCAGCTCACCGGTTCCCGGATCGACCTGTGCCCACGGCCGGTCGAATTCGAGCACGGCCAGCGCCGAGGTCGGGAACTTGCGACTGAGCTCGATGGCGGGCGTCGAACTCCGATTGCTCGCCAACTCCCATGCCGTCCACGGCATTCCGGGCGCGTGCCCGATCACCAGCAGCGTCGACACGTCGTCGTCGCTGAGCTGGACCAGCTCGATGAGGCTCTGCGGGGACGCCTCGTAGATGCCCGCCTCGTAGACCACCGGCGCGTCGATCCCGGTGGCGGCGAGGGTTTCCCGGGTGCGGGTCGCGGTGGAGCACCGCACCGCATCGATCGGTGGTTGCGTCGTACGCAACCAGTCACCCGCCAGCCCGGCCTCGCGTTGTCCGCGCGGCGCGAGCGGGCGTTCGTGGTCGCCGACACCGTCGGGATAGGCCGACTTGCCGTGTCGCATGAGGATCAGAGTCCGCACCATGGAGATACCGTAAGGCCTCCGGTCGCATGGCCTCGAACACACTCGAGGCAAACTGAAAGCGGCGTCACATCGCGGTGGTTCCGCGGCGTGCCGTTTTTGTCCACCTCTGCCCACCGGGTGGCCTACAGCCCACGTACATCTTCGAGGATCTGCACAATATGGCCTACGTAATCACGCAGCGTTGTTGCAACGACGCCAGCTGCGTTTCCGAGTGCCCTGTCGATTGCATCCGTCCGACCCCGGATCAACCGGAGTTCGCGACGACCGAGATGCTCTACATCGACCCCGACACCTGTATCGACTGCGGTGCGTGCGTCGATGCGTGCCCGGTCGAGGCGATCTTCTCCGAAGACGACCTGACCGCATCGCTGGCCAGATACCGCGAGATCAATGCCGCCTATTTCGAACGGCATCCGCTCGAGTCGAACTTCGACCCGATCGTCACCCCGCCTCGGCCGCCGAAGGAACTCGGCACCCTGCGGGTCGCGATCGTCGGGGCAGGCCCGGCGGCCTGTTACGCCGCCGACGAGTTGCTCCGCCGCGCGGACGTGGAGATCGAGATGTTCGACCGGGTGCCGACCCCGTGGGGTCTGGTCCGCGCGGGCGTGGCCCCCGATCACCCCGGCACGAAGACGGTGTCGAGCCTGTTCGAGTCCGCGTTCCGGCGCGAGACCTTGCAGTACTACCTGAATGTCGAGATAGGCACGCACATCTCGCACGAGGAGCTGCTGAAGCACCACCACGCGGTGATCTACGCGGTCGGCGCGTCGACCGACCGCCGCCTCGACGTGCCGGGCGAGGATCTGCCGGGTAGCCACTCGGCCACCGAGTTCGTCGCTTGGTACAACGGTCATCCCGACTTCGCCGACCGGCAGTTCGACCTGTCCGGCGAGCGGGCGGTGATCGTCGGCAACGGCAACGTCGCCTTGGACGTCGCCCGCGTGCTGACCGTCGACCCGGACGAGCTGGCCAAGACCGATATCGCCGACCACGCGCTGGACGCCCTGCGACGCAGCAATATTCGCGAGGTGGTCGTGCTCGGCCGCCGCGGCCCGCTGCAGGCGGCGTACACGTCGTCGGAATTCCTCGCACTGGCCCACCTCGAGGGCATCGACGTCGTCGTCGACGAGTCCGACCTCGCGCTCGATCACGCCAGCCAGGCGCTGCTCGACGACCCGGATGTCGAGCCGTCGCTGAAGCTCAAGTACACCCTCGCCGAGGAATACGCCGGCGCGCCGCGCGACCCGAGCCACAAGCGGATCATCTTCCGCTACCTGGCCTCGCCGACCGCGCTCACCGGCACCGAGCACGTCGAGGCGATCGAGTTCGTGCACAACGAATTGTTCGAGGAGAACGGCCAATTGGTGGCGCGGGCGACCGAGCGCACCGAGCGGATCGAGGCCTCGCTGGTGCTGCGTTCCATCGGCTACCGCGGTTCGGCCGTCGCCGACCTGCCGTTCGACGAGCGGCGCGGCGTCCTGCCGAACGAACACGGCCGGGTGCACGACACCGACGGCACCCCGCTGTCCGGCGTGTACGCGAGCGGCTGGATCAAGCGCGGCCCGCGCGGCGTCATCGGCTCGAACCGGACCGATGCCGAGGAGACCGTGGAGAACCTGATCGCCGACTTCACCAGCGGCAAACTCGGTGCGCCCGAGGCGAATCGCGCGGCGCTCAAGGCGTTGCTCGGCGAGCGGCAGGCCGATCTGGTGGATCGGGACGGCTGGCGGGCGATCGACCAGGCGGAGAAGGCCGCGGGTAAGTCCGCGGGCCGGCCGCGGGTCAAGTTCACCACCCGGGAGGATCTGCTGAAGGCCGCGCGCGGCTGACCGGGCCGGCCGACCGGATCCCCGCGGATCCGGTCGGCCACCGCCTATTCGGGCGGCAGCGGCATGATGCGGACGACGGTGGTGGTCGTCCCGCCGACCACGAACCACAGCCGCAGCACCGGCCGTCCGGTGCGATCGCCCGGCTCGAACCGGCTGCGCACGGTCACGTGCTGGCGCGCGAGCACCGGCGCGACATATTCGATGACCGCGCGATGCGGCCCGGCGAGCAGCTTCGGGTACTCGACCATGAACTGTTCCACCGCCTGCCAGTAACAGGTGTTGTTGACGTGGTTGTACTGGTCGATGTCGGTCGCGCGCACCGGAAACGGCATGTCGGTGTCCGACTCGGACGGCGAGGTGTCGGTCAGGTACGGCCGCCAGCGCAGGCGATGCTCCTGCGTCGTCTGCGCCAGGTAGGCCAGGCCCTCGTCGCTGATCCGCGCGGGCATCCCGGTCGACTCGCTGATATTGATCCAGAAGCCCTCGGTCTCGATCAGCCCGCCGTTCGAGCTGGTCACCCGCACCCGCATGTTCGTCCAGCGGGTCGACATCGCCGAGCACCAGCGCAGCAGCTGCACCTCGTCCGGCCACAGGATCGGCCGGATCACGTCGATCACCGTGCGCCGCACGATCCAGTTCGGATCGCTGCGGCTCAGGAACGTCTTGTGCAGGTTTTCCCAGGCGATGTCCTGCAGGTAGCGGGCGACGGCGTCGAAGCGCAGCCGATCGTAGGGGTCCACATCGCCAGCCCGGATGGGCCACGCCGAAGCAAAGCCCATGCCCTCCTGGGGAAGCGGGGCGAGTGGCTGATCGAGTGACACTGGTGCTCCTCGCGCTGCACGGTGTGCCGCGTTCTTCGTGTGGTGCTGTTGTGAGACGACTTTACGGGTCGTACGTCACACCATCGCGTCGAGTGCGTAGGTAGCCGCCGGTGTGCCCGCGAGCAACGCCTCTACCAGGCATCATGGACGCCATGAGTGATTCGGATCTGCCCGGCCAACTCGGCAAACCCGCGGAACGCGCCCTGGCCGCGGCCGGAATCCGCGACCTCGACGACCTCACCTCCTGGACCGAGCGCGATCTCGCCGCGCTGCACGGGGTAGGCCCGACCGCCGTCGCCAAACTCCGCACCGCCCTCGCCGCCCGCAACCAAACCTTCGCCTGACGGCCGCACCGGAATTCTGGTCGCCCCCAAGACGTGTCACATGTGCCCCGGTACGATCCCCGGAACAGGCACGACAGGGGAGGAACACGAGTGAAGCCGCTCGGCCGACACGACTCGCGCGCGCCCGGCCGCCACCAGGTTCTCGGTGAACGGCGGCCCACTTGGTGACTTACCCGCTGCCCGCCGTATAGATTCCGACGGCACGTGTGCGACCTACCATCTGGTGCGGCCCGCTCGCGCGCGACGAGCCCACACACACCCTCGACAACATTGTGCACACCGAACCCGACATGAGCGGATTGCCGCCCGAAGTAAGAGAATTGGTATCTCCATGCTTGAGCAAGGACCCACAGGAGCGTCCGACGCCTCCAGTGTCGACGCCTTCGAGCAGCGCTTGCAGGCGCTCGTCGAGATCCAGCGGGCGAGTTCGCTGCGCCGGCGTCGGAAGCGGGCACTGATCGGGGCCTCGGCGGTGGCCGCCCTGCTCGTCGTCGTGCTCGCGGGCACGGCCCTGTTCGGCGGCGACGACGAGGAACCGACCGCGCCGGCCGTGAATCCGCTTGCGGCGCTGAATCTTACGAAACTCCGGTCGATCGATCTGTGTGCCGCGGTGCAGGATCCGCTGGTCTCGTCGCTGGGGGAGTGGACGAAAGCGCCGAGTTCTACCCAATGGGGCACCTGCGCGGGCGAGTCGGGCGGATATCAGTTCGACTTCGATATCAAGCGCGTCGATGGCTATCGAGACAATGGTGAAAAAGCCGCGGGAGTCCCCGTGCTGGAGGACGCGAACAGCGGAAAGGACGGCTGCGGGCGGGCCCTGTTTCCCGCGAAAACCGATCCGCAATTCGGCATCGCGGTACGGGTGAAGGGCTCGCAGTCCGACAAGCTCTGCGAGGTCGCGGACGAGGCGGCCACCGAGCTGGCCCATCGGATATCCGAAGGGCCGCCGCAACTTCCGAACATTCGCACCTCACTCGCTCGCCAAGATCCGTGTGCGCTGGTCGATTCGGTCGTGGTGAAGCTGAATATCGGCGACCAGGTGCACGGCGCTCCGGATCAGCTGCACACCTGCAAATGGATCTCGACCGGCACGGTCACCGTCGCGCTCGAACGCTCGAAGGCGTTGACGCCGACCGAGAAGCCGATACCGTTCGATCTCGGCGGCGGCAATTTCGTCTTCTTGGACGAGGCGGAATTGGGCTCGCCGACCTGTGTCCGGCGCGCACAGTACCGGGCCATCGACGGCGGCGACGCCGAGGTGGTGACGGTGCAGGTCGATAATCCCACCCTGGCCGAACATCCCGAATTCAGGTGTCTGGCAGCACAAGTGGTGCTGCAGAACGTCCTGGACAACCTCCCACAGGTGAGTTGATGAACTGGAACACACGAGTCGCCACGGCGCTCCTCGCCGTCCTCGCCACCGTCGGGGTGAGCGGCTGCGCATCGGAAGTGCAGGGAACCAGCGTTTCCAGCGAGCTCGATGTGCGCGCGTTGGACACCGGCAAGTTCCCGACCACGCCGCCCAAGATCGCGTCCCGCCTGGACGATCTCGGCTACGCGCGATTGGAGGCCGCACGACTGGCCGACGCGGTCCTGAGTCCGCACGAGGTGGACCCGAAATACTCCGTCGGTGCGTCGGCCCGCGTGCACACCGACGCCCAGTCGGTGGCGCAGTACCTCGCGGAGCCGGCCATCCCGGTGTTGCAGAATCACGGTTTCGTGCTCGGGTTCTCCACCGGTTCCGCCGAGGACGTGCCGCCGCTCACCGATCCCGCGGCCGGCGTTCGCCAGCGGGACGGCCTGACCGTGACGGTGTCACGTTTCCCGGACGCGGCGGCCGCGAAGGCGGCGGCCGCCGAGCTCGACGCCGTCGACCTCGGCCTCAACCCGGAGAATGCGCCCGTCGGTCTGCCCAAATACCCGGACGCACGCGCACACTGGCGTCCGGCCTTTCCGACGCTCGGCAGCACGACCCCGCACGGAAACTATGTGATCAGCGTGCTGGCGGAGACGCGGACGGCGGATATCGATCGGCTGGTCGACGCGACCCAGAAGTATCTCGCCGCGGAGATCGCCGAACTCGACAGGTTCAGCGCGACACCGATCGGCAAATTCAACACGCTGCATCAGGATCCGGATGGCCTGCTGGTCCGGGTCATTCAGGACAAAGGCGTTGTCCCCGCGCCGGATGGACAGGGCGAGGTGGTGCTGACCTTGCGCGGCTATCTGAACTACGTCCAGGATCAGTCGGGCCGCCTTCCGGTTCTGCGGAAAGCGGGAGTGGATCGGATCGCGGTGACGCCCAATGCCTTCGGATTCCGGGCGGCCGACGACGCTGCCGCGGCTCGATTCGTCACCGAGTCCGCCGAACTCGGTAATGCGGCGGATCGGCGCGCGGTGGATCCGCCGACGGATGTGCCCGGCGCGGCGTGCGTGCAGGACTATGTCGCGCCGAAGGAAGCACAGTTCAGGTGCTTCGTTTCCTATCGGAGGTATGCGGCACTGGTGCTCGGCAGCCGACTGTGGGAAACCCAGCAGCGCGCCGCCGCGCAGTACGCGTTGCTCGCCAACGAAAGCGGTGGGCGCTAGTAGCCCTGGTATGCGCCACCGGAATTGACCGCGACCACGCCGGGAACGTTGTTGACCGAGCCATACCTATCGATCGAATAGCGAACGCCCGCAATAATATTGTCCACCGGGTTCCAGATATCGTCGTGCCCCGGTGCCTTGTAGGAGTTGAAGGTGCTGTCGATCGTCTGCATCAGCCCCTTCGACGGATGCCCCGCGACCCAGTTGCTGTCCCACTGGTTTTCCGCGTACGGGTTACCCGCCGACTCGTGCTCGATGATCATGGCGATGGCGCGCTCATCGATATCCTTGGGGTCGTAACCCATTTCGATGAGTTTCTGTTTCGCCTCCGCGATCCATTTCGCCATATCCCCGCTCGGCATCGGTCCGGTAGGCGCGGACGAACTGGGACTGCCGGAACCGCTGTAACTTCCGCTGTTGTACGGGGTACCCGACGACGATCCGGAGTTGTTGTGATTCCCCATCGCGTAATTGGGCTTGTTCGACGAGGGGTTGCCGTTGCCGTTGTTCACCGCGGCGGGCGAACTGACGCTCGCCGGCACCGTGCTGGCCGGCGGCGCCACGTTCGCGCTCGGGTCGCCGAGCCCGTTGAACGCCTGCTCCAGCTTGCCGACCGCGGTATCGACCTGTGTCTTCGCTTGGCCGGCCACGGTTTCCGCGGTCTTGAGCGCATTGGTCAGCTCCCAGGTACGCGAGGCCGCCTGCAACGACTCCTGGAAAACGAGCCCCTCCACGTTCGCCTTGTCCGCGTGTTCGCGCAGCGCCGCGATCCGGGTGGTGGCGTTGACGGTGCCGTTGGCCTCCACGTCGAACGGCGGCGCCTGGTTGATCGCGTCGTCGCGCAGCTGGATCACCTTGTTCTTCGCCTCGACCAGGTTCTGCGTCTGGGAGGTAAAGGCGGTCTTCAGTTCCAGCAGCGCGGCACTCACCGCGGAGGAACGGGTCTTTTCGGTGTCCATCCGCGCGTTCGCCGCGGCGCCCGCCGTTCCGGACCACTTCTGGCCGTCTTCCAGCGACTTCGTCTGGGTGGAGCCCTTGCCGACGGCGGTGTCGAGGCCCTGCGACATCGTCCCGGCCTGTTCGCCTGCGGCGGTGAGCTGTTCGGGCTTCCAGTTCTCCACGTCCGGGATGCCGAGGGTCATGCGGTCAATCCGATCGCGCGGAGTTTCGCGGCGAAATCGTCCTCGGCCAGCTCGTATTTACCCGCGGCATTGTGCAGGTTGTCGGCGATCGTGGTCAGCCGGCCGCCGATCCGTTGCAGGCATCGGTTGACCACATCGTTGGCCTGGTTTGCCGCGGTGCCGAATTCGGTGCCGGGTAGCGCGCCCGCGGCGGCCGATAGCGCGCCCCCCGCGTTCAGCCCGGTCACCTCCCCGGCCTCGGTGCCGAGAGTTTGCGCGAACGATCGCAGTGCGCCCGGATCTACCTGCACACTTGTCGACGCCGGTTGATTTCGCTCGACCATGAGTCCCCCTTCACGCCCGACCATAGGTCGCGGTCAGCATAGCAAAACGGGGGCAGCTGAACAGGGGCGTCGGGCCGGTCTGGCAGTGCGGGCAAACGTGGACAGGGTGCGCACGCCGAATCGATGCGGGTTACGTTGATCACGGCGGCGCCGGCGTGGAGAAAAGCCGGTGCCACGACAGAGAGGTCGGCAGATGCGCGCAGCCCAGGTCAGCAAGCTGGAGGGACCGGAGTCGGTCGAGATCGTCGATCTTCCGGAGCCCAAGGGATACCCCGGGGGCGTGGTGATCGACGTGCACGCGGCCGGGGTCGCGTTCCCGGACGTGCTGATGACCCGCGGGCTCTACCAGATGAAGCCGGAACTGCCATTCATCGTCGGCGGCGAGGTGGCCGGCATCGTGCGCGAGGCGCCGGCGGACGCGCACGTCAAGGCGGGCGACCGGGTCGTCGCGCTGACGCTGCTCGGCAATGCCATGGCAGAGGTGGCAGTCGCGCCCACGCAGATGGTGTTCAAACTGCCGGACAACGTCTCCCTCGAGGCCGGCGCCGGCATCCTGTTCAACGACTTGACCGTGCAGTTCTGCCTGCGCAAGCGCGGCAGGCTGGCCGAGGGCGAGACGGTCCTGGTGCACGGCGCCGCGGGCGGCATCGGCACCTCGACGCTGCGGATGGCCGTCGCGCTCGGCGCGGGCCGGGTGATCGCGGTGGTCAGCACCGAGGCGAAGGCCGAGGTGGCGCGCGCCAACGGCGCGACCGACGTGGTACTCGCCGACGGCTGGCTCGCGGCGGTGAAGGAACTGACCGGCGGCCGCGGCGTGGACATCGTGCTCGACCCGGTCGGCGGTGACCGGTTCACCGACAGCGTCCGTTCGCTGGCGTCCGCGGGCCGCCTGCTGGTGGTCGGCTTCACCGCGGGGGAGATCCCGACGGTGAAGGTGAACCGGCTGCTGCTGAAGAACGTCGAGGTGATCGGCGCGGCCTGGGGCGAATGGGTGATGACCCACCCCGGCTACCTGACCGAGCAGTGGGACGAGGTGGCGCCGCTGCTGGCCGCGGGCAAGATCGCGGCGCCGACGCCGGTGCTGTACCCGCTGGAGCGGGCCGCCGAGGCGATCGCCTCGCTGGACAACCGCACCGCGACCGGCAAAGTCGTGGTCACCCTCCGCTGACCGAAACATGGAGCTGTCCAATCGAACTCTGAACCGGACGCTGCTGGCGCGCCAGCACCTGCTGGAGCGTTCGCGGCTGACGGTGCACGAGATGTGCGATCACCTCGTCGGTCTGCAAGCCCAGGACTCACCGCCGCCGTTCGTCGCATTGTGGAGCCGCATAACGGATTTCGATCCGGCCACGGTGTCGGATGCGCTGGTAGACCGTTCGCTGGTCCGGATCACCTTGATGCGCGGCACCATTCACCTGGTCACCCCGCCGGACGCGCTGCGGATCGCGCCGCACATCCAGCCCGAGCTCGAAAAGATCCCCTTCCGTAAGGGTTTCAACTACGGCGCGATGGTCGGCCTAGACCCCTACGAGGTGCGCGGGCACGGCGAGCGGGTCCTCGGCGACGAGCCGATGTCCGCCGCCGAGCTGCGCGAGCACGCCGCCGCGATCTATCCGGACCGCAATCCGGGCATGGTCGTGCAGACCTGGCTCTACCAGCTGCCCGTGCTGCAAACCCCGCCGCGCGGCAAGTGGAAGGACAGCAGCAGGCCGATCTGGTCCCGGGTCGAGCCGTGGCTCGGCGCACCGCTCGACCCGGCATATCCGTTGGCGGAGTTGCTCCTTCGCTATCTGCGCGCGTTCGGCCCGGCCTCCACCATGGACATGCAGACCTGGTCGAAGCTGCTCGGCATGAAGCAAGCGATCGAACAGCTCGGCGACCGCGTGCGCACCTACACCGACGAGCGCGGCCGCACCCTCTACGACGCCGCCGACGCCGAGCTGGCCGATCCGGACCTGCCCGCCCCGGTCCGCCTGCTCGGCTGGTACGACAATGCCGTTCTCTCGCACCAGGATCGGACCAGGATCGTGCCGCAGGGTGGCGCCCCGCACCTGCGCGCGTTCGCCGCCGCGGTTGCCCCGGTCCTGGTCGACGGCTATCTCACCGGCCTGTACAAGATCTTCCCGGAGGCCGGCGTCGCGCGCCTGCGGATCAGCCCGACCCGCAAGTGGACGAAGGCGGAGCGCGCCGCGGTGGAGGCCGAGTCGCAGGCCCTGCTCGGTTTCATGGAGGCCGACAAGGAGCCGCGCGTGGAGATCCTGGAGGTCGGCGCGGACCTGCGTCCGTGAGGTTTAACCGGGTCGAAATACGGGCTCGGTAGGCTGCCCGGCACGTCGCTCATGGCTGCAACGGGCGACGCGAGCCGCCGGATCGAGCGGGCGAACCAGCCGCATTTCCCAGGAGGAATGCCGCGTGTTCGAGAATCGACCTCATTCCGTCGTCATCGGTGATGTCACCGTCTATACCTGCGGCGCCTGGCTTTCCGGCCAGGATGTCGTCGTCCGGGACGGCGCCGTCATCGCACTGGGTCCGGCCGCGCGTGACGCGCATCGCGGTCTCCCGTTCGTCGATGGCAGCGGCGGCTATCTGCTCCCCGGTTTCGTCAACACCCACACGCACCTGCAACAGGCGGTGCTGCGGGGGATCGGCGAGGGCTTGCCGCTGCTCGAATGGTTGCGCTGCGTGGGGGAGCGCACGGTCGCCGCGACCCCGGAACAGACCTACCTGTCCGCCCTCGCCGGCGGACTCGAACTGCTACGCAGCGGCGTGACCACCGTGGTCGAGCACCTGTGGCCGAACCGCTCGGAAGCCGTGCACGACGCCATGATTCGCGCGCTGGCCGAACTCGGCATCCGCGTCGTGCTCGGCCGCGGGATCGCCGACCGCGCCGATCCCACTCGGCGCTGGGGTCTCGATCCGCGGCTGATGCAGCCGCTGCCGGACGCGTTCGCCCACATCGATGACCTCGACGCACAGCTGACCGGTTCGCGGATCGATACCGCCCTGGCCGTGCCGAATCCGCGCTGCCTCACCCCGGACGGCATGGCCGCCGCGCGCGAGTACGCCGAGCGGACCGGCAAAACGGTGTCGATACATGTACTCGAGACCGAGACCGACGAGGAAATGTGCCGATTGCATGCAGGCCGCGGCGCGGTCGACTATCTCGACGCGGGCGGACTGCTCTGGGACCGTACCCTGGCGGTGCACTGCTGCCATCTCGACAGCTCCGGCCGTTCGGTCTTCGCCGCGCGTGGCGTCTCCGTCTCCTACAACCCGCTGAGCAATATGCGCTTGGGCAGTGGCGTCGCGCCGGTACCGGAAATGCTGGCGGCCGGCATCGACGTCGGACTCGGCGTGGACGGGGCCGCCAGCAACGACACCCAGGACATGCTGCTGACCTTGCGGATGGGTTCCTACCTGCAGCGAGCCACGCGAAAACGCGCTGATCTCTTGGGATTCGACGAGATGCTGCGCATGGCGACCCGGGGCGCCGATCGGGTCCTCGGCCGACCGACCGCGGAGCCGGGTGTCGCGATCGGCGATCGTGGTGACCTCACCCTCATCCGATTCGACCGCGACTTCGCCTGCCTGCCGGTCCTCGACCCGGGCGCGACGCTGCTGACCACGGGCTCGCCCCGGGTGGTGGACACGGTGTGGGTCGACGGTGAGGCCGTCATCCGTGACGGCCGCAGTACCCGCGTCGACACCGAACTGCTCGCGCGTCGGCTGAACAACATGCGATGAAGTTAATCAGACGGAAATCAATCGGCGATTGCATGTAATCACTCTCGATAAGACTGATGGAGTGCACGAGTTGCACGCAATATCGAGAGAAGGTGTGAACAATGACGCGCTATTCAGAGACGCTGCCGGAAGTCGGTGCAGGGACGTCGCTCTCGGCTCCGGCGGTCTCGTTCGTCAACGTGCACAAGCGATTCGGCGGACCGACCGGAACCGAGGCACTGGCCGACATCAGCCTCGAGCTGCGCGGGGGCGAGTTCGTCGCGGTGGTCGGGCCGTCTGGCTGCGGTAAGTCCACCCTGTTGCGGCTCGCCGCGGGGCTGGAGCGGTCTACCTCGGGAGCCGTTGCGGTGCAGGCGGATTCGATCGGCTTCATCTTCCAGGAGGCCACCCTGCTGCCGTGGCGCAAGGTGCTGCGCAATGTGGAGCTGTCCGCCGAACTGCGCGGCATCGACCGAAAGACAAGGCGGCAGCGCGCACTTCGTGCGCTGGCCGCGGTCGGCCTCGCGGATGTCGCGAACAGCCTGCCGAGTCAGCTGTCCGGCGGCATGCGGATGCGGGTGTCGCTGGCCAGATCGCTCTCGCTCGAGCCGCAACTGTTGCTGCTCGACGAACCGTTCGGCGCGCTCGACGAGCTGACCAGGCTGAACATGCAGGAAGAGTTGCTCCGGCTGTATCGGGACAACGCGTTCACCGCGCTGTTCATCACGCACTCGGTGTCGGAAGCGGTGTTCCTCGCCTCCCGTGTGGTCGTCATGTCCGCCCGGCCGGGCCGGGTGCACGAGGTGATCGACGTGGACCTGCCCTACCCGCGCGACCGTGAGCTGCGCTTCGATCCGGCGTTCACTGAATTGGTCTCGCGCGCTTCGCATTCCCTGAAGGAGGCCTGCTGATGGTCAGTATCGCGGCACCCGTAACGCTGGTCCGGCCGATCCGCCGGGTTGTGGTCCGTCCCCGCGCCGCGGTCACCAAAATCCTTCCACCCCTTGTGTCTTTCGGGTTGGCGATCGCCGTGTGGTACCTGGTCTCGATGGTGCTGCTCGGCCCGAGCCGCCGCTTCCTGTTGCCGCCACCGCACGCGGTTTTCACCGAGTCGCTGGCGAATCCGGCCAAGCTCGAGCTGATGCTGCGGGCGCTGGCGGTCACCGCGAAGGTGGCGGTGAGCGGGCTCGCGGTGTCGGCGGTGCTCGGCGTCGCGATCGCGGTCCTGATGAGCCAGGCCAAGCCGATCGAGCGCGTGGTGTATCCCTATGCCGTTGTGCTTCAGGCGATTCCGGTGCTGGCCGTGGTTCCGTTGATCGGGCTGTGGTTCGGCTACGGCACCGCCGCGCGGACCATCGTCTGCGTGCTGATCGCCATCCATCCGATCATCGCCATGACCCTGTTCGGCATCCAGTCCGTCGACCGTAACCTCCAGGAGCTGTTCACGCTCGGCCGCGCGAGCCGCTGGCGTCGGCTCTGGGCGCTGCAACTGCCCGCCGCGCTGCCATCGATCATGACCAGCCTGCGCACCGCCGCCGGATTGGCCGTGACCGGCGCGATCATCGGCGACATGTTCTTCGCGCAGGGGCGGCCGGGCATCGGCACCCTGCTCGACAACTACCGCGCGCGACTGCAATCCGAGGATCTGATCGCCGCGCTCCTGCTGGCCGCGCTGTTCGGCGTGCTCGTCTTCGCCCTCTTCACCGCCGCCCAGAAGCTCACCGTCGGCCGCTGGCACGCGTCCGGTCGCTAGTCCTTTGCTTGGAGAATCTCATGAGAACACCCCTTCGCCGGCTCGGCACAGCCGCCATCGCGACCTTCGTCGTCGTGTCCGGAGCGGCCTGCACCAGCAGCGAATCTGACACCGCCGCAGTAGTTCTCCCCGCCGCACCCGCCGAGCAACAGCTGTCCGGCGTCTGCCCGAGCACCGTCGTGGTGCAGTTGCAGTGGGAACCGGAGACCGATTCCGGCCCCCTCTTCGGTCTGCTCGGCCCGGGTTACCGGGTCGATTCCGACAACAACAAGGTCACCGGCCCGCTGGTGACCGATGGCAAGGACACCGGCGTCAAGCTGGAGATTCGAGCGGGCGGCCCGGCCATCGGCTTCCAGACGGTGCCATCGCAGATGTACGTCGACCAGAGCATCACGCTCGGCCTGGCGCACTCCGAGCACGCCATCGCCGCCGCGGGGCAGCAGCCGATCGTCGCCGTGACCACCTTGTTGCGCAACAGTCCACAGCTGCTCATGTGGGATCCGAAGACGCATCCGGACTGGCACGGCATCGCCGATATCGGGAAATCCGGTGCGCCGATAGTGGTTTCGCAAGGCCAGCTTTATCCGGACTGGCTGGTGTCGCGCGGCCTGGTCGACCCGAAGCAGATCGATAACTCCTACGACAACGCGCCGTCCCGCTTCGTCGCCGGACCGTCGTTCGCGCAGCAGGGCTTCCTGAATTCCGAACCGTACGTCTACGCGCACGAGGTTCGCGCCTGGGGCAAGCCGGTGGCCTACCAACTGCTGCGCGACGTCGGCTACGAGGGTTACGCGCGCACCGTGAACGTCCGCGCCGACAAGCTGGCCGGACTACGCCCGTGCCTCCAGCGGCTCGTCCCGATGATCCAAAGGGCGACAGCACAATTCAAGGCCGATCCCACTCACGTCGATGACACGGTGGTCGACATCGTCGCCAAGAGCGCCAATTTCAGCCCGTACAGCGCCGAACTCGCCGCCTACGGATCCAAGGCGCTGATCGACGGCGGCCTGATCGGCAACGACACCGACGGCGTGCTCGGCAGTTTCGACGAGGCAAGGGTGCAGCGCGTCATCGACGAGTTCGCCCCCATCCTGCGCCGCGGCGGTGCCGCCGTGCCCGCCGGACTGACCGCGCGCGACCTCGTCACCAAAGAATTCCTGGACCCGGCGATCAGCGTCGCCGGGTGAACTACCCACGCAGACAAGGACGGACATCATGACCGCCAGCTACGACCTGTCCGAGGTTTCCCGCGAGCAGCAGATGGGCGGCCTCGGCCGGGAGACCGACCGGGAGATCCGGGTGATCGACCTGACCGATTTCGCCGACCGCCGCGCCGAGATCACCGACGAATTATGGTCGGCCGCCACCGAGATCGGCTTCTTCCAGCTCGCCGGCCACGGCATTCCGCAAGACCGGATCGACACCGTATTCGAGCTCACCGCAAGGTTTTTCGCGCTCCCCGAGCCAGTGAAGGCCAATTATCCACTGGTCAAAGCGAACAACGCGGGCTGGGAAAGCCTGAGCCAGGTGCGCCCGTCGATAGGTGTCCCGGACCAGAAGGAGTCCTACCAGGTCACCCGACCGCACATGGCCGAGCTGTGGCCGAGCGAGCAGGAGCTGGCCGGATTCCGTAGTGCCGTACTGGATTTCGAGCACCAGGCCTGGTCGGTCGCGATGCGGGTGCTGTCCTGCTTCGCGGACCGGCTCGCCCTGGACCGTGACCACTTCACCAAGGCGCACGACCCGAATTCGTCGCAGTACCAGAGCACGCTGCGGCTGCTGCACTATTTCGCGGTGCCCGAGGAACTGCGCGGCGTGGAAGGGCGCTGGCGGGCCGGCGCGCACACCGACTTCGACTGTCTGACACTGCTTTTCCAGCGCGACGGGCAGGGCGGACTGCAGGTGTGCCCCGGCAAGGAGATGGCCGAACAGGAATGGACCTCGATCACCCCGTCGTCCAGCCTGATCACCTGCAACATCGGCGACATGCTCACCCGCTGGAGCGACGATCTGCTGCCGTCGAATTTCCATCGCGTGCGTAGCCCGGGCGAGGGCGAATACCAGGGCGACCGCTACAGCATCGCCTACTTCGCGCAGGCCGACCGCGACGCCGTCATCCAGGGGCCGCAGGGCAAGTACCCGCCGGTGACCGCGGCCGACTTCCTCACCCAGCGGGTACAGGCCAACTACCGCCCACAGGGGTAACTTCACTGTCGGACACGGAAAGGACCCCAGGCGATGACCGACGACGACGCGACGAGCTCCGCCCTGCTCGGCGAGTCCGTGCACCGGCAGGTCAGGCGGATGGTTCTCACCGGCGAACTCGAGCCGGGGCACCCGCTCAGCGTGCCTGCGCTGGCGACCCGGCTCGGGGTCAGCCGCAGCCCGGTCCGCGAGGCCGTCCAGCAGCTCATCTACGAGGGGCTGGCGGTCAATGTGCGGCATGCGGGGGCCAGGGTCGCCGCGATCGGTGACGCGCAGGTGCGCGACGTGCTCGCGGTCCGTGCCGTGCTGGACGGGCTGGCCGCCGCGGAGGCGGCGACCAGGCTGTCCGAGGCCGACCTGGCCGAGCTGGCGACCATCCTGGCCACCCAGGAGGAGAACCTGCGGTCCGGTGCGGACACCGCCCGCGACACCGAGCTCGACGTCGAGTTCCACACCTTCATCCGCGAGCGGGCAGGCAACCGCCCGCTCGCCGACGAACTGGCCCGCCTCGAGGCCCAGACCCACCTCTACCGGGGTGATCTGTGGCGCTCCGACCTCAACCGCCGGGTCGCGCTGCGCGAGCACCGGCAGATCGTCGAGGCGCTCGAGTCAGGCCACGCCGACGCCGCACGCGCCGCCGCGCAGGCACACGTGCACGGCCTGGTCACCCGGCTGGGCCGGCAATGACCCGGCTACCGCTCGTGCGCCCGATAGGCCGGCGCCTTCGTGTTCCCCGCCGGGTCCAGGGTGCGCAGCAGCGGCAGCGTGCGGAACGGCACCACGGTCGACAGCACGATCACGCTGTGCGACCGCACCACCGACGAGGTCCGATCGATGCTCAACAGCACCGCCTGCAATCCGGCGTGCGAATCCGCGCCGATCCGGCACCACACATCGCCGGTGCCGGTGGTCGCGTACGCCTCCAAAACCCCTGGGATGGTTTCCAGTTCGGCCGCCACCGCGTCCAGCGCGCCCTGCGCGATCTCCAGCGTGACGAAGGCCTGCACATCGAAACCCGCTGCGGTGACATCGATCTGCGGATCGTAGGAGGCGATGACGCCGGACTCCTCCATCCGGCCGATCCTGGACTGCACCGTGGCTCTGGCCACCCGCGTCCGGCGGGACAGTTCGAGAATGCCCGCCTTCTGGTATTCGTGCATCGCGGTCAGGATCGCGAGATCGAGTTCGTCAAGTTTCGCCGGCGTTCGTGACATGGCGGCCTCCGTTCCGAGCACAGGCTGGGATTCCAGCCATGGATAGCACCAGCCAGCTGATGCTATTCAAATTGTCCAGCATTCAAGGGCACTTCCTAGCCGAATTCGCCAGAGTGTCTATCCAAAATCGCCGCTGTTGCCTAACCGCCGACCCTGACGATTACTTGGTGCATGACCATCGAGCAGATGCCGAATGCCCGGTCCAGCACGGCGCCAAGTACCGCCCCGACCGACACTGAGCTGCGCAAGCTCGTCGGTCTCGTGGACCATGACACCAGCGTCGACAATTTCCCGGTGACCGGTTGGGACGCCCTCGTCTGGGTCGTCGGCAACGCGACCCAGACCGCGCATTTCCTGGAGTCCGCCTTCGGCATGCGCCTCGAGGCCTACTCCGGTCCCGAGACCGGCAACCGCGACCACAAGGCGTACGTGTTGCGCAGTGGCGGTGCCCGGTTCGTGGTCAAGGGCGCGGTCGACCCGGACAGCCCGCTGGTCGCGCACCACGACCGGCACGGCGACGGCGTCGTCGACATCGCGCTCGAGGTGCCCGATGTGGATCGCTGCATCGAATGGGCGCGCACGCACGGCGCGACCGTCGTCGTCGAACCCCATGACGAGACAGACGAGTTCGGCACCGTCCGGTCCGCCGCCATCGCCACCTACGGCGAGACCCGGCACACCCTGGTCGACCGTTCCCGCTACAACGGGCCGTACCTGCCCGGCTACATCACCCGCAGCGCCGGCTACCAGCCGCGCGAGGGCGCGCCGCCCCGGCTGTTCCAGGCGATCGACCACGTGGTCGGAAATGTGGAGCTCGGCCAGATGGACGAGTGGGTCGAGTTCTACCGCCGCGTCATGGGTTTCACCAACATGGCCGAGTTCGTCGGTGACGACATCGCCACCGAGTACTCCGCGCTGATGAGCAAGGTCGTCGCCAACGGCAACCACCGGGTGAAGTTCCCGCTGAACGAGCCCGCGGTCAGCAAGAAGAAGTCGCAGATCGACGAGTACCTCGAGTTCTACCGCGGTCCCGGCGTGCAGCACATCGCCCTCGCCACCGGCGACATCCTGGCCTGTGTCGACGCGCTGCGCCGCGAGGGCATCGAATTCCTCGACGCCCCCGACTCCTATTACGAGGACCCGGAATTGCGCGCCCGGATCGGTCACGTCCGCGTGCCGGTCGAGGAATTGCAGAGCCGCGGCATCCTGGTCGACCGCGACGAGGACGGCTATCTGCTGCAGATCTTCACCAAGCCGATCACCGACCGTCCCACCGTCTTCTTCGAGCTCATCGAGCGCCACGGCTCGCTCGGCTTCGGCAAGGGTAACTTCAAGGCACTCTTCGAGGCGATCGAGCGCGAACAGGAGGCCCGCGGCAACCTGTGATCGGTTGTGGCCCTGAGTATCCGGCAGTACGCTCCTGGGGATTCGCCGGATGCTTAGGGGACTGTCGCAGTGCTCGAGAGATCTGCCGCCGCCTTCGCACTGGCCGTCGCGCTCGCCCTCCCGCTGAGCGCGACGGCCCACGCCGACCCCCCACCCACCTATTACCCCACCCTCGACGCCTGCCTGGCCGCCATGTCGAAATACAAAACCGGCCCCGCCCAGTGCACGTACATCGACGCGATCGGTGGTTATGAATTACGGGTCCAGAGTGGCTGAGCGGGCACCGGTGCGCTCCGCGTCGTCCGGGCTGGCCCACCGTGCGCGTGGGTAGAGTGCAGGCATGCGGATAGGGGCGTTGGTCGGCTGCGCGGCAGTGCTGTCGTTGGTGCTGACCGGGTGCGGTTCCGGGAGCGACTCGGACAACACCAGCACCCCGCTTCGCCCGCCGCCGAAGGTGGCCGCGCTCGGACCGTTCGTCGGCGAGTGCGGGAATGTCACCGACGACGAGGTGCGCACGCTGACCGGTATCGGCCAGACCTCCCAGGTGCTGAAGAATTCGGTCGGTTGCAATTGGCAGACCGCCGGATTGGGCTCTCCCACCGTCACCTTCGCCTCCTACCGAGGCAGTCCGATCGCCCGCGAGAAGGCCTGGGTGACCACGCAGGGACGCGCCACCCAGACGATCGATGTCGGCGGTCGCGCCGGATGGCAGGCGCTCGAACCGGACAGCCGGATCTGCGACCTCGCCGTGCAACTCGACGACGACTTCTTCGAATGGTCCATGTCCTTCGGGCTCTTCGCCCCGCCCACCGCCAACCCGTGCGACCTGATGCACAAGCTGGCGGAGCTGACCGTGCAGCGGCTGAAGTGAGGGAGAGGACGGCCATGCAGCTTCGTCGTGCTCGTGGAATAGTCGCGGCGGCCGCCGCGTTGACCATCGCGGCCACCGTCACCGGTTGCGGTCAGACGGTGAGCGGTTCCGCCCATCCCGCCGGCTCGGGGACCGGGGACACCGTCAACACCAACTTCGACAAGCTGCTGCGCGAGTGCGAGATCGTCACGCCCGATCAGATCGCGGACGCGGTCGGGGTCAAGGGCGCCGCGGCGGAGCCGTCGTTCTACGGCGCGGTCTGCATGTGGGACGTGCAGGGCGCACTGGTCACCCTGAACTGGTACGAGATCGGCTCGCTGAACAACGAGAAGGCCAACAACGACAAGTTGGGTTACTCGACGAACAACATCACCGTGCAGGGCCGGCGGGGGTTGGAGACGCGGCGGCCGAATGATCCGGACTCCTGCGGCGTCAGCGCGGGCGCGGCGGATCAAGGCGTGATCGGGTTCTGGATCAACTATCGGCAGGGGTCCGGACACCCGGATCCGTGCGCGGGCGCGAAGAAACTCGTAGAGTTGACCCTGAACCTGGCCAGGTAGCGGGGTCGGTAGCGACCCCGCTTTGACCCTGTGTCGCGACCACGAGTATCGTGGATCGCTGTGCCCGGAAGCATACGGGCAAGTTCGTGCGTGACCGTAGGCCAGCGAAAGCGGCTGACACCTCCAGCGTGCCCGCAATTCGGGCCCTACACCACGCGCGACACGCCCGACCTCGGGGCACGTAAAACGTGGCCGGACGTGCGAGTGAAAGCTCGATGACAAAGACATGAAGTTCCAGACACCGCGTAACTAATAAGGAAAGCCGGTCTATGCCAACCATCAACCAGCTGGTCCGCAAGGGTCGCCGCGACAAGGTCTCCAAGACGAAGACCGCGGCGCTCAAGGGCAGCCCGCAGCGTCGTGGCGTGTGCACTCGCGTGTACACCACGACCCCGAAGAAGCCGAACTCCGCGCTGCGTAAGGTCGCGCGCGTTCGCCTGACCAGCGCGGTCGAGGTCACGGCGTACATCCCCGGCGAGGGCCACAACCTGCAGGAGCACTCGATGGTGCTCGTCCGCGGCGGCCGTGTGAAGGACCTTCCGGGTGTTCGCTACAAGATCATCCGTGGCTCGCTCGACACCCAGGGTGTGAAGAACCGCAAGCAGGCCCGCAGCCGTTACGGCGCCAAGAAGGAGAAGAGCTGATATGCCACGCAAGGGCCCCGCACCCAAGCGTCCGCTGATCAACGACCCGGTCTACGGGTCCCCGCTGGTCACTCAGCTGGTCAACAAGATCCTGCTGGACGGCAAGAAGTCCACCGCCGAGCGCATCGTCTACGGCGCGCTGGAGCAGGCGCGCGACAAGACCGGCACCGATCCGGTCGTCACCCTGAAGCGCGCGCTGGACAACGTCAAGCCTGCCCTCGAGGTGAAGCCCCGCCGCGTCGGTGGCGCCACCTACCAGGTGCCCGTCGAGGTTCGGCCGGGCCGTTCCAACACGCTGGCCCTGCGCTGGCTGGTCAACTACTCCCGCGCTCGCCGCGAGAAGACCATGGTCGAGCGTCTCGCCAACGAGCTGCTCGATGCCAGCAATGGTCTCGGCGCCTCGGTGAAGCGTCGTGAGGACACCCACAAGATGGCCGAGTCGAACCGGGCCTTCGCGCACTACCGCTGGTGACGTCTGCCCGGCCCGTTGTTTCGGGTCGGGAGGCACAGCCGGCCGCGGCACCAACCTGCCGCAGCCGGCGTTGAACAGAGACGACCACAGGGTCGTCCCCGAAAATCCCATCTAGCTACGAGCGGGGAAGATTTCCGTGGCACAGGACGTGCTCACCGACCTGAACAAGGTCCGCAACATCGGCATCATGGCCCACATTGATGCGGGCAAGACGACCACAACTGAACGCATCCTCTTCTACACCGGCATCACCTACAAGATCGGTGAAGTCCACGATGGCGCAGCCACCATGGACTGGATGGAGCAGGAGCAGGAGCGTGGTATCACCATCACCTCCGCGGCTACCACGTGCTTCTGGAAAGACAACCAGATCAACATCATCGACACCCCCGGGCACGTCGACTTCACCGTTGAGGTGGAGCGGTCGCTGCGCGTGCTCGACGGCGCCGTTGCGGTGTTCGACGGCAAGGAAGGCGTCGAGCCGCAGTCCGAGCAGGTGTGGCGTCAGGCCGACAAGTACGACGTGCCGCGAATCTGCTTCGTCAACAAGATGGACAAGCTCGGCGCGGACTTCTACTTCACCGTGCAGACCATCAAGGATCGTCTCGGAGCCAAGCCGCTGGTCATCCAGCTGCCGATCGGCGCGGAGAACGACTTCGAGGGCATCGTCGACCTGGTCGAGATGAACGCGAAGGTCTGGAAGGGCGAGACCAAGCTCGGCGAAGAGTACGAGGTCGTCGAGATCCCGGCCGACCTCAAGGACCGCGCGGATCAGTACCGCCAGGAACTGCTGGAGACCGTCGCCGAGTCGGACGAGGCGCTGCTGGAGAAGTTCTTCGGCGGCGAGGAGCTCTCGATCGAGGAGATCAAGGGCGCCATCCGCAAGATGACGGTCAACTCCGAGCTCTACCCGGTGCTCTGTGGTTCCGCGTTCAAGAACAAGGGCGTTCAGCCCATGCTCGACGCGGTCATCGACTACCTGCCCTCGCCGCTGGACGTGGAGGCCACCACCGGCCACGTTCCCGGCAAGGAAGACGAGCTGCTGACCCGCAAGCCGAGCGTCGACGAGCCGTTCGCGGCCCTGGCGTTCAAGATCGCGGTGCACCCGTTCTTCGGTGAGCTCACCTACGTGCGCGTGTACTCGGGTCAGGTTGCCTCCGGCGCCCAGGTCGTCAACTCGACCAAGGGCAAGAAGGAGCGTCTGGGCAAGCTGTTCCAGATGCACTCCAACAAGGAGATGCCGGTCGCGACCGCGTCTGCCGGTCACATCTACGCCGTGATCGGGCTGAAGGACACCACCACCGGTGACACCCTCAGCGACGCGCAGAACCAGGTCGTGCTCGAGTCCATGACCTTCCCGGACCCGGTCATCGAGGTCTCGATCGAGCCGAAGACCAAGTCCGACCAAGAGAAGCTCGGCACCGCGATCCAGAAGCTGGCCCGCGAAGACCCGACGTTCTCGGTCAAGCTCGACCAGGAGACCGGCCAGACCGTCATCGGCGGCATGGGCGAGCTTCACCTCGACATCCTCGTCGACCGTATGCGGCGCGAGTTCAAGGTCGAGGCGAACGTCGGCAAGCCGCAGGTGGCCTACCGCGAGACGATCACCAAGAAGGTCGAGAAGCTCGAGTTCACCCACAAGAAGCAGACGGGTGGCTCCGGCCAGTTCGCGAAGGTCATCATCGCCCTCGAGCCGTTCGTCGGCGAGGACGGCGCGACCTACGAGTTCGAGAACAAGGTCTCGGGTGGTCGCGTTCCGCGCGAGTACATCCCTTCGGTGGACGCCGGTGCGCAGGATGCCATGCAGTACGGTGTGCTCGCGGGCTACCCGCTGGTGAACCTGAAGCTGATCCTGCTCGACGGCGCCTACCACGACGTCGACTCGTCGGAAATGGCGTTCAAGATCGCCGGTTCCCAGGCACTGAAGGAAGCGGCTCGTAAGGCCGGTCCGGTGATCCTCGAGCCGCTCATGGCGGTCGAGGTCATCACGCCCGAGGACTACATGGGCGACGTGATCGGCGACCTGAACTCCCGCCGTGGCCAGATTCAGGCCATGGAGGAACGCAGTGGTGCCCGTGTCGTCAAGGCGCTGGTTCCGCTCTCGGAGATGTTCGGCTACATCGGTGACCTGCGGTCGAAGACCCAGGGCCGGGCGAACTACTCCATGGTGTTCAACTCGTACGCGGAGGTTCCGGCCAACGTGTCGAAGGAGATCATCGCCAAGGCGACCGGCGAGTAATACCGATGCTGGGGCAGGTGTAAGACTTGCCCCACATCAGCCGGGAGTCAGCACGACCCCAGTAATAACCGCACTGCTGCAACTGCACGCACCAACAAGTCCAGGAGGACACCACAGTGGCGAAGGCGAAGTTCGAGCGGACGAAGCCGCACGTCAACATCGGCACCATCGGTCACGTCGACCACGGCAAGACCACGCTGACTGCAGCGATCACCAAGGTGCTGGCTGACAAGTACCCGGATCTGAACGCGGCGTTCGCGTTCGATCAGATCGACAAGGCGCCGGAGGAGAAGGCTCGTGGTATCACGATCAACATCTCCCACGTCGAGTACCAGACGGAAAAGCGCCACTACGCGCACGTCGACGCTCCGGGTCACGCTGACTACATCAAGAACATGATCACCGGTGCGGCGCAGATGGACGGTGCCATCCTGGTGGTCGCCGCAACCGACGGCCCGATGCCGCAGACCCGCGAGCACGTGCTGCTCGCCCGTCAGGTCGGCGTGCCCTACATCCTGGTCGCGCTGAACAAGTCGGACATGGTCGACGACGAGGAAATCCTCGAGCTCGTCGAGATGGAGGTCCGCGAACTGCTGGCCGCCCAGGAGTTCGACGAGGACGCGCCGGTCGTGCGTGTTTCCGGTCTGAAGGCGCTCGAGGGCGACCCGAAGTGGACCGAGTCCATCGTTGAGCTGATGAACGCTGTCGACGAGTCGATCCCGGACCCGGTCCGCGACACCGAGAAGCCGTTCCTGATGCCGGTCGAGGACGTGTTCACGATCACCGGTCGTGGCACCGTCGTCACCGGTCGCGTCGAGCGCGGCATCGTCAACGTGAATGAGGAAGTCGAGATCGTCGGCATCAAGCCGACCTCGACCAAGACCACGGTCACCGGTATCGAAATGTTCCGCAAGCTGCTCGACCAGGGCCAGGCCGGCGACAACGTCGGTCTGCTGGTTCGTGGCATCAAGCGCGAAGATGTCGAGCGTGGCCAGGTCATCGTGAAGCCGGGCACCACCACCCCGCACACCGAGTTCGAGGGCCAGGCCTACATCCTGTCCAAGGACGAGGGCGGCCGGCACACGCCGTTCTTCAACAACTACCGTCCCCAGTTCTACTTCCGTACGACTGACGTGACGGGCGTTGTGACCCTCCCCGAGGGCACCGAGATGGTCATGCCGGGCGACAACACCGAAATGTCGGTCGTGCTGATCCAGCCGATCGCCATGGAAGAGGGCCTGCGTTTCGCGATCCGTGAAGGTGGCCGCACCGTCGGCGCCGGTCGCGTCACGAAGATCATCAAGTGATTTCCTGAATCACTGAACTGAACGGCGTCGCTCCGAAAGGAGCGGCGCCGTTCGGCATTTCCGGGGCCTGGCCACGGCGAAAGCTGGAGACTCTGTCGGACATCCAAGGTAGTGTGGATGTCATGAGTGCAGCCTATGACGTAGTTCCGTTCAGCGACCTGCTACATCGGCCTGCTGTCACCGCCGGGCTCCTCGATCAAGTACGTGCCATCCGCCTGCGTCGCCGGGATGCGGGCGATCTCGCATTGATGCGGATCGAGCAGCTGGATGCCGAAGGCGTGGTGGTCGATTTCACCGCGCGCTTGCTTGCTGGGCTGGTCCGCCGGGTCGGTTCGGAAGCCGTCCGGGAAGTGCTGCCCGATGCGATTCCTTGGGTCACGTTCCTCCCCGCGGCGGACGTCGACAAGTTCTTGACCGAGCTCGTCGCAGTGGCGCAAGGTGCGGCCGCGTTGGAGAATCTGGCCCCGCTGGCCGGCTTGCTCACCCAATGGCGGCATACCGCGGAGGTCTACGCCGACCCGGTGTTGCTGGAACTGGTCACGAATGAACCGGAGGGTGATTTCGGACCTGCCCCGATGCCCGATCCGACCGAGCACGACCGGTGAGCCCGAAGCGGGGCGACCGTGCCGCGCCGCCCGCGGTTGTCGGCGAATTCGAAATCCGCTTGGCCACCAGCGAATCCTGTGTCGGATGGGAGCAATTGGCAGCTCAGGCGCCGACCAATCTGCGCCGCGCGTTCGAGGCGATCAGGGCCGATCCGAGAGCTCGGACGAATCCCGACCGGCAACATCGGCTCAAGGGCTCCCTCAGCTCGGCTACCTGGAAGGGAATAGTGCTGGAGCGCTGGCAATACGAGGTCACCGGCAGCGGCCGAATCTGGTACCTCATCGATGATGATCAGCACACAGTGTGGATCGTCTACGCAGGCACGGGACATCCGAAAGCTACCGACTGATCAGGCAACTCTCTGACCCGGGCTCGTTGGGTTGCCGCGTTGTTCATAGATGAGGTCGCTCACTGAGCCGTCGGCTAGATCTCCTTGCCGGGCTTGATGTAGTCGACGTGCAGGAGGAGGTAGGCGGGTTTTGTGCAGGCGTCCGCGGTGAAGGGTTGGGGGACGGGGGTCGGTTGGGTGGGGGCGTTGATCAGGAGAAATTGGGCGGGGGTGCGTTCGCAGTCGTAGTTGCCGGCCTGGGAGTAGCGGAGGGCGGCGTGGGCTGCTTGGGTGGGGGCGAGGGTGACCGGTTGGGGGACGGCGGAGGCGGTGTCCGGTTCGGCGGGTGGGCCCAATGGGGTGGGCGGGGTGCCTGCGGCGAGGGAGACGCCGGGGTAGCCGGACAGGGCGCAGGGGGCCGGGCCGGTGTTGGTGAAGACAATAGGGACGTGGATGGAGCCTGCTGCTCCGTTGCTCTGGCCCAGGGAAATCGTGAGATCGGCTGGGGCGCAGGCGGGTACGCCATCGGGGGTGGCCGCCGGGGTGGGCGGGGTGGTGGCGAGCGTCGACGTTCGCTGGGACAGCGACGCCGCCGCGGGCGGGGTGGTGGCCACGGTCGATGAGTCCCGCGTGGAGGTGCCGCATGCGGTCAGGGGTAGGGCCGCAGCGAGGAGGACCAATGCAGTGCCGCGCATGTCGCAACACTAGACCCGCGCGCCGGGTTTGCGCCGGGTTCGGCGCAGTGTCGATCAGCAGCTGAACGCGCGGCCGACGGATGGCTCGCGCTTCGCGTCCGAGAGTTCCCGGAGGCAGCCGAACGGCACGATGCCGTCGTCGCTCATCTGCACGCCGGTGCGGCTGGCCGGGTTGACGCAGGTGAGGCCGCTGGTCGCGATGCGGCAGACGTAGTCGCCGAAGGTAAGCTTGCTGTCGTACGGCAGGGTCTGCCCGTCGCCGTGGATGAAAAGGCCTGGGTCGCCACGGAATTGGCCGACCATCAGATTCTGTCCGGAGTAGTTGACGAACCCGCCGTCCCAGTTGCCGAAGCCCTCGCCGGGCTTCGGGATCGGATTCTTCAGTTTGACCGTGCAGCTGAATCCATCGATGTGGTATTCGGTTCCGGTGATGCAGCTGATCTTGCCGGACGGGCTGACGAAGGCGATGTCGCCCTTCAGGTCGGCGGCGGATCCGGTGCCGGTGCTCGCGGAGTGGTAGCGGTTCACGTCGACCGCGGTGCCGGACTGCGCCCAGGCGATCCGGTCCTTCAGCTGACTCTCCGGGCTCTGCGAGGTGGTGGCCGGGGCGGTCGTCGGGGTCGCCGTCGCCCGCGGTTGGTCCGCGCTGGGCTGGGGGCGACCCGAGGTGGATTGGGAGCAGGCGCTCAGCGCCAGGATTAGGGCAGCGAGTGCCGCGATTCGCATGATCACCACACTAGTCGTTGTGTCGCAACGCAATCCGGCGGTGGTTGGCCCCGCGGGGTGATTCGATGACCGCCGAGGTTATCGCGCCGGAGCGAACCGCTCCGTTAGCGTCGAAAACGAGAACGCGACCAGACGATGCGGAGAACAGATGCGTAAGTCCACCCTCGCCACCGAACTCGACGTCACCGCGGGCGCGCTGCGCCACGGGATGCCCTACCTGGCGATGGGCACCGGACGCCCGCTGGTGTTCCTGCGCTGGTTCACCCCGGATCACGCGAATCCGCGCGGCTGGATGCGCGAATCGGAGATCAAGATGCTGGCGCCGTTGGCCCGGCACTTCCGGGTCTACGCGGTCAACCGCGCGCCGGGGATGGCCGAGGGCACCACGATGGCCGATATCGCCACCGAGCACGCGGACGCGCTGCTGGCCGAGTTCGGCGAACCGGTGGACGTGCTCGGCGTCTCCTCGGGTGGCTCGGTGGCGTTGCAACTCGCCGCCGATCATCCGGACGCGGTCCGCCGCGTGGTGATCGCCTCGTCCGGCTACCGTTTGGATCCGCTGGCCAAGGAGAGCCAGATCCGCTACGGCGAAGCGGCATTCGCCGGTCGCCGCGCGTTGCACCACATGGCGTCGACCACCGTCTCCTCGCCACTGCTGGCCCGCGTGGCCGGCACCGCGATGTGGCTGATCGATCCGCTCGCCCGCCCGAAGAACCCCGCCGACACCCTCGCCTTCGTCCGCGCCGAAGACGAGTTCGACCTGTCCGGCCGCCTCGGCGAGATCACCGCACCCACCCTGATCATCGGTGGCGAGCGCGACGCCGCCTACAGCACCGACAACTTCCACTACACCGCCGACGGCATCCCCAACTCCCACCTCCGCATCTACCCCGGCACCAGCCACATGGGCGTCCCCAAACACCCGCGCTTCGCCCCCGACGTCACCGAATTCCTCACCGCCGCAAACCCGCTCACCTGAACTTCGCATGCCTACCTGGTTCTTCACACGTCTATCAGGCTGTTGCCAGCTGTGTTAAAGACGAACCGGTTGTGCGAAGCTCAGATGGCCGGTGTCGGCGTCCAGCAGCCGATGCGTCGGGCACATGCCGCTGCCGCGGCGGCAGCGCGAATACGCCGGATCAACTCGTCTGGATGGTCCAGGTCGTTCCAGGTCCAGCGGACCACCATCCAGCCCAGCGCGCGCAGTTTGTCCTCGCGGATCTTCTCCGCAACCACCACCTGCTCGGACTCGCGCGCACCTCGCAGTTCACTCTGATACTTCACCTTCCCATCGAATTCGCCGACTACCCCGAGCTCCGCGAACAGGAAATCGACTCGCCCAACGCAGATTCCGTCATCGGTGAAGACGCGGGCTTGCAGTTCGGCTGCGGGTAACCCGCCACGACGAATGACTATCCGGCTACGGGACTCGCCGACACTTTCACTGCGGCCATCGGCGAAGCCGACAACCTGCGCGGCTTTCCGACAGCCCGGCCGATACCGCGCCCTCAGCAGGTGCGCCCGCAATTCGTCAGCGGTGGTCAGCCCTTGACGAAGGAACGCATCAGCGATAACCACTGATAGCTCAAAGCCTTCCGAACGCGCGATATCGATGACTGTTCTAGCCGGGGTAGTGACCCGAATTCCGTTGACCATGGTGATTTCATCAGGTTCTATCTGCGCCGAGTGGACGACGAGCTGCTTGCCTTTGCGCCCGCCGTTGATCCGATCGCGCGTCATATGCACGCGGTCCAGCGGCAGCGCCCATGTCGGCGCGCCATGAATCACCACCGCAGAACAATGGCTCGCCACTGCCGCATCGGACATTGCCTCGCCGGTGGCAAGGGCCAGCATCAGATGACGCCCCGCCGGAGTCAGCTCGGATTGCGGCGATCGCAAATACTGCCCCGCCCGCACCCGCAGCCACACGCCGCTATGGCACAACCGGCGCAGATCCGTATCCGACATCCCACACGCCAACGCTTCACGACGCGAAATAAGCTGCGGTCCATCCATGCCCCCGATAGTGTCCGCCCCCCATCCCCAACACCACCCCCACTCCGCCAATTGTGGACAACACGCGACCTGTGGATAACTCTGGCCGCGGCTTCGCAGACTGCGGTCGTTCTCCACATATGTCTCGGCCACCAAATCGGTTTGTGAAGAACCAAAGTGGCCTGCGAAGAACCAAAGCGGTGTGCGGAGTCTCAGCCGAGCTGGGTCATTCCTGCGGCAACCACTTGGGCGACATTGAGCAGGTCCTCGGCAGTTGGAATGGGCACACCGTCCAAGGCGTGCAGGCGATCGGTACTTGCGATGGCGAACATGGCCGATACCCACGCGGCCGCGCAGGCACGCAGTGTGCCCGGGCGTACCGGCACCGTCGCACTCGCCTGCAATACCCGCGCTGTGACATCCAGCAATTGATCACGCAGCTGCCGCAATTGGCGTCGTACGTCGGGGTGGGTGTCGGCTTCGCGCCACATGATCACCCGCAATACCGAGGAATGATGATCGCGCAGATTCAGCGCCGCATCGAGGGCCACCAGACTGGCCGCGGGATCACCGGGAGCGACCACGGTATCGATGTCGTCGATCGGATGCGTGGGCACTCGTTCGTCCATCAATGCCGACAGGATCGAATCCTTGGTCGGGAAGTAATAGAAGACAAGACCTTTCGGCACCTCGGCCGCGCCGGCGATGGCGGCCGTCGCGGTGGCGTCGAATCCCTGTGCCGCGAACAGTCTTTCCGCGGCGTCCAGGATGAGTTGCCGGGCGTCGCCGTCCACCTTCGCGCTGCGCCGACGCCCGGCCCTCGGTTCCTTACCCGGTCGCTTGGCGGCTGCCCGGCGACCGGGTTTCGGCATCTGCATCAGTGGTGTGTCGCCGCGCCGTGCAGACGTCCCGACACCGTCGGCAGCGCCGCTACCGCGACCACCGCCGTCACTACCCCGACTACCCATGCGGTCCAGGATGCGCCGCGGTAATCGGTGAAGTCCATCGCCCAGGGGGAAATGAACAGCAACACGCCGAACAGACCCATCGCGTAGTCGGCGTTCGCCCCGAGGGCGGGCCGGTACATCTGCGCCAGGCCGGTGAGCGCGATGAGCACGCCGAGCACGACCAGTGACCACATCGCCTTGTCGGTGGTCTCCAACCACAGGGGTGACAGCGCGGCGAAGACTCCGAGCACTACGGCCAGGAAATCCTGTGCGCGACTTTCGGTGAACATGGTGTGCCTCCTATGGGCTCAGGAATATGTCCTGTCTTCGGTATAGACCTGATTGACCGCCCGATCAATATCGGAACGGCTACGATTGCACCGCTATTGCCGAGTGATCGGGTTCACTCGAGTACTGAACCAAGCAGACGTTAGGGTGAGCTGCGTGGCACCTTCAGCAACAGATTCCGCGCCGATCGTGATCGTCGGCGCCGGACTCGCCGGTCTGCGCACCGCCGAGGAACTGCGCCGCGCCGGCTACGCGGGCGAACTGATTCTGCTCGGCGACGAAGGCCGGTTGCCGTACGACCGGCCGCCGCTGTCCAAACAATTCGTCCGCGGCGAAACCGACGACACCACCTTGCGGCCCGCCGAGTTCTTCGCCGAGAAGCAGATCGACCTGCGCCTGGACGCCGCGGCGACCGGCGTCGACACCGACGCGCGCCAGGTTCGCCTCGCCGACGGCTCGACCCTCGGCTACGACCAGCTGATCCTCGCGACGGGTCTGCGCCCGCGCCGGCTGCCCGGCCTGCCCGACCTGAAGGGCGTGCACGTGCTGCGCGGCCACACCGACGCCACCGCGCTGCGCGCCGAATTGGCCGAGGCCACAACGGCCCTCGTGGTCGGCGCCGGTTTCATCGGCTGCGAGCTCGCGGCCAGCTTCCGCGCCCGCGGCGTCGAGGTGGTGCTGGTCGAGCCCCAGCCGACCCCCCTCGCCTCGGTCCTCGGCGAACAAGTCGGCGCGCTGGTGGCCGAGCTGCACCGCGACGAAGGCGTCGATCTGCGCTGCGGCACCGGCCTGGACACCCTGCTCGCCGACGGCGACCGGGTGCGCGGCGCGCTGCTGTCCGACGGCACCGAGGTCGCCGCCGACCTGGTGGTGATCGGCATCGGCTCGCGCCCGGTGACCGAATGGCTCGCCGATTCCGGCATCGCCCTCGCCGACCCGGCACAGGGCGGTGGGGTAGTGGCCGACGAGGTGGGTCGCACCTCGGCCGAACGGGTCTGGGCGGTCGGCGACGTCGCCGCCTGGCTGCACGAGACCGGCCACCGCAAGCGGGTCGAGCACTGGACCAACGCCGGCGAACAGGCCCGCCTGGTGGCCTGCGCCCTGCTCGGCGCCGCCCCGCCGACCGCGGCCAGGGTCCCGTACTTCTGGAGCGACCAGTACGACGTGAAGATCCAGGCCCTCGGCACGCCGAGCGCCACCGACGACGTGCACCTGGTCGTCGAGGACGGCCACAAGTTCCTCGCCTACTACGCCCAGGACGGCAAACTCACCGGCGTCGTCGGCGCGGGCCTGACTGCCCAGGTGATGAAGACCAGAGCCAAGATCGCCGCGGGCGTCCCGGTCGCCGAACTGCTCACGCCCAGCTGAGTTCCGCCGCCAGGCCGCACTTCTCGGCTGTTCGAGACCCGAACCGGGCCTGGTCGTCCGGTGCCGCGGCACCGCGCGTCGGCCGGTCGAACCGCTGCCGCGCAATTCGCGTCGGAGCACTGTAATACGGTTGACCCTGTGATCGTCGCGCTCATCGATTCGGGTCTCGGGCTGCTGCCCACATCCGCTTGGCTGCGCAAGCTGCGGCCGGACGTGGATCTGCTGCTGCAATTGGACCCCGACGGCGCACCGTGGGGACCCAAGCCGGATCAGTGGACGATCGACCGCGTGGTCGAAACCGCCCGCACCTCGATCGAGTTGGGCGCGGAGGTGATCGTGATCCCGTGCAACACCGCGAGCGTCACCGCCTTGGAGCACGTGCGCGTGGAGGTCGGCCCCGATGTGCCGGTCATCGGCACCGTGCCCGCGATCAAACCAGCGGCCGCCGTCTGCCGCTCGGTGGCGGTGTGGGCGACCGCGGCGACCACCGCCAGCCGGTACCAGGCGGATCTGATCGCCAAGTTCGGCGGCGACGCGGACGTGGTCGGCGTGGCCTGCCACGGCCTCGCGGACTCGATCGACCGGGGCGATCTGGTCGCGGCCCGCGAATCCATCGCGCGCGCCGTCGAGCAGACCCCGGACGACGTCGAGGGCGTCGTGCTCGGCTGTACCCACTACCCCCTGGTGATCGACTCGATCGTCGCGGCGCTGCCCGACGGCGTCCGCCTCTTCGACAGCGCGCAAGCCGTTGCCGCGCAAACCATTCGGCGGATGGACGCGCTCGGCCGACCGACGCCGGGCAACGGCGAGGTGATCGTGCGCAACAGCGGGCGCCCCGGCGAATTGCCCGCCAGCGCCGCCAGTTTCGAATCCGGCCGAATCCTGGGCGCCCAGGGGTGACGCCACCGCGCCGAAGGGAGTTCGTTCGATGACCGCAGCGGACGTGCAGGCCGCATTGCGCGCGGCGGCGAACCCCGCGGACGCGATCCATCTCCAGCGGTTCTTCAAGACCGGTCCGGGGGAGTACGGCGCGGGCGATGTGTTCATCGGCGTGCGCGTGCCGGCCAGTCGCGGCATCGCGAAACGCTTTGTGGCACTGTCACTCGACGAGATCGACGTGCTGCTGGCCAGCGCCGTGCACGAAGACCGGTTCGCCGGGCTGGTCATCCTCAACGCCAAGTTCGCCAAGGCGTCCAAGCCGAGCACCTTCGACGACGCGGCCCGCGCGGAAATGGTGGATCGCTATCTGGCCGCCGTGCGTCGCGGCCGGGTGAACAACTGGGACCTGGTCGACGTGTCCGCCGAAAACATCGTCGGCCCATGGCTGTTGGACAAACCCCGCGACCTGCTCTTCGAGCTGGCCGACGCGGATTCGTTGTGGGAGCGCCGAGTTGCCCTGCTCTCCACCTTCGCGTTCATCAAATCCGGCGACGCCACAACCACTTTCGCGCTGTCCGAGCGCCTGCTCGACGACCGCCGCGACCTCATCCAGAAGGCGCTCGGCTGGATGCTGCGCGAAGTCGGCAAACGCATCGATCGGCAGCTGCTGATCGGCTTCCTGGACAAGCACGCGGCGAACCTGGGCCGCACCGCCCTGAGTTACGCCACCGAGCACCTCGACGCGCAACTCCGCGCCGACTATCGCGCGCGGTAGCCCCGGCTCAGAACTGGATCTTCAGGTGATCCGTCACCGGATGTGCCTGGCAGCCGAGGATATAGCCGTTCTCGATGTCCTCCGGGTCGAGGATCTCGGCGTTGTCCATTTCGACCTTGCCCTCGAGCACCGTGCACGCGCACGACCCGCATTCGCCTTCCTGGCAGGAATACGGCACGTCGAGACCCTTGGCCAGCATGATGTCCACCAGCGTCTGCTTGCGCGGCCACTTCAGCTCGTGCACCTCGCCGTCGAGTTCCACCTCGACCGTCGCCGCACCGGCGGCTTCCTCGTCGGACACCTCGACCGGCGCCTGATCCGCGAACGGGTCTCCGGCAAGGGAATTGAACACCTCGGCGTGCGTGCGCGAGCGCGGCACCCCGAGCTGGGCGAGCGCGTCGTGCACCCGGTCCATGAACGGCTTCGGCCCGCACATGAACGCCTCGTACGCCTGGTACGGCGCGACCAGGGTGGCGAGCGCGTCGGCGGTCGGCAGGCCCTGGAGGTATTCGAGCCAGTGGATAACGGTCAATCGCTGCGGATGCTTGTCTGCCAGCTCGCGCAGTTCGGCGGCGAAGATCACCGACTCGTGGTCCCGATTGGCGTACACCAGCACAATTCGGCCGTTGCCGCGCGCGAGCGCCGACTTCAGGATCGACATCACCGGCGTGATCCCGCTGCCCGCGCCGAACAGCAGCAGGTCCGCGTCGAGATCCTTGGGGGTGAAAACGCCTGAGGGCGGCAGGACTTCGAGCGAGTCGCCGGCTTTCAGGTTGTCGCACAACCAGTTCGAGCCGTAGCCTTCGACTGTTCGCTTGACGGTGACCTTCGGCCGGTCGTCGGTGTAGGGCGAGCTGGCCAGCGAATAGCAGCGCGCCACCGAGCCGGTCCGGTCGCTGGGGATGCGCAGCGTGAGAAACTGGCCGGGCTGGTAGCGGAAACGCTCGGTCATCTCGTCCGGGACGTCGAAGACCAGTGAGCAGGTATCGGCCGTCTCGGTAATGACCGCGGCTACCCGCAGCACGACCGAACGCGAGCCATGCGGAACCTCGACTGTGGTCATGTCGTCCTCTCGAACCTGGTACCGGCGCTGCGCGGCGGCAAAACTAGAACGTGTTGCAGTTTTATCGTACGTCGGACTCCGGCTGCCGGACAAGCTGAGCCTCGAGACCGGAGATCAGCACCTCCATGCCGAAGTCGTAGGCGTACTTACCGCGCAGGTCGGCCATGTACTTGGTGGCGCGCTCGACCGCCTCGGGCAGCGCGACGTCCGACAGCGGCGCGCGATCGCGCGGATTCACCCGGCTGCGGCCGAACAGGTAGGTGTGGATCGTCGCATACGCCGCGAGCACATTGCGATCGGTGAAGCCCGCCTCGAACAGGATCTCCATGATCGCCGCGATCAGGTCGAGTTGTTTGCCGAGCATCTGCTCGATCAGCACATCGCCGAGGCCGGGGTGCTTGCGCAGCTTGTCGTCGATCTGGTCGATCAGATCGCGCAGCCGGCGCTGCCACGGGCCGGATTCCGCTGGTGGCGTGCGTACTCCGGTCAGTGCGGCGGTGGCGACCAGGTCCAGCAGTTCGCGCTTGTCCGCGACGTAGTAGTACGGCGCCATCGGCGAGACACCGAGCTCGCGGGAGAGTCGCCGCATCGACAACTTCTCCACGCCGTCTTCGCGGACCACCCGCAGCGCGGCCTCGACGATCTCGGATTCCGACAGGGTATTGCCGCCTCCGCTCGCCTGCATTCGTCCGACTCCCATGCCACCTCTACCACCGCGGGCGCGTGTCGCCCGTCACGTCCTGTTCAGCTGCTTTCCATCCGAAGTCTAGAGGGCGCGGCTGCCGCGGGTTCGGTGTGCGTGCGACTGGGCGGAACCACGGACCAGCGATATCTGTCCAGATGTAGTCCCGATTGGTAGAACCTGTTCCATTTTGTCAGCGAATGACGTTATCGTGTGATCGCGGCCACCAGTCGGCGGCCGCAGGCACGGATCGCTCGCTCGGAGGTAGAGATGCCGGAATACGGATCCAACGGACACACCGACACCGACCACTCGGGAACGGTCGGCACGGTCGAGGCACACGAGGACGCGGCACCGCTGATCGAGGAGACCCTCATCGAAGAGGTGTCCATCGACGGCATGTGCGGCGTGTACTGACGAAAGCGGTGAAGACCATGCTCGATCTCGATACCCGATGGCAGCTGCATCCGCGGGTGGCCCTGCGGCCGGAACCGTTCGGTGCGCTGCTCTACCACTTCGGCACCCGCAAGCTCTCCTTCCTGAAGAGCCCGCGGATCGTCGAGATCGTGCGGTCGCTGCCGGAGCACGCCTCGGCCCGCACGGCCATGCGAGCGGCGGGCGTCACCGACGCCAATTCCGCGCAATACGTGAAAGCCCTGACCCAGCTGGTCGATTCGGACATGATCGTCGGGGCGCCCGCGGATGCCCCGCAGGCGCCCGCCGCCGTGCGTTCGGCCGCGGCGCCGTCGGCGGCGGGGGTGGTCCCGTCGTCCGACACGGCGGTGCGACTGGTCGATCGGTTCGAAACCGGTCTGGCCGCACCGATTTGCCTCACCTGGGAACTCACCTACGCCTGCAACCTGTCGTGCGTGCACTGCCTGTCCTCGTCCGGCCGCCGCGATCCGCGGGAGCTGAGCACCGAGCAGTGCAAGGCGCTGATCGACGAGTTCGAGCGGATGCAGATCTTCTACGTGAACATCGGCGGCGGCGAACCGACTGTGCGCCCGGACTTCTGGGAGCTGGTCGACTACGCGACCGAACACCACGTCGGAGTGAAGTTCTCCACCAACGGGGTTCGGATCACTCCGGAGGTCGCCACCCGGCTGGCCGCGAGTGACTATGTCGACGTACAGATTTCGCTGGACGGCGCCGATGCCGCGGTGAACGACGCGGTGCGCGGACCCGGCTCCTACGACATGGCCATCCGCGCGCTGGAAAACCTTGCGGCGGCTGGCTTCCGCGACGCGAAGCTGTCTGTCGTGGCGACCAGGCACAATATCGGTCAGCTCGACGAGTTCCGGGCGATCGCCGAAAAGTACGGCGCCACCCTGCGATTGACCCGGCTGCGGCCGTCCGGTCGCGGCGCGGACGTCTGGGACGAGCTGCACCCGACCCAGGAGCAACAGCGAGTGCTCTACGACTGGCTGGTGCGCAACGGCGAGGGCGTGCTCACCGGCGACTCGTTCTTCCACCTGTCCGCGTTCGGCGAGGCGCTGCCCGGTTTGAACATGTGCGGTGCGGGCCGGGTGGTCTGCCTGGTCGATCCGCTCGGCGACGTATACGCCTGCCCGTTCGCCATCCACGACCGGTTCCATGCCGGAAACGTGGTGTCCGACGGTGGTTTTCGCACGGTCTGGCACGAGTCGGCGCTGTTCGCCGAACTCCGCGAGCCGAGCGGCGGCGGCGCGTGCGCGTCGTGCAGTCACTACGACTCGTGCCGCGGCGGCTGCATGGCGGCCAAGTTCTTCACCGGCCTGCCCGCCGACGGGCCGGACCCGGAATGCGTCCAGGGCTACGGCGAGGCCGCGCTGGCCGACACCGCGCGGCTGATCCCGCGCTCGTCGGTCGATCACTCCCGGCGGGTGACACCGCGCGCCGGAGCGCGCAAACCCGCGCCGGTTCCGCTGACCCTGTCCGTGACGCGCCCGAGCGTATTTCCGCCTGAACGTCCGCCGGCGCGGGCCTGTGACGAGAGTCCACTGGCCTGATGCACGGCAGTAGCCAGTCGTATGCTGCCGTCCGCGCGGCGGCGGTCTTCCGGTCACGACCGGCCGATTGCCGCCGCGTTGCCGGATGCTGGAATCGAGTGGAAGTCGGCGCTTCATCGTCCGCCGCAACGACTGTCGCGGGGCTCGGCGTGCCGGATTCGTGCGGAATTCTGTCCTTTAAACCGGACGGATGATGCTTGTGCGCGAATCTCCGCCTAGCATGCCAGGAATGCGCCATGATCGCCTGCCCGACGGATTCGGGGTGCGGATTGATCCACGGGTACGCGCATACTCCGGAGGGCGGGTGCTGATCGGCGGCTCGCCCGCTCGGTTGCTGCGACTTGCCCCGGAGGCCGCCGAGATGATCGGCGACGGGTACCTCGAGGTGACCGGCCCGAAGTCCGCGACCGTTGCCAGACGGCTGCTCGACTCCGGAGTTGCCAACCCGCGTCCCCGGCTGCTCCCGTCCCCCGAGGACGTCACCGTCATTGTGCCGCTGCACAACAACCCCGACGGGCTGGCCAGGTTGCTGGCGGCCCTGCGCGGGCACAACGTCATCGTCGTGGACGACGGCTCGGACCAGCCGGTGCAGATCCCGCGCGACCGGGGCACCCGCTGCCGGGTGACCGTGCTGCGCCACGACGAGAAGCAGGGCCCCGCCGCCGCGCGCAACGCCGGATTGAAGGCCGCGACAACCGACTTCGTCGCGTTCCTCGATTCCGACGTGGTGCCGCGCAGCGGCTGGCTCGAGGTGATGCTCGGACACTTCAGCGACCCGGAGGTGGCGCTGGTCGCCCCCAGGATCGTCGCGCTGGATCCGGAGTCCAATGCCCTCGCCCGCTACGAGCACACCCGCTCCTCGTTGGATCTGGGCCGGCGCGAGGCCGCCGTGCAGTCGCACGGTCTGGTCTCCTATGTGCCGAGCGCCGCGCTGCTGGTGCGCCGCCGCGCGCTGCTGGCGCAGGACGGCTTCGACGAATCCATGTTGGTCGCCGAGGACGTGGATCTGTGCTGGCGGCTCGAGCAGGCCGGCTGGCGGCTGCGCTACGAGCCGGCCGCGCACGTCGCGCACGACCACCGGGTCTCCTTCCGCGCCTGGTTCGGCCGAAAGATGTTCTACGGCACGGGCGCAGCGCCGCTCGGCGAACGCCATCCCGGGATGGTTTCGCCGCTGTCGCTGCCCTCCTGGACGATGCTGGCCGCGTTCCTGTTCGCCACGCTGTCGAAGTGGGGACTGATCGGCGGGGTGATCACCTTGGTCACCGCGCTGGTGCGACTACGCCGGGTCTTCGCCGAGCTGGACAACCCGACGCGGATCGCCGCGATCTACCTGTCCCGCGGTTTCTTCGCCGGGCTGTGGCGGCTGGCCTCGGCGATGTGCAGGCACTACTGGCCGGTGACGCTGGTGGCAATGCTTGCCTCGCGGCGCATTCGGCGCATCGCGATCACCATGGCCGTCGCGGACGGCCTCGCCGACTGGTTCACCCATCGCGATGCCGGTGGCCTCGATCCGGTGCGCTACGTGGCGTACAAGCGGCTCGACGACATTGCCTACGGCACCGGCCTCTGGGTGGGCGCGTTCCGCGCGCGCAGCCCGGAATCGCTGAAACCTACTGCGCCGTCACACTGATCGGCGCGGTCACACTGATCGGACAGGGTTCGGATGACCGACACGCTCATCGTCGGAGGCGGTACCGCGGGCTGCGTGCTCGCGGCCCGGCTGAGTGAGAATCCGGATCACACCGTCCGGCTGCTGGAGGCCGGGCCGATGTGGCGCGCGCAGGCCGGCTTCCCGGCGGAGCTGCTCGACGCCGCCCGACTGCCGGTCGGTGCGGACGCGCCATGGCTGTGGCGCTATCCGGTCACGCTCGCCGACGACGGTGTCCCGGTCACCGCAAACATCGTGCGCGGCAAGGTGATCGGTGGCTCTGGCGCGGTCAACGGCAGCTACTTCGTGCGGGCCACCGCCGCTGACTTCGAGGCGTGGAGCGGCGAGCTCGGGCCGTCGAAGCTGTGGTCGTTCGATTCGGCACTGCTCGCGTACTGCCGTTCGGAGCGCGACCTCGACTTCGGCGATCGCCCGTGGCACGGGCAGTCCGGCCCGATTCCGGTGCGCCGCAGCGCGAATCCCGTCGCGTCGAGTCAGCAGTTCGCGACGGCCTGTGCGGCACTGGGATTTCCGGCGATACCTGATCTGAACGAAGCACGAGGCGCGGTCGACGGCATCGGCGCGGTGCCGTGCAATATCGAGGACGGTCAACGGGTCAGCGCGGCATCCGGATATCTCTTGCCCGCGTTGTCCAGGCCGAACCTCGCCGTTCAAGGCGCAACATCGGTGATACGCATCCGTTTTCGCGGCGTGCACGCTGTCGGTGTCGACTTGGTGCACGAGAATCGGACCGAGACCCTCTGGGCCGATCGCATCGTGCTGAGCGCGGGCGCGATCGAATCCGCCGCGCTGCTCCTGCGTTCCGGCGTCGGCGACGCCGAACACCTTCGGGCCCTGGATATCCCGGTCGTGCAGGATGCTCCGGTCGGCGACTGGTTCACCGACCATCCCGAGATCGGCCTCGAATACCGGCTCGGCACCGACGAACGGGCAACCGTCCCACTGGAATACGTGCTTGAGCTGGACGACATCGAAATCCGGCCGTACACGGTCGCTTTCAGCGCCGGCGTGCATCGCCTCGGCGTCGCCCTGATGCGCCCACAGTCCGCAGGCGTGCTGCGGCTGCGCTCGGCAGACCCCGCATTGCCGCCGGTGATCGAGCATCGGTATCTCGCGGCCGAGCACGATCGGACCAGGCTGCGCGCCGCGGTCGCGACGGCGACGGAGGTGCTGCACCGGATGTCCGCGCAACCGGTCACCGACCCCATGCCGCAGCCGCCGGAAGCCGCCGATGCCTGGCTGCACGCGAATCTGGCTACCTCGCAACATCTGTCCGGAACCTGCCGGATGGGACCCGCCGGCGACGATCGGGCGGTGGTGGACGAGTTGTGCCGAGTGCACGGAGTGACCGGTTTGTCGGTGGTCGATCTCTCCGTCGTCCCGGTGCCGCTGAGCCGCGGCCCGCAGGCGAGCACGGTGATGATCGCGGAAAACGTCGCGGACTACCCCGGGCGGTGATGTGGAAGACGAGTAGGTCACATTTGTAAGGGGTACAAACACGGTGTGACCTGGCGGACAAACCCAGGCATCCGCCCGTGCCGCGATATAACCGCCGGTACAGTTTGGGTCGGAAAGAAAGGCAAATGGTCAGCAACATTGCAGGTGGGCGGCCCCCACAGCACGGCGTCGAGCCCGGCACGCAACTCGGCGCGCTCGAGGCCTATGCCGCGCAGGCCCACGGATACCTTAGCGCGGGTGGCGATCAGCTTACCCAGCTTGCCGGATTGTTGCGCCCTGTCGTGCTCGAATCCTGGCTGCGCAGCGTGCGCGGCGGCGTCGATCCGCTGGATCCGCTGGACGGGCGCGGTCTGCGCGGCGCCGATCTGCAGCGCTACCGCGAGGCGCATCCGATCGCCACGCTGATGCCGCTGATCGACAAACTTCTCGTACAGGACACGGCCAGAACGGGTTTGATCGTCGTGGTCGCCGATCAGTTCGGCCGGGTGCTGTCCGTGCACGGCAATCCGGATCAGGTCGGCGCGGCCGCCGAGATCGGGTTGCGGGCCGGCGACGACCTGAGCGAACGCCGCATCGGCACGAACGCGGTCGGCCTGGTGGTGCGCACCGGCCGGGCCGCCTGGATCCACGGCCCCGAACACTTCCTGCACCGGATGCATCAGATCACCGGAGCCGCTGCGCCGGTGCATGATCCGGACGGCAGGCTGGTCGGCGTGCTGATGATCGCCGGCGGTGTGCGGGTCGCCCAGCCGGAGATTCTCGCCCTGGTCAAGGCCGCCGCGACCGCCGCGGAGATGGATCTGCTGCTGGCCGCGATGCGCTCGACCCGGCACGGCTCCCCGGGTGGCCACGCGCTGGACGCGCCGACGTCGGGTCGACTGGGTCTGGAGGTGCTCGGTCTCGGGCAACCGCAACTGAGTGTCGCGGGCGACCGGGTTCCGTTGTCCCAGCGGCATGCCGAGATCCTGCTGCTGCTCACCGAACACCTGGAGGGCCTCGGCGCCGATCACCTCGCGCTGCTGCTCGACGATACGGATCTGGACAACGGCACCATCCGCGCCGCGGTGTCCCGCTTGCGCAGCGTGGTCGGCCCGACCGTATTCGGTTCGCGCCCATACCGTTTGCGCGTCCATATCGCAACCGATGTGGAGGCGCTGCGGGCCGCGCTCGACTCCGGTGATGTCGATGCGGCATTGCGGCTCTACGCCGGACCGGTGCTCCCGCGCTCGACCGCGCCGGGGATTATCGACATTCGCGACGAACTGCGGGTGCGACTGCGCACCGCGGTCCTGAGTTCCGGAGATTCCGGCGTGCTGCGCCGCTGGACCGCGGGCGCCGAGGGGCGCGACGACGCCGCCGCGTGGGCCGCCTATCGGGCGACAGTCGATCGTGATTCGCCCCTGTATGCGCAGATCGAGGCCAAGATCCGGGTGCTCGATCGGCGGCTCGGCGCCGATGCAACGTGGATGCAACGTTCCGGCTCATAGTCTGCACTTCCGAACGTGTGGTAGCTCACAAACGTGACCTTGATGTGGTCGCGCACACACTTCTGTCTGGTCGCGTCTGCCCTGGTAGCGGTCCTGGACAAGCGACCAGAAGTTTTTAAGGGAAATAGTTCCTTTTTATTAACCGAGCGCCTAGTGTTCGCACTGCACGGATCAGCTTCGTGTGATGTAGCCGACATGGCCGCGACGCCCGCCGAGCGGCAGTGAAGTTGGAGGAACGAGCAAGAGTTGGGCCGGCGGCGGGAAATCTGTCGGATCTCGCGGTGACGCTTCGCGTTACGCGCATTCACTGAATCGCCTGTGGTGGTCGACGCCATGCATTCGGGCTCAGCCCGTTCATGCAATGGCTTATTCGCGCTGCCCAAAAGCATTCGGCCAGCTGTTGTTTCGCAAATCTAGGAGGCTCTGGTGCACGGTACGGAGTTGGGCCGGTTCAGTGTGCGGCCGCCGGCGGCCGCGGTCCCCGCATCGTTTCCGCTCACCCCCGCGCAGCTCGGCGTCTGGTATGCGCAGCTGCTCGATCCGGACGTGCCGATCAATATCGCGCAATACGTCGATGTGCGCGGCGAGCTGGATCCCGCGTTGCTGCAGCAGGTCTCGGCCGAGGCGGGCCGCGAGTACGAATCGGTGCTGGTGCGGCTCGGCGAATCCGACGGCGTGCCCTACCAATGCGTCGACCCGGCGCTGTCCATCGACATTCCGCTGATCGACCTGCGCACCCAGCCCGATCCCGAGGCCGCCGCGCACGAATGGATGCGCACCGACGCGAGCACGCCGGTCGACCTGCTGACCGATCGACTGTTCGCGGGCGCGGTGCTCCGGATCGCCGAGCACAGATACCTCTGGTACCTGCGGGTTCATCACATCGTGCTGGACGGGTACGGCGCCCTGACCAACATGATGCGGATCGCCGAGCTGTATACCGCGCGGCTGCGCGGCGCCGAACCCACGCCGGTGCGGCCGAGCACGCTGGCGGACCTGGTCAGCAGCGAACTCGATTACCGGGACAGCCCCCGCCAGGCGACCGACCGCACGCACTGGGCCGAACGAGTCGCCGGTCTGGACGGCGCGACCAGCCTCGACGGACGCACCGCCACCCGCGCGCCGAGCAACCTGATCGCCGGCCGACCGCTCTCGGCGACTCAGGTGGCGCGACTGAATATGCTTGCCGAAAGCCAGGATTCGACGCCCGCGGTCGTGCTGCTCGCCGCGTTCGCCGGTTACCTCGCCCGGCTGGCCGACCGCGACGAGGCGGTGCTCAGCCTCCCGGTCACCGCGCGCACCACGGCGGCGCTGCGGCGCTCGGCAGGCATGCTGTCGAACATCGTGCCGCTGCGGCTGCCGGTCGGCGCGACCACTTGGGGTGCGCTGCTGCGCGCGACCAGGGTCGAGGTGACCGGCGCGCTGCGCCACCAGCGCTACCGCCACGAAGACATCCGGCGCGACGCCGAGCACGCAGGCGGCTCCGCGCGCCGCGCGCTGTTCGGGCCGCTGGCCAACATCATGCTGTTCCGCAACGACCTGACCCTCGGCGATACGGTCGGCTACTACCACGTGCTCTCGACCGGCTCGGTCGAGGATCTCAGCCTGAACGTCTACTACGGCGAACGCGACGGCGTGCACGTGGATTTCGAGGCGAACCCGAATCTCTACACCGCCGACGACATCGCCAGGCATCACGCCCGCTTCCTCCGCTACCTGGAGCGATTGCTCGTCACCGACGCTGGCACGCCGATGAGCGAGGTGCCGGTCGCGACCGAGCTGGAGCTCGAGGTCAGCACCCGGATCTGGAACGCCACCGCGTTCGACGTGGACGCGGTGCTGTCGGACCGATGCTCGGGCGCCGCGCCCAAGGCCACCCTGGTCGCGATGTTCGAGGCGCAGGCGGCGCGCACCCCGGACGCGGTCGCCGTGCGCTACCCGGGCGCGGCGGATCTGACCTACGCCGAATTGTCCGCGCGCAGTAACCGGCTGGCGCGACACCTGATCGCGCGGGGCGCCGGACCGGAGACCTTGGTCGCGCTGCACATTCGGCGCTCACCCGAACTCGTGGTCGCCATCTACGCGATCCTCGCGGCCGGCGCCGCCTACGTGCCCCTGGACCCGGACCATCCGGCCGAGCGCACCGCGCACATCCTGGACCTCGCGCGCCCGATGTGCGTGCTGATCACCGAGGACGACGTGGTTTCCGCGACACCGGTACTGCGTCTGGGCAGCGTCGAGGCGTCCTGTCCCGCGGGCCGCGTGTGGGATCGCGAGCGAACCGCCGCCCTGCGTTCCGAACACCCCGCGTATGTGATCTTCACCTCGGGCTCGACCGGACGGCCGAAGGGCGTGGCGATCACCCATCAGGCGATCGTGAACCGGCTGGTCTGGATGCAGGCCACCTACCGGCTGAGCACCGAAGATGTTGTGTTGCAGAAGACTCCGGCGACCTTCGACGTCTCGGTCTGGGAGTTCTTCTGGCCGTTGCAGATCGGCGCGACGCTGGTGCTCGCGCACCCCGAGGGGCATCGCGATCCGGCCTACCTGCGCCAGGTGATCGCCGAGTACGGCGTCACCACAGCGCATTTCGTGCCGTCCATGCTCGAGGCGTTCCTGGCGAATTACGACTTCGCCCGCCGGACGACGTTGCGCTCGGTGTTCGCCTCGGGCGAGGCCTTGCCTGCCGCGCTTGCCCAGCGACTGCGGGTGGCGACCGGCGCCCGACTGCACAACCTGTACGGTCCGACCGAGGCCGCGGTCGACGTGACCTTTCACGAAGTGATCGACACCGATACCCTCTCGGTGCCGATCGGCGCGCCGGTATTCAATACCAGGCTCTATGTCCTCGATTCGCGGCTGCGGCCGGTTCCGGTCGGGGCGCCGGGTGAGCTGTATCTGTCGGGGGTACAGCTCGCCCGGGGTTACGTGGCCCAGCCGGGACTGACCGCGGCGCGATTCGTGGCCGATCCGTTCGGCGGGCCGGCGACCGGTAATCGCATGTACCGCACCGGCGATCTGGTCCGCTGGACCACCCGCGGGCAGCTCGAATACCAGGGCCGCACCGACTTCCAGGTGAAGCTGCGCGGGTTGCGCATCGAACTCGGCGAGATCGAGTCCGTGCTCGGCGCGGTCGACTCGGTGGTCCGCGCGGTGGTCGTGGTGCGCGACGACGCGGGGGCCGGCGAGCAGCTCGTCGCCTACGTCGTCGAATCCGAGCCGGGGACCGTGCATTCCGCGCAGCTGCGCGCCGCCGCCGTGCGAGCGCTGCCCGGTTACATGGTGCCCGCGACCTACGTGGTGCTCGACGCGTTGCCGGTCAATGCCTCCGGCAAGCTGGACCGGTCCGCCCTGCCTGCCCCCGTCCGATCCAGTGCGGAGTACCACGCGCCGACCACGCCCACCGAGCAGGCGGTGGCCCGCGTGTTCGGCGAGGTGCTCGGTCGCGAGCGGGTCGGCCGCACCGACGACTTCTTCGCCCTCGGTGGCAACAGCTTGGTGGCGACCCAGGTCGCCGCCCGGCTCGGCACCGACCTCGGCTGCCTGCTCGGAGTTCGCGAGGTATTCACCGCCACAACGGTGTCCGACCTCGCCGAACTGATCGAGCGGGCGGGTGGATCCAGCGGCGCGCCCGTGGTCGCGCAGCTGCGGGCACGGCCACGGCCGCCGCTGGTTCCGCTCTCACCCGCACAGCAGCGGATCTGGTTCCTGAACCGATTCGAGCAAGCGGGCGCGGCCTACAACATGCCGTTCGTGGTCCGGCTGCGCGGCGCGGTCGAGATCGCGGCGCTGCGTCGCGCGCTCGATGATGTCGTCGCCCGGCACGAGGTACTGCGCACGATCTTCCCCGCCCTGCTGCCCGGCGATGCCACCGGCGCGGCGGCACGGCAGGTGGTGTTGTCGGTCGCCGCGGTGAGCGATGCGCCGGAATCGATCGGCGCGGACGAACTCGACGACGAGCTGGCCGCATTCGCGGCGCGCGGGTTCGATGTGGAACGCGAGATCCCGATCCGGGCGCGGGTGTTCGTACTGGACGACGGCAGCTGCGCCTTGGCGCTGGTGCTGCATCACATTGCCGCCGACGGCCTTTCGCTGCGCGTACTGGCGCGCGACGTGATGATCGCCTACGGAGCCCGGCAGGGCGGTGTCGCGCCGGAGTGGACGCCGTTGCCGGTGCAGTACGCGGACTACAGCCGCTGGCAGCGGGAACTGCTCGAATCCTCGATCTACCCCGACCAGTTGGCGTTCTGGACCGAGACGTTGGCCGGCGCGCCCGATCAGCTCGACCTGCCCGCCGACCGGCCGCGGCCCGCGGTGAGTTCCGGGCGCGGCGCGGTGTTCGGCTTCGAGCTGCCCGGCCCGGTGCACGCCGGGATCGCCGACCTCGCACGCGCCCACGGCGTTTCGACGTTCATGGTGCTGCACGCCGCGCTGGCGGCGTTGCTGGCGCGGTTGTCCGGCAGCTCCGACCTCGTGATCGGCACCCCGGTCGCCGGGCGCGGCGACCGGGCGCTGGACGACCTCGTCGGGATGTTCGTCAACACGCTGGTGCTGCGGACCACGATCGACTTCGCCGACCCCGTCTCGACCCTGCTCGCCCGGGTCCGCGAAGCCGATCTCGCGGCCCTCGGACACGCCGAACTCCCGTTCGAGCAGCTAGTCGAGGCCATCAACCCGGCACGCTCGCAAGCACGGCATCCGCTGTTCCAGGTCATGCTCGCCTTCGACAATGCCGAACCAATCGCGTTCGAACTGCCCGACATGTCGGTGCTGACCAGTACCCTGGACACCGGAGTGACCAAGTTCGACCTCCAGTTGACGGTGACCGAGCAAGCCACGGTGACCGGAAGCTCGGAGGTTGCCGCAAGCTCGGCGGTCACGGAAGGCTTCGCCGGTGCCGGACTCAGGGAAGGTTCGGCACCGGCGGGGATCCGGGCGGAATTCGCCTACGCCACGGATCTATTCGACGAATCCACCATCGCCGATTACGCGCGGTGGTTCGTGCGATTTCTGCGGGCGATCATCGACGACACCGATATCGCGGTGGGCGATCTGCCGCTGCTCGATGCCGCGGAGGCACGCCGGGCCATCGAAGGTGGGCGGGACGCTCGGCGGGCAGGTGCGGGCACCTTGCTCGCGGCCTTCGAGGCGCAGGTGCGGCGGACACCGAACGCGATCGCGGTTGTCGAGGGCGATCGTGCGCTGACGTATGCGGAGCTGGCGGCGGACGTCAACCGGCTGGCGCGGGTGTTGATCGAGGCGGGAGTCGGGCCGGAAGCGCTTGTGGTGCTCGGTATGCGCCGGTCTGTCGAGCTGGTGATTGCGGTATACGCGGTGCTGACCGCGGGTGGCGCGTATGTGCCGGTCGATCCGGATCAGCCGAGGGCGCGGATCGAGCACGTTGTCGCTGCGGCCCGTCCGGCCTGCGTTCTGACTCGTTCCGTCGATGGGTGGGCGGGGGAGCGGGACGCCATTGCCGTCGATGTCCTCGACTACTCCGGGTACTCGAATGCGCCGGTGACCGACGCGGATCGGCGAGCGCCGCTGCGCCCGGCCGACACTGCCTATGTCATCTTCACGTCCGGGTCGACTGGGCGGCCGAAAGGTGTGGCGGTTCAGCACTCTTCGGCGGTGAACCAGATCACCTGGATCGCGGGCGAGTACGGCATCGGACCCCGCGACGTCGTGTTGTTCAAGACGCCGGCGACGTTCGACGTGTCGGTGTGGGAGCTGTTCGCTCCGTTGGCCCGGGGTGCTCGGGTGGTGGTCGCGGAGCACGACGGGCACCGGGACAGTGCCTATCTCGCGGATGTCATTGCTGCCCATGGGGTCACGATGACGTCGTTCGTGCCGTCGATGCTGACCGTATTCGCCGACGCCGTCCCGGCCGCCGCCCTCCGCTCGCTGCGCATTGTGTTCGTTGCCGGTGAAGCGATGACTGGTGACGCCGCCGCGACGTTTGCCGCCGTCAGTTGCGCGAAGTTGTACAACCTGTACGGCCCAACGGAATTCACCGTGCATGCCACGCACTCACCCGTCGACACCGCGGTGCGCGGGTCGGTGCCGATCGGCCGCCCGGTGCTCGACAGTCATGTGCTGGTCCTCGACGCTCGGCTGCGTCCGGTGCCGGACAACGTAATCGGTGAGTTGTACCTGTCAGGTGTTCAGGTGGCGCGCGGATATCACGGGCGAGCGGACCTGAGCGCTGAACGGTTCGTGGCGAATCCGTACGGGCCGGCCGGGGTGCGGATGTATCGCACCGGAGACCTCGTTCGGCGGAACCGGACCGGTGCGCTGGAGTATCTGGGGCGCAGTGATTTCCAGGTGAAGCTGCGCGGGCAGCGGATCGAGCTGGGTGAGATCGAGGCCGCGTTGCTGGCGTTGGCTGAGGTGCGCGCGGCGGCGGTGCGGGTATTCGCCCACCCGGCAGGTGAATTGCTCGTTGCGTACGTGGTGACAAGGGTTGATGCGTCGACGCTCGAAGCACGGTTGCGGGCGGTGCTGCCCTCGTACATGGTGCCGACTGCGTATGTATCGCTGGCGGCGATGCCGTTGAGCGCTTCGGGCAAGTTGGATCGTCAGGCGCTGCCGGATCCGGTGATTGCCGCCAAGGAGTTTCGAGCGCCGGTCACGGGTGCCGAGCGGGTTGTCGCCGAGATCTTCGGTCAGGTACTCGGGCTCGATCAGGTGGGGTTGGACGACGACTTCTTCGCGCTCGGCGGCAATTCATTGGTAGCCACCCAGATCGCCGCTCGGATCGCCGCGGAGTTGAATGTCGATGCGCCGGTGCGGATGCTGTTCGAGTATCCGGTCGTCGGGCCGCTGGCCGCACACCTGGCCGCCTCGAGCCCGATGCGGGCCCGGAGTGAGCTGACGGCGGCGGAGCGTCCAGGGCAGGTGCCGTTGTCGTATGCGCAGCAACGGATGTGGTTTCTGCACCAGTTCGACGCGGACTCGGTGGCGAACAATCTGGTGGCTGCGGTTCGACTGCGCGGTGTGCTCGACTGCACGGTATTGACGGCGGCGGTCACCGATGTGTTCGTCAGGCATGAAGCGTTGCGCACCAGTTACCCTGCGGCCGAAGGCATTCCGTGGCAAGAGGTATCGGCGGTCGACGAGGTGTCTATCGTCCTAGAGCCCGAACAGATTGATGCCGCCGAACTCGGCGGGCGGCTCGAGGCCGCCGCGGCGGCACCGTTCCAGGTGGACCGGGAGCCGCCGGTTCGACTGACCTTGCTGCGCACCGGTTCCGACGAGCATGTGCTGATCGTCGCGATGCACCACCTCAGCGCGGACGGTTGGTCCATCGCGGTGTTGACCCGAGATCTCGTGCGGGCCTATGCGGCTCGCCGGATCGGGGTGGCACCGGACTGGTCGCCGCTTCCGGTGCAGTACGCCGACTACACCCTGTGGCAGCGCGAGACCTTGGGATCCGAAGACGATCCGGAGTCCTTGCTGGCCGGGCAGATCCGGTACTGGTCGGACCGGCTCGACGGACTGCCGGACGTGCTGACCCTGCCTGCCGACCGCCCACGTCCGGCGTTCGCCTCGGGTCGCGGTGCCCGCCATGGCTTCACCATCGATGCGGCGACGCATCGGAAACTGCGGGAGGTCGCCGAGGCGGCGAATGCCTCGTTGTTCATGGTGATGCACGCGGCTCTTGCGACGTTGCTGACGAAACTCGCTGGGCAGCAAGATATTGCGATCGGCACTCCGGTTGCCGGACGTGGCGCGCAGGCGTTGGACGACCTGGTCGGCATGTTCGTCAACACGCTCGTACTGCGCGCCCAGGTGCCGCCGGAGCTGCCGTTCACGGCACTGCTCGCCGCCATTCGTGATGACGACCTGGCCGCATTCGCTCATGCCGATGTCCCGTTCGAGCGACTGGTGGAGGTGCTGCGGCCGCAGCGATCCGCGGCGCGGCATCCGCTGTTCCAGGTCATGCTCGACTTCCAGAACACCGCGCAGGAGTCCATCGAGCTGGCCGGTCTCGAAGCATCGCGGATCGAGATCGACACGAATACGGCGAAGTTCGATCTACAGCTGACGTTGACGGAAGCCGGCTCGGACGGTCTCGCCGCGGTGCTCGAATATGCGACGGATCTGTTCGATGCGGCGACGGTCGCGATGATCGCGACTCGCCTGCAACGTGTGCTCGACGCGGTCGTCGCGAACCCGGCGACAGTCGTGGGCGATATCGACCTGGTGACTGCTGACGAGCGGGTATCGCTGAGCACCTGGAATGACACCGCGCACGCGGTGGAGGAGTCGGCGACGTTGGTGTCGATGTTCGAGGCGCAGGTTGTTCGGACGCCTGAGGCGATTGCGGTGACGTTCGAGGGGACGAGTCTGTCCTACGCCGAGTTCTCGGCGAAGGTGAATCGTCTGGCACGTCACCTGGTCTCGCTGGGTGTCGGCCCGGACTCGATGGTCGCGCTGGGTATGCGCCGGTCTATCGATCTGGTGGTCGGTATGTACGCGGTGAGTGTTGCCGGTGGTGCTTACGTGCCGTTGGATCCGGATCATCCGGCTGAGCGCACTCACTATGTCCTCGATACCGCGCGACCAGTCTGCGTGTTGACTACCGCGCGCGATGGCTTCGACACAGGACAGACCGCCGCTTCAGAGATCGATCGCCTCGACCTTGTGAACTATTCGGGTTCGCCGGTCACCGACGCGGATCGCCTTGCGCCGCTGCGCCCATCGAACATCGCCTATGTCATCTTCACGTCGGGTTCGACCGGTCGGCCGAAGGGTGTCGCGGTTGCGCACACCGCGATCGTCAATCGCCTTACCTGGATGCAGGCGGAGTACCGCCTGAACGACACCGACGTGGTGTTGCAGAAGACCCCCGCGACCTTCGACGTGTCGGTGTGGGAGTTCTTCTGGTCCTTACAGATCGGTGCGCGGCTGGTCGTCGCAAGGCCGGACGGGCATCGTGATCCGTCATACCTCGCGGGAGTCATCAGCAGCGAGCGGGTGACGGTCGCGCATTTCGTCCCGTCGATGCTTGCGGTGTTCATCGCAGACACCGCTGTCGCTCAGTGCGATTCGTTGCGCATGGTGTTCGCTTCGGGTGAGTCGTTGCCGCCGAGGCCCGCACATCGGTTGCGGGAATTGACCGGTGCGGCGGTGCACAACCTTTACGGCCCCACCGAAGCCGCGGTCGACGTGACCTTTCACGAGGTCGTCGACCTGGATGCGGACACGGTGCCGATCGGCGCACCGGTGTTCAACACGCAGGTGCACGTACTGGATTCACGCCTGCGCCAGGTGCCGGTGGGTGTAGCGGGTGAGCTGTATCTGTCGGGCACCCAGTTGGCCCGTGGCTACCTCGGACGACCAGACCTCACGAGCGATCGCTTCGTGGCGAACCCTTTCGCCACCGGCGCACGGATGTACCGCACCGGCGACCTCGTCACCTGGACGCCGCATGGGGAACTGGAGTACCTGGGCCGCACCGACTTCCAGGTGAAGCTGCGCGGCCAGCGCATCGAACTCGGCGAGATCGAGAACGCCCTCACCGGGCTGGACGAGATCGCGCAGGCGGTCGTCGTACTGCGGGACGACAATGCGGCGGGCGAACAGCTGGTTGCGTACCTCGTCCCAACCACGAGTGCTGCTATCGATCTCGATGCGGTGAAAGCCGACCTCGCCGGCCGACTACCGGCATACATGGTGCCGACGACCTACGTCGTGCTCGATGAACTCCCGGTCAATGCCTCCGGCAAGCTCGACCGGAAAGCCTTGCCGACACCGGCATTCGACACCGCCGAGTTCCGCGAGCCGGCCACTGCGGTGCAGCAACTCGTCGCGAGCATCTACGCCGATCTGCTCGGTGCCGAGCGCGTCGGCCTGGACGACGACTTCTTCGCCCTCGGCGGCAACTCACTGACCGCCACGCAGGTGGTGGCCCGACTCGGTGCCGCTATGGACGCGGACCTGCCTGTGCGCGCGTTGTTCGATGCGCCGACGGTAGCGGCGCTGGCCGATTACGCCAAAGCCCAACGTGGTTTCGGCGGCCGCGCGGCACTGCAACCGCGACCCCGGCCGGAACGGATCCCTCTCTCACCTGCCCAGCAGCGCATGTGGTTTCTCAACCGGTTCCTGGCAGATGAGCAAGCGGGTCCCGGCGACGCTGTCGACAACATTCCCGTCGCGCTCCGCCTGACCGGTGCCCTCGATATCGCCGCACTGACCGCCGCACTCGGCGATGTAGTGCAGCGGCACGAAACGCTGCGCACCGTCTACCCGGACAGCCCCGACGGCCCCGAGCAAGTGATCGTCCCGGCGGCGCAAGCTGTTCCGGATCTCCATGCCGAGCGGATCGCCGAGGAAGCACTGGCCGATCGGCTCAGCATGCTGGCCGCCGCCACCTTCGATCTGACTCATGAAACCCCCATGCGGGCAGCGTTGTTCGCCATCTCTGCCGATGATCACGTGCTAGCGATAGTGCTGCACCACATTTCCGCGGACGGCTTCTCGCTTGGCCCCTTGTCCGGCGATCTGATGAACGCCTACGCTGCTCGGCGGGAAGGTGTACCCCCGACGTGGGACGCGCTGCCGGTGCAGTACGCCGACTACACGCTGTGGCAGGCGGATTTCGCGCACACGGACCGCCAACTCGACTACTGGCGGCACACCCTCGACGGCCTCCCCGATCAACTCGACCTTCCCGCCGATCGTCCACGATCGACGGTGGCATCGCATCGCGGCGCAATACACCGGCTCCGGATCGACTCCGACTTGCACAGCGAACTAGGCGAATTGGCTCGCAAACGCGAGACCACCCTGTTCAGCACCGTGCACGCCGCGCTTGCCGTGCTACTCGCCCGGCTCTCCGGCAGCACCGACATCGCGATCGGCACCCCGGTGGCCGGTCGCGGCGTGGCCGCCCTGGATCGGCTCGTCGGCATGTTCGTCAACACACTCGTCCTGCGCACCCAGGTCGACTCCAGGACCCGGTTCGAGACCCTGCTGGATACCGTCCGCGATCAGAACATCGATGCGTTGTCGCAGGTAGATGTCCCGTTCGAGCGGCTCGTCGAATTGCTCGCCCCGACCCGTGCGCAGAGTCGCCACCCCCTGTTCCAAGTGGCGCTGACCTTCCAGAACTTCACGCTGCCTCGGCTCGAAATGGCCGGCCTGCGCACACAACCCTGTGAATTCGACGCCGCCGCAGCCAAGTTCGATCTGCAATTCACGGTGGTCGAGGCGATCGATCAGGGTGGCCGGGCAGACGGCATGGACATCGAGATCACCTATGCCACCGATCTTTTCGATCCCGAGACGATCGCTGTGCTCGGCCGCCGTTTTACCCAGGTGCTGGCGGCCATCGCGGCCGACCCGACCGTGGTGCTCGGCGACATCCAGTTACTCAGCGCTGAGGAGCAGCATCGGGCGCTCTATGAATGGGCGAGTACCGGCACGGATGAGGCCGCCGTCGGCACACTCGCGGATCGATTCGCGCAGGTCGCCGCGTTGGATCCGGCGGCGGATGCGGTTCGCGCTGGTGCGCGCACGCTGAGCTATGCCGAACTGGATGAGTGGTCCAATCGCCTGGCTCGTCGGCTGATCGCCGCCGGCGTCGGACCGGAAACACTGGTGGCGGTGGCCTTGCCGCGCTCGGCCGAATTGGTCGTAGCGCTACTCGCGGTGGTCAAGGCGGGCGCTGGATATCTCCCCATCGATCCGAACTATCCCACCGACCGGATCGAGTACATCCTGGACGACGCCCGTCCGATCTGCGCTATCACCAGCACCGCAACGGAATTGGCGCGCGGTTGGTTCGGCGGCCCGGTGATCGACATCGATGCGACGCAATCGGCTGCCGGCAGCTCGCCCATTACCGACGCGGACCGGCGCGCGCCACAGGATCCGGCGCAGATCGCCTACGTCATCTACACCTCCGGATCGACCGGAAAGCCCAAAGGTGTTGTCGTACCGCACCACAACGTTCTGCGTCTGCTCGACAACACTCAGCGGCAGTTCGATTTCGGTCCGTCGGATGTGTGGACGATGTTCCACTCCTACGCCTTCGACTTCTCCGTGTGGGAGCTGTGGGGTGCGCTGCTGCACGGCGGCACCCTCGTCGTGGTCGACTACTACACCTCCCGCTCACCGCAGCAATTCCGCGAACTGCTGATCGCGGAGCGGATCACCGTGCTCAATCAGACGCCGTCGGCGTTCTATCAGTTGATGGCCGCCGACCTCGCCGCGGAGGACACCGCCGAATTCGCGTTGCGGCAGGTGATTTTCGGTGGCGAAGCCTTGGAGCCGCAGCGCCTGACGGGATGGTTCAACCGGCATCCCGAGGGTCCGCGCCTGGTGAACATGTACGGCATCACCGAGACCACGGTGCACGTGTCTTTCCGCCCCATCGATGCGAGCACCGGATCGGCAAGCGTAATCGGCAGTGCGATACCGGGATTGGTGGTACGGGTTCTCGATGACCGGTTGCGTCCGGTCCCGGTCGGCGTACCCGGCGAAATCTACGTCTCCGGTAGGCAGCTCGCGCGCGGCTACCTCGGCCGCCCCGCGCTGACCGCCAGTCGATTCGTCGCCGATCCCTATGCCGAGAACGGCGCACCCGCATACCGATCCGGTGACCTGGCCCGCTGGACCGCTGACGGCGATCTGGAGTACCTCGGTCGCGCCGATCAGCAGGTGAATCTGCGTGGCTTCCGCATCGAACTCGGCGAGATCGAGGCCGCGCTGCTCGACGAGCCGGCGATCCGCGAAGTGGCGGTGGTCGTCCGCGCCGATCTGGTCGACGAGCCACGCATCGTTGCGTATGTGGTTGGCGACGAAGACCTCGATGTCGCGGTACTACGGCAGGCCCTCGGACATCGACTGCCGGAACACATGGTTCCTGCCGCGATCGTCCCGGTCGCCCGAATCCCTTTGACGGTCAACGGGAAGCTCGATCGCGCCGCCTTACCCGCGCCGGTCTTCGAGTCCACCGCCTATCGCCGCCCGGCCACGATGGCCGAGCAGATCGTGGCCGCTGTCTACGCCGAGGTGCTGGGTTCGGGCGCGACGGTGGGCGCGGACGACGACTTCTTCGCCCTCGGCGGCAGCTCGCTGCTGGCGGCCAAGGCGGTCGCCCGCATCGGTGCCGCGCTGGATCGCACGGTCGGCGTGCGCGCCTTGTTCGAAGCGCCACGGGTCGCCGATCTCGCCGCCCTCGTGAGCGCGGCCACGGCCGGCAATGACCGGCCCGCACTGGTGGCCGGTGCTCGCCCGGAGGGGATCCCGCTGTCGCCGGCCCAGCAGCGAATGTGGTTCCTGAACCGATTCGACCGAAACTCCGTCGCCTACAACATCCCCCTGGCCCTTCGCCTGTCCGGGCAACTGGATGTCGCGGCGTTGCAGGCGGCCGTCGGTGACGTGATCGGCAGACACGAATCGCTGCGTACTCGCTATCCAGAGCGCGAAGGTGTGCCGGTGCAGCTGATTCTGCCTGCTGACCAGGAAGTTCCGTCTCTGTGGCCGGTCGATGTGACCGAACCCGGTCTGCCACAACGTATCCGCGCGCTGGCCGACACCGCCTTCGATGTCACCGCCGAAGTGCCGGTACGTATGCGCCTGTTCCGCATCAGCGATGACGGAGCGTCCCGAGCTGAATTCGTCCTGGTCGCAGTCCTGCACCACATCGCCGCGGACGGTTCATCGGTGGTGCCGTTCGTGCGCGATCTGCTGGTCGCGTACACCGCACGGTTGGCTGGGCGCGCGCCCAGCTGGCCGCCGATCGCCGTGCAGTACGCGGACTACGCGCTGTGGCAGCGAGCGCTGCTCGGTGTCGAGAATGATGGCGAATCGATTGGCGCACAACAGCTCCGGTTCTGGTCGGAGACGCTGACCGGGCTGCCCGACCAGCTGACCCTGCCGACCGACCATCCGCGCCCCGCACGCCAGAGCCTGCGCGGCAAGAAGCTCCGGTGCGCGGTCGACGCGCAGCTGCACACGGATCTCGTCGCACTAGGCCGGAAGCACGGCGCGACGCTGTTCATGGTGGTGCACGCGGCGTTCGCGGCCCTGCTCGCGCGGTTGTCCGGCACCGGGGATATCGCCGTCGGCACGCCGATCGCGGGACGCGGCGTCGCCGAACTCGACGACGTCATCGGAATGTTCGTCAACACCTTGGTATTGCGCGCCCGCATCGAGGGCAACGAGCCGTTCGACGCCCTGCTGCGGCGCGTGCGGGCGGTGGATGTCGCGGCGTTCTCGCACGCGGACGTGCCGTTCGAGCGACTGGTCGAGGTACTCAATCCGACCCGGTCGACGGCGCGGCATCCGCTGTTCCAGGTCGGCTATTCGTTCCAGAATCACGAACGGGGCACCTTCGAGCTTCCTGGCCTCGAGGTGCAGGAGATCGAATTCGACAGCGAGGTCGCCCAATTCGACCTCCATCTGTTCGCCGTCGATCACTACGGTCCGGACGGAACGCCCGAGGGTGTCGATCTGACCCTGGGTTACGCGACGGACTTGTTCGAGCCTGCGACCGCCGAACGGATCGGCGCTCAACTGCTCCGCCTGCTCGAATCCGTAGTGGCCCAACCCGAAGTCGTCGTCGGTGACATCGATGTGCTCGGTGCCGAACGGAATCGGGTCCTGCGCCAGTGGAACGACACCGCGTATCCGGTCGAGTCGGTGACGCTGGCGGACCTGATCGATGCGCAGGCCACGCGGACACCGCAGGCAGTGGCGTTGATCGACGCGGCATCCGGACAGGAACTCACGTACGCGGATTTCGACGCGCGAGTGAATCGTTTGGCGCGCAGGTTGATCGCGAGCGGCGTCGGTCCCGAGACGACGACGGTGCTCGCAATGCGACGTTCGATCGACCTGGTAGTCGCCATGTATGCCGTGATTCGCGCCGGCGGCGCCTACGTTCCGATCGACCCCGACCACCCCGCGGATCGCATTGTCTACAGCGTAGATACGGCGGCTCCGGTGGTGATCCTGACCACCGCGCGCGACGGCCTGCCGATCGAAACATCGGTTCCCACCATGGAAGTCGACCGCGTAGACCTCACCGGTATGGCGGCGACCGCAATCGACGACGCGGCCCGCATTCGTCCGCTGCGCCCCGAACACCCGGCCTACGTGATCTTCACCTCGGGCTCGACCGGGCAGCCGAAAGGCGTGGCCATCCCGCACGCGGCGATCGTGAACCAACTCGCCTGGCTGAGCGCCGATTTCGGACTGGGTCCGGCTGATCGTGTCCTGCTGAAGACCCCGGCCACCTTCGACCTGTCGGTCTGGGAGTTCTGGTCACCGCTGGTGACCGGCGGCCGCCTGGTCATCACCGAGCCTGGCACAGAGCGAGATCCGGATCGGCTCCACGATCTCATCGAGCGTCATGGCGTCACGATTCTTCATGCGGTGCCCTCGTTGATCGGCATGCTCCTTTCGGCCGCACCCACGTTGCCCGCATCCCTGCGTCAGGTGCTCGCCATCGGCGAGGCGTTGCCGCCGGCGACCGCGATCGAATTCCGGCGCCGCACAGCGGCTCAGCTGTTCAATCTCTACGGTCCCACCGAGGCTGCGGTGTCGATCACGGCCTACGCGGTGGATACCGACCCGGCGCACACGGTGCCGATCGGTTCGCCTGCCTGGAACAGCCGGGTCTACGTGCTCGACGCACGACTGCGGCCGGTCCCGGTGGGCGTTCCGGGTGAGTTGTATTTGGCGGGCGCTCAATTGGCTCGTGGTTACCAGAGCCGACCTGGGCTGACCGCGGACCGGTTCGTGGCCGACCCGTATGCCGGCGGCCGGATGTACCGGACCGGCGACCTCGTGCGGTGGCGTTCCGACGGGACCCTCGAATACCTGGAGCGTGCGGACTTCCAGGTGCAGATCGGTGGCTTCCGGATCGAACTCGGTGAGGTCGAGACCGCGCTGCGGCGACAGCCTGGCGTACGGGCCGCCGTCGCGGTGGCTCGGGAAGACGAACGAGCCGGCGCGCGCCTGATCGCGTATGTGGCTGTACCGGGGCAGGATTCACGGTATCGAGCTGATCTGCCCGGCGCGCTGCGGGAGGCGCTCGCGCGTGAGCTGCCGACCTACATGGTTCCCGCCGCGGTCGTCGTGCTGGAAGCGTTGCCGCTCAACGCGAATGGCAAGGTCGACCGAGCCCGGCTGCCGGAGCCGGTGTTCGCGGTGGCAGCCTTCCGTGCTCCGGCTACCGAGCTGGAGAAGGTCGTCGCGGCCACCTTCGGCGACGTGATCGGCACCGACACCGCAGGACTCGACGACCACTTCTTCGCCATGGGCGGCAACTCGCTGATGGCCACTCGCCTGGCCGCCAGACTGAGCGCCGCTCTGAGCGTTCATGTGCCGGTGTCCGCGGTATTCGAGGAACCGACGGTCGGTGGGCTCGCCGAGTACCTCATGACTCTCGATGACAGTGCTGCGCGACCCGCACTGGTGCGACGTACCGGCTCAGGACCGGCGGCGTTGTCGCCGGCGCAGCAACGGATGTGGGTGGTCAACCGGTTGGCACCGGATTCCGCGGCCTACAACATCCCGACGGCACTGCGCCTCACGGGTGAACTGAACCTGGCCGCATTGAGATCGGCAATCGACGACATCCTCGACAGGCACGATGCCCTGCGAACCAGGTATCCGGACTCGGCCGACGGACCCGTCCAGGAGGTGCTGTCGGTCACCGAACTGCGCTTCGACCTCACCCCGATAGCGGTGTCGCAGCCGGACATCCAGGGACGCATCGCCGGATTCGTCGCTATCGCTTTCGATATCACGACGGCACCACCAGTTCGTGTGGCACTCTTCGCGGTAGCCGCCGATGAGTACGTGCTCGTCGTCGTGCTGCACCACATCAGCGCCGACGGATACTCCGTGGCACCGATGACTCGGGACCTGATGCGCGCCTACGTCGCCCGAGCATCCGGTCGAACCCCCGACTGGGCTCCGCTGGACATCCAGTACGCGGACTACAGCAGCTGGCAGCACGAACTTCTCGGCTCCGAACACGTTCCGAACAGCCTCGCCGCGCGCCAACTCACTTACTGGAAGCGCGAATTGGCCGGCGCACCCGAACTACTCGCGTTGCCCACCGACCGACCTCGGCCCGCCCGTCGCGACATGCATGGCGCAACCATCGAATTCGACATCGATGCCGAACTCACCGCCCGGCTGGACGAACTCGCGCGTGACCACGACACAACGCTGTTCACCACGCTCCATGCCGCATTCGCGGTACTGCTCGCCAAGCTCGCCGGAACCACCGACATCACCATCGGCGCTCCCGTTGCCGGACGCGGTGCCCGCGAACTGGACGACTTGATCGGGATGTTCGTCAACACCGTGGTGCTGCGCACGGAAGTAGACCCGCGCGCGAGCTTCCGCGACCTGCTGCGCCAAGCGCGCGAGCGGGATCTAGCGGCCTTGTCCCACGCGGACGTCCCGTTCGAGCAGGTGGTCGAGGCGATCGGTCGCCCGCGGTCCAGCGCCTACCCACCGCTGTTCCAGGTGCTGTTCACCTTCCAGAACCTGCCGGTCGGCACCGTCGCGCTACCGGGCCTGGAGGTCGAGGCCCTCGATCTCGGCCTGGACGAGGCGAAGTTCGACCTTCAGCTCACCGCCGTCGAGCTGTTCGACACCAATGGGGCTCGAGCGGGCCTGAGTATGCGGTTCGGCTACGCGACAGACTTTTTCGAGGCCGCGACCGTCCGCTCGTTCGCGGCCCGGCTGATCCAGGTGCTGACCGCAGTCGTCACCGATCCAGCGATCGCGATCCGCTCGATCGATATCCGCTCCGCGGCGGAACGACAACCTCAGCCCGCCCCGGCAGATCTGCCCGCGCTCATCTCGGCCGCCGCCCGCGTCGCCCCGGACATCATCGCCTTCACCCACGGCGATCGGGCGATCTCCTATCGCGAACTCGACGCGAAACTGACGAGCGTCGCGAAGGCGATGGGTGCCGCCGCGAAACCCGAAGCCCTGATCAACATTTCACTCGCCGGGCTGGCACCCGGCATCCTCACCGCCCTCGGTGGCGGCGGTCTCGCGGCGTTGCTGCGGACCCTGCTGGCCGAGGTGCGTGCGGTGCTCGCCGACTCGGCGTCGGTAGTCGATTCGGAAGGAAACAGCTGATGTCCCACCCAGATTCGGTTACACCCGACGGACTCGGCACCAGATCGGCGCTCGGCGGCCGAACCGCGCTGCGCCGTGCGTACGGAGTCGACGACCTGCCCGTGTTGATCGAGACCGTGGCCGGGCTGGAGCCGGACCGAGTCGCGTTGCGCCACGCCGAAGTGGCCGTCACCTACGAGGTGCTCGCCAACGAATTGGCGCTCCTGGCCGATGCTATGGGCGACGGCCTGGGCCCGGAGGCGTTGGTGCCGGTGGTGGTGTCGAGTCAGCTTCCCGCGCTGCTGGAATCGGCCGACGGGGCGCTGGGCACCGTGCTGACGGAGCTGCTGGACGACGCGCTGAGCGCGGCCAAAAGCGTGCTGTCCGTCGACTTACCGCCGGTCGAAACGCTGGTCAGCGAATTCGAGCGGCAGGTGCGCAGCACTCCGGACGCGGTGGCGCTCGAATACGCCGGCAATACCCTCACCTACGCCGAGTTCGACGGCAGGGTGAACGCGCTTGCCCATCAGCTGATCTCGCAAGGCGTCGGCCCGGAATCACTGGTGGGACTGGCTGTTCGCCGCTCGTTCGACCTGCTGATCGGCATGTACGCGATCTTGAAAGCCGGGGGCGCCTATGTACCCATCGATCCCGATCACCCCGTCGAGCGCATCGCCTATGTGCTCGACGTCGCGCGCCCGATCCTGGTGCTCACGACGACCCGCGACCAGCCGGAGCTGGGTGCGGTCGCAACTCTCGACATCGACGAATTCGACAGCACCTCAGCCGGATCGCCGACTGCCGAATCCGTGCGGCTGAATGCGGACAACACTGCGTACGTCATCTTCACCTCCGGTTCGACTGGCCGCCCCAAGGGCGTCGCCGTCTCGCATCGGTCGATCCTGGCCAATCTGCGTTGGCGGCAGCGCAAGTACCGGCTGTGTGCCGACGACGTCGTCCTGCAAAAGACGCCGTTCACCTTCGACGTCTCGGTGTGGGAGTTCTTCTGGCCGTTGCACGTCGGCGCCCGGCTGGTGATCGCCGCACCGGACGAGCATCGTAACCCCGCGTACCTCGCCCGGATCATCGACGAAAGCCGGGTCACCGTAGCGCATTTCGTGCCGTCGATGCTGGCGGTCTTCGCCGGTGAGCCGGCGGCGGAAGCGGCAGCGGATTCACTGCGCTTGGTCTTCGCCTCCGGCGAGGCGCTTCCGGCGGCGACCGCCGCCGCGTTCCGCGATATCAGCGGCGCGACGCTGCACAACCTGTACGGCCCCACCGAGGCCGCGGTCGACGTGACCGCACACGAGGTCACCGGCGCCGACGTGACCGGCGTGCCGATCGGGACGCCCGCGGACGACACCGATCTGCTCGTGCTCGACGACAATCTGCGCCCGGTACCCACCGGCGTGGTCGGTGAGCTCTACCTCGCCGGTGTGCAACTGGCCCGCGGCTATGTCGCCCGCCCCGGATTGACGGCCGAGCGGTTCGTCGCCAGCCCGGAGGGACCGGTGGGGGAGCGGATATACCGGACCGGCGATCTGGTGCGCTGGATGGCCGGCCGCGACGGCGGACCGGGCGAACTGGAATACCTGGGCCGCACCGACTTCCAGGTGAAGCTGCACGGCCTGCGGATCGAACTGGGCGAGGTCGAAGCGGCACTGCTGCGGCACCCGAGGGTGACACAGGCGGCGGTCGTACTGCACCGGCACCGGGGCAGCGACCATCTGGTCGGCTACGTGGTGGGCAGCGGCGTCATCGATCCGGTTGCGGTGCTGACCTCCGTGCGGCAGGAACTGCCGGAGTACATGGTGCCGTCGCTGGTCACGGTGCTGGAAGCGATGCCGTTGAACAACAACGGCAAACTGGACCGCCGCGCTTTGCCGGAGCCTGAATTCGGTTCTGATGCAGCCGAATATCGCGCACCGGAGTCGGCCGCCGAGGTGCGGGTGGCCGAGATCTTCGCTGGCTTGCTCGGCCTCGACCGGATCGGCGCCGACGACGATTTCTTTGCGCTGGGCGGGAATTCGCTGATCGCCACGCGAGCCATCGCCCGCATTTCGACGGCGCTCGGCGTAACCATCGATGTCCGGGACTTCTTCGATCGACCGACGGCGGGTGCTATCGCGGCCTCGGCGCAGTGCGGCGCCGACCGCTCACCGCTGGTGGCAGGCCCACGGCCGGAGCACATTCCGCTGTCACCACCGCAGCGGCGCATGTGGTTCCTGAACCGATTCGGCACCGACGCGGAATCGGCCCGCGAACTCGACACCGCTGCGGTGGACAACATTCCGGTGGCTTTGCGGCTGCGGGGCGAACTCGACGTGGCGGCGCTCTCCGCGGCGATCACCGATCTGGTTGCGCGACATGAAGTCCTGCGCACGGTCTATCCGCAGAGGGTGGCCGGTCCCGCGCAGTTGATCCGCCGGGTGCACGCCGTGTTCGACCTGACGCCGTCCGACGTGTCAGAGCCCAAGCTGGCGGCTGCGGTCCTGGCTGTCGCGGCTCAGGGGTTCGATGTCGCCGAGGAGATCCCGGTCCGCGTGCGACTGCTGCGTTGCGGGCCGGCGGATCACACGCTGGTGCTGGTCGTGCATCACATTGCCGCAGATGGTGTCTCGCTGGGGCCGCTGGTGCGTGACCTGGGAACCGCGTATGCCGCTCGTCGCGCCGGACGTGCGCCCGGCTGGGCCCCGCTTGCGGTGCAATACGCGGATTACGCGCTCTGGCAGCAGCACGTGCTGGGGGACGAGGCCGACCCGGATTCCGCGGCGGCCCGCCAGCTGGCGTTCTGGCATACCGAATTGGCCGACCTGCCCGCACAGTTGGATCTGCCTGCCGACCGGCCGCGACCCGCGCGCGCGTCCTATCGCGGCGCGACCCACGAATTTCGCCTCGACGCGGAACTGCGCGCGGCGATCGATGAGGTCGCCGCCCGCTGCCACGCGACGCCGTTCATGGTCCTGCACGCCGCGCTGGCGGCGCTGCTGGCCCGGCTGTCGAGTACGACCGACATCACTATCGGTACGCCGGTGGCAGGCCGTGGCGATGCCGCGCTGGACGACCTGGTCGGCATGTTCGTCAACACTCTCGTGCTGCGTACCGAGATCCGCGGCGCGGCGACCTTCGCCGAGCTGGTCGCGCATGCCCGCGAACGAGACCTTCGTGCGTTCGCTCACGCCGACCTTCCGTTCGAGCGCTTGGTCGAGGTGCTGAATCCGGCCCGCTCCCAGGCCAGGCATCCGCTGTTCCAGGTGGCGCTGTTCATGCAGAACCTGGGGCCGGTCACACCGGATCTGCCGGACCTGGCCACCGATCTGGTCGACTTCGATCCCGGCTTCGCCAAATTCGATCTGCAACTGACGATCTCGGATTCGGATACCGAGTACCGCGCCGAATTCACCTACGCGACAGATCTGTTCGATGCGCCGACCGTGCGCGAGTTCGCGGCCAAGCTGGTCCGGTTGTTACGCACGGCGGTGGCCGAACCGCAGATCCCGGTCGGTGACATCTCCCTGCTCGATGCGGGCGAATTCGACTATGTCACCGCGAGCTGGAATGCCAGCGGGCACAAGGTCGCCGACCGCTTTCTGCACGAGGGATTCGACAATCAAGTCCGGCGCACGCCGAATGCCGTTGCCGTGAAAACGGATCTGTTGCAGCTGACCTATACCGAGCTGTCCGATCAAGCCAACCGGATGGCCAGAATGCTCATCGAATCCGGCGTCGGTCCGGAATCGCTTGTGGTGCTGGCGATGCCGCGTTCGATCGAACTGGTCGTCGCCATGTACGCGGTCGCGCGGGCAGGTGGGGCCTACGTTCCGGTGGACCCCACGCATCCGGCCGAACGTATCGGACACATTCTCGACACCGCCCGGCCGCACTCCGTACTGACCACGCGTGCGGCCGGATTCGAGCTTCCCGCAACAGTTCCCGCCACGGTGGCGGTGCAGCACGTGGATGAGCTCGACCTGGAGACGTACTCCGCCGCCAAGATCGGCGAACGCGAGCGGCGTGCCCCGCTGCATCCGGAACACCCCGCGTACGTCATCTTCACCTCCGGCTCGACCGGCAAGCCCAAGGGGGTGTCGGTCAGTCATCGCGCCATCGCCAATCAGCTGGCCTGGATGCACGCGGAATACCGCCTACGCACCGGCGATATATACTTGCAGAAGACCGCAACCACCTTCGACGTATCCCTCTGGGGATACTTCCTGCCGCTGCGCGTCGGCGCCACACTGCTGCTCGCCACACCGGATGGCCACCGCGATCCGCGATACCTCGCGGAAACCATTGCCCGCCAAGGCGTCACGCTCACCGACTTCGTGCCCGCCATGCTTTCCGTCTTCGCCGCACACGTCCTGCCCGGCGAACTCGATTCCCTGCGCGACGTTTTCGTCATCGGCGAGGCGCTCCCGCCGGAGACGGTGGCCGCATTCCAGGGGGTGAGTGATGCCGGGTTGCACAATCTCTACGGACCCACCGAGGCGGCGGTCTCGATCACCTACCGCGAGGTGACCACCGAGGACACGGCGGTCGTGCCGATCGGTGAGCCGGAGTGGAACTCCCAGGTGTATGTGCTGGACGCACGTTTGCAACCGGTGGCCATCGGGGTGCCGGGGGAGCTGTACCTGGCCGGAAACCAGCTGGCGCGCGGCTATCACGGCCGGGTCGACCTGACCGCGGATCGTTTCGTCGCCAATCCGTTCGGCAACAGCGGCGAACGCATGTATCGAACCGGCGATCTGGTCCGGTGGAGCCAGGACGGTGAGCTGGTCTACCTGGGCCGCACGGACTTCCAGGTAAAGTTCCGTGGACAGCGCATCGAACTCGCCGAGATCGAGACGGCATTGCTGGCGTCGCCCGAGGTGAGCCGGGCGGCAGTCCGACTCGTCACCGGTGCGTCCGGCGAATTCTTGGCGGGCTATGTAGTCCGCACGCCGGGAGCTGAGCTCGATCAGGCTGTCCTCAAAGCTGCTTTGGCACAGCGTCTTCCCGCCTACATGGTGCCGACCGCGTTGGTCGAACTGACCGAGTTCCCGCTGGGGAGCAGCGGCAAGCTGGACCGTGCGGCGTTACCCGCTCCAGTGCTGGAGGTCGAGCGGTTCCGCGCTCCGGTAGACGCGGCACAACGGTTGGTCGCTGCGGTATTCGCCGAGGTACTTCGCGTCGACCGGGTCGGTCTGGACGACGACTTCTTCGCGCTCGGCGGCAGTTCGCTGGACGCCACTCAGGTGACGGCTCGGGTAGGTGAGGCCATCGGCGTTCGAGTTCCATTGCGCGCCTTGTTCGAAGCAGCCACGGTGGAGGGCTTCTCGGCCGCCGTGGATGTGTTGAGCACCGCGGAGGTGCTCCGGCCGGCGTTGACGCGCCGGAATCGACCGGAGCGCGTTCCGCTTTCGCCCGCGCAGCAACGGTTGTGGTTCCTCAACCGGCTGGAGACCGAGGATGGTTCGTCCGGCGTCTACAACCTGCCGGTCGTGCTCCGGCTCACCGGCCGGCTCGATGTCGCCGCGCTGGAGCGGGCCGTGGTGGACGTGCTGGTCCGGCATGAATCGCTGCGCACGCTGTATCCCGATACCGAAGCCGGTCCCTACCAACTGATTCTGGACGGCGGCGATATCGGTCTCGCCCTCAACCCGGTGCCGGCGGACCGGTCCGAGGTCGCGTCGGCGGTTGCCGCGATTGCCCGAGCCGGATTCGACGTCACCACCGAACTCCCCGCGCGCGTGGCGCTGTTGCTGGTCGACCGGGTCGATGACGGACGCGGTGTCCTCGGCGACGAATACGTGCTCGTGTTCGTCGTCCACCACATCGCCGCCGATGCGCTCTCGATGCCGCCGCTGGTCACCGATCTGGTGCGCGCCTATCTCGCCCGGCTGATCGGCCACGCGCCGGACTGGGCGGAGCTTCCGGTGCAGTACGCGGATTACAGCCTGTGGCACCGGGAATTGCTCGGCGCACCGGATGTCCCGGGTGATCCGGCCTATCAGCAGCTGCGATTCTGGCGCGACGTACTCGACGGCGCACCGGCGCAGACTGCCTTGCCGACCGATCGGCCACGACCGGCCGTGCCGTCGAATCATGGTGCGGCAGTGCACTTCGTGATCGAGCCCGCGGTGGTCGCCGGGCTGCGCGTGATTGCGCGGCGCACCGGCGCGACATTGTTCATGGTGCTGCATGCCGCGTTCGCGGCGACGCTCGCGCGGCTCAGCGGCAGCGACGACATCGTGATCGGTTCGCCTATCGGCGGGCGAGGTGAGCGCGAACTCGACGCGCTCATCGGCATGTTCGTCAACACGCTGGTGCTGCGGACACCGGTGGCTACGGACGCCTCGTTCAGTGCGCTGGTCCAGCAGACACGCGATGCCGATCTGGCCGCGTTCGCCAACGCCGACTTGCCCTTCGAGCGGTTGGTCGACGCCATGGCCGTCGACCGCGATACCGGTGCACACCCTCTGTTCCAGGTGATGCTCAGCTTCGGTGAAGCTCAGCCGGTGCTCCGCACTGGCGCGGTCGAGGTGCCTTGGCTTGCGATCGAGCCGGTCGAGATCGAGGACAGCGGAGCCAAATTCGACCTGCACCTGGTGATCAACGAGCGTCAGGACGGCGCGGGCCTGACGAGCAGTCTGCGCTACGCCACCGATCTGTTCGACACGGTGACTATCGAGTCGTTCGTAGCCCGCTTCTTGCGGATGCTCACCGCCGCGGCCGTGGACTCGGAGCAGAAGATCGGTGACATCGAGCTGCTCGCGGACACGGAACGTGAACTCGTACTGCGCCGGTGGAATGACACCGCGCAAGCAATCGACGAGACACAGACGCTCGCTGCACTATTCGCTGGACAAGCTGCCCGCACACCCAATACCGCAGCGCTCACCTTCGAGGGCACGAGTCTGTCTTACGCCGAGTTCGCGGGCCGGGTGAATCGGTTGGCGCGTTGGCTCGTTGCGCAGGGTGTCGGCCCGGATTCGCTGGTCGCGCTGGGCATGCGGCGTTCGCTCGATCTGGTGGCCGGGATGTACGCGATCATCACCGCGGGCGGCGGCTACCTGCCGCTCGATCCGGATCACCCGGCCGAGCGCGCCGAACACATCCTCGATACCGCCGCCCCGCTCTGCGTGCTGACCTCTGGCACAGACCTGAATCTCACGGTGGCACAGCAACGTATCGATCGACTCGACCTGTCCGGGTACTCGGATGCACCGTTGACCGATGCGGACCGGCGGGCACCGCTGCGTCCCGCGAACATCGCGTATGTCTTGTTCACGTCCGGCTCGACCGGACGGCCGAAGGGCGTGGCGATGAGCCACGCGGGCATCGTGAACCGGCTGCGGTGGATGCAGTCGGCCTATGTCGCGCTCGACGCCGACGATGTGCTGTTGCAGAAGACGCCCGCCACTTTCGATGTGTCGGTGCCGGAGTTCTTCTGGCCGTTGCAGGTCGGCGCGCGGCTGGTGCTCGCGAAGCCGGATGGTCATCAGGATCCCGCTTACCTCGGTGAGCTGATGCGTCGAGAGGGCGTGACCGCCGCGCATTTCGTGCCGTCGATGCTGGCCGTGTTCGTTGCGGACGAGATCGAGGTGCCCACGCTGCGAGACGTGTTCTGTTCCGGCGAGGCACTGCCGGCGGTGACCGCGCAGCGGATGCGCGAGCTGACCGGCGCGCGGGTGCACAACGGCTACGGGCCTACCGAGACGGCGGTCGAGGTGACATTCCATGAGGTCACCGATGGTGATACGCACACGGTGCCGATGGGTGCACCGATCTGGAACACCCGGACGTATGTCCTCGACGCACAGCTACGGCCTGTACCGGTGGGGGTGCCGGGGGAGCTATATCTGGCGGGGGCGCAGTTGGCCCGTGGCTATTGGGGCCGCGCGGATTTGACGGGTGACCGGTTTGTGGCCGATCCGTTCGATCCAGCGGGCGGGCGCATGTACCGAACCGGTGACCTCGTGGCCTGGACGTCTGCCGGTGAGCTGGAATTCCTGGGTCGCACCGACTTCCAGGTGAAGATCCGTGGTCTGCGGATCGAGCTGGGTGAGATCGAATCGGCGCTGCTGTCCTTGCCCGCCGTTGCCCAAGCCGTCGTACTGGTTCGGGACGACCACGCGAACGGCGACCAACTGGTGGCCTACGTGGTGGCCGATGCGTCGGTCGCCGGCGATTGGCTACGTGCCGAATTGGCCACCCGACTGCCGGGATACATGGTGCCGCGCGCCTTCGTGATGCTCGACCGGCTTCCGGTCACTGCCTCCGGCAAGCTGGACCGAAAGGCACTGCCCGCGCCCATCTTCGCGCCTACTGAGTTCGCGGAACCGGTGGGGGTCGCGGAATCGCTTGTCGCCGAGACATTTACTGCGCTGCTCGGCGCCGATCGCGTCGGTGCCGACGATGATTTCTTCGCACTCGGCGGAAACTCGCTGATCGCTACTCAACTCGCCGCCCGCCTCGGGAAGGCGACGGGCACCGCGGTCCCGGTGCGCACGATCTTCGACGCGCCGACCGTGCGCGAACTGGCGTTGCGGCTCACCGTCGACCGCTCGGTGGAAGCCGAAGCGACTGTCCTGCCGCCACTCACGGCACAGGACCGTCCCGATCCGATCCCGTTGTCGATCGCCCAGCAGCGCATGTGGTTCCTCAATCGGTTCGACACCACCGGTAGCGGCTACAACATCCCCTTCGCACTGCGGCTCACCGGCGCGCTGAACGTTGCCGCGCTGGAAGCGGCCATTGCCGACGTGATCGCGCGGCACGAGACGCTGCGCACGATCTATCCCGAACAGGACGGCGCCGCAACCCAGGTGGTGCTTCCGGCGGAGACGAAGCTGGTCGACCTGGTGGCCCGTCCGGTGCGCCCGGCCGAGCTACCCGACCTGATCGCCAGCGCGGCCGCGAGCGAGTTCGACGTCACCGTCGAGGTTCCGCTGCGAGTTCGCCTGCTGCGCTTGGACGACGGCGAGTTGTCCGTGCCGCCGGGCGGCCGGGTGCACGTCCTGCTGTTCGTCGTCCATCACATCGCCGCCGACGGTTGGTCTTTCGCACCACTGACCCGCGATCTGGCCGCGGCATACGTCGCGCGCTGCGCGGATACGGTGCCGGCGTGGAGCCCACTTCCGGTGCAGTACGCCGACTTCGCGGTCTGGCAGCGGACCGTGCTCGGCTCGGTCGAAGATCGCCGTTCTGTGCTCGCCCGCCAGCTCGGGTATTGGACAGACCGACTCGCGGGCATCCCCGAGGTACTCACCTTGCCGTCGGATCGGCCGCGACCGGCGGTCGCCACAAATCTCGGTGGAGCCGTCGTCGGACGGTTGGATTCGGTGCTGCACCAAGAGATTCAAGACCTGGCCGCCACCCACCGGGTGACGCCGTTCATGGTGCTGCACACCGCGTTGACGGTGGTGTTGAGCCGCTACGCCGCGTCCACCGACACCGTGATCGGCGCTCCCGTCGCGGGCCGAGGTGACGCCGCGCTCGATGAACTCGTCGGCATGTTCGTCAACACCCTGGTGCTGCGCACCGAGATTCGATCCGACGCGACCCTGGCCGAGCTGCTGGCCGCCGTCCGCACGGCCGACCTCGCCGCCTTCGACCACGCGATGGTGCCGTTCGAGCAACTCGTCGACGCCCTGAATCCAGTTCGTTCCCAGGCACACTCGCCGCTCTACCAGGTAGCTCTCACTCTCCAGAATCAGGCAGACCCCGACTTCCAGCTGCACCGGCTGAACATCGCCGCACTCGAGGTCGGCCCGGCCCCGATCCAGCTCGACCTGGACTGGACACTGACCGACCGCTACGCCGCGGACGGTGCGCCCGCAGGCATCGACGTTCACCTGCACTACGCGCTCGACCTGTTCGACGAGCAGACCGTGCACGGCTACCTCGCCGCCTTCGAGCGCGTGTTGCGTGCGCTGGTGCGCGACACGCGCACGCTGGTCGCGAATGTCGACCTGATGTCGAGTGCCGAACGCGGCCTGCTGCTGTGTGATCGCAATGCCACCGCCCGAGCGCTGCCGCCGGAGACGCTCGACGATCTGCTCACCACCCGGGTTCAGGCGAGCGGTGATGAGATCGGCGTGTACTACGAGGGCACCGCGGTGACCTATGCCGAGATTGCGGCTCGAGTGAATCGCCTGGCCCGCTGGCTCATTTCGGCGGGCGTCGGGCCGGAGACGATCGTCGGCCTCGCCACACTGCGATCGGTCGACATGCTCGTGACGATGTTCGCGATCGTGCGGGCAGGCGGCGCGTACCTGCCGATCGATCCCGCACATCCCGCCGACCGCATCGCACAGGTCATCGACAGCGCCGCAACGGCATTGGTGCTGACCGCGGGTGGCGCCGAACTGCCGGAACTCGACGGGGTGCGCGTTGTCGACCTCGCCGAACTTCCGCTGGACGAATTCTCCGACGGTCCGGTGACCGATGCCCAGCGGGGAGCGCCACTGCGCCAGGACAATACGGCGTACGTGCTGTTCACCTCCGGATCTACCGGACGACCAAAGGGTGTTGCCGTCACCCACCGCGCCATCGTGAATCAGCTGCGCTGGTTGGAATTCCGCTACGAAGTCACCGCCGCCGACCGAATCCTGCAACGTGCCCCGCTGACCTTCGACGTGTCGGTCTGGGAATGCTTCCTGCCGATCGCCGTCGGCGCTCCGCTGGTGATCGCCCGCCCCAGTGGGCATCTGGACCTGGCATACCTGGCGGGTCTACTCCGCACCTACGGCATCACCATCGCCGAATACGTGCCGTCGGTGCTCGCCGCGCTGATCGGTGAGGGCATGGGCGACGCGTTGCGCTCACTCCGGCACCTGCACTGCGGTGGTGAGGCACTCACCCCGGATCTGCTCGCGGCGCTCCGCTCCACCCTCGACGGCGTGGTGCACAACGCCTACGGGCCGACGGAGGCAGCGATCTCGGCTGTCTTCCACGAGTTCTCCGATTCCGACGTCGGCTCCGGGCTGGACGTCGCCATCGGCCGGCCGTGCTGGAACACCCGCACCTACGTATTGGACGCCCGGCTTCGGCCGGTGCCGATCGGGGTCACCGGTGAGCTGTACCTCGCCGGTGACCAACTTGCTCGCGGCTACCAGGGACGACCCGGACTGACCGCGGAACGGTTCACCGCGGACCCGTTCGGGGTGCCGGGCCGGCTGATGTACCGCACCGGTGACCTGGTGCGCTGGAACCGGGGCGGCGACCTGGTGTATCTGGGCCGCAACGACTTCCAGATCAAGCTGCGTGGCCAGCGGATCGAACTCGGAGAGATCGAGGCGGCGCTGGCCGGGACGGCAGGCGTCACGAACGCCGCCGTCCTGCTCGCCCGGGACACGGCCGGATACGAATGCCTGGTCGGCTACGCCACCGGCGCCGAACTGAATCCCGAAGCGGTGCTGGACGACCTGCGGGATCGACTGCCCGCGTACATGGTTCCCGCGCATCTGGTCGTACTCGACGAGATGCCGCTTACCACCGTCGGGAAACTCGACCGCGCCGCGTTGCCGGCCGTCGAATTCACCGGCACGGCAGCGGGATTCCGCGCTCCGCGGGAGGGCGTCGAGTCGGTGCTCGCCGCGCTGATCACGGACCTGGTCGGCGTGACCGGCAACCGGATCGGAGCAGACGACGACTTCTTCGCCCGCGGCGGCAACTCGTTGCTCGCCATGCGGCTGGTCGCCAGGGTCAATGCGGCGTTCGGCTGCGCGCTGACGGTGCGCGCGGTGTTCGAAGCGCCGACGGTGGCCGAACTCGCCACGCGGGTCGCGGATTCCGCGCGGCCCGCCTCCGACACGCCGCGGCCGGAGCTGGCGGTGCGGGAGCGCCCTGCTCGTATTCCGCTGTCGCTCGCGCAGACTCGGATGTGGCTACTGAATCGCCTCGATCCGGAATCTGCCGTCTACAACATCCCGATCACCATCAGGCTGGCCGGTGCGCTGGATACGGACGCGTTGCGGACGGCTTTGCGTGACGTAGTCGAGCGGCACGAATCGCTGCGCACCATATTTCCGTCGGACCAGCTGGGGCCGACTCAGGTGGTGCTGTCCGGCGACGAGGTGGCCGAGTTCGACCTGCAACCCGTCGACGTGGCCGAACTGGACCTCGCAGCAGCCGTACTGGCGGCGGCCGCCGTCGGCTTCGATCTGCGCACCGCAATGCCGGTGCGGGCCGCCCTGTTCCGGGTCTCGCCGGACGACCACGTACTCGTCGTCGTGGTGCACCACATCGCCGCGGACGGCGTCTCGACCGCACCGCTCGCGCGGGATCTCATGGTTGCGTACACCGCACGGACAACGGGCGCGGCCCCGCAATGGCGTCAGCTGCCGGTCCAATACGCGGACTTCACGCTGTGGCAGCACGAAGTGCTCGGGGCGGCCGATGACCCCGAATCACTGCTGGCCGCGCAGATCGCCTACTGGCGCACGGAACTCGCCGGACTCGCGCCGGTGCTCGAAATGCCCGCCGACCGCCCGCGACCGCCCGTTGCCTCCGGCCGGGGTGCCGCCGTCGAGTTCGCCGTGTCTACCGAGCTGACCGGATCGATCGCGGATCTGGCACGCAGGCATGGTGTTTCGTCGTTCATGGTCATCCACGCCGCCTTCGTGACATTGCTCGCCCGGCTCGCCCGGGTGGACGACGTCGCCATCGGCACTCCCATCGCGGGGCGCGCCGAAGCCGCACTGGACGACCTGGTCGGCATGTTCGTGAACACCCTCGTGCTGCGCTCCCGCGTAGCTCCGGACATGTCGTTCGCCGAACTACTCAGCGTGGTGCGCGACGCCGACGTCCGCGCGTTCGCCCATGCCGACCTACCCTTCGAGCGGCTCGTCGACGAACTGAATCCGGTACGTGCACAGTCGCATTCCCCGATCGTGCAGACACTGCTCACCTTCGAGCATCGCGACGACACCGTCCTGCGACTGCCCGGACTCGAGGTGTCGGCGTACCCGATCGACAGCCAGGTCGCGCAGTTCGACCTGAGTCTCGAACTGGCCGAGTATGTTGCCGACACGGGCACCGCGTTGCGCGGCGTGATGCGCTACGCGACAGACCTTTTCGACCAACGCACGGTCGAGTCGTTCGCGGCGCGGTTCGTGCGTGTGCTCGAAACCGTTTCGGCGAATGCGTCCATCGTCCTCGGCGATATCGAACTACTGGACGCCGCGGAACGTGCGCTCGTGCTGAACGACTGGAACGACACCGCGCACCCGATGGACGCCGGACAGACGCTGGTCTCCTTGTTCGAGGCGCAGGTAGTCAGAACACCGGAGGCGATCGCGCTCACCTTCGAGGGAACCAGCCTGTCGTACGCGGACTTCGCCGCGAAGGTGCACCGCCTGGCCCGATGGCTCGTAGACCAAGGCGTGGGCCCGGATTCCCTTGTCGCGCTTGGTATGCGGCGCTCGATCGAGCTGATCGCCGGCATGTACGCGGTCACCGTGGCGGGTGGTGCATACGTCCCGCTGGATCCCGACCATCCCGCCGAGCGCATCGACCACGTGCTAGAGACCGCCAAGCCGGTCTGCGTGCTCACCTCCGGCATGGACCTGGACGGTGTCGCGGCCCGGCAGTTCCGCATCGACCGCCTGGACCTGACCGGCTACGCGCCGACCCCGTTGACCAACCTGGACCGAGTCGGCGTGCTGACCTCGGCGCACACCGCCTACGTCCTGTTCACCTCCGGCTCGACCGGCCGCCCGAAGGGAGTCACGGTCTCGCACGCGGCCGTCGTGAACCGGCTGCACTGGATGCAGCAGACCTACCACCTCGCCGCCGACGACGCGGTATTGCAGAAGACCCCGGCCATTTTCGACGTGTCGGTGTGGGAGTTCTTCTGGCCCCTGCAGGTCGGTGCGCGCTTGGTCGTCGCCCGCCCGGACGGGCATCGCGACCCCGCCTATCTAGCCCGCTTGATCATCGAAGAGGGGGTGACCACGGCCCATTTCGTGCCCGCCATGTTGTCGATGTTCATTGTCGAGCGAAGGGCAAACGAGTGCATTACGCTCCGCAACGTATTCGCCTCCGGTGAGGCATTGCCCGCGCTGGCCGCGCAGCGGGCGCGTGAGGTGATCGGAGCGCGGGTGCACAACCTGTACGGACCGACGGAGGCCACCGTCGACGTCACCTTCCACGAGGTGACCGCGGCCGATGTGGTCAGCGTGCCGATCGGCAGGCCGGTGTTCAATACCCGACTGCTGGTGCTGGATTCGCGGATGCGACCGGTGCCGGTGGGTGTGCCGGGGGAGCTGTACCTGGCGGGCGCGCAGCTGGCGCTCGGCTATCTCGCCCGGCCGGATCTGACCGCGGATCGGTTCGTCGCGAATCCGTTCGCCGGCGGCGAGCGGATGTATCGCACCGGCGATCTCGTCAAATGGAACGCCGATGGCGAAGTGGAGTACCTGGGCCGCACCGATTTCCAGGTGAAGCTGCGCGGCCTGCGGATCGAGCTCGGCGAGATCGAGACCGCGCTGACCGCGGTGGATTCGATCGCGCAGGCCGTCGTGGTGCTGCATTCCGAGGATCGGCTCGGCGACAGGCTGGTGGCGTACGTGGTTGCCGCCGCGCGCCATTCGGTGGACCTGGACGGGGCCCGGTCCGCGCTGAGCGCGGAATTGCCCGCGTACATGGTGCCTTCGGCGATCGTTCCGCTGCATGAGCTGCCGCTCAACACCTCCGGCAAGATCGACCGTAAAGCCCTGCCCGCGCCGGTCTTCGAGGCGACCGCCTATCGCGCGCCGGCCACCGACACCGAACGCGCGGTCGCCGACATCATCGGCGAGCTGCTCGGCCTCGACCGGGTCGGCGCCGACGACGACTTCTTCGCCCTCGGCGGCAATTCCCTGATCGCGACGCAGGTCGCGGCCCGGCTCGGCGCCGCCTTCGACGCCGAGATCCCGGTCCGGATGCTGTTCGAAGCGCCGACCGTCGCCGGGCTGGCGGCACGGGCCGGGCGGCAGATCGGCACCGGCAGCAGGCCGCCGCTCACCGCGCGCCCCCGCCCGGAGCTGGTACCCCTGTCGCCGGCCCAGCAGCGCATGTGGTTCCTCAACCGCTTCGACCCCGCCGGCACCGTGCACAACATCCCGGTCGTCGTCCGGCTCACCGGCTACCTGGACCCGAACACGCTGGCCGCCGCGGTCGCCGACGTGGTCGGCAGGCATGAGACGCTGCGCACGGTCTACCCGGACCTCGACGGCACCGGTTACCAGCGGATTCTCGAACCCGGCCAGGTGTCATCGCTGCAATCGCTCGATTCGGCCGCCGCGCTGCCGGAGTTCGTTGCCACGCCGTTCGACGTGACCAGCGAGGTGCCGTTGCGCATCGGACTGATCCGGTTGGCCGATCGCGCGCACCTGCTCGCCTTGGTCGTGCATCACATTGCCGCCGACGGCTTCTCGATGGCGCCGCTGGCCCGCGACATCGCCACCGCCTACGCGGCGCGCGCGACCAGAACCGCGCCCGCCTGGGCCGAGTTGGCGGTGCAATACGCCGATTACGCACTGTGGCAGCGCGAAGTGCTGGGCGCCGAAGACGATTCGGAATCGGTGGCCGCGCGCCAACTGCGCTATTGGCAGGAAGCGCTGCGGGCCTTGCCCGTGCAACTCGAGCTACCCACCGATCGACCGCGACCGGCCGTCGCCACGCACGCCGCGGCCGACACGAAGATCGAACTGGATGATGCTGTCCGCGCGGGTATTACCGCTGTGGCGGCGCGCTATGACGCAACCCCGTTCATGGTGGTGCATGCCGCCCTGGCCACCTTGCTGGCCCGGCTGTCCGGCACCGGCGACATCGCCATCGGCGCGCCGATCGCGGGCCGTGGCGACGCCGCGCTCGACGACCTGGTCGGCATGTTCGTCAACACCCTGGTGCTGCGCGCCGAGGTCGCCGGGGCGGACCCGTTCGCCGAGGTGCTGCGGCGCGTGCGGGACAGCGACCTCGACGCCTTCGCCCATGCGGAGGTGCCGTTCGAGCGGCTGGTCGAGGTGCTCGATCCGCCGCGATCCGAGGCACGGCATCCGCTGTTCCAGATCGCGTTGTTCTTCCAGAATCTCGCCCACGTCGAACTGGATATGGCGGGCGTCGTCGTCGCCGAGCACGAGTTGGATTACCAGACAACACCATTCGATCTCCAGCTCACCGTGACCGACGAGGCGATCCAGTTCACCTACGCCACGGATCTTTTCGACGAAGGCACCGTCGCGACCTTCGGATCCCGGTTCCTCCGCCTGCTCGGCGCGGTCACCACCGATCCGGAGCAGGTGGTCGGCGACATCGACCTGTTCGGCGCCGGTGAGCTGCATCGAGTGGTGACCGAGTGGAACGACTCCGCGCACACCGCCTGCCTCGCGGAAATGCTGCTCGACGAATTCGAAGCCCAGGCCGCGGCGACACCGGACGATCCGGCACTGATCTTCGTCCCGGACAACGGCACCGGCGCGACGACGATGACCTACGGCGAGCTGGACCGCCGGACCAATCAGCTGGCGCGGCACCTGATCGCGGCGAACATCGGCCCGGAATCGCTGGTCGCGCTGGCGATCCGGCGCTCGGTGGACCTGGTCGTCGCCATGTACGCGGTGCTCAAGGCGGGCGGCGCCTATGTGCCGATCGACCCGGACCATCCGGCGCGACGGATCGCGCACATCCTCGGCACCGCACAACCCGCGGCGCTGCTCACCACCACGGCTGACCTGGTCGGCATCGACTGTGCCGGTCCGGTCATGTGCGTCGATGAACTCGCGCTCGACGGCCTTGCGGATGACCCGATCGCCGGGCACGAGCGCCGCGCACCGATCCACCCGCAGCACCCGGCATACGTGATCTTCACCTCCGGCTCCACCGGAAAACCCAAGGGCGTCAGCGTCTCCCACGCCGCGATCGTCAACCAGATGACCTGGATGCAGTCCGAGTACCAGCTGACCGCCGAGGACGTGTACCTCCAGAAAACTGCGACCACCTTCGATGTGTCGCTCTGGGGATACTTCTTGCCCCTGCGCATCGGCGCACCGCTGGTGCTCGCCGCCCCGGACGGCCACCGCGATCCCGGCTACCTCACCGAGGTCATCGAGGCCAACGGCGTCACCATCACCGATTTCGTGCCCTCGATGCTCAGTGCGTTCGCCGGACACGTCGAAACCGCCGGCCTGCGTACGGCTCTCGCCTCGCTACGCACCGTCTTCGTGATCGGGGAGGCATTGCCCGCCGAGACGGTCCGCGCCTTCGGTGCGGTGAGCCGGGCCCGGCTGCACAACCTGTACGGCCCGACCGAGGCGGCGGTGAGCATCACCTACCGCGACGTCACCGGCGAAATCGGGGGCACGGTCCTGCCGATCGGCAACCCGGAGTGGAACAGCCGGGTCTACGTGCTGGATTCGCGCCTGCGCCCGACCCTGCCCGGTGTCGCCGGCGAGCTGTACCTGGCGGGTACTCAGCTGGCTCGCGGTTATCACGGCAGGCCCGACCTGACGGCGGATCGGTTCGTGGCCAACCCGTTCGGCACACCCGGTGAACGCATGTACCGCACCGGTGATCTGGTGCGTTGGGATGCCACCGGTGACAGCGCCGAACTGATGTACCTGGGCCGTACCGACTTCCAGGTGAAGTTCCGTGGTCAGCGGCTGGAACTGGGCGAGATCGAGGCGGTCCTCGCCGCCGTGCCCGGCGTATTCCAAGCCGCCGCAGCCGTTGTCGCAACCCGCACCGGTGACCAACTGGTCGGCTACGTCACCGCGCACAACACGGTTGCCGAAGACGAAGTTTTGCGCGTAGTACGCGAGACCTTGCCGTCCTACATGATCCCGTCGACCATCGTTGTGCTGGACGCGTTCCCGCTCAACGCTTCCGGCAAGCTGGATCGAAAAGCATTGCCGGAACCTGTATTCGACCGAGTTGCCTTCCGTGCCCCGGTCACTCCGGCCGAACGCCTCGTCGCCGAGGCCTTCGAAGCGGTGCTGGCGAGCGGGCCGATCGGCGCCGACGACAGCTTCTTCGACCTCGGCGGCAACTCCTTGATCGCCACCCGGGTGCTCGCCCGGGTCGGTGCGCGACTCGGCCATCGCGTTCCGGTCCGCCTGGTGTTCGAAGCGCCGACCGTGCGCGCGTTGGCCGCGCGGATCGCCGATGACGCTGCCGCGCTGGAACAGTCGGTGCCGCTGATCGCGGGTCCGCGTCCGGGAATCATTCCGCTGGCCCCGGTGCAGCGCGGCATGTGGTTCCTCAACCGGCTCGACCCCGCCTCGGCCACCCACAACATCCCTGTCGCACTGCGCATCGAAGGCGAACTCGATGTTGTCGCTCTGCGAGCGGCGTTCGCCGATGTCGTTGCCCGGCATGAGGTATTGCGCACGGTCTTCCCCGTCGACGCGGCCGGTAGCGGCCACCAGGTGATCCTGCCCGCCGACCCGGCACCGATACAGCTCGCGAGCGAAGACCTCGATGGCCGTCCGGTCTCCGAGCGGATAGCCGAATTCCTGGTCGCCGGTTTCGATGTCACCACCGAGGTGCCGGTGCGCGCGGTGCTGCTGCGGGTGCACGAAGCCGAGCACGTGCTGGTCGTGGTGCTGCACCACATCGCCGCCGACGGCTATTCGATGCGCCCGCTGCTGCGAGACCTGCTGTCCGCCTACCTATCTCGAGTGCTGGATACGGCACCGAATTGGCCGGACTTGACCGCTCAGTACGCCGACTACGCGCTGTGGCAGACCGATGCGTTGGATTCTGCTGCACGAGAGCAACTCTCGTACTGGACCGAGACGCTGCGCGATCTCCCGACCGAACTGGCCTTGCCGACGGACCGTCCACGTCCGGCGGTTGCGACAGGGCGTGGCGCGAGCGTGCGTGCCCGAATCGGCGGCGAAGTCGCCACCCGAATCGGCGAAATCGCGGTGCAGCACAACGCAACTCCCTTCATGGTGGTGCACGCCGCCTTGGCGGTGTTGCTGGCCCGGTTGTCCGGCTCCAGCGACATCGCCATCGGCACCCCGGTGGCCGGCCGTGGCGAAGCGGCCCTCGACGATCTGGTCGGCATGTTCGTCAACACCGTCGTCCTGCGCACCCGCCCGGACCTCGGCCGATCGTTCACCGACCTGATCGCCCAGACCAGAACCACCGACCTGGCCGCATTCGGCAACGCGACCGTGCCGTTCGACCGAGTGGTCGACGAGCTGGGCATCGAACGCTCCCCGGCCCGCCATCCGCTCTTCACCGTCGCGCTGAGCTACCTGAACACCGGCGCGGCCACCTTCGCCGTGCCCGGATTGGACCTCACCGCAGTCGAATTCGACGAGCCGGTGGCCCGATTCGATCTCCAGTTCACCATCGCCGCCGAGCCCGACGCCGACGGTCACCTCGCCGTCGAACTCGACTACGCCACCGACCTGTTCGACGAAACCACCGCCGCCGGCCTGCTCCGCCGATTCGGTCGCCTGCTCGGCACCCTGACCGCCGAACCGGACCGTCCGATCGGCGCCGCGGACTTGCTCGCTCCGGCCGAACGCGCCGAGCTGCTCGCCCGCCGCGGCGCGCACCCCGTCGAACCGCGCACCCTCGCCGACCTGATGACCGCCGCCGTGGCCATGAATCCCGCCGCCACCGCGCTGATCTCGACCGACCGCACCCTGACCTACCGCGCACTCGACGAACAATCGGCCCGCCTGGCCAGAATGCTGATCGGCCACGGCATCGGCGCCGAAGACGTGGTCGCCATCGCCATCGAGCGCTCGATCGAATCCCTGCTGGCGGTCTGGGCGGTCGCCAAGACCGGCGCCGCCTTCGTCCCCGTCGACCCGACCTACCCGGCCGAGCGCATCACCCACATGCTGTCGGATTCGGCGGCGGCCCTCGGGCTGACCACGAGCCGGTCGCACCGGACGCTGCCGGCCGACGTCGACTGGCTGGTTCTCGACGCACCCGCGACCGCGGTCAGGATGCGGCACACCAGCGCGACCCCGATCGCGCAGGACGAGCTGATCCGCCCGGTCCGCGTGGGCAATCCGGCCTGGATGATCTACACCTCCGGCTCGACCGGAACGCCCAAGGGCGTGCTCGCGACTCACGCCGGCCTCGCCGGAGTGGCCCGCGCCCAGCGCGACCGGTACGAGATCACCGCGGCCGCCCGCATCCTGCACGTCGCCTCGCCGAGCTTCGACGCGTCCATGCTCGAACTGCTGCTCGCCCTGTCGGCTGGCGCGGCGTTGGTGATCGCGCCGGCCGGTGTCTACGGCGGCTCTGAACTGACCACCCTCCTGCGCGAGCGGCGGGTGTCGCACGCCTTCATCACCCCCGCGGTGGTGCGCACGCTCGACCCGACCGACCTGCACGAGCTGCGGCACCTGACCGTCGGCGGCGAGTCCTATGGCCCGGATATGGTGCGGCGCTGGGGAATCGGCCGCGCCTTCTACAACACCTACGGCCCGACCGAGACCACGATCATCGCCACGATCAGCGCCCGCCTGCGCCCGGACGATCCGTTCGACATGGGCACCCCGATCCACGGCATGTCGGCGGTGATCCTCGATGCCCGGCTGCGACCGGTGCCGGTCGGGGTCACCGGCGAGCTGTACCTGCGCGGACCCGGCCTGGCCAGGGGTTACCATTCACGGCCTGGTCTTTCGGCCGAGCGGTTCATCGCCGACCCCTATGGTCCGGCAGGCGGGCGGCTCTATCGCGCCGGCGATCTGGTGCGGTGGACCACGACAGGCGCGGTCCACTACGTTGGACGCTCGGATCAGCAAGTGAAGGTACGTGGGTTGCGCATCGAACTCGGCGAGATCGATGCCGTTCTCGCGACTCATGCCTCGGTCGAGGCGGCGGTCACCCTGGGGCACACGGACGCCGCGGGCGTGACATCGCTGGTGTCGTATGTAGTCGGTCGTGGGATCGATGCCGAAGAGCTGCGGGCCCATGCCGGTCGCTCGCTGGCCGCCTACATGGTGCCTGCCACCGTCATGGTGCTCGACGAGTTGCCGTTGACCCCGGTCGGCAAGCTCGATCGGCAGGCCTTGCCGGAGCCGCAATTCCGGACGGCCGAGTTCCGGGCGCCGCGCACCGCCGCCGAGCAGGCCGTCGCCGAGGTCATCGCCGACGTGCTCGGCCTAGAGTCGCGGATCGGGCTCGATGACGACTTCTTCGCCCTCGGCGGCAACTCGCTGACCGCGACGCAGCTCGCCGCACGGCTCGGCAACCGGCTCGCGGTCGGCGTCGGTGTGCGGTCGGTGTTCGAGCATCCGACCGTCGCCGCACTCGCCGCGGCGGCGTCCGGCGCGACACAGTCGGGTCCGGTGCTGACGAGGCGTACCGAAACCGGACCGGTGCCGCTCTCGCTGGCACAGCAGCGCATGTGGTTCCTCAACCGTCTCGATCGGCAATCGACCGCCTACAACATCCCGCTCGCCGTCCGCTTGACCGGCGATCTCGATGTCGCCGCGCTGAATGCCGCGATCGCGGACGTGGTCGACCGGCACGAGGTGCTGCGCACCGTGTACCCGCAGCACGAGTCGGGCCCGGTGCAGGTGGTGCTCCCGGCGGGGGAGTCGGGCACGCCGGTGCTCGCGCCCATCGCCGTTCCCGCCGATGATCTCGCCGCCGCGGTCGCGGACTTCGTCGGCGGCGGATTCGATGTCGCCGAAGCGGTTCCCGTGCGTGCCAGGCTGTTCGTGCCGGTCGCCGCGGACGCGGTGGCGCGCGAACACGTGCTGGTGGTCGTCGTGCACCACATCGCCGCCGACGGTTCGTCGCTGGCGCCGCTGGCCCGGGACGTGATGGTCGCCTATGCCGCGCGCAGGCAAGGTCGTGCGCCCGAATGGGCCCCGCTGCCGGTCCAGTACGCGGACTACAGCCGGTGGCAGCGCGAGCTGCTCGGGGCCGAGGACGATCCGGATTCGCTGGTCTCGCGCCAACTCCGGTTCTGGACCGACACCCTGGCCGGCCTGCCCGCTCAGCTGACCCTGCCCACCGACCGGCCGCGGCCCGCCATCGTGGCCACCCGCGGCGGCCACGTCGACTTCGCCATCGACGCCCGGGCGCACGCCGGTCTGGTCGCGCTCGGCCGGGAGTCCGGGGCCACGCTGTTCATGGTGTTGCACGCGGCGTTCGCGGTGCTGCTCGCTCGGCTGTCCGGCACCACGGACATCGCCGTCGGCACGCCGGTCGCCGGGCGCGGCGCCGCCGAACTCGACGACGTGGTCGGCATGTTCGTGAACACGCTCGTGCTGCGGGCCCGGATCGACGCGGGCACCGGGTTCACCGAGCTGCTCGACCAGGTGCGGGCCGCCGATGTCGCCGCGTTCGCGCACGCCGACGTTCCGTTCGAGCGGCTGGTGGAGGTGCTGAACCCGGAGCGGTCGACGGCGCGGCATCCGTTGTTCCAGGTCGGCTTCTCCTTCCACAATCAGGCGGGCGCCGACTTCGCATTGGACGGATTGACCGCTACCGCAGCGGATTTCGACTCCGAGGTCGCACAGTTCGATCTGCACCTGGTGGTCACCGACCGGTATGACGCCGATGGTGTGCCGACCGGGATGGCGGCCTCGATCAGCTACGCGACCGCGTTGTTCGACGAGAGCACCGTCGCCGGATTCGCGGGTCGACTGCAACGACTGCTGGGTGCGGTCTGTGCTGATCCGCAGTTGCCTGTCGGCGATCTCGCTCTGCTCGACCGGGCGGAGTCCGAGCGCATGCTGGTCGCGTGGAACCGTTCTGAACGCGAATTCGACACGACCACACTGCTTTCCGCCTTCGAGGCGCAGGCGGCTCGGACGCCGGACGCGGTGGCGATCGTCGATGACGCCGAAACCCTCACCTATGGTGAATTCGGTGCTCGGGTAAACCGGTTGGCGCGCGTGCTGATCGATCGCGGCGTCGCACCGGAATCGGTTGTCGCCCTGGCGATCCCGCGCAGCGTCGATCTGCTCGTCGCGATGTACGCGGTGGTCACGGCGGGCGGTGCCTATCTGCCGCTCGATCCGGCCCACCCGCTGGATCGCACCGTGCGGATTCTCGCCGCCGCGAGCCCGGAACTGGTCCTCACCTCGGCCGCGCATCCGATGCTCCCGGTCACCGTCTCGAATCACGCTGTGGTGCTGGATATTTCGACGGTCGATCAATCCATCGATGCGCGGCCGGTACAAGACGGCGAGCGTGCTGCGCCGCTGTCGCCGTCGAACACCGCGTACCTCATCTTCACCTCCGGCTCCACCGGAACCCCGAAGGGCGTGGCGGTTCCGCACGCTGCCGTCGCCCATCAGCTGGATTGGCTGCAGTCGGAATACGCCCTCGGCGCCGACGACGCCACCCTGCTGATGACCTCGGCCGCCTTCGACCTGTCGATCTGGGAATTGTGGTGGGCGCCGCGGACCGGCGCCCGAATCGTGCTGGCCCCCGCTGCCGCACACCGGGACCCGGCCCAGGTCCTCGACCTGATCCGGCGCGCCTCGATCACCACCGTGACGCTGGTCCCGTCGCTACTGGCCATGCTGACCGAGGCAGCGGGCGATCGACTGCCGCGCTCGCTGCGCAGGCTGCTCGTCATCGGTGAACCACTGCCGGCGACCACGGTCCAGCAGGCGCGCGCCCGGACCGATGCCCGGATCGACAACCTGTACGGGCCGACCGAAGCGGCGGTCTCGGTGACGCGCTACCGGACCGTCCCCGGGACGCGGCACACGGTGGTGCCCATCGGCACCCCGGAATCCGGCAGTCGCGTCTACGTGCTGGACGACCGGCTGCATCCGGTCCCGGCCGGCGTCACCGGCGAGCTGTACCTAGGCGGCGCGCAATTGGCCCGCGGCTATCACGGCAGGCCGGAATTGACCGCCGAGCGCTTCGTGGCGGACCCGTTCGGCGCGCGGGGTACCCGGTTGTACCGCACGGGTGATCTGGTGCGCTGGGGCGTCGACGGGAACCTCGAATACGTCGAGCGCCGCGACTTCCAGGTGAAGGTCCGCGGCTACCGCATCGAACTCGCCGAGATCGAGCACGCGTTGCGCTCGCGGCCCGCGGTGACGGAGGCGATCGTCGTCGCGCAGCACGCCGGCGACGAGAACGCGATGCTGGCCGGGTATTTCACCGCCACCGAGCCGGTCGATACGGACATACTGCGCGCCGCGGTGGCGGACCTGCTGCCCAGCTACATGGTGCCCGCGGTGCTGCGGCAACTGGACACGCTGCCGCGCAACCCGAATGGCAAGGTCGACCGGGCGGCATTGCCCAGACCCGAGCCGCGCACCCACGAGTTCCGCGCCCCCGCGACGGAACTGGAGCGGCAGTTCTGCGCCTGCTTCGCCGAGGTGCTCGGCGCGGACCGGATCGGCCTGGACGACAACTTCTTCGAACACGGCGGCAATTCCCTGCTCGCCACCCGCCTGTCCGCCCGGCTGAGCGCGGCGCTCGCCGAGCCGATTCCGGTCGTCTGGCTGTTCGCCGCGCCGACGCCGGGAGCGATGCTCACCCAGTTGGCCCAACACCGGTCCGGCCGTGGGCGAGTCGACGCGGCCGCCGCGTTCGACGTGCTGTTGCCCTTGCGGGGCGGCGGATCCCGGGAACCGTTGTTCTGCTTGCATCCGGCGGGCGGCGTCGCGTGGTCGTTCGCCGGCCTGGCCGCCCACATCGACCCGGAGCGCGGCGTATACGGGATCCAGTCGCCCGCGCTGAGTTCCGCGGCGCCGCTGCCGGAGTCGATCGAGGACTGGGCCGGGCAGTACGTGCGCGAGATCCGCGCCGTGCAGCCGGAGGGCCCGTATCACCTGCTCGGCTGGTCGCTCGGCGGCGTACTCGCACACGCGGTCGCGGTCCAATTGCAGGACGCGGGCCAGCATGTCGCGCTGCTGGCCATGATGGACAGCTCGCGACTGGTCACGGTGGACGAATCCGCGCCCGTCCCGGTGGCGGATCTACTCGGCGGGCTGCTCGGCGACCACGCCGCCGAAACCGGCCTGGAGCTCACCCAATTGGCGCGCCGAATGGCCGAACTGCCCGAGCCGTTCGCCTCGTTCGGCGCCGACCGGCTCCGCCGGGTGCTGGACTCGGGGGTCCGCGCACCGGAGCTGATCACGCGCTACCGACCCCGCCCCTACAAGGGCAATCTCGTCTATTTCACCGCGGCCCTGGACGATCCCACCGGTGCCACCGGGGCCGCAACCTGGGCGGATGCCGTCGACGGCACCGTGCACAACCACGCCGTGCATACCTCGCACTGGCGGATGACCACCGAGTCGGCGCTGGCCAGGATCGGCCACGTCCTCACCGCCCTACTGGAGCGTGCCGACCGCACCTGAGCCCCTCATACCTGACCCAACCAGGAAGAAGGAAACCCGATGAACAACCCTTTCGACGATGACGGCGCACAGTTCTACGTACTGATCAACGACGAGGGCGAGCACTCGCTCTGGCCGATATTCGCCGCCGTACCGGGCGGCTGGACGATCGCCTACGGCGCCGCGGCGCGTAAAGCCTGTCTGCACTACGTCGAAACGCATTGGCTCGATATGCGACCCAAGTCACTCATCGAGGCCATGTCCAACGAAAGTCCCTGAGGTTCCGGACAACCGCCCAAATCCACCTGTATGCGCGGGGCGCGTCGGTCCACATCCCCCCTGCTGACCGCCGCGCCCCGCCCCCTACTCGTACTTCGCTGCGCCCCAGTGCATCATGGACGTATGACGAATCAACGGATCACCCCCACGCTGCCGGAGACGTTGATCGAAGCAGCCCGTCGCTGGGCGGGCGGACGTCCGACACCCGCACAGACGCAACAGATCAGCGGCTGGCTGGATCGAGTGATGCACCGCCAGCACCCGCAGGACGCCGCGCAGGCATAGCGGCCCGGCGGAGCGAATGACGCTCCGCTATGCCTTGGTTCGCGCCGACTCGATGACCGCGCGAGCATGCTGGCGCCACTCCGCGACCGCGCGACCGCGGAATCCGGTGAGCGCCGCGTCGAACTTGCTCGCCCGCTTGGTGACGGTCAGCCCGATATACGTGTGATTACTGGTGATCGCCTGTGTCGCAACGGAACACGCTTCGTCGATCTCGCCGGCGCTCAGCAACGCGGTGGCATGCTCGAAGCGAACGAGCGCGGGCTCCATTGTTTCCTGCGGGTCGTACAGGCTGAGCGCACGCGCCGCGGCCTTGGCGGTTTCCGCCGCCCGGCCGAGATTCGAGTTGCCTATCGCCTGATAAAAAGCAAGTTTCTCCGGTCTATAGGAAAAGATCCCAATCGTAAGCTCTTCCTGCCCAACATTTTCCAATGCGCGCCCGGATTTCTCGATACACCGGGCAAACTGGACAGCATTTCCCAGACTGGCATGCGCCCGCGCGGCCATTCCCCACAGCCAGGCGGCGGCGGGACCGTGCGCCGGATTTTCTTCGAGCCGTCCGTCGAGCAAGCTCAAGACTTCCGCCGGTTTGTCGCTGTATGTCGGTAAATATGCGAGACCGGCCAGCGCGATATCCTCGGAATAGCGATCGCCTATGTCTTGCGCGGCGTGGATCGCGGTGGCGTACCACATCCTGGCCTGGCCCAAATGTCCTTCGTTGAACAGGATTTCGCCGACCACGTTGGCCAGCCTGCCCGCCGTGCGGACCAGCCGGACCTGATGGTGGGTGGCCTGCCGCTGCGCGAGAGTGCCACGGACAGTGCGGAATTGCTCGAGTGTGGTGTGCAGCAGCTCGTGCGGCGGCACCTGCACCACCCGTTTGCCGAGCGCCTCGGCCGATTGCTCCAGCAGCCCCAGCCTGCGCTCGCTGATGGATCCGGCATCCAGGGTGGCCAGCATCTTCTCCGGCTCGCCCGCGACCAGGTCGGCGGCCGTGCCGGTCAAGCCGACCCCGATGCAGGCCAATAACTCTCGCCTTCTCACGTCGTCATCCTCGACTTCCTTGTCGAGCCCGATGTCCCTACCGAGCTGGGTTTCCGTATCGGGCGCCGAGTCGGAGGCTTCGAGGTCGAAGCCCGTGTCCCGGCCCGCGGTGACGGCACGCTCGAATCGTGCGACGACGACCGGATCGGCTTCTGACACGACCTGGTCGAGCAGACGTTGGCTTGCGGCATGCATCCGGGTTGTCCGGCCGTTTTCCCACAAGACCACGGTGCGCGGGGTGACGCCCACCAGACGTGCGAATTCGTACCGACTTCGCCGCATCGCGGCGCGAAGCGCACGGACATCCTCGCCCGTCCAGTCGATCTCAACCATAGGTCCTGCTTCCTCGCACCAGGCTGATACAAACGGAAACTACCCGCAATTACCGCATTCGGGTCTGTTATCCACCGAATCGCAACATGCACGCTGAATCAGCACCCGGCGCCGGGGTTCTGCCCAAACCCTTACCGGGGCGCCGGCATTCCGGAATCCGACGCACGGTCCCGACACGGCCCGATCCATCCGTGTCGAGCGGTGATTCCGTGGGGCGCTCAGGCGCCGGGTGCACTGACTTTACTCGGAGGTGAACAATGGACGTATTGCACTCGGATGTTCGGGAATTGTGGCTGGTACAGAGCCGCGACTGCACACAGGATCCGGTGGGTCTCAGCTACGACCGAGCGCAGTTCATCCGCACCGTGCACGGCGGTCACGGCGCCCGTTGTCACCAGTACCTCGGCGCGTCGGCCTACTGCTGTCGCCGAGCCGCCGAGAAGTGAGCAAGGCGGGCTCGACCGCAGCCGAGCCCGCCTTGTTTCGGGGTTGATTCAGGACGCCGCGGACAGCGCCTCGAACTCCTTGTCGGTCAGCGTGATCCGCGCACCTTCGGTGTTCTCTTCGAGATGCGCGATGCTGGACGTGCCCGGAATGGGCAGCATCACCGGCGAACGACGCAGCAGCCAGGCGAGCGCGAGCTGGGCGGGGGTCGCGCCGTGTTCCTTCGCGATCGCGTCGAGCGGTCCACCCGGCTTGGCAAGTTCGCCGGTGGCGATGGGGAACCACGGGATGAACGCGATGTTCTCCCGTTCGGCGTAGTCGAGCACGTCCTCGTCGGTCCGGTTGGTCAGGTTGTAGAGGTTCTGCACGGAGACGATGGTGGCGATCTCGCGGGCCTGCTTCAACTGTTCGACGCTCACCTGGGATACGCCGATGTGCCGGATCTTGCCCTCCTGCTGCAACAGCACGAGTTCGCCGAGCTGGTCGGCCAGCGGCACCTGCGGATCGATGCGGTGCAGCTGGTAGAGGCCGATCTGCTCGACGCCGAGGTGGCGCAGGCTGAGTTCGGCCTGCTGGCGGAGGTATTCGGGCCTGCCGACCGGACGCCAGTCGCCCGGCCCGCTGCGGGTCAGTCCTGCCTTGGTGGCAATCACCAGGTCATCGGCGTAGGGGTGCAACGCCTTTCGGATGAGCAGTTCGCTGACGAACGGGCCGTAGGAGTCGGCGGTGTCGATGAAGTTGATGCCGAGTTCGACGGCGCGGCGCAGCACCCGGACCGCCTCGTCGGGGTCCTTCGGATCACCCCATACGCCGGGGCCGGTGAGCTGCATAGCTCCGTAGCCGAGCCGGTGGACGGGAAGGTCACCGCCGATTGCGAAGGTGCCGGACGCTTCGGCAGGCCGTGCGTGGAGGTTGGTGCTCACAGGTTCGGTTCCTTCCGGAGTGGAATTACGCGAAAGCGGACGAGCTCGTATGACGTCGCCTGGCGACGTTGCTTCCGCAAGCAACGTCTCTACCGCGCCGTCGATTCCCCGCACGAGGGTTAAGTTCGCGGTGCGCGAAAGGTCAGCCGATCGCGCGCAGCAGTTCCTCGGCCACCGCCGCCGACGAGGCCGGGTTCTGCCCGGTGATCAGGTTGCGGTCGACGACCACCTTCGGCGCCCACGGCTCGCCCTCCTGGAAGTCGGCGCCGAACTCGACGAGCCGATCCTGCAGCAGCCACTTGGCCTGGTCGGCCAGTCCGGCCTGCTGCTCCTCCACATTGGTGAAACCGGTGAGCGTGTAACCCGCGAAGGCGTTGGCGCCGTCGGGGCCGACCGCGGCGAGCAGCGCGGCGGGGCCGTGGCAGACGATGGCGAGCGGCTTGCCGGAGTGCAGTGCGGCGGTGAGGAGTTCGCCGGACTCGGCGTTCACCGCGAGGTCCTCCATCGGGCCGTGGCCGCCGGGGTAGAAGACCGCGGCGTAGTCGTCGAGGTCGACCTCGGACAGCTTGATGGGATGCTGCAATTCGGTGCTCGCGGCCAACACCGCGGCCCGCTTATCGGCGCCCTCCTGGCCGCCGTTGAAGTCGGGGGCCAGGCTGCCCTGGTCGACCGGCGGCACGACGCCGCCGGGGGTGGCCACCACGATCTCGTGGCCCGCGGCCTTCGCCGCCTCGTAGGGCACGGCGAACTCCTCGGCCCAGAAGCCGGTCGGGTGGGGGGTGCCGTCGGCCAGGGTCCAGGTGTCGGCGCCGGTCAGTACAAAAAGTAGTTTCGCCATGTCATCGACACTAGGACCGTCGCCGAAGCGTGGCCAATGGGATCGCCGATATCAGACATCGGAATTCTGATGGCTCTTGCGCTCGGCGAAGACCGTGCGCGCCACCCCGATTCCATTGAGCGCGGCCGGGAATCCGGCGTAGCCCGCCATCTGGATCAGCACCTCGACCACCTCGGTCTCGGTGCCGCCGACATTGAGCAGCCCGTGGATGTGCACACCGAGCTGGGGCGCGACGCCGAGCGCGGTGCACATGGCCACCGACACCAGCTCGCGGGTCTTCAGGTCGAGCCCGGGCCGGGAGTAGATGTCGCCGAAGGAGAACTCGATCAGGATGCGGGCGAAGTCCGGGGCGATGTCCTGCAGCGAGGCGATCACCTGCTCGCCCGCGTGCCCGTCGACCTCGGCCAGCTTGGCCGATCCGCGCTCGAATCGGTCACCGTCCGGCGGGCCTGCCGCGGCGGGCTCGGCGGGCAGGTCCGTCCGGGTGGCGAACACCTCCTTGGCGGCGGTCAGGCCGTTGAGCGCGGCCGGGAAACCCGCGTAGACGCTCGCATGCACCATGACCTCGACGATCTCGGTGCGGGTCGCGCCGACATTGAGCGCCCCGTCGATGTGGAACCGCAGCTGAGGTGCGGCATTGCCGAGTGCGGCCAGCGCGCCCACGGTGGCGAGCTGGCGCTCGCGCAGGGTCAGGCCCGGACGCGAGAGGATGTCGCCGTAGCCGAACTCGACGGTGATGCGGCCCAGGTCGGGGGCGATGTCGGCCAGGCTGTCCAGCACGGCCGGCCGCTCCTGCCCGCCGATGTGCTGGAGCAGCGCGAGGCCGCGCTCGTAACGATCGTTCTGGCCGGTGGCGTCCTGTGTGCTGGTCATCAGATGTGGTAGCGCAGTGACCTCCTCGTTTCCGCAGGGGAGGAAGCGCCGTCCTCCGTTCGGTGTCGGTGGTGTGGGTTAGGTTGTCGGGCGTGGATGAGGTGGTGCGGTACAACTTCCGGTTGCGGCCGGGGCGCACTGCGGAAGTTGCATTACTGGCCGAGTGGGATCGTTGCCGGTTTCTGTGGAATGAGGCCGTCTACCAGCAGAGGTCAGGGAACAAACCGACGTTCGGCAGACTGAGTAGGCTGCTGACCGAGGCCCGCTGCCAGAACACATGGTTGCGGGAGGGATCGCAAGTCGCACAGCAGCAGATGCTGCGGTCGTACGCGCAAGCGCTTGGTCAGTCGTTCACTGTCAAGGGGCGGAGACGGCCCGTGTTCAAGGCCCGCAAGCGGGCCCGGGTGTCGCTGGAGTACACGCGCCGCGGATTCACCATTAGCGACGGGCGGCTGGTGCTGGCCAAGGGCATCAGTATTCCAGTGGTATGGTCGCGGACGTTTCCGTCTGAGCCGAGCAGCGTGCGGATTACCCGGGATTCGCTCGGGCACTGGTACGCGTCGTTTGTCGTGCGACGTACCGTCGATCCCGCAGCTACGGCGGGAGACGGTATCGGCATCGACTGGGGCGTAAGTACTACTGCCACCACGACCGATCTTGCATTCGATCTTCCTTATCGTGGGTACCGTGCCCGCTGCGCGGCGGAACTTGCTCGGGCGCAACGCAAGATGGCCAGGCGAAGGCGTAAGCGCGGTCAGCAGTCGGGTGGGTATCAGCGCGCGGCGCGGGTGGCGGCGAAGCTGCATAAGAAGGCGGCTCGGCAGACCGTGCATGATTCGCGGGTGTGGGCGAAAAGTGTTGTCGAGCATCATGAGGTGATCGCGGTGGAGGATTTCGAACCGATCTTTCTGGCGAAGTCCACGATGGCGCGTAAGGCTGCGGATGCGGCGATCGGTGCGGCGAAGCGGGAGTTGATCGAGCGTGGTGTGCGGGCCGGCCGGAGGGTGGTGTTGGTGCGGCCCGCCTATACGAGCATGACGTGTTCGAGTTGTTTCGCGAGAGCCAAGCAGCGACTCGAACTCGGGGAGCGAACCTTCCGGTGCCAGGCCTGCGGATACACCGACGACCGTGACCGGAACGCTGCCAGAGTGATTCTGGCTGTGGCAGAGCGCGGCCACACACGTGTCGAGGATGTCAGACAATCGGGTCACCTCCTTCGGGCGGTTGGTTCGGTTGCGGTCTGAGCGTGAGATCTCCTGCCTTCGGGTGGGGGAAGCGTTAAGGCACGACTGTAGAAGTTGGAGTGCGCTCCAGCGCAAGTGCCGCGGACGGCTCATCCTTGACGGGGAGGTGAGATCAGGGGGAATCTCGGGGTGCGTCCCCGATGTGGCCCGGCGCCCTGCTCCATAGCGTTTCGGTATGCGATTCGCCCCGATCATCGTCGCCCTCTCCGCGGTTGCCCTGCTCGCCGGGTGCACGTCGGGCCAGCAGTCGAACGCCCCTTCCGGTATGCCGGACAACAGGATTCGCGCCGTGCAGGCCGATATCGACGGCGTCGTGGCGGCGGGTGCCACCGGTGCGATCGCCACCGTCACCGATAACGGCAAGACGGTCGTGCTCACCAGTGGCGTCGCCGATATCACCACGGGCGCAAAGATTCCCACCGATCCGGCGCAGCGCGTCCGGGTCGGCAGCATCTCGAAAACCTTTACCAGCGCGATCGTTCTCCAGCTTGTCACGGAGGGCATGGTGCGGCTGGACGAGCCGGTCGAGACCTATCTGCCCGGCCTGCTGCGAGGCGAGGGGATCGACGGGCGGGCGATCACGGTGCGCCAGATCCTGCGGCATCAGAGCGGATTGCCGGAGATCACCAAGGATCCGCGGGTCGACGAATATCGTGCGGCGTTGGAGAACCGGACCATGATGCCGGCCGAGGGGATGGCGATTGCTTTGCAGCGGCCTGCCGATTTCGCCCCCGGCGCTCGCTACCAATACAGCAACACCAACTACTACGTTGCCGCCATGCTGGTCGAAAAGGTCACCGGCGCAGCGTATGCCGACGAGCTGAACCGGCGCATCCTGCAACCGCAAGGGCTGGCCGACACCTACCTGCCCGCTTCGGGTGATCGCGATATCCGCGGACCGCACCCCAAAGGCTATGCGGTGGTGGATGGTTCACTGACCGACGTGACACGCATCGAGCCGTCGGTGCCGTGGGCGGCCGGCGCGCTGATCTCGACGGGTGCCGACCTGAACCGCTTCTACTCGGCATTGCTGGCCGGTCGGGTGGTCCCCGAGGCCGGGTTGCGCGAGATGCGTAACGGCGTGCTGACGGACGAGGGCTCGAAGATGTACTACGGACTCGGCCTGGGGCACACCACATTGCCATGCGGCGCAGAGTATTTCGGTCACTCGGGCGGGATCTACGGCTACAACAGCGTGTCCGGCGCGACGCCGGACGGCCGTGCGGTCACCTTCACCTTCAACCATGACCTGAGTTCGATGCCCGACCTGGTCGGCATGCTCGGCCACGCGCTCTGCCCGTAGGGCAATTCCACTCGTTCAGATGAGGTTCTTCTGTTTGCGGATCCGGCGGCGCACATCCGCCATCAGGCTGTAGGTTCCGCCGTGGCGCAGGAAGCGCGGGATGAACCGGTTGACGAAGGCGACGAACACGAACAGATGCTCGAAGCGCCGCTGATCGGCGGCGCTCCATTCGACCCGGAGCTGCTCGCGGAAGATCGGCGCGAGGAAGCCGATGGTGAGGAACTTCAACAGGTTTCGGAACGGCAGCCGCAGATACCAGTGGATCATCCGCAGGTTCAGCAGGTCATCGAGGTAGGCGCCGACATACTCGTCGATCGAGACCTGCGCGCAGGCCTCGTTCCAGTACTGATCGAACTCCGCCCGGGTGGCGGGCCACAACTCCTCGGTCACCTGCAACGTGGTGCCCAGCGTCGAGGACGACACGTAGAACGCCTCGGCCTGCTCGTCGCTCATCCGGCCTTGCAGCAGTTGGTAGGTGTCCTCGAAGCCGATGTACAGGCAAGCGGCGACCCATAATTGGAGATTGCGGTCGAACGCGTTGTACTTCACCGGTGCGCCCGGCGCCGAATGTACTTGCCGGTGCGCGACATTCACCGCTTCGCGATAGGCGAGGCGCTCCTCGTCGGTGCCGAGAATGGCGACGGCCAGGTACTGCGTCGTGGTGCGGGCCCGCTTCCACGGATGCTGCATCAAGGATCCGGACTCGACCTTGCTCTCCGCGACGCCATAGCCGACGCCCGGCCGGGCCATCTGCATCGCGACATTGGCCGCCGCGCCCGCGAAGGACCAGAAGTCCAGCGCGTCGGTCAGCTTGATCGCTCGTTTGGTGATCGGTCGGTGAGCGGTGCCGATGTGGATGCGGGTCTGGTCCTTCGACAGCGGGATGGCCTGTTCCGAGGGGTGAGCGGCGGTGGTCATGAGGGAGTCCTTTCGGGTCCGGAATCGACTCCGCAGGGCGTGAACAACCTGTGAACTATTGATAACTTAAGTCGGATGCGCCCTTCGCGTCAACGGGTCCGGCTGCATGCGAATATTCCTGGCTGTCTGGCTGTCAATGTATGCGAAAGGGTTCCGCAAAGTGCGGAATCGTGCGTAACATACGGGCCCATGCCGGACCGTAGGGTGTCCGGGAAGGATCCAACGGCGGATCCCGGTTCGGGGCCTGCCGTGGGCGTCCGGTCGCGTCGGCCGGCACGCGAAAGGACACGCATGCTCAAGCGGCTGGATCGGATATTCAGCTACGAGATGAAGGTCTCGGAGTTCCTCGGGACGCTGGTCATTCTCGGCATCCCGTACGGGTTGATCGGTGTCATCTGGACGCTCACGCACACCAGCCATCTACGGAATATGCACGGCATCGACGTGGTCATCTCGTTCCTGGGCGCGATCGTCTGCTGGCCGGTGCTCACCTTCTCGAATGTGTGCATGACCTGATGATGATCTTGGTCTGGCTCATCGACATCGTGGTGATCGGCGTCAAGGTCCTCGGCGGGCGCACGCGGGTCGATCCGGTGCTGCGGTTCGGCCTGTGGCTGGCCGTGCTGAGCACCCTCGTGGCGGGCGTCGCCGTCGTCGGCTACCTCCTGGTGCTGCTGCAACGGCAGTTGAGCGGCACCGCGTGACCCGGAGAGGCAGTAACGAGTGACCACCACCGAACGACCGCCGGAGCGGACCGATCTGGAGCGGGCCGTCGACGACCTCAGAGGTCTGTGGCAGCGGCATCCCCAGCGGTCGCTGGAGACGCTGGGCAGGCAGGTGAAGCTGGGTCGCGACGCCGTGCTGGAGATGTTGCGCGCGATCCTCACCCGCCGATTCCCGTTCCAGGAGTTCATCAAGCAGTGCGCGTTCATGGCCAGCGTCTCCGCCGCGCCGACGGTGTTCGTCGCGATCCCGGTGGCGGTGGTGGTCTCGATTCAGTTGGGCGCGTTGGTGAGTCAGGTCGGCGCGACCACCTTCATCGGCGCGGTCAGCGGCCTCGGCATCATCCGCCAGGGCGCGCCGCTGGTCACCTCGCTGATGATCGCCGGCGCGGTCGGCTCGGCCATCTGCGCCGACCTCGGCTCGCGCACGATCCGGGAGGAGATCGACGCCATGATGGTGATGGGCGTCGATCCGATCCGCAGGCTGGTCGCGCCGCGGCTCGCGGCCGCGGTGCTGGTGAGCATGCTGCTGTGCGGCTTCGTGGTGTTCGTCGGCTTCGCCACCGGCTATCTGTTCAATGTCTATGCGCAGGGTGGCACGTCGGGCACGTTCATCAGCACGTTCGCCTCGTTCGCGGTCGCCGACGACCTGATCGTCGCGCTGGTGAAGGCCGCGATCTTCGGTGCGCTCACCGCGATCATCGCCTGCGACATCGGCCTGCACACCAAGGGCGGGCCCGGGGGCGTGGCGAATTCGGTGAACGCGGCGGTGGTCAATTCGGCGCTGATGTTGTTCGCCACCAACATCATCATCACGCAGGTGTACAACACGCTGTTCCCGGCGAAGGTGCTCTGATATGGGGTCGCGCTATACGCCACCGGCGTTGCAACCGTTCAAGGTGGTCGGCGGCGCCGTCCGCGGACCGGTGCGGGCCAATCAGCGGCTCGGTCATCAGGCCCTCACCTTCGTCGCGGCGATCGTGGCAATACCGTTCGCGCTCAAGCACTATCGCAAAGAGGTGCTGCGGCTCACCGCCGACGTCGGGTGGGGCAACGGGTCGCTGATCGTCGGCGGCGGCACCGTCGGCGTGGTGGTCATCCTGTGTGGATTCGGCGGGATCACCGTCGGCATGGAGTCCTACACCGCGCTGAACCTGCTCACGATGAACCCGCTGACCGGCGCCATCTCCGGGTTCGCCACCACGCGCGAAATCGGCCCGATCCTGGCGACTTTGGCGTTCGCGATCCAGGCGGGTTGCCGATTCACCGCGCAGCTGGGCGCGATGCGGATCTCCGAGGAGATCGACGCGCTGGAATCCATTGCCATCCGGCCGCTTCCGTACCTGATCACGACCAGGATGATCGCCGCGACGCTGACCATCGTCCCGCTCTACAGCGTCGGCCTCGCGGTCGCGTATCTGATGACCAAGCTGTCGGTGCTGTTCCTCGGCGGCACCTCGGCGGGCACCTATGACCACTACTTCTTCCAATTCCTCAACGGCACGGACGTTTTCTACTCGGTGCTCAAAGTGGTGGTGTTCGTGATGATTTCGACGTTCTTGCAGTGCTATTACGGCTATGTCGCGACCGGCGGGCCGGAAGGGGTCGGGCAGGCGGCGGGGCGCGCGATCAAGATGGTGATCGTCGTCATGGTGTTCGCGAATCTGTTTCTCACGCTGGCGATCTGGGGCATCGACCCCGGCTTCCGGATCTCGGGATAGGGGCCCGCGATGATCATCGATCCCAGTGGCCGCGGGCCGAGCGCGCGCCAGCTCTCGCTGGCCGGCATCGCGCTGACCACGGTGCTGTTGCTGCTGTTGTTCCTGCTCGGGCTGCGCTACACCGGTCGTTTCGAGGACAAGGTCGGCGTGGTCGCCCTGCTCACCAGCACCGGCGACGGGCTGCCCGAACATGCCGACGTGAAGTTCCGCGGCATGATCGTCGGCTCGGTGGCCGACGTGGAGGTGGTTGCCAAGGGCGAGCGCCAGCGCGCCGAGCTCGACCTGAAACCGGCGGTCGCGGCGATGATTCCGGCCGCGGTCACGGCCCGGGTCATCCCGAACAACATCTTCGGCGTGACCGCGATCGAACTCGTCGACAACGGGCACACCACCCAGACGCTGCGCGCCGGTGCGGAGATCCCCGAGGACACCAGCGAGGGCACCGTCCAGTTGCAGACCACGCTCAGCGTGTTGCGCGACGTGCTCGACCACATCCAGCCGGAGAAGCTGGGCCGGGTGCTCGCGACGCTGGCCGACGCGCTCGACCCGTCCGTGCGCGTGCCCGGGTCCACCATCGAACGCCTGGATCTCTGGCTGACCCAGATGCATGCCGTTCCCGGGATCGGCGACCTGCTCGGCAATCTCGGCCGGGCCGCAACGGCATTGAGCGCGTCCGCGCCCGATCTGGTCGGGGTGCTGTCGGAGTCGGTGACCACCGCGCGGACGCTCACCGAACGCCGGGACCAGCTGGTAGCGCTGCTGACCAACGCGAGCGGTGCGGTCGACTCGGTGAATTCGCTGTTTGCCCGCAACCCGGACGCAGGCAAGGAAGTGGTCTCCGGCCTCGGCGAACTCTTCGGCAGCCTGGCCGAGGATCCGCGGGCGTTGCAGCAGACGGCAGCCAATCTCAATGTCTCGCTACAGAAGTTGCGCTCGGTGTTCGGCTTCGGCCCGAGCCGCCAGATGATCTGGAAGATGGACGTGTCCTTCACCCCGTTCCAGCAGTACACGGCCGCGGACTGCCCGCGTTACGGCAGCATGGCCGGGCCGCGCTGCGGTGGTTCCTCGGTTCCGGAAACCGCGCCGCCACAGGAGTTTCCGGCGCAGATGACGCCGAAGTGGTTGGCGTCGGCGGGACCCGCGCCGGTGGTGCCCACACTGCCTGCCATTCCGGGCATTCCGATGATCCCCGGCCTCACCGCACCGGCCGCGGCGAAGGACCCGGCACCGAACGCGTTGGAGCCCAATAGTTTACGTGGCACCGATGCGGTAGCGGCGATCGTCGGCGGTACACCGACCGCCGCGCAGTATCTGCTGCTCTCGCCGCTGCTGGCCGGCGGTTCGGTCGCTCCGGCGGACAAGGGCGGTCGCTGATCATGAAATCGAGAAAGGCGCTGATCGGCTTCAGCCTCTTCGCCGTCGTCGCGATCGCGCTGACGTACACGATCTGGTCCACCTTGCAGCGTTCGGTCACCGGCGATACCGACTCCTACTCCGCGACCTTCACCGACGTCCTCGGCCTGCGGGTCGGCGACGACATCCGGACGGCCGGCGTGCGGGTCGGCCGGGTGGACGCGATCGACTTCGACAGTGACTACCGCGCGCGTATCGAGTTCCGCATCCAGCGCAGGCAGCACCTCACCACCACCACGAAGGCCCTGGTGCGCTACCAGAACCTGATCGGGCAGCGCTATGTCGCGCTGGTGCCGGGCACCGGCGACGGTCAGGTGCTGGCAGCCGGTTCGGCGATACCGCTGGAGCGCACCGAGCCCTCGTTCGACGTGTCCGCGCTGCTGTCCGGGTTCGAGCCGCTGTTCAGCGTGCTGCAACCGGATCAGATCAACTCGCTGTCGGAGACGCTGATCCAGGCGCTACAGGGCAACAATGTCTCGCTCAGCGCGCTGATCACCCAGGCCGCCGAACTCGCGGGGACCTTCGGGCAACGCGATAAGATTCTCGGCGACGTGATCAGCAACCTGAGCAGCGTCATCGCCGGACTGGCGCACCGCAGCGGCGACCTGGAAACGCTGATCACCCAGGCGCGTTCGCTGGTCGAATCGCTCTACGCGCAAGGTGAGTCGCTGAAGGGTTCGGTCGATCAGGTAGCCACCTCGACCGACTCGCTGGCGCGACTGATCGGCCAGGTGAAGCCGAATATCGCTCGCGCACAGAACGATGCGACGAGTGGAGTGGCGCTGCTGCTGCTCAACGGCGCGTCGCTGGATCAGGCGGCCGTCGAGCTGCCGAGCCTGCTCAACGGCATCGCCAGGTTCACCAGTTATGGCGCCTACGGCAATGCCTACATCTGCCGCCTGGATGTCTCGCTGTGGGGCGTGCTGCTGCCACCAGGGCTGTTCTCGCAGGTCGGCGGCAATTCGCAATCGGAGGTGTGCCGGTGATGACACGAGCGCGGTCGATGTTCGGCCGGGTCCGATTGCCGCGGAACCGGCTGCTGTGGCTGGGTCTGCTCGCGGCGGGCTCGGTGGTGCTGCTGCTGGTCGGGTCCAGCGCGCTGTCGCAGGCTCGGTTGGGGGACAAGACTATTCAGGCGGAATTCGCTCAGGCCGCTGGGCTTCGGGCGGGTGCGTCGGTGGATGTGTCGGGTATCGAGGTGGGTACGGTGCGCGCGGTGCGACTGGAGGGCGCGAAAGTCATTGTCGACCTGCGGGTTCGCCGCGATCTGCGGCTCGGGCCGGACGCGCACGCGGCGATCAAGATGACCACCATTCTCGGCAAGCTGCACGTCGAATTGATCCCCGGCAACGGAAAAGGGCTGCCGGACAACCGGATCGTGCTGGCGAACACCTCGGTGCCGTACAACCTCGGCAAGGTGATTCAGGATCCGGTGTACAAGTCCTCGTTCGAGCGCATCGAACGGATCGACCCGGCCAAGCTGCGCCAGTCGCTGGATCTGCTCAGCCGGCAGATGGGTGACTCGCCGCAGCTCACCGTCGAGGCGTTGAACAGCGTCGGCGCGCTCGCCAGGGTGATCAACGACCGTCGCGACGAGGTCGACGTGCTGTTGAAGAGCATGGATCAGGTCTCGCAGCTGGTGTCGGACAACCGCAACAGCGTGTTGTTGCTGCTGACCCGCGGCGAGGCGATCGGCAACGCGGTCGCGCAGCGCCAGACCATGCTGAAGTCGTTGCTGGACAACGTCGCCGAGCTGTCCCGGCTGCTGCAACAGATGGGCCTGGAGAACAACGATCAGCTCGGGCCGATGATCCAGAGCCTGAACACCATGTCCGAGGGCCTGGAGAAGAACAAGGACAACCTCGACTCGCTCTACGAAATCATGCCGGTGGCCCTGCGGCAGTTCAACAACGCGCTGGGCAACGGCCCCTACGGCGACGTGTGGGCGCCGTGGATCTTCCCGGACAACTGGCTGTGTTTCGCCGGTGCGGTACAGGGGTGCAACTGATGAAAATAGGTACTTTCCGGAAAACCGCCGTGTTGTGCTGGGCCGCGGCGGTGGCCTCCGGCTGCTCGCTGCTGCCGGACAGTCTCAGCACGCTGCCTGCGGAGTATCTCGGCGAACACCTCCGGATCAGCGCCGATTTCGAGAACGTGGCCGGCCTGTACGCGGGCAACGACGTCGCGATCCTCGGCGTCCCGGTGGGCAAGGTCGACACGGTGACCGCCCGGGGCAGCTACGTCGAGGTGACCATGTCCATCGACAAGAACGTCAAGGTGCCCGCGGACGCGATTGCCGCGCTGGTGTCACCGCAGCTGATCACCAACCGGCACGTCGAACTCGCCCCCGCTTACGAGGGGAACGGCCCGGTGCTGGCCGATGGCGCGCACATCCCGCTCGAACACACCCGCACGCCCGTCGAACTCGACCGCATCCTGGACAATTTCGATCAGCTCGGCCGAGCGTTGAAGGGCGACAACGAGACCGGGCCGATGGCCAGCCGGGTGCTCTTCCCGCTGCTCGACGGCAACGGGGACAAGCTGCGCGAGACGCTCGACGCGATGTCCTCGGCGTTCGAGGTGAGCCTGGCCAACGGCGACCAGATCTCCAACACCATCGTGAAACTCAACGAGATCACCCAGATCATTGCCGAGAACGACCAGACGGTGCGTGATTTCAGCGGCCGGCTCACCGAAATGGTGCAGCTCATGGGGGATCAGGCGCCGGGGTTGCAGGCTGTGCTGACGCAGCTCAACGACTTCGTCACCAACACCTCCACGGTGGTCGGCACCAATCGTGAGCAATTGCTCGGCGCACTGACCAGATTCACCGCGCTCACCGGTCAGATGCGGGCCAACGCACGATCGGTCACCGAAATCGCCGACGTCACACCGCTGTTCTTCCAGAACCTCGCCAATGCGACCAGCCGGGAGCATCAGGCGCTGCGCCTGCACGGCCTGCTGGACAAGTCGGTCCTCGACGGCGAGGCGCTGTCGGTGTTCTGCGAACGGGTGCAGATGCGCCTGGACGGCTGCCGGACCGGCAAGATCCAGGACTTCGGCCCGGACTTCGGCCTGACCGCCGCACTGCTCGGACTGACCAAATGAGGGCACGCGCGCTCGCCCACCCGTCGCCCGGCCACCGCCCACCACGGAATCGCTGCGCGATGCTGTTCACGCTGGCCGTAGCGGCGGCCATCGGCGCGACCTCCGGCTGCGCGGTGACGGTGGACAACGTCCCGCTGCCCAAACCGGGCATCGGCGGCCCCGGCTACACCCTGCACGCGGTGTTCAAGGACGCGCTCAACCTGCCGGCGAACGCGCACGTCAAGATCGGCGGCACCGATGTCGGCACGGTGTCCGCGATCAGTACCACCGACTTCCTCGCCGACGTGGAAATGCAGATCCGCCAGGACATTCAGCTGCCCCGCGGCACCACCGCCGAACTGCGCCAGGCCACCCCGCTCGGCGACATGTTCGTCGCGATGACCCTGCCCGCCAAGCAGGACAGCGCCGAACTGCTGCGCCCGGGTGACACCATCGCGCCCGACCACACCGCGACCGGCGCGTCGGTGGAGCAGCTGATGATGTCGGTCTCGTTGCTGCTGAACGGAGGTGGGCTCAACCAGGCGGCGCGGATCACTGCCGAGATGAACTCGATGTTCGCCGGGCGAGCGCCGGAGTTATCGCATCTGATCACCGAAATGACCGACGTGCTCGCCGCACTCAACAAACGCACGGCCGATGTCGACGGCGTGCTGTCCGGGCTGAATACGCTCACCGGCGAATTGGCCAGGCGCAAAGCCGAATTGGGCGCGGCGGCGGACACCTTCCCGCCGCTGATCGGACTGGTCGCCGAAAACAACAAGGCCATCGCCGATCTCATCGCCAAGGTCTCGGTGACCATGGCCGCGCTAGGCGACTTCACCGACACCACCGGCCCGGATTTCCTCAGCCTGTTCGACAGCATCCAGCGGTTGATGTCCGGATTCGCCCAGATGGGTGACGATCTCGCGGGTGCGTTGGATGGGCTGCACGCCATCTACCCGTCGATCTCGGCCAGCTTGGATGGTCCGGTACTCGCGGTCGCGGCCACGGTGTCCTACCTGAGTGTCGGCGCGCTGACCGATCCGAAGGGCAGCAGGCCGCCCGAAATCGGTGACGTGCCGGCATTTATCGGCAGTTTGGCGCAGGTCATCGAGAAGGTCATCGGCCGGCTGCAAGGCGGTGGGCGATGAATCCACCGCTGTGGCAATGGCTGGTCCGGCACCGGATCGCGGTGGCCAATCTCGGCCTGATCGTGGTGCTCGTGCTCGGGGCGGCCTATCTCGGCGCCAACGTACTGCGGATCAATCTGCTGCCGAGCACGTACACGGTGCGGGTGGAGCTGGCGAATTCCGGTGGCCTGGCGGCGAACAACGACGTCACGTTCCGCGGCACCAGGGTCGGCCGCGTGCACGAGGTGCGGATATCCGGCGACGGCGTCGCGGCGATCGCCGAAATCGACAAGGCGGCCAGGATTCCGGTGGGCGGCACGGTCGCCGTCGGCCGGCTGTCCGCGGCGGGGGAGCAGTATCTCGACTTCCGGCCGGACGTGGACGGCGGCCCGTTTCTCGGCGACGGCGCGGTGGTCGAGCGCGCCCGGACGACCGCTCCGGTGACGGTGCAGTCGGTGCTCGGCAGCATGAGCGGCCTGATCGGCGGGATGAACCCGGCGCGCCTCAATGTGATCGTCGACGAACTCGACAAGGCCTTGGCCGGCGGCCCGGATCGGTTGCGCAACATGATCTCCGGGATCAGCCGGGCCATGGCCGGGCTGACCGATCTGTTGCCGCAGACTCGCCAGCTCATCGAGAACCTTCAGGTGATCGCCGATACGACGGCGCACGCACAACCCGACCTGACCACCCTGACCACCGGTTCCAGCGCCCTGTTCCAGCAGTTGACCGCCGCGGATCAGGAGGTGCGCAAGTTCCTCGACCTCGGGCCCGGTCAGCTGGCCACGCTCGACGGCATCGTGCGCGACACCGAGGATCCGATGACCAACCTGGTCACCAACTTCGTCGCGATCACCAAGGCCGCCAAGCTGCGGGCACCGGCCATCGCGGCCCTGTTCCCCGCGCTGCGCACGGGTTCGGAGGCGATCGGAATTCCGGCCCACGACAACGCCTATCACACCCTGGTCGACCCGTGGCCGCGCCCGAGTTGCGACTACGACACCGTGCCCGTGGTGCCGACCACGAAGACCGTGGACACCAGGGTGCGGCTCTACAACTACTGCGTCACCAGCAATCCGGCGCTACAGGTGCGTGGTTCGGCGAACGCGCCCCGACCGAATGTGCCGGACAACGGGTCCGGCCCGCCGCCCGGCGTCACCGGCGACGAGCTGTCCCGACCGGCACCCGGCAGATAGGAGCACATCCGATGAACGACAACGAAGGCGAGATCGCCACAGCACCCGAGGGATCGACGCCTGTCGAGTCCAGTGATGCTGTGGCTGAGCCAGTTTCAGCACAGACAGACCAGACTCCGGCCGCGCGCAAATGGCGTCGGCTGGTCCCGGGCCGCACCGGACGCCTCGTCCTGCAAGTGGCCACGGCCGTACTCCTCTGTGCCGCAGTCGCTTCGACCGTCTTCTTCTACCTCCAGAACAAGGGGAACAAGGCCACCATCGACGCCAACGCGGACGCGCGCACCGCCGCCTGCAAGTACGCCCCGATCCTGGCCGACTACGACGCGAAGAAGCTGGACGACTACTTCGCCGCCGTGCTCGACGGCGCGACCGGCGACTGGAAGAAGCAATTCGACAGCACCAGTAAGGAATTGCGCGAGGTGCTCACCCAGGGCGAGGTGGTGTCGAAGGTCAACGACGTGCAGTGCGCGATCAAGACCGGCGACGAGAGCTCGGCCGAGGCCATCGTGGTGATCGGCCAGACCATCACCAGCATGGGCACTCAGGGCAAGCCCGCGCCCGGCCAGCTGTCCATGGTGATGCGGCTGGAGAAGGTCGGCGACCGCTGGCTGGTGAACAAGGTGAACTCGCCGCTGGCCCCGCCGCCGCAGCAGTAGCTACTCGCCGTCGGGACCGAACAGGACGACCCGCATCAGGTGGATCACCCGCTGCCGCGAGCACACCGGGTCGTCGGAGCCGAAGCGCTGCCCCAGATCGACCACCAGGGCCAGCGCCGCGTGCACCAGCAGCCTGGCATCGGCGGCGGACAGCTCGGGCCGGACGCCGGCCAGCAGCTTCGCCCACTCTTCGACATTGAGCCGCTGGATGTTTCGCAGCACCGTCCGGTCGTCGGCGGGCACATTGCTGATCTCGGCGTAGTAGACGAAGGTCAGCTCGCGCTCGGCGAACGAGCCGGCGACGTACAGCTCGATCAGTGTGGTCAGCGCCTGCTCCGGCCCGTCCGCCGCCGCGACCGCCGGCCCGATCGCGGCCGAAACCCGTTCCGCCGCACGGCGGAACGCGGCCGCGAGGATATCGCCCTTGCTGCGGTAGAAGCGGTACACCGCCGACGAGGCGGGCAACCCGGCCGCGGTGGCGATGTCCTCGACACTCACATTCGGATAGCCGCGCTCATGGAACAACTCGATGGCCCGCGCGAGCAGCAGTTCGTGCTTGAAGGTCAGCGGAATCTCGGTTGCCGCAAGGGGTTCGGTGTGCGCGGCCGAAGGCGGCAGCGTGCACGAGGCGACCGCACGGCAGGCGGTGCTGAGCAGAGTGGTCAACGCCCGCACCGGAATCGACACGTGATGGTCGCCGATGCTGCTGAGCACGCTGAGAATCGCGGCCGACAGCACGGCCCGATCCGCCTTGTCCAGCTCCGGCCGGGTCTCGGCGAGCAGCGCCATGAGCGCCGAAGTTACCTGTGCCAGTTGACCATCCAGGATCGCGGCATCGGCGTCCTCGAGATAGCGGCGCTGCCAGCGCAACAGCGCGGCGCTGCGCCGATTGGCGATCGAGGACGCGATCAGCGCGTCGATCACCTGTCCGAGCCGCGCCTCGGCCGGCAGCTCCCTGGCCGAGTCCGGCAGGCGCACCGCCGCTTCGCTGAGCCCGCCGAGCCGCAGGGCCTCCTCGCGGAACAGCGCGTACTTGCTCGGATAGTGGCGGTAGAGCGCGGCCGAGCTGATGTCGAGCCGAGACGCGATGTCCTCCATGCTCACGCCGTGGTAGCCGAGCGACCCGAACGCCTCCGCGGAGGCGGCGGCGATCTGCGCCCGCCGATCGCGCGGCCGCCGCCGGACCACACGCGCTGCGGATCCGTCGGACGCCTTGTCCGCGGCGCGGCCTTCCTGGGCACCCATGCCGCGATGGTAGCCGAATCGGACGCTCGGCAGCGGGGCCTTGATCACTTGGAATCAAACTGAATGGAAGATCACAATAGGAGGTATAATTTGGGCTGCTACCTCTACCGCTTGCGATTCACCACAATGGAATAGCGCGTAACATAAACGACCGGTCGGTACCCCGGTGCTGCCCGTCTGCTCCGGTGCTCAAGCCGCGGCGGGACGCCCGAAAAGAACCACCTGCATCAACAAGCGCACCCGTTCCTGCGCCGCCATCGGCTGGTTGTCGAACGCGCGGCCCAGATCCACCACCAACGCGAACGCGGCGTGAATGAGGAAACGCGCCTCGGCCGGCGCGAGCTCCGGCCGCACCTCGCGCAGCAGCCGCGCCCACTCTTCGACGCTGAGCCGCTGGATGTTTCGCAGCACCGTGCGTTCCTCTGCCGGAACATGCTGGAACTCGGTGAAATACACGTAGGTCAGCGCGCGCTCGGCGAACGACCCCACGACGTACTGGTCGATCAGCGTGGTCAGGGCGCCCTCCGGGCTCGCCGCCGTCGCGACCGCCGGACCGACCGCACCCGAAACCCGTTCCGCCGCACGGCGAAACGCCGCGGCCAGCAGATCGCTCTTGCCGCGATAGAACCGATACACCGCCGAAGCGGCGGAAAGCCCTGCGGCGGTGGCGATGTCCTCCACGCTCACATTGGGATACCCGCGCTCGTGGAACAGCTCCACCGCTTTGCGCAGCAGCAGCTCGTGTTTGAACGAGTCCGGGATCTCCACCACCTGGAGCGGCTCGGCGGGCCGCTCCGCCGGCAATTCCGTGCCGATGATCGGCTCGCAGGCCGAACTCAACAGCCGGGCAAGGGATTTCGCGGGCAGCGTGGCGTGGTGGTCGGCGATGCTGGTGATCGTGCTCAGCAGCGCCATGCGCAGCACGCGGATGTCGTCCTCGGTCAGCTCCGGCCGCAGCACGGCGAGTTGGTCGCCGAGCGCGCCGAGCACGGCGAACTGCTGGTCGTTCAGCGTGGCCAGGTCCTCGGGCTCGAGGTAGCGGCCCTCCCAGCGCACCAGCGTGACCGTCGGCCGGTTCTCGATGGTGACCGCGATGAGCGCGTCCAGCACGTGACGCAGCCGCCGCTCGGGCGGCCACGCGGTAGCCTCCGCGGGCAGCTCGACCGCCTCGGTCATGGCCCGGCCGACCCGCAGCAATTCCTCCCGGAACAGCGCGTACTTGCTCGGATAGTGCCGGTACAGCGCGGCCGAACTGATGCCGAGACCGGTGGCGATGTCCTCCATGCTGACGCCGTGATAGCCGAGCGCGCCGAACGCGGCGGCCGAGGCGGCGGCGATCTGGGCCCGTCGATTCTTCGGCCTGCGCCGGATCTCCCGGGGTGCCGAGTCGCCGGTGCTCGCCTTCCGCGCCGTACGGCGATTGTCGACACTCATGCGGACATCGTACTTATCCGAGCAGGTGGGACGGGCTACGGCTCGGTACGGGGCGGCCGCCGGATCGGCCGGGTGCCCCAGGTCACCCGGAATCGGGGGCGGTACCTGCCGGAAGGCTGCGGCCGTCGACCCGATCCGTAGGCGCGGGTCGGCGCAGGTGAGGGCCGACACAGCCGATATGCCGCGCGGGGGCCGAGCGCGGTTTCGGGATCAGTCGCGCGGCGTGATGACCAGACGGGCCTTGCCCTCGGGGACCGTGGTGATGTTGCGGGTCTTCCCGCGTTCCGGCTCCGCCCCGTCCGGGCGCGAAAGGGAATGGCGCACAATGATTTCCCGCAGCACAGCGGTGCCCTCCATGAGCGAGAAGCCCGCGCCGATGCAGCGCCGGACCCCGCCGCCGAAGGGCAGCCAGGTATTCGGGGCCACCTCGCCGGAGAGGAAGCGGTCCGGCCGGAAGACGGTGAGGTCGGGATAGTTGTCCGGGCTGCGGTGCGCGAGCAGGATCGAGGTGTTCACCACCGCGCCGGCGGGCAGTCGCCGGCCGCCGACGGTCATGTCCCTGGTCAGTTTTCGGTTGGTGCCGTTGATGATGACGTGCAGCCGCATCGCCTCCTTCAGCACGGCCTCGAGGTATTTGTCGTCGCCGGTGCGCGCGGCGGTGAGCGCCGCCGCCTGGATCTCGGGATGCGTCGCGATCTCGTACAACGCCCAGGACAGCGCGGACGCGGTCGTCTCGTGTCCGGCGAGCAGCAGCGTGATGAGCTGGTCGCGCAGCTCGGCGTCGGTGAGCGGCGGGTCGTGGTCGTCGCCGGTGCCCGCGTGCAGCAGCCGGGACAGGACGTCGGTGCGTTCGGCCAGGTCCGGCGCGCGCCGCCGGCCGGCGATCTCGGCGTAGAGCAGGGCGTCGACCGCGTGCAGGTTCTCGGCGAACCGCTTCCACGGCCCGATGCGGCGGAGTATGGGGGACTTGATCCCGAGGAACACCAGCGGGTTGAGGTGCACGATGCGCCGCAGTCGTGGCGCGAGTTCGGCGCGGGCCCGTTCGTCGGAGACCCCGAACACCACCTGGATCATCACCTCGAGGGTGAGCGCGTTCATCCGGTCGAGCGTGATCAGCGTGGAACCCGGTGTCCAGCGGTCGATCTCGGCGACGGCGATCTCGGCGACCAGGTCGCGGTAGCCGCGCAGCGCCGAGCCGTTGAAGGCGGGCATCAGCAGCCGGCGGGCGCGCGCGTGCTCGTCCTCGTCGGTGAGCAGCAGCGAGTGCTGGCCCATGACCACGCCGAGGATCTGGTTGCCTTCGCCCGCGTGCAGGTCACGGGGGTTGCCGGCGAAGATCTCCTTGATGTGCTCCGGGCGAGAGAACACCACGGAGTGGTCGGCGACCGGCGGGATGCGCAGCGTGAAGACGTCGCCGTACTTGCGCGCGATGGCGGGCACGAAGCGCTGGCGATCGAGCTGGAACAGCAGGCTCTGCACGAAGGCAGGCAGCCGCGACCCCGGCGGGTAGGCGGTGGTCTCGTCACGCTCTCGGACGTCCTGTGCGGCCACGGTGCCACCTTCGTTGAGTATGAGACGAACCTGTTTCATACCACGCTAGGAGATCTACGCCGCACGGTCTATAACGCGGCAGGTAATCAACGGTACTTGGCCCCGCGCCGCTAGCTTCCTGGGCGTTGGGTGGCGTACCAGTCGAGCAGGTCCGGGTTGTCGACGGCGCTGCGTTCGACCACCCGGGCGGCGTCCGCGCCCTGGAACAGCTTCTTGATCGGTACCTCGAGCTTCTTGCCGGTGCGGGTGTGCGGAATGCCGGGGGCGAGCAGGATCTCGTCCGGGACGTGGCGCGGGGAGACCTCGGTGCGAATGGTGCTGTTGATCCGGGTCTTCAGCTCGTCGGTGAGTTCGGCGCCCGGCGCGAGCACGACGAACAGCGGCATCCAATAGCCGCCGTCCGGCTGCTCGGCGCCGATGACCAGGGCCTCGGCGATCTCGGGAAGACGCTCGACGGACTGATAGATGTCGGCGCTGCCCATCCGGATGCCGTGCCGGTTGAGCGTGGAGTCCGAGCGGCCGTGCACGACGATGGAGTTGCGGTCGGTGATGGTGATCCAGTCGCCGTGCCGCCACACGCCGGGATACATGTCGAAATAGGCGTCGTGATAACGCTTTCCGTCGGCGTCGTGCCAGAAGCGCACCGGCATGGACGGCATCGGCTTGGTGAGCACCAGCTCGCCCACCTCGTCGCGCACCGGTTGCCCGGTGCCGTCGAAGGATTCCAGCGCGGCGCCGAGGAAGCGGACCGACAGCTCGCCCGGCCAGGCCGGGACGGTGCGGGCGCCGCCCATGAAGGCCGACACCACGTCGGTGCCGCCGCTGAGCGAGTTGACCTGGACGTGGTCACCGGTGTTCTCGCCCAACCAGATCGCCGACGAGGTGGGCAGCGAGGCGCCGGTGATGCCGACCGTGCGCAGCGCGGACAGGTCGTGCTCGGTGCGCGGCACGGCGCCCGCCTTCATGCAGGCCAGCACGTAGCCGGGGCTGGTGCCGAGCACGGTGGTCCCGGTCTCGGCGGCGATGCGCCACAACGCATCCGGAGCCGGGTAGGTGGGGCTGCCGTCGTAACAGACGATGGTCGCGCCGGTCAGCAGGCCGGAGACCTGGAAGTTCCACATCATCCAGCTCGGGCTGGTGTACCAGAAGAAGGTGTCGGCGGGTCCGATATCGGATTGCAGCGCAACGGCTTTGAGGTGCTCGAGCAGCACGCCGCCGTGGCCGTGCACGATGCCCTTGGGCAGCCCGGTGGTGCCGGAGGAGAACACGATCCACAGCGGATGATCGAAATCGACCGGCTCCGTGGTGATCACGGCGGGCGCGGCCTCGTCGTAGGCGATCGCCTCGGTCCACGCGGTCGCGTCCGCTACCTCGAGGCCGAGCTGGGAGACCGCGATCGTGCCGCGCAGCGTGCCGAGACCGGCTTGCAGCGCGGCGATGTCGTCGCGCTTGTCGTGCGCCTTGCCGCCGAAGCGGTAGCCGTCCACGGTGATCAGCACGGTGGGTTCGAGCTGACCGAGCCGGTCCAGTGCGGCCTTGGCCGAGTAGTCCTGGCCGCAGGCGCTCCAGACCGCGCCGATGCTGGCCGTCGCCAGCAACGCGACGACCGTCTCCGGGATGTTGGGCAGATAGCCCGCGATCCGATCGCCCGCCTGCACGCCCATGGCGCGCAGGGTGCGGGCCAGCGCCGCGGTGTCGTCGATCAATTCGGCCCAGGACACCTCGCGTGCCGGTGCGTCCTCGGAGACTCCGATGATCGCGGGCCGGTCGCTGCGGAACTGGCGGATGAGCTGATCGACGTAGTTCAGCCGCGTACCCGGAAACCATTGTGCGCCTGGCATTTCGGCACTGGCCAGCACCTCGCCGGCGATCTCGCCCAGCTCGAAGTAGTCCCAGACCGCATGCCAGAATTCGGCCAGCTCATCGACGGACCACTGCCACAGCGTGTGGTAGTCGGGCGCGACGACACCGGTGCGCGCCTCGACGAACTTCGCGAAGTCGGTGATCCTGGCGTCGGCGATATCCTGCTCGGTCGGCACCCACTGTGGTTGCACCGCGTTCCTCCTGGCTGTTCGAACTGGTGGTCAGGCGCGCTCGGCGCGCCGCACGATCTGCTCGGCATGTCGCAGGACGGGGGCGTCGACCATGCGGCCCTCGAAGGCGAACACACCGCGATGCTTGGGCACCTCGTCGAGTACCCTTCGAGCCCAGTCTATTTCGGTCCCCGACGGCGCGTAGGCCGCGCGGATGACCGCCACTTGGCTGGGATGGATGGCCACCTTCCCGTCGAAACCGACGGCGACCGCGTCCAGCGCCTCGGCCCGCAGGCCGTCGAGATCGCGGATATCGAGGTACACCGAGTCGAGCGCGAACTTCCCGTACGCCTTGGCCGCGAGCAGCGAGGTGGACCGAACATGGCGTGCCACATCGCGATAGCTGCCGTCGGCGTGCCTGCTCGACTGGCCGCCGAGGCCGGCGACCAGGTCCTCGGCGCCCCACATCACGCCGATCGCGTTGTCCGCGGTCATCGAGTCGCCGACCGTGATCGCGCCGAGCGGGGATTCGATCAACGCGAGCACCTCGTACTCCGTCAGCGTCGTGATCTGTTCGGCCGATTCACATTTCGGCAGTATGATGCGCCGATACCGGGTGCCGGCCAGCGCGGCCAAGTCGAGGGCGTGCTCGTCGGTGCCTGCCGCATTGACCCGGACGAACGTGGTCTCGGGCTCCAGCGGCGTCTCGACGAGCGCCTTGCGCGCGGCCGCCTTGTCGCCGGCGGCGACGCCGTCCTCGAGGTCGAGGATCACCACATCCGCTGCGGCGGCGGCCTTTTCGTAGCGCTCCGGCCGATCCGCGGGGCAGAACAACCACGCGGGTCCCGGCATCGCCCAGGTCATGACCGGCCGGACTCGGGACGCAGGCGGATCATCGCGTTGCGCACCGCGACCGCGACGACGGCGCCGTGCTGGTTGCGCGCGGTGTGCCGGAAGGTGACGATGCCCTCGCCCGGCCTGCTCTTCGACACCCGCTTGTCCAGCACCTCGGTTTCGGCGTAGACGGTGTCCCCGTGGAACAGCGGCGCCGGGAATTTCACCTCGGCGAAGCCGAGATTGGCGACGGTGGTGCCCTGGGTCAGGTGCGCCACCGCGAGGCCGACCATGGTGCCGAGGGTGAACAGCGAGTTGACCAGGCGCTGATGAAACGGCTCCTGGGCCTCGCTGTAGGCCGCGTCGATGTGCAGCCCCTGCGGATTCATGGTCAGCGTGCTGAACAGCACGTTGTCGGTCTCGGTCATGGTGCGGCCGGGCCGGTGCTCGTACAGCACGCCGGTCTCGAGTTCCTCGAACCACATGCCGGTCTGCACGACCCGGCGCAAGTTGTCGGTGTCGGTCATAGCCCGAGCTCCCGTCCGATCAGCATCAACTGCACCTCCGTTGTGCCCTCGCCGATTTCGAGGATCTTGCTGTCCCGGTAGTGCCGGGCCACCGGGTATTCGTTCATGAAGCCGTAGCCGCCGAAGATCTGGGTGGCGTCGCGGGAGTTGTCCATGGCCGCCTCGCTGGCCACCAGCTTGGCGATGGACGCCTGCTTCTTGAACGGCTTGCCGGCCAGCATCAGCGCTGCGGCGTCATAGTAGGCGGTGCGGGCCGTGTGCGCCCGCGCCTCCATCCGGCCGATCTTGAACGCGATGGCCTGATTGCGGCCGATGACCTGGCCGAACGCCTCGCGCTCCTTGGCGTAGCGCACGCTCTCGTCGACACAGCCCTGCGCCGCGCCGACCGCGAGCGCCGCGATGGCGATGCGGCCCTCGTCCAGGATGCGCAGGAAGTTGGCGTAGCCGCGGCCGCGCTCGCCGAGCAGGTTCTCCTCGGGCACCCGGACGTCGGTGAAGCTGAGCGGGTGGGTGTCCGAGGCGTTCCAGCCGACCTTGTTGTAGGCGGGCTCGGCGACGAAGCCGGGGGTGTCGGTGGGCACCAGGATGGTGGAGATCTCCTTCTTGCCGCCCGCCTGACCGGTCACCGCCGTCACCGTCACCAGCGTGGTGATGTCGGTGCCGGAGTTGGTGATGAACTGCTTGCTGCCGTTGATCACCCAGTCGCCGCTGTCGGCGATCGCGGTGGTCTTGGTCCCGCCCGCGTCGCTGCCCGCGCCGGGTTCGGTGAGCCCGAACGCGGCGAGCGAACGCCCACTGGTCAACTGCGGCAACCACTCCTGCTTCTGCTTGTCGTTGCCATAGCGGTAGATCGGCATCGCGCCGAGCGAGACGCCGGCCTCCAGGGTGATGGCCACGCTCTGGTCGATCTTGCCGAGTTCCTCCAGGGCCAGGCACAGCGCGAAGTAGTCGCCGCCCATGCCGCCGTACTCCTCGGGGAACGGCAGGCCGAACAGGCCCATGTCGGCCATGCCGGCGACCACCTCGTACGGGAAGGTGTGCTTGGCGTCGTGTTCGGCGGCGACCGGCGCGACCACCGTCCGCGCGAAATCGCGCACGGTCATGGCGAGGTCGCGGTACTCCTGCGGCAGGGCGCCGGTGGACAGGAAGTCGGTCATGCTGGGTTTCCTTCTCGCTCGGCGGTATTCGAGTCTTCGGCGGGTGCCGCGATGATGCGGGCCAGTACTTGATCGAGGCGCACCTGGGTGCCGGGCGTCACGAGGATCTCGACGGTTCCGGCGATGGGGGCGGTGAGCGAGTGCTCCATCTTCATCGCCTCCACGATGACGACCGGCGCGCCCGCGGCTACCTTCGTGCCGGTGCCGGCCTGCACCGCGATGACCGAACCCGGCATGGGGCTTTTGATTTCGGCGTCGCCGACGTGTTCGGTGGCGCCGCGCACGCTCGCCTCGGCGACCTCCTGCAGCATGGCGATGCCGGTGGCACCGGCGAGCCAGAGCTGGCCGTCGGATTCGGCGATCCGGTATTCGCGCCGGATGCCGTCCAGGGTCAGCGTCAGCAGGTTGTCCGCGAAAGCCGCTGTCACCGAAGTCGATTCGCCCTCGGCGATACGTGCGGTCGCGGCGGCGGGGGTACCGGTGAGGTACACGTGCTCGGTCCGATCGCCGCCGGTCAGCCGGATCGAGGTCGGCGCGGCGTCGCCGATGCGCCAGCCGGACGGGACCTGCCAGGGATCGCTCGGCGGCGCCGGCCAGCGCCGCAGCCAGCGATAGGCGGCGGCGGCCAGGAACAGCTCGTCGGGCACGGGGGCGGGGTGGAAGTCGGCGACCCGGCGATCGAGCAGCCCGGTATCCAGTTGTCCCGCCGCGACATTCGGGTCGGCGAGCAGGAAGCGCAGGAACTCGATATTGCTGGTCACGCCGAGCAGCACAGTATCGCCCAGCGCCCGATCGAGTTTCGCGATCGCGGCGGTCCGGTCGGCGCCGTGGGTGATGACCTTGGACAGCATCGGGTCGTAGTCGCTGCCGACCACCGTCCCGGCGCGCAGGCCCGAATCCACCCGGATGCCAACGCCTTCGGGCTCCACCAGATCGAGCACCGTGCCGCCGGTGGGCAGGAACCCGCGACCGGGATCCTCGGCGTAGACCCTGGCCTCGATGGCGTGCCCGATCATCCGGATCTCGTCCTGCTCGACCGCGAGCTTCTGCCCGGCCGCGACCCGGACCTGACATTCCACCAGGTCGACGCCGGTGACCAGCTCGGTGACCGGATGCTCCACCTGTAGCCGGGTGTTCATCTCCATGAAGAAGAACTCGTCCGGCCGGTCGGCGGAGACGATGAACTCGACCGTGCCCGCGCCGACGTAGTCGACGCTGCGCGCGGTGTTGCAGGCGGCGGCGCCGATCCGGGCCCTGGTCGCGGCGTCGAGCAGCGGGGACGGGGCTTCCTCGATCACCTTCTGGTGCCTGCGTTGCAGGCTGCACTCGCGTTCGCCGAGGTGCAGCACGTTGCCGAACTGGTCGGCGAGCACCTGCACCTCGATGTGCCGTGGCCGGGTGACGAAGCGCTCCAGGAACAGGGTGTCGTCGCCGAACGCGGACGCGGCCTCGCGGCGCGCGCTGAGCAGGGCGTCCGGCAGTTGCGCCGGATCCTCGACCAGCCGCATGCCCTTGCCGCCACCGCCGGCGGAGGGCTTGACCAGCACCGGGTAGCCGACCTCGCGCGCGGCCTCGATCAGGTCGGCGTCGGTCAGGCCGGGCCGGGCGATGCCGGGCACGACGGGGACATTGAAGGCGGCAACGGTGTTCTTCGCCGCGATCTTGTCGCCCATGACCTCGATCGCCCGGGCGGGCGGGCCGAGGAAGACGATGTTCGCCTTCGCGAGCGCCGCGGCGAAAGCGGCGTTCTCGGAGAGGAATCCGTATCCGGGGTGCACGGCTTGCGCGCCGGTGCGCACCGCGGCGTCCACGACTTTGTCGATGGCGAGGTAACTTTCGCGCGCGGGGGCCGGACCCAGGCGCACGGCCGTGTCCGCCTCGTGCACATGCCTGGCGTCGGCGTCGGCGTCGCTGTAGACCGCGACCGAGCGAATGCCCATGGCGCGCAACGTGCGAATGACCCGCACCGCGATCTCGCCGCGGTTGGCCACGAGGACGGTGTCGAACCCGACGGGATGAGACTTGTTCAGCATCGCTCTCACATCCGGAAGACGCCGTAGGAAACGGGTTCGAGCGGCGCCTGCGCGCAGACCGAAAGGGCAAGTCCGAGGACGGTTCTGGTGTCCGCGGGATCGATCACGCCGTCGTCCCAGAGCCGGGCCGTCGAATAGTAGGGATTGCCCTGGCTCTCGTACTGGTCGCGGATCGGGGCCTTGAACGCCTCCTCGTCCTCGGCCGACCACGGTTGACCCGAGCTGTCGAGCTGATCGCCGCGCACCGTCGACAGGACGGAGGCGGCCTGCTCGCCGCCCATCACCGAGATCCTGGCGTTCGGCCACATCCACAGGAAGCGCGGCGAATACGCGCGCCCGCACATCGAATAGTTGCCCGCGCCATAGGATCCGCCGATCACCACGGTCAGCTTCGGCACCCGCGCGCAGGCCACCGCGGTGACCATCTTCGCGCCGTGCTTGGCGATGCCGCCCGCCTCGTAGTCGCGGCCGACCATGAAGCCGGTGATGTTCTGTAGGAACAGCAGCGGGATCTTGCGCTTGTCGCACAGCTCGATGAAATGCGCGCCCTTCATGGCGGATTCGCTGAACAGCACGCCGTTGTTGGCGACGATCCCGACCGGGTGGCCGTGGATGTGCGCGAAGCCGGTGACCAGGGTCTTGCCGTACTCGGCCTTGAACTCGTGGAACGCGCTGTCCCCGTTGGGGTCACCGTCGACCAGGCGATGGATCACCTCGCGGACGTCGTACGGGGTGCGCAGGTCGACCGGCACCACGTCGTACAGCTCGGACTCGGGGGCTGCGGGTTCCACCGGCGGCAGCACGGCCCAGGGGCTCGACGGGCGCGGGCCGAGGGTGGCCACGATGCGGCGCACGATGCGCAGCGCGTCCTGATCGTCCTCGGCCAGATGGTCGGTGACACCCGAAGTGCGCGAATGCAGTTCGCCGCCGCCGAGTTCCTCCGCGGTGACCACCTCGCCGGTCGCGGCCTTCACCAGCGGCGGGCCGCCGAGGAAGATGGTGCCCTGATTGCGCACGATCACCGCCTCGTCGCTCATCGCCGGCACGTACGCGCCGCCCGCGGTGCAGGAGCCGAGCACCGCGGCGATCTGCGGGATGCCCTTGGCGCTCATGTTCGCCTGGTTGAAGAAGATGCGCCCGAAGTGCTCGCGATCGGGGAACACCTCGTCCTGTTCGGGCAGGTAGGCGCCGCCGGAATCGACGAGGTACAGGCACGGCAGCTGATTCTGCAGCGCGATCTCCTGCGCGCGCAGATGCTTCTTCACCGTCATCGGGTAGTAGGTGCCGCCCTTGACGGTGGCGTCGTTGGCCACGATCACGCACTCGCGGCCGGACACCCGCCCGATCCCGGTGATGATCCCGGCGCCGGGGGATTCGTCGCCGTACATGCCGGTCGCGGCCAGTGGGGAGAGTTCGAGGAATGGACTGCCCGGGTCGAGCAGCTGGTCCACCCGCTGGCGGGGCAGCAGCTTGCCGCGCGCCACATGGCGGTCCCGGGCCTTCGCAGACCCGCCGAGCGCGGCGGCGGCAAGCCGGGCGCTCAGGTCGTCCACCAGTGCCTTGTGGGCGACTCGGTTGTCGACGGCCTGTTCAGTAACGGTCATCACGTGATCCTGTCGGTCAGTTAGTCGCCGATAACTGTAAATCAGGTTAATCTTGGTTAACCGAGATGTCCAGGTAGGGCGAAAGGAGCGCGTGTGACCAGCACTGACCCTGTCACGCTCACCCGCCGCGAACAGCTGAAGGCGCAGCGGCGGCAGCAACTCCTCGACGCCGGTGCACGGCTCATCGCCGACCGCGGCTTCCTCGGCATGCGCCTCGATGATCTCGGCGCGGCCGTCGGCATCAGCGGGCCCGCGGTCTACCGGCACTTCCCGAACAAGGAAGCGTTGCTGGTGGAACTGCTCGTCGGGGTCAGCCAGCGGCTGCTCGACGGCGGCAAGGCGGTGGTCGCACGCACGGCCGGCGCGGCCGAGGCACTGGACGGGCTCGTCGATTTCCACCTCGACTTCGCGCTCGGCGATCCGGACCTGATCCGGATCCAGGACCGCGATCTGGAGAACGTGCCCGCCACCGCCCGCCGGGAACTGCGCCGGACCCAGCGCCAGTACGTGGAAATCTGGGTCACGGTGCTGCGCGAGCTGCATCCCGGGCTACCCGAGGAGACGGCGCGGGTGCAGGCCCACGCCGCCTTCGGGCTGATCAACTCCACCCCGCACAGCGCGAGCACCGCGACGGCCGTCCGGGCCAGGCCCGTGCTGCGCCGAATGGCGTTGTCCGCCTTGGGGTGAGGGCTCGATCATCGAGCGCTCCACCCGCCGTCCATGGTGTAGGAGGCGCCGGTCACCATGCCCGCGTCCGCCGAGGCGAGCCAACTCACCAGCGAGGCCACCTCTTCCGGTTCGACCAGGCGTTTGATCGCGCTCTCGGTGAGCAGGATCTTCTCCAGCACCTCCTGCTCGGGGATGTCGTGCGCCTTGGCCTGGTCGGCGATCTGCTTGTCCACCAACGGGGTTCGCACGTAGCCCGGGCTGACGCAGTTGCTGGTGACGCCGTGCCGGCCGCCCTCCAGCGCGGTGACCTTGGACAGGCCCTCCAGTCCGTGCTTGGCCGTCACGTAGGCGGACTTGAACTCCGAGGCCCGGAGTCCGTGCACCGACGAGATGTTGATGATCCGGCCGAAGCCCTGCCGGTACATGTGCGGCAGGGCCGCGCGGATGAGCAGGAACGGCGCCTCGACCATCAGCGTGAGTAGGGTGCGGAACTGGTACGGGGCGAACTCCTCGATCGGGCTGATGCTTTGCACCCCTGCGTTGTTCACCAGGATGTCGATCTCGAGCCCGAGCGATTCCAGCGTGTCGGTTTCGAGAAGGTCTACCGCCCAGGACTTTCCGTCGAGCTCGCGGGCCAGCGCCTTGGCACCGACCTCGTCGATATCGGCGATGGTGACCTGCGCGCCGCGGGCGGCGAGGGCCCGCGCACAGGCGGCGCCGATCCCGCTGGCGCCGCCGGTGATCAGGGCGGAACGGCCGGTGAGGTCGCTCATTTGGCGGCCACTGTGGCGGGCTTGCCGGCTAGGTACTCGGCATCGGCGAGATCGACGGTTTCCAAATCCAGACCTTTCGTTTCCCGGGCGAAGTAGACGGCGACGACCGTGACGGCCGCGGCGATGGCCAGATAGATGGCGATGGGCACCGCGGACTTGTAGGTGTTCAGCAGGCGGACCGCGATGATCGGCGCGAGCGATCCGGCCACGATCGAGGTGACCTGATAGCCGAGGGACACACCGGAATACCGCATCCGGGTCGGGAACATCTCCGCCATGATCGCGGGCTGACCCGCGTACATGAAGGCGTGGAAGACCAGGCCGATGATGATGGCGAACAGGATGACCGCGTTGTGCCCGCTGTCCATCATCGGGAAGGCGAAGAAGCCCCAGGTGCCTGCGGTGACCGCGCCGATCAGGTAGATCGGCCGCCGGCCGAAGCGGTCCGACAGCCGCCCGACCAGCGGGACGGTCACGAAATGCACGGCGTGCGCGGCGAGCAGCCACCAGAGGATGACCTTGGTGTCGACATGCACCTGCACCTTGAGATAGGTGATGGTGAAGGTGACGACCAAGTAGTACAGGATGTTCTCGCCGAACCGCAGTCCCATGGCGGTGAGCACGCCGCGCGGGTAGCGCTTGAGCACCTCGACGACGCTCAGCGAGGTCGCCTTGATCTGCTCCAATTCCTGTTGCGCGGCAACGAAAATGGGCGCGTCGGTGACCTTGGTGCGGATGTAGTAGCCGACCAGCACGACCACCGCCGAGAGCCAGAAGGCCACGCGCCAGCCCCAACTGAGGAAGGCGGCGTCCGAGAGCCAGGTGGTCAGCGCGAGCAGTACGACCGTCGCCAGTAGGTTCCCCATCGGCACGCCGGCCTGCGGCCAGCTTGCCCAGAAACCGCGGCTGCGGCTCGGACTGTGTTCGGCCACAAGGAGAACCGCGCCGCCCCACTCACCGCCGACGGCGAAGCCCTGGATGAAGCGCAGCACGACCAGCAGGGCCGGCGCCCAGTAACCGATCTGGCCGAACGTCGGCAGGCAGCCCATCAGGAACGTCGAGGCGCCGACCAGGATGAGACTGAATTGCAGCAGCTTCTTGCGGCCGTACTTGTCGCCGAAATACCCGAAGACGATGCCGCCCAACGGGCGTGCGGCGAAGCCGACGGCGTAGGTGATGAAGGCGGCGAGGATCGCGTCCAGATCGCTGGTGCCCTTGGCGAAGAACACCTTGCTGAACACCAGCGTCGCGGCGGTGCCGTAGAGGAAGAACTCGTACCATTCGACGACCGTGCCCGCCATCGATGCGGCGACCACCCGTCTCAGGCCGGTCGGCACCCCGCCCGGGTCGCTTGGCCACAATGCACTGCGCACGCTCATCGAACTCTCCTTCGTGCCAGGGGTCACATCAGGGTGTAGATGTGATGGCCCCCACAAAACTCGGCTGCAACGAAGTATTAGTGCAGATCGGTTTGTCCGCAATGACTAGATGTGCAGTACGTATCTGCGAGGATGCAGATATGAACGTCGGTTCCGCGGGGTCTGCCCGTCGGCCGAGCGCGGACGACCTGCTGGTGCTGCTCGCCGTCGGCCGATCGGGTCGCTTCGTGTCGGCGGCCGAGGAACTCGGCATCAACCACACCACCATCTCCCGGCGCATCGCCGCGCTGGAACACACGCTCGGCGGGCGAGTGCTGACGCGCGCCGCCGGCGGCTGGGAGCTCACCGAACTGGGCAAGGAAGCACTGGCGGCCGCCGAAGTGGTCGAGTCCGCGGTCAAGTCGCTCGCCGCCGACGCCGACGGCAGCCGGGTATTGGAAGGCGTGGTCCGGATTTCGGCCACCGACGGCTTCAGCGCCTACCTGGCCGCCCCCGCGGCCGCCGAGGTCCAACGCCTGCACCCCAAGATCACCGTCGAAATCGTCGCCACCACAAGGCGAGCCTCCACCCAGCGGTCCGGCCTGGATCTCGAAGTGGTCGTCGGCGAACCCCAGGTCCACCGCGCCACCGCGATTCGGCTGTCCGACTACTGCCTCGGCCTCTACGGCAGCCGAGACTATCTGCGCGAGCACGGAACTCCCGCGACCATCGATGACCTGGCCGAGCACCCCCTGGTCTACTTCATCGACTCCATGCTCCAGGTCGACGATCTCGACCTGGCCTCGAGCTTCGCCCCGGCGATGCGCGAATCCGTAACCTCCACTAACGTTTTCGTCCACGTCGAAGCCACCCGCGCCGCCGCGGGCATCGGTCTGCTCCCTTGCTTCATGGCCGACCGCCATCCCGACCTTGTCCGTGTCCTCCCCGCCGAGGTCTCCGTCCAACTCGTCTACTGGCTGGTCGCCCGCGCCGAAACCCTCCGCCGCCCAGAGGTGGCCGCCTTCGTCGATGCCCTCCGCGCCAAGGTCTACCGCGAACAGAACGCCCTACTCGGCCACCGCAAGTAATTCCCGGTCGGCTTCAGGCCAGATGGGGAACGAATTGTGCCGGAACGTCCGAGTTTTGGGTCAGGTGGCCGTCGGTCATGGTGTGGACGGCGGTCATGCGGTGCAGGTGGGTGCGGTCGTGGGTGACCAGGAGGGTGGCGGCGTTGTGGTCGTGGACGATGGTGAGGATCAGGTCGATGATCGCGGCGCCGCGTTCGGTGTCCAGGGCGCTGGTGGGTTCATCGATGACGAGCAGGGCGGGGTTGTTCATCAAGGCGCGGGCGATGTTGACGCGTTGACGTTGGCCGCCGGAGAGTTGGGCGGGGCGTTTGGCGTGTTGGTCGGCCAGGCCGACCGCGTCCAGGAGTTCCATTGCCCGGGTGCGGGTCTCGTTGCGCTGACGGGCTGAGGTGTGCAGGCGCTGGCCCAGGTGGGACATGACCTGGAGTTGTTCGACGGCGGTGAGGGCGGGGATCAGGTTCGGTTGCTGGAAGACGATGCCGATGGATGTGCGGCGCAGTTCGGCGGCTTCGCGGCGGCCGACCGTGGCGAGATCGACGTTGCCGGCTGAGGTCTGGAGTTCGATGCGGCCCGAGTCGGGACGGATCAAGGTGGATGCGACGGCGAGCAGGCTGGATTTGCCCGAGCCGGACGGGCCGGTGATGGCGGCGATTTCACCGCCCGCGACGCGCAGGTCGACGTGGTCGAGTGCGGTGAGTCTGCCGGATCCGTCGGGGTAGGTGAGGGTGACGTCATCGAGGGTCAGGGTGGTGGTCATAGGTCGAAAGCTCCAGTGCGTCAACGAGTCTTGGGTGGTGCCGAGTCAGCGTCCTGCGCCGAGTGCGGTCAGCGGGTCGGTGGTGAACAGGAAGCGGAGTGCGAAGGCCGCGCCCAGTAGGCCGAGGACGATGAGGGCCACGGCGGGGAGCAACGTGGTCGCTGGGCTCAGGACGAAGGGGAGTGCGTCGCCCATGAAAGCTGCTGCGGCGACGGTGATTCCGAGTCCGACGGCAACACCGGCGGACAGGACGATCGCGGCCTGGGCGAGTGCGTCGCGGACCAGTGAGCCGGAGGTAGCGCCCAGCGCTTTGAGCGTGGCGATATCGGGCATGCGCTGGACGGTCCAGACGGTGAAGAACGCGCCGATCACCAAGGCGGAGATGGCGAACAGGAGCACGGTCATCAGGGTCAGCGAACCGTTCTCGGCCTGGTAGGCGCTGAGCGCGGACAGCGCGCCGGACGGGTCGGTCGTCTGGGTGTGGGCGGTGGCGTTCAACGCTGCCTGATCCGGTACGCCGGAGACCGCGAGCACGGTCGCCGCGCCGGCGCGAGGGCTCATCGCCTGCCAGTCGGCGAGGGTCGTCCAGACCACCGGCGTGTGGCTGTACCAGTCGTCTCCGCGCACCGCGGCCACGGTGAAGTCCCGGCCGCTGATCGTGACGGAGTCACCCGTGGCCGCGCCCAGATCTTTGGCCGCACCCGTGCTGAGCACCACGCTTCCGTTCTCGGTTGCGGACCGGTTGCCGAAAGCGGTTCCGGTGCTGCCGAAGAACGCGACCTGCACTGAGGCACGACCGCGCGGATCGACCTTGCCGTGGCTGATCCCGATCGGGTCGACGGCGCCGTTCGGGCCTGCCGCTGCCTGCCAGGCGGCGACCTGCTCGGCGGTCAGCGCCGAGGCGTCGAACGAGGGAGCGGCGCCGGTGTCGGCGAACACGACGGTGTCGCCGGGGAACGATTCGACGGCCGAGATGTTCTGGTGGGCGAGCCCGGCGGTGAGCCCGCTGAGGAAGCTCACCAGCAGCGCCACCAGCGTGACGACCAGGGTGATGAGCAGGAAGCGGCCGCGGGCGGCGCGCAGATCTCGGAGTGCGACGAACATGCCTTCACTGTTCCGCGCGGGGAGCCCGCGGCCATCGCGCGCGGGAAGGAAAGGCGCACCATCGAACGGTGGGTGGCGTTTTACACCTTTCGATGGATGCCGCCGGGGTAGCCGCACATAAGCTGGCAAGGTGCACTCGTCCCCGCTCACGCCCGTCTTCACCGCGCTGCGGCTAGGACTGCACGTGCTGATGACGGCGCTGGCGGTGGTGATCGCTGTGCGTGCGCTGCTGCCCGGAGCGCCGCACCCGATCCCGGTGGTGGCGCTGACCGCCGGCTTCCTGGCGACGTACTTCGCCGGCCACGTGCTGAGCGGCCGCCGCGGCGGAATCGCGATCTGGTTGACCGCCTTGACCGTATGGTGGCTCTGTCTCGTCGTGCTCGCCCCGGACGCCGGATACCTGGCCTTCGGCCTCTTCTTCCTCTACCTGCATCTGCTCCCGCGCCCGTGGAGCCTGGTGGCGGTGGGCGCGGCAACCGTGATCGCCGTGGTGGGTTTCGGGGTGCACCGCGGCTGGTCGGTTGCCGGCGCGATCGGCCCGATCTTCGGCGCGGCGGTCGCCGTCGGCATCGGCCTCGGCTATCAAGCGCTGTTCCGGGAATCCGCCGAGCGGCAGCGCCTGATCGACGAATTGCTCAGTACCCGAGCGATACTCGCCGAACAGGAGCGCACCGCGGGCAAGCTGTCCGAGCGCGAGCGATTGGCTCAGGAGATCCATGACACCGTCGCCCAGGGCCTGAGCAGTATCCAGCTCCTACTGCACGCCGCCGAACAATCCGCGCCGGATCACCCTGCGCTGCAACAGATTCAACTGGCCAGGGAAACTGCCGCAGAGAACCTCGCCGAAACCAGAAGACTCATAGCCGAATTGACCCCCGCCGCCCTCGACGGGCAATCGCTCGCGCAGGCACTGGAACGAATCTGCTTGCGCGCCAACGCACCCGGCCTCGCCGCGCAACTGGTGGTCGAGGGCGCCCCCGAACGGTTACCGATGCCGATCGAGGCAGCCCTGGTGCGCATCGCCCAGGGCGCGGTCTCGAACGTCGTGCAACACGCGAAAGCCGACCGGATGCGCCTGACCCTGACCTACGCCGACGCCGAGGTCCTCCTAGATGTGGTGGACGACGGCATCGGCATCGCCCCCGACGTCCTCGACCACTCGCCGTCCGGCTCGTTCGGCCTCGCCGCCATGCGCTCGCGGGTCGAGCAACAGGGCGGCAGCATGGCGGTGGAATCGGAACCGGGACACACCGCCGTCACCGTCGCCTTCCCCCTCGAACCCGCCGCACCCGAACCGGATTCGGCCGAACCGGGAGCGCCCGCATGATCCGCCTGCTGCTGGCCGACGACCACGCGATCGTCCGGGCCGGCCTGCGCGCACTGCTCGACGGCGGCGACGACATCACCGTCGTCGGCGACGTGCCGACCGGCGAGGCGGCCGTCGCGTTCTGCGCCACCACCCCGGTGGACCTGGTGCTGATGGACCTGAGCTTCGGCCCCGGCCGCTCCGGCGCGGACGCCACCGCCGAGCTGCGCGCGCTCCCGCAGCCGCCGAATGTCCTGGTGGTCACCAACTACGACACCGACGCCGACATCCTCGGCGCGATCGAGGCCGGCGCCTGCGGCTACATCCTGAAGGACACCCCGCCCACCGAACTGCTCGCCGCCGTCCGCTCGGCCGCCGCGGGGGAGAGCGTGCTCTCGCCCGCGGTCGCCTCGAAGCTGATGACCCGGGTGCGCCGCGCCGACACCACCTTGAGCGCCCGCGAGATCGAGGTGCTGCGGCTGGTCGCCGACGGCCGCTCCAATCGGGAGATCGCCAAGGAGCTGTTCCTCAGCGAGACCACGGTCAAGTCCCACCTGGTGCACATCTACGCGAAACTCGGTGTCCGGTCCCGCACCTCGGCCGTCGCCCGCGCCCGCGAGCAAGGCGCGATCTGAGCGCGACATGCGCCCGCGGCTGCCCCGTCCGGCCGCCTGCGTGCCCCTAGGGTGAAGCAATGGCATCTCTCTCGGATCCTCAGGTGCGTGAGTTCCTTCTCGACGGCACGCGGACGGGCAAGGTCGCGTTCGCCGCCGCCGACGGCCGGCCGATGGTGACGCCGGTCTGGTTCGTGCTCGAGGAGGACGAACTGGTCTTCAACACCGGCAAGGACACCGCCAAGGGCAAGGCGTTCGCCCGTGACGGCCGGATCGCGGTGATCGTCGACGTCGAGGCCGAGCCGTACCCGTCGGTGCAACTGCAAGGCACCGTAACCCTGTCCGAGGATCCGGAAGAACTGCTCCGCACCGCCACCGAGATCGGCGGCCGCTACATGGGCGCCGACCGCGCCGAGGAATTCGGCAAGCGCAACGGCGTCCCCGGCGAACTCGTCGTCCGCCTGCGCCCGACCAAGGTGATCGCCCACTTCGACGCGACGGCCTGACCCGGACCCGCCTGAATACACTCACCCGCATGACCGTGCACTTCATCGGCGCCGGGCCGGGTGCGGCCGACCTGCTGACCGTGCGGGCGGTCACCCTGCTCGGCTCGTCGCCGGTGTGCCTGTACGCGGGCACCTACCTCGACCCCGAGGTCCTCGCGCACTGCGCGCCCGACGCCGAACTGATCGACACCCAGCACCTGGACCTCGACCAGATCACCGAGCAGCTGGTGCGCGCGGACCGCGCAGGCAAGGACGTGGCCCGGCTGTGTTCGGGTGACCCGTCCATTTATTCGGCTCTCACCGAACAGACCCGCAGGCTCGACGCGCACGGCATCGCCTGGGACGTCACCCCCGGCGTCCCCGCCTACGCCGCCGCGGCCGCCCTGCTCGGCACCGAACTCACCGTCCCCGAGGTCGTGCAGTCGGTCGTGCTGACCCGCACCCAGGCCCGCTCGACGGCCATGCCCGATACCGAGGCCCTGGCCAACTTCGCGGCCACCGGCGCGACCCTCGTGCTGCACCTCGCGATCACCCGCATCCGCACCCTCGCCGCCGAGTTGGTCGCCGACTACGGCAGTGCCTGCCCGGTCGCCGTGGTGTACCGCGCCAGCCAGCCGGACCAGCTGATCCTGCGCGGCACCCTGGCCGGCATCGCCGATCAGGTCGAGGCCGCCGACCTGCGACAGGCCGCGATCATCCTGGTCGGCAAGGCCCTCGCGAGCCCGGTGTCGTGTGCCGAATCCCACCTCTACGACCCGGCCCGCGCCCGCCATCGGTGACCCGCCGCGCCGTCCGCGCAGCGCGTCGCGCAGGATGTGAGGTCTGCAACATGAGGCCCGCAAAGTGCCGACAACTCGACTGCCTGTGATGATGTCGGTCGGCTATCGAGGTTGGTTGGTTCGGTGCGGGCGACGACGGTAGATTGGTTCGGTGATCTGCAGCGAGATTCCCGGCATCGCCGGTCGGTGGGTAGTGGGCGCGGTCGCGCCTATGTAACAAGGTCACCCTGGCGAACAGATAGTGCCAATGAGCTTTTTTTGCCTGATTGATTAGAGAACTGAACCCCGAGACGCGGGCGCCACGCTGGGATAGGTGAGCGTCCTGTCCGGGTGTCGTCGGGGAGCGCTTGCGTGGTGTTCCGGAAGCGAGGTTACGGTTGGACCGGCTGGATTTCGGCGGAAACGGCGAAGCTGGTGACGAACGGGCACACGCTGGTTCGGACTACTTCCCGCTGTCTCCTGCGCAGCTGGGCATCTGGTACGCGCAGCATGTCGACCCGCAGGTGCCGGTCAACATCGCGCAGTACGTGGATCTGCACGGCGCGCTGGATGTCGAGATCCTGGAACAGGCCAGTATCGACGCCTCGCACGAGCTCGGTTCGGGCTTCCTGCGCATCATCGAACGCGACGGCGAGCCGTTGCAGTACGTCGATCACAGCATCGCCGACTACGACAAGGTCACCTATGTAGATCTGCGCGCCGAGGCCGATCCGGCCGCGGCCGCGATGGCGTGGATGCGGGCCGAGTACAGCCGGCCGATGGATCTGACGAAAGATCGCCTGATCGCGGTCGCGGCGCTGCAACTGGCCGACGACCACTGGTACTGGTACTCCCGGGCGCATCACGTCACGCTCGACGGCTTCGGCGCCATGACCAACCTGAACCGGATCGCCGAGCTCTACACCGCGTACACCAACGGCACCGAGCCCGCCGTCTCCAAGGCCACCGACCTGCACACGCTCTATGAGCAGGAAATGGCCTACCGCGAGAGCACGCGGTTCAGCTCCGACAAGAAGTACTGGACCGAGCGGGTCGCGGGCCTGGAGGACGGCACCAGCCTGACCGGCCGGTCCGCCCCGCCCGCCGCGATCAACGGGATCGCCAGCGCGGCGCTGTCCGACGAGCAGAACACGCTGCTGGAAGCGGCTGTGCGGCGCCATGATTCGTCGCCCGCCGGGCTGCTGCTGGCCGCGTTCGCCGGTTATCTGGCGCAGTGGAACGGCGTCGAGGACGTCATCCTGAGCCTTCCGGTGACCGCGCGCACCACCGCGGCGATGCGCCGCTCGGGTGGTGTTTCGTCGAACATCGTGCCGCTGCGGCTGCACGTCGGCCACGACACCACGGTCAGCGAACTGCTCAAGCAGGTCACGGTCGAGGTATCCGGCGCGCTGCGCCATCAGCGCTACCGGCACGAGGACATTCGCCGCGACACCGCCGGCGACGGCATGGTGACCACCGAGTTCTTCGGGCCGTGGGTCAACATCATGCTGTTCCACGACGAGCTGGTGATGGGCCCGATGGTCGGCCAGCTGCACGTGCTGTCCACCGGCAGCATCGAGGATCTCGGCGTCAACTTCTATCAGTCGGTCGCGGGCACCCGCTCGCACATCGACTTCGAGACCAACCCGAACCTCTACACCGAAGCCGAAGCGCAGCGCCATCATTCGCGCTTCCTGGAGTTCTTCGACCGGTTCCTCGCGGCCGTGGACGACGCCGCGGTCTGGGCCATGGACGTCACCACCGCCGACGAGCGGGAGCGCTCGCTGCTGGAGTGGAACGACTCCGACCAGGAGGTGCCCGACACCACGCTGTCCGCGCTGCTGGACGCGCAGATGCCGTTGGCGCCGGACAATATCGCGCTCGACTTCGAGGGCGCGACCCTGACCTACGCGGAGTTCGACGCGCGGGTCAACCGGCTGGCCCGGTTCCTGATCGCCGACGGCGTCGGCCCGGAATCGCTGGTCGCACTGGGCATGCGGCGGTCGCTGGAGCTGGTCATCGGCATGCACGCGGTGCTGAAGGCCGGTGGCGCGTACGTGCCGATCGATCCGGATCATCCGGCCGATCGCACCGCCTACATCCTCGACAGCGCGGCACCGGTCTGTGTATTGACGCTGTCGGCGGATGAGCTGGAACTGCCGGATGCGGTGCGGCAGGTGCAGATCGACACCCTGGACGTGTCCGAATTCTCCGCCGCGCCGGTGACCGACGCGGACCGGCTCGCGCCGCTGCGCCCGGACAACACCGCCTACGTCATCTACACCTCGGGTTCGACCGGACGCCCCAAGGGCGTGGCGGTCACCCATCACGCGATCGTCAACCAGCAGCTGTGGATGCTCGACGAGTACCGGCTGACCGCGGACGACGTGTATCTGCAGAAGACCGCGACCACGTTCGACGTGTCGCTGTGGGGTTACTTCCTGCCGCTGCTGGTCGGCGCGAAGCTGGTCATCGCCTCGCCGGACGGCCATCGCGATCCGCTGTACGTCGCGGACATGATCGAGCGGCACGGGGTCACCGTGACCGACTTCGTGCCGTCCATGCTGACGGTGTTCGTCTCGCACGCGACGCGGGCGCAATGTGCCACGCTGCGTGCGGTTTTCGTGATCGGCGAGGCGCTGCCGCCGGAGACCGCCGCCGGTTTCCGCGCGATCACCTCGGCCGGATTGCACAACCTGTACGGCCCCACCGAGGCCGCGGTCTCGGTGACCTACTGGGAGGCGACCGCCGCCGACACGGTGACCGTGCCGATCGGCATCCCGGAGTGGAATGTCTCGGTCTACGTGCTGGATTCGCGGCTGCGACCGGCCGCGATCGGTGCGCCGGGTGAGCTGTACCTCGGTGGCCGTCAGCTGGCCCGCGGTTACCGTGGCCGCCCGGATCTGAGCGCGGACCGCTTCGTCGCGAATCCGTTGTCGGACAACGGCGAACGCATGTACCGCACCGGCGACCTGGTGCGCTGGAACGACGCGGGCACGCTGGAATACATCGGCCGCACCGATTTCCAGGTGAAGTTCCGTGGTCAGCGGATCGAGCTGGGCGAGATCGAGACCGATCTGCTCGCGCATCCCGCGGTGAGCCAAGCCGTTGTCCTGGTGATGGATACCGCCACCGGTCAGCAGTTGGTGGCGTATGTGGTTCCCGCGCCGGGTCATTCGGTGGATCCGACGGAGTTGACCAGGTTCGCGGCCGAGAAGCTGCCGAGCTACATGGTGCCGGCCTCGATCATGGTGCTGGACGCGTTCCCGCTCAACACCTCCGGCAAGCTGGACCGAAAGGCGTTGCCGGAGCCGGTGTTCAGCGTGGACGCGACGAGCTTCCGCGCCCCGCGCACCCAGGCCGAGCAGATCGTGGCGGGCATCTTCGCCGACGTGCTCAGCCAGGACCGGATCGGCATCGACGACAACTTCTTCGATCTCGGCGGCAACTCGCTGGTCGCGACCCAGGTGGTGTCGCGGATCGGGGTGGCGTTCGGTACCCAGATCGGGGTGCGGGCGCTGTTCGAGTCCCCGACCGTGGCCGGGATCGCCGCCCGCGCGGAGAACGCGAGCCAGACCGAGGGCGCCCGGCCGCCGCTGGTGGCCCAGCAGCTGCCCGAGCGGGTGCCGCTGTCGCTGTCGCAGCAGCGGATGTGGTTCATCAACCAGTTCGACTCGACCGTGCCCGCCTACAACCTGCCGTTCGTGGTGCGGTTGCGCGGCGAGGTCGACCTGGACGCGTTGCAGGCCGCGCTGATCGATGTGGTCGCGCGCCAGCAGTCGCTGCGCACGATCTTCCCCGAGTCCGGCGACGGCGGCTACCAGCAGGTGCTGCCGGTCGACCAGGTCGATCTCGGCATCGCGATCGAGCCGATCGACGAAGCCGAATTGCACGGTGTGCTTACCGCTTTCGCGTCCACCGGTTTCGACGTGTCGCGGGAACTGCCGATCCGGGTCCGGGTCTACGCGGTGACCGGCGGCCGGGACAACGGCACCGCCGACTACGCGGTCGCGTTCGTGGTGCATCACATTGCCGCGGACGGTTTCTCGTTCGGCCCGCTGGCCCGCGACGTCGCCGCCGCCTACCTCGCGCGCGCCGCGGGGCAGGCGCCGAGCTGGGCGCCGCTGCCGGTGCAGTACCAGGACTTCAGCGTCTGGCAGCGCGAGCTGCTCGGCGCCGAGTCCGACCCCGGCTCCATGGCCGCCCGCGAAATCGCCTACTGGCGCAGGGCTTTGGCGGGGTTGCCGGATCAGCTCGATCTGCCCGCCGACCGCCCGCGCCCGCCGGTGCAGAGCTTCAGCGGTGGCCGGGTCGCCTTCGACATCGATGCCGATCTGCACCAACGGCTTTCGGGCTTGGCGCGCGCACAGGGCGTCAGCCTGTTCATGGTCATGCACGCCTCGCTGGCCGTGCTGCTCGCGCGGTTGTCGGGCACCAATGACATCGCCATCGGCACCCCGGTCGCCGGGCGTGGCGAGCAGGCCCTCGACGACCTGATCGGCATGTTCGTCAACACCCTGGTGCTGCGTTCGGAGGTCGACGGCAGCGAGCCGTTCACCGAGTTCCTCACCCGCACCAGGGAAACCGACCTCGCCGCGTTCGCGTTCGCCGACGTGCCGTTCGAGCGCCTGGTCGAGGTGCTCAACCCGACCCGCTCGCAGGCGCGGCACCCGCTGTTCCAGGTCATGCTGTCGTTCCAGGAAATGTCGCACGCGACCGTGGAATTACCCGGACTGTCGGTCACCGCCGACGAGCTCGAGGTCGACATCGCCAAGTTCGACCTGCAATGGACCGTCACCGAAGAGCGTGGCGCGCAAGGCGAACCCGCCGGCATGGCCGCCGTGGTCTCCTTCGCCACCGATCTGTTCGACGCCGCGACGGTCACTGAGTTCACCCGCCGCTACCTGCGCGTGCTCGAGGCCGCGGTCAGCACACCGCAGGCCGCGGTGCGCGACATCGACATCCTGGACGACGCCGAGCGCGCCACGGTGCTCACCGGCTGGAACCAGACCGCGCACGAGCTGCCCGCGGCGACGGTGCTCGAGCTGTTCGAGGAACAGGTCCGCCTGCGCCCGAACGACATTGCCGTCCTGTTCGACGGCGGCACCCGCAGCGCCGGCGAATTCGGCCCGCAGGTCCAGCTGACCTACGCCGAGTTCTCGGCGCGGGTGAATCGCCTGGCGCGCAAGCTGATCGCCGAGGGCGTCGGCCCGGAATCGCTGGTCGCCGTCGGCATCCGCCGCTCGGTGGACATGCTGGTCGCCATCTACGCCACCATGACCGCGGGCGGCGGCTACGTGCCGATCGACCCCGATCATCCGGCCGAGCGCACCGATTACGTGCTGGCCAACTCGACGCCGGTGTGTGTGCTGACCACGCTGTCCGACGACGTCAAGTCCGCCGACTGCCCGGTGATCGCCGTCGACACCCTGGATTTGAGCGAGTTCGGCGACGGACCGGTCACCGACGCCGAGCGCCGCGCACCGCTGCGCCCGACGAACACCGCGTACGTGCTCTACACCTCCGGCTCCACCGGCCGGCCCAAGGGCGTTGCGGTCAGCCACGCCAGCGTGCTGAACCAGATCGCCTGGATCACCGGCGAATACCGCATGGGCCCGGCCGATGTGGTGTTGCAGAAGACCCCGGTCACCTTCGACGTGTCGGTGTGGGAGTTGTTCGGCACCTTGACCGTTGGCGCCCGCATGCTGATCGCCGCGCCGGACGGGCACCGCGATCCGATGTACCTGTCCGAGATCATCGGGCGGCATCAGGTCACCATGACCTCGTTCGTGCCGTCCATGCTCTCGGTGTTCGCCGGCGCCGCGTCCACCGCCGAATGCGCTTCGCTGCGTGCGGTTCTCGTCGCCGGTGAGGCGCTGCCGCCGGCCACCGTCGCCGCGTTCCGGCAGTTCTCCACCGCCGCGATGCACAACCTGTACGGCCCGACCGAGTTCACCGTGCACGCCACCGCCTGGCACCTCAACGAGGTCGCCCCCACCTCGGTGCCGATCGGCCGTCCGGTGTGGAACGCGCAGGCCTACGTGCTGGACGAGGGCCTGGACCCGGTCCCGGTCGGCGTGCCCGGCGAGCTGTACATGGGCGGCGTGCAGACCGCCCGCGGCTACCACGGCCGCCCCGACCTGAGCGCGGAACGCTTCGTCGCCAACCCCTTCGGCGCACCCGGCACCCGCCTCTACCGCACCGGTGACCTGGTCCGCTGGGTCGAGCCGCACGACCCCGAGGTCGGCGCGGCAGGCGTGCTGGAGTACATCGGCCGCACCGACTTCCAGGTGAAGTTCCGCGGCCAGCGCATCGAGCTCGGCGAGATCGAGGCCGCGCTGCTCGACCACCCGGCCGTCACCCAGGCGGTCGTGCTCGTGCTGGACACCGTCGCGGGCGACCAGCTGGTCTCCTACGTGGTCACCCCGGCCGGCCCGGTCGACATCGACAACATCAAGAACGCCCTGCATCGCACGTTGCCCGCCTACATGGTGCCGTCGGCGATCGTGGTGCTGGAGGCGTTGCCGCTCAACCCGTCCGGCAAGCTCGACCGCAAGGCGCTGCCCGCGCCGGTGTTCGAGGTGCGCGAATTCCGCGCGCCCACCACGCCGATCGAAGAGATCGTCGCGCAGATCTTCGGCGAGGTGCTCGGCATCAACCGGGTCGGCGTCGACGACGACTTCTTCGAGCTCGGCGGCAACTCGCTGATCGCGACCCAGGTCGCCTCCCGCCTCGGCATCGCGCTGGATACCCGTGTCCCGGTGCGCATGCTGTTCGAGGCGTCCACCGTCGCCGCGCTCGCGGCCCGGGTGGAGTCGCATGCCGGTGACGGCGCGCGCAAGGCTCTGGTCGCCCGGGTCCGCCCGGAGGAAGTGCCGCTTTCGCTTGCGCAGCAGCGCATGTGGTTCCTCAACCGGTTCGACACCGCGTCCGCGGTGAACAACATCCCGGTCGCCATCCGGCTCTCCGGCGATCTCGACGTGGCCGCGTTGCAGGTGGCGGTCATCGACGTGATCGACCGGCACGAGTCGCTGCGTACCGTGTTCCCGGAGACCAAGACCGGTCCGGTGCAGGTGGTGCTGGACGCGGCGCAGATCGTGCCCGACCTGACGCCGATCCCGGTGACCGAGCACAACCTGATCGACCACCTGGTCCAGCTCGCCTCCATGGCGTTCGACGTGACCAACGAAGTGCCCTTGCACGCAAGGCTTTTCGAGATCAGCGAGACCGAGTACGTGCTCGGCATGGTGGTGCACCACATCTCCGCCGACGGCTGGTCGATGGGCCCGCTGGCCCGCGACGTGATGGTGGCCTACGCCGCGCGCACCTCGTGGGAGGCGCCGGCCTGGTCGGCGCTGCCCGTGCAGTACGCGGACTACGCACTGTGGCAGCGCGAGGTGCTCGGCTCCGAGGACGACCCGAGTTCGTTGATCGCCAACCAGATTCGCTACTGGGCCCGCGAACTCGCGGATCTGCCGGACGAACTGGTGTTGCCCTCGGACCGGCCGCGCCCCGCGGCGGCGTCCTATCGCGGCGGCACCTACCCGTTCGTGATCTCCGGTGAGACCCAGCGCGCGCTGGTCGACCTGGGCCGCAGGCACAACGCCTCGCTGTTCATGGTCATGCACAGCGCGCTGGCCGTGCTGCTCGCCCGGGCCAGCGGCACCGGCGACATCGCCATCGGCACGCCGGTGGCCGGTCGTGGTGAGGCCGCGCTGGACGACCTGATCGGCATGTTCGTCAACACGCTCGTGCTGCGCACCGAGGTCGACGGCGCGGCGAGCTTCGCCGACCTGCTCGCGCAGTCCAGGGAGAAGGACCTGCACGCGTTCGCGCACGCGGACGTGCCGTTCGAGCGGCTGGTCGAGGTGCTCAACCCGGCTCGTTCGCAGGCTCGGCATCCGCTGTTCCAGGTGATGCTGACCTTCCAGAACACCCGGCAGGCCAGCCTCGAGCTGCCCGGACTCTCGGTCAACGGCGTCGACTACGACGCGCGACTGGCCAAGTTCGATCTCCAGCTGACCTTGCAGGAGACCCAGGACGAACTCGGCGACGCGGCCGGCATGTCGGCCGAATTCTCTTACGCCGAGGACCTTTTCGACGAGGGCACGGTGGCCGCGTTCGCGCGCAGGCTGGACCGGGTGCTGGCCGCCGTCACCGCCGACCCGAACGTGCCGATCGGCGACATCGATCTGCTCGCGCCGCAAGAGCAGGCGCAGGTGCTGGTCGACTGGAACGACACCGCGCACCAGGTGCCCGGTGCGACGCTGGTCTCGCTGTTCGACGCGCAGGCCGCGGCCACGCCGGACGCGGTGGCCCTGGTCTTCGACGAAGAGCGGCTCACCTATCGCGAGCTACAGGTGCGGGCCAACCGCATCGCCCGGCAGCTGATCAAGGCGGGCGTCGGCCCGGAATCGCTGGTCGCCCTGTCGATCCGGCGCTCCAACGAGCTGGTCATCGCGATGTACGCGGTGTTGCAGACGGGTGCGGCGTACGTGCCGCTCGACCCGGATCAGCCCGCCGACCGGATCAACCACATCGTCGACACCGCGCGCCCGCGGATGATCCTGTACCGCTCCGCGGACGGGTTCGATATCGATCTACAGCGTGAGGTCTCGGTCATCGCGATCGAGGGCATCGAGGGCGTGCCGGGGATGGCCGCGTCCAGCGGCGCCCCGATCACGGATGCCGAACGCACCCAGCCGCTTCGGCCGGGCAACACCGCCTACGTCATCTTCACCTCGGGTTCGACCGGTCGGCCGAAGGGCGTGGCGGTCAGCCATGCCGCGATCGTCAACCGGCTGCTGTGGATGCAGCACGAGTACCCGATCGGCTCCGGCGACGCGGTGTTGCAGAAGACGCCCGCCACCTTCGACGTGTCGGTGTGGGAGTTCTTCTGGCCCTTGCAGACCGGCGCGCGGCTGGTCGTCGCGAAGCCGGACGGGCATCGCGACCCGGTGTACCTGGCGCAGATCATCGCCGAGCACGGCATCACCACGGCGCATTTCGTGCCGTCCATGCTGTCGGTGTTCGTGTCCACCCTCGGCAACGAGAACGGCGACGCGGACGGTTACCCGTCCTCGCGGCTGCGGCAGGTGTTCGCCTCCGGTGAGGCGCTGCCCGCGCCGACCGCGCAGCGCCTGCGCGAGCTGACCGGCGCCAAGCTGCACAACCTGTACGGCCCGACCGAGGCCGCCGTCGACGTCACGTATCACGAAGTGACGGAAGCAGATTCGGTCTCGGTGCCGATCGGCGCCCCGGTGTGGAACACCCGGGTCTTCGTGCTCGACGCCCGGCTGCACCCCGTCGCACCAGGTGTCGCGGGTGAGCTCTATCTCGCGGGCGACCAGCTCGCGCTCGGCTACCTCGGCCGTTCGGATCTGACCTCGGATCGCTTCGTCGCCAATCCGTACGGCGGCGCGGGGGAGCGGATGTACCGCACCGGTGACTTGGTCACCTGGACCCCGGCCGGTGAGCTGGAGTACTTGGGCCGCACCGACTTCCAGGTGAAGCTGCGTGGTCTGCGCATCGAGCTCGGTGAGATCGAGGCCGCGCTGCTGACCCAGCCCGGCGTCGCGCAGTCGGTCGTCGTGGTGCGCGCCGACGCGCATGCCGGCGATCAGCTGGTGGGTTACGTTGTCGCCGAGTCGGATTCGGTCATCGACACGGACGCGGTGAAGCTCGCGCTGGCTGGTCTGCTGCCCGGTTACATGATTCCGGCCGCGCTGGTCGTGCTCGACTCCTTCCCGGTCAACGCCAGCGGCAAGCTCGATCGCCGGGCGCTGCCCGCGCCGGTGTTCGAGGCCAAGCAGTTCCGCGCTCCGGCCACGCCGATCGAGGAGATCGTCGCGGAGGTCTTCGCCGACCTGCTCGGACTGGCGCGCGTCGGCGTGGACGACGACTTCTTCGAGCTGGGCGGCAACTCCCTCGTGGCCACCCAGGTGGTCGCGCGGCTGAGTGCGGCGCTGGACACCGAGGTCGGCGTGCGTGCGCTGTTCGAGGCGCCGACCGTGGCCGCGCTGGCCGCTCGCGTCGAGTCGCGGGCCGGAACCGGTGCGCGCCAGGCGCTTACGGCACAGGTGCGCCCGGAGCGGCCGCCGCTGTCGCTGGCGCAGCAGCGGATGTGGTTCCTCAACCGCTTCGACGCCGACTCGGCCGCCAACAACATTCCGGCCGCGGTGCGGCTGGAGGGCGCGCTGGATCTGGAAGCGCTGCGCGGCGCGGTCGCCGACGTGGTCGCGCGGCACGAATCGCTGCGCACCGTCTACCCGTCCCAGGACGGCGTCGCCTACCAGCGGGTGCTGCCCGCGACCAGGGCGATCCCGGACCTGGAGGTCTTCCCGGTCGCCGAGGGCCAATTGCTCGGCGCCCTCTACGAATTCGTCGAGCGCGGCTTCGACGTGACGGCCGAGCCGCCGGTGCGGCTGCGCGCCTACCAGCTCGGCGACCAGGACTACGTGCTGGTTGTCGTGGTGCATCACATCGCGACGGACGGCTTCTCGATGCGGCCGCTGGTCCGCGACCTGATGACCGCCTACGTGGCGCGCACCTCGGCATCCGAGCCGGGCTGGCCGCCGCTCGCGGTCCAGTACGTGGATTTCGCGCTGTGGCAGCGGGAGACCCTCGGCTCCGAGAACGATCCGACCTCGCTGATCTCCGAGCAGCTCGACTACTGGCGCACCGCGCTCGACGGCCTGCCCGACGAACTGCGCCTGGCCGGGCGCCCCCGGCCCGCGGTCGCGTCGTATCAGGCTGGGACACACCGGTTCCGGGTGCCCGGCGAGCTGATCGACGAGCTGAACCGGGTCGCGCACGCACACGGCACCACGCTGTTCATGGTGGTGCACAGCGCCTTCGCGGCACTGCTGGCCCGGCTGAGCGGTTCCGACGACATCGCCATCGGTATCCCGGTGGCCGGTCGTGGCGAGCGGGCGCTGGACGACCTGGTCGGCATGTTCGTCAACACCCTGGTGCTGCGCGCGCAGGTCGACACCGACGCGTCGTTCACCGACCTGCTCGCCCAGGTCCGCGAACGCGATCTCCAGGCGTTCGCGCACGCCGACGTGCCGTTCGAGCGGCTGGTCGAGGTGCTGAACCCGGCTCGCTCGCAGGCGCGGCATCCGCTGTTCCAGGTGATGCTGTCGTTCCAGAACCTCGGCCGCGCGTCGCTCGAGCTGCCCGGCCTGCTGGTGTCCGAGCTGGGCATCGACCAGCCGACCGCGAAGTTCGACCTGCAACTCACGCTGAGCGAGGTGCAGGGCGCCGAGGCGTCGATGGACGCCGAATTGCTCTACGCCACCGACCTTTTCGACAACGCGTTCGCGAACACCTTCGCGGAGCGCTTCCTGCGCGTGCTGGCCGGCGTCGCCGCCGAGCCGACCGCGGCGGTGGGCGATATCGAGCTGCTGGACGCGGCCGAGCGCGAGCTGGTCGTGCAGCGGTGGAACGACACCGAATTCCCGGTGGACGCGGCGCTGACCTCGCCGGTCGGCGACGCCGCGGCGACGCTGGTCTCGCTGTTCGAGGCCCAGGTCGCGCGCACGCCGGAAGCACACGCGGTGACGTTCGAGGGGACAAGTCTGTCCTACGCCGAGTTCGCCGGGCGGGTGCACCGGCTGGCGCGCTGGCTCAAGCAGAACGGGGTCGGTCCGGAATCGTATGTCGCCCTTGGCATGCGGCGCTCGATCGACCTGGTCGTCGGCATGTACGCGGTGAACGCCGCGGGTGGCGCGTACGTGCCGCTGGATCCGGACCACCCGGCCGAGCGCACCGACTACATCCTCGACACCGCGCGACCGGTCTGCGTGCTGACCTCCGGCACCGACCTGGAGTCCACCGGCTCGCGCCAGGTGCGCATCGATCAGCTCGACCTGTCCGAGTTCTCGGACGCGCCGCTGACCGACGCGGACCGGCACAAGCCGCTGCGCCCGGGCAATACCGCGTACGTGATCTTCACGTCCGGCTCGACCGGCCGCCCGAAGGGTGTCGCGGTCTCGCACGCGGCGATCGTCAACCGCCTGGTCTGGATGCACGCGGAGTACGGCCTGGCCGCCTACGACGTGGTGTTGCAGAAGACGCCCGCCACCTTCGATGTGTCGGTGTGGGAGTTCTTCTGGCCCTTGCAGGTCGGCGCGCGCCTGGTGATCGCCAAGCCGGACGGCCACCGCGATCCCGCCTACCTGGCCCGGCTGATCATCGAAGAACGGGTCAGCACGGCGCATTTCGTGCCGTCCATGCTCTCGGTGTTCGTCGCCGAGGAGCGCGCGGGCGAATGCGTCAGTCTGCGTAACGTTTTCGCCTCCGGTGAGGCGCTGCCCGCGGTCACCGCGCAACGACTGCGCACCCTGACCGGTGCGCGGCTGCACAACCTGTACGGCCCGACCGAGGCCGCCGTCGACGTCACCTTCCACGAGGTGACCGAGGCCGACACCAGCTCGGTGCCGATCGGCGCCCCGGTGTTCAACACCCAGGTGTACGTGCTGGATTCGCGGCTGCGGCCGGTTCCGGTCGGCGTGCCCGGTGAGCTGTACCTGGCCGGCGCGCAGCTGGCGCACGGCTATGTGGCCCGCCCGGACCTGACCACCGAGCGGTTCATCGCGAACCCGTTCGGCGAGGCCCAGCGCATGTACCGCACCGGCGACCTGGTCTCCTGGACCGAGGACGGCGAGCTGGAGTACCTGGGCCGCACCGACTTCCAGGTGAAGCTGCGCGGTCTGCGCATCGAGCTCGGCGAGATCGAGAACGCGCTCACCGCACTGGAATCCGTCGCCCAGGCGGTCGTGCTGGTGCGCACCGACGAGCGGACCGGCGATCAACTGGTCGCCTATGTGGTCGGCGATCCGGACCGGGCGTTGGACGTCGAGTCGGTCAAGACCGCACTCGGCGCGCAGCTGCCCGCGTACATGGTGCCCTCGGCCTATGTGGAGCTCGACGCGTTCCCGCTGAACCCGTCCGGCAAGCTCGATCGCCGGGCGCTGCCCGAACCGACGTTCGCGGCCAAGACTTTCCGCGCCCCGGCCACCCCGGTGCAGGAGATCGTCGCCGACACCTTCGCCGCGGTGCTCGGCGTCGAGCGGGTCGGCCTGGACGACGACTTCTTCGAACTCGGCGGCAACTCCCTGGTCGCCACCCAGGTGGCGGCGCGGCTCGGTGAGGCGCTGGACACTCAGGTTCCGGTGCGCGCGCTGTTCGAGGCGTCGAGCGTCGCGACGCTGGCCGCCCGCGTGGAATCGGCTGCGGGACAGGGCGGCCGGGCGCCGCTGGTGCCGCAGGAGCGCTCCGGGCTGGTGCCGCTGTCGCTGGCGCAGCAGCGGATGTGGTTCCTCAACCGGTTCGACAACCGCACCGCGGTCAACAACATCCCGGTCGCCATCCGGCTCACCGGCGAACTCGATATCGCGGCGCTCAATGCCGCGATCGGCGATGTGCTGGCCCGCCACGAGGCGCTGCGCACCGTCTACCCCGAGGTGGAGGGCACCGGCTACCAGCGCATCCTGCCGGTCTCCGAGGTGTCGTCTGAGGTCGTCGCGGAGGCGGTGACCGCGGAACAACTGCCCGCGCGCATCGTCGAGCTGGCGAGCTTCCACTTCGACGTGACCCGCGAGATCGCCTTCCGCGCAAGCCTGCTCAGCCTGGACGAGCGCAACCACGTCGCGGTGCTGGTCATGCATCACATCAGCGCCGACGGCTTCTCGCTGCGGCCGCTGCTGCGGGACGTGGTCGTCGCCTACAGCGAGCGCACCCGCGGCGAGACGCCGTCCTGGGCGCCGCTGGAGGTGCAGTACGCGGACTACGCGCTGTGGCAGCGCGACGTGCTCGGCGTCGAGCACGATCCGGAATCGGTTGCGGCCCAGCAGATCGCCTACTGGGTCGAGCAGCTGCGCGACCTGCCCGATCAGCTCGAGCTGCCCGCCGACCGGCCGCGGCCGGAGATCGCCTCCAATGCCGGTGGCACGCACAACTTCTCGGTCGACGCCGAGCTGCACGCCGCGCTGGCCGAACTGGCCCGCCGGCGCGGGGTCACGCTGTTCATGGTCGTGCACGCGGCGCTGGCCGCGTGGGCGGGCAGGCTGTCCAACAGCTCCGACATCGCCATCGGCACCCCGATCGCCGGACGTGGCGAGCGGGCCCTCGATGACCTGGTCGGCATGTTCGTCAACACGCTGGTGCTGCGCAGCGAGGTCGATCCGGCCGCCAGCTTCAGCGAACTGCTCGAGCAGGTACGCCGGACCGACCTGGCCGCGTTCGGCAACGCCGACGTGCCGTTCGAGCGGCTGGTGGATGTCATCAGCCCGGCTCGCTCGCAGGCGCATCACCCGCTGTTCCAGGTCGCGCTGACCTTCGAGGCGGCCTCGGCCGCCGACATGGGCACCGTGGAACTGCCCGGCCTCGATCTCGACGTGGTCGAATTCGACGCGGGCACCGCCAAGTTCGACGTGCAGCTGACCGTCGGCGAGACCGCGGACGGTGCGCTGGCCCTGTCCTGGAACTACGCGACCGAGCTGTTCGATCCGGAGACGGTGGCCTCGTTCGCCGACCGGCTGGTGCGCGTGCTGCACACCATCGCCGAGGATCCGCAGATCGCGGTCGGCGACATCGACCTGCTCGGCGAGTCCGAGCGCCTCGATGTCTCGCAGCGCTGGGTGTCCTCCGGAATGGACGGTGGCGCAGGCGTTTTCGGTGAACCCGACGCCACCCTGGTCACCGTGTTCGACGCGGCCGTCGCCGCGCATCCGAACCGGATCGCCGCCCGCTTCGGCGTCGAGACGCTGACCTACGGCGAGCTGGACCGGCGCGCGAATATCCTGGCGCGCAGGCTGATCGCGGACGGGGCCGGACCGGAGTCGCTGGTCGCGGTGATCCTGCCGCGCTCGCTCGACCTGGTCGTCGCGCTGGTCGCGGTGGTCAAGACCGGCGCGGGTTACGTGCCGGTGGACCCGACCTACCCGGCGGATCGCATCGCCTTCGTGCTCGCGGATTCCCAGCCGACCAGCGTGATCCTGGACTCGACGGTTCAGGTGACGGTGCCGGTGGACCTGCCGAGCGTGGTGCTGGACGGCTTCGCCGTGGAAACCGGCAATATCGAGGACGCTGACGACGCGCCGATCACCGACGCGGACCGCAACGCGGCGCTCTCGCCCGATCATGTCGCCTACGTCATCTACACCTCCGGTTCGACCGGCCGCCCGAAGGGTGTCGCGGTCGCGCACCGGAATGTGGTGCGGCTGTTCGCCAATACCGATCGCGACTTCAACTTCGGTCCCGACGACGTGTGGACGCTGTTCCACTCCTACGCCTTCGACTTCTCGGTGTGGGAGCTGTGGGGCCCGCTGCTGTTCGGCGGCACCCTGGTCGTGGTCGACTACTACACCTCGCGTTCGCCCGAGCAGTTCCTGGAACTGCTGCGTGCGGAACGGGTCACGGTGCTCAACCAGACCCCGTCCGCGTTCTACCAACTGGCCGAAGCTGATCGCAACGCCGCACCCGACGCCACCCCGCTCGCGCTGCGCTACGTGGTGTTCGGCGGCGAGGCACTGGAACTGCGCAGGCTCTCGGATTGGGTTGCCCGCCACGGTGATTCAGCCCCGCTGCTGGTAAACATGTACGGCATCACCGAGACCACGGTGCACGTGTCCTATCGGGCGCTGGACGCCGCGACCATCGCGGCCGCCTCCGGCAGCGTGGTCGGCCGGGCCATCGCCGGTCTGCGGGTGTTCGTGCTCGACAACCGGCTGCGGCCGGTCCCGGTCGGCGTGGCCGGCGAAATGTATGTCGCCGGACCGCAATTGGCCCGCGGCTACCTCGGTCGCCCCGACCTGTCCGCCACCCGGTTCGTCGCCAACCCGCTGGCCGGCTCCGACTCGGCGGGCTCGCGCCTGTACCGCTCCGGTGACCTCGCGCGCTGGAACCGCTTCGGTGAACTCGAATACCTCGGCCGCGCCGACGATCAGGTGAAGGTCCGCGGCTTCCGCATCGAACTCGGCGAGATCGAGTCCGCGATCCTGGCCCAGCCGGGCATCGCCCAGGCGGCGGTCATCGTGCGCGAGGACCAGCCGGGCGATCAGCGGATCGTGGCCTACGTGGTCGCCGAGCCCGATGTGCTCCCGGTGCTCGACCGGGTTCGCGACGGCGCCGCCGAGCGGTTGCCGTCCTACATGGTGCCCTCGGCGCTGGTGCGGCTCGAGTGGATTCCGTTGACCGTCAACGGAAAGCTCGATCGCCGGGCGCTGCCCGCCCCCGCAGTGCAGTCGCGGGCCTTCCGCGCGCCGGTCACCCCGGTGCAGGAGACGGTGGCCGCGGTGTTCGCCGAGGTGCTCGACCTGCCCAGGGTCGGCGTCGACGACGACTTCTTCGATCTCGGCGGCAACTCGCTGATCGCGACGCGGGTCGTGTCCCGCATCGGCGCCGCGCTCGGCACCACGGTCGCGGTGCGCGCGCTGTTCGAGGCGCCCACCGTCGCGGCGCTGGCCGCGCGGGTGGAATCGCACGCCGACGGTGCCGCACGGGCCCGGCTGGTGGCCCGGCCGCGCAAGGCCGACGAACTGGTGCCGCTGTCGTTCGCGCAGCAGCGCATGTGGTTCCTGAACAAGTACGACACCTCTTCGGCCGCCTACAACCTGCCGGTCGCCATCCGCCTGACCGGCGCGCTCGACGTGGCCGCGCTGCGGCTCGCGGTGGCCGACGTGGTGCGCAGGCACGAATCGCTGCGCACCCGCTACCCGGAGCACGGCGGCACCCCGGTCCAGGTGATCGTGCCCGCCGAGAACATCGCGCTCGACCTGCATCCGGTGCAGGTGGATCCGGCCGAGTTGATCGCCGTGGTGACCGACTTCGTCACCACCGGATTCGATGTGGCCGAACAGGTTCCGCTGCGCACCCGGCTCTACAGCGCGGGTCCGAACGAGCACGTGCTGGTCGTCGTGGTACACCACATCGCGGCCGACGGCTTCTCCATGGGCCCGCTGACCCGCGACGTGATGCTCGCCTACTCGGCGCGCACCCAGGACAGCGCGCCCGGCTGGGCGCCGCTGGCCGTGCAGTACGCCGATTTCGCGGTCTGGCAGCGCGAAGTGCTCGGCACCGAAGACGATCCGGACTCGCTGATGGCGCGCCAGGTGGCGCACTGGCAGCGGGCCCTCGACGGTGTCCCGGACGAGCTGACCCTGCCCGCGGACCGGCCGCGCCCGGCGATCGCCTCGTTCCGCGGCGCGACGCTGCACCGCGAGCTGCCCGGTGACCTGGTCGCCGCGCTGGAAGACATTGCGCGCCAACGCGGTGCGTCGCTGTTCATGGTGATGCACGGCGCGCTGACCGTGCTGCTGTCCCGGCTCTCCGGCGCGGACGACATCGCGGTCGGCACGCCGATCGCGGGCCGCGGCGAGCAGGCCCTCGACGACCTGGTCGGCATGTTCGTCAACACCCTGGTGCTGCGCACCGGGATCGACGCCGCCGAGTCGTTCACCGAGCTGGTCGACCGGGTGCGGCGCACCGACCTGGACGCGTACGGCAATGCCGACGTGCCGTTCGAGCGACTGGTGGAGCTGCTCGCACCGGAACGCTCGCAGGCGCGCAACCCGCTGTTCCAGGTGATGCTCGCGTTCCAGAACTTGGACCGCACCAGCCTCGAACTGCCCGGGCTCTCGGTGTCCGCGCTCGATCTCGAAGAGAACATCGCGCGCTTCGACCTGCAATTCACGCTGTCCGAGCTGGGTGAACCCGGCACGGCCGGAATGGCTTTGGCGCTCACCTACGCCACCGAACTGTTCGACGAGTCGACCGCGGCGGAGATCGCGCAGCGCTGGCAGCGGGTCCTGGAGGCGATCGCCGCGAACCCGGCGATCGCGGTCGGCCAGATCGACGTGCTCGATGCCGCGGAGCTGGCCGACCTGACCGCGCGCACCGGCCCCGAGGCCACCCCGGCGCGGACGTTGCCGGACCTGATCGCCGAGGCCGCCGCCATCGACCCGGCGGCACCCGCGGTGGTGTTCCAGGGGCGCAGTCTGTCCTACGCCGAACTGGATGAGCGCTCGAACCGCCTGGCCCGCTTGCTGATCGAGCGCGGCCTCGGCACCGAGGATCTGGTCGCGGTGGCAGTGCCGCGTTCGGACGACTCCTACTTCGCCGAGTGGTCGGTGGCCAAGTCCGGCGCCGCCTTCGTGCCGATCGACCCGACCTACCCGGCCGACCGCATCGCGCACATGGTCACCGACTCGGGCTCCCCGGTCGGCCTGACCGTGACGTCGGTGCGCGCCGACCTGCCGGATTCGGTCGAATGGCTGGTCCTCGACGAGATGGATCTGTCCGGCGTCGACGCCGCGCCGATCACCGACGCCGAGCGCGTGCGGCCGGTGCGGCCGGAACATCCGGCCTACGTCATCTACACCTCCGGTTCCACCGGCGTCCCCAAGGGCGTCGTGGTCACCCACATCGGTCTGGCCAACTTCCGGGACGAGCAGAACGCCCGCTACGACGTCGATTCGTCCACCCGCGCACTGCATTTCGCCTCGCCCAGCTTCGACGCGTCGATCCTGGAGTTCCTGCTGGCCATCGGCCGCGGCGGCACCCTGGTGGTCTGCCCGCCCGGCGTGTACGGCGGCGAGGAACTGGCCGAGCTGATCCGCGCCGAGCGGGTCACGCACGCGTTCATCACGCCGTCCGTGCTCGCCTCGCTGGACCCGGCCGCGCTGGCCGGCATGCGGGTGATCGTGGCCGGCGGCGAGGCGGTCCCGGCCGACCTGGTGACCAAGTGGGGTGGCGCGCCGGACGGTTCCGGGCGGCGCTTCCACAACGGTTACGGCCCGACCGAGACCACCATCATGACCAACATCAGCGACGCGCTGACGCCGGGCGATCTGGTCACCATCGGTGGCCCGACCCGCGGCATGCAGTCGCTGATCCTGGATGCCCAGCTCCGGCCCGTGCCGGTGGGTGTCGCAGGTGAGCTCTATCTGTCGGGCGTTCAGCTGGCCCGCGGCTACCACGCGCGGGCCGGGCTGTCCGCGGACCGGTTCGTGGCGAATCCGTATGTCGCCGGGGCCCGGATGTACCGCACGGGTGACGTGGTCCGCTGGACTCGCACCGGCGAGGTCGAATACGTCGGCCGGTCCGACTTCCAGGTCAAGGTGCGCGGTTTCCGCATCGAACTGGGCGAGATCGACGCGGCGCTGGCCGCGCACGAGAATGTCGACTTCGCGGTCACCGTCGGGCACAAGGGCTCGGCCGGCGCCACCTCGCTGGTCGCCTATGTGGTTGCGGCGCACGGCCGTTCGATCGATGTCGCGGCGCTGACCGCCTACGTCGAGGATCGGTTGCCCGCCTACATGGTGCCGTCCTCGATCATGGTGATCGACCGGGTGCCACTCACCCCGGTCGGCAAGCTGGACCGAAAAGCGTTGCCGGAGCCGGTGTTCGCGACCGAGGTCGTGTTCCGGGCGCCGCGCACGCCGGTCGAGCAGACCATCGCCGAGGTGTTCGCCGAGGTGCTCGGCGTGGAGCGGGTCGGCGTCGACGACTCGTTCTTCGCCCTGGGCGGCGACAGCATCGTCTCCATTCAGCTGGTGTCGCGGGCGAAGGCGCGCGGCGTGGTGTTCACCCCGCGGCACGTCTTCGAGCAGCGCACGGTGGCCGGGCTGGCCGCGGTCGCCGAAACCGCCGATGCCGCAGCGGCTTCGGCCGTGGTGCTCGCCGAGCTGCCCGGCGGCGGCGTCGGCACGATGCCGCTGACCCCGGTCGTGCGGTTCATGGCCGAACGGCGCGGCTCGTTCGGACGGTTCAACCAGACCCTCGCGCTGGAGCTGCCGGTCGGCATCGACCGGGCGGGCATCGTCGCGACGGCCGGCGCGGTCATCGACCGCCACGACATGTTGCGGTCGAGCCTGCGCCAGGTCGACGGCGAGTGGATTCTCGAAACCGCCGCTGCGGGAACGACCGACGTGGACGCGCTGGTCGACCACCACACCTTCGACGCGGGCATCGATGATGCCGGGCTGATCGAGATCGCTTCGGCCGCCTTGGATTCCGCGCTGGATCTGCTGGATCCCGCCGCGGGCGTGGTGGTTCGGTTCGTCTGGCTGGAGCCGTCGAGCAGCGAACGCGCCGGACGACTGATCGTCGTCGGTCACCACCTGGTGGTCGACGGTGTCTCCTGGCGCATCCTGGTGCCGGACTTCGTCGCGGCCTGGGGCCAGCGCACCGCGGGGCAGCAGCCCGAGCTGGTCGCGCCGGCCACCTCGATGCGCGCCTGGGCGCACGCCCTCGAACGTGAGGCGCGCAGTGCCGAGCGGGTCGCCGAACTCGAGCACTGGCGTTCGGTGGTCGACGCGGCCGATCCGCTGCTCACCGAGCGGCCGATGGACCCGTCGGTCGACACCTCCGGCGTCATCGAGAAGCTTCAGGTCGAGGTGTCCGCCGAGGTCACCAAGGCCCTGCTGACCAAGGTGCCCGCGCTGTTCCACGGCGGCGTGAACGACGGCCTGCTCACCGCGCTGGCGCTGGCGACCGCGAAATGGCGGGCGCGCCGCGCGGGCGCCCGCGGCGATTCGCTGCTCATCCGCCTGGAGGGCCACGGCCGCGAAGAGGACATCGTGCCCGGCGCGGACCTGTCCCGCACCGTCGGCTGGTTCACCGCGATCTTCCCGGTCCGCTTCGACCTGTCCGGCATCGACATCGATGCCGCGCTGGCCGGTGGTCCCGCGCTCGGCCAGGCGGTCAAGGCGATCAAGGAGCAGCTGCTCGCGGTGCCGGACAAGGGCGTCGGCTACGGCCTGCTGCGCTACCTGAACCCGGAGACCGCCGCCGAGCTGCCCGTCGAGCTGCCCGGCCAGGTGAGCTTCAACTACCTCGGCCGCGTGTCCGAGGGCGATGTGCCGGAGTCGCTGCGCGGCTTCGGCTGGATCCCGGCCGCCGAATTGGGCGCGCTGGGCGGGGCCTACGACGCGGACATGCCCGCGATGGCGCCGCTGGACATCAACGCGATCGTCACCGGCGACAAGCTGACCGCGAACATCGGCTACCCGTCGACGCTGCTCGACGCCGCCGCCGTCCGCGAGTTCGGCGAGCTGTGGACGACCGCGCTGGAAGCGGTTGCCCGGCACGCCAATTCGACCGGCGCCGGTGGGCACACGCCGTCCGACTTCGGGCTGGTGCGCAGCACGCAGGGCGATATCGACAACTGGGAGCGTCGCTTCCCGAACCTGGCCGACATCTGGCCGCTGTCCGCGCTGCAAGCCGGTCTGCTGTTCCACGCCAGGCTCGCCGCCACCTCGGTGGATGTGTACACCGCGCAGGCGGTGCTCACCCTCACCGGCCGGGTGGACGCGGCCCGGTTGCGTTCGGCCGCACAGGCTTTGGTCGATCGCTACGAGAACCTGCGCACCGCGTTCGTCACCGATCGCGACGGCAGCCCGGTGCAGGTGGTCCTGGACAGCGTCCGGGTCGCCTGGTCCGAGCACGACCGGATCGAGCAGGGCGAGGGCGACGACCTGATCGCCGCGGACCGGACCAAGCGCTTCGATCTGACCGAGCCGCCGCTGATCCGCTTCACACTGATCCAGGTCGCGCGCGACCGCTGGCAGTTCGTGGTGGCGAATCACCACATCCTGCTCGACGGCTGGTCTATGCCGCTGCTCATGCAGGACCTGCTGGTGCTCTACGCGGCGCACGCGGACACCAGCGTGCTGCCCGCCGTGCGGTCCTACCGGCACTTCCTGGACTGGACTGCGCAGCAGGATCATTCGGCCTCGGTCGCGGCGTGGGCGCACGCGCTGCGCGGGGTCACCGAGCCGACGCTGCTGGCCCGGCCGGACGCCGGACGCGAGATCACCTCGCTGTCCGGTGAGTACTTCTTCGAGCTGGACGAGCAGGCCACGGCGCGGCTCACCGCGCTGGCCGGTTCGCTCGGCGTCACGCCGAACACCGTGTTGCAGACCGCGTGGGGCATCCTGATCGGCCGGATGACCGGCCGCGACGACGTGCTGTTCGGCACCACGGTGTCCGGGCGCCCGGCGGATCTGTCCGGCGTGGAGTCGATGGTCGGCCTGTTCATCAACACCGTCCCGGTGCGGGTGCGCTTCGACCCGGCGGAGTCGGCGCAGCAGCTGCTCGCCCGGACCCAGGGTGAGCAGGCGGATCTGCTCGATCACCATTACGTCGGTCTCGCGGACATCCAGTCCGCCGCCGGCGTCGGTGGCCTGTTCGACACGCTCGTGGTGTTCGAGTCCTACCCGGTGGATGCCGAGGGGCTGCAAGCGCAGGCGTCGGACATCGACGGCATGGCGGTCGTCGGCCTCGACGCGGCCGATGCCACGCACTACCCGTTGACGTTGATCGCCCAGCTGGATTCGAAGCTGCGGGTCCGCGCGGGCTACCTGCGCGACCTGTTCGACGAGCAGTCCGTGCGCCGCATCGCCGATCGCCTGATCCGGGTGCTGACCGCGATCACCACCGAACCGGCTGTGCCGGTGGGCGATATCGAGCTGCTCGACACCGTGGAGCGCGAGCTCGTGGTGGCCGGCTGGAACGACACCGCGCACGAGGTGGATCCGGCCGCGACCCTGGTCTCGATGTTCTACGACCAGGCCGCGCGCACGCCCGACGCGACCGCGCTGAGCTTCGAGGGGACACATCTGTCCTACGACGAGTTCGCGGGACGGGTCAACCAGCTGGCCCGCTGGCTGATCGCCCGCGGTGTCGGCGCGGAATCGTATGTGGCGCTGGGTATGCGGCGCTCGATCGATCTGGTCGTCGGCATGTACGCGGTCGCCGTCGCCGGTGGCGCGTACGTGCCGCTGGACCCGGATCATCCGGCCGAGCGCACGGAATACATTCTGGCCACGGCCGATCCGGTGTGTGTGCTGACCTCGGGCACCGACCTGGACATCGATACCGCGCAGGTGCGGATCGACCTGCTCGATCTGAGCGGGTTGTCCGAGGACGCGATCACCGACGCGGATCGCCGCTCGCCGTTGCGCCCGTCGAACACCGCGTACGTGATCTTCACCTCCGGTTCGACCGGTCGCCCCAAGGGTGTGGGTGTTTCGCACGCGGCGATCGTGAACCGCCTGGTGTGGATGCAGTCCGCCTACCAGCTGAACGCCGCGGACGCGGTGTTGCAGAAGACGCCCGCCACGTTCGACGTGTCGGTGTGGGAGTTCTTCTGGCCCTTGCAGATCGGTGCGCGACTGGTGGTCGCGAAGCCCGACGGTCATCGGGATCCGGCGTACCTGGCCGAGGTCATCAGTGGCGAGCGGATCACCGTCACCCACTTCGTGCCGTCGATGCTCGCCGTGTTCGTCGCCGATGGTGCTGCGGCACAGTGTGATTCGCTGCGACTGGTGTTCGCCTCCGGTGAGGCGTTGCCGCCCAAGCCCGCGCATCGGCTGCGCGAGCTGACCGGTGCGGCGCTGCACAACCTGTACGGGCCGACCGAGGCCGCGGTCGACGTCACATTCCACGAGGTCATCGATTCCGACACCGACACGGTGCCGATCGGTGCGCCGGTGTTCAACACGCAGGTGTACGTGCTGGATTCGCGTCTGCGCCCGGTGCCGGTGGGTGTCGCGGGTGAGCTGTATCTGGCGGGCACCCAGCTGGCTCGCGGGTACGTCGCGCGTCCGGATCTGACCAGCGACCGGTTCGTGGCCAATCCGTACGGTGCTACCGGCGAGCGGATGTACCGCACCGGCGACCTGGTCGCGTGGACGGCGACCGGTGAGCTGGAGTACTTGGGCCGCACCGACTTCCAGGTGAAATTGCGTGGCCTGCGGATCGAGCTCGGCGAGATCGAGACCGCGCTGACCGCGCTGGACGAGGTCGCCCAGTCGGTGGTGGTGGTCCGCGGCGATCAGCACACCGGCGATCAGCTCGTCGCGTATGTCGTTCCCGCGCCGAATGTCCGGGTGGACACCGAGCTGCTGCGCGAGGACCTGGCCGAGCGGTTGCCCGCGTACATGGTGCCGTCCGTGGTGCTGGTGCTCGACGAGTTCCCGCTCAACGCCTCCGGCAAGCTCGATCGCAAGGCTCTGCCCGCGCCGGTGTTCGAGGCCGCGGTGTTCCGCGCGCCGACCACGCCGGTGGAGGAGATCGTCGCGGCGACCTTCGCCGAGGTGCTCGGCCTGGAGCGGGTCGGCCTGGACGACGACTTCTTCGCGCTCGGCGGCAACTCGCTGACCGCCACCCAGGTCGCCGCGCGGCTGTCCGCCGCGCTGGATGCCGATCTCGGGGTCCGGGAGCTGTTCGAGGCGTCCACGGTGGTCGCGCTCGCGGCCCGGGCGGAGACCCACACCGGTGCCGGTGCGCGGGCGGCCCTCGCGCCGCAGCAGCGGCCCGACCAGGTGCCGCTGTCGCTGGCGCAGCAGCGGATGTGGTTCCTCAACCGGTTCGATCCCGACTCGGCGGTGGACAACATCCCGGCCGCGGTGCGGCTGTCCGGTCTGCTGGACCGGCAGGCGTTGCAGATCGCCGTCGCCGACGTGCTGGCCAGGCACGAGTCGCTGCGCACCTTCTACCCGGAGGTCGACGGCGCCGCCCATCAGGTGACCGTGCCCACCGCCAAGGTGATCCCGGATCTCGCGCCGTTCGACGTCACCGAGGCCGAACTGCCGCAACGGCTTTCCGAGCTGGTGCTGACCGCGTTCGACGTCACCACCGAGGTGCCGTTCCGGGCCAGGCTGTTCGAGGTCAGCCCGACCGAGCACATCCTCGCCCTGGTGGTGCACCACATCTCGGCCGACGGTTTCTCCATGGGTCCGCTGACCCGGGATGTGATGACCGCCTACGGCGCTCGCGTCGAGGGTGGCGAACCCGCTTGGCGGCCACTGGAAGTCCAGTACGCCGACTTCGCGCTGTGGCAGCGCGCGGTCCTCGGCGACGAGGGCGATCCGGAATCGGTGATCGCCCAGCAGATCGCGTATTGGTCGAACTCGCTGGCCGGGCTGCCCGACCAGCTCGACCTGCCGACCGACCGGCCGCGGCCCGCGGTCGCCTCCGGTCGCGGCGCGACGCACAGCTTCGAGATCGACGCCGAAACCCACGCCAGGCTCACCGAACTCGCCCGTACCCGGGGCGCGACGCTGTTCATGGTCACGCACACCGCGCTGGCCGTGCTGCTCGCCCGCCTGTCCGGCGAGGACGACATCGCCATCGGCACCCCGGTGGCCGGTCGTGGCGAGCGCGCGCTCGACGACCTGATCGGCATGTTCGTCAACACCCTGGTGTTGCGGACCCCGATCGACAGCGGCGCCACGTTCACCGATCTGCTGCGCACGGTGCGCGCCACCGATATCGCCGCGTTCGGGCACGCCGACCTGCCGTTCGAGCGGCTGGTCGAGATCCTGAACCCGGCCCGCTCGCAGGCGCGGCACCCGCTGTTCCAGGTGCTGCTCTCGTTCCAGAACCTCGGGCAGAACAGTCTCGAGCTGCCTGGGCTGACGGTCAGCGGCGTCGAATTGCCGATCGACACGGCGAAGTTCGACTTGCAGCTCACGCTGTCGGAGAAGACGGCCACCCAGGCGGCCAACGGCGCGCATGCCGCGCCGGCCGGGATCAGTGCCGAATTCATCTACGCCACGGATCTTTTCGACCCGGAGACGATGGCGGAGCTCGGGCAGCGGTTCAACCGTCTGCTGGGTGCGCTTGCCGCGGAACCGGATCGGCCGATCGGCGACATCGCGCTGCTGGACGAGCGGGAGACCGAGCAGGCGCTGCGCGGCTGGAACGACACCGCGCGTGACCTCGGCGCGCCCAGCACGCTGGTCGCCGAGTTCGCCGCTCAGGCCGCGGCTACTCCGGATTCGGTCGCCGTTGTCGACCCGGCCTCCGGAAACTCGTTGACCTACGCCGAGTTCGGTGCCCGCGTGCACCAGCTCGCGCGCAAGCTGATCGAGGCCGGTGTCGGCCCGGAGACCCTGGTCGCCCTCGGTCTGCGGCGCTCGGTCGACCTGGTGGTCGCCGCGTACGCCGTGCACGAGGCCGGCGGCGGTTATGTGCCGCTCGACCTGGACCAGCCCGCCGATCGGGTGAATTACGTACTGGATTCGGCAGCTCCGGTGTGCGTGCTGACCACGTCCCGCGACGCGTTCGACGCGGACGGCCACACCACGCTGACGATCGACGAGCTGGATCTGTCCGGCTACTCGGACGAGCCGGTGACCGATGCCGATCGGATCGCGCCGCTGCGGCCGCAACACCCGGCGTACGTGATCTTCACCTCCGGCTCGACCGGCCGCCCCAAGGGCGTAGCGGTGCCGCACGCCGCCGTGGTCAACCAGATCCGTTGGATCACCGGCGAGTACGGCATCGGCGCGGACGACATCGTGCTGTTCAAGACGCCCGCCACGTTCGACGTGTCGGTGTGGGAGTTGTTCGGCCCGATGACCACCGGCGGCCGCATCGTGGTCGCGAGCGCGGACGGGCATCGCGATCCGCAGTACCTCGCGGACGTGATCGCCGCCGAACGCGTCACCATGACCTCGTTCGTGCCGTCGATGCTGACCGTGTTCGCCGGCAACGTCGACGTCACCGGTGGCAGCGACGCGCTCGCCTCGCTGCGGACGCTGTTCGTGGCCGGTGAGGCGTTCACCGCCGACGCGGTCGAGGCGATTCGCCGGGTCAGCTCGGCGGAGCTGTACAACCTCTATGGCCCAACAGAATTCACCGTGCACGCCACGCACGGCCCGGTGGCCGACGACGTCACCGGCGCGGTGCCCATCGGCCTGCCGGTGTGGAACGCCCAGGCCTACGTGCTGGATGCCCGGTTGAAGCCGGTGCCGTCCGGCGTCGCGGGTGAGCTGTACCTGGCCGGCGCGCAGCTGGCGCGCGGCTACTTCGGCCGCACCGACCTGACCGCGGATCGCTTCGTGGCCAACCCGTTCGGCGCCGCGGGCGCCCGGATGTACCGCACCGGTGACCTGGTCACCCGCGACGACACCGGGGCCATCGTCTACATCGGCCGCACCGACTTCCAGGTGAAGCTGCGCGGCCTGCGGATCGAGCTCGGCGAGATCGAAACCGCGCTCACCGCACACGATTCGGTGGCCCAGTCGGTCGCCATGGTGCGCTCGGACGCGCATACCGGCGATCAGCTGGTCGGCTATGTGGTGCCGGTCGGCGGCGCGACGGTGGACGTGGACGAGCTCCGCACCCACCTGTCCGGCCGCCTGCCGTCCTACATGGTGCCCGCCGCGCTCGTGGTGCTCGATGCCATGCCGCTCAACCCGAACGGCAAGCTGGATCGGCGCGCGCTGCCCGAACCGGCCTTCGAGGCCAGGGAATTCCGCGCACCGTCCACCCCGATCGAAGAGATCGTGGCCAACACCTTCGCCGAGGTGCTCGGGCTGATCAGCACCGACGGCGAACGCGCGGTCGGCGTCGACGACGACTTCTTCGAGCTGGGTGGCAACTCGCTCATCGCCACCCAGGTGGTCGCCCGTCTCGGCGCGGCACTGGACACCCGCGTCCCGGTGCGGATGCTGTTCGAGGCGCCGACCGTCGCCACGCTGGCCGCCCGGATGGAGGCTCACCAGGGCACCGGACGCCGCCGCGAACTCGTCGCGGGACAGCGTCCGGCCCGGATTCCGCTGTCGCTCTCCCAGCAGCGGATGTGGTTCCTCAACCGGTTCGACACGGACTCCGCGGTCAACAACATCCCGCTCGCGGTCCGGCTCACCGGCTCGCTCGACGCCGACGCGCTGCGCCAGGCGGTCGCCGACGTGGTCGACCGGCACGAGGTGCTGCGCACCGTCTACCCGGAAACCGCCGACGGCCAGGGCGTTCAGGTGGTGCTGCCCGCCGGGCAGGAAACCATCGACCTGACCCCGATCGAGGTGTCCGAGACCGAAATCCAGGACCGGGTCAGCGAATTGGTGCTGACCGGCTTCGACGTCACCGCCGAGGTACCGGTGCGCGCCCAGCTGTTCCGGGTGGCCGGCTCGATGGACGGCTCGCAGCCCGACACGCACGTGCTGGTCTTCGTGGTGCACCACATCTCCGGCGACGGCTGGTCGGTCCGGCCGCTGGCCCGCGACGTGATGATCGCCTACGCGGCCCGCTCGCGCGGCGACGCCCCGGCCTGGCCGCCGCTGCCGGTGCAGTACGCCGACTACGCGCTGTGGCAGCGGGAAACCCTTGGCTCCGAGGACGATCCGGCCTCGCTGATCGCGCAGCAGGTCGCCTACTGGTCCGGCAGCCTGGCCGGGCTGCCCGACCAGCTCGACCTGCCGTCGGACCGCTCGCGGCCCGCCGTCGCGTCGAATCGCGGTGGGGTGTACGAGTTCTCGCTCGACGCACAGCTGCTGCGCGACCTGAACGCGCTGGCCAGGGAGCACGGCGCGAGCCTGTTCATGGTGGTGCACGCCGCGTTCGCCGCGCTGCTGGCCCGGTTGTCCGGCAGCGACGACATCGCCATCGGCACCGCGGTCGCGGGGCGCGGCGAGGCCGTGCTCGACGACGCCATCGGCATGTTCGTCAACACGCTCGTGCTGCGCACCGAGGTCGATCCGGCGGCGCCGTTCGCGGACCTGGTCGCCCGCACCAAGGACCGCGACCTGGCCGCCTTCGGCCACGCGGACCTGCCGTTCGAGCGCCTGGTCGAGATCCTCAACCCGGCCCGCTCGCAGGCCAGGCACCCGCTGTTCCAGGTCATGCTGTCGTTCCAGAACACCGGGGAGGCCTCGTTCGAGCTGCCCGGTCTCGAGGTCGCCGGCGTGCCGTTGGACGTGGTGACGGCCAAGTTCGATCTGCATCTGAGCCTGTCCGACCGGTTCGACGCCGAAGGCTCCGCCGACGGCATGACCGCGGAATTCGCTTACGCGACAGACATGTTCGACGCGAGCACGATCGCCGCGGTCGCGGAGCGGCTCGTCCGGCTGCTGACCGCCGTCGTCGCGGATCCGTCCGTGGCGATCGGCGATGTCGAGCTGCTGGATTCGGCTGAACACGCACAGGTGGTCGCGCGCTGGAATGACACCGCGCACGCGGTGGACGAGTCGGCGACGTTGGTGTCGATGTTCGAGGCGCAGGTTGTTCGGACGCCTGAGGCGATTGCGGTGACGTTCGAGGGGACGAGTCTGTCCTACGCCGAGTTCTCGGCGAAGGTGAATCGTCTGGCACGTCACCTGGTCTCGCTGGGTGTCGGCCCGGACTCGATGGTCGCGCTGGGTATGCGCCGGTCTATCGATCTGGTGGTCGGTATGTACGCGGTGAGTGTTGCCGGTGGTGCTTACGTGCCGTTGGATCCGGATCATCCGGCTGAGCGCACTCACTATGTGCTCGATACCGCGCGGCCGGTCTGCGTACTGACCACTGCGCGTGACGAGTTCGACGCGGGGAAGACGCCTGCCGTCGAGATTGATCGCCTGACGCTGTCGGAGTACTCCGATGCGCCGGTGACCGATGCGGATCGCCTTGCGCCGCTGCGCCCATCGAACACCGCCTATGTCATCTTCACCTCCGGTTCCACCGGTCGGCCGAAGGGCGTCGCGGTCAGTCACGGCGCGATCGTCAACCGCTTGGTGTGGATGCAGGCCGAGTACAACCTGCAACGCAACGATGTGGTGTTGCAGAAGACCCCCGCGACCTTCGACGTGTCGGTGTGGGAGTTCTTCTGGCCCTTGCAGATCGGTGCGCGCCTGGTCGTCGCGAAGCCGGACGGCCACCGCGATCCCGGCTACCTGATCCAGGTGATCACCGAGCAAGAGGTCACCACCGCGCACTTCGTGCCGTCCATGCTCTCGGTGTTCGTCGCCGAGCAGCGCGCGGACGAATGCACCAGCCTGGTCAACGTTTTCGCCTCCGGTGAGGCGCTGCCTGCGGCCACCGCGCAGCGGATGCAGGAACTGACCGGCGCGCGCCTGCACAACCTGTACGGCCCGACCGAGGCCGCCGTCGACGTCACCTTCCACGAGGTGGACGAGGCCGACGCGGTGTCCGTGCCGATCGGCGCCCCGGTGTTCAACACCCAGGTGTACGTGCTGGATTCGCGCCTGCACCCGGTGCCGGTGGGCGTCGCGGGTGAGCTGTACCTCGCGGGTGTGCAGTTGGCCCGCGGCTATGTCGCGCGCCCGGAGCTGACCTCGGATCGGTTCGTGGCCAACCCGTTCGGCGCCGGCGGCGAGCGCATGTACCGCACCGGTGACCTGGTCACCTGGACCTCGCGTGGCGAGCTGGAATACCTGGGCCGCACCGACTTCCAGGTGAAGCTGCGTGGCCTGCGGATCGAGCTCGGCGAGATCGAATCCGCGCTCACCACACTGGATTCCATCGCGCAGGCGGTCGTGGTGGTGCGCTCGGACGACCGGCTCGGCGACCAGCTCGTCGGCTATGTGGTGCCCACCGCGGGGCAGGCGATCGACCTCGACGGCGTGCGCGCCGAACTCGGTGGCGAGCTGCCCGCGTACATGGTGCCGTCGGCGTTCGTGGTGCTCGACCAGTTCCCGCTCAACGCCTCCGGCAAGCTCGACCGCAAGGCGCTGCCCGCGCCGGTGTTCGAGGCCAAGGTGTTCCGCGCGCCGTCTACCCCGATCGAGGAGATCGTCGCGGGCACCTTCGGCGACGTGCTCGGCGTCGCCCGGGTCGGCCTGGACGACGACTTCTTCGAACTCGGCGGCAACTCGCTGCTGGCCACCCAGGTGACCGCGCGGCTCGGCGCCGCGCTGGACACCCGCCTGGCGGTCCGCGACCTGTTCGAGGCGTCGACGGTGGCCGCGCTGGCCACCCAGGTCGAGCGCAACGCCGGATCCGGCAGGCAGCGGCCGAAGCTGGAGACGGGGGAGCGCCCCGCGCGGATCCCGCTGTCGCCGGCCCAGCAGCGCTACTGGTTCCTCAACCAGTTCGACACGGCCACTTCGGCGGTCGACAACATCCCGCTCGCCGTGCGGCTGTCCGGCGCGCTGGATGTCGCGGCGCTGGAACAGGCGATCGGCGACGTGTTCGCCCGGCACGAGGTGCTGCGCACCACCTACCCGCGCTCCGCCGAGGGACCGCACCAGGTGATCCGCCCCGCGGCTCAGTCCGCGGCCGCGCTCACCCCGGTCGACGTCACCGAGGCCGATCTGCTCAACGCGGTGATCGCGTTCGCGCTGACCACCTTCGACGTCACCGTCGAGGTGCCCCTCGCGGTGGCGCTGTTCCGGATCGCGCCGGACGAGCACGTGCTGGCGTTCACCGTGCACCACGTGGCGGCCGACGGCTCCTCGATGGGCCCGCTGGCCCGCGACGTGATGGCCGCCTACGTGGCCCGCGTGCAAGGCGATGTGCCGCAGTGGCTTCCGCTGTCGGTGCAGTACGCCGACTACGCGCTCTGGCAGCGCGCGGTGCTCGGCTCCGAAGAGGACCCGGAATCCCTGGCCGCCCAGCAGGTCGCCTACTGGCAGAGCGCGCTGGCCGAGCTGCCGGATCAGCTCGAGCTGCCCGCTGACCGGCCGCGCCCGCCGGCGCAGTCGTTCCACGGCAAGGCGATTCGCTTCGAGATCTCCCCGGAGCGGCACGCCCGCCTGCACGAACTGGCGCGCGCGAACAACGCGTCGCTGTTCATGGTGGTGCACGCGGCGCTGGCCGTGCTGCTCTCCCGGCTGTCCGGCACCGACGACATCGCGGTCGGCACCCCGATCGCGGGTCGCGGCGAGCGTGAACTCGACGACCTGATCGGTATGTTCGTCAACACCTTGGTCTTCCGGACCAGGGTGGCGCCGGGCGACCGGTTCGCCGATCTGCTCGCCGACGTCAAGGAACGCGACCTGGAGGCGTTCGCCAACGCCGACGTGCCGTTCGAGCGCCTCGTCGAGGTGCTCAACCCGGTCCGCTCCACCGCGCGCAATCCGCTGTTCCAGGTGGGTCTTTCGTTCCAGAACCTGGCCGAGACCACCTTCGAACTGCCGGGCCTGTCGGTGAGCGCGGTCAACTTCGACTCGCAGCTGGCCAAGACGGACCTGCACGTCACGCTGTACGACCGCTACGCCGAGGACGGCACGCCGGCCGAGATCATCACCGAATTCGGTTACGCCATCGACCTGTTCGACGAGGACACGGTCCAGGGCTTCGCGGACCGCTTCGTGCGCGTGCTCGACGCCGTGGTCGCCGATGCCACGCTGCCGGTGGGCGAGATCGACCTGCTGGCCGCCGACGAGCACACCCGCATACTCGGCACCTGGAACGACACCGCGCACCCGGTCGACCCGGCCGCGACGCTGGTGTCGCTGCTGGATGCCTCGGTTGCCGGTACTCCGGACGCGGTCGCGCTCGTCGCCGACGAGCCGACCGGTCAGCAAGAGCTGACCTACGCCGAGCTGGACACCAGGGTGAACCGCCTGGCCCGCTACCTGATTCAGCGTGGCGTCGGCCCGGAGGACCGGGTGGCGCTGGCCATCCGCCGGTCCACCGATCTCGTGGTCGCCATGTACGCGGTCGCGAAATCCGGTGCGGCGTATGTGCCCATCGATCCGGATCAGCCGGCCGAGCGGACCGACTACATCCTGGAGACCGCGGCACCGGTCTGCGTGCTGACCACCGGCCGGGACGGATTCCGTACCGCGGCAACCGAAACGGTGCAGATCGACGCGCTCGACCTGACCGTGCTCGCGTCGAGCCCGGTGACCGCGACCGAACGGCGCGGCACGCTGACCCCGGCGAACACCGCGTACGTGATCTTCACCTCCGGGTCGACCGGCCAGCCGAAGGGCGTCGCGGTCCCGCACGCCGCGATCGCCAACCAATTGCAGTGGGAGATCGCGAACTTCGGCCTGGGCGCGGACGACGCGATCCTGCTGAAGACCGCGGCCACGTTCGACCTCTCGGTGTGGGAGTTCTGGACCGCCGCCGCATCGGGTGGGCGCCTGGTGATCTCGGCCGCCGACGGCCATCGCGATCCGGCCTACCTCAACGAGCTGATGCGTTCGACCGGCGTCACCACGCTGCACGTGGTGCCGTCGATGCTGGACTCGCTGCTCACCGAATCCGCAGGCCGCCTGACGCCTTCGCTGCGCCGGGTGCTGGCCATCGGCGAGGCGCTGCCCGCCGCGACCGCGCAGCGGTTCCGCCGCGACAACGCCGCCGAGCTGTTCAACCTGTACGGCCCGACCGAGGCCGCGGTGTCCATCACCAGCCACCTGGTCACCGACGCCGACGAGCTGTCGGTGTCGATCGGCGCGCCGGAATGGAACAGCCGCGTCTACGTGCTCGACGCCAGGTTGCGGCCGGTCCCGGTCGGGGTCTCCGGCGAGTTGTACCTGGCCGGCGCGCAATTGGCGCGCGGCTACTTCGGCAAGGCCGAGCTGACCGCCGACCGGTTCGTCGCCGATCCGTTCGGCGCGGCGGGCGAGCGCATGTACCGCACTGGCGACCTGGTGGCCTGGAACGCCGCCGGGGAACTGGATTACCGCGGCCGCACCGACTTCCAGGTGAAGATCCGCGGCTTCCGCATCGAGCTCGGCGAGATCGAGGCCGCGCTGCTGCGGCAGCCGGCGATCACCGCGGCGGCCGTGCTCGCGCACACCGATCCGAGCATCGGCGACCGCCTGGTGGCCTACGTGGTGCCGCGGGCGGGGCAGCTGGACAAGCGCGGATTGCAGGCCGCGCTCGCCGCGGAGCTGCCGTCCTACATGGTGCCGTCGGTGCTCGTGCAGCTGGACGCGCTGCCGCTCAACGCGAACGGCAAGCTGGACCGTAAGGCGTTGCCGCAGCCCACCTTCGAGAAGGCGGTGTTCCGCGCGCCGGTCACGCCGATCGAGCAGATCGTCGCGAACACCTTCGCCGACGTGCTGCGCCTCGCCGATCGCGAAGGGGCGGAATCGAAGCGCCTCGGCCTCGACGACGACTTCTTCGCCTGGGGCGGTAACTCGCTGCTGGCCACGCAGGTCGCGGCCCGCCTCGGCGAGGCGCTGAACACGCGGGTGCCGGTCCGGTTGATGTTCGAGGCGTCGACCGTCGCCGCGCTGGCGGTGCGGGTCGAGCAGCACGCCGACGCGGGTGGCCGCAAGGCGCTCACGGCCGGCCCACGGCCGGAACACATTCCGCTCTCGCTCGCGCAGCAGCGGATGTGGTTCCTCAACCGGTTCGACACCCAGTCGGCGGCCTACAACGTGCCGATCGCGGTGCGGCTCACCGGCGCCCTCGACGTGGCCGCGCTGCGTGCCGCGATCGCGGACCTGGTCAGCAGGCACGAGATCCTGCGCACCATCTACCCGCAGACGGACAGCGGTCCGGTGCAGGTGATCCTGCCGCCGGCCCAGGCCGTGCCGCGGCTGGAGGTGCGCGTGGTCGCGCCGGCGCAGATCGAATCCGCCGTGGTGGCCCTGACCTCGACGATGTTCGACGTCACCACCGAGGTGCCGATGAAGGTCGCGCTGTTCCAGATCGCCGGGGAAGCAACCGAATCCGCGACGCCGGACGTCGAATACGTGCTGGCCATGGTCGTGCACCACATCTCCGGCGACGGCTCGTCGGTCGGCCCGCTGACCCGCGACCTGATGATCGCCTACGCCGCGCGTTCGGCCGGCGAGGCGCCGAACTGGGCGCCGCTCGAGGTGCAGTACGCGGACTACAGCATCTGGCAGCGTGAGCTGCTCGGCAGCGAGGACGATCAGGAGTCGCTGGCGTCCAAGCAGGTCGCCTACTGGCGCGACGCGCTGGCGGAGCTGCCGGATCAGCTGGATCTGCCGTCGGATCGCCCGCGGCCCGCGGTGCAGTCCTTCGCCGGCGGCAAGGTCGAGCTGCGCATCGACGCGCAGACGCATCAGGCGCTGATCGAGCTGGCCCGCACCGAGGGCGCGACGCTGTTCATGGTCGTGCACACCGCGCTCGCGGTGCTGCTGGCCCGGCTGTCGGGCACCGACGACATCGCCATCGGCACGCCGATGGCGGGTCGTGGCGAGGCCGTGCTGGACGACCTGATCGGCATGTTCGTCAACACGCTGGTGTTCCGCACCAGGATCGATGCCGGCGAGGCGTTCACCGAACTGCTTGCGCGGCAACGCGAGACCGACATCCAGGCGTTCGCCAACGCGGACGTGCCGTTCGAGCGCCTCGTCGAGGTACTCAACCCGGTGCGCTCCACCGCGCGGCATCCGCTGTTCCAGGTGGGTCTTTCGTTCCAGAACCTGGCCCAGGCCGGGCTGGAACTGCCGGGCCTCACCGTGGCCGGGCTCGATATCGACACGGCGCTGTCGCAGTTCGATCTGCACCTGATCGCGACCGACCGCTACAGCGAGGCCGGCGAGCCCGAGGGCATCACCGGGTTCTTCACCTACGCCACCGACATGTTCGAGCGGGACACGGTGCAGGGCTTCGTCGATCGGTTCGCGCGCCTGATCGGGGAGATCATCGCCGCGCCGCGCACCGCGGTCGGCGACATCGAACTGCTCGCGGATGCGGAGCGCACGCAGCTGGTCACCGGCCGCAATGCGACCGACAACGCGGTGGATTCGGCGGCGACGCTGGTTTCGCTGCTCGACGCCTCGGTGGCGGCCGGGCCGAAGGAAGTCGCGCTGGTCACCGAGGACGGCGCGTCGATCACCTACGGCGATCTCGATGCCAGGGTGAATCGTCTTGCGCGGCACCTGATCTCGATCGGAGTCGGGCCGGAGTCGCGGGTCGCCTTGGCGTTCCGTCGCTCGGTCGACCTGGTCGTGGCGATGTACGCGGTGGCGAAGTCCGGTGGCGCGTATGTGCCGGTGGATCCGGCGCAGGCCGCCGAGCGGACGAGCTACATCCTCGAGACTGCGGCACCGGTGTGTGTGCTGACCAACGCCGATGCCGAGTTCGATACCGATATCGCGCCTTTGGTGCGGATCGATGAGCTGGATCTGGCCGAGGTGGACAAGGCGGTTGTCACCGATGCCGATCGGGTCGCGCCGTTGCGTCCGGAGAACACGGCTTATGTGATCTTCACGTCGGGTTCGACGGGTCGGCCCAAGGGTGTTGCGGTGTCGCATGCGGCGATCGCGAATCAGTTGCAGTGGAAGATGACCGAGTTCGGTCTCGATGCGGCGGATGCGATTCTGTTGAAGACCGCTGCGACGTTCGATCTTTCGGTGTGGGAGTTCTGGTCTGCGGCGGTGTGTGGTGGCCGGTTGGTCATCGCCGCGCCCGACGGGCATCAGGATCCCGCGTACCTCAACGAGTTGATGGCTCGCGAGTGGGTCACCACGCTGCATGTGGTGCCGTCGATGCTCGACGCACTCACGGCCGGCGATTTCCCGAACTCGCTGTGGCGGGTGCTGGCGATCGGTGAGGCGCTGCCGGGTGCGCTGGCGCAGCGGTTCGTGCGTGAGCACTCGCGGACCGAGCTGTTCAACCTGTACGGCCCGACCGAGGCCGCCGTCTCGATCACCAGTCATCGGGTGACCAGGGCGGACGAGACCTCGGTGTCCATCGGCCTGCCGGAGTGGAACAGCCAGGTCTACGTGCTGGATTCGCGCCTGCGGCCGGTGCCCGCCGGTGTCGCCGGTGAGCTGTACCTGGCCGGTGCGCAGCTGGCTCGTGGCTACTTCGGTCGGGCGGATCTGACCTCGGATCGGTTCGTGGCCAACCCGTTCCAGACCGGTGCGCGGATGTACCGCACCGGTGACCTGGTGGCGTGGAACGCCTCCGGTGAGCTGGAGTACCGGGGCCGCACCGACTTCCAGGTGAAGATCCGTGGTTTCCGCATCGAACTGGGCGAGATCGAGGCCGCGCTGCTGGCCATGCCGGAGATCGCGCAGACCGCGGTGGTGGCCAAGTCCGATCCGAAGACCGGCGATCGTCTGGTCGCGTACCTGGTGGCGTCGAATGGCGATGTCGATGTCGCACAGGTGAAGTCGGCGCTCATCGCCGGCCTGCCGTCGTACATGGTGCCCGCGGCGTTCGTCGTGCTGGATGCGTTGCCGTTGAACGTGAACGGCAAGCTGGATCGAAAGGCGTTGCCGGAGCCGGAGTTCGAGGCGCAGGCGTTCCGTGCGCCGTCGACTCCGATCGAGGAGATCGTGGCCTCGGTGTACGCCGAGGTGCTCGGTGTCGATCAGGTCGGTGCGGACGACGACTTCTTCGGCCTCGGCGGCAACTCGCTGCTGGCCACGCAGGTCGCCGCCCGGATCGGCGCGGCGCTCGACGCGCGGGTGCCGGTGCGCGCCCTGTTCGAGGCGTCCACCGTTTCCGGCCTGGCCGTGAAGGTCGAACAGCACGCCGGTGCCGGCGGCCGGCGCGCCCTGGTGGCGGGCCCGCGCCCGGACCAGGTTCCGCTGTCGCTCGCGCAGCAGCGCATGTGGTTCCTCAACCAGTTCGATGTGGCCTCGGCCGTCAACAACATCCCGGTCGCCGTGCGGCTGACCGGCGACCTCGATGTCGCCGCGCTGCAAGACGCCGTCGCGGATGTCATCGCCCGGCACGAGACGCTGCGCACGGTGTACCCGGAGCAGGGGCGCGCGGCCAGTCAGGTGATCCTGACCGCCGAGCAGTCGGTGCCGGACCTGACGCCGGAAAACGTTGCCGTCGAAGACATTCAGCAGCGGATCGTGGACGTGATCGCCGCCGGGTTCGACGTGACCGCGGAAATTCCGTTGCGGGCCAAGCTGTTCCGGATCAGCGACGGCGAGTACGTGCTGGTGTTCGTGGTGCATCACATCAGCGCGGACGGCTGGTCGATGGGCCCGCTGACCCGCGACGTGATGCTCGCCTACGCGGCTCGCTCGAACGGTGTGCCGCCGGGCTGGGCGCCGCTGCCGGTGCAGTACGCGGACTTCAGCCTCTGGCAGCGCGACGTGCTCGGCTCCGAGGCCGATCCGGCCAGCCTGATCTCCCAGCAGGCCGAGTACTGGCGGGCCGCGCTGGCCGGGCTGCCGGACGAGCTGAACCTGCCCGCCGACCGGACCAGGCCGACGACCCAGTCGTTCGCCGGCGGCCGCGTGGTGTTCCCGATCGACGGCGAGCTGCACCGCAGGCTCACCGAGATCGCGCGGGAACAGAACGCGACCATGTTCATGCTGGTGCACGCCGCGCTCGCGCTGTTCCTGGCGCGCATGTCCGGCACCGACGACATCGCCATCGGCACGCCGATCGCGGGTCGTGGCGAGGCCGAACTCGACGACGTGATCGGCATGTTCGTCAACACGCTGGTGCTGCGCTCGCACGTCGAGGGCGACCTCACCTTCGGCGAGCTGCTGGCCCGGACCAAGGACGCGGATCTGCAGGCGTTCGCGCATGCCGACCTGCCGTTCGAGCGGCTGGTGGAACTGCTCAACCCGGAGCGCTCGACCGCGCGGCACCCGCTGTTCCAGGTGGCGCTGTCGTTCGAGAACCTGCCGGAGACGAGCTTCGAGCTGCCCGGATTGCACGTCAGCGCGGTCGATTTCGACGTCGACACGGCGAAGTTCGATCTGTCGCTGACGATTCGGGAAGCTCCCGCCGCCGACGGCGCGGGCATGTACGCCGAGTTCTCCTTCGCCCGTGACCTGTTCGACGACGCCACGGTCGAGGTGTTCGCGCAGCGGTTCACCCGCCTGCTCGACGCCATCGTGACCGAACGCGACCTGCCGATCGGTGACCTGCCGCTGCTCGACGCGGACGAGTACGAGCTGCTCACGCACGTGCACGGCGAAGACGTGATGGCCACCGGGCTGCTGCCGGATCTGTTGCAGCGCGGCGCCAAGCTGAACCCGGAGCAGATCGCGGTTCGCTACCAGGGCCGCTCGATCACCTATCGCGAGCTCGACGAGTACTCCTCGCGGCTGGCGCGGGTACTGATCGAGCGCGGTGTCGGTCCGGAACGCATTGTGGCGCTGTCCTTCCCGCGTTCCTACGAGATGGTCGCGGCGTTCTGGGCGGTGGCGAAGGCGGGCGGCGCGCACGTGCCGGTCGACCCGACCTACCCCGAAGACCGCATGCGGCACATGATCAACGACTCCGGCGCGGTCATCGGCATCACCGCGACCGAGCATGTGGATCGCCTGCCGCGCGACGTCGAATGGCTGCGCCTGGACGATCCGGCGCTGGGTGAGTTGATCGAGGCCAAGTCGCCGGACTCGGTGACGGACGCGGACCGGATCTCGTCGCTGGCCATGCGGCATCCGGTGTACGTCATCTACACGTCGGGTTCGACGGGTATGCCCAAGGGCGTCACCGTGACCCACGCGGGCATGGGTGGCCTGGTCGGGGTCGCCACCGACCTGTACCAGCTCGAGGCGCACCACCGGTTCCTGCACATCTGCTCGCCGAGCTTCGACCCGTCGGTGCTCGAATGGCTGTGCGCCGCGTACACCGGCGCGACGCTGGTGATCGTGCCGTCGACCATCATCGGTGGCCCGGACCTGGCCGAGCTGCTGCGCACGGAGCGGGTGACGCACACGATCATCACGCCCGCGGTGCTCGGCACGGTGGATCCGGCCGGCATGGAGGCGCTCGAAGTGGCCTCCGTCGGTGGCGATGTCACCACGCCGGAGCTGCTGGCCAAGTGGTACCCGGGCCGCAAGTACTTCAACGCCTACGGTCCGACCGAGACGACGATCATCTCGTCCTACGCGAGCCTGACCCCGGGACGGCACGTCACCATCGGCCTGCCGGTGCGCGGCATGTCGGCGCTGGTGCTGGACAACCGGCTCAACCCGGTGCCGCCGGGCGTCGCGGGCGAGCTGTACCTCGCCGGTGGCGCGGTGGCGCGGGGCTACCACAACCGCCCCGACCTCACCTCGGAGCGATTCGTCGCCAACCCGTGGAGCAACGAGGGCGCGCGGATGTATCGCACCGGTGACGTGGTGCGCTGGTTCGCCGAACCGGGCGAGCGCGCGGGCAACGCCGCGGTGCCCGAGGTGCGCTGGGAGCTGGACTACGTCGGGCGCTCGGACTTCCAGGTGAAGATCCGCGGCTTCCGCATCGAGCTCGGCGAGATCGACACCGTGCTCGCGGCCCATCCGGACGTCGAGTTCGCGATCACGCTCGGCAAACAGACCGCGGCGGGCGCCACGATCCTGGTGTCCTATGTGCTCGCGGTGCCCGGCCACGAGATCGACACGGTCAAGCTCGGCGAGCACGCCTCGCGGAGCCTGCCGCCGCACATGGTGCCGTCGGCGATCATGGTGCTGGACGAGATCCCGCTGACCCCGGTCGGCAAGCTCGATCGCAAGGCGCTGCCCGAGCCGGTGCTCGCGCCGCGCGAGTTCCGGGCGCCGGCCAGCGAGGTCGAGGCGGTCATCGCCGAGGTGTTCGCCGAGGTGCTCGGGGTCGAGCAGATCGGCCTGGACGACTCGTTCTTCGCGCTCGGCGGCGACAGCATCCTGTCCATCCAGCTGGTGTCGCGGGCCAAGGCGCGCGGCGTGGTGTTCTCCCCGCGCGACGTGTTCGAGCGGCGCAGCGTGGCCTCGCTGGCCGAGGTCGCCTCGCTTGGCGCGGGTACCGAACAGATCAAGCTGGAGGAACTGCCGGGCGGCGGGGTCGGCGAGATTCCGCTGACGCCGATCATGACGCAGATCCTCGCGAGCGGCTCGTCCTACGAACGCTTCTCGCAGACGATGGCGCTGCGCCTGCCGGACGGGATCGACCGGGCGACGCTCGTCGGGACCATCGCGGCGGTCTTCGACCACCACGATGTGCTGCGGACTCGGTTGCGCCGCAACGACGATCAGTGGGCGTTCGAGGCGCTGGCGACCGGTGCGGTCGACGTGGATGCCCTGGTGCATCGGGTCGAGCTGGCCGCCGACGTCGACGACGCGGAGCTGAAGCGGGTCGGCAGCGCGGCGTTCGACGCCGCGCTCGGCCGGTTGGATCCGGCGAATGCCGTGATGGCGCAGTTCATCTGGTTCGCGTTCGAGGGTGAGCGGCGCGATGTGCTGCTCATCGTCGCGCATCACTTCGTGGTCGACGGTGTGTCCTGGCGGATCCTGATTCCGGACTTCGCGGTCGCGTGGTCGCAGCTGGCCGCCGGTCAGCACGTTGCGTTGCCCGCCAACGGAACGTCGATGCGGCGCTGGGCGCACAGCCTGGTCGAGGCGGCCACCTCGGCCGAGCGGGTCGCGGAACTGCCGTTCTGGCAGCAGGTCTCGACCACGCCGGATCCGCTGCTCGGCGCGCGTCCGTTCGATCCGGCGGTGGACACCTTCGCCACGGTCGAGCGGGTCGAGGTCACGCTGCCCGCCGAGGTCACCGACGCGGTGCTCACCGCGATCCCCGGCCTCTACCGCGGCGGGGTGAACGACGGGCTGCTGTCCGCGCTGGCCATGGCGGTCGCGCGCTGGCGCGGCACGGGTTCGGCGGCATTGGTGAAGCTCGAGGGCCATGGTCGTGAAGAGGAAGTCGTTCCGGGCGCGGATCTTTCGCGCACGGTCGGCTGGTTCACCACGGCCTACCCGGTCCGGCTGGATCTGGGCGGCGCCGATCTGTCCGACGCGTTCGCCGGTGGCGCCGCGCTCGGCGAGATCGTGAAGTCGATCAAGGAGCAGCTGCTCGCGGTGCCGGACAAGGGTCTCGGTTACGGCCTGCTGCGGCACCTGAACTCGGCGACCGGTCAGCGACTCGGCGCCGCGGGGCAGATCAGCTTCAACTACCTGGGTCGCATGTCGGCCGGGGAGATCCCCGAGCAGCTCGCCGAGATCGGCTGGGTGCCGGTGTCGGACCTCGGTCAGCTCGACGGCGACATGGATCTGGACATGCCCGCCAACGCGACGATCGACATCAACGCGATCGTCACCGACGGTGCGGACGGTCCGGAGCTGGGCGCGGCGTTCGCGTTCCCGACCGGGCTGCTGACCAAGGAGCAGGTGCAGGAGTTCGCCGACCACTGGGTCGCCGCCCTCACCGCGCTGGCCACGCACGCGCAGCGGCCGGACGCCGGTGGCTTCACGCCGTCGGACATGTCGCTGGTGCGGGTCGAGCAGACCGATATCGAGCTGTGGGAACGGAGCTACCCGGCGCTGGCCGAGGTGTGGCCGCTCTCGCCGCTGCAGTCGGGTCTGCTGTTCCACGCGATGATGACGCAGGCGACGGTCGACGTGTACACCATGCAGGCTGTGGTCGATCTCGGCGGCACGCTGGATGTCGAGCGGTTGCGTTCGGCGGCGCAGGGCATCATCGATCGCTACCCGAACCTGCGGACCGCGTTCGTCACCGACTCCGACGGGCAGGCCGTGCAGGTCGTGCTCGATCGGATCGAGGCGCCGTGGCGCGAGGTGGATCTCACCGCGCTGGCCGCGGACGAGCGGACCGCGGAACTGCGCAGGCAGGTCGCGGCCGATCAGGCGACGCACTTCGACATGGCGACGCCGCCGTTGCTGCGGTTCACCCTGTTCCGTACCGACGAGAGCCAGTGGCACCTGGCCATCACCACCCATCACATCCTGTTGGATGGTTGGTCGATGCCGCTGCTCATGCGGGATCTGCTGGTGCTGTACGCGGTGCGCGGCGATCAGACCGCGCTGCCGCGGGTGGCCTCGTACCGCAACTTCCTCGGCTGGCTGGCCGGGCGGGACCGCGAGGCCTCGCTGCGCGCTTGGGCGACCGCGCTCGACGGGGTCAGCGAGCCGACTCAGCTCGCGCCGCAACCGCGTTCGGCCGAGCAGTACGAGATCGGCAAGCTGGTCACCGAGCTCGACACCGACCGCACGCGCCAACTCACCAAGCACGCCGCCGAATTGGGCGTCACGGTGAACACGCTGGTGCAGGCGGCCTGGGGCATCCTGCTCGGCAGGCTCACCGGGCGTGGCGATGTCGTGTTCGGCGCCACCGTGTCCGGGCGGCCGGCCGAACTGCCGGGCGTGGAGTCGATGGTCGGCCTGTTCATCAATACGCTGCCGGTGCGGTTGCGCATCGATGATCGCCAGACCATCGGCAAGCTGCTGGAGCGGTTGCAGCACGATCAGGCCGATCTGCTCGAGCACCACTACGTGGGGCTCACCGACATCCAGCGGGTGGCGGGCACCGGATCGCTGTTCGACACGCTGCTGGTGTTCGAGTCGTATCCGATGGACAAGGAGGCCATTTCGGCCGCCAGCTCCATCGACGGCATGTCGGTGACCGGTGTGGGTGTCAACGACGCCACGCACTACCCGCTGACGCTGCTGGTGACCGCCGAGGCGACCATCGAGCTGACGCTCAAGTACCTGGGCAGCCGGTTCTCCGCGGACGAGGTGGAGATCATGTCCGCGCGGTTGATCCGGGTGCTGGAGGCGCTGCTCGGCGATCCGGACGGCCTGGTCGGCGACATCGACATCCTCGATGCCGGTGAGCGGGCCCGCCTGCTCGTCGAATCCGGCATCACGGCAAGCACTTCCGCGCCGGAACCGGCCGGCCGAGTCGGCGCGCACACGGTCGCCAAGGTGCTCGCCGAGGTGGTCGAGGAGGATCCGGAGGCGCCCGCGCTGCTCGCCGACGGCGACGAAATCGCTTACCACGTCCTGGATCGACGCTCCTCGCAGCTGGCGCGGGTGCTCATCGATCGGGGTGCGGGGCCGGGCGACATCGTCGCGCTGGCGCTGCCGCGTTCGCTGGACGCGGTGGTCGCGGCCTGGGCGGTGCAGAAGGCCGGTGCGGCACTGTTGTTCGCCGGTGATCTCGCCGTCGACGACCTGGTCGCTGCCGGAGCCACCTTCGGCATCGGTTCGAAGTCGGTGCCGGACAGCCCGATTCGCTGGCTCGTCCCGGCCGACATGCAGGCCGACCTGGTCGCGGCGCCGTCGCACCCGGTCTCCTACGCGGACCGGGTCCGCCCGCTCGGCGAGGACCACCCGGCCTTCGTCGTCCCGACCGGCGACGGTGTCCTGGCGATCACCCAGACCGAGGCGCTGGCCCGGGCCGAGCACGTCCGCGAGGAGTACGGCATCGACTACGAGTCGACCACGTACACCACCGCCCCCTCCGGGCGCGCCGCCATGCTCGAGTTCCTGGCCTCCGCCACCGCCGGCGCCCTCTCGGTCCTCCCGACCGGCGAGGTCGCCACCGACCTCACCGACGGCGAGGTCACCCACTGGTTCGTCACCCCGAACGAGGCGACGGACGCGGCGGATGCCGAGATCAAGATCGTGATCGCGGAGTAGGACGGGCAACGACCAGCCGCCGGTGCGGAGCGTGGCAGCGCTCCGCACCGGCGGTTTCGTTTCGGCTCAGTGCGCCGGCTTCATCTCGGCGGACATCATGGGGTCGCTCTCTTCGCCGGGACCATGGTGCGGGTCACGATCAGGAGGAAGGCGAGGAGGGCGCAAGCGGTGCGGGCGAAATGGAATGTCTCCCAACGGCTCAGGATCTCGGCGTAGTCGGGTGGTGGGGCGGTGACCGCCCACTGTTTGATGTGCTGGTTGATCGGGACGTTGCCGAGGCGGGTGATGAGGAACGAGGCGATGGCGAGGCCCGCCGCGGTTCCGGCGAACCAGCGGTCGCGGGCGGTCGTGCGGAACGCCAGGACCACGCAGCTGAGGATGGTCAGGCCCATGAGGGACTGCATGACCAGGCCGTTTACCGACATCAGGGCGGTGTGGAAGGTGAATCGGACCTCGGTTGGGACCTTGCGGAACGCGTAGACGACGTTGATCGCGCCGTAGCCGAATGCGCCGGCCAGCAGGCCGCCGAAGCAGAGCGCGGATGCTCTTGCGAGGGTGGGCTTTTCGAAGGTGGTCAAGGGCGTGGCTCCGAAACGGTTGCCAGGGAGAGCAGTTCGTCTACCGACCATTGGTCGTAGACGTGGACGCCGTGTTTGGCCGCGAGGACCTGGCCGTCGGCGGCGATGAGGAAGTCGGCAGGGAGGCCTAGGCTGCCGCCTTCGGGTTTGGTTGGGGGAGTGGGTTGTTGCTTGCGGAGAGCGGCCGTCGCGGCGTGGGTGACGCCGCGGAGGATGGCGGGCCAGCCGCGGGGGTCGAGGAGGGCTCGCGGGGAGGATTCGACGCCGAATTCCCGGTAGAGCTTGCGGGTCGGGTCGGCGATCAGGTCGAGCGGGATGTCTTCGGTGTAGGTGCGTAATTCCGTTGCGCTGGAGTGGAATACGACCACCTCGCGGATGTTCGCGGCCGCGATCTCGGACCGGCGGGCGACGATCGAGCGCAGGTGCAGATTACAGACGGGGCAGCCGGCGAATCGGCGGAATTGCAGGTGGATCAGGCAATCCGGGTCGGGGACGGACACGGGTGCGCCGGCGATGGTGGTCAAGACCCGATCGGAGACGGACGTCGGCAAGGGCATGAGCGATTCCTTTCGTAGGCGTACCTTGTACTCCTACGTTCAGTATGCGGGTAGCTTGTACGCTGTCAAGCCATGCCACGTCCTCGTTCGCTGACGAAACGCGATCTCGGCGTCGCCGCATTGGCGGTGATCGACCGCGACGGGCTGGCCGCGCTCACCATGCGGGCGGTGGCGAAGGAACTGCACATGGCGACGATGGCGCTGTACCGCTACGTTTCGGACCGGGAGGAACTGGAGGTCCTGGTCGTGGACGAGGTGCTCGCGGGGATCGATGTGTCGACCCCCGCCGATGCGCACTGGCGAGACCGGCTGACCAGTCTGCTCGAGCGGATGCGGGCGGCCATCTCCGCCCACCCGGCGACCGTGCCGCTGGTACCTCGCCACCGGAAGTCGGCGACCGGCACGCGGCGCTGGATGGAGGCGATGCTGTCGGTACTCGACGACGGCGGCTTCACCGGACCCGACCGAGTCATCGCCCAGCGCACGCTGGTCGCCTTCCTGCTCGGCTCCCTGGAGAACCAGCACTACGCGTCGATCAACGCCCCCGCGACCACGGCCATCGCGCAACTCTCCCCCGAGGAGTATCCGATGCTGACGCAGACCGCAGCGCAGGCCCGGACGATGTCGGTCGACGAGGAGTTCCGCGGTGGTCTTCGAATCGTGTTGCGCGGGTTGGAATCCTAGCCGGGCTCTCGGGACCGTGTTTCAGTTGAACAGGGCGGTGATGTCTACGGTTTCGGCCATGGCGCGGTGGCCTGCGTCGTTGAGGTGCATGCCGTCGCCGCTGTCGTAGGCGGGGAGGATGAAGCCGGGGCGGGCAGGGTCTTCGACGGCGCGGGCTACGTCGAAGACGGAGTCGAAAACGTCGGTGCTGCGCAGCCATTCGTTCACTTCGTTGCGGGTTTGCTGGGTTTCCTCGAGCGGCATGCCGGGGTAGACGCAGCCGGCGTAGGGGCCGATGGTGGCGGCGTGGATGGTCAGGTTCGCCTCGTGGGCGCGGCGGGCGATCTCGGTGAAGCCGGCGATCAGCTGGTCGGTGGTGGCGGGCGGCTCGCCGGACATGCCGCCGAGGATCAGGTCGTTGATGCCGAAGTTGATCAGGACGGTGCCGACGCCGGGGACGCTGAGCACGTCCCGGTCGAATCGCTCCAGGCCGGGCACGCCGATTTCGTTGGTGAGCAGGCGATTTCCGCCGATGCCCTGGTTGACCGCCCAGCCGCGATCGAGCCTGCTGTTGATGATGTCCACGGAACGGAGGTTCGCGCTCATGGTCGAGCCGACACCCTCGAACCACGAGTCGCCGAGTGCGACAGCGATATCGGTGCCCGCCGGGGCGAGCACGTCCACGCCGGTGACGTAGAACCGGGCCGGAACCTCCTCGGCGGCTGCGAGATCCGGAGTCGAGGTGACGTTTCCTGCTGCGACATAGGCGATTTCGCTGGGCTGGTGCGAGAGGGTCGCGAGACCGGTCTGCTCGGGTAGGTAAAGGCTCAGCGCGAGATCGGTGCCGGCGGTGACCGCCAGCTCGACCGGATCGCTGACTGCCGCGCCGCCGACCGGGATGGTGATCTGGTCCGCGCCGTCGAACCGCAGCGCGAGATCGGTCTCCGCGATGATCTCGCTGCCGGACTTGCGCAGCCCGACCCGGGCGGCGCCGATGACCAGCGGGGTACGGCCGTAAAGGTTGGTCAGGTGGATCCGGACCTGCTCGCCGCCACCGGCCAGGTGCAGCACCTGACGCACGGTCTGGTCGGCGAACGCCTGCGACTCGGTGAGCTTGACCTGTTCGTACGGGCTGATGACCGCGGAACGGAAACCGGCGACCCAGGCGGTGGTGTCAGACATCGAAAGCTCCAGTAGTTGTCGTGCGGAATAATGCGTTGGCATATTTCTACAACGAGGTATTCCCCGTGTCAACTATCCTCGTAGCAAGTACTTCGGGTAGGTTGGCGGTATGGATGCGACCGAACTGTTCGACGACCCCCGGCTGACCACGATGGGTCTGCTGTTCGAGGCGTACGAAGGGGTGGTCACCAACCTGGAGCCGGTGTGGAAGTCGCACGGCCTGTCCGGCTTGGATCTGAATGCGCTGATGCGCCTGAGTCGTTCGCCGAACAGGCGGCTGCGCATGACGGATCTGGCCGCGCAGACGACGTTGTCCACCAGCGGCGTCACCCGGCTCGTCGATCGGCTGACGCGGGCCGGGCTGGTCGAGCGTGAACTCGATCCCGGTGACCGCCGCAGTGCGTATGCGGTGCTGACCGACGCCGGGGCGGCGCGGTTGGAAGAGGTGCTGCCGGACTATTTGGACGCGGTCGAGCGCTGGTTCACCGGACTGCTGACGCCCGCGCAGCTCGACGGGCTGATCGCCGCGCTGCGGGTCGTTCGCGACGTCACCAACCCGCGGGCGACCGAGGGCATCGACCGATCGGCCAAGGTCTGACCGTCAGTCGGACTCGAGTAGCCGGTCCAATCCATCCAGGATCAGCTCCAGCCCGAAGTCGAAATCGGCTATGCCCGTGTGCTTTCCATCGATCACCAGCTGCGACAGCGCGTTCATGTACGGGAACCGGTCCGCCGGGATGAGTGGCAGGAACTGTGCTGCGGCGGAGGCGTATTCGTCCGGCTGTAGCGGAAAGTTGACCTGCTGCAAGGTGAATCCGTAGATATGGCTGTCCATCGCGTTCCAGGCGCGGTCGGCTAGCTGGTAGGAGAAGCCCGCGGCATGCAGGCAGCCGACGGTGGCGTCGACATAGCGCAGCATCGCTGGTCCGACATTGAGTCGCGAACCGATCAGGCCCGTCGCCCACGGATGGCGCAGGAGCGTCTCGTGCGCGGCCCTCGCCCGCGCGCGCATGGCCGCCTTCCAGTTCCCGCCGATCTCCGGCACGCCCATCTCGGCGACGACCAGGTCGGCAATGCCGTCGAGCAGGTCGTCCTTGTTCTGCACGTGGTTGTACAGCGACATCGCCTCGACCCCGAGCGTCTGTGCCAGTTTGCGCATGGACAGCGCCGCCAGGCCCTGCTCATCGGCGAGCTGAACGGCGGTGCGCAGCACCTTGTCCCGGCTGAGCGGCGCGCGCTGGGTGCCGTTGGCGGATGTCTTGGGCATGGGCCCCTCTCTTGACGTACTTACGGTGTAAGCGTACCGTCCGGATGGAGAGACTTACGCTGTAAGTACATATTTTCAGGCGAGGAAATCCCATGTCCGAGGCCAAGAGCCCGCAATCGACGGTCGATATCAGCACGATGACGGCGGTGATCGCGCCGCGATACGGCACCGGCTCGGTGCTCCGGACCGAGGTGGTGGACCGGCCGAATCCGCGGCCCGGCGAGGTTCTGGTGCGGGTGCGGGCCGCGGCGGTCTGCCAGGGCGATGCCCATCTGCTCACCGGAACGCCCTACCTGCTGCGGCTCGGCTTCGGCCTGCGCCGGCCCAAGGATCCGATCATCGGGCACGACCTGGCCGGCGAGGTGGTCGCGGTCGGGCGCGAGGTGACCGGATTCCGGCGCGGTGACCAGGTTTTCGGCTCGGTGAACGCGGGTGCCTTCGCGGAGTACGTCTGTGTCGCGGAGCAGCGACTCGCGCTCGCGCCGACCGGATTGTCCATCGAAGAGGCTGCGGCGCTGCCTGATTCGGGCATGACCGCGCTTCAGGGGTTGCGTGATGTCGGCCGCTTGCGGGCCGGGCAGAGCGTGCTCGTCAACGGTGCGTCCGGTGGCGTCGGCACTGCCGCGATCCAGCTCGCCAAAGCGCTCGGCGCCGAAGTCACCGCCGTGTGCAGTACCCGCCATATCGAGCTGCTGCGGTCACTCGGCGCGGATCACGTAATCGACTACACCACTGATGATTTCACCGCGAGCGGGCGACGCTACGACGTGCTGCTCGACCTGATCGGCAACCGATCGCTGCGGGACTCCCGGCGGATTCTCACGCCGAAGGGCGTCTTCGTCTCCTCGGCCGGTGCGCCCGGCGGCAACTGGGCGGGACCGGTGGTCTGGATGGGAAAGGTCTTGCTGGCCAACCTGTTCGTCAGCCAGAAGATCGGCGTGCTGCTCATGCGTCCGCAACGCGCCGATCTGGAGTTCCTGGCCGGACTGGCCGCGGACGGCAGGTTCCGGCCGGTGATCGAGAAGCAGTATCCCCTGGTCGAGGCGGCCAGCGCCGTGCAGCACATCATCGACGGGCACGCCCAGGGCAAGACGGTGCTCGTCGGCTGAGTTAGTCGACCGATGCGGCGAGCCGCGTGGTCAGCTCGCGAATGTGCGCGATGAGTTCCGGCGGTTCGTGCACCCGGAACGGAAAGCCGAAAGTGGCGAGGTAGACGGCTAATTCGTCGAGCGAGTCCGAACCTGTGCGCAGCACGCAGGTTTCGGCGTCCACCGCCTCTATGGCGCCGATGGTCGGCGCGATGCGATCGGCGGCGGCCTCGGCGGAAACGCCGAGCGTGACGCGAGCGGCGTAGCGATACGGCGAACTCGTCACTCCCCGGGAGAGATACCCGGACAGGTCGACGTCGGGCGCCTCGCGCGGGGTGAACCGGGGGCCGGTGGGGATGCGCGGGTGCAGGCGGTCGCAGCGATAGTTGCGCCAGTCGGCGCGGTCCACGTCCCAGCCGATGAGGTACCAGCGACGGCCGATGTGCGCCAGGCGATGTGGCTCGGTGGTGCGCAAAGAGGTTGTGCCGTCATGACTTCGGTAGTCGAACCGGAGGCGGTGACTGTCCCGGATGGCGCCCGCGATCGCGGTGAGCGTATCGGGGTCGACGGTAGCGCCGCCGGCGCGCACCGTGACCGTCACCGATTGCAGCAGGCTGACCCGGTGACGCAGCCGCGACGGCAGCACCTGCTCGAGCTTGGTGAGCGCGCGCAGCGAGCTGTCCTCGATCCCGGTGATGGTGCCGCCCGCCGCGGTGCGCAGGCCGATCGCGACCGCGACCGCCTCGTCGTCGTCCAGCAGCAACGGCGGCAGCTTCGCGCCCGCGCCGAGCCGATAGCCCGCGACGCCGGGCGTGGCATCCACCGGATAACCGAGGCTGCGCAGCTTGTCGATGTCGCGGCGCACCGTGCGCACGTCGACCTCGAGGCGTTCGGCCAGGTCGGTGCCGGTCCAGTCGCGGGGAGTCTGCAACAGCGAGAGCAGCCGCAGCAGTCGAGCGGAGGTATCCAACATGGAATTCAGTCTGCCGCAGACCTAGGGCAGAAGGTGTCCTAGGTGGGTCATATCGTTGTTTTCATGACCAACGAGATCACCGAATTCCGCATCGACATCCCGCAGCAACAGCTCGATGACCTGCGCACTCGCCTCGATGGCGCGCGCTGGCCGGCACCGCTGCCCGGCGATGGCTGGGACACCGGCGTGCCGACCACCTGGCTGCGCGAACTGGTCGACTACTGGCGCACCGAATACGACTGGCGTGCGGCCGAGGCGCAGCTCAATGCCTACCCGCAGTACACGACCGAGATCGACGGGCAGCACATCCACTTCCTGCACGTGCGTTCGCCCGAAGCGGACGCGCTGCCGCTGCTGCTGACCCACGGCTGGCCCGGTTCGGTGGTCGAATTCCTCGACGTGATCGGTCCGCTGACCGATCCGCGGGCGCACGGCGGAGACCCGAAAGACGCCTTCCACCTGGTGATTCCGTCGCTGCCGGGCTTCGGCTTCTCCGGACCGGTCACGGAATCGGGCTGGCGGATCGAGCGAACCGCGCAGGCGTGGGTCGAACTCATGCGCAGGCTCGGTTACGAGCGCTACGGCGTGCAGGGCGGTGACGTCGGCGCCGGCGTGAGCCCGGAGGTCGGCCGGCTCGCGCCGGGAAGCGTTGTGGGCGTGCATGTCAACGGCGGACCGGGTCCGATGCCGCAGCTGCCGCTGTCCGACGCGGAGCTGGCGAGCCTGGACGAGGTCGAGCGCGATCGGGTACGCCGGATCGAGGCGTTCATGCAGGAGGAGTTCGGCTACATCGCGATTCAGTCCACCCGCCCGCAGACGCTGGCCTACGGGCTGGTGGATTCGCCGGTGGGGCAGCTCGCCTGGATCATGGACAAGTTCCGGGAGTGGACGCATCCGCGAAACGTGGACCCGGACAAGATCATTGACCGGGATCGGCTGCTGACCAACGTGATGCTGTACTGGCTCACCGGTACGGCGGGTTCGGCGGCCTACGTCGGCTACGCGCATTCCGATGCGTGGGGTGCGCCGAAGACGAACTCCGGAGTGCCCACCGCGGCACTGATTCTCGCCCATGATGTCGGCATCCGGCGCTACTCGGAACCCGAGAACACCATCACCCGGTGGACCGAGGTCGACCACGGCGGTCACTTCGCCGCGCTGGAGGAGCCGGTGCTACTGACCACCGATGTCCGCGAGTTCTTCCGCGACCTGCGCTGAAAACCGAAGTCTGTGGGCCTGTTCCGGCATGTCGCCGCCGGAGCAGGCCCACAATCAGGGGAGCGGACCGTCGGCGAGGTGCAGCCCATGGACAAACCCAAACCCTTCACCCAGGAACACCGGGAAGAGTTCTGGCGCCGCTGCGGGTGGTCACCCGAACTCCCGGAGGCCGAGCGCGCGGCGATCGAACGCCAGTGGGACGACGATGCGATCGATCTGGCCGAACTTTTCGGCTGGTGAAATCGGGGCTTGCCGTGGCCCGATCTGTGGCGCACCATCAGGTCGGGAGGAACGAGCATGACCACATCGGGGTTACCGAGTCACCGGGACCGCACGATGGTTTCGTCGCGGGTGGATCCGGTCCTGAACTATTTCGGCAAGTGTCCGCTGTGCGGGTATCCCGCGCACGCGTCGACGATCACCGCGCATTTCGACGACGACGAGGTAGAGCAACTGGTGGTCGCCACCTGCGGGTTGCCGTGCGGGTGGAGCGGGCCCGTCGTGCCGACGACGATGACCTGAGCGCGGCTAGCCGGTCGACAGTTCACCGGCCAGCCGCCACGAGTCGCGTTCGGCGGCGAAGGCGGCCGCCTGGGTGGTGCGGAAGTCGGTGATCGAGGCGTCGTTGTCGGCGAGGAATTTGCGGTAGTCGGCGAGCCGGAATTCACCGTCCTCCGCCCGCACCTGAACATTGCCCGCGGCGAAATCGGCGCGCAGGTCGAGCAATTCGTCCGCCTCGACCGGGTACCAGCGGATCCGATCGAAATAGCGCAGCAGCCAAGGGGTTTCGTCGCCGGACGGATGGCGGTCCGCGCCGGGGCGACCGGCGAGCGGACCGGCGTGGTGGTTCCACACCTGGGTGGTGCGGCCGACGAACTGATAGCCGCCGGGACCCTCCATGCCGTAGATGCACAGGTAGGCGCCGCCGATGCCGACCGCGTTCTGCGGGGTCCAGGTGCGGGCGGGGTTGTACTTGGTGGTGACCAGGCGGTGGCGCGGGTCGGTCGGGGTGGCGACGGGCGCGCCGAGGTACACGTCCCCCAGGCCGAGGACGAGGTACTCGGCGCCGAAGACGGTGTCGTAAACGTCTGCCACCGCGGCCAATCCGTTCATCCGGCGGATGAATTCGATGTTCCACGGGCACCAGGGGGCGTCAGCGCGGACGCCGTGCATGTAGCGGGTGATGGCCTCGCGGGTGGACGGGTCGTCCCAGGACAGCGGCAGGTGCACGGTGCGGCTCGGGACGATCAGCTGATCGGCGGCGGGCAGGTGCTGTTCGGCTTCGGCCAGCAGGTCGAGCAGGGTGGGGACGGGCAGGATGTGGGGGTCGACCCGGATCTGTAGCGAGCGGATGCCTGGGGTCAGCTCGGTCACGCCGCGCACGCCCGCGGCCAGCAGGTGCTGGTGCAGGGCATGCACGCGGGCGCGCAGCGCGAGATCCAGTGTCATGGTGCCGTATTCGACGAGGACGGCGTCGTCGCCCGCGCGGCGATAGGTGACGCCGGTTTCGTCGTCGACCTCGGTGCGCCGCAGGATGCCGTCGTCACCGTCGCCACCGGCAGACAGCACGATGGGCCAGTTGGCTCGGCGGCCGGTGCCGAGTTCGCGAATCGAGGCGGCGCGTTCGCTGCGGATCGGCACGAAACGTACTGCGTCGCCAGGGGATAACTGCCCGAGCTTCCAGCGGTCGGCGGCGACCACGGTGACCGGGCAGACGAAGCCGCCGAGGCTGGGGCCGTCCGGACCGAGCAGGATCGGGGTGTCGCCGGTGAAGTCCAGTGCGCCTACCGAATACGGGGTGTCGTGGATATTGGACGGGTGCAGCCCGGCTTCGCCGCCGTCGGTGCGGGCCCACTCGGGTTTCGGCCCGATCAGCCGGACGCCGGTGCGGTCGGAGTTGAAGTGCACCGCGTAGTCGGTGCCGAGGATGGTGTCGAAGTCGGCGCGGGTGAAGAATTCCGGTGCGCCGTGCGGACCTTCGGTCACCGCCAGTTCCCAGCGCTTGGACAGCACCGGCTGGTCGTCCATCGGGACGGCGGTCGCGACGGGGTCGCGGTGTGGTCCGAGCGTCAATGACTCGCCGACGCGCAGGGCGTTGCCCTCGCTGCCGCCGAATCGGCCGAGCGTGAATGTCGCGGTGCTGCCGAGGTATTCGGGCAACTGGATGCCGCCGGCGAGGAGTACGTAGCAGCGCATGCCCGGCCCGCGCACCGCGCCGACGTCGAGTACGCCGCCCGCGGGCACCTGAATGGTTCGCCATTGCTCCGCGGGAACGCCGTCGACCGAGACGTCGGTCGGTGCGCCGGTGACGCACACCCAGGTCGGGGCGGAGAACTTCAGTGCGGGACCGCCGAGGGTGCATTCCAGTCCGGCCGCGCCTTCGGCATTGCCGAGCACCCGATTGCCCAGCCGGAACGACAGGTCGTCCATCGGGCCGGACGGCGGTACGCCCACGTGCCAGTAGCCGGTCCGTCCCGGCCAATCCTGCACTGTCGTCAGCATTCCGGGCCGGACGACCTCGACGACGGAATCGGGTTCCGCGCACGCTGCGCCTGTTGTCGTGCGGGTCGCCAGCCGGTCGGCGGATAGCTCGGTGATGGTCATTTGGACACCACCATGCGCACCGGGGTGGGGTCGAAACCGTTGCAGGGGTTGTTGATCTGCGGGCAGTTGGAGACCAGGACGAGGGTGTCGATCTCGGCGCGTAGCGTGACCTTCTTTCCCGGAGCGGACAATCCGTCGACGATGCCGAGCGTGCCGTCGGCCTCCACCGGAACGTTCATGAACCAGTTGATGTTCGACACCAGGTCCCGCTTGCCGAGGCCCCATTGCAGTGCCGCGGTGAGGAAGTTCTCCACGCAGGCGTGCTGGTGCCGGGTGTGCTGGCCGTAGCGCAGCGTGTTCGACTCCTGGGAGCAGGCGCCCGCGATGGTGTCGTGATTGCCGACCTCGTCGGCGACCACGGTCATCAGGGCGGTGCCCGCGTCGGTCAGTAGCACGCTGCCGGTGCTGAGGAAGATGTTGCGCTGCGCGGCGACGGTGGCCTGCGCGCTGTAGCGATCGGTGTGGTCGGCCGCCGAGTACAGCAGGCAGTCCACCGCCTGGTTGCCGTGCAGGTCGATGATCTCCAGCTGCTCGCCCGCCTTGACCACCGCGGACCAGGGTGCGCGGGCGGGGACGGTCTCGTCGAGCACGATGGTGCGTGCCGTGGCGGTGTTCATTCCCTTACCTCCAGCGTCAGTGCGGCCGTCCAGGCGCGTTCGGTGTTCTGTACGGCCCGTTGGTATTCCGGGTCGGTGTTGTGGGTGACGGCGAGATCCTCCGGTGCGGCCCAGGCGACGACGTCGAGATCCGTTGCGGCGCGGTCGTCCAGCGGGTGCGCGGCATTGGCGACGAGCAGCACCGCCGGCAGATGCACCAGCAGGTCTACCGACGAACCGGGCGCGGCGCTGCCGGTGGCGGTCAGTGCGCCGTCGGATTCCACGCGCACGCCGCGGAAGAAGGACACCGTCGGTCCGATATCACGCGGTTCCAGACCGTGTTTGGCGCCGGCCAGGCGCAGCAGCTGCCGCGCCTCGGCGGTCGGTCCGCACAGGGTGTCGTGGCTGCCCGAGGTGTCGGCGAGCACGGTGGCGAGAATGCGCCCCTGGTCCGACAGCAGCGGATGGCCGTCGCCGAGATAGGCCTGCCACGGAACCTTCACTGTGTCAGCGACATTCAGGCGTTCCCACGGTGCTTCGGGGCGCACCAGCAGCAGGTGCGCGCAGGCAGCGCCGGCCGGGTCGGCCAACCGGATCCGAGTTCCGCGGCCCAGCACGATGTTCGCGTAGCCGTCGCGTGGAATGCGCTGGGCGAAGGTGATTCTCGCCGACTCGACGCCCGCGGGCAGGTCGGGTCCCTCGATGGTGGCCGCGGCGGCCTGGGATCGCGCGTGTGCCCGCGCGCTCTCGGTGGATGCGGTGCTGCTGGTCATTCGGGCCCCCTTCGTCGGGTCGGATACGAACCTGCGCGCGGTGGTGGCCGGCACCACCACCGCGTCACCGGTCAGGCGGATCGAGGTGCGGGTTCCGGGTTTTCGGCGAGGTTCGGCGGGTGCTGGACGAATCGGTGCACGACGACACCGACGCCGACCACGAGCAGCACGAACAACGGTGCGGCCCAGAGCATCCACCAGCCGCCGCCGTTGGGGGTGTAGACCTCGGCGCGCGGCCAGGCCAGGTTCACCGCCATCGCGATGCCCCACAGCACGGCGAGCACGTTCACCGGAATGCCCAAGCGCCCCAGGCTGAACAGCCCGGCCTCGGTGCCTTCGTCGGCGGGCATGCCCTTGATCCGCCGGACCAGCAGCGGCACGGTGACCAGCAGATAGGCCAGGTACAGCGTCACGATGCAGACGCTGGCCAGGGTCGCGAAGATCGCGGCGTTGCCGAGATTCAGCACGAGCAGGCCGATGCCGAGCACGCCGATGATGACCGCGGGCAGCACCGGGGTGCCGAAGCGCGGGTGCACCGCGGCGAGCTGCTCGGCGAACGGCAACTTGCCGTCGCGGGCCATCGAGAACATCAGCCGCGAACCCGCCGTCTGAATGGCCAAGGTGCACACCGTGATCGCCACCGCGACACAGCCGAGCAGCACCGTGCCCGCCGGGCTGTCCAGCTTCGAGGTGAGCACGTAGGCCAGGCCCTCGGTGGCCAGCGACCCGTCGGACAGGCTCGGCGCGGCCATCAGCGCGCCGATCAGCAGCAGCCCGCCGCCGAGCGCGGACACCGCGAGCGCGGTCAGGATGGTGCGCGGCGCGACCCGGCGCGGATTCTTCGTCTCCTCGGAAAGCTCACCGGCGGAATCGAATCCGACCATGACGTAGGCGGCCATCAGGCCGGACACCAGGAACGCGGCCCAATACGAGCCGGGCACGGCCTGATCGGTCTGCACCACCACGCCGGGCCCGCGCTCGGTGTGGGTGAAGAACAGTCCGATGATCGCGAGCACGCCGACGATCTCCACGGTGACGCCGATCGAGTTGATCCGCGACATCAGGTCGATGCCGATCACGTTGATCACCGTGGTGAGCACCAGCAGGATGCTGCCGAGCAGCACCGCGTTGGTCGCGCCGGAGGACGAGGTGAGCGCGGTGTCGTCGCCGACGAGCTGGAAGCCGCTCCAAATCGACGGCAGCACCACCTGGAGCGCGATCGCGGCCGCGGCGGCGGTGACGATCTGCGCGATGACCATCATCCAGCCGGCGAACCAGCCGATGAGCTCACCGCCGAGCCGGCGCGACCACTGGTAGATGCAGCCCGAGATCGGGTAGCGGGCGGCCAGTTCGGCGAAGTTCAGCGCGACGAGGAACTGCCCGGCGAACACGATCGGCCAGGTCCAGAAGAAGGCAGCGCCGCCGAACGAGTAGCCGAAGCCGAAGAACTGGAAGATCGTGGTGAGGATGGAGACGAACGAGAAGCCGGCCGCGAACGAGGCGTAGCGGCCCAGTTTGCGATGGAGTACCGGTTCGTAGCCGAATCGGGCCAGGTCGGCGCCGTCGCGGCTGGTGTCGGGCGGAGGGGCGGGGGCGAACGTTGTGGCCATGAGGGTCCTTCGGCGAAGCGGCCAATACCTATCAGATGACAGTTTTGCGTCGGCGATCGCGCTTTCGGTGACCCACGTGTATCGCTTGCGGTAACTCCGGTAACTTCTGCGTTGCCGAGATTTCTATCGAGTGACAGAAACCTCTCACCAGCTACCGGGCCACCGGGCGTCGCGGATCGGCCCGGTGCGGACCTGCCAGAATGGGCCTGTGGCAAACCTCGGCCCCGGCCGTCCCCGGGTGGAACAGCGACGCCGTCGCGGCCAGACGCCGCGCGCCGAGATCCTGGACGCCGCGGGGGAGCTGTTCACCACCAATGGCTACGCGAACACCTCCACCCGTGTGGTCGCCGACGCGGTCGGCATCCGTCAGGCATCGCTCTATCACCACTTCGCCGCCAAGGATGACATCCTCGATGCGCTGCTTGCTGAAACCATAGCTGCCCCACTGGAACTCGCCGAGCGACTGGGGAATGTGCCGGCGTCCGCGCCAACCCGGCTTTACGCGCTCGCGCTGTTCGACGTCCGGCAACTGTGCGCCGCGCGCTGGAATCTCGGTGCGCTGTACCTGCTTCCGGAACTGCGCACCGAGCGGTTCGCGACGTTCCGGCTGCGGCGCGACGAACTGCGCGGGCACTACGAGACTTTGGCGGCGGCGGTACTGACCGAGGCCGGCGGCGCGGGCATCGTCGGGGCCGAGGCGCTGCCGTTCCGGCTGGTCGAGATGGTGATCAGCCTGCGCTCGGACGAGGGCACCGCGCCCGCGGACGCGGAGCGGAGCATCCCCGAGGCGGCGTTGCGCGTGCTCGGCTGGCCGGGTGATCTGAACGTGCTGCGCGAGGACGCGCAGCGGCTGCTCGATCAGCTCGATTCGGCGTAAGCCCTACTTTCCGGCGCTACGTCCCCACTTGAGGCCCCACCCGTACGCCTGATCGACTTCCTTCTTGCCCCACAGCGGCCGTCCGGCGGGCGGGCGGATGAACACGCCTTGGCGATGAACGACGAACTCGCCGTTGATGTTCTCGATCAGCGCGAGCACCATCTCGCGCGAGTTGTCGGTGCATCCGTCGACCAGCATCTCGATCGGCGGCGAACCGACCGGATACAGGGTGGCCGTCGCGTGCACGCCGCGGAAGTCCTCCGCGCCGGCGTACAGCGAGGCGAACACCAGGATGCGCCGGAACTTCGCGGTGTGATCGAGGTTGATGTCGAGGTTCTCGCCCGTGGTGACGGCGCCGGTCCGGTCGTCCTGATCGAGCTGGATGAACGGCGCCTTGCGCAGCGAGCCGAAGCTGTCGAGCGGGCCGATCGAGCCCTTCGTCCCGTCGGTCATCTCCCAGAAGCAGCACAGATCCAGGTCGAGACCGCCCGCGCCCTTGCGCTTGCCGAACTTGCGCGGGGCGGGTGCGGCGGCGCCGGTCCAGTTGAGGTTGATCCGCATGATGCCGCCGGTCGCGCCCTGCTTGGTCAGCGAGATCGAGGGGGCGTCTTTGGTCAGCGAGATCTTGCTCAGGTTGACCGGCGCGCCGGGCGGCGGTGAAAACTGCTGCGGGGGAGCCGGGTTCGGCGGCGGCGCGCCGTAACTGCCGGGCGGCGGCGGGTATCCGGCGGGCGGCTGTTGCGGCGGCGGGAATTGTGGCTGCGGCGGGGTGTATTGCGGCATCGGCGGGGCCGGGGGCGGCGGCGCGGTGAACTGATGCGGCGGCGCGGCGGGCGGCGGTGGCGGGGTGAATTGATGCGGTGGCGCGGCCGGTGCGGGGGCGTCGTCGACCGAGATGCCGTAATCGGTGGCCAGACCGGCCAATCCGGAGGCATAGCCCTGCCCGACCGCGCGGAACTTCCAGCCGCCTTGCCGTCGATACAGCTCGCCGAGCACGAACGCGGTCTCGGTGGTCGCACCGGCACTGTCGAACCGGGCCACCTCGGCACCGGTGCCCGGATCGACCAAACGCACGTAGAGCCCATGGAATTGGCCGAAGGTGCCGCCGTCCGCGGAGGCCGCGATCACGATGGTCTCGATCTGCGGTTCGACCTGCCCCAGGTTCGCCGACAGCACGTCGAGCACGGTCGGGCCCTGCTGTTTACCCTCGTGGCGCACCGCACCGGAGGGATGCGCGGGCTGGTTGTAGAAGACGAAGTCGCTGTCGTCGCGCACCTTGCCTGCCACCAGCAGCAGCGCCGAGGCATCGGCGTCGGGCACCCCGGGCCCGCTCTGCCAACCCAGCTCGATCCGGACGGCGGACTGCGGCACCGCAACGTTGGCGCCCTTGGTCATCGTCACACTTGCCAACGTATCGGCAAACGCGCCGATTGGGTACTTGATCAGCGGGTCGGCGGCGCGATCTCCCAGTGCTGCTGCAGCGCGCCGGCGATTTCGGGAAGCACGGTGACCGGAATCCGCTTGCGCCGCAACAGCGCCCGGATCTCGTTCACCTGCTCGCGTTTGCGCAGGTCGTAGGCGCCGGAGACCGGACGGAGCACCGGCGGGATGGACAGCAGCACCAGCTCACCGTGCTCCTCGTCCCCGCCGGCCAGATCCAGCGCCAGCGACCAGCGGGATCGTTCGTCGAGGGTGAAGCGTCCGGCGACCACCCGGTCCCAGTCGACGCTGGATTCGGTCCACGGGGTGCGCCGGTAGATCGTGCGCTCGGTGAGCACGACGGCGTCCCTGGTGAACAGTGCCGCGACGACGGCGATGCCCGCGACCGCACCGGCCAGTAGACCCGTGAACACCCGGTTCACCCCGAACAAGGCGATCACGCCCGCGCACAGCGCAACGGTCACCAGGATCCCGAGGGAGCTGTACAGCGCCGCGCGCCGCGTCGGCACCACACCGGCCCGCACCATCGTCATCTCACCCACCACTTCCGGCTCGCTGCGGCACACGCTACCGCCCGCCGTTGCGCCGCACACCTCCTGATTCCCGGCGATCAGGTCTGCGGGAGATCAGCAGGTGTGCGGGTTGATCAGGCTTCCAGGGCGACTGCGGCCTCGGCGGTGTAGACCAGGAACGTCAGGCTCTGCTGGAAGTACAGCTCGACCGACTCGGCGTCGTGCGACAGGTAGCCGATCGACAGGTCCTGACCGATCCGCAGGTCGTAGTCGCCGCCGCGGCAGGTCAGCACGAACGCGCCGTCGATGGCGGGCGCCCAGATGATCTCGCCGTCCGGGATGAGCCGCTCGATGTGCGTGCGGATCGGATGCCCGTGATCGGAGGTCTCGCTGACCGCCGTGAACAGCTCCGCGCTCAGCAGCACCGAGTACGGCCCGTCGACGCCGGCCAGGCGCAGCGCGGTGAGCGCCTGGGTGACCGACTCCGGCACCAGCCGCGGATCGCTCGGCAGCGCGATCGCCTGATTGGTCGAACTCTTCCGGATGCCGGTGATGTTCGCGGCCGGGTAGCCCTCGAAGATGGCCCGGTCCTCGGCGAACGCGATCTTCTTCGCGGCGTCCTTCACCGGATCCAGGTCGGGATCCATGGCGCCGCGTTCGACGTTGTCCAGCTCCTCGCGCGAGAGCCGGAACGGCACCCGCAGCTCGACCAGCGGCGCGACCACTCGCTGGCGGGCCTGCACCCCCTCGTCGGGCGCGGTGATCGGGGTGGTGTGCCCGGTGCCGACCGCGGAGTAGTCCGCGCCGTGCGGGCCGGACAGATCGACGACGCGACGCCCGGCGATGTGCCGCTTGAAGGTGCGCGTCGCCTCTTCCTCGATCGCCGACCATGCCTCGGCGGTGATCGGCGCGAGTTCGCGATAGAGGTTGTTCATGCCTGCGTGCTCCTTTTCAACGTGCCGATACCGAGTGAGCCCGACCCGATGTCGTTGGGCTGCACGTCTGCTGCCGCTATGGCCTCGTCCGGCGGCGGGGGAAGTTCATCGAAGAAGTCGAGCGACGGCGCGAAGAACGAGGTGCCGGTGACCGCGATGGAGAAGTCCAGGATGCGGTCGTAGGCGGCCTCGTCGGTGCCGACGAACATGCGGGTGAGCATCAGTTCGGTGACGCTCGGGGTGGCCGCGTAAGCGATGTAGTAGGTGCCGAATTCGCCGTCCTTGACGCTGCCGAACGGCATGTTGGCGCGCAGGATCTCGCGTTCGGTGCCGTCGGCGTCGACGATGGTGTTCACCGCGACGTGCGAGTCGGCGGGCTTGTCGGCGTCGGACAGCTCGAAATCGTCGAGCTTGGTGCGGCCGATCACCTTCTCCTGCTCCTCGACCGACAGCGCGCGCCAATCCGCCATCGGATGCAGGTACTTCTGCACGATGACGTAGCTGCCGCCACGGAAGTCCGGGTCTTCGTCGCCGACCAGCGCGGCGGAATAGGCGCCCTGGCCCTCCGGGTTCTCCGTGCCGTCGACGAAGCCGAGCAGGTCGCGCTGTTCGAAGTAGCGGAACCCGACGGTCTCGTCGATGATCGTGGCCGCGCCGGCCAGCCGGTCGCCGATGGTCATGGCCAGCTCGAAGCAGGCGTCTTGGTTTTCCGCGCGGATGTGGAACAGCAGATCGCCCGGCGTCACCGGGGCCTGGTGGTGTTTGCCGACGAAGCCGGGGAAGTCGTGCAGTTCGGCGGGCCGTGGTCCGGCGAAGAGCCGGTCCCAGGCCGCGGAGCCGATCGAGGTGACGCAGTTCAGGCCGGCGCCGGGGATCCGGAAGCCGACCGAGCGGCGCAGGCCCTGCACATCGGCGAGGGTGTCCCGGACGACCGCCTCGCCGCCCTCATCGATGGTGGCGACCAGGAAGATCGCGGCCGGGGTGAGCGGATCGAGAATCGGCTGCGGCTCACTCATGATCTTCAGCCTAGTGCCCGGCACCGACACCTCGGCCAGGTGGCACGGGCACCGCGGCTACTACTTCGCGACCGTCAGCAGGAAGGCCACATCGTCCACGGCCATCACGCTGTGCCGTGCCTTGGGCACCACGAGCAGATCGCCCGTCGAACCTTTCCATTCGTTGCTGCCGCTGATCAGGGTGAGCGTGCCGCTGAGCACCAGCAGCGTGGCCTCACCCGCGTTGTCGTGCTCGGCCAGGCTCTGGCCGGCGCTGAGGCCGACCACGGTCTGCCGCAGTGAATTCGCGTGCCCACCGTAGATGGTTTGCGAACTCCGCCCGCTGGTGGCGGTGCTCGCGATCTTGAGCTGTTGCCGGGCAACCGCAGTCAGCGATTTCTTGTCCATGGACCGCCTTTCGCAAATGACAACAGCCGGTACGAGGGCTGGTCGCACCGGCTCGGGAGTCCGGACGGACGAAGGCCCGGCCCCACTTATCCAGGAGTATGCCCGACCGTGCTCGGTCTCGAGTCGGGTTTGCGTGGCCGCGGCGTTCTGTGATCGAACGGTGTTGTGCGGCCGCGATGATCGATGCGGAGAGTTTGCCGGCTAGTCGGATTCGCGGCGGGTGTAGCGCTGGATCCGATACCGCAGACCGGTGCTCGACTCCTGCCACCGCGCGCTCTCGTCGGCCGCCCATTCCGGGCCGATGAGCGGGGCGTACGCGTCGCCCGCGACCGTGGTGTCGACCTCGGTGACGAGCAGGTCGGTCGCGAAATCCATAGCGGCGCGGTAGATCTCACCGCCGCCGGCGATCCACACCGTGTCCGGTCCGCTCAGCGCGAGCGCCTCGGTCACCGAACCGGCGCGTTCGGCGCCTTCGGCGGTCCAGTCCGGCTGCCTGGTCACCACGATGTTGCGGCGGCCGACCAGCGGGCGGAATTTCGGCGGCAGCGAATCCCAGGTGCGCCTGCCCATCACGACCGGATGTCCCATGGTGGCCGACTTGAAATTCGCCATGTCCTCGGGCACGCGCCAGGGGATGGTGTTCTCGAAACCGATTACCCCGTCCGGGGTTTGCGCCCAGATCAGTCCGATCGTGCGGCTCACACGGCCACCGGGGCCTTGATCGCCGGATGATGCTGGTAGCCAACGACTTCCACGTCCTCGTAGACGTAGTCGAACAGCGACGTCGCCGGGCGCAGCGTCAGCTTCGGGAACGGGAACGGATCGCGCGTGAGCTGTTCGCCGACCTGCTCGAGGTGGTTGTCGTAGATGTGGCAGTCGCCGCCGGTCCAGATGAAATCGCCGAGCTCGAGCTCGGTCTGCTGCGCGACCATCTGGGTGAGCAGCGCGTAGCTGGCGATATTGAACGGCACGCCGAGGAACAGGTCGGCGCTGCGCTGATACAGCTGGCAGGACAGCTTGCCGTCGGCCACATAGAACTGGAAGAACGCGTGGCACGGGGCGAGCGCCATCTTGTCCAGCTCGGCGACGTTCCAGGCGGAGACGAGCATGCGCCGCGAGTCCGGGTTGGTGCGCAGGGTGTGCAGCACCTCGGAGATCTGGTCGATGTGCATGCCGTCCGGCGTCGGCCAGGACCGCCACTGCACGCCGTAGACCGGGCCGAGTTCACCGTTCGCGTCGGCCCATTCGTCCCAGATCGAGACGCCGTGCTCTTGTAGCCAGCGCGCGTTGGAATCACCGCGCAGGAACCAGAGCAACTCGTAGACGATGGACTTCAGGTGCACCTTTTTGGTGGTGATCAGCGGGAAGCCCGCCGACAGGTCGTAGCGCAGCTGATGGCCGAAGATGCTGCGCGTGCCGGTGCCGGTGCGGTCCGCCTTCTTCGTGCCGGACTCCAGCACCAGCCGGAGCAGATCCTCGTACTGGGTATCGGTCGCCACGGTCGCCAACTCTAGTCTTCGGGTCGCCTGGCAAGCTCGCCGCATGCGCAAGCTCTACGTGATCGGCATCGGCGCGGGCGACCCCGACCAGGTGACGGTGCAGGCGATCAAGGCGATGCGGCAGGTCGAGGTGTTCTTCGTCATCGGCAAGGGCGCCGAGAAGCGCGAGCTGGTCGAGGTGCGGACGGCGATCCTGGCCGAGCACGTCGAGCGGCCGTATCGGATCGTGGAGATCGCCGACCCGCCGCGCGATCGGACGCCCGCGGACTATCAGGGCGTCGTCGAGGACTGGCACGAGCGGCGCTCGGCGTTGCTGGAAGAGGCGTTCGCGCAGGTCGACGGGGTCGGCGGAATTCTGGTGTGGGGTGATCCGGCGCTGTACGACAGCACGCTGCGGATGATCGAGCGGGTGCTCGCGCGGGGGAACGCGCACTTCGATTACACGGTGATTCCGGGCGTCACCAGCGTGCAGGCGCTGGCCGCGCGGCATCGCATGGTGCTGCACCGGATCGGCGAACCGGTGCACATCACCACCGGCAGGCGGCTGCGCGAGGAGGGGCTCGCGGACTCCGCGGTGGTGATGCTGGACTGCGACTGCTCGTTCACCGAGGTGCCGGGCGCGGACGTGCATATCTGGTGGGGCGCCTACCTCGGCATGCCGGACGAAACGCTGATCGAAGGCCCGCTGCGCGCGGTGGAACAGGAGATCGTCGAGCGCCGCGCCCGGCTGCGCGCCGAAAAGGGCTGGATCATGGACATCTATCTGCTCAGTCGAGGCTGACTGCCCTGCTCTTGTCGGTGATCGCCGGTAACCTGACCCTGTGCCCGAACTACCTGAGGTGGAGGCGCTGGCGCAGTTTCTGCGGGAGCATGCGGTCGGCGCGGTGGTGGGGCGCGTGGATGTGGCGGCGTTCAGCGCGGTGAAGACGTTCGAGCCGCCGGTGACGGCGCTGTCCGGCCGCGACGTGACCGGGGCGGGGCGCTGGGGGAAGTTTCTCGGCATGGACTGCGGCGGACTGTGGCTGATCACGCACCTGTCCCGGGGTGGCTGGCTGCGCTGGATCGATGAACCGAGCCAGACGCCGCCGAAACCGGGCGGCAAGAGTCCACTGGCGCTGCGCGTGCATTTCTTCACCCCGGAGGGCGCGACGCCCGCCTTCGACCTCACCGAGGCGGGGACCAAGAAGCGGCTCGCGGTCTACATAGTCGACGATCCGAAACTGGTGCCCGGCATCGCCCGGCTCGGACCGGACGCACTCGAGGTGACCGAGGCGGAGTTCATCGAAATCCTGCGCGGCACCTCGCAGCGGATCAAGACCGCGATCGTCGACCAGACCCTGCTGGCCGGCATCGGCAACGCCTACTCCGACGAGATCCTGCACGCCGCCAAGATCTCCCCGTTCGCCAACACCAAAACCCTCGCGGCGAACAACGGTCCCCAGCTCTACGCCGCCATGCGCGCGGTGCTCACCGACGCCGTGCAGCGTTCGTCGGGCCAGGCCGCCGCCCGGCTCAAAGGCGAAAAGCGTTCCGGCATGCAGGTCCACGCCCGGACCGGCCAGCCATGCCCAGTCTGCGGCGACACCGTCCGCGAGGTGTCCTACGCCGAACGTTCCTTCCAGTACTGCCCGACCTGCCAGACCGGCGGCAAGATCCTCGCCGACCGACGGATGTCCCGGCTGCTCAAGTAGCGGTCAGGTCAGGGTGGGTACTCGGACTCCTTGCCAGGCAAGGCGTTTGGGTTTGTCCGGGTCGTGTTCCAGGCGGGTGGGGGTGTCGATGATCAGGGTGGTGCGGCGGGATTCGGTGTAGGCGGGCCAGGAGGGGAGTGGGGCGCCGGTGCGGGCGAATTCGAGCCAGTTGTCTTGGAATTGGTGGGTGACGGACTGGAGGCCGCGGCGGCCGCCCGCGGCGGTGATGGCGCGGCCGAATGCCGCGTCGCCGCCGCCGAAGACGGGGATCAGGTCCGAGGCGTGGGTGGCGCCCAGGCCCGCGAGATGCATTGAGCGCGGGGCGAAGTCGTAGCGGTAGGCGTAGGTGGGGGCGTGGCGGCTGTGTCCGGCCATGACGGTCACGGACGGGCGCCAGAAGACGAAGTCGCCACCGGCGCGCACGGCCGCCTTGGCCTCCGGATAACCGGGATAGGCTGCGGCGATTCGGGATTCGGCGTCCTCGTCGGCGATGGCTTCGCGCAGCCGATCCGGGGTAGTGGGCAGCGAATCCGCGAACTTGGCGAACAGGGTGCCTTCGTCGCGGTTGGTGCCGATGATGAGCGGCACCCGATGGGCATTGCCGTCGACGATCGCATCGATCGGCGCCTGCGGCAGTAGTACGCCGTCGACCACCGGAGAAATCGGGAACAGGCCGCGTCGTTCGCGCAGGACCCGGTTGCTGGTGCGGTCGACCGCGCGTCGGAGGTCGTTGGCGCTCGCGGTGAGCAGTGCGGTGGCCGCCTGATCCGGGGTCGCGCCGAGCGTTTCGATGCAGCGCCGGGCGAACCGGCGTGCGTCGTCCGCGGTCATCGCCCAGTCGGCCGGTGGGCTCTGGGAAATGGCCTGGTGGAACAGGCCTTTCGCGGACGGTGTGGCGAGCAGGCTGAGTACCGCGTGGGCGCCCGCGGATTCGCCGAAGATGGTGACGTTGCCGGGATCGCCGCCGAACGCGGCGATATTGGCGCGCACCCATTCCAGCGCGGCCACCTGATCGCGCAGGCCGAGGTTCGACTCGAAAGTGTGCCCCGGCGTGGAGAATTCACCGAAATCGACATAGCCGAACGCGCCGAGCCGGTAGTTCAGCGACACCAGCACGGCATCCCCGCGCACCGCGAGCCGCCCACCGGAGTACAGCGCGAGCGCCGACGTGCCGGTGAGATAGCCGCCGCCGTGGATGAACACCAGCACCGGCCGCGGCTTGTTCGACGGCGTCACGGGCACGGTGACATTGAGTGTCAGCGAGTCCTCGTGGGTCGGCTGGTACCGGCGCGGCCCGATCCGCGCGCCGGCCCGATGCTGCATCGCGGCGAACCCGTACTCGGTGCTCTCCCGCACCCCGGTCCACGGCGTGACCGGTTGCGGAGCGCGAAAACGCAAGTCACCCACCGGTGCGGCCGCGTAGGGGAGGGACCGCCAGCGCAAGACGCGGCGGCCGCGACGACCCCGAACGACTCCGTCGGCGGTCTGGATATCTGTCGATGCCACCATCCGCCAATGGTACTTACGCGCGCCGTGTCTCCAACAGGCGTAACCAGAACTCGCTCACCGCGGGAAATGCGGGCACCGCGTGCCACAGGGTTGCCAACGGCACCTTGCCGACCACCGCGATGGTGGCCGCGTGCAGCTGTTCGCCCGCCTCCGGGCCGACGAAGGTGGCGCCGAGCAGCGTGTCGGTGGCGGTATCGATGACCAGCTTGGCGTGGCCCGCGAAGTCGTTGCGCGCCAACGACGAACCGGCGACCGCGATATCGAGTTCTACGGTCTCGACGGCATGGCCGGCATCGCGGGCCGCGGCCTCGGTCAGCCCGACGGACGCGACCTCGGGTGCGGTGTACACGACCTGCGGAACCTGCCCGTGGTCGGCGCTCGCGGTGAACCGGGCATCATCGAGCGACCTGCCTTCGGCGCGGGCCGCGATCACGTCGCCGCAGACCCTGGCCTGGTACTTCCCCATATGCGTCAGCGCGGCACGGTGATTCAGGTCGCCGACGCAGTAGAGCCAGTCGCCGTCCACCTCGCGCACGGTCAGCTGATCGTCGACCGCCACATAGCCGTCTTTCAGCCCGACGGAGTCCAGGCCGAGCCCCTCGGTGGCGGGTGCGCGCCCGGCGGCCACGATGATCTCGTCGGCCTCGAGTTCGGTATCGCCCCGCGCGCTGTGCACTCGCACGGTGACCGGGCCGCCGTGAATCCGGCCTTCGCCGGTGTCCTTGGCGTCGGGTCGGTGCACGCTCGTCGGCGAGGTATCGAGCAGCACCTGCACGCCACGTTCTTTCAGCGCCGCGACCACGCGTTCGCCCGCGAACGGTTCGGCGGACGCGAGCACCGCCCCGCCGCGCACGACCATGCTGACCTGCGCGCCGAGCGCGCTCAGCCAGGTCGCCGCCTCGCAGGCCACCACGCCGCCGCCGATGATCACCACGCGGCCGGGGACCTCGTGCAGGTTGGTGGCGTCGCGGGAGATCCAGGGCAGCGCGTCGCGCAGACCGGGCACGTCCGGGACACCGGCCGTGGTGCCGGTGGCCAGCACCACCGCGTGCCGGGCGCGCAGCACCCGTCCGCCGACCTCGACCAGTCGTTCGCCGACCAGCTTGCCGGCGCCGCGGATCACCTCGATGCGATGGTCGTTCGCCCACTTCACCTGCGAGGTGTCGTCGTGGTCGCTGACGAAGGAATCACGCCGCCGCAGCACCGCCTCGACGTCGAGACCGGTCGCGGTGATCCCGTCCATGGCCTGCGCGGCGCCCAGCACATGGCCGGGTCGCAGCAGAGCCTTGCTCGGAATGCAGGCCCAGTAGGAGCATTCGCCGCCGACGAGTTCGCGTTCCACGATCGCGGCGGTCCGGTCGCTCCCGGCGATGGCGTAGTCGGCGGCGTTCTCGCCCGCCGGGCCGCCACCGATCACGATGACGTCGTATTCGGTAGGTGCGCTCGGCATGGTGGTTATTGCAGGTAGCCCTCGACCTGAGCGGGGGAGCTCGGTTCGGCGCCGTCGGGCGATTCACCCTGGTCGATCCGCGCCCGGCGGTGCCGCAGCAGATCCCACGCCTGGTCCAGCATCACCTCGAGCTCGGCGAGTTGCTGGCGTTCCGCCTTGGGGTCCAGGTCGCCTTTGGCGGCCTGCGCGCGGAGCTCGTGCTCCTGATCGACGAGTGCCTTGATCCGGGCCAAAACGTCCTGTTCGGTCATGGCGACCATGCTACGGCCGCGCCAGGCACGCGGCGGCGATCGGCACCGCCGTGGCCAGGTCGGGCCAGGACAGCGCGGTGTAACCGAGCGTGACGCCGAAGTGGTGTCGCCGCGCGCTCAGGTGGTAGCGGGCGAGCGGGTCGAGGGCGACGCCCTGCGCACGCGCGGCGGCGACGCTGCGTTCCTCCGCCTCGGCCGAGGCGAGCGGCACCACCACGTGCGAGCCCGCGTCGTCGCCGAGGACCTCGAGCCCGTGGCGGCGCAACTCGCTCACCATGAGGGCGCGGCGGGGCGGCAGTTCGCGGCGCAGGCGGCGCAGGTGCCTGGCCAGGTCGCCGTGCGCGGCGAGCGCGACGAACACCTGCTGACCCGCCGGGCTCGGACTGGTCCCGGTCCGATGGCGGTGCGCGACAACGGCATCGGCGATCTCCGGCGCCGCGACCAGCCAGCCGACGCCGAGGCTCGGCGAGAGGATCTTGCTGGTGGTGCCGAGATGCACGACCACGTCGGGCGCCATCGCGGCGAGCAAGGGTAATGGCGCGGTGTCGTAGCGCAATTCGCCGTCGTAGTCGTCCTCGATGATGAGCAGCCCCGCGCGGCGGGCGTGCTCGACGAGTTCGACCCGGCGCGCGGCGGGCAGGCGCGCGCCGAGCGGAAACTGGTGTGCCGGTGTGCAATACACGGCCTTGATGTTCGGCGGCAGCAGGTCGACGCGGAGACCGTGCGTATCGATCGGGACCGGGAGGACCTGGATCCCGGCCGCGGCGAAAGCTCCTGCGGCGCGCTGATATCCGGGATCTTCCATCGCGATGGCGTCGCCGGGCGACAGCAGTGCCGCCGCGAGTTCGCCTACCGCGGAACTGGTTCCGGCCGTGGTGAGCACCGCCGTCTCGCTGCCCGCGCCGAGTCCGCGATGCCGCAGCAGATGTTCGACGATCGCCGCCCGGAAGTCCGGCTCGCCCGCCCGGTCCTTGCGCACCAGCGGCGAAAGGTCGGCGGCGGCCCGCCAGGCCCGCCGCCATGCGGGTCGATCGATGGCGTCGGCGCACGGCGCACCGGGTTGCAGGTCGAGGAGGGCCGGGCCGTCGTCCACGCCGTCCGGCGGGAGCGCGCGCAGCGGTGCGGCCGGCGGCGCGGTGGTCAGGTAGGTGCCGGAACCGCGCTTGCCGCTGATCCAGCCTTCGGCATGCAGTTGGTCGAAGGCGGCGGCCACGACGGTGCGGCTCACGCCGAGCCGTTCGGCGAGCGAGCGCGACGACGGCAACCGGTCCCCGCCGCACAGCAGCCCATTGCTCGCTGCGGCCCGCAGACCGTCGGCGACCTGCACCGACAGCGGCTCCGGCAGCGCGCGGTCGAGGTCGAGGGGGAGTTCGTCGAGCACCGGTCACCTCACGAATGGACTGCGCGAATTTGCTTGAATTGGCACTTTCATAATGCCACTCCGGATTAGATCCTGGTCTTATGACCCAATCGGCCGATCTCCGGACCCCACTCTCGCCGACCCCGCGCAGCACGCTGACCCGGTCGAAGGAACGAGCGCGGAGCGAGCGCGCGGACCTGGACGCCGTCCTCGACGCGGGCCTGGTCTGCCACCTCGGCGTGCTGCTCGGCGGTGCCCCGGTAGTGCTGCCCACCATCTACGGACGCGACGGCAACACCCTCTACCTGCACGGCTCGACCGGTGCCGGCAATCTGCGCGCGGCCTTGGCCGGGGATGTCTCGGTCGCGGTCACGCTGGTCGACGGCGTCGTCTATGCCCGCTCGGCGTTTCACTTCTCGATGAACTTCCGCTCGGCGGTGGTGCACGGCCGAGCGGTGGAGGTCACCGACGCCGCGGAGCGGTTGCGCGCGCTCGAGGTGATCACCGAGCACGCCGCGCCGGGCGCTTGGTCACGGGTGCGGTTGCCGAACAAGAAGGAACTGGCCGCGACCATCGTGCTCGCGCTCGACCTGACCGAGGCCTCGGTGAAGGTCCGCAGCGGTGGCCCCAACGACGATCCGGCGGATATCGAGACCGGTGGGGTATGGGCGGGTGTGCTGCCGGTGCGCCAGGTCTGGGGCGAGCCGATAGATTCGGCCGACCTCCAGGCGGGGCTCGCGGTGCCCGACGACGTGCTCGAGCGCGCGGAACCCGGTCGCGTCCCGGTGCGGTGATACCGACACGGAATCTGATTGCCTCGGGGTAGCCAGGCGGCGGGTTGAGCGGACCCTATGGTGGGGTGGTTGCTCATGTTTCGCACCACCTCACCGGAGGCCGGCGTGACGAGATTCCGCAAGACCTTCGCGGCGCTGGCCGCGGTGCTGGCCGTGGTGGTCGCGATGGTGGTCAGTCTGACGCTGTATCAGGTGCAGAAGGACCACGGCCAGACCATGCACATCATCGGGGACAGCGACGTGGCCGACCGGGTCGACGTCGAAGTCGCGATCATCCGGATCGACGCCGCCGTGCAGGAATTGACCGTTCAGGTGGTGGTGACGCCGCGCGGCGCGCTGGCCGACGAGTTCGGTCGATTCCGCAGCGACGCAACCATTTACACCTCCGGCATGAAACCGGAACCGATCAAGGTGAAGGCGGGCGATCTGATCTCGGCCGCGGAGATCCGGATCGCCATGGGCGGCGGCGGAATGATCACCGACTATCCGTTCGACAAGTACAACGCGCACCTCAGCGTCGCCGCGGACATCGGCGACACCGCGGTGCCGGTGGCGATCGACCTGTACAGCCTCGACGCGTTCTTCAAGATCGTGCCGCAGGTGGACGACGAGCAGCACGGCGACGCGGTCGGCACCACCGTGACGGTGGCCCGGTCGACCGCGTCGCTCACCTTCGCGCTTTTCGTGATCGTGCTGATGCTCGGATTGGCCTTGGCCGCAGCGACGGCCGCGTTCTACGTGCTCGCCGGCCGTCGCGGTCTGATCTGGCCGGCGAACACGCTGATGGCGGCCGTGTTGTTCGCGATGATCCCGCTGCGCAACGCGGTGCCGGGCGCGCCGCCGATCGGCTCGATCATCGACTTCGGCTCCTTCTTCATCGCCGAGACCGTGGTGGCGCTGTCGTTGATCTGCACGGTGCTGGTCGGGTATCGGCACGAGATCGGGAAGGAGCGCGCGGACACCTAGTTGCCGGCGCCGATGGCCTGACCGAGCAGAGCCTGCACCGCGGTGGGGAGGATTTCCGTTGCGGCTTGGGCGAATTGCGGATCGGTCACGGTGGTGGCCGGGCTGCTGATCGCGCAACCCGGTTGTGCGGGAACGCCGTTCAGTCGATCACGCAGCCAGTGGAAAGCTCCGGGCAGATGGGTTGCCACGCCGGAGATGTGCTCTGCCAATAGTTCTCGCACGTAGGTGACGCTGGGCGCGCCCTCGGCGCAGTACTTGTCGACCAGGCGGTCGACGGCGGAGCCGGGCAGGATCTCGTCGTTCTGGGCGTGGTAGATGTACACCGGCACCGACGGAGTGGCCTGGCCCAGTGCGTTGTCCGCGATCATGCGCCGCACGACCGGCTCGTCGAGCGGATTGCCGCCGCGGAAGGCGCCGAAGAAGTTGTAGAACGGCACGATCGCTGTACCCATGGGATGGCACAGGATCAACTTCGACCCGATCAGGAGCTGGCCGAGCGGATCGACCCGGTCCCGGATCAGCTGACGGAATTCCGGATACTCGTTGGCGAAGCCGGCCAGGACGCCGGTGAGCAGACCGGTGTAGACGCCACCATTGTTGTGCCGCAACGCTTCCGGGAAATCTGCCGCGGCGACTCCGCCGGCCGCGATGCCGACGATGTTCAGCTCCGGCGCGTACTGCTGTTTCAGCTCGGCGGCGAACGAACTGGGTATGGTGCCGCCGGAGTAACCCCACAGGGCCGTCGGCGTATCCACGCCGGACAGTTGCGCGGGCGCGAAACTCTCCACCGCGCGGATTCCGTCCAGCGTGGCCTGCGCGCTGATCCGGGAGACGCCGTACGCGGAATTGGGGCCCTCGTAGTCGGGCAGCGCGACCGTCCAGCCCTGCCCGATGCCGGCCGCGATCGGGATCAGGATCTCCGCCGCGTTGACGTAATCCGCTGGGATGGAGCCGGATTGAACGACATAGGACGGCGCGCAGTACTGGGCGGCACTGTCCTCGGCGATCTGATACGACAGCAGTTTGCGGCCGCCTTCCGGCGCTCGGCCGCGCGGCTTCAGCACGGTGGTGACCGTCGAGATGGCTTCGCCGAAGCTGTTCGTCGTCCGGTAGAGCAGCTGCCAGGCATCGATATTCAGTTGGGCGAAGCCGAAATACGCGGGGGTGATGGTGCGGGCGCGCAACACCTGTCCCGGTTCTGCGGCCGCGACGACGCCGGCCGCCGGCTTGTAGAACTCGTCGAGTTCGGGCGGCAGGGTGAGGGCGGGCGTCGGCTCGATGCGCACCGCGGTATCCGGCGGCTCGGCCGTCGCAAGGAGGGGTGTGGACAGCGATAGCAGTAGGCCGAGCACGGTTGCGGTGGTGGTGATGACGCGGCGTCGTTGCGGTTGTCTCATCAAGCTTCTCTCTGTGCGCGATCCCAATGCGATACACCGTGGCAGGGCAATGTGCTGTGGGTCACCGTTCGTGCGACAAGGAAACCGGCCGGGCGTTTGTGCATCGGACGGGATGCCAGGTTGGCCGCGTGCACTAATCGATGTTGTCCGGAAGTGCCTATTGTCGAGAGCGGTTTGTGTATGTAAACAATGTGCGGGTGACTGCTCCCTCCGATCCCGCCGCGCTGGCCGAGTTCTCCGACTATGTGCGGGCCGCGCTGCCCGATGTTGCTCGTGATCTGCTGTCCGTGGTGCTCGGCGAGGTGCCGTCGTACCGGGAGCTGTCCGCGGACAAGATCGGCCGTGATCTACCGCTGGCGGCGGAGGCGAACCTGCGGCTGTTCCTGCGGTCGCTGGCCGAGGGGCGGGCGCCGCGCCCGGACGAGCTGACCGAACTGATCGACATCGCGGTGCGGCGGGCCAGGGCCGGGATCCCGCTCGACACCGTGCTGTCGGTGTATCACCTGGGTGCGGTGGCCGCGTGGAACTCGGTGGCCGCCTTGGCCACAACGCCGGAGCAGCGCGAACAACTCTTGGCCGCAGTGCCTTACGTGCTCGGCTATCTCGGTGCGGTGACGCCCGGCGTCGCCGGCGCGTATCTGAGCGAGCGGCAGGATCTGCACTGGGAGCAGCGGGAGGCCAAACGCGCGGTGGCGCAGGCACTGGTGCGCGGCAACCCCGTCGACCTGCTGGCCGAACGGTTCGGCATCGCGCTGGACGGCGGGTTCGATGTGCTGGTGTTCCGGGTGGCCGAGCCGGAGTCGTCGGGTGGGAACCGGCCGGTGCTGCGCATCGTGCAGACCGAGATCGACGCGGTGTCCAGCCGGGTGCTGAGTTCCGTCGAGCGCGGCGGCGGCGTGGTGCTGGTGCCGGGTGCGGAGGGCGAACTCGCCACCGCCCTGGACGCTTTCGTCACCCGGGTCGCGCAGGGGACCGGCGTGCGGACGGTCGCCGGATTCGCCACCGCGGCCGGGGTGGACGACGTGCCCGCCGCCGCGGAGGAGGCGGGGGAAATCGCCAGGCTCGCTTACCAACTCCGGCGGCCGACCGCGGTGTACCGGATGGCCGACCTGGCCTTGCAGTACCAACTCGCGCGACCGGGGCCCGCACGGACGTGGCTGCTCACCCTGCTCGATCCGCTGCGCGACCAGCCGCACCTGATGGAGGCGTTGCGGGCGCTCATCGACAACGACTACAACCGGCAGCAGGCCGCGGCCGCGCTTGTCGTGCACCGGAATACGCTCAACTACCGGCTCAACCGGATCGGGACTGTCACCGGTTACGACCCCAACCGGCCGGATCATGCTCAGCTGTTTGCCGCGGCGCTCACCGCCAGTGACATCGACGAGATGGAATGACGGCGGGTCACCAAGGGCGAGCGCGCAAGCCGGATTCGAGCAGCGCCTGGTGCGCTAAATCCGTTAGGGCTGTGGATGATTCGATGCCCACCGGATCGAGACTGACCAGCGACAGGAGGTAGTCGTCGCCGATACGGCAGAGATAGCCGGACAGGCGGGTTCGCGGGAGGTGTGCCGCGGTCAGGCCGGGGTGAATGGCGCGGGCGGCGACGCCGAGGCAGCGATGCGGACCCAGGGTGCGCAGGGTGGCGGGCAGGGTTCCGATGTTGGAGCACAGGATGTCTCGCTCGCCGGCGCCCTTGGACAACGCGTAGGCCCAGCGGTCGGGGATCACCTGGAGCAGTTCCTCGGGCATCCCGCCGGGGCTGGACATGCGGCGCTCGTAGGCGGCGCGGGCCTTCTCGCGGATGGTCGAGGGGGTATCGGCGCGGTCGATGGCGATGTCGGTCATCGACAGATCGTTGTCGACGCGGGGTTCGTCGCGGGTGTCGACCGGAAGGCTGGCGTCGATCGTGTCGGGCTGAAAGCCACTGGCCCACAGCATGTTCGCGGTCAACCCAATGAACAAGCTGTTGGCGGTGCCGGATTGTGCGGTGGCCGCGCCATCCCAATCGGCGACGGAGCATTGAAGTACGGCGCTGTGCGTCAGGACGGGCGCATCGGTGCCGACCCGGCTCGATACCCGTGGCGGCTGGTCGGGAATCCCGCGACGCAGTGCGCCGGCGGTCCCGCGTAAGACGATCGACCACTGCATTCGCGCATCGGCCCAGTCCGAGTCGGGTGCCGCCGCGCTGATCCCTGCTCGGCCAGGCGCTGCGGGCGGACCGGACGAGTCGCCAGAGGTCAGGGAAGTACCGCCGAGCGCATCGTCCGCCGCGAGTACGAGCGCTCGACCGTCGGCAAGGGCGTGCGAACAGGTAAGGGAGGCAAGGGAACCGCCATCGTCCAGCGCGACGGCGGACAATCTCCAGCCGGGACCGAATTCGGGGTCGAGATCAGCGCCCTGTGCGTCGGCCCACTCCATCAGCTCGGCGGTGCGGATCGGCCGATCGGTGAGCGCGAGCGGATAGGCGCGGGTATTCCGCTGCCAGAACCGTCGCGCACCCGGCACGCGCGGCCGAACTACCCGCCGCCCCAACGGCCCGGTCCGCAACGCCGCGTGCACCGCATGCAGCAACGCCGGATCGATCCGGTCGGCCGTGCGCCACAACCCTTGCAGCGCAATGGGAGTGCCGAGGCTGCGATGGGTACGCAGGAAGATCTCGTCGACCACGCTCAGCCTGCGCTGCCTCATGCTCGCGCGCCGTGCCTGCCCTCGCCCGCGGCGAAACGCTGCGCCCCGTCGAGGGCTCCGTTGGTCAGCGCGGTGATGCCGTGCTTCAGCTCGTTGCGCAGCGCGGACTCCTCGTCCATGCCGTCCTGTTCCAGTAGCGACATCCGATCCGAGCGCAGGCAGGCCTGCGGCAGCGCGGCCAGCTCGGCGGCGAGTTGTTCTGCGGCACTGCGGGCTTCGCCGGTCGGGACGACCCGGTTCGCCAAACCGATCTGCAACGCCTCGGCGGCGTCGACGGGGCGGCCGGTGAGCACCAGGTCCATGGCGCGGCTGCCGCCGATGAGCCGCGGCAGGCGCAACGTGCCGCCGTCGATCAGCGGCACGCCCCAGCGGCGGCAGAACACGCCGAAGGTGCTGTCCTGCTCGGCAACTCGCAGATCGCACCACAGCGCGAGCTCGAGCCCGCCCGCGACCGCGAAGCCGGAGACGGCGGCGATCACCGGCTTGGACAGCCGCATCCGGGTCGGCCCCATCGGGCCGTCGCCGTCCTCGGTGACCTGGTTGGACCGCTCGGTGCCGAGGGCCTTGAGGTCGGCGCCCGCGCAGAAGGTGCCGCCCTCGCCCCAGAGCACCGCCACCGCGGCGTCGGGATCGGCGTCGAATTCGCGGAAGGCGTCGGCCAGCGCCGCGGCCGTCGGTCCGTCGACCGCGTTGCGTGCTTCGGGTCGATGCAGGATGACCGTGGTCACCGGTCCTTGGCGCTCGACTCGGACGCTCATGACAGCACCGCACAGGTTCGCTCGATCACGACCTCGACCATACGCCGTAAAACCCCCCTTGTGGCAAGAAATGAATTCGTGGTTCACTTCTTGGGTGGCCTACCGCAGAACCCCCGCAGTGCAGGCCCGCCTGGATGCGCAGGCGGGGCTGATCGTGCAGGCCGCGACCACGGTGCTGTCCAGCGCGGGCTATGCCGGGTTGTCCATGGCGGCCGTCGCGGCCGAGGCAGGCGTGGCCACCGGAACCGTCTACAAGAACTTCGCGGGCAAGACGGAATTGATCACCGCGGTGTTCCGCAAGGTGGTCGCCTGGGAGGTTGCCGCGGTGGCCGCGGCGAGCGCGGAGGGCACCGCCGTGGAGCGGGTGACCGCCGCGGTGGAGACCTTCGCCGGACGTGCGTTGAAGAATCCGAAGCTCGCCTACGTGCTGCTCGTCGAGCCGGTGGACACCGTGGTCGACGCGGAACGGCTGCACTTTCGCCGGGCCTTCGCCGACGCGTTCGAATCGGCGGTCGCGGAGGGTGTTTCGCGCGGCGAGCTGCCCGCGCAGGACGCCCGGATGAGCGCGGCCGCGCTGGTCGGCGCGATCGGCGAGGTGCTGGTCGGCCCGCTGGCCTCGGCGCCACACGGGGAATCCGTTGTCCCCGAACTCATTACCTTTGCCTTGCGCGCACTCGGCGTGCGTGTGGAGTCGAGCGTTATCGCTCGGCCGGAATCAGGAGTGTCCGATGCAGACGCATGAAGTCTTCAACCAGGTCCCCGACATCGCACCGTTCGATGTCTCGCGCAACCCGGCGCTGATCGAGGGTCTGCACCGGGAGGGCGCGGGCTGGGCCGAGGCCGAGGTGCGCGAACTCGGTGTGCTCGCAGGCGGTTCCGAGGCGCAGGAGTGGGGGCGGATCGCCAACGAGTACCCGCCGGTGCTGCGCACGCACGACCGCTACGGCAATCGGATCGACGAGGTCGAGTTCCACCCGCACTGGCACGACCTGATGAATGTCGCTGTGTCCCATGGCCTGCACGGTTCGCCCTGGGTGGACGACCGGCCGGGTACGCATGTCGCGCGGGCAGCGAAGTTCTTCACCTGGGGCGCGGTCGAGGCCGGTCACATGTGTCCAATCTCGATGACCTACGCCGTGGTGCCCGCGTTGCGGCACAACCAGGAACTCTCGGCGAAGTTCGAACCGCTGCTCGGCTCCCGGGTCTACGACTTCGGCCTGCGCGAGCCGTCGTCGAAGGCCGGATTGATCGCGGGCATGTCGATGACCGAGAAGCAGGGCGGCTCCGACGTCCGGGCCAATACCACCACGGCGACACCGCAACCCGACGGCTCGTACCGGATTGTCGGGCACAAGTGGTTCACCTCGGCGCCCATGTCGGACATGTTCCTCACGCTGGCCCAGGCCCCCGGCGGACTGTCCTGCTTCCTGCTGACCAGGGTGCTGCCGGACGGCACCCGCAATCCCATCCGCATCCAGCGGCTCAAGGACAAGCTGGGCAACAAGTCCAACGCCTCCTCGGAGATCGAATACGAGAACGCCACCGGCTGGCTGGTCGGCGCGGAGGGCGCCGGGGTCAAGACCATCATCGAGATGGTGAACATGACCAGGCTGGACTGCGTGATCGGCTCGGCCACCGGCATGCGCACCGGGGTGGTGTTCGCCGCGCACCACGCGCGGCATCGAGAAGCTTTCGGCGCCAAGCTGATCGATCAACCAGCCATGCGTAATGTGCTGGCGGACTTGGTGATCGAGTCGGACGCCGCGACCACCGTGATGATGCGGCTGGCCGGCGCCACCGACCGCGCGAACCAGGACCCCGCCGAGGCGGCGCTGCGGCGAATCGCGTTGGCGGTCACCAAGTATTGGGTGTGCAAGCGAGCGCCCGCGCACGCGGCGGAGGCGCTGGAGTGCTTCGGCGGCAACGGTTATGCCGAGGAATCGGGCATGCCGCGGCTCTATCGCGAGGCTCCGCTGATGTCGATCTGGGAAGGCTCCGGCAACGTCGCGGCGCTGGATGCGTTGCGCGCCATGGGGCGTCAGCCGGAGACCGTCGAGGCCTACTTCAACGAGGTCTCGCTGGCCCGGGGCGCGGACCCGCGGCTGGACGACGCCATCGCCCGGGTCGGCAAGGAACTGTCCGATCTCAGCGACATCGAGTTCCGGGCGCGCCGGATCGTCGAGCTGATGGCCCTGGTATTGCAAGGGGCGCAACTGGTTCGGCACGGTCACCCGGCGGTCGCGGACGCGTTCTGCGCGACCAGGCTCGGCGACGATTGGGGCATCGCGTTCGGCACCCTACCGACCGGTGTGGACACCGGAGCCATCCTGGAACGCGCATTGGTCTGAAGTTCGGCTACTGCGGAATAAGTTGGGTTACAGGAGTTCTGGAGGAATCAACGCCGATGGTAGCGATCTCGTCGGCGATCATGAAGTCGTAGGCCGATCATCATACGGTGTCGAAATGTGTTCTCCCTGAGGATGTTAGGCATGCGTATCGCCGATTTCGCGGCAGATCAATGCAATCGGTCGGCGAGTAACTCCCGGCTGCGCCTATCTTCGGCGAATTCGAAAGATATTCGCGCATAACATTTTAAGGGCACATTGCACCGATAGCTAAAAGATTCCTGGGCTATTCGCGGCCTTTCCCCAGTCTCGTCTCCAGTCGAGTTGGCCGCTCGTATGTGGTTCTACTTGGTCATGAAACCCACACATAAACGGGCGGGTCGAAATACCGCCTTTGCGATAATTGCCGTCGGGGCAATGATCTTCGCGTCCGGCCCTGGTGCCAGCGGAGCGCCGCCGACTAGTCCATCCGCACCCACGGGTTCCGACCTTTCCTCCGTGCCGAAAGAAGTCACCACGGATCAGCAGGGTTCGGTTCAGCAGGTGGTCCCGAAGGAGCCGATCAAGGCTCCGGCGGGAACGGCTGCCGAAGCACCGGCCGCGGCGCAGGCGCACGCGAACGGTGTGCAGAAAGCGCTCGGCGGCAATGGCGATACCGCGGGCAATCTGGTCGTGGAGTCTGTGTTCCAGGTCGGTGAGGGATCCACGGTCCGGTTGCGCCAGGAGATCGACAAGGTACCGGTGTTCGGCGCCTCGGCAGCTCAGTCGCTGTCCGCCGACGGTTCGCTCATCTCGGTGACCGGCTCGTTGGCGAAGAAGTCGCAGGGCAAGTTCTCCAGCACCGCACCGTCGGCCGCCGTGCAGGCGACCGCGCTGAAGAAGGTCGCCGAGCAGAGCAAGGCCGCCCCGGACCAGCTCTCCGTCACCGAGACGAAGGCCTACTGGTACGACTCGAAGCTGGCCGCCAAGGACGAGGCGCAGAGCACCGCGATTCCGGCCTTCAAGGTCGACATCACCGGTGTCAGCGCGGACAAGAAGGGCGAGCCCGCGACCTGGGTCGTCTTCGTCGACGCGAACAGCACCGGCAAGGTCCTCGACAGCTGGAGCGAGACCAAGCACCTCAACCGAGTCGTGTGTGACAACGCGAACCGGCGCATCGACCCGAACCGGGCCGGCTGCGGCACCGGCAGCATCCGCTCCACCAGGTCCGAGGGGCAGGCGGCCAGCGGCATCGCGGACGTCGACAAGATCTACGACTACCTGGGCAACACCGAGCGGTTCTACGCTCAGTACACCAAGGTGGCGAACCTGACCAACCTGATCGGTTCGGACACCGGAGACGGCAAGGGTAAGGCGCTGCGCGCCACCGTCCGGCTCTGCACCACGACCGAATGCCCGTACCAGAACGCCTTCTGGTCCGGCAGCTACATGGCCTACGGTACGGGTCTGACCACCGAGGACATCACCGCACACGAGCTCACCCACGGCGTGACCCAGAACACTAACGGTCTGGTCTACCGCAACGAGCCGGGCGCGATCAACGAGTCCATGTCCGATGTGTTCGGCGAGCTCACCTTCCTGGTGGACACCGCCAACACCTGCAACACCCCCGCCAACCGGTGGAAGCTCGGTGTGTGCAGCTCGATCGGCGTGATCCGGGACATGAAGAACCCGAACGCCTACCAGGATCCCGACACCTACCGGGGCACCTACTGGTACTCGGGTAGCGGCGACAGCGGCGGCGTGCACACCAACAGTGGCGTGGGCAACCGCACCGCGTCGATCATCACCGACGGTGGCACCCTCAACGGCGTGACCGTCACCGGGCTCGGCATCACGAAGACCGCCGCGCTGTACTGGACCACGCAGACCCTGCTGTCGTCCAACTCCAACTACGGCGCATTGTCCAGCGCGCTCAAGAACGCGTGCAACACCAATGTCCGGAACAACACCGCGGGCACCACGGCCGCTGACTGCGTCCAGGTGGCGAATGCCACCAAGGCGACCAAGCTGCCGCAACTGGCAACTCGCGACTAACCCTCACTATCGGTAGTAACCGGACGTCTCACCGGGCTCATTCACGAGCCCGGTGAGACGTTCTTTTGTACTGTGACTCCGGTGGACGGGGCGTACGCCGAGAATTCGTTGAGCGCGCTGGTCCGGCGGGTGCGTGAGCACGCGGCCGGGCGCGATGGCCGGTATCTGCTCGGTATTGTCGGGCCGCCGGGGGCGGGGAAGTCCACGCTGTCGGTGCGGCTGCGTAATGCGCTCAATGTCGAGTCGCCGGTCGCCGAGATCGCGCCGATGGACGGTTATCACCTGACGAACGCGCAGTTGCGCGCCGCCGGAAGCCTTGCGCGCAAAGGGGAACCGGACACCTTCGATACCGCGGCCTTCCTCGCCAATCTGCGCAGGCTCCGGGACACCCCGATCGGCGAGCCGGTGCCGTGGCCGATCTTCGACCGCGCCGTGCCCGATCCGATCCCCGCGGGCCTCGTCTTCGATCGGCAGACGATCGTGCTCACCGAGGGAAATTATCTGCTGCTCGACGATGTCGGCGACCGGGAATGGTCGGCGGTGCGCAAACTCCTGGACGAATGCTGGTACCTCGATGCGGCCCGGGAACTGCTCGAGCACCGTTTGCTGCGCCGCCACATTCGCGGCGGTCGCACTCCGGCGGCCGCCCGGACGAAGGTGCACGAGAGCGATCTGCGCAATGCCGACCTGATCGACACCACAAAGGCGCGCGCCGATCTGGTGCTACGGCAACGCGGTCGGCGTTACGAGGTACAGCACTGAGGTCTACTTCTTCGCGCGATACCAGCGGATGAGCGCGTCGGTGGACGAATCCCCTTGCGGCTCAGGCTCTTCCGTGGAGGTCAGCAGCGGAGCCAGCGCCAGCGCCTGCTGCTTGCCGAGTTCCACGCCCCACTGATCGAAGCTGTCGACGCCCCAGATGGTGCCCTCGACGAACACCTGGTGCTCATAGAGCGCGATCAACTGGCCGACGACCGACGGCGTGAGCAGCGGCGCGAGGATGGTGGTGCTCGGCCGGTTACCCGGCATCACCTTGTGCGACACCACTTTCGGGTCGGTGCCCTCGGCGGCGATCTCCTCGGCGGTCTTGCCGAACGCGAGCACCTTGGTCTGCGCGAACAGGTTGCTCATCAGTAGGTCGTGCATGCTGCCGGTGCCGTCGCGGGTGGGTAGATCGTCGGTCGGGCGGGCGAAGCCGATGAAGTCCGCCGGGATGAGGCGGGTGCCCTGGTGCAGCAGTTGGTAGAAGGCGTGCTGGCCGTTGGTTCCCGGTTCGCCCCAGAAGATTTCGCCGGTGGAGGTGCTGACCGGGCTGCCGTCGGCGCGCACCGACTTGCCGTTCGACTCCATCGTGAGCTGTTGCAGATACGCCGGGAAGCGGGCCAGGTCGTTCGAATAGGGCAGCACCGCACGGGATTCCGCGCCGAAGAAGTTCGAGTACCAGACGCCGAGCAGGCCGAGCAGCACCGGCGCGTTCGCCTCGAGCGGCGCGTTCGCGAAATGCTCGTCCACGGCGTGCATTCCAGCGAGGAACTCGGCGAAGCGCTCCTTGCCGATGGCCGCCATCACCGAGAGGCCGATCGCGGAATCCACCGAGTAGCGCCCGCCCACCCAGTCCCAGAAGCCGAACATGTTGGCGGTGTCGATGCCGAACTCGGCCACCTTCTCCGCGTTGGTCGAGACGGCGACGAAGTGCTTGGCCACGGCGTCCTCGCCGAGCGCGCCGACCAGCCAGCGCCGGGCGGCGGTCGCGTTGGTCAGGGTCTCCAGGGTGGAGAAGGTCTTCGACGCGACGATGAAAAGCGTTGTGGCAGGGTCGAGTCCGTCGAGCTTGGCGACCAGGTCGGCCGGATCGACATTGGAGACGAACCGGGCGCTGAGGCCGGCGTCGGCGTAGTGCCGCAGCGCCTGGTACACCATCACCGGTCCGAGGTCGGAACCGCCGATGCCGATGTTGACCACGGTGCTGATGCGTTCGCCGGTGGCGCCGCGCCATTCGCCGGAGCGCAGCGCGTCGGTGAACTCACCCATCCGCCGTAGCACCTCGTGCACCTCGGCGCCCGCGTCGACGCCGTCCACCGGCACCGACTCGCCCGCGGGCACGCGCAACGCGATGTGCGCGACCGCGCGGTCCTCCGAGGTGTTGATGTGCTCGCCGCGGTACATCGCGTCCCGGCGCTCGGCGACCCGCGCCTCGCGCGCCAATTCGACGAGCAGGTCCAGGGTTTCCCGGGTGACGCGGTGCTTGCTGAAATCGATGTGCAGGTCTGCCACGTCGAGGGTCAGCGCACGGCCGCGCGACGGATCGTCGGCGAACAGCTCCCGCAGGTGCCGCCCCGCGATCGCGTCGAAGTGCTCGTGCAGTTTCCGCCAGGCCGCCGTCGCGGTGATGTCGCTGCTCACGCTCGCCGAGGTTACTCACCGCTCGACCGCCGCGCACGGCAAACACCCCCGCGGACTCGGTGAGAACCGACGCGGCGCGGCCTACGCTGGCATTCATGGTGTCCGAACGCGAAGTTCTCGAATCCGTCCCGACGCAGCTATGGATCGGTGGGCCGGTGGCCGCCACCGGTGGCGGCACGTTCCCGGTGCACAACCCGGCGACCGGGGAGGTGCTGGCCGAGGTCGCCGACGCGACCCCCGAAGACGCGGTGCGCGCGCTGGACGCGGCCGTCGCGGTGCAGGCCGACTGGGCCGCCCGCCCGTCGCGCGAACGCGGCGAGATCCTGCGCACCGTCTTCGAGCAGATCACCGCCCGGGCCGAGGAATTCGCGCTGCTGATGACCTTGGAAATGGGCAAGGCGCTCCCCGAGAGCCGCAACGAGGTGAAGTACGGCGCGGAGTTCTTCCGGTGGTTCAGCGAGGAAGCTGTCCGGGTGCACGGGCGCTACCTGCACGCCCCGTCGGGCACCGGCCGGATCATGGTGCACAAGCAGCCGGTCGGGCCGTGCCTGGCGATCACGCCGTGGAACTTCCCGCTGGCGATGGGCACCCGCAAGATCGGGCCCGCGCTGGCGGCCGGCTGCACGATGATCGTCAAGCCCGCGTCGGCGACGCCGCTGACCATGCTGCTGCTGGCCAAGCTGTGCAGCGAGGCCGGACTGCCCGACGGGGTGCTCTCGGTGATCACCTCGAGCCATTCCGGCGCGGTGACCCAGCCGCTGCTCGACGATCCGCGGCTGCGCAAGCTGACCTTCACCGGATCCACCGAGGTCGGCAAGAAGCTGGTGGAGAAGTCGGCGAACGGGCTGCTGCGCACGTCGATGGAACTCGGCGGCAACGCGCCGTTCGTGGTGTTCGACGACGCCGACATCGACGCGGCCGTGCAGGGCGCGATGCTGGCCAAGCTGCGCAACGGCGGCGAGGCGTGCACCGCGGCCAACCGCTTCCACGTGCAGAACGGCGTGCTCGAGGAGTTCACCAGCAAGTTCGTCGAGGCGATGTCGAGCAGCGTGGTCCTCGGCCCTGGCGCCGAGGACGGCACCACGCTCGGTCCGCTGATCAACGAGGAGCAGCTCGATATCGTCAGCGAGCTGGTCGAGGACGCGGTCTCGGCCGGCGCGAAGGTTCGCCTCGGCGGCAAGGCGCCGGGCGGGCCCGGCTGGTTCTACCCGGCCACCATCCTCAGCGAGGTGCCCGCGCAGGCCAGGATCCTGCGTGAGGAGGTCTTCGGCCCGGTCGCGCCGATCGTCGGCTTCGCCACCGAGGAGGAGGGCATCGCCGCGGCCAACGACACTGAATTCGGTCTGGTCAGCTACGTCTACACCCGGGACCTGGACCGCGCGCTGCGCGTCGCCGAGGGCCTGGAGTCGGGCATGGTCGGCGTCAACCGCGGCGTAATCTCCGACCCCGCAGCACCTTTCGGCGGCGTCAAGGCCTCGGGCTTCGGTCGCGAGGGCGGTACCGAGGGCATCGAGGAATACCTCTCCACCAAGTACATCGCGCTCAGCTGAGCGGGCGCGCAGACGAAACGACCGCCCCGGGGTGATGAACACCCGGGGCGGCCTTGGGGATGCGGTTGTCGTTCTTTTTGCCGCATGGGTCTAGGGCCGCGGGTAGCGGCCGACAGGGGAGGGGGCCGTCAGTGGCCGAGGCGGCCGCGCCCGAGGCGCAGCAGGAGCATCGCGAGCGTGTGGCCTTCCTGGCCCAGTTCGCTGAATCGCTCCAGCACTTTCATTTCGCGGTTGTGCACGAGGCGGGGCCCGCCAGAGGCCATTCGGGTACGACCGATGATCCGGGAGATCTCCGTGCGGCGCTTGATGGCGGCGAGGATCTCGGCATCGAGGTGATCGATCTCCTTACGGAGCTTGTCGATCTCCGCGTCGCTCTGCGGCAACGCCGAATCGGACCCGGTCGTCGTGGCGGGGGTGCTCATCATTCATCTCCTCGTGTCAGAACATGGATCGGCGGGTGAGCCCGGCTCGTTACCGATCGGTTCTTTCACCGTGAAACAGACCTGGTAGGGCCATCGAATTGTCCCCCAGGATGGTGCGCTCAGATAGAGGGGCCGCGATCACGATATCCGGTCGTTAACCGAAACGGATGTATCGCGCGGGCACTCATCATGTCGCCAGTCTGCCACGGGCCGGTAGGTATGCAAAACATTTCCTTTTGTGAATCTGCTGAGAAGCCGGACCCGGTTTCCGCGCGGCGCCCACCTGGCGAGTTCGCCCGCCGTTCACCGGAGCGGCGCCGATCCGCAATGGACATGACCCGGGGCTTCAACTCTGTCGGTGTGCGCCGGTAGCGTGGATGGGCGATGGACATCACGGTGGCTCCCAAGACGCAGGCCGGTCGCGCCCTGCAGCCGGATTCGACGCAAAAACCGCAGGTCACCGGTGGTAACGCCGATGCAGCGGTCGGGCCTGTGGAGGAGGTGCGTGCGGTGCGGGAACCCCAGCGGGCCGCTGTCCCCGAACCACCGCCGTCGGCCACCGAACTCGAACAGCGGCGTGTCGAACGGGAGCGTCGGCGCGCCGCGGAAGCCGAGCAACTGCTCGACGGCCTGAACCCGCAGCAGCGCGCCGCCGTTGTGCACAGTGGCGCACCGCTGCTCATCGTGGCCGGCGCCGGTTCCGGCAAGACCGCCGTGCTCACCCGCCGCATCGCCTACCTGCTGGCCGCGCGGGGCGTGACCCCCGGCCAGGTCCTCGCGATCACCTTCACCAACAAGGCTGCTGCGGAGATGCGGGAGCGGGTGATCGGACTGGTCGGTCCGCGTGCGAACAACATGTGGGTATCCACGTTCCACTCCAGTTGTGTACGCATCCTGCGCATGCAAGCGGCGCTGTTGCCCGGCTTGAATTCGAATTTCTCCATCTACGATGCCGATGATTCGCGGCGACTGCTCACGATGATCAGTCGTGACCTCGACATCGACACGAAGAAATACACCGCGCGACTCCTGTCGACCGCGATCTCGAATCTGAAGAACGAGCTGATCGGCCCGCAACAGGCGGTCGCGGATGCCGAGTCCGACGAAACCGAACTGCCGGGCTTGGTGGCGCGGGTCTACACCGAATATCAACGGCGGTTGCGCGCGGCGAACGCGCTGGATTTCGACGATCTGATCGGCGAGACGGTCGCGCTGCTGCAACATCACCCACAGGTCGCCGAGTACTACCGCCGCCGGTTCCGGCACGTGCTGGTCGACGAGTACCAGGACACCAACCACGCGCAGTACGTTCTGGTGCGCGAGCTGGTCGGTCACCATCGGGAAGAGCAGACCGAGGATCAGGCGCCGCCGAGCGAGCTGTGCGTGGTCGGTGACGCGGATCAGTCCATCTACGCCTTCCGCGGCGCGACCATCCGCAATATCGAGGAGTTCGAGCGCGACTTCCCGGACGCGGAAACCATTCTGCTGGAACAGAACTACCGCTCCACCCAGCACATCCTGTCCGCCGCCAACGCGGTGATCTCGCGCAACGAGAACCGGCGGGACAAGAAGCTGTGGACCGATTCCGGCGAGGGCGACCTGATCACCGGGTACGTCGCCGACAACGAGCACGACGAGGCCGCGTTCGTGGCGCGCGAGATCGACAAGCTCGTTGATCAGGGCGAGGCCAACTACGGCGATGTCGCGGTGTTCTACCGGACCAACAACAACTCGCGCGCGCTGGAAGAGATCTTCATCCGGATGGGGCTGCCGTACAAGGTGGTCGGCGGCGTCCGGTTCTACGAGCGCAAGGAGGTGCGCGACATCGTCGCCTACCTGCGGGTGCTGGAGAACCCCGAGGACGCGGTGAGCGTGCGCCGGATCCTGAACACGCCGCGGCGCGGCATCGGCGATCGGGCCGAGGCCTGTGTGGCGGTGCACGCGGATCAGCGCGGGATCGGGTTCGCCGCCGCGCTGCGGGACGCGGCCGACGGCAAGGTCGCGCTGTTGAACACCAGGGCGCAGCGGCAGATCGCCGGATTCCTCGATCTGCTGGACGAGATCCGGGCGGCGGGCGTGCAGGAGAACCTGGACTTCCCCGACGTCGGCAATGTGGTCGACGCGGTGCTGGAACGCACCGGGTACCGGGCCGAGCTGGAGGCGTCCGACGATCCGCAGGACGGCGCGCGGCTGGACAACCTGAACGAACTGGTCAGCGTCGCACGGGAATTCAGTTCCGAGGCGCACAACAACGCGGAGGCGGCCCGGGAAGAGGGTCTGGTGCCGGAGGCGGCCGAGGGCGAACCGGATCCCGGCTCGCTCGCCGCGTTCCTGGAGCGGGTCTCGCTGGTGGCCGACACCGACCAGATCCCGGACGAGGGCACCGGCGTGGTGACCATGATGACGCTGCACACCGCGAAGGGGCTGGAGTTCCCCGTCGTGTTCGTCACCGGCTGGGAGGACGGTCAGTTCCCGCACATGCGCGCGCTCGGCGATCCGACCGAGCTGGCCGAGGAACGCCGGCTCGCCTACGTCGGCATCACCCGGGCCAGGCAGCGGCTGTACCTGACCCGCGCGGTGGTGCGCTCCGGCTGGGGGCAGCCGGTGTCGAATCCGGAATCCCGCTTCCTGCAAGAGATTCCGGATCACCTGATCGACTGGCGGCGGCTGGAGCCGACCGGTTCCGCGGCGACCCGCGGCATGCGCCGGCGCGGGGACGACGACCGGATGGAACGCGATTGGACCCGCGGCGACGGGTGGGCCGAGCAGCGGCCGGGCATTCGTAGCGAGCGTGGGCGGCGTCCCGCGCCCGGCGGTGCGCCCGCGCGCAACAACGCCAATCTCGTTCTCGCCGTGGGTGATCGGGTGAGCGACGACAAGTACGGCCTCGGCAAGGTGGTCGCCGCGGAGGGCTTCGGGCCGCTGGCCACGGTCACCATCGACTTCGGTAGCGCGGGCAAGATCCGCCTGATCCCGCAGTACAGCCGGACATTGGTGAAGCTGTGACCGCACGGGTTCCGTAGGGTTCGCCCGGTGGACTCAGTCGCGCAGCACGTCCTGTGGTTGCTTCCGATGCTCTGGCTCGGCATGGTGCTGGCCATTTCGTTCCTGGAGGCGCCGCTGAAGTTCCGGGCGCCGGGGATCACGGTGGCGCTCGGACTCGGCATCGGGCGGTTGGTGTTCCGGGCGTTGAACGTCGTCGAGACGGTGCTGGCCGTGCTGCTGGTGCTGGCGACGCTGGTGGTCGCGCCGGCCGTCGGTACCTGGGCGTGGCTGGCCGTCGCGGTGGTGCTGCTCGCCGCGCAGGTCCTGCTGGTGCGGCCGCCGTTGAGCCGCCGGGCCGACCGGGTGCTGGCCGGGGAGGAACTGCCGCGGTCGCATGCGCACTTCTGGTACATCGGCCTGGAAGTGGCCAAAGTTGTGGCGCTGATCGGGTTGGCGATCCCCGCAGCTCCTTAGCGGTGCTCGCTCAGCGCGGCAGCAGGTCGGTCAGGGCCTCGTCCAGGGTCGGGTAGCGGAAGGTGAAGTTGCTCTCCCGCAACACTTCCGAGGTGGCGTGGCGGCCGGTGAGGCCGAGGGCCGGGTCGGTGCGGAGGAAGACGGCACCGACCTTCAGGATCGCCGTCGGAGTCGGCGGGGCCGCCGGGCGGTGCAGATGCCTGCGCAGCGCGGCCATCAGTTCCCGGTTGCGCACCGGGAAGTCGGTGGCGGCAACCAGGATTCCGTCCGGCAGCGTGACCTGCGGGTCGAGGCCGAGGGCGGCGCGGACGATGGCCAGCCAGTCCTCGACGTGAATCCAGCTGAACCACTGGTCACCCGGGCCCACGCGGCCGCCGAGGCCCGCCTTGGTCAACTGGCCCAGGCGTTTCAGCGCAGGGGCCTGCGGGTCGAGCACGATCGAGGTGCGCAGGATGGTCGAGTGAGCGGCGTTCGCGCCGTCGAACGCCCGCTCCCACGGCTCGGCCACGCCGGTCATCTGCGGCAGGCCCACCGGCAGCGGAGTTGTTTCGGTGCACCGGGTTTCGCCCGCGTCCGACCAGATCGCGGTGGTGCTGGCCTGCACCCAGTAGTCGATGGGGTGGTCGAGGATGGCGGCCGCGTCGACCAGCGCGCGGGTGGAATCGACTCGGCTGCTCCGCAATTGGTCGACATTGCGTTTGCTGGGACGGCAGTCGACCAGTTTTCCGGCCAGGTTGATAATCGCGGTAGGTCCCGGATTACGCAGCGCCGCAACCCAATTGCCCACCGATTTTCCGTCCCATTCGACCTGGTTGAACGGCAGTCCGGGGTCGCGGCGCCGAGTGAGGATGGTCACCCGATGCCCGCGGCAGGTCAGGTCGGCGGCGATGTGCTTACCCAATGCGCCTGTGCCACCGGCGATTACAGCGGTGAGCGCGGTCTTCGCCGGTTCGAGTCCGGCCAGCTGGGCCAGTCGGGCGAAGCAAACGCGCGCATCGTGCTCCAGTAGCGACCCGACCACCGCTCTGGCGACCGCCGCCGACGGCCCGCTGAACGTGAGCGCCTGGGTGATCTCGGTCCCGCCGTCGCGCGGCGTCAACGTCCAGGTCATCCGCATCCGCCCAACCGGTTCCGGTTGTTCGATGCTCAGTTCCCGTCCGGGAACCAGCGTGCTGAGCACAAACGGCGGCGCCGTGCGCCCGTGCATTGTCTCGTAGACCCGCCCCCTAGGCAGGTAGTCACCCGTCGTGCCCACCGCGACCGGCCCGTGCAGCCGCACCGAGGTAACACCCGGATTCCACTCCGGCCACCGCGTCGGATCCGCCAACACCCCCCAAACGAGTTCCGTTGGAAGCGCAATGAACTGGGTGTACATCGTTGTACGTGCCATAACTCAAACGCTAGCCCCCACCGTCACCGAACAACACGTGCGCATCGTCACCCACCCCGAGCCCCCGAGTCCCGCCACCAACGACGGCCACCTTCACACACCCACTTCACCTCGCACACACCCAGCAGCAGCCGATGCCTATGTGAAGGATCGACCAGCCCTGCGAACCTGCCCCCAACCCCGTGATCCCGCATCGGGACCTGCTCGTTGGCAGGGCCACAGGGTGCTTCGCATACACGCAGACGCAGCCGATGCCTATGTGAGGGATCAACCAGCCCTGCGAACCCGCCCAACCCCGTGATCCCGCATCGGGACCTGCTTGCTGGCAGGGCCACAGGGTGCTTCGCGTACACGCAGACGCAGCCGATGCCTATGTGAGGAATCAGCCAGCCTTGCGAACCTGCCCCTAACCCCGCGAGTCTGCATCGGGACCTGCTTGTTGGCGTGGCCACAGGGTGCTTCGCACACACCTAGCAGCAGCCGATGCCTATGTGAAAGGTCAACCAGACCTGCGAATCCCAACCAATCCCGCGAACGCGTATCGGGACCCGTTTGTTGGCATGGCCGCAGGGTGCTTCGCACACGGGCTTGCCCGTTCGCATACCCGACAGCACCCCGCCCCTTATGCGAAGCCCGACCACGTCTGCGAACCCCAGCTCAACCCCGCGAACGCGTATCGGGACCTGCTTGTTGGTGTGGCCACGGGGTGCTTCGCACACGGGCTTGTCCGTTCGCATACCTGACAGCGCCCCGCCCTCTATGCGAAGCCCGACCATGTCTGCGAACAGGACTCACGCCCGCAAGCGCGTGATCATTCCCGCCAAACCCTCCCGGAGGGCAGCGGAAACCTCAGTCGCGCTGCGACCCGAGGCTGATACCTCGCGTAGCGAGCCACGGCAGCGGATCGATCTTGTCCGACCCGTTCAACCAAACCTCGAAGTGGCAGTGTGGGCCGGTGGAGAAGCCGCGGTTACCGATCGTGGCGATCTGGTCACCGGCCATCACCCGCTGGCCCTGCGACACCGTGGCGGTGTCGATGTGGCCGTAGATGGTGACGGTGCCGTCGTCGTGCAGCAGCCGGACCCACATGCCGAAGCCCGCGGCGGGGCCGGCCTCGATCACGGTGCCGTCGGCGACCGCGACGATCGGGGTGCCGATGGGGCCCGCGATGTCGACGCCGAGGTGCTGCACGCCCCAGCGGGCGCCGTAGCCGGAGGTGAAGGTGCCTGCCGCGAACTTGGTGAACAGCGGCCGCAGCTTCGCGGCTTCCTGAGCGGCCAGGTCTTCGGCGTACTTCTGGCCCTTTTGCAGGATGTCGTTGAAGGCGCCGGGGTTGATCGCGCCCGAAACATTGAGCACCTGCGGCGATTCCGGTGAGGCGCTCGGGTCGGCCAGGCTGACGGACTGCGCGGCGATCTCGTGGATCTGCCCGGCGGCCTCGTAGTCGACGGCCTGTGACGGCTGCTCGGGCGAGGCGAACGCGGCCTGTCCGGCGGCGACCACGGCACCGGCGGCGACCGCGGCGACCGCGGCGCGGCCCTTGAGCGCGGCCGGCGGTGCCGGAAGCCGGTGTGCGCCACCGCGCTTGGCGGGGCGACGGCCGGGGATGACGGTGGGGGTGGCCGGGCTCTCCGACTCGGTGTCGGGTGCCCAGGACTCTTCCGGAGCCCAGGAGCCGGTGTCCGGCGCCTGGTAGTCGTTCTCGCCCCAGGCTTCGCCGGCATTCCAGGCGCCGCCGTCGGACCAGGAGTCCTGCGGTGCCCACGAATCCTGCTGCGACCAGGAGTCGCCGTACCCGGAGTCGGCGTGGAAGTTGTAGTCCTGCGGCGCGGCGGTGCCGTAGTCGGCGTGCGGCGCGGCGCTGTAGTCGTCCTGCGGCCGAGCGGGCGCGGCGTTGTACAGCGAGTTCCGTTGCCGATCCACCGAGGGACCGGCCGGCCTGCCGTGCGCAGCCTGCGCGCCGAACGCCTCGTCATCGTTGCGATAACGATGTCCGGACTGGGCGCGATGTTCAGGAACAAGGGCGGAGCGATAGTTCATCGGCTGTGCCACATCGTGAAGCGGGAGAAGTTCGCGGGGCCGAACGGCCAGCTGATCAGCGGCGTCGACGAGTCGTCTGCGGAACGGCTCTCCATCTGCGGAGTGCTGTGCTGCGTCAAGCTTGCCGTCCTCCTAGTCGTGACCGTGCTGTGACATCGACCGCAATGACGGTAACGAAACGATTGCAGGGTCCGCAAGCGCTGCGGCCTATCTGTCCGAACATGTGAGATTGATCACGGTAACACCACGGAATATCTATCTGTGCATTGGGGACGCGAGGCGGGTAGATCCACGACGTTTTGTAGTAGATCCGGCCGTGTCCGTGGGTTCTGACGCTCTACCTGGCGAGGTGTCAACAACCTACTGACGAGTAGTGTTGGCCAGCGGTTTTCCCGCCGCGCGTATCGGCCCGTGACCTGCGCCACTTAGGATGAACGTGGCCGATTGGCCGTCCATGTGACTGATTAGAGTCCGACCCGACCCGCTTCCGACGTCGGGCCGCCAACAAAGACGTTGTCATCACAACGCAGACGAGACGGTGAGTACATGGATCTCTTCGAATATCAGGCGAAGGAGCTCTTCGTTAAGCACGGAGTGCCTTCGTCCGAGGGCCGCGTCACGGACACGGCCGAGGACGCCCGCGCCATCGCGGAGGAAATCGGCAAGCCGGTGATGGTCAAGGCTCAGGTCAAGGCCGGTGGCCGCGGCAAGGCGGGTGGCGTCAAGTACGCCGCCACCCCGGACGACGCGTTCACGCACGCGCAGAACATCCTCGGCCTGGATATCAAGGGCCACATCACCAAGAAGATCCTTGTCGCCGAAGCCAAGGACATCGCGGAGGAGTACTACATCTCCTTCCTGCTCGACCGGTCCAACCGCACCTACCTGGCCATGTGCTCGGTCGAAGGCGGCATGGAGATCGAAGAGGTCGCCGCGACCAAGCCGGAGCGCTTGGCCAAGGTCGCCGTCGACGCCGTCAAGGGTGTCGACCTCGCTTTCGCCCGCTCGATCGCCGAGCAGGGCCACCTCCCCGCCGACGTGCTCGACGCCGCGGCCGTGACCATCCAGAAGCTGTGGGAGGTGTTCGTCAAGGAAGACGCCACCCTGGTGGAGGTCAACCCGCTGGTGCGCACCCCGCAGGACGAGATCCTCGCCCTCGACGGCAAGGTCACCCTGGACGAGAACGCCGAGTTCCGGCACCCGGATCACGAGGCCTTCGCGGACAAGGACGCGACCGATCCCTTGGAGCTCAAGGCCAAGGAGAACGACCTCAACTACGTCAAGCTGGACGGCGAGGTCGGCATCATCGGCAACGGCGCCGGTCTGGTCATGTCGACCCTCGACGTGGTCGCCTACGCGGGCGAGAACCACAACGGCGTCAAGCCGGCCAACTTCCTCGACATCGGTGGTGGCGCCTCGGCCGAGGTGATGGCCGCCGGCCTCGACGTCATCCTGGGTGACTCGCAGGTCAAGAGCGTGTTCGTGAACGTCTTCGGTGGCATCACCGCCTGTGACGCGGTCGCCAACGGCATCGTCAAGGCGCTGGAGATCCTCGGCGCCGAGGCGAACAAGCCGCTGGTCGTCCGTCTCGACGGCAACAAGGTGGACGAGGGTCGCCAGATTCTGGTCGACGCCGCGCACCCGCTGATCACGCTTGCGCAGACAATGGACGAAGGCGCCGACAAGGCCGCCGAACTGGCAGCGGCCAAGTAAGGAATCCGGAAATGTCTATCTTCCTCAACAAAGACTCGAAGGTCATCGTTCAGGGCATCACCGGCGGCGAGGGCACCAAGCACACCGCGCTGATGCTGAAGGCAGGCACCCAGGTCGTCGGCGGCGTCAACGCGCGCAAGGCGGGCACCACCGTCGCGCACACCGACAAGGACGGCAACGCGGTCGAGCTGCCGGTGTACGGCACCGTCGCCGAGGCGATCAAGGAGACCGGCGCCGACGTCTCCATCGCGTTCGTGCCGCCGAAGTTCGCCAAGGACGCCATCATCGAGGCGATCGACGCGGAGATCCCGCTGCTCGTGGTCATCACCGAGGGCATCCCGGTGCAGGACACCGCGTACGCGTGGGCCTACAACGTGGAGAAGGGCAACAAGACCCGGATCATCGGCCCGAACTGCCCCGGCATCATCACCCCCGGCGAGGCGCTGGTCGGCATCACCCCGGCCAACATCACCGGCAAGGGCCCGGTCGGCCTGGTCTCCAAGTCCGGCACCCTGACCTACCAGATGATGTACGAACTGCGGGACTTCGGCTTCTCCACCGCCATCGGCATCGGCGGCGACCCGGTCATCGGCACCACCCACATCGACGCCATCGAGGCGTTCGAGAAGGACCCGGAGACCAAGCTGATCGTGATGATCGGCGAGATCGGCGGCGACGCCGAGGAGCGGGCCGCGGCCTATATCAAGGCCAACGTCACCAAGCCGGTCGTCGGCTACGTCGCGGGCTTCACCGCCCCCGAGGGCAAGACCATGGGCCACGCCGGCGCCATCGTCTCCGGCTCGGCGGGCACCGCCCAGGCGAAGAAGGACGCGCTGGAGGCGGCGGGCGTGAAGGTCGGCAAGACGCCGTCCGAGACCGCCGCGCTGGCTCGCGAGATCCTGGAGAAGGCAAGCGTCACCGCCTGATCCGCAGTACTGACCGAGGCCGCTTTCCGAATCGGGGGGCGGCCTTAGTCATGCCCGCGGGCCGGTCCATCCACCCGAACGAAGGCCGCCCCTGGTTCGAGAGAGGCGGCCTTCGTCATGTGTGGCGGTGGGCTCGGCCTGGGCAGTGGCCGAGCATCCTGACCAACCATTCGCGGCATTTCCGTCGGCGGGAGACGCATCTGCCCGCCTATGAGATACGAGCCGGCCGAATGTTCGGTTCAGTGCGCTTTTTTCACCGCCTGCGAGCAGACGCGGGCCGCCGGACAGTGCATGCTTGTCAGCGTGGATGTGCTGGTGTTGGGTCCAGTGCAGGCGTGGGCCGACGGTGTCGCGGTGACCGTCGATCGGCCGCTGGAACGGGCAGTGTTGGTGCGGTTGGCCTTGGCGAACCGGGTACCGGTGCCGGATGGACGACTGGCCGAGGATTTGTGGGGGGCCGAGGTCGAGCGGCCGGTGCAGCGGTTGCGCGTGGTGGTGTCGCGCCTGCGGGCCGCGCTCGGGCCGTTGGCGAACGTCATCGGACGAACGCCCGCGGGTTATCAGGCGACCGTGTCGGCGGCGGATCTGCTGGCCGCGGAGGCGGCGGCGCAGCGGCTGCATACCGCGCGGCGCGGCGGTGACTACGCGGCCGTCGCGGCGGCGGCCAGGGAGGCGCTCGCGCTGTGGCGCGGGCACGCGCTGGCCGACCTGCGGACGATTCCGTTCGCGGCGGCCGAGGGCGAGCGGCTCGATGATTGGCGGCTCTCGCTGACCGTGGCGGGGCTGGAGGCGAATCTCGAGCTCGGCGCGGCGGGCGAGGTGGTGACCGAGCTGACCGGGTTGGTCGCGCGGCATCCGTTGCATGAGCCGCTGTCGTGTCTGTTGGCGTTGGCGTTGTATCGCACGGGCAGGCAGGCCGATGCGCTGGAGCGGTTGGCGCGGCTGCGGCGGGCGTTGTCCGAGGAGTTGGGGGTCGACCCCGCGCCGGACACCAGCGCGTTGGAACTGCGGATCCTGGACCATGATCCGGCGTTGCGCGCCTCGCCCCCGCCGGTCGCGTCCGAGGTGGCGAAGCCGGACGTCGCGCCGGTCGGTAGCGATCCGGTGCAGCCCGAACCGCAGTCCTGGTCCGCTCCGGTGGTGTCGACCCCGATGACCAGCTTCGTCGGCCGTGGTCGCGAATTCGCCACGCTGACCACGCGTCTCGTCGAGCCCGGCCTGACCACGGTGGTCGGCGTCGCGGGCAGTGGAAAGTCGCGTCTCGCCGCCGAACTCGCGCGATCGATCGGACAGTCCGGCCGCCCGGTCGTGCTCGTCGAACTGGCGCCGCTCGGTCGCGCCGAAGACGTATTGCCCGCGGTGGCCGCCGCACTCGAGGCGGGCGGCCTGGCCGCCGACGGCTCGATCGATCCGAATGGCCCGCTGCCCGGCATCATCGACGCGCTGGACGGCGGCGCCGAGCGCGAGCGCACACTGCTTGTCCTCGACAACGCCGAGCATGTGCTCGGATCGGTTGCCGAATTGGTAACGGCAGCACATGGATTCAGCGTTCTCGTCACCTCGCAGCAGCCGCTGAGCGTGCCGGGGGAGTCGGTGTATCCGCTCGGCCCGCTGGATCGCAGTGTGGGCGTAGCACTGTTCATCGAACGCGCTGGACTGCACGGGTTGGTGACGGCAGCGGAGCGCGACGAACTGGTGGCGATCTGCGCGGCGGTGGACTGGCTGCCGCTGGGCATCGAGCTGGCCGCCGGTCTCACCCGAACCTTGACGATTTCCCAACTGGCCCAACGGATCGACGATCGGGTCCGGCTGTTGGTCGGTGGCGCGCGCGGCGCGGCGGGCGGGCGGCACACCAGTCTGCGGGTCGCGCTCGACTGGAGTCACGAACTGCTCGCCGAGCGGGAGCGGGCGGTGCTGCGCAGGCTCGGCGTGTTCGCGGGCGGGTGCACCCTGGAGGCGGCCGAGGCGGTGGTGCCGGACGGCGAGCTGGAGCGCGGCGACGTCGCGCCGGCCGTGGCGGATCTGGTGAACCGCAACCTCGTCACCGTGCAGACCGACGGCGCGACAAGACGTTTCACGCTGCTGGAGACGGTCCGCGACTACGCGCTGGCCCGGCTGACCGAGGCGCACGAGGTCGAGGAGCTCCGCGCCCAGCACCTGCTGTGGTGCCTGGACCTGGTGCGCACCATCGGCACGCCGGACGATTTCGCCGCGGCCGAATCGGTGGCCGCGGTGTTCGCGGAATGGCCGAACATTGTGGCCGCCCTGGAACGCGCGCCCGGAACATCAAGGGCCACAGATGGTTTGCGGCTCGCCGTCGAGATGCACGTGCCCTGGCTCGCCAGAGCCTGGTTCCGCGAGGCGCAACGCCACTACGCGGCGCTCACCGACGCGGCCGATATCGCCGCACACGAACTCGCACAGGCCTTGAGTCACTACGGCTTTCACACCCTGATGACCGGCGACCTCGAATCCGCGGCCGTCCAACTGGCCAAGGCAGGCGAGCTGGCCGCCCCGCTCGACGACCCGGAACTGGCCCAAACGGTCCGTTACTACCAAGGCATCGTCGACATCGAACGTTGCCGGCTGCCGGAGGCCGTCGCCCGACTGCGCGAGGGTGAGCGGCTGGCCGTGCGCGAAACCCAGGGCTCGTCCTTCGCCGACGCGCTCGGCACCGCCCTGCTGTATTCGGGCGACGCGGCCGAAGCCCTCGCCGCCTACACCCGATCCAGCAAGGTGGACGCGGCCTACGAGGACGAGCACGGCCTCTCCCGCGGACTGAGCAACCAGGCCAAGGCCCTGCTCGGTCTCGGCCGCATCGACGAGGCTCTCGCCACCGCCGAGGAATCCGACCGCTACGCCCGCCGCCTGGACGACCGGCAGATCCTGCCGCTCAACGACCTCACCCGCGCCGCCGCCGCGCTGACCGCGGGCAGCCTCGACGCCGCCGAGTCGTACTGCCGCGCCGCCCTCGCGCACGAGGAGGACGCGACCGGCCTGGCCCGCATCGACCTCGCCGACGTGCTGCTCGCCAAGGGCGACACCGCCGCCGCCAGGCAACTGCTCGACGAGTTCTTCGCCGCGGCCCCCGGCGGCGTGCCGCTGCTGGCCGCCCGCGCGATCTCCGTCCCGCTGCTGCGCGCGGAGGGCGACGACGCGGGCGCGCACTCGCTGCTCGAACGGGTCCGCGCCGAGTTCGCCGCGGCCGGATTCGGCTGGCAGCGCTACACGGATCGGCTGGTCACGCCGGGTCTTTCGGCATGAGACGCGGATGAAACCACGCTGAGACGGCCGCCCTGGAGTCTGGTTTCGCAACGCACCACACCAGCGAAGAAAGCGAAGACCATGACCTCCACCCGCATTGCCGCCGCTCGCGGCGTCACGGCCGCCGCACTGCTCGTCGCGGCCTTGCTCGGCACCAGCATCCCCGCGTTCGCGGGTCCGTTCGACAGTGGCTCCGCGATCCCGTCCGCGCCCGGTGACCGCGGCCCGTTCGAATACGAGCACCAGTGCCTGGCCCGCGGCAACCAGGGCGTCGAGCACGGCGAATGGCCCGACTTCGACTGCGTGGGCAGCTACGGCGCCTGGCAGCTCGTCCCCCGATACTGACCCGGATCCGCCTCGGCCCGGAGCACCCGCAACCGCGTGGCTCCGGGCCGAACGCATTCTCCCGAAAGCCCTTCCGGATGGTGGTGCTAGCAGCCGGCAAACCCCTCGCGACCTGGCCGGGAAGGGCTGATAAGGCCCTGAGAGGGGCTGGTTAAGGGTGACCTGGACGGATGTGTGCAGTAGCGTCAGGTGCAGATCCAGCAGTTGAAGACCACGTATGACTCGACCTAGGAGACGACGACATGTCATACCCGTCCGGGGGCTCCGGGTACAACACACCCGCGCCCTCCACCCCGTCCAGCCAACCTTCGACGGCGGGCGGTGCCAGTTCCGGTGCGAGCGCGACCGGCGCCGAGGCCAAGGGGCTGCCGTTCTTCCTGGTGGTCGGTGTCGCGGCGCTCGGCGTGATCAACTTCCTGCTCGGTTTCCTGCCCTATGTCGGCACCAAGGCGGTCGATTTCGGCGGCGCCCGGGTGGCCAGTAGCGAGACCGCGAGCCTGTTCGAGGCCGGCGGCGCGGCGTTGCTCGCCATCCTGCTGCTCGGCGGACTGCTCGCCGGCCTGTCGGTGCTGCCCAAGCAGAGCTGGACGGGCGCGGCCGCCGCGGCCTCGCTCGCGGGCTTCCTCGCACTGCTGCTGCACTCCTTCACGCTGTCCGACGGCATCGAGCTGAAGTGGGGCGCGTACGTCCTGCTGGTGCTGTCCTTCGCGCAGGCCGTGGTCGCGGTCGGCGCAGTGCTGTTCGAGGCCGGCCTGATCAAGGCGCCCGCACCGCGACCGGCCAGCGCGCCGGCCGCGTTCGGCCAGGGCGGCGGCTACGGCCAGCAGCAGCCGGGGGCGTTCGGCCAGAGCCAGCAGGGTTACGGCCAGCAGCCCGGCTACGGCCAGGCCCAGCCGGGGCAGCAGCCTTACGGCCAGCAGTCGCCGTACGGTCAGCAGCCCGGTTACGGTGCGGCACAGCAGGCTTCGCCGTACGGCCAGAGCCAGCCGAGCCAGCCCGCGTACGGCCAGCAGGGTCAGGCCTACGGGCAGCCCGCCTACGGCCAGCAGCCGCCGACCACCGCTTTCGGTGGGGCGCAACCGGCTTCGCCGTACGGCTCGCCGAGCACCGCGCAGCCGCGCCCGGACGAGGGAGCCACCCAGCACTTCGGTTCCACGCAGCAGCCGGCCCAGCAGTCGCCGTACGGTTCGTCGAACTACGCGCAGCCGAGCCAGCAGCAGCCCGCACAGCCGGGCCAGCCGTTCGGTGGCGAGCAGGGGGCCGACCCGGCCAACGATGCCACCCAGGCGTTCCGTCCGTCCGACGACAACAAGTAGCGATCCCCTTCCCCCGGCGCGCGGTTTCCTGCGGCGCGCCTGACCCGCTCGCGCCGGGGGAGCTGCCACGCTGAATTGTCATGAGTGAGCGTCAGCGAGTGAGTCAGGGATGCCGCGCGCCTGAGCGCACGACGGAGCCGAGCGTCAGCGAGGCGCGGTCGTGAGCTCGTCTCGAAACTCGCTCGCGCGCCGGACAGGTGGATCTCGCACTGTGCCCGAGCCGCACCCCGAGCCCGAAGAGGCCGGGTTTCTGTCGTTGACCCCGGAACGCGCCAGGGTGCTCGTCTTGGTCGCCGGCCGTCCGACCACCTACGCGTTGACCGCGATCATCGTGCTCGTCCTCGCGACGCTGCTCACCGCGGGCAGTAACCTGGCCGGCACCTCCGGCGCAATCGCCGCGGGATGGCTTGGCGCGCACCAGGTTCCGCTGGTGATCGGCAAGACCTCGCTCGGCCTGCTGCCGCTGCTGCCGACCGTGCTGCTGGTCTGGCTGGCGGGCCGGGAATGCGCCCGCGCCGTCGAACCCGGGTGCACGCGCGCCGATCTCGGCTGGATCGTCGGCGCCGCGCTGGCCGGTCCGCTGCTGATCACCGCCATCTGCCTCGCGGTCGCCGAGGACGCGTCCGGCGTCGTCGCGCTGCAACCGCCGAACACCCTCGCCGCGTTCGCCTGGGTCGGCAGCCTGTATCTGGTTGCGGCGCTGGGCGGTATCGCGACCAGGACCCGGCGCGAGCTGTTCGTGCTGCTGCGCCTGCCCGAATGGGCGATCTCCGGCATGTACGCCGCGGGCCGGGCGATGCTGCGCCTGCTCGGCTGCGCCGCCGCGCTCATCGTGATTTCGTTCCTGTTCCACATCCCGCGGATCGGCGACACCTACCACGGCGCGGGCAACGCCGCCGGGGTGCTCGGGCTGACCCTGCTCTCGCTGGCCTACCTGCCGAATCTCGTGGTGCTGGCGGTGGGCGTGCTGGTCGGTTCCGGCGCGCAGATCGGGGCCGCGTCGTTCGGCGTGTTTTCCGTTGTCGGCGGGCCGATTCCGGCGGTGCCGCTGATGGCCGCGGTGCCGACCGGACCGGCGGCGGGCTGGTGGCCGGTGCTGCTGCTGATCCCGGCCGCGATCGGCGTGCTCGGCGGACTCGACCTGGCGCGCAGCTCGACCGACCGGATCGGCGCGCCCTGGGCGACGCTGTGCTCGGCCGGCCTGGCCGCCGTCGCGCTGTCGCTGCTCGGCGTGGTCGCGGGCGGTGACCTGGGCACGTTCGGACGGATCGGGCTCGACCTGCCGATCTTCCTGCTGCTCACCTTCGCGTGGCTGGCCATCCCCGGCTACGTCGGTCTCGCGTTCGCGCGCTGGTTCCTCGTCCCGTACGGTGCGCCGCCCGGCGACTACGCCGATCCGTACGACGAAGACGACTACTACGACGACGACTACGCGGACGACTACTACACCGACGACGACTACGCGGACAACCGCGACTACTTCGAGGACGACTACGCCGACTACGACGGCCCGGACCTGGAAGTCGCGCTGGACGGCGAACTCGTCGAGGAGCAGACCTCGATCGACACCATGCGATCGGCCCACCCGATTACCACACCCGACATCGTCGATGCCGAGGTGGTCGAGGCGGACCTGCCGGAAAGTGACCGGGTAGACGGTCGTTAGGCTCTAACCCGGCGGAGCTCTTCCGTCCGCCATCCGATCGACTCGCAGGAGTAGAGCCCTGACCTCTCCGCCCGCCTCGTGGACCCCCGCCGCGGCCCCGGCGACCGTGGTCGTGCTCGCCTCGGGCACCGGATCGCTGTTGCGCGCGCTGCTCGACGCGGCGGCCGCCGCCGGCTTCCCGGCGAAGATCGTCGCCGTCGGCGTCGACCGGAACTGCGCGGCCACCGAGCACGCGGACGCCGCGAGCGTCGCACACTTCAAGGTGGCGCTGAACGATTTTCCCGACCGGGCCGCCTGGGATACCGCGCTGACCGACGCGGTCGCAGGCTACGCACCCGATCTCGTGGTCTCGGCCGGGTTCATGAAGATCCTCGGCCCCGCCTTCCTCGGCAGGTTCGGCGGCCGGATCATCAACACCCACCCCGCGCTGCTGCCCGCCTTCCCCGGCGCGCACGGGGTGCGCGACGCGCTCGCCTACGGGGTACGGGTCACCGGCTCGACCGTGCACCTGGTCGACGCGGGCGTCGACACCGGGCCGATCCTCGCGCAGGAGGCGGTGCCGGTGCTGCCCGACGACGACGAGGCGAGCCTGCACGAACGCATCAAGGTGGTGGAACGGCGGCTGCTCGCGCAGGTCGTCGCCGCCGTCGCCACGCGGGGCATTGTTTCCGACGGACGAAAGGCAGTTATCCCAGATGAGCGAGTTATCCGGTGAGTGACCGCAAGGAAATCAAGCGCGCGCTGGTGAGCGTGTACGACAAGACCGGGCTCATCGAGCTCGCGACCGGTCTGCACGCCGCGGGCATCGAGCTGGTCTCGACCGGTTCGACCGCGGGCAAGATCGCCGACGCGGGCATCCCGGTGACCAAGGTCGAGGATCTCACCGGCTTCCCGGAGACCCTCGAGGGGCGGGTGAAGACGCTGCACCCGCGGGTGCACGCGGGCATCCTCGCCGACACGCGCAAGCAGCAGCACCTCGATCAGCTGGTGGAGCTGGGCGTCGAGGCGTTCCAGCTGGTCGTGGTGAACCTGTACCCGTTCACCGACACCGTGGCCAGCGGCGCGAGCCCGGACGAGTGCGTCGAGCAGATCGACATCGGCGGGCCGTCGATGGTGCGGGCCGCGGCGAAGAACCATCCGTCGGTGGCCGTGGTCGTCGACAGCGGCGACTACGACGAGGTGCTCGGCGCGGTCAAGTCCGGCGGGTTCACCCTGGCCGAGCGGACGGCGTTGGCGGCCAAGGCTTTCCAGCACACCGCAAGTTATGACGTGGCGGTCGCGAGCTGGATGACGTCGGTGCTCGCGCCGGGCGTCGCGGCGCCGGCCGAGGACAGCGGCGTGCAGTTCCCGACCTGGCTCGGCGGCACCTGGGAGCGTTCCGCGGTGCTGCGCTACGGCGAGAACCCACATCAGGCGGCCGCGTTGTACACCAACAACGACGGCAGTCTCGGCCTCGCGCAGGCGCGGCAGTTGCACGGCAAGGAGATGTCGTACAACAACTACACCGATGCCGACGCCGCCTGGCGGGCCGCCTACGACCACAGCGCGCCGACCGTCGCGATCATCAAGCACGCCAACCCCTGTGGCATCGCGATCGGCGCCGACATCGCCGAGGCGCACCGCAAGGCGCACGCCTGCGATCCGGTGAGCGCGTTCGGCGGCGTGATCGCGGCCAACCGTACGGTCACCGTGGAGATGGCCGAGCAGGTCGCGGAGATCTTCACCGAGGTGATCGTGGCCCCGGCGTTCGCCGACGGTGCGGTGGAAGTGTTGCAGCGCAAGAAGAATGTGCGCATCCTGATCGCCGAGCCGCCGCGGCGCGCGGGCGCCGAGCTGCGCCCGATCAGCGGCGGCGCGCTGCTGCAACAGCGCGACATCCTCGACGCCGCGGGCGACGATCCGGCCAACTGGACGCTGGCCACCGGCACCGCGGCCGACGCCGAGACCCTCGCCGATCTCGAATTCGCTTGGCGCGCTTGCCGTGCGGTGAAGTCGAACGCGATCCTGCTCGCGCACGACGGCGCCTCGGTCGGCGTCGGCATGGGTCAGGTCAACCGGGTGGACGCGGTGCAGCTCGCCGTGCAGCGCGCCGGTGATCGGGCCAAGGGCTCGGTCGCGGCCTCGGACGCGTTCTTCCCGTTCCCCGACGGCCCGCAGCAGCTCATCCAGGCGGGCGTCCGCGCGATCGTCCAACCCGGCGGCTCGGTCCGCGACCAGGAGACCATCGACCTGGCCCGCGAGGCCGGCGTAACCCTGTACCTCACCGGCTCCCGCCACTTCGCCCACTGACCTGCTCCACCCCGAACGCCACGCCGGTCCGTCGGCGTGGCGTGCGGCGGCGGGGCTGGGCGCGAATGCGCGTGGTGGGTGCGTTGGTTTCGTACAGTGGCCGCATGTCGATTCGTGCGGTGGTTGCCGGGGTGGTTGTGATGGTCGCTGCCGTGGCGGGGTCGATCAGTGGGCTGCAGTCGGCTCAGGCGGAGCCGGGGGTGCCGCAGACTGTTCCTTCGGTGAAAGCGTGGAATCCTGGTGGGGCCGGGTTCTCGCTCGGTGCGCATGCGCGGGTGTTGTACGGGGACGGATTAAGCGCCGCCGCTGCGGACTTTGCTTCGGCACTGCATTCGGTGACCGGCAATGACGTTGTCGCGCAGGCTGGTTCGTCGGGGAATCCCGGTGACATAGTGCTCAGTACCGGCACTGTGCCCGGAGCGCCGGAAACGCTTGAGGCATACCAGATTTCGATCGGCGAAACCCTCGACCTGCGTGGCACGGACCTCGCGGGTGCGTTCTACGCCACCCGCTCGGCACTGCAACTACTGCGGCAGCGGACCACGATATCCGGTGGCACCGTGACGGATTGGCCGCAGTATCGCGAACGCAGCCTCATGCTCGACGTCGGCCGCGAATTCATGCCGGTCGATCTGCTGCGCGCGCAGATCCGCCGCATGGGCTACCTCAAACTGAACCTGCTGCACCTGCACCTCTCGGACACCTTCGGGTTCCGCCTCGAAAGCGAACGGCACCCGGAAATAACCGCCGCGCAGCACTATTCGAAACAGGACATCCGCGACCTGGTCGAGTACGCGGCCAGGTATCAGGTCGAGATCATGCCCGAGGTGGACTTCCCCGGTCATATGAACGGCATCTTGGCCGCCCACCCGGATCTGAAGCTGCGCAGCGCGAGCGGCCGGGTCTCCGACGCGGCCATCGATATCGCGAACCCGCGCGCCTATGACCTGATGCGCGACATCCTCGACGAGTTCCTGCCGCTGTTCCCCGGCCCCTACTGGCATCTCGGCGCCGACGAGTTCCTGCTCGACGGCGCCCGGGTCGCGAGCTTCGACGAGTACCCGCAGATCGGCGAGTACGCCCGCGCCACCTACGGGCCGCAGGCCCAGCCCGTCGACGCCTTCCTCGGCCTGATCAACTGGGGTGCCGACCTCGTCCGCGCGCACGGCAAACGCCCGCGCATCTGGAACGACGGATTGCACACCGGCGCAGGCACTCTCGCCATCGGCCGGGACATCGTCGTCGACTACTGGAGTCGGGCCGGCATCCCGCAACTGCCCCTGCCGTTCTTCGGAAACGCGCGCAGCCCAGCCGATCTCATCGCCTCGGGGCACGAACTCCGCAACGCCTCCTTCACGCCGACCTACTACGTTGCGGGCGGGCCGACCGCGGCTGGCAACGTGCCGCCGCCCGTCGCCTATCAGATCTGGGATCCGACGCTGTTCGTCGACGGCACCCGCCTGACGGCGGACCAGAACACGCACAACCTCGGCTCGGGCCTGTTCGTCTGGTGCGACGACCCGACGGTGCAGACCCCGGACCGGATCGCCGCCGCCATCACGATGCCGCTGAAGGTCACCGCACAGCAGACCTGGGGTCCACCGCAAGCCGGTAGCTACCTCGAATTCGCGGCGCTGGCCGACGCCGTCGGCGAACCTCCGGCGTAGCGAACCCGCGGCCTACGCCGCGCTGAGCACCGGCCGGTTGCCCAAAGGTGTCTTCAGCGTCAGTTCGAGCGAGCCGAACACCGCGTTCATGGTGCACATCCGGCCCACCGCGTCGGCCCGGGTGCCGGACCGCAGCTCGACGGTGACGGCCGAATCCGTCTCGCGCACAGTCGCGTCCACGCCGTAGCATTCGGGCGTGCCGGTCTGGAAGTTGACCGCGATCCGGTCGTCTGCCAGCCGCGTCCACGAGCTGAACGCCATCGGGCGCGGGCTGACGATGGTCGGGTCGGCGGTGAACTCCCGGCCGCGATTGCCGCCGGTGTCCTCGGTCGGCGTGCTCGGCGCCGCGCTGGTGCTCGTGCTGGTTTTCGGTTGCGGCGCAGCATCATCCGATCCGCCACACGCCGTAGCGGCGAGGCACCCGAGCACAAGGGCAACAGCTGCGGCACTACGTCCGCCCGACATCCGACTCATGCCGACCACCCTAGTGGGCATTCCCGCGGCCATCTCACATCGAACATGACACGGCAATAGGACACACCCCACAGTGAACTTTCGGCGAACCATGCGCGTAATCCCTCCGTAACCCCCTCCAGACCAGTATCTTCGGGCCTAGATGCGCGCCTGTGTCTTCGGCGCGTGTCGATTGTCGGATGCTCTTCAGAACCTTCGAAAGGAAGAACCGTGGGCGACACACTGCGCGTTGGTGAAGAACTCGGACTGGGTCAGTCCCTGCAGGGTGGTGCTTACACCCTTACTTTGCAGGACGACGGCAACCTGGTGTTGTCCGAGCCGGACGGAAATGTGGTGTGGTCCACCCTGACTCACGGTCAGAGTGTCGACCGCGCGGTGCTGCAGGACGACGGCAACTTCGTGGTGTACAAGGGTGACGCGTCGGCCTGGTCCACCGAGACCAACGGCAAGGACGCGGACCGGCTGGTCGTGCAGGCCGACCGCAACGTGGTGCTGTACGGCAAGGACGGCAGCGCGCTGTGGGCCTCGAACACCAAGTCGGACAACCCGCTCTCGGCCCCCGAGCCGGAGCCGGTCGCCGAGGCGCCTGCCGCCGAAGAGGTTCCGCCGCCGCCGGCCCCCGAGGTGCGCACCTACACGGTCGAGCCGGGCGACACCCTGTGGGCGATCGCCGAGCGCTTCTACGGTGACGGCAACCGCTACCAGGAGATCGCCAACGCGAGCGGCATCGACAACCCGGACCTGATCAACCCCGGCCAGGTGCTGACCATCCCGTAATTTATTGCGGCGCAAGACAAAACGTGGGACCCCGGCAACATGCGGGGTCCCACGTTCGCGTTCGGGAGAGTGCGGCTACCGGCTGGTGAAGGGGAGCAGCGCCATCTCGCGGGCGTTCTTCACCGCGACGGCGACCTGGCGCTGCTGCTGCGGCGTGAGCCCGGTGACCCGGCGGCTGCGAATCTTGCCGCGGTCGGAGATGAACGTGCGCAGCAGGTTGACGTCCTTGTAGTCGACCTTCTCGATGCCTGCGGCAATGAGCGGGTTCTTCTTCGGACGGCGGGCCTGTTCGGCGCGAACCTTCTTCGACGGTGCTCGCTTGACTGCCATATACGGATCCTTCGTACGAGAACGGTGGTTGTCTACCAGCTCGATTTGCGCACACCGGGCAACTCGCCCCGGTGCGCCATCTCGCGCACACGCACACGGGACAATCCGAACTTCCGGAGGTGACCGCGCGGTCGTCCGTCAGCGGCGTCCCGATTGCGCAATCGTACCGGACTGGCGTCCCGCGGCTGTCGTCGCAGCTCAGCGTGGGCGTCGGCGCGCACGGCGGCCGGTGTGCCGGGCTTGCGGATGAGTTCTTTCAGCTCGGCCCGGCGCTCGGCGTAGCGCGCGACGACGGCCGCGCGCTGGGCGTTGCGGGCGATCTTCGACTTCTTCGCCATGTCAGCGCTCCTCGCGAAAATCGACGTGCTTGCGCACCACCGGATCGAACTTGCGCAGTACCATCCGGTCCGGATCGTTGCGGCGGTTCTTCCTGGTCACATACGTGTACCCGGTGCCCGCGGTGGACTTGAGTTTGACGATCGGGCGGAGCTCGGTCGACTTGGATGCCATGGCTTTCTCCTGGTCAGATCTTGTCGCCCCGGGCCCGGATGCAGGCCACCACGGCCTCGATCCCGTCCCGGTCGATGGTCTTGATGCCCTTGGCCGAGACGGTCAGCGTGATCCGCCGGCCCTCGCTGGGCAGGAAGTAGGTCTTGCGCTGGATATTGGGGTCCCAGCGCCGATTCGTGCGCTTGTGTGAGTGCGAGACGGACTTGCCGAACCCGGGCTTGCGCCCGGTGACCTGGCAGTGGGCCGACATGCGGACTCCCTCCGGTAGATGACAATCATTTTCGACAACGGCTGATCGACAATGTACCGTTGCGTTGACGCAAATGAAAATCGTTATCGAAAGGGGTGCTGTCAGTGCTCGCACCTGAGACCGACCGCCGCACACCGGTCGTGGTGCTCGCCGGATTCGCCGGACCGGCCGCGGCGGGCGCCGATCACGCGGCTACCGCGCTGTGCGGTGACGCGCCCGGCACCGTCGTCGTCCATCACGACCTCGGCCAGCTGCGCGAGGGCATCGTGCATCGCACGGTGCGCAGCGCGACCTACGAGACCTCGGACGTGCTCGAGCTCGCGCACGGCTGTGTGTCCTGCACGCTGCGGATCGACCTGCTTCCGCTGCTGCGCACGCTCGCCGCGCGGGATTCGGTCGAGCGCATCGTGCTGGCGCTGGATCCGGCGTTCGAGGCCGAGGCGGTCTGTCATGCCATCGAACATGTTGTGGTGGAAGGGATTCTGGGCCGAGTCGACGGACCGGCCGGGCGCGATGTGCGCGTCGAGGCCGTGCTGACCTTCCTCGACGCCGGTGCGTGGCTCGCCGACGCGACCGGTGAGGAGACCCTCGCCGAGCGCGGTCTGGCGAAGGCGGACGACGAGCGCACGGTCGCGCAGGTCGCCGTCGGTCAGGTCGAATTCGCCGATGCCGTAATCGCTTTGGGTGCGGTGCTGCCCGGTGGCGACGTCGATCGCGGCAAGCTGGCGGCGGTGCTGGCCCGGCTGGTCCCCGATGCGCCGGTGGACTGGGTGGACGATCCGCAGCTGCTCACCGCGGCCCGCATCGAAGCCCTGCTGACCCGGATTCCGGCAAACTCCCGCCGCGGCAAGGTATTCGACGCGCACGCGCCGCTGCTGCGCGGACAGCCGCCGCTCAGCAGCGATTACGGCGTCGCCCTGCTGGAGTTCGCCGCCAGCAGGCCGTTCCATCCGGCCCGGCTGCACGAGGCGCTCGACGTGCTCTTCGACGGCGTGGTGACCGCGCGCGGCCGGATGTGGCTCGCCACCCAGCCCGACGAGGTGACCTGGCTGGAGTCCGCGGGCGGCGGCCTGCGCGTCGGCGGCGCGGGTCGCTGGCTGGCATCCATGTCGGAAACCGAACTGGCGCAGGCGGATCCGGATCGGCGGGCGATGGCCGCGCTGCGCTGGGACGACCAGTTCGGCGATCGGGACATCTCCCTGGTGATCCTGGTGCACGACGCCGACCCCAACGAGATCCGCGCGGCGCTGCACTGGGCGCTGGTCGAGGACGACGAGCTGCGCCTGGTCGAACGCGCACCCGAGCGAGTCGCCCAGTGGGAGGACCCATTCGGCGCGTGGCACGCCGACCCCTGCGAGAGCAGCGATACCGCGTTGCCCATCGAAGACGTGAAAAGCCCGAGAGGAGAAGCGAAATGAAGACAGGAATCCATCCGGACTACCACCCGGTGGTGTTCGAGGACGCGGGCACCGGCAAGCAGTTCCTCACCCGGTCGACCGTGACCAGCGCGCGCACCGTGCAGTGGCCGGACGGCAACACCTACCCGCTGGTGACCGTCGACGTGACGTCGGACTCGCACCCGTTCTGGACCGGCGCGCACCGCGTGCTGGACAGCCAGGGCCGGGTGGAGAAGTTCGAGCGCAAGTACGGCAAGCGCCCGCGCCGCGGGGAGGGCTGAGATGGCCGTCCCGAAGCGGAAGATGTCGCGGTCGAACACCCGCAGCCGGCGCGCGCAGTGGAAGGCGACGCCGCCGGATCTGGTGCCGGTGACCGTCGCCGGCGTGGTGCACAAGGTGCCGCGCCGACTGGTCGCGGCGGTGCGCCGCGGACTGATCGACCTCGATCGGCTCTGACGAACGAAAAAGAGAGCGGGCCCGCGACGAATGCCGCGGGCCCGCTCTCTTTATCTCGGAGCTGAGATTTCGGCTCAGCCTTCCTTGGCGGCGAGGTCCGCGAGCGTCGCGGCGAGCCGGAAGTACTTGTTGTTGGCCAGATCGGCGATCGTCTTGATCTTGAGCGCGTCCAGCAGCTGCTTGTCGTGCGCTTCGGTGAGACCGGCGAGGGCCGAGGGCGGAGCGGAGAGGATTTCGTTCAGCGACTTGTTCTCGTACGCCTTGTCGAGAGCCTTGTCGAGCACCACGTTGACGGCCATGCGAACTCCTTCGAACGAACCTGGATGTGCGGCGCCCAGTGAGCGCCATGTGCCAGCCGACGATAACTCGCACGGTGCTGTCGCGGAAGGCGAACGCGCCGGTCGGCCGAATCGGTCCGTCCTGGCGGGTTGATGACCAACTTTCCCGCGACACCGAAACCTGTGGCAATCGATTGGCTACCGGCCTGGTCAGGGCGACGTTGCCACCTCGTGCACGATGCGATTGCGCCCCGATAGCTACCGGGCGAAATACCTACTGTTGGTTGGTTTTTGGTAGTCGGAAAAGTCTCCGCGAAGTGATGCGAACGTGTCCGGACGTCAGTATCCTCGTGCGAGAGGGCGGGTTCTTCCGGTTCCTGGGAGAACCCGCTCATCGCCAAAATCCCGGCCGCGGCACCTCTGTCCCGCGCATGCGGAACCACTCACCGCACCAGCCGACGTCACCGCGTAGAACGCGAATCCACCGCATCGCTACTGGATGTGTGCTGCGTACTCGTACCCTGTCCCGGCAAACCGGGCAAGTCGGGCAGAATCGCCTCGAGTCGGGCCAACTGCTCACCCACCAACGCCGCCGGTCCCTCGATCAACGACAACGGCCACGGCCAATGCCGGCCACTCAGCCGCTGCACCTGCGCCGCCAGGTCGGCCGTCGTCGCCTCCAATTCGCTGATCTCGGTGCGCAACTCGCCGACCTCGCCCTCCAGCTCGCCGATCCGGGCCAGCGCGGCCGCCACCCCGTCCACCAGTGTGCGACCCGGACCGCCCGCGTCACCCAGCTGCGGCCAGCCGGTCAGGCCGGGCCCGCGCAGCTGGATCTGGATATCACGCAGCACTGCCTCTTGCTCCGGTGTCACGTCGGCGTCCTCCTGTGCAAAGAAATCCCACTGACCGAAATCGGTCGTCCCGGCCTCGTTCACATCGCAGACCACACCACCGACGACCTGCTGACGCAACGTCTGATGGAGATTGCGCCGCGCCTCCACATTGCCGCCGGACCAGGCATCGGTCTGCCACGCCCAGCTCGCGCTGCCCGCGTCCAACGCCCGGCTGACCGACCAATATCCGCCGTAGATCCCGACATTCGCGCGGCCGAGCACCGTCGCCGCGCCGTCGAGGTAGGCATTGATCCGCTGCTGATCCTGCGGCGTCACATCGAAATCGGCGGAAAAATAGATCGGCCGATCCGACCGGCCCCCACAGCGCAGCACCTGGGCCAGGCCCGCGCGCGCGTCCACCACACCCGCGCCGTAGCCGTCCAGCATGCGCGTCGCGGTGGTCTCCCAGTTCGCCGCGATCGACACCCCGTGGGCGCGCAGATCGTCGGCCTCGGCCGGGGTCAGCAACTTGCCGGGCAAGGTGACGCCACCGTCGGACAGATACCGGACGACGAAGTCGAAACTCGCCGCGCGGATGGCCGCGCCGCCCGGACGTGCCGCGGCGTAGTCCAGACCGAAACGCATGTCTCTCACTGTAAATCGAGGGATTACCGCGGCAGGGCCGAACCGGCGCCGCGGATCAGAACGCGGAGTTGGTCGCGGGCACCCGCACCGGCGCCGAGGTGCGCCGGTCCGGCGCGATCAGGATCGCGCTGATCGGGATGGCCAGCGACAGCATGCCGAGCACGAACGCGGGCACGAAGAATCCGAACAGATCCTCACCCGGTGGCGTCGAATTGGCCGTGGCCAGGTGGATTTCCACGCCGACCAGATCGGTGTAGTGCATGCCCGCGATCCCGGCCGCGAACACCAGGGCCGCCGCGGCCAGCAGCGCCAGCGGCCGCCGCGGCTGGGTGAACCACAGGGTGGCCAGCGAGAGCAGCACCGCGATCGCCACCGCGCCGACGAACGTCCACGGCTGGATCGAGGTCGAACCTTGAATGTGCATGGCGTCCAAGGCCAGATAGTGCATCAGGCCGAACCCGCCGCCCATCACCGCCCCGGCGCCGATCAGGCGCGCGATGTGCAGCGTCCGCCCCATCAGCACCAGCGCCGCCCACACCGCGAGGATCGAGATCACCGCCGCCGCAGCGACACTCCACACGTCGTAGCGCACCAGGCTACCCGGCACCGTGACCCCGAGCATCGAGACGAACACCGGCAGCCAGACCCCGATCCCGCCGATCGAGACCGCCGCCGACGCCTGCCACACCACCCGGAACTTCGGCGTCACCGATTTCGTCGACTGCCGGATGCAACTGAACCCGACCAGCGCGCCGACCAGCGAGACCGCGATCGACAACCCGATGATCCAGTAGCCCATGCTGAAATAAGTCAAAGAACAGCCTGTTCTCGTTCCTGCGCGGCGAGGCGCTGGATGGCGTACTCGGTCACCGCGGCCAGCGACTGGCGCACCTCGTTGGCGTTGCGCGCGTCGATGTCGACGATCGGCACGCTCTCGCGCACCGCGAGCGCCTCCCGCAGTTCGGCGATCGGGAAGCGGGGCGCGTTCGGGAAGCGGTTGACCGCCACCAAGAACGGCAGCTGCCGCGCTTCGAAGAAGTCGACCGCGGCGAAGCTGTCCTCCAGCCTGCGGGTGTCGATCAGCACCACCGCGCCGATCGCGCCGCGGATCAGGTCGTCCCACATGAACCAGAAGCGCCGCTGGCCCGGAGTGCCGAACAGATACAGCGCCAGGTTGCCCGGCAGGATGATCCGGCCGAAATCCATGGCGACCGTGGTGGTTTCCTTCTCCGGCGTTTCCGCTAGATCGTCGATGCCGTCGGAGAACCGGGTCACCATGGCCTCGGTCCGCAGGGGAACGATCTCGGACACCGCGCCGACAAATGTTGTCTTACCTACCCCGAAACCACCGGCGACCACGATCTTCGTGGACGCGGTCCGGTTGTCCCCGTCGGCCTGGCCGGGGTTGGTGTCGGGCCCGATTTTCTTATAGGGCACGGAGTCCACGCAAAGTCCTCTCCATCAAAGAACGGCGCTCGTCGAAACTCGCCTCGTCAGTCAGTGTCGAATGCAGACGCACAGTGCCGTCGACCACGAGGTCACCGATCATCACCCGGATCATGCCGAGCGGACGATCCAGGTGAGCGGCGATCTCGGCAACAGAAAGCCGATGTGTGCCGAGCCTAAGGATATCCGTGCGGACATCACCGGTTGGCCAGTCGAGATGCGCAGTGTAGGACAGGGTCTCGATAACGGCTTCCAGCGGCAGGTCGACCGCCGGTTCGGTGCGCCCCGAGGTCAGGGCATACGGTCGGACGCGCGTGGTCGGTCGTGGTCCAGGTCCGTAGGGATTGGACATCTCCCGCTCAAACCGCGGTACGCGCGGTGGCGGTGACCACCGTGCCGACCCGGTCGACCAACAGCGCCATCTCGTAGCCGATCCGGCCGATGTCGTGCGACTTGTTGGCGAGCACGGCCAGATGAGATCCGTTGCCCACACTCATAACCAGCAGATAGCCACGCTGCATCTCGACGATCGACTGCATCACCTTGCCGCCGTCGAACAGCGACGCCGCGCCCATCGACAGACTGGCCAGGCCGGCGGTGACGGCCGCGAGCTGCTCGGCCCGATCGGACGGCAGGTGCGGGCTGGTCGCCTGCAGCAGGCCGTCGGCCGAGACCAGCACCGCATGGGACACGCCGGGTACGTCCCGGGTGAATCTGGCGACCAGCCAGTTCAGGTTCTCATCCGTGGTGCTGTTCGCGTCTGTCATGCAAGCCCTCCGTCGTCGTACTGCGCATTGGCCCGCCCACTGCGGACCCCACTGAGATGCCTGGTCAGGTTGTTCCGAATCTCCTCGGGATCACGGGCTCCCGATTCGTCTGCCTGCGCCAAGCCGCCGGGGACCAGTTGCGCGCCCGGCGTTCGGATCGGAAGTCCACCGCTGGTGCGGCCGGTCGGCGTCGGATGGGTCGCCTCTTCGGCGGCCGACCAGCCCACGTCGGCGGGTGAGGTCCAAGTGGTCTCCGCGGTCTGCGACGTCGCGGGTTCGACCAGCCATTCCGACACCATGCGCTGATAGATCGGGGTCGGCGAGGCGCCGGCCACCGGTTGCAGCCGCGCGGAGGTCACCATCGCGGGCTCGACCGCCCGCGGCGGGACGGGCTCGGGTTCCGGCACCGCGGCCGGTCGCCGGATCGGCAGGCCGGAGCGTGACGTGGTGCGCGACGGTTCGCGCCCGGCGTTCGGCTGCTCGGACTCGCGCGGCACCCGCTGCTGCGGGATGGTCGGTTCGGGTTCCGGGCCGTTCGCCTCGGACTCGGCCCAGAAGTCGGTCGGCCGTTCCTCGTCGGCCGGACGGGTCGGGCCGCTGCCGGCCACGCCGACCGTCGGCGGCCCGAAGGGGGAGCGATCGTCGGTCGGGGTGTTGATCGACCACGGCTCGGTCGGCGGCTGCGTGTCGGAATCGGTGTCGGGCGTGTTGGTCCGCGAGGGCACCGAGACGGCGGGCTGCCCGGGCGGCTCGGCGACCCGGATCGCGGGCCTGCGCTGCGGCAGACCGGTGCTGGACACCTCGAACCGCGGCGAATTGTGCTGCGGCAGGCTCGGTACCGGCACCAGCGTGCGCGGCTGCGCGGGCAGCTCGTAGTCGCCGGTCAGCTCCAGCGGCTTGCCGGTCGGGTCGGTGGCGTCCAGCGGCGGCGCGACCAGCGCGCCGGGCAGGTGCACGCTCGCGGTGACGCCCGGCTGCTGCGCGGTGGTGGAGGTGCGGCGCAGGTTGGCGGTGATGGTGTGCCGTTTCGCCAGCCGGCCGACCACGAAAAGGCCCATCCGGCGCGCGGTTTCGACGGTGACCTCACCACCGGAGCTCAGCCGGTCGTTGATCGCGCGCAGGTCCTCGGTCGACATGCCGAGGCCGCGGTCGATGATCTCGATCAGGTAGCCGCCGTCGACGGCGCGCGCCACCGACAGCGTGACCGGCGTGGTCGGCGGCGAGTAGCGCAGCGCGTTGTCGATCAGCTCGGCGAGCAGATGCTCGATGTCGATGGCGGGCTCGCCGGCCACGATGCCGTCCGGGACCGCGCCGATCTCGACCCGCTGATAATCCTCGACCTGCGAGACCGCACTCCAGAGCATGTCGGAGAGCTGGACCGGGTGCAGCTGGCCGCGGCGCAACGCGGTACCGGCGAGCACCAGCAGGTTGTCGCCGTTGCGGCGCATGCGGGTGGCCAGGTGGTCCAGGCGGAACAGGCTTTGCAGGCGTTCGGTGTTGTCCTCGTCGTGCTCGAGGTCCTCGATCAGCGCCAGCTGCTGCTCGACCAGCGATTGGCTGCGCCGCGAGAGCGTCTCGAACATGCTGCCGATCTGCACCCGCAACCGGGCCTGCTCGGCGGCCAGGTGCAGCGAGGCCTGGTGGATGTCGTCGACCGCGCGGGCCAGCTGGCCGATCTCCTCGGTGGTGCGGATGTCGACCGGGGTGATCTTCGGGGTCGCACCGCCGGTGCGCACCACCTCGATCTCGTTCGGCAGATCGACGTGCGCGACCTGCAGCGCGTCGTGGCGCAGGCGGCGAATCGGCACCACCAGCGAGCGGGCGACGCCGAGCGCGAGGGCCAGGCCGGCGAGCAGCGTGGTGATCACGATCGCGACGTCGCGCAGCACGGCGCTGCGCAGTTCGATGGTCCGGTCGGCCAGCTTGTCGTCGATCGTGTTCAGCAGCACCGTGGTCGCCTGGCGGTAGGCCTCGGAACTGGTGTGCAGCGAATCGGTGATAACTCCGTTGCTGCCCAGGCTGTTCGGGCTCTGGCTCAGCGCGCCGATGCGGGTCTGCACCTGATCGATCAGGACCTGCGCGTTGGTCGCCGAGGACGGGCTCATCTGCGGATAGGAGTAGGTGAGCATCATTTCCGCGCCGAGCGTGGTCAGCATGCCGGCCAGCGCGGCCGGGTTGTTGCCGCCGCTGGCCGTCGCGGACATGATCTGCTCCTGCGTGAGCAGGCGCGAGGCGTTGGTCATCAGGCCGAGCTGCAGGAAGTAGCGCTGGATGACGATCTCTTCGATCGAGGAGGAGACCGAGATCGCGGTGATGATGCGGGTGCCGACCTCGTCGACCTGGCCGCCGATGGTGGCGGGGGAGGAGGTGCGCAGTCCGTTGCGCATGGTCCGGGCGACCGCGATGGCCGCGGGCAGTTCCTTGGTGGTGCTGTCGTCGACCTTCTTCGTCCGCAGCGCGGTTTCCAGATCGATGGCCGACTGGTCGAACTTGGCCGCGACCGTATCGATCGGATCCTCCGGCCGGGCGTTGACCGCCGCGATCGCGAGTTGCTCGGTGGCCTGGCTGAATTCGAGGATCGGGCGCAAGATGCGGGCCTGCTCGGTAGCCGCGTCGAGCTTCGAGATCACCCCGAGCTCGTCCTTGATCCGCAGTCCGGCGAAGGCCGAGGCGAGCAGCACCGGCAGCAACAGCACGATGCCGACCTTGCGCGTGACCGACAGGTTGGACAGGCTGAATTGCCAGGAACGCGGTGCAGCTTCCATTCCGCTTCCGTCGCCTCCACTTCGCGCATGGTCCCCGAATGGTGGCTGTCTAGGAGCTGTCTGGATCAACCCGCCGAGAACCAACTCAAGGTCTTCTTTTTACCGCACGGAACATACCGTGCTGACTGGCCGTCGGCAATCCGAGGCACCAGGTCTGCTCGTGGCCGAATATGGCTACGCGGAACAGGTTTCGCGTTGTAAGAGTTTGTGAGTCTACATAGTTCCTGGACGACTGATCTATACGGCGGAAGATCGCGGATAGCTGATCGAGTGCTGGCCGCCGGTCGGCCGGGCGGAGGCGGACGCGGCGTGTCGAGCGTCCCCTCTCAGTCGCCTCTCAGTCGATACGGTCAAACTGGTCGCATGCGCATTCTGGTAGTCGACGACGATCGCGCCGTCCGCGAGTCTCTGCGCCGGTCACTGACCTTCAACGGGTACTCCGTCGACCTCGCGGTGGACGGCGTCGACGCGCTCGACAAGGCGACGAGTCAGCGGCCGGACGCGTTGGTGCTCGACGTGATGATGCCGCGGATGGACGGGCTCGAGGTCTGCCGGCGCCTGCGCAGCACCGGTGACGATCTTCCGATTTTGGTTTTGACGGCACGGGATTCGGTGTCCGAGCGGGTTGCCGGACTCGATGCGGGCGCCGACGATTATTTGCCGAAACCCTTCGCGTTGGAAGAATTGCTCGCGCGTTTGCGTGCGCTACTGCGACGCACGACCGCCGATCCCGGCGAGGTTTCCGAGGCAATGACGTTCGCCGATTTGTCGCTGGATCCGGTGACCCGCGAGGTTTCTCGGGGCGAGCGCGGGATCAGTCTCACCCGCACCGAGTTCTCGCTGCTGGAAATGCTGATGGCGAATCCGCGCCGGGTGCTCACCCGTAGCCGCATCCTCGAAGAGGTCTGGGGATACGACTTCCCCACCTCCGGCAACGCGCTCGAGGTGTACATCGGCTATTTGCGCCGCAAAACCGAGGCCGAGGGCGAATCCCGGCTCATCCACACCGTGCGCGGCGTCGGTTACGTGCTGCGGGAGACGCCCCCGTAGGGGAAGGCCATGGCGCGAACAGTTCCCAAGCGGCCCGTGGTCGCCGGGCTCGGGCAACGGCCGCCGCAGCGGCCACCCGACCCGACCGAGATGCGGCCCCCGATCCCCCTCACCCGTTCGGTGTCGTTGCGTTGGCGGGTGACGCTGCTGGCTGCCTCCGTGGTGGCGATCGCCGTGGCCGTGACCTCGATCGCGGCCTACGCGTTGGTCGCGCGGGCGTTGTACGCGAACGTCGATACCGAACTGCGCAGCCGAGCCAGCGCGGTGATCGCCAGTAATCCCTATGGGTTCAATCTGCAGAACCTGGTGCTGGCGACCGCGTTCTATCCGGACACCGGCATCGCGCTGATCTTTCCGGACATCGGCCCGTACTCGCCGCCGCAAGCGACCGAGCCGCCGGTCGGCAGTCAGGAGATGGCGGTCTTCCACGGCGAGCTGAATTCGTCGTTGCGCACGGTCGCCAATCAGCGCGTGCTCGCGTTGCGCACGAATCAGGGTGCGACGTTGGTGATCTCGCAGCGGCTGGAGCCGACCCGGAACGTGCTGGATCGGCTGGCCTGGCTGTTGTTCGTCGTCGGTGGTTGCGGCGTCGTGCTGGCCGCCGCGGCGGGAACCGCGGTCGGGCGCACCGGATTGCGGCCGATCGGCCGGTTGACCGCGGCGACCGAACGGATCGCGCGCACCGATGACCTAACCCCGATCCCGGTGACCGGCGACGACGAGTTGGCCAGGCTCACCGAGAGTTTCAACACGATGCTGCGCGCGTTGGCCGAATCCCGGGACCGGCAGCGCAGATTGGTCGCCGACGCCGGGCACGAACTGCGGACGCCGCTCACCTCGTTGCGGACGAACACCGAACTGCTGATGGCTTCGAGCCGGCCGGGCGCACCGCGCATTCCGGACGAGGACATGGCCGAGCTGCGTTCGGATGTGATGGCGCAGATCGAGGAGTTGTCCAACCTGGTCGGCGACCTGGTCGACCTGGCTCGCGAGGACGCGCCCGAAACCGTTTACGAGCGAGTCGATCTCGGTGAGGTGGCCGAGCGAGCGCTGGAGCGCGCCCGGCGTCGACGCGGATCGGTGGTGTTCGTTTCGGCGATCCGGCCCTGGTTCGTCTACGGGCACGAGGCCGGCTTGGAGCGGGCGATCCTCAATGTGCTCGACAATGCCGCGAAGTGGAGTCCGGCCGGCGCTCAGGTCTATGTCGAGATGCGCGAGACCGGGCGGGGTCTGCTCGAGCTGACCGTCGACGACGCCGGGCCGGGTATTCCGCCGGGCGAGCGCGAGTTGGTGTTCGAGCGGTTCTACCGGACCACCGCGTCGCGGTCGATGCCCGGTTCGGGGCTCGGCTTGGCGATCGTCAAGCAGGTCGTGACGAAACACGGCGGCACGATCACCATCGAGGCGTCCGGGCGCGGCGGCGCGCGGATCCGGATCGTCTTGCCGGGCGAGGCCGGGCGCCCGGCCGAGGCCTGAGACAGGCGCGCGGCAGTCCGGTTGCGTACCCTGTTGGCTGGAAAGCTGCAGGGTCGGGGTGTGCGCAGCCTCGGCGAGACCGCGAGCGGTGGGTCGACAGGTCTCGGGCAATTGATAGCACGGTCTCAGTCCGCTCTCAGTAGTCGTCGTCAAGCTTGGCGCAGACGCTGAGGAGAAACGAGGAGTCCATGACCGAGGATTCGAAGGACCGGCGGGACGAGCCGGAGACGGCGAACGCCGCACCGGATCAGCCCAACCCGACCGATCAGATCCCGGCCGCACCGACGGGGCCCGCCGGCGCGCCGTATGGGGCGGGTTACGCACCGCAGGGGCCCGGCTTCGGGCCGTACGAGGCGCCGAATCAGCCGTATGGGGCGCCGCCGCCGTATCCGCCCCCGCATCAGCACACCCAGCCGTTCCCCGGCCCGGACTACGGCGCCCCGTTCGAGCACGCGCAGCCGCCCTTCGAGCCGCAGCAAGGTGCCCCGCTCGGGGTGCAGCAGCCGCCCGCCAAGCGCCCGGTCCGCACCGGCCTGGTCATCGGCGCGGTCGCGCTGGCCCTGGTCAGCGGCGGCGTCGGCGGCGCGGTCGGCGCGCTGGCCACGCATTCGGACAACGGGCGCTCGACCATCACCAACGCGCTCGATCAGCCGAAGCCGAACGTCAACAACGTCTCCAACGCACCGGCCGGCTCGACCCAGGCGGTCGCGCAGAAGGTGCTGCCCAGCGTGGTCATGATCAAGGTGGCCAGCAGCCGCGCCGAGGGCGAGGGTTCCGGGGTGGTGCTGTCCTCCGACGGCCTCATCCTGACCAACAATCACGTCGCCGCGGGCGGTGGTCCGGGCGCGAAGATGGATGTCCTGTTCTCCGACGGCAGCTCCGCGCCCGCGACGATCGTCGGCGCCGACCCGGTCTCCGATCTGGCCGTGATCAAGGTCGCGGGCAAGACCGGCCTGACCCCGATCGACCTCGGCACCTCGGCCAACCTTCAGGTCGGCCAGCCGGTTGTCGCGATCGGCTCGCCGCTCGGCCTGGCCGGCACCGTGACCACCGGCATCGTTTCCTCGCTGAACCGCCCGGTGTCGACCCAGGGCGAGGGCCAGCAGAGCGCCGCGGGCGTGAACCCGGTGATCGACGCGATCCAGACCGACGCCGCGATCAACCCGGGTAATTCCGGTGGCGCGCTGGTCGACGGCAACGGCAAGCTCATCGGCATCAACACCGCCATCGCCAGCCTCGGCGCGGGTGAGCCGGGCGCAGGCCAGCAGAGCGGCTCGATCGGCCTCGGCTTCGCCATCCCGATCGACCAGGCCCGCCGGGTAGCCGACGAGCTGATCAAGACCGGGCACGCCACCTACGCGCAGATCGGCGTCAAGATCCAGGCGCAGGCCCAGGATTCGATCAACGGCGCCAGGGTGATGGAGTCCACCGCCGACGGCCCCGCCGCGAAGGCGGGCATTCCGTCCGGTGTCGTCATCACCAAGCTCGATGACCGCAGCATCACCACCGGCGACGCGCTCGTCGCCGCGGTCCGTTCGCACCAACCAGGAGACAAGGTGAAAGTCACCTATACCGATGCCCAAGGCAACAACGCCAAGACCGTCGAGGTGACCCTCACCGGTGCGCCCGCGGACGGTGGCAGATGATGCGCGTGCTGCAAGGCGGCCGCACGCCGCTGCTCGACACCGCCGCAGAGGTTCTCGGCATAGACGCTACGGTTAGCACCATGGAAATCGATGCTCCGGTGGCGGGGCGTGCTCTGGTGGTGGTCGTCGATGATCGAACGGCGCATGGAGGTGTTGACTCGCTCGGCCCGCTGGTCACCGAGCTGCTCACCGAGGCAGGCTTTCTCGTCGACGCGTCGGTGTCGGTGCAGGCCGACGAGGTCGAGATCCGCAACGCGCTGAACACCGCGGTGATCGGCGGTGTCGACCTGGTCATCTCAGTCGGCGGCACCGGCATGTCGCCGCGCGACGTGACCCCCGAGGCCACCTCCCAGGTGCTCGATCGCGAGCTGACCGGCATCAGCGAGGCGCTGCGTTCGTCCGGCCGGGTGGCCGGTTCGCTGGACGCGGGCCTGTCCCGCGGCGTGGCCGGCATCTCCGGCAGCACGCTGGTGGTCAACCTGCCCGGCACCCGGGCCGCGGTGCGCGACGGCATGGCCACCCTCGGCCCGCTCGCCAGCAAGGTCATCGGCGAGCTGTCCGGATTGGTCGACTGATCACCGATTCCGGTTCTTCCGACGACATCCCTCGTCCGGCCGCTCGCCGGGCGAGGGATGCGGCGCGTCTCGCCGAGATTTTCGGCGACGCCCTCCCAGACACCACGAGCGACGAACGCGGATATGACTCCGGAAACGAGTCTTCCGCCGACGAATGGCTGCGCGCGCAGAAGCCGCCGCATCACGGTTGAATGCCCAAATCTACGTAGTAGCTACGTATTGATAAGTTTGGCTAACCGTAATTTACTTGTGATTGTTTCAGATCCGAGTTATGCCATCGATATATGTACGGCCCTGGCCCGTATTCAGCGGTTGACGCTTTAGTGACTTCGTCAGCACCGGCCGGTCGGTCCGACTGTCTCCGTCACCTATTTCCGCACGTCAAGGGTAATGCGCACGTTAACGAATGTGATCTACATCACATTGATCTTTACGAAAGCTTACGTTGCAGCGCCGTTACCTAGCGTTTAATGTTCGCCACGAGCCAACCCACAACTGGACCCCGCAGGCCCGGGTCGGCACGTACGTGGTCACCCGGCGGAACCTGGCTCGGTTCCGTTGCCAGCTACCCGTTGCGCCGAACTTACAGCCGGTTACACGTCGGCAACAAAGTAACGACACACTGAGCTGGGCCTGAGAGGACCATTGTCCACCTCGAAGGTCGAGGTTGACTGTTTGAACCTGATGAGGGGAAGTATGAGCGAGAACCGCACCAACGGTCTGCGCCGCGGTGTCCGCGTCGCGGGCGTCGGCGCTGCCGCGGCCGTGGCCATGGGACTGCTTTCGACCGGTGCTGCCAACGCGGACACCTTCGTGCCGTTGCCGGACGGTCAGAAGGTCGGCCCGGGCGTGACCATCAGTCGTACCGGAGAGCGCGCGCTGATTTCGCCGTCGCTGTCCGCGAACGGCGCAGGCCGGGTTGTCTGGGTTTCGGGCAACGCGATCGCCGATGTCTCCGTCACCCCGGAAGGCAAGGCCGGTCCGACCAACGGCCCCGCCGGCGGCCCGGGCACCAACAACTCCTCGACGCACGGAACGTCGCAGCTGAACACCGGCTACATCGTCGGTTGCCAGGTCAGCATCGCCGATGACGCGATCTCGGCGGGCGTCTCCGGCGGCATCAACCTCAGTGGCGCCACCGCGGGCGGCTCCATCGGCCTGAACCTCGGTCCCGGCGAAGTCAAGTTCGTGCAGATCGACTACAAGGACATCACCAAGCCCGGTACCTACTCGGTCGAGTACCAGGATGCCGAGATCGAGATCCAGGGTTGCGCGGGCTACGCCCAGGCGCGGGCCTACACCGTGGTCGAGATCATCGGCGACCACTACTCGAAGACCACCCTGTACGGGATGCCGTTCAGCATCGGCTGACGTCCGTCGAATCCACGAACAATCTTCTCGCTGAAGCGAACTCAATCCCTCGAGGGGCAGTACAAATGATCAACCGTAAGAACTTGGCACGGATGGCCGGTGTCGGCGCCGCTGCCACCATGGCCTTGGGCCTGTTCTCCACCGGCGCCGCGAACGCCGATACCTTCGTCCCGCTGCCGGGTGGTGAAATCACCAAGACGCTGTCCGACGGCACCGTGGTGACGATCAAGCTGGTCGGCGAATCCGCCAACATCAACCCGTCCATGGGTTCCACCCCGGTGCACCGCAACGCGTGGGTCTCCGGCAGCGCGCAGGTCGAGCTGTCCGGTGCCGCCGGCGGCGCGATCTTCCCGGGCTACACCGTGGGCTGCCAGGTCAACATCGCGGGCGGCGGCGCCACCGGCGGCGTCGAGGGCAATGTCGACTGGAGTGACGGCCAGAACGTCACCGGCGGCGTCGGCGCCAACAGCGGCGGCAACCTGTCGCTCGGCCCCGGCCAGTCCAAGTCGTTCTACGTGCTCGACCTCGAGCAGGCCGACGACTTCGGCAACGAGGCGCACAAGAAGCGCAACAAGTTCAAGGGCACCAGCGGCTCGGTGACTTGGGCCGACGAGACCATCGGCCTGACCGGTTGCGCCGGCTACGCGCAGGCGCGTGCCTTCGTCAGTGTCGAGGTCGAAACCGACAGCGTGGTCACCTGGGTGACGCTGTGGGGGACCCCGTTCAGCCTCGGCTGATCCCGGTGGAGTAAGCACTTCGCACGTTCACGAAACCAGCCCGTCGCGCCCTATGCGACGGGCTAGTTTCGTGTGCAAACGTCTTGTCCCCCAACATTTTTGGCGAACATATTCGCAGTAACATACTCGAAATCTCTGAGAACTCCGGCGGAAACCAATAACATAAGCCCCACCCGAGATCGTCCTATGACGGGATGGACGGCAATTCACTTGATGGACAGAACATTCCACCAGGTGACGCCGACCTGAAAGGGGTTAACTCGGCCTCGACAACCCGAGGTCGACCGCTAGAACCTGATGAGGGGAAGTATGAGCAAGATCCGCACCAGGGGTCTGCATCGAGGGGTCCGCATCGCGGGCGCCGGCGCTGCGGCTGCCGTGGCCATGGGCCTGCTTTCGACCGGCGCCGCAAACGCCGATACCTTTGTGCCGTTGCCGGACGGCCAGAAGATCGGACCCGGCGTCACCATCTCGCGCAACAGCGAGCACGCCCTGATTTCGCCGTCGCTGTCGGCGAACGGCGCGGGTCGCGTGGTGTGGGTGTCGGGTAACGCCGTCGCCGATGTCAGCGTGACGCCCGAAGGCAAGGCCGGACCCACCAACGGCGCCACCGGCGCCCCGGGCACCAACAATTCGTCGACCCACGGAACGTCGCAGCTGAACACCGGCTACATCGTCGGTTGTCAGGTGAGCATCGCCGACAACGCGATTTCCGCGGGTGTCTCCGGTGGCATCAATCTCAGCGGCGCCACCGCGGGCGGCTCCATCGGGCTGAAACTGGGCCCGGGACAAGTCAAGTTCGTCGGTATCGACAGCAAGGACATCACCAAGCCGGGCGTCTACTCGGTCGAGTACCAAGACGCCGAGATCGAGATCCAGGGCTGTGCCGGGTACGCCCAGGCCAGGTCTTACACCGTCGTCGAGATCATCGGCGACAACTACTCCAAGACCACCCTCTACGGTGCGCCGTTCAGCATCGGCTGAGCGCGCCGGATCCGTCATCTCTGTTCTCGCTGAAGCGAATTCGATCCCTTAGGACACGCATAAAATGATCAACCGTAAGAAACTCGCACGGGCGGCCGGGCTCTGTGCCGCCGCCACGATGGCGGTCGGGCTGTTCTCCACCGGTGCCGCCAACGCCGATACCTTCATCCCGCTGCCGGGCGGCGAGCTCGTCAAGACGCTGTCCGACGGCACCGTGGTGACGGTCCGCCTGACCGGCGAATCGGCCAACATCAGCCCGTCCATGGGCTCGACCCCGGTGCACCGCAACGCGTGGGTCTCCGGGTCCGCGTCGGTCGACATCCAGGGTGCGAAGGGTGGCGCGATCATCCCGGGCTACACCGTGGGCTGCCAGGTCAACATCGACGGCGGTGGCGCGGAAGGCGGCATGACCGCCGGCACCGACTGGGAAGGCAAGAGCCCGAAGATCGGCGCCACCACCGGCGCCAACCTGTCGCTCGGCCCCGGCCAGGCGACCTCGTTCTACGTCATCGACCGGGAGAAGGCCGACGACTTCGGTAACGAGACGCACAAGAAGAGCTGGGCCTTCAAGGGCGCGAGCGCTTCGACCACCTGGGCCGACGAGACCATCGGTCTGTCCGGCTGCGGTGGCTACGCGCAGGCTCGTTCGTTCGTCAAGGTCGAGGTGGAGACCGACAACGTCATCACCTGGGTTGTCCTGTGGGGCATGCCCTTCAGCCTCGGCTGATATCGAATATCAACCAGCTCGAGGTGAACGGGTCCGTCGCTACCGCGGCGGGCCCGTTTCCTGTTCCCGCACAAACACTTTCAGGACTCGTGCTTACCGCCCGCGCTACGTTGCCCCTCGGCGAGCAGGTCGCGGATCTGAATGAGCAGCTCGGTGTCGCTGAGTTCGACCGCCTCCTTGCTGAACCGCTTCTTCACGTGCAGCGCGGGCAGCACGAGCACGAGATACAACACCACGGCGATGATCACGAAATTGATCGCGGCGGTGATGATCGGACCGACCTGAACGAAGGTCGCTGGTTTGTCGGCAACGAGCTGGAAACCGAGTCCGAGTTCATTGTTGCCGCCGAATACAGCCAGGATCGGGTTGACGATGCCATTGGTGAATGCGGTGACGATCGCGACGAACGCGGTGCCGATGACCACCGCCACCGCCAGGTCGACAACGTTTCCGCGGAATAGAAAATCCTTGAAACCCTTGAGCATTGCCGATATCTCCTCTACGTGTGGAGCTGACAAGTCGTGCTCGGCGGTCGACGCCCGTGGTATCGCCGATGCTAGTTGACCTTGATGGCAAATGTGCGGACAACTCAATGGAAGACAACGGTGAGCGCGGTATGCAGAGATGCCGCCGCGACAACTGTGGCATGTTCAGCGTCCATTGCGACCAAGACCACGCGTTCTTTCGTGGCGCGTCCGTCACCGGGGCCGGACACCAAGACCACCGCGGCGTCGGTGGCCAGCGTGCGGGCGGGTCGCGCGCCCTGCTCTTCGCCGCCGACCACATCGACTCGGTCACCCGCGCGCAGGATTTCGGCGACGGCCGTGTCGGCGGGCCGAATAGGCACGATTCGCGCGTCGCGCGCACCCGTCGCGACGGCGGCCAGGCGCGGTCCGACGACGCGGATATCGGTGAATACCTCGCCGCCGCGCATCGCCCCGGTCAAGGTGGCGCCGATTACCTCGGACGAGTCCCGCACGACGCCGTCGGGCAATGCGGTGGATTCGCGGGGAGCCGATCGAAGATCACTTGCTTCGAGGACATGTCCCGGCGCGAGATCGTGCCCGGCGACCACGACCGAGGTTCGTTCCGCGCCGGGGCCGCCACGTAGGAACAAGACCGCCGCCAGGAATACCAGGCCGACCGCGAGGAGTCGCCGCAGCAGCAGACTGTCCGCCCAGTGTGGTCGATGCCACATCGGCAAGCGCGTACCGAGATCGGCGAAGGATCGAGTCATGGCCGGATCCTATGACCGCGGCCACACCCGTCAGCCCAGGAAAAGGGCTAGCTGTGGATAACTGAGGGGCTGTGGATAACTCGGCGAATCAGCTGGCCACGGCCGTGCTGGCCGAGGTGCTGCTGCCGTTGGACGCGCCGGAATCCGAGCTGGACGACGTCGACGGGCTCGACTCCTTCGAGCCGTTGTCGGACTTCGCCGGCTCGCTCGCGGTGGACGCCCCGCCGCGGCTGTCGGTGCGGTAGAAACCGCTGCCCTTGAACACGATGCCGACCGAATTGAACAGCTTGCGCAGCTTCCCGGAGCACTCCGGGCACACCGTCAGCGCATCGTCGGAAAAGGACTGAACGATGTCGAAGCGGTTGTCACACTGGGTGCACGCATACGAGTAAGTTGGCACAGCATCCTCCGCGAGTTAGTCCTCTGGCACTCTACAGCCGACAGTGCCAACGTTGCCAATCTACCTTTCATTCCGGGACGTGATCTTCGCCAAGGCGTTGCAGTCCGCCGCCCGGCGTGAGTGCCCAGCCCATGCGCGAGTCGTGCGGTTCCTCGGGCAACTGGTCCACCAGTTCCGCGTCCCCGACCACCGCGACCAGCCGCGCGTCCGGGCGCGCCGCGGACAGCGTCCGGTCGTAATAGCCCGCCCCGCGCCCGAGCCGCACCCCGCGCCGATCCACCGCCAGCGCCGGTACCAAGATCAGCTCCGCCCAGGCGATCGCGGTAGCGGGCAGTGATTCGCCGACCGGTTCGAGCAGACCGAACCTGGCTCGCCGCAGGCTGTCCCGGCCGGTGTACTCCGCCCAATCGAGCGGCCCGGGTGGTCCGGTCACCGGCACCAGCACCCGCGCGCCGGCCGCGCGCAAGGCATCCAGCATTTGCGTCGACCCCGGTTCGCCGCGCACCGGAACATACGCGCAAACCCACTCCGGCACCGCCAGCCGCCCGACGGCCGCAACCAGCGCGAGGCTGTTCATCGCCTGCTCTTCGGCGGTCATCGCCGCCCGTCGAGCAATAATTTCGGTGCGCCATGCATGTTTATCGCGCTCACCGGGCATCTCCATGGCGATCACCATAGGCTGACCGGACTACCGGTCGGCTCGACGCCGAGTCAGGGGCTGCGACGATGGATAGGGTATGCGCATGACAGCAAAGGCCGGACAACCCGGCGACGCACCGCTGGAGTCGTGCTTTCGCACGGCCGTGGTGCCCGCCGCCGGGCTCGGAACGCGATTCCTGCCCGCGACCAAGACGGTGCCGAAAGAACTCCTCCCGGTGGTCGACACCCCCGGCATCGAACTGGTCGCCGCCGAGGCGGCCGAGTCCGGTGCCCAGCGGCTGGTGATCGTCACCTCGCCGGGCAAGGACGGCGTCGTCGCGCACTTCGTCGAGGACCTCGTGCTGGAGGGCACCCTCGCCGAGCGCGGCAAGTTCCAGCTGCTGGAGAAGGTGCGCAAGGCGCCGGGTCTGCTCGACGTCACCTCGGTCGTGCAGGAGGAACCGCTCGGCCTCGGCCACGCGGTCGCGCAGGCCGAGGCGGTCCTCGACGACGACGAGGACGCGATCGCCGTGCTGCTGCCCGACGACCTGGTGTTGCCCGCGGGCGTGCTGGACGTGATGTGCCGGGTCCGGCGCAAGCGCGGCGGCACCGTGCTGTGCGCCATCGACGTGCCCAAGGACGAGGTCAGCGCCTACGGCGTGTTCGACGTGGAGACCGTGCCGGACGCGGTGAATCCGAATGTGCTGCGGGTCAAGGGGATGGTGGAGAAGCCCGCGCTCGCCGATGCGCCGTCCACCTTCGCCGCGGCCGGCCGATACCTGTTGGACCGCGCCATTTTCGACGCGCTGCGCCGAATCGAGCCCGGCGCGGGCGGGGAATTGCAACTCACCGACGCCGTCGCGCTGCTCATTGCCGAGGGTCATCCCGTTCATGTCGTGGTGCACCGTGGGTCGCGCCACGATTTGGGCAACCCGGGCGGCTATCTTCGTGCTGCGGTCGATTTCGCTTTGGAACGCGACGAATACGGCCCCGCCCTCCGGGAGTGGTTGGAGCATCGGCTCGGTCCCGACTGGGATCCGCAGCTGACGACCTACGACTGAGGCGTCGGGTTTCCTCGATAGTGGGCCGTCGGGTACCAATGATGGTTCACCATCACGTGCGCCGAAATGGTTGTGCCGAAGCGAAATCGCGCGGTGGAATCACAGGTGTGCGGAGAGATCAGGAAGGGCTGGATGCGCTCGGTTGAGGATCAGCAGATCAAGGTGACCGCCGCGGCGGTCGCCCCTCGGCCGGTCCGGGTCGCGATTTCCGAGGCCCAGGGCCTGCTGTGTGCCGAGGACGTCGTCACCGAACGACCGCTGCCCGGATTCGATCAGGCGGCGATCGACGGTTACGCGGTGCGCAGCGTGGACGTGGCCGCCGCGGGCACCGACATACGCAACGAGGACGACGAACTCGTCGACCTGACGCTGCCCGTGGTCGGCGAGGTGACCGCCGGATCCCGCCAGCCGATCCGGTTGCAGCCGCGCCAGACCGTCCGGGTCGACACCGGTGCGCCGTTGCCGACCCTCGCGGATGCCGTGCTGCCCTTGGACTTCACCGACGGCGGCCGGGCGAAGATCAAGATCTACGAGCCGGTCCGGAGCGGCGACTACGTGCGGCGCATCGGCGACGACGTGCAGCCCGGCGATGTCGCCGTGCGCGCGGGCACCATCATCGGCGCGGCCCAGGTGGGACTACTAGCGGCGGTCGGGCAGGACAAGGTGCTCGTGCATCCGCGGCCGCGGCTGTCGGTGATCTCGGTCGGCGGCGAACTCATCGATATAGATCGCACGCCCGGCCCCGGCCAGGTGTACGACGTGAACTCCTACGCCCTCGCCGCCGCGGCCAGGGACGCGGGCGCGGACGTCAACCGAGTCGGCATCGTGAGCGCCGATCCGCGCCGGCTGCGCGACGTGGTCGAGGGGCAGCTGGTGCGCTCGGAGGTCGTCGTCATCGCCGGCGCGGTGGGCGGCTGGGCGTCGGATCAGGTGCGCGAGGCCCTGGAGGGGCTCGGCGAACTCGAAATCGCCCGCGTCGCCATGCATCCCGGCTCGGTGCAGGGCTTCGGCCGGCTCGGGCGCGACGAGGTGCCCACCTTCCTGTTGCCGTCCAACCCGGTCGGCGCGCTGGTCGTGTTCGAGGTGATGGTGCGTCCGCTGATCCGAATCGCGTTGGGGCGCAGGCATCCCATGCGCCGGATCATCATGGCCAGGACCATCACGCCGATCAGTTCGATGGCCGGTCGCAAGGGCTACCTGCGCGCGCAGCTCATGCGCGACGAGGCCACCGGCGACTACCTCGTGCAACCGCTCGGCGGCGGCGCGGGCGCCTCGTCGCATCTACTGGCCACGCTGGCCGAGGCGAACAGCTTGATCGTGATAGATCCCGACGACACCGAGATTCGCACCGGTGACGAGGTCCGGGTCGCTTTCCTCGCACAGCGCGGCTGAGGCGTGGAGGCGATGAACGTGTTCCGGGTCACCCAGCATCCCGGCTGGCCCGCGCGGCTCGGCCCGATCCGGGTCGGCGCGGGGGAGGTGACGCTGCGGCCGGTGCGGTTGCGCGACGCCGCGGCGTGGAGCCGAATCCGATTGCAGGACAGGGCGCATCTGGAACCCTGGGAGCCGACCGGCCGCGGTGCCTGGGAGGCGCGCAACCACGCGTCCAACTGGCCGTCGCTGTGGTCGAGCCTGAAGGCCGAGGCTCGGCGCGGCGCGATGATTCCGCTGGTGATCGAGGTGGACGGCGCGTTCAGCGGGCAGCTGACCGTCGGCAATATCGTGCGCGGCGCACTGCGTTCGGGCTGGATCGGTTACTGGGTCGCCAAGGATCTCAGTGGTCAAGGAGTCGCGACCGCGGCCTTGGCGCTCGGGCTCGATCATTGCTTCGGCCCGATCGGGCTGCACCGGGTCGAGGCGACCGTGCGGCCGGAAAACCTGGCCAGCCAAGCGGTCCTGCGCAATGTCGGTTTTCGCGAGGAGGGACTGTTGCGCCGCTACCTCGACGTGGACGGTGCCTGGCGCGATCACCTGCTGGTCGGCATCACCGTCGAGGAGCTCATGGGCACCGTCGTCGACCGGCTGGTACGGGAAGGTCGGGCCGTTCTACCCGGATAACCGCGCAATACGGACACGCCCGGCGCATCCGACGCGCGGAGGAATTGGTGGCTTTGTGACAGGTGTGGCGTATGTGCACGGCGCGCCTGCCGTATCTCGGCGCGTCCCGGAATTAACCTACGGACGTCGGAGGTGCGTCCTGCACCCTCGGCAGGGAGCCTGCGAGGCGACCGGCATCCATGCCGCAGCGACGGACGGAAGCCGGACGGACGCGGGGCGTGCTGCGCACCGCTCGCCGGCCGAACGGACCAAACCAGGCCGGGACGGAGGTGCTGACCGAGATGCCGAATTCAATCTTGTGGATCGGACTGGTCGTGCTCTGGGTCTTCGTCCTGTTCCCCATCCTCGCCGACCGGCACCCGAGGATCCGGCGGACCACCGACGCCGCCCTCGCCACCCGCGTGCTCGTCCGCGGAGATTCCAAGCGGCGCACCAAGAGTGGACCGGCCGCAGGCCACGAAACCGATCCCAACTGGCGGCCCCGCCGCGCACAGAGAAAGCATGCCCACAGCGATGATGCGGAGGACCGGATGACAACACCGGCCGACGAACCAGTCACCGAAGGTGACCTACCGGCGATCGCCGAATCCGCGGCATCCCACCCCGATCCAGACATCGCTGACGCCGAGCTCGACCACACCGAACTCGACGACGAAGCACCGGCGGACCCGGACGCCGAGCCGTCCGACGACGAAACCGTAAGCGCGGAAGCCGATTCCGATGACGAAGTCGCTGCGCGGATCGACGACACCGTCGATGATGACGAGGTGGGCGAAGAGCGCACCGAACCGGTCGCGGCCCGGATACCCCCCGCACCCTCCACCGCCCCCGCGCGCGTCGAGTACGACGACTTCGACGACGAAGCCGAGCACACCGCCCGCCGCACCCGCGACGACTACGACCCCGACGACCTCGACTACGTCCCCACCCGCCGCGGCCGCGGCGGCTACGACCCCGAGGCCGACGCCATCGCCCGCGCCGCCCGCTACACCTTCCGCCAGCGCGCCGTCCTCGGCCTCGTGCTGGCCGGCCTGCTGTGCGGCGGCCTCGCCGTCGCCATGTCCCCGAACTTCTGGGCGGGCTGCGGCCTCGCCGTCGTCGTCCTCATCGGCTACCTCACCTACCTGCGCAAGCAGGTACGCATAGAAGAGGACATCCGCCGCCGCCGCGCCGCCCGCCTCAGCCGCGCCGAACAACTCGGCGAACCCACCGGCCCCAGGCAATCCCAGGCCGCCCGCGCCGCCATGGACCGCGACACCGCCCGCGCCTTACGCCGCCGCTCCGCCCTCCTGGAGACCGACGACGAAGACCCGATGTTCGACCACCTGGACCCCTTCGACCCCGCCACCGCCCGCGCCCTGCGCGACCGCACCGGCGGCGGCGACATGCGCCGCGCCGCAGGCGAATAACCACCGCCGCGTAACTCCGAATAACCCCAGGTGAACCGCCCGATTCGGAGTCTCGCGGCAACCTTTGCTACAGTGACACAGCGCGGTTCCCAGGAGCCGCACGGGGCTATAGCGCAGTTGGTAGCGCGTCTCGTTCGCATCGAGAAGGTCAGGGGTTCGATTCCCCTTAGCTCCACCATTAGGTGGCTGGTCAGGGCTATAATTCGGCATCACCGAATAGCCCATCAACAGTCCCGTATCAACACCCGACGGTTCTTCGGGGGAATCGAACGGCAGTGAACGGGCTCCGAACGGAGCCGCCCGGATGTCCACTCTCCGAATCAACGCGAACACCACCACGGTCTGCTTCCGGGAGTTCGATCCCGCCAAGGGCAAGCGTGTGCAGGCATCGCTGACCTTCGACGACCACGAGAAAGCCCTCGCCTGGCAGAAAGTCCTCGACAAGCACGGGCCCGATCGCGCCCGAGAGCTCATCGGCGCGGCTCGGCGAACCGCGCGGCCACGTGAGGTCACACTGAATGACAACTGGGCCGAGACCTTCATCTCCGGCCGGACCGGCGTAGAGAAAGCCACCACCGACCGGTACAGGCGGTACATGGTCAACGACATCGGACCCGCGATGGGAGACCTCCCGCTCACGGCTCTGTGCGCCGCCGACGCCGATCAGAACTCGGTCGTGCAGCAGTGGGTCAACGAGCAGGAGGCCGACGGGTTCTCGCCCAAGACCATCGCCAACAAACACGGGTTCCTCAGCGGGTGCTTGAAGGAGGCGGTGCGGCGCCAGCTGATGCCGTTCAATCCCTGCGACTCCACCAAACTCCCCAAGCGCCGGCACGAGTGCGTGTTCCTCGAGCCTGAGGAATTCGACATCGTGTACGCCGCGGTCCCGAAGCGGTGGCAGCCGATGGTGCTTTGGCTGGTCACGACCGGCATGCGTTACAGCGAAGCGACAGCGATCCACGTCGGCGACATCAATACCCACGTCGATGATGAGGGCGGCACGTTCTACACGGCGCGGATCTCGAAGGCGTGGAAGTACACCGGCACAGCTGAATACAAGCTCGGCGGCCCGAAGACCAAGCGCGGCTGGCGCACCATCAACGTGCCCACGAAGACGATCGACGCGCTGCAACTGGCCGGCCGCGGCAAGGACCAACTGCTGTTCCGCACGAGGAACGACAAGAGGATCATCCCGCAGCAGTTTCACAACCTGGCGTGGAAGCCTGCTATGGAGGCTGTGGCCGAGCGGATCGGGAAGAAGCCCCGCCCGCACGACCTGCGGCACACGTGCGCGTCGTGGATGTTGAACAACGGCGCCGAGATCACCGATGTGAGCGCGCATCTGGGTCACGAGAGCATCAAGACCACGGTCGATGTGTACGGGCATCTCGATCGGAGGTCCGGGCATCGGGCGTCGGCAGCGGTTGCGAAGGCTCTCAATAAGGTTGCAGATTCAACTACGTAAGCGAGTTGTTATCTTCCGCCGGATGTTTGCTGCAACAGCGGCGCATCTGTGACAACGCAATATTGCAGGTACGTTAAACGCCCGATATGGACACTGTGTAATCGCAAGTCAGACCGGCGGGTTTGATCGTCTGCGTCTCGCGATGAGCTGAAAAGTGAAGGCTAGCTACGGATTTGCGTCCCATCTAGCAGACCGTGCGGTCGGGATTTAGAGGAGGAAAACCATCCAAACCTCTATGCCTCCCGGCCTGCGATAACTACAGTAGGAAACTTCATTGGTTGACGTAGCGACTACCAAGCACCCGTAGATAACTGGTCATCCGATGAGGGAACCAGCCGTGGCGGCTGCGCTCCCTGCGGCGCTCTCGGACCGGGGACGTTGCGGGGCGTCGCGGGTCGGACGTCACGGCATGACGCGGGGAGGGGCCGAACGGAAGGCCATGCGTCCCCGCGTACGCATAGTTACACAAAGCAACCTGGGCGTAGCGGGTCTGTCGGGGCTCACCGTTAGCGGCGGGAACGGTTAGAACTGAGTCAATGCATGAATGAGAGTGTGCCGTATACCAACTGGCTTCCACTTCCGATGTCGCCGAGCGACCCGTCCCGCATCCGGGAGTATGCGGGACCGAACGCAGTCATGGCGATGCTGTGCGCCGAGCCCCTGGATCAGCTGAGGAGCATGGTCGGGGTGGACGCGGCGTGGCGGATCCTGCGCGGAGTGCCAACGGTGACAGACCTGATAGTGGGGGCGATCTCGCTAGGGGTTAACCCCGTTGCGATGTGGGAGACGGTTTCTCTGGACCGCTCGCGCCCTCGATGTCCCGCAAGGCCGAGTTCACGAAGTCGCGCAGACTGAGGCCGAGTGCGGCCGTCAGCTTCGTGAGCTGCTGAGCATCGGGCGAGCGCTGTCCCTCCTCGACGCGTTGAATCGTCGATGCGCTGATGCCGCTGAGGTCGGACAGCGCCGCCCGTGAAAGCTTCTGTTTCTGACGGTGTGCGCGGAGTTCTTCCCCGATCGCCTTGTCGATCCGCCGGCCGAGCTCCTCGGTGTCCATGTGGTCATTTTGGGTCCGTATGGACCAAACGTCAATGACTCGCGCTGAAGTGTGGCGAATCCGTCGTGACGGTTTCGTAACCCGGCGTTAGCCATTGACTTTAGTCCATATGGATCATATCTTAGTCCGTATGGACAAAACCGACAGGACGGTGACGGAGAACGTCCTCCGCCAAATGTCCGTCGCTGGCGTGAATCTCGACGACCTAGCCACTGCCGTGAGCTTAACGCCCCGAGCACTCACCCGTCGCCTGACCGTGGGCTCCTTCAAGGTGAGGGAACTCGGTCTGATCGCCCACGCCCTCGACTGCCGCACCGCTGAGTTGCTGGCGAGCAATGAGGGGGCGGCGGCATGACTCCCCGCCTTTACACCACGGCCGAAGCTGCTGAGCGTCTTCAACGCTCGGAGGACTGGTACGTCAAGCAGTTGCGAGCTCGTAAGCTGCCCGGCCGCAAGGCGGGCCGGTTCTGGCGGGTTTCCGACGACGACATTCAGGCCGCGATCGACTCGATGGCCGTACCGGTGATCACACCAGAGGCGGACCCGTCCGGGCTCAGTTCGCGCAGCCGGCGCCGCCTCCAGGCTGGAGGTGCCCGATGAGTGCCGACCTGATGGCGCGCGGCGGCTCCCCGTTCGACGCGATACGTCGCACTCGGCCTAACGGTACTGAGTATTGGCTGGCCCGCGACCTGTGCAAGCTCGTCGAGTACGAGACGTGGCGGAACTTCGTCGCCGCCATCGACCGCGCCAAGATCGCCATCGCGAACCAGAATCTTGATCTGACCAGCCACGTTGCCGACGCCAGCAAGCTGGTCGAGCGGCCACAGGGCGGCAGCGTTCAGAGCGAGGACTACGAACTGTCGCGGTTCGGTGCGTACATGGTGCTCATGAACGGCGACCCTCGCAAACCGAAAATCGCTGCGGCGCAACAGTATTTCGCGATCCGCACCCGTGAGGCCGAGGCCGTCTCAATCGATCCCCGCCGCCAGGCGGAGCTTGTGACAAAGGCCGACCTCGCCCGCATGGTGCTGGAGATCGAAGAGGAGAAGGTGGTTCTGGCCGCCGCGCTCGAATCCGCCGCGCCCGCGATCGCCTACCACGATCGGTACGTCGCCAACGGTGACGCCGTCACGGTGAAGGTGTGGGGCGCACAGTTCGGGCTGACTCAGCCGGAAGCGTTCGCGCTGCTGCTGGAGAAGAAGCTGATCTATCGGGTGTCGATCGGTGAGCGCTGGTCGGAGTCCGAGCAGCGCAAGGTCACAGAGTACGAGTACCGGGCGTATGCGAAGTTCATCGACTGGTTCGATCCGCGGCCGCAGCACAACGCCCCCCGATTCCACAACGGGCAGGTGCGCACGACGTTGTATGTGCGCCAGCAGTTCGCGTTGCAGATCGCCGGCCGGTGCGGGCTGCCGATGCAGCTGCGTCTCGACGGTGGTGATGCAGCGTGATCGGCAGATTCCTGTACCGCGTGCGGATCGTCGAGTATCCCGAAGGCGCACTCATCGCGGACGAGAGGGATCCACGTTGCGGTGAGCCGGACCCGGATTGGGAGCCGCAAGGTTGGGATCCAGACGAGTACTGGACTGACACCCATGGTCGCGGATCGACGGAGTTCTTCTGGCCGACCACCTACAAGGAATGGCGATCTCGGGGGCCAGCGGTCAAGCGCAAGAACCTGATCGAGTCCTTCGGCGCGCGATGCATCATCCAGCGCTCGGCCGCGATCGAATGGCCAGAGGACGGCGAGGAGAAGGTGCCGACGGAGGCGCAGGTCTCCGCCGCGTACTTCCGTAGAACGCAAGAACTGAAGCGGAACCGGCGGGCGGTCAAGTCATGACCACCCTGCTGATCATCCTCGCTGCGTTGGTTGCGAACCTCCCCTTGGCGATCCTCGTCGCGAAGGCCATCCACAAGGAGCAGCCTCGCTCCACGAACTCCCTCGGCGCGGCAACCCCTCATCACCCCGCCGCCGAGGGAACCGGGGCGCGTCCTGCGAGCGAGAGCGGCGGCATATCCCCCTGTGCCGTGCCCCCGCAGGACGCGTCCCGACCTAACCCGCATTACCGGCCAGACCCGGACTCCGTCACGTTCCAAGCGATGCGCGCCGACCAGATGCGGTTTATGGCCGAGCAGGTCGAGGCGACCACATACGACAACGAGGTGCAGCCATGACGAACGTAACCAGTCGGGTCCTCACCAGCACCGTCTACGAGTGGATCGTGCCGACTGAGCAGTTCAACTACGCGGTCGTGGGTGAGATCCGCGATGCGATCGCCATGGCAGCAAGCAGGCATGTCGAGCTCACCGGGGATCCGAAGAAGCCTGACTATGACGACTGGCTGAAGGTCACCGTCCGCGATTACGACATCGTGTTCTGGTTCGAGTGGCGGGAGCCGCAGCGATGAGCCACGACATCGCCGATGACTTCGCGGAGTTCTTCGCCGAGTCCGCTGCGGCGGCCGACGCCAGCTTGACGGCGGACATCCACGCGCAGATCGAGGCGAGCTCCCTCGGCACCCCGCAGGCTCGCGCACTGCGTGAGTCGGTACCGGTGGAGGTCGGCGCGGAGATCGTGCGCCGCGCCAACGCGCAGCGGGAGCGCGACCAGCTGGTGGACCTGCTGTACACGAACCCGTGGCGATCATGGCCGCGCACCGCGCATAACGAGCACATCTACCACGGCTCCTGTGCGCTCTGCCTGTTGGACCTGAAGGCGATCGCGGACCTGATCCTCGCAAATGGCTGGCGGCGCAACACCCCCGAAACCCCCTCGTCGCAGGTCGATCGAACCGACCCCTGCGGTGAGGTCACATCCCCCGGACCGCTACGTGCTGGCGATGCCCGCGGTCCGGGGGGTGCTCCAAACGTCCCCTGAACAGAGGACTGGCCGCCGGGTGGGAGCCCGACGGCCGACAGATCCATCAACACACGAGAAGCGAGTTTACCCGAATGGCCACAACCCTGCCCACGCCCGGCACCGCAAGACCGATGTCCGGCGTCGCATACAACGAGGACAACGAGACGATCCCACTGGCCGCCTGCTACGAGCTGACCCCGCCCCTGCGCCACGACGGACGCACAGACCGGTACGCGATGGTGACCCTCGGTGGCATCTGGGGATGCGACGCCCTGTGCCGTCTCCTCGGCTCCGGCCACCTCCTCTCCAAACGTCACGGCACCCCCGCCCAGGACCTGGCGCTGCTCGGATACGAGGCGCAGTCATGACCGACCTGATCCTCGAGCGCCGCGACCAGCCCGCGCTGAATGCTGGCAATGCTGCCGTCCACATCACCCCGCCGATCGACGAGAACTACTGGGCGTATCGCGTCCGCCTCGGCGAGCACCAGGCGATCGTCGGCTTTCGAAAGTTCTGGACCCTCGGCATCGGCTTCGCCGTCGAACAGGACTGGAACCGCAACCTGCCGTTCAGCGCTGACACCGATGACATCCTCCGGCACATCCTGTTCAACAAGGGGGACGCGTCCATCTCCGATGACGATGTGCGCGCCGCCATCGTCCTGGTGCAGGACGCGATTCGCGCCGACCTCGGCGAGGTGCAGTCATGAGCATCGTGGAATACCAGGACAACCTGGATGACCTGCTGCGCTACGTAGCGGCACTGCTCACCTATCCAGCCGGCAGCCCTGAGTGGGAGATCGGCAGGACGTTCGCGCTGATCGCCGATCAGGACCGGTGGCGGTATCTGCAATCCCTGCTCGAAGACAACCCGGCCGAGTCGCGGCCGTGGCAGATCGGCTGGGACCTGCGGGCCATCGTGCTCGGCTGGCCGGAAGCCGGTGCCGCATGAAGCACCTGTGGGAATACGACCACCCGTACAAGTGTCACGAGGGCAACTACCTGTACGCCCCCTACCTGCACGAAGCCGACGGCATCGTCGTGCACGAGGAGGTGCCGTCCTGGGCTGCGTTCAAGGCCGACGACAACAGCTTCTACGCCGCCGACCGGGACTACAACCTGCTGTACCGATGGGACTGGACGGCATGGCACCTTGAGTTCCCGCAGTTCTACCCCGACGAGCAGGGCCGCACCGAGCATCACGAGCTGAAGCTCTATTTCATGTTGCAGCGCAAGGCGTTCTGCCGGTCGCTGTATGTGAACGTTACCGAAGCGGACGAGCCCGAGGTGCGGGCGTGGCTGACCGAGTGCGCGGAGACCGTCCGCGCTCTGTGGGAGCCGATCCTGCTCGCCGAGGTGACGCCATGACCCGCCACCTGCATCTGCCGCACCCGCACATCGCGGACCGGTTCATCGAGTCGTTCGGTGAGGGCTGGTTCTCGCGGATGTTCCATCACGAGACCGGCCCGGTGATCGTGGCGGACGGCCACGACTGGGAGCCCTACCGCTGGGGTGACGGCCCGGGCTACGCCGAGTGCACGGATGGTGCGCCATGACGGGCTCCGCCTATCGGACCACCGCTGTCCCGCACACCGAACACAACACCTTCGACGGCCACGCTGCCGTGTATGCGGTGTACCCGCCGGCCATCCACCTGCACGGCGTGACGAACTACGTGCTGGTTCACGCGAGCAGTCACGACGTCGGGGTGTACCCGTGCGACGAGACCGGGCTGCTGCTGTCGTGGCATCTGCTGGCCTGCATGGTCGGCACCGACCACACGCGGGTGCTGCGGGAAGCGGGCTGGGAACGCGAGGAGGTCCGCCATGCGGCGTGAGCCGTTCTTCCATTTCTTCGAGCGCACAACACATCACCCGTCGCACATGCACACCGGTGCCGTGATCTGCGCGTGCATCGACTGTGGTCGCCGTGACCCGGTGGCTACCTATCCGTCTCGAATGGAGGCAGGCAACGATGGCAACTGAGCTGACCGAGCGCACGGTAATCGAAAAGGCTGCGCTGGAACACAATTGGGTGATAGACCGGGTAGGCCTCGCGACGCTGTTTACTCAGGACGATCGACAGTTTGCGCTGTCCTGGTCGGCGGATGATGGCCGCGTCAGGGCGGTCGACCCCCGCCCGTGGATGCCTGCCCCGACCTCGTATCTCGTCGAGTGGATCCTCGAGATCCTGCGGGCCGATCCGGCGGAGGCGCCAGCATGATGGACACCCCCCGTACTGAATTCGGCAGCGGGACGGACGATCTCGTCGTCCGAGCGCAGCAGCACATCGCCGCCGACGAAGCCCACATCGCTGCCCTACGGGCCATCGCCCGCAAGGCCGACCGGTTGATGCTGGACCGCGACAAGAAGCTGGCCGACCTCGGTGTGGAGCTGGCGAACATCACCGGCCCCGCCTTGGCCACCCTCGGTCCGGAGGTGCGGTCATGACCCGGCAATGGCTCGGCGTACTTACCGGCGGGGTCTCTCTGGCCGGCGTGGCGGCCGCGGGGTTCGTGCTCGGCGCGATCGTGTGGACCGCGCTCGCCGACATCTACCCGTTCGAGACCGAACCCGAAGACGACGAGCCTGACGACACCGCTGCGTGGGACCGCGGCCACGACGAGTACGTGGATCGGCAGGTGGGTTTGTAATGGGGCGCACCCGTGTATTCACCGACGACCAGGCCATCGAGATCGTCCGCCTACACGCGATGGGCAAGGACATGGCCTACATCGTCGCGCGGTACGGGCACAAGTCCACGGTCCGCGAAATCCTCATGGGCCAGTCATATCTGGACATCACGCACACGAAGAAGAAGCCGTGCCACTGCCCGTCGTGTCGGGTGCGGGCTCGCTGTGACGCGAACCTCGACATCGCCGACGCGGCCGTGGTCGACGTGGCGTGCGTGATGTGCCCGACCGACCCGGTCATCGTGACCCGCCGATCGACGCTGGTCCAGCAATCCCACGGCCAGGTGTTGTGCGACAAGCACGACGGGAGGCGGCAATGACCGGCTTCAACGTGAACAAGGTGGCCTTCGATTCGGAGGTCACCGCGGGATGGCAAGGCCGCGGAGCGTGTCGCCAGCATGACCCCGACATGTGGTTCGCGCCGGCGTTGGCGCCGGACGCCAAGAGGATCTGTCAGGGCTGCCCGGTGTGGCGGTTGTGCGGGGCTGAGGCCGATGACGCCGACGAACGGATCGGGATTCGCGCGGGGTTCGACATGTCGCGGCGAGCGGAACGTACGAGGCTGCGGATTGCGCTGGGCCGGGTGTCACCGAAGGCGGAGTACTTGGAGTTCACCTGCGGCGACTGCGGCGGAGTCTTCATCACGCGCCGGGGTTATCGGATCTGCCCGACCTGCCGCGGGTTGGTGGACGCCGGACCGGTACGCGATCACATCCTGGCGCTCAACGCCGCGGACATCCCGCGCACACAGATCGCGGCACAGGTGGGCATGTCCAAGCACTCCATGTGGCACCTGTTCACCGGCAAGAAGGGCGAGCTGCCGCTGCACGTGTCCAAGGAAATCGCAGACCGGATCTGTGCGATTCCTGTTCCTGCCCGGGTGGCGTCGTGACCAAGCCGATCCGCGAGGACGAGCCGTGGCGGCGCACGTGGCGCGACGGAGATTCGGTGCTGACGGTCACCCACGACTACGGCGGCCGGGTGTTCATCGCTGTCGATGACGTCAAGAAGGACGGGTTCGCCGCGTCGTTCGGCCGCACCGCGGGGGAGGAGATCGCCGCATTCATCAGGGAGGGATTTTGACCAGCGACGTCTGCCAGCACTGCGACCTCGACCGCCAGATCTGCTCGTGCCGGCCCGCGCCCCCGACCGAACGACAGCACCTGTTTCCGACCGACCCGGCGCACTACTGGCGTGACCAGTACGACCCGCGCGATGACAAGGAGTTACGGCGATGAGCGGCATCTACCTGGATCACTGCGTCGAGGTGCTGGCGCAGGATGCCGACCGCGACCAGTGGCTTCGTGTGCGACGGCAAGGCATCGGCGGGTCGGACTGTTCCGCGGTGATGGGCATGTCGAGCTACGCCAGCCCGTACACGGTGTGGGAGGACAAGACCGGCCGGGCGTCCGCGGTGGACGAATCCGAGGCGATGCGGTGGGGCAACCTGCTCGAGCCGGTCATCCGCGAAGAGGCGATGAACCGGCTCGGCCTGACCTTCGGCCTGCTGGGCACGCTGCGGTCGCTCGAAAGGCCATGGCAGCAAGCCAATCTCGACGGCTGGGCATCTGACAACGCGGTGATCGAGTGCAAGAACACCGGGTCGTGGATGGCACCGGACTGGGACGGGCAAGTCCCCGACCACGCCGAGTTGCAGTGCCAGCACAACATGGCGGTCACCGGCGCAACGCATGCGTGGGTCGCCGGGCTGGTCGGCGGGAACAGGTTACGGATCGCCCGCGTCGACCGAGACCCCGAACTGATCGAGGCGATCAACGCCGAAGAGGACCAGCTCTGGCACGAGCACATCCTCACCGATACCCCGCCCCCAGCTGATCCGTCGACCGCGACGCTCGCCGCGTTGCGGCGGCGCTGGCCGGTCGAGGACCGAGCGGTCGAGCTGACCGACCCCGACCTGATCGCCCAAGCCTATGACCTGGCGGCGGAGTGGAAAGCCGGCCAACGGCAAGAAGCAGCCGGGCATGCGATGAAGCGCCGCGCCGAGAGCGCGTCCCGGCTGCTGATGCAGGGCGCAAACCGGTTGACCGTCGACAACCAGACCGTCGCCCAAATCATCGGCGGCACATGGGCACCCAAGAAATTCGAAGAAGCCGAACCCGACGCCGCCGCGCACTACCGCAAGAAGGTCGACGTCATCGACTCGGCGGCGCTTCGCGCCGAGGACCCCGAGCTGTGGCGCAAGTACCAGAGCCAGGTGTTCAAGGCATACCCCCTGACCAGAAACGAAGGATGATCATGGGTCGAGACCTCGCAGCCCGCACCCGTCAGAACGCCGCCCAGCGCGGCACCCGGCCCAACAGCGAAGGGCAAGTCGAACAGAACGACGACGCCGTCACCACGATGGCGCACTTCATCAACGGATTGCGCGGCCAGATGGCGCGCGCCCTGCCCAAGCACATGGATGCCGACCGCATGGCCCGCCACGCCATGACGGTGCTGCGCCGCAACACCAAGCTCGCCGGCTGCTCGACGGAGTCGTTCGCTGGCGCGCTGCTCACCGCGGCGGCCCTCGGGCTGGAGCCCGGCGTCAACGACGAGTGCTACCTCGTCCCGTACAAGATGTGGGACAAGGAACAGCGCCGCGGGTGGGTCGAGTGCCAGCTCATCATCGGATACCAGGGCTACAGCAAGCAGTTCTATCAGCACCCCCTCGCCTTGGACCTCACCGCGCACGCCGTCTATGAGGCCGACGAATTCGATTGGCAGTACGGCACCAGCGCCTTCCTGCACCACAAGCCTTCCCGCCAGTCCGACCGTGGTGAGGTCATCGACTACTACGCGTTGGCAAGGCTCACCAGCGGCGCGACACCGTTCGTCGTCCTCTCACCCGACGAGGTCAAGGTGCTGCGCCGCGGCAAGGTCGGCTCGTCCGGTGATATCCCCGACCCGCAACGCTGGATGGAACGGAAAGGGCTCGCGGTCGATACCCCGATTCCAACGCCCAACGGGTGGGCGACCATGGGCGAACTCGTCGAAGGTCAGATGGTCATCGACATGGACGGCCGTCCGGTGCGCGTTCGAGAGACCAGCCCTGTCAAGAACATTGGCTGCTACCGAGTGACGTTCGGCAACGGCCAGTCCATCGTGTGCGACGAGGAGCACTACTGGCTCGCTCGTGTCGGCTGGAAGCGGGGACGCACACGCTGGGACACCTTGCAGATCTGCGAACTGTTCGATGCCAAGCAGGCCGGCAAGCCGGTGACGATGCCCGTGGTGGCACCGCTGGATTTGCCACCGAGCGCGCTCCCCGTTGATCCGTGGACGCTTGGGTTCTGGCTCGGTGACGGCTCGACCGGCGCGGCCAGGGTCACGGTCCATGTCAGTGAGGTGGAGGAAGTGAGCGCTGGCATCGAGCGGGGGGGATACGTGGTCGGTCAGGTGCGGCTTGATCCGCGAAACGGTGCGGCCAACATAGGAATTCGCAGCAACCTTTCGAAGGCCCTCGCCGAACTCGGAGTGCTCGGGCACAAGCACGTACCAGGCACCTATCTACGCGCCTCTTCTGAACAGCGGCTGGCGATACTGCGGGGGTTGATGGACGCAGATGGCTGCATCGATGCACCGCGCGGTCGCGTCTATTTCACGAATACCAACGAGCACTTGGCCGATGCCGTCGCCGAGCTGGCCCGAAGCCTGGGCGAGCAAGTCAGCCGAAACGTCCAGATCAAGAAGGGATTCGGGAAGACCGCCAAGGCGTACATCGTGATGTGGCAGCCGACAGTTTGCCCATTCACCCTGACGAAGAAGGCGAACAGGTTCCGCAGCAGAACCATCGCCAACTACCGAACCGTCAAGAACATCGAGCGCATCGCTTCTGTGCCCACACGGTGCATCGGCGTCGACTCACCCACCCGGACATATCTCGCTGGCTGGGACATGGTGCCGACTCACAACACCGCGGTGCGTCAGCTGGCGAAGCTGCTGCCCAAGTCGACCGGGTTCATCGCGGCCGTTGACGCCGACGAGCGCGACGGCAGCGATCTGTTGCGCGAACGTGTCGCCGAACGCAGCAACGCCGAGGTCATCGACCTCGCGCCGTCGGATTTCAGCGAGACACAACCCGATAGCGAGCCACCCGCCGAGCATGCCCCTGACACCGCGGCGGCGACCTCATGAGCGGCGACTTGGACGAGGCATTCAACCTCGCTGATATCGCCCGCAACCTCCGGCGCCTGGAGGCCACCGGCGGCCGCGCCGCGTTGGAGCTGAAGAGGCTTCGCGTGGAGCAGGCCGACGCGCGTAAGGCGTTGCGCGAGGCCCGTGCCCACGCGCGGGCCGCCGCACCGCGGAGCTCCGACAAGGCTCGAGCGGAATGGGTCGACGACCAAACCAACGAAGACCAGTACAAGGCGGAGCTGGCCGAGATCGAGGTGAAGTACGGCGCCGACATGGTCGAGGAGCGTCGCTCGGAGCGGTCATCGTTGCAGACCAGGGCGAAGCTGGCCATCGAGGCGATGCGCTTGGCCGGCTACGGCGGTGATGGCGCGTGAGTAGCCATCGGGAGGCGGCTCAGTCCGCGCTGAACGCCCGTGACTTCGCCGCGGCGAATGTCCACGCCCTGCTTTATCTCGCAGACGAGCAACGGATGGCGAACCTGATCGCCGCCCGAAAAACCGGCGTACCGCTCACTGGATACCAGCAGCAGGACATCGAGGCTTTCGTTCGCGGCCAACTCGATCGAATCGAGGCCGGTCGATGAGTGTGAATCCCCCACTGCGGGAAGTACTTCGTCACACACGCCGATCGTGGCCGAAGCAGCAGCCGCGCCGGCTGAAGGTGAAGGCACCCGGCAAGTCCCGGACCCTGCGTCTCATCGGGATCAGGTCCGGTGGCCGATGTGAAAGATGCGGCGGCCCAGGCAATTCCACTCACCACCTGCGGAACCAAGGTCAGGGCGGAACATGGTCTCCCGATAACTGTGTCCGGCTCTGCGGCGACGGCACGACGAAATGCCATGGCTGGGCGACCACCCACCCCGACGAGGCATGGGGAGAGGGCTTCCATCTGCGGCCGTGGGAGATTCCCGGGATGCGGCCGATCCGTTCCGCGCTGCACGGCGTGGTGCTGCTCGCCGAGGACGGCAGCGTCCAGCCGGTCGGGGGTGACGCGTGAGCGCGCCGACCCGGACCGCAACGCATCGGCCCGCCGCTCGGCGGCGCCGGTTCCGGCACGACGAACTGATCGCTGTCGATCTGTTCAGCGGGTTCGGTGGCCTCACCCGCGGCATCGAGGTGGCCGGCTTCACCACGATCATGGCCGCGAACCACAACACCTACAAGGTCGAGGTGCACGAAGCCAACCACCCGGATGCCGAGCATTGGATCGCCGACCTCGTCGACCCGGACTCCTCCGACTACCACTCGGCGCGCGACCTCCCCGCCGCCGATCTGCTCGTCGCGGGTGTCAGCTGCGTGAACCACTCGCAGGCCAACACGAAAAAGGCGTACCGGCAAGGGCTTTCACTGTTCGACCTGGATGACCCCGACTTCGATGAGCGCGTCACCCGGTCCGAACGCGACCGCGCGACCGCCAACTGTGTGCTGCACTACGCCGCCCAGCATCACCCCCGGCTGATCCTGGTCGAATGCACCACCGAGCTGGCGTCGTGGGGGCCCGCGCTCCCCGGCAGGACGAAGGTCGGTGATGGGTCTACGTATCGGTGGTGGCTGCGGCAATTCGAGAATGAGGGCTACCGATACAAGGTCCTGTACCTGAACTCCCAGTTCTTCGGTGTGCCGCAGTCCCGCAACCGGCTCTATATCGCCATGTGGGATCGGCGTCTCCCGGTCCCAGACCTGGAGCATCGCCCGGTCTCGTGGTGCGCCTACTGCGAGCAGCCGGTCGAGGCGGTGTGGACGTGGCGCACGGGCGTCCCGCCGAGCGGGTCGGTGAACTACGGCCGCCAATACGACTACCGGTGCCCGCGGTGCCGCCGCGAGGTCGTGCCACCGATGAGCCCGTCGCTGCATGCGTTGGACCTCACCAGTCTTGGCGCTCGCATCGGGGACCGATCGAAGCCGCTGAAGCCGGCGACGATGGCACGGATCGAACGGTGTCGGCAGCGGTTCGCTGAATTCCCTGCGATCCTCATGCCCGCCAAGGGTGTGCACGGGAGCGAGCGTCATCCCTGGCAGCCGTTAGCTACGCAAACCAGCCAGCAGGAGACGGCTCTGCTCTCGGCGGGAGCGGTGTTCGCCGCGCATCGGCACAACGGTGACGGCAAGCACTTCAGCCAGCCCATGGACACGGTCACCTCGACACACGAACTGGCCATGCTGTTCGCCGCGGTCAACAACTACCAGGGCGGCCCCCGCAGCGTCGGCGAGCCGCTGCCGACGTCGGTCGCGTCGGAGACGCTGAGCTTGATGGCCGGTGTTGTTCCGTTCCGCCGGAACACGACTCCGACCGTCAGCTGCGAACCGATGCCGACTGTGACATCCGATCAGATACCAGGACTTCTCACTGCCGAGTGGGCTGCGGCGCTGGCCGAGCTGGCGGTGGAGGACTGCCACTTCCGGATGCTGGGTCCGCACGAGGTAGGCCGCGGGTGCGGTTTCGACACCACCTTCCCAGACCAGCCCGGCGAGTTCGTGGTGTGGGGATCGGCAAGGGATCAATGCGACGGCTTCGGCAACGCGGTATCTCCCGCTGTTGGCGCGTGGATCGGGGCGCGTCTGCGCGCTGTCCTGCACGCCGAGTCGCCTGCCTCTATCGAAGGAGCCGCTTCATGACCATCGACGTCTTCTGGCTTCCGGGAACAGGATTCAGCACCGGACCTGACGGGATCAGCTCGACGTTCGGCGCCGCGTTGGATCCGGATCGGTTCCGGTTCGTCCCACTGCGATACCCCGCCGCGTACGGCACGACGATGTCCTACGCGGCCAGCGTCGCCGCTGGCCGACGAGTGCTGCTCGATGCCGTCGAAGATGGCGAGAACGATGTGATCATCGGCGGCTACAGCCAGGGCGCGGGAATAGCCGGCGACGTAGCTGCCGAGATCTGGCGAAGCTGGCCCACCGACCCCATCGTCGGGTGCGCTCTGATCGCGGACCCCCTCCTTCCCCGCGGCGCCGGAATCCCTGATGCGCCGATGGCATCCGGGTATGGGATCGCGGGGGAGCGACCTATCGACGGCATGTTCGCCAACCGGGCCACGCCGGTGTGGTGGGTCGCGGCCGAGGGCGACCCGATCTCGTCCCTGCCCGAAGGCAACCCGCTGCGGTCGATCGCCGACCTGACCACCTTCATGTCCCTCGCCTCGCCGGGCGATGCCCAACGGTGGGGTGCAGACCTGCTGGAGCGGGCTGTGCGTGGCCGGTGGCAACGCTGGTGGTCGATCGAGAACTGGCGCACCTGGACCGGTGCTGTTGCGTATGCCCGCGGGTATCTCGTCGACGGCCAGCACACATCGGCCTACCTCGACCGTGGGTTGGCCGCGGAGCTTGCGCACGCGGTCAATGAGGCGGTGCGCTGATGGGCCTTCCGTGGATACGCCTCGACACCAGCACTTTTGACCATCCGAAGATGCTCGATTTGATGGATGACAAGCAGTACCGGGCGATCGTCGTGCACCTCGCGGGCATGGCCTATAGCGGCAAGCACGGCCTCGATGGCTACATCCCCAAGGCTGCTCTGCGGGTCATCGGAGGGACAGCCGCAGACGTCAAACGGCTTGTCGCCGCTGACCTCTGGGACGAGCACGATGGCGGGGGCTGGGATGTGCACGGCTGGAAGGACTACCAGTTCTCCAGCGATGAGCACGAAGCGCGAAGACAGCGGCTAAGCGAGCGCGGGCGTAAGGGCGCTGACGCGTTGTGGGCCAAGCGAAACGGGACGGATTAAGCAATGCATCAAGCATCCAACAAGCAGCTGCCTGAAGCACTGCCTGATTCGGCGATGCCTAAATGGCACGGACGGACGGACGGAACTTACGTAAGACGTTTCTCACCCTGGGAGCGAATCTCACGTTTCGTATCGCGTGCCCGAGCAGGCATGGATTCTCGCGGCGTTGGGTCATCGGCGGGCCAGTCATGAGGCCACCGTTCCCGTACTACGGCGGGAAGATGTCCGTGGCCACGGCGGTCGTGAATCTGCTGCCGCCGCATCAGCACTACGTCGAGCCGTTCGCTGGCTCGCTCTCGGTGCTGCTCGCCAAACCGATCGCGAAGTTCGAGACGGTCAACGACCTGCATCACGAACTGATGGTGTTCTGGAAGGTGCTGCGCGACAGCCCCACCGACCTCGCCCGCGTCTGTGCATTGACCCCGCACTCACGTGCTGAGTACGCCGCGGCGGGCGACCTCGAAGCAGGCAACGATCTCGAGGTGGCGCGGCGGGTATGGGCGCGGCTGACACAGTCACGAAGCGGGTTGCTCGGCAAGAAGACCGGTTGGCGGTTCTACATCGACCCCGCGGGGAGCAGCTCGTCGATGCCGGACTACCTCGCCGGATACGTGGCGCGGTTCGCGGCCGCCGCCGAGCGACTGCGTGGAGTGAGCCTGGAATGCAGGCCGGCGCTCGAGGTGATCGACGCATATGGCCGGTTCCCCGAGGTGTGCCTGTACGTGGACCCGCCGTATCTCGGGACGACACGCAACGGCACCAACTACGCGCACGAGATGCCGTCCGCCGCCGAGCACGAGCAGCTGCTCGAAGCGCTGCTCCGGGCACGCGCCTCGGTGGTGCTGTCGGGCTACGCCTCCGACCTGTACGACGACGCCCTTCCTGGGTGGTCACGGGTGGAGATCGCCGCCTTCAACGGCAACGCCACTCTCGGCGCCCGCACTGAGGTGGTGTGGTCCAACCGCGAGATCAGGTCGGACCCCACGTTGGACCTTGGCTTCGGGGCGGTGGCAGACCATGCCTGATCGCTACGGCGAACACGATCCGCCGAAGTGCCGTGACCCACGCTGCCGCCGGGGCTGGCTCGGTACCGACGACGAGCAGCGCCCCATCCCATGCCCTGCCTGCAAACCACATCTGGCGATAACCCGGTCCGATGTCCACGACTACGCCGAGCGGGAACCGTCCGCCCGAGCACGAGCAGCAATCGAAAGAGAGAACCGAAAGTGACTGTCCCCCTGGTATTCCTGGATACGGAAACCGATGGCGTCCATCCCGACCGCAAGGCATGGGAAGTGGCGATGGTGCGCCGCGACGAGCACGGCCAACGCGAAACCCAGTTCTTCGTCGATATCGACCTGACGACTGCCGACCCATTCGGCCTGAAAATCGGGCGTTTCTACGATCGCCATCCACTCGGCCGTCAGGTTTCCGCCGCCAGCGGCAACGACTCAGCGGCAGGCGAGGCTTGGGAGGAGGCGGACTGGCGTGCCCGCGTGCTGCCGAAGAATCAGGCCGCGATGCGTATCGCCCGCTGGACCCACGGTGCCCAGATCGTTGGCGCGGTCCCGAACTTCGATACCGAGACCCTTGCCGCGATGCTGCGCCGCCATGGTCTGTGCCCGTCATGGCATCACCGGCTCCGCTGCGTCGAGTCGTTGTCGGCAGGACACTTCGGCCGCGAGGTCGGCGGGTTGTCCGACTGCGCCGCCGCGTTCGAGATCGAGCATCCCGCTGCACACACAGCGATGGGCGATGCGCTCACCGCCATGGCCATCTGGGATCGGGTGATGACGCCACGCGGCGAGGCCACCGAGAGTGACCTCGAGCGTGAGTCGGCTGAGGCGATGGTGTCGGAATGACCCTGTCACCCAATGACATCGACACGGCCGCCCATGAGGTGATCGCCGCCAAGCTCGCTCGCGGTGTCTCCCATGTCGAGGTGGAGATGATCCTGAACGGTCAACCGGGCCGGGTGGGCTTGACGGTGGCAGAGCTCGGCGTGGTGCGGGATCGGGTGCACGCCATGTTCGCGGCGTACATCGAGGCGATCACCCCGGAGGCCGTGGCATGACGCAAACAACCCGTCGTGTCCACGACTACCTGTCGACGTACTGCTGGCATGAGCGGCACGGCGACTGCCGACTGGAGTGCAAGACCTGTAAGCACCCCTGCCGCTGCGAATGTCACTCACCCCAGCAACGACCCAAGACGCCACCCATTGACGCCGCCACGGGCCAGCCAGACGGGCGCATGGGCGGCCCTGTGCCGCACGCGAACCAGCCCGCAGGGTGGTATCGGACGATGGACCGAGGATTCGCCGTCGGCCACTTCGGATTCCCGGCACTGCCCCGCCGCGGTGAACGGCACACCGCCAGCGACCGCAGCGTGTGGGAGTTCGCGCTCACCGGAACGGATTGGTGGGAGCTGGCCCAACATCCGCCCACGGAGCAGCCAGCGGTCAGCAATGGGCAGCGTGCGGCACTCGTCCACGCACTCATGGGTCAGGTTTGGGATTCGACACGTGATGGGCTCGAGCTCGACACCCTCGCGGTCACGCACGGCATCCTGCGCAACACCGAGCTGCTCGACGCGATCGTCGCCTACCGGACACCTCGATACCGCCGCCTGATCGCCAGGCTGTGGGAGTCCCGCCGTCACTGGCAGACGCTGCACAACGACCCGTGGCGGCACTACACGGTCACCGAGATCGCGCGTACACCCCAGACGATGGCGGCCGAGATGGTGTCAGCCGACCCGGATCATTTCCGCGCCGGACGCGACAGCGAGGGATGTATCCGGTTGAGGGGCGGCCAAGGCCTGGCCGTTGCCAGCCGGAACGTCGGTCGCGCTGAGGTCGAACGCTGGTTCATCCAAGCGACCCGCCCCTACTTCGCAGCCCAGTACCTGGCTGTTCTCCAGCTGTTCGACCGCGAGGCTGCCGACATCACCGAGGAGCCCACCGAATGAGCGAACTGAACGCAATGCTGGGTGACCTGCCGATCCATGCGTGTGTACTCCCTGACGCCATAGACCGGGCGCGTGGCGATCTCGTCGAGTGCTCGTGTGGCTGTCGGTGGGTGCGTGGCTCGATCGGCTGGCGGCTCGCAGAGAAGGCGAGGCCCACCGAATGAGCAACGATCCCGACCGTATCCAGCAAACCGTGGAACGGATGTCCAAGCGCGTCGACCCCGAGGCGATCGCGCGGAGCCAACCGGCCGGCCCGGAGTTCGGGGCCGACAAAGCGGCGATGCTCGCCGCGCTGGAGACCTTCGACCCGAAGGGGCAGGAGCGATGAGCGACATCCGCGACGAGATCGCTGAGGTCCTGTACAAGCGTGGTGCTTACTGCGGGGACTGCGACTACGAGACGCGACGCTGCCGAGAATGCGACCGGGTCCTCGAAGGCTATGCGGACGCCATCCTCGCCGAGTTCCTGGTCATCCCCCATTCCGACCTCCTCGGTACCCGCTACGGCTGTGAGTGGACTCATGAGGGGCAGTTGCGCCGCGACCACGCCCACAGTGAGGGGCGGGCGGTGGCGCTGGCGTTGGAGATGCGAGCCCAGCAACGCAAGAAGGGGCAGCCGGTGACCGCTGTCCCGGTGTCGGCGCCGATCCCGCCATGGACCGAACTCCCACTCCCCGGGGCGCGGTGCCCGTCGATAGAGATCAACGGCGCTCATGCCTGGCAGGCCGATGTCGATACCCCGCCCGGTGTTGTCGGGTGCGCGGTGTGCCCGGCCACGACGACGTGGCCACTCCCCGAGGACGGCGACCAGTGACCCGCGACTGGGTGAGCAACACCAACCATGACTGGGTGATGAGGTGCGACCAAGACGGCTGCACCACCCAGTCCGAGCCCTTCCCGAGAACGCAGCCGCCGCTGGAGTTGTTCCAGGAGCGGGGCTGGTTCGTCGCCCAGAAGTTCGGCGACATCTGCCCGGCTTGCCTCGCTCGAGGAGTCGAACCTAAAGGCGATCCGCACCGCCGCCGCCCACTCCCCGAGGACGGAGACGGCCGATGAGTGAGACAGCGCCCTTGTCCGACGACGATCTCCGGATTCTCGTCATCAACCCGGGTGCCGTATGGGCACCTGGTGTTCAGCAGCGCGTAGCTCGGGAGCTGCAAGCCGCCCGCGCCCGGGTCGCCGAACTGGAGGCCGCGCAGCGTCCCCCACTCGGGTACGTCGTCCTCGCCAAGCGCATGACCCCCACGATCGTCCCGCGTTACACCACGGCGGGCGGTATCTGGGATGAGCGTGAGCCCGTGGACAACCATCGTGGTTGGTGCGAGGACTCGGCTGCGGCGGACCCCGAAAAGTTCGGCAACGACGTGGAGTACACCGCTGCGCATCGAGTTCGTCAGCAGGTAGGATCCAGGCGTTGACTGGGCTAGGCGCGGCTGCTCATGGCGCGGCGTGGTGGGGCTCGGTTCGGCTGGGCATGGCAGGCAAGGATTTTCGGGGCTGCACGGGCGACCACGCTGTCGTCCTGGGCACGCCTGGTTGTGCCCGCGCCCCATCAATCAAGATCGGTGCCGAGTGGATTGCATCGCGCCCATCCCCCGTTGGGCGCGATGCAAACGACTAGGCAGCGGCATTGCCCCGTGTTCCATTGTCTTGGCGATCGGCGCATCCACACCGGCAGTGCGGACGCTCGAAGTCGGCGGGGACGCACGGCGCGCTGTAAACGTCGTGGGTGGCGCAGTCGTCGCATCGGTCGAGTGGATTCCTCTGAATCTTCACGACGCGGTCGAGAATTCGGCGCGCGGTGTGGCAGTCGGCAGGTATCTGGCTGATCGAGGTGGTGCAGCATCCGCAGATCATGTTCGTCACCATGTCGGTCATCTGAATCTCCTTGCCTGTCCTGCTGATAGTTCCAGTATGACACCCTAGGGAGGCAATTGCAACCCTGGGGAGTCATGAAGTAACCTTAGGGAGGCAATGCAACCCGAGGGATACCCTTTCCTCATGGATGACCTGGAGGGGGCCATGGCCAAGCTCGAACGACTCAAGGCAGCGAGGGAACAGGCCGACGAAGCAGCGAAGGACGCCCTGAAGGCGGAACATGAATGGATCCGCAAGATCCTCAAGGCCGGCCCGCACGGCATCCAAGCTGAACTCGTCCGCCGCGGCATCTACTCCCGCCAGCACCTCGACCGCATCAGGAGAGGCAAGACCAGTGGCTGATATCGAGGCTGCCCTCGCCCGGCTGTCGGCCGGACTCGACGAGGAGTCCACCGGGGCTCTGCCGAGATTGTGAAGATCGGACCATTCGGAGTGTTACGCGCGTTACAACATTGCCGTGACATTCGCACGCTATCGTGGCCTTATGGCCAAGGAAACAACCCACGAGGGGTCGCGCAAAGTTGACGTGACGATCGTCAAGCCTGGCCAGCTAGAGAAGATGGCCAAGTCGAACGCGGTCCCGAGCCCAAAGCTCCGCGCCGCGATCCTGCGGGCAGCTGACCGTCGGCGTTGACTCGATACGCGAAACGGATAACAGCAGAGCACATCACGAGCTGGTTCGACTGCGGCAAGCCGCGAATGAACGAGTGGCTTGAAAAGCGGGCGCTGAAGGACCAGGAACTTGGCGTGTCGTGCACGTATGTGCTCGTCGATGATGGTGGCGAAATGGTCGTCGGCTACTTCACTCTGCTGCCCACGGTTGTCCGAGAAGCTGAAAGTGCAAGCCTGTGGAAACGCCTCAAGCCGAGCGGACAATTCCTCGCCAAAGAGGTGTACGGGGTCCTGATCGGCAAGCTCGCATTGGATGAATCGCTCCAGGGCCAGGGGCTGAGCCTCGACCTGGTGGGCGATGCGATCTACATGGCGATCGAGGCTATGCGGATCATCGGCGGCGTCTACATCGTGATCGAGCCCATGGACAATGAGGCATGGCTCAGAAACCTATATGAGGGCTACGGCTTCAGGACCGTGGAAGGCACGGATCGCATGTACATGTCGATCCAGGAGTTCTGCGAGGGCGGTGTGCCGATCTAGGGCAATTCGCACGCGATCGTTTGCGCGACCCCGAACGCGTGCGCGGCGACTCGAGATCGGGACCGGAAATCGCTACTCTCGCAACTGGTCGGCTATTTCGAGTGGCAGCGAGGTGTTCGATGGGGATCAGTCCGTGCACGTACCCGGGATGCGCCGACCTCCACGGCGACCCCGTCCTCACCTCCCTGGGCATGTGTGAACCGTGCCAGCGTCGCTTCACCCGCCTGCTGGGCTGGCTGGTGATGGATTGGGTGCACCTGTCCACCAACCTCCCCACCCCGGCCAGACGCCCGCAGGAGCGCATCGCCCGCGGCCGCCAAGTCTTCGGCCACCCCGCCGAATGGGCCTCCGACACCTCGGCGTTGATCGCCGGCGTCCTCAACGAACACCACGACGCCCTCGCTGAGCACCTCGGTGACACCCGGCCACCACTGCCCGCCACGGCAGAGAACGTGCGTGTACGGGCCGCCTGGGACTACCTGGAATGCCGTATCGACCGTCTCGCCGCCTCCAGCTTCGGTGGGGATGCTGCCGTCGATATCCGTGACCTCCACGGACAGATCAGGTCCCGCCTCGGCCTCACCCGACCCCGCCAACTGCTCCCCACCCCATGTCCTGTCTGCGAGCTGCGGACGTTGTTCCGGGCAGTCGACGTAGGCCGCGACGTGATCGACTGCGGCAACTGCGGCCACGCCATCCAGGAGCAGCATTACCCCTTCTACACGCGCGTCGTGTTGGACACGCTCCTCGCCAGCGACCACGCAGCATGACAATCGGGTGCGTCACCTGGTACTTTCACACTTGTGCCACTAGTTCGGCATGCCCAAAACCCCTTTGAGCTCTGATTCAAGGGGGTTTCGTCGTTTTCGGAGGCGATCATGAACGCCGTCCTAACGACCGATGGGGTGGATTCGAAGCTCACGGCCGTGGAAGCAGCCGCAATCTTTCAAGTCACGGCAGCGACTATCCGTAAGTGGGCGTCCTTGAAAAGGATTCATGCCGTCGGCATCGATGGCCGCAACCGGAAGCTCTACCGGTTGGGCGATGTTGCGCAGTGCGAGAAGGAAACCCGGCACGCTGCCGGACGATCCTGACGCCGCGTTCTACCTGAAGCAAATGACCCCCGCGCCTGCTGTAACAGGCCGGGGGCTTGGCCGACTGTTTAGGAGTCGACGTGCCCAACACTAGGCGCATCAACGCGCATTACCTGTACAAGCGTGACGACATGTCGCCGCAGCAGGTGCTGCCAGAGCACGAGCCTTGTGCCTGGCCGAAATGCCCACGCCAGCAGACCGCGTGGCCGCCCTCAACGTCGAGGAGTCCTGATGGACCTGTACACCGTTATCGACCAGATCCTCACCCCGCTCGCCGATGACGTCCAGGCGGCCTACGACTACTTCGCCAGCCAGCGGGAGTCCTGATGTTCGATCTTGCCGCGCTGATCCGCTCGTGGTGCCACCCAGCCCCGCTGGTGTACAAGGCCATCCCGTTGTACATGGAGCTGTGGTGAGGCTCCCCCGGTGGCTGGCGGACGGGGTCCGGCGCGGCCTCCCTGATCACCAGGAATTGCTGGACTGCCACATTGCCGATCTGGTGCGTGAACGTGACCGCATAGCAGACGCGCAGGATGGAAGCTGCGAGGCAGCCTTGGATCTGCGAGATGCCAACCTTCGTCTCTGCGAGTTGCAGGCACTGGCGCGTGCGTAACCGCCTCGCCTCCCTGCTGCGCCGTTGGGCGTACAGCATCGGAGGCCACCGGCCTAGGCCGCGCGTGCGCCTCTGGGACGCTGACTGGAACCTCAAGGCCGACAGCGGCTGGTCCCGCAAGCCGCCACCGTGGCTCGACGGCGTAAGGATCTCAAGCGCCTCCAACGATGGCCGATTCGTACTGGAGGGTGACCGATGACCTCGAAGTCCGACCTCGTCATCGCCCACGAAGAAACCGAATGCGCCTGTCCTCCTGTGGATAAGTCGCAGGACTGCACCGTCGAGATCAACGTGGGCGACCACATCGGCTACCTCGACTCCGACCCGGACCCCGAGGTCTACACCGCGGTCCCGTACTGCCGGCCGTGCTGGGAACTGGTCCCTGCTGATGCCTGACTGGATCGACGCATGCGTGCTGCGAGTAGTGCAGTACCTGCTCGACCGCCTCGGCATCACCAACCACTGACCCGCATTGGCTGCATCGTTGCTGGTCGCAATCCATCCGCCGGTATGTTTCGTGACAGGAGTTAACAATGGCTGGATTCCTTTTCGGCGTTCTCTGGGAGGTCATTTCCTGGAACAGCTTCGCCATCCCGCGCGCCATCATCGGCGCGGTGACCGGCTCGGCAGGCTGAGCAGCCCGTGCAGCCTCTCAACGACTGGATCCTCAACGACCAGCGCTACAGCGAGATCGGTAGAGAGGTCACCACGCAGGGCGAGACGATCATCCACGTCGTCCCCTCCGAATCCATCCACTACCAGCCCGAGGATGTACGGGTGAACCGCATCCGTATCCGCACGACCAACCCGTAGGTCATGGCCCGCATCACCAAGCGGGTGTGCGCGGTGCCCGAATGCCCCGCTATCCAAGCAGAGCCGCGATGCCCCAAGCACCGCACCGAACGCGACCGCCACTACCGCACGACCACACCCACCAAGGCGACGCGCACCCACGCCGAACGCCAACGCCGAGCAGCCGCAGTGGCAGACCACAAGCGGAAGCACGGCAACTGGTGCCCCGGATGGCAGCGCCCCGCACACCCGGCGACGGACCTGACCGCGGACCATGTCGACGCCATCGCGAACAGTGGCCGGCCCGACGGACCGCTCCAGGTGCTGTGCCGAGCATGCAACTCGTCCAAGGGTGATCGCTAATCAGGCGTTCATCACCAACACCTGATTAGCGAGTTATCCACAGCTGCAACGTTATCCACAGGGATGACATGGCCAGCGCCACGTGATTGGTAGCCGATCGGTAACCACTAATGCGGCGAAGGCCGACAACACCCGAATAGCGAGACCGAACCGCTCGGTCCTAATGGGGTGAAGTCGGACGAGACCTCATCAAGACCAGGGGGGTGCCCCTTGACAGGGGCCGGCCGCCCACCTTCGGGGAGGGCGCTCGATGGTGCGGAGGGTTCAGATTGCGGGGGCCTCGAGCATCTTCACCCCATTAGGACCGGCTGGTCTTAATCGGGCGTTGGCTCGCATCACCCGAATAGGGCAGCGCGTCCACCCGAAGGGTAACCCTTCGATAGCTGAAATGGATTGTGGGTCAGCGGTTCTCGCGCTTCACGATCGCTTGAATGGTGGAGAACCGTGTGGGCAGTGTGGCCCTTTTGCCGATGCACGTGATATCGCTGGTCGCGGCGGATCCCTCGCAGCGGCTGCGCTGGAATTCGGAGTAGTCCTGCTTCCAGTTGTCGAGGACGCCTTGTAGGTCAGCGCGGCCCTTGCCAGCGGGCAGGGAAGCGGCGGCCCGGCTCATTGACTCGACGCCGATGGATTGGGTGCCGAGGCATAGCACCCACTTCTGCTGGTTGCTGTCGTCGCATGTTGTTGCGAGGACGGTCTGGTATTCGGCCGCGAATTGTGCCCACGTGTAGGCGGTGGGACTAGCGCTGGCCGGCGCGGCTGGTTTGTCGGAACCGCAAGCGGCGAGCGCGGCCGACGTCGCGATGAGCAGCCCTGCGAGAGCGAGTTTCACGGCTGGAGCGTATCGGCTCAAGCTCCGGCCGCGTGGTCGAACAGAGCCGATTCCAGCGGCGCGATGCTGCTGGATCTTCGAGGACGGCGCGATGCTGTCGAGGAGGTGCGTTATGCGTGGTGGTGCACGTAACCGGTCAGGGCCGCAGCACGACCCGAAGTCCGGCCGATCGGACCGGCGCGGATTGCAGTACGTGACCCTTCCCGCCGAGGGGTACGCCGAGCCGGCGCCGGAATTTCCGCTGTCGCCGCGGCGGGTGATGCGGTGGGAGTACGGCGAGAAGGGCGCCCGCTGGCAGGTCGTCGACGAGGAGTCGACCGAGCTGGTGCGCGACCGCGAGGCCGAGTTGTGGGAATGGGCGTGGTCGACTCCCCAGGCCGTCGCGTGGTCGAAGGAGTCGTGGCGCTGGCAGGCTGTGGCGCACTGGGTTCGGACGTCGGTGATCTGCGAATCGGACGAAGCGATGGCATCGGACCGCGGTTCGCTGCACCGGTTCGCTGATCAGATCGGGCTCACTCCGGCCGGCCTGAAAGAGAATGGCTGGGCGATCGCCGCGGACGAAGTGGCAGCGGCTCGCGCGGACAGAAAGGCGAACGCGCCGCGCTCGGGCGCGCCGGAACGTCGGCTGAGGCCGGTGGCCGGTGGGTCCGACTGACGGCTACCTCGTCGACTTCCCCACCCTCGGCGACATCGGCGAGGCGTGGGTCCGTCGCCACTGCTGCATCCCCGACGGCTACCGCCGCGGCGCGGAATTCGTGTGGAGCGACTGGCAGTTCTGGAACTCGGCGAACTTCTGTCGGATCCGCTCGGGCGCGCAGTGGCGCAGTCCCGATGAGCCGCTGCTGAACCAGGCGTTCGTCTATCGCCGGGCGCAGATCGTTGCACCGCAGAAGACCGGCAAGGGTCCGTGGACGGCGTCGATGGCCTGCATTCAGGCGGTCGGCCCGGCGGAGTTTCTCGGCTGGGCGAGGCCGGGGGACGGTTGGGCGTGCGCGGACTGGGGCTGTGGCTGCGGCTGGGAGTATGACTATCTGCCGGGTGAACCGATGGCGATGCGCCATCCGAGCCCGGTTATCCAGCTCACCGCGACCAATGAAGACCAGGTCGGCAACATCTACCGCCCGCTGACGGCGATGATCAAGCTGGGGCCACTGTCGGATCTGATGGCCGTGCGTGAGGGCTTCATCCGGATCATGGGCGATGTCGGCGGCGATGACTTCGACCGCATCGACGCGGTGACGTCCTCGGCGACCGGTCGAGTCGGAAACCCGATCTCCTTCGCGTTCCAGGACGAGACCGGCCTGTACACCAAGCGCAACAAGATGGTCGCCATCGCCGAGCACCAACGCCGCGGCGCCGCCGGCATGAATGGCCGCACGATGGAGACCAGCAACGCCTGGGATCCGGCCGAGAACAGCACGGCGCAGCGCACCTACGAGTCGCGGGCGACGGACATCTGGAAGTTCTTCCGCCAGCCTCCCGCGGGGCTGTCGTGGGGCAACAAGCGGGACCGCCGCAAGATCCTGCGCTACGTCTACGACGGAAGCCCGTGGGTGAACCTCGATTCCATCGAGGCCGAGGCCCTCGAGCTGAACGAGCTGGACCCGGCACAGGCGGAACGGTTCTTCGGCAACCGATTGGTCGCGCGGGCCGGCGCTTGGCTGCCGGACGGGTTGTGGGACGGTCGGTATGGCGAAGCTCTGGCTTCCTAACCCGCCACCGGGCACCGCGATCTGTGCGGGATTCGACGGGTCGGAGAACAACGACTGGTCGGCGTTGCGCTGCGAGACACGCGACGGATTCCAGTTCACCCCCCGCTACGGGCCTGATAAGCGGCCCGCGATCTGGAACCCCGCCGAGTGGAACGGGCGGATCCCGCGAGGTGAGGTCCACGCGGCGATCGAGCACATCTTCACCACCTACGCGGTGGCGAGGCTGTATTTCGACCCGCAGGACTGGCGCTCCGAGGGTGGAGATTGGGCATTGGCCCACGGCGAGGAGCACGTGTTCGAGTGGGCGACCAACCGCATCACGCCGATGTACTACGCGATCCGGCGCTTCGAGATCGACATGAAGACCCGCATCCGCCACGACGGGTGCCCGATCACCGAGACCCACATGAGGAACGCCATCAAGGTGCCCAAGCCAGGCGACAAGTACGTGCTCGGCAAACCGACAGACCACCAGAAGATCGACGCCTCGATCGCGTCCATCCTCGCCCACGAGGCCGCCGCGGACGCGCGCGAAGCGGGCTGGGAAGACGTCGACGGCCGCATGTTCTGTTTCAGCTGAGGAGGAGGTGAGCGTGGCGATCGTCTTGCGTACGAAGCTCACCGACGACGAGCGCACCTTGCTCAACAAGCTGATCGGCCGGATGGCCAACCAGCTCCAGGCCGACAAACGCCACGACGCGTATTACGAAGGCGCGCAACGGCTCAAGCACATCGGATTGGCAGTTCCTGAGGAACTGCGAATGTTCGAGCTGGTGGTGAACTGGCCGTGTTCCTACGTCGACGAGGTGGCTCGCCGCCAGAAGGTCAAGAGCATCTACCGGCCGGGTAGCGAGATCGCCGATCCGGCGCTCCAGGAGGCGTTCACGGCCAACAACCTCGCGGCTGAGGTGCCGATCCTGGCGAAAGAGAACATGATCTTCGGGCGCTGCTTCGCGGCGGTCGGCGCGAACGAAGACGACAAGGAACATCCGCTGATTACGGTCGAATCGCCGCTGCAAATGGCGTGCCTGGTCAACCAGGGCAAGCGCCGGATGGTGGCGGCGCTGCGGAAATATCAGGACGAGGACGGCACGTGGGTGGCGACATTGTTCCTGCCCGACAAGACAATTCAGCTGTCGATGACTAGCAGCGGCTGGGAGATCGACGAGGTCGGCGGCGACGCCGATGTCGACCCGCACAATCTCGGCAGGGTTCCGGTCGTGCTGTTCCTGAACCGCCGGCGACTGGGGAAGTGGCGGGCCGGAACGACGGAGATGCGCGATGTCATCCCCATCACCGACGCCTGCGCCCGCACCTTGACTGATTTGCAGTACGGCGTGGAGACGGTCGCGGTACCGAAGCGATACGCGATCGGCGTCAGCAAGGGCGATTTCGTCGACAAGGAGGGCAACCCACTACCTGCGTGGCAGTCCTACTACCAGGCGTTGTGGGCGACCCAGAAGTCCTCGAAAGACGTCTCGATCGGACAGCTGGCGGGCGCGGACCTGTCCAATTTCCACAACACCGTCAAGATGTACGCCGAACTGGCGAGCTCGGTGACTGGCCTTCCGTTCCGGTACTTCGGTGCCAACACCGCCAATCCCGCTGCGGAGGGCGCGATCCGGGCCGACGAGTCCCGTGTCATCTCCAACGCCGAGGAGAAGAACACGGTGCTCGGCGTCGGGCTCGGCTGGGTGCTGGGGTTGTACGAGAAGTTCCGCACGGGGGAATGGCCGAACGCTGGGGAGCCGATCGCGGTCGAATGGCGCGACCCGGCCACGCCGACGAAGGCCGAGGAAGCCGACGCGATCGTCAAACTCAACGGCGGCACGCCGGTGCTGTCTCGGGAGGGTTCCTGGGACGAGATGGGCTGGGAAGAAGCGCGCAAGAAGCGCGAGCGCGCCTACTTCGAGAACGAGGCAATCGACCCCGAGGTCGCCCGCATCCAGCGGGAGCTCGCGAACGATCCGTCACAGCCGCAACCCGACGATCCACAGACCGGGCTACCGGTCGGCGTCCTGGCGCAGTAGCCGGTGGTGCTGCAATCGGCGGCCGAGTTCGACCGGGCACAGCGCAAAGCCGCGGTCGACGCCATCGACGAGATCGCGAAGACCTGGGCACGGACCCCGCCGAAAGATTTCGACGCCTGGTTCGCCCGCAACGTCGACCGGCTCGTCGCCACGGTCACCGCCGGGCAAGCCGCCGCGGTGCGAGGAGCCGACAGCTACGTCGGGGATGCACTGGACGAGCAGAACATCCGCGCACCTCGCCTGGCCACACCGAACCCCGTGCAACTGGTGGGGGTCACGGCGGACGGGCGCACTATCGACGGACTGCTCGCCCAGTCGGTGATCGGCGCGCGGGCGCGCATCGCGGAAGGGATGCCCGCCTACCGGGCATGGCAGGACGCTGGGCTCGAGGTGCGGCGCGTGATCCAGAACGAACTGGCCGACGCCGGCCGGGCCGCCACCGGCATCGGGATCGTGTCCCGGCTCGGCGTCGGGTACGTGCGGATGCTGACCCCGCCCTCGTGTAGCCGTTGCGTGGTGCTGGCCGGCCGCTACTACCACTGGTCGAGCGGGTTCCGGCGGCATCCGAAATGCAACTGCCGCCACATCCCGTCCCGGGAAGACCACGCCGACGACCAGCGCACCGACCCGAAGAAGTACTTCGAGTCCCTGACCGAGGTCGAGCAGCGGCGAGTCTTCACTGTCGCTGGCGCACAAGCGATCCGGGACGGTGCTGACATCAACCAAGTCGTCAACGCCCGGCGAGGGCTGACGATCATCGGCGGACGCGCCCAACGCACTGAGGTCTACGGCCGCCAGCTGCTCACCACCCGCGAAGGCACCACCCGCCGCGGTGCCGCCGGCGCCGCGCTCCGGCGACGAGGACGCACCGCGCGCACCACACCGCGGCTGATGCCCGAAGCGATCTACGAGATCGCCGAGAACCGCGCGCAAGCCCTCGAATTGCTGCGCACCTACAGCTACATCCAGTAGCCGAGACTTCCGCCTCGCGCGAGGCCAGGCGGATATCCCCCGCGATGGAGGACCCATTGAACACCGCAACCCTGCCCGTGCATCCGATATTCGGGACAGCGCTCGGGCTGCGCCGAAACGGCGCACCGATCTGGCCGATCCGCGGAGCAGCGGAGGGCGATCCTCCCGACCCCGGCACGACCCCAACCACCCCACCCGCGCCCACGACACCCCCCGCACCTGCGGACGAACCGCTCGGCGAGGGGGGCAAGAGGGCGCTCGAGGACGAGCGGCGATTGCGCGGCGAGGCTGAGAAGGCGCAGAAAGCGTTGGAAGCCAAGGTCAAGGCGTTCGAGGACGCACAGAAGACCGAAGCTCAGCGGACCGCCGACCGGATCGCCGAACTCGAGAAGGACGCCGCGAAGGCGCTCCGATACGAGGCCGCAGCACAGTCGGAGATCCCGCTGGCCCTGGCCGGCCGTCTCAACGGCTCCACCCTCGAGGAACTGCTCGCCGACGCCGAGGACCTCAAGAAGCTGATCCCGGCCGCACCCGCAGGCCCGGCCGATCCGCCGCCGGGCCCGAAACCGGACCGCCGCCAAGGCGGTGGAGAAGTTCAGCAGGACGGGTCGCTCGCTGCGGGGCGCGCCGCCTACCAGGCCCGAAAGGGCATCAAGAAGTGACTCAACCCCCATGTGAAGGAGGGGAGTAGCAATGGATCTGACCGTCAAGAACGAGACCTTCGCGCAGGACAACCAGGACTGGCTGGCCTCGGCCGAAGGTACCGATCGTGCGCGCACGATCACCCTGGACCTGACGACGTTCACCGCCGGCACCCACTATCCGGATGGCTGGCTCAAGTCCGGGTTCGCGCTCAAGAAGCTGGGCTCCGGGAAGTACGGGTTGTTCACCGCCGGTGACGAATCCGCGGCTGTGATCGCCGGTCACCTGCTGACCCCGGTCAAAGTTCCCACCGGCGCGACCAAGGTCGCCGGCGCGCTGCTCTGGCACGGCGCTGTTCTCGCTGCCAAGTGCCCACACACCGTCAACGCTGCCGGCCAGGCTACGGCCAAGGCCATCAGCTACTTCTGAGAGGAGGCGTAAGTCATGGCACTCGTGCTCAATAGCGATTACGTCACCCCCGGCGAGCTGACCGGCTATGTCCGCGAAGCGCTGGGCGACCAGCCCATCAACGACCTGACCCTGGTCGACGATCTGCTGCCCGACACTGCGGTCGACGACGTGGAGTTCCGTGCGAACACCACTCAGCGGGGACTGCGCAAGGCCGGTCAGTTCCGGTCGTGGGACACCGAGGCACGGATCTCCGGCCGGAAGGGAATCGCGCGGGTCTCCGGCGAGCTCCCTCCGCTGTCGGAGAAGCGGCGACTCGGCGAATACGACCGGCTGCGGCTGCGCAACGCGTCGGAATCGATCCGGGATCTGATCTTCCAGGACGCGGTCGAGCTCGCGCAGGCGATCCGGACCCGCATCATCATGGCCAAGGCGCAGGCGTTGGTCACCGGCAAGGTCACCCTGGCGGAGAACGGCCTCGATTTGGAGGCCGACTTCCAGCGGCTGGCCGGCCACACCATCACAGCGTCGGTGCTGTGGAGCGTGACCGGCGGCGGCGCGGCGGACCCGGTCATCGACCAGGAGTCCTGGTTCAGCACCTACCGGGTGACGAACTCGTCCAACCCGACCCGTGCGATCACCAGCCAGCGCGTCATGTCCACGCTCATGCGCCAGGACAAGATCCGCGCCATGGCCCTGCCGCCTGGTTCGACGTCGGGCATCGTGACCGTGGACGCGGTGAACGCGCTGTTCACCGCGTTCGGGCATCCGCCGTTCGAGATCTTCGACGCTCAGGTCGAGGACGCCGCAGGCGCGACGGCTCGGCTCATCCCTGACGACCGCATCCTGTACACCAACGGGTCGCGGCTCGGAGAGACGCAGTGGGGCACCACCGCGGAGGCGATCGAGCCCGAATACGGCATCGACGCCGCCGAAGCGCCAGGCCTCGTCATCGGCTCCTACATGGACAACGATCCGGTGGCCCGCTGGACCAAGGCGTCCGGCATCGCGCTGCCGCTGCTGCTGAACCCCAACGCCACCATGGTCGTGAAGGTGCTCTGATGAAGAAGCTCGCAACCTACGTGCACGTCCACGGAGACGACGGCGCTTCTCATGTGTTCGGCCCGGACGACACCGTGCCAGGCTGGGCGGTCAAGAAGATCAGCAACCCCGCGGTCTGGGCGACCGAAACCGAGTCGGACACCGAGCCCGACGACGAACCTTCGGAGTCGTGGACAGTCGCGCAGCTGCGCGCGCACGCCGAGCGGCGAGAGATCGACCTCGGCGACGCCACGAAGAAGGCCGACATCCTGGCCGCCATCACCGACGCGACCGAATCGGACGATGGCAACACCGCTGTTTGATCTCACCGACGTCCAGGAGATCTCCGGCGAGACCTACGCCGAGCCGGAGCTCACTCAGGTGAACCGGTTCATCGTGATCGCCTCGGCGAAGATCCGGAACAAGGTCTCGAAGATCGACGACCGGATCGCCTCCGGCGCACTGGATCCCGAACTGGTGAAGGGTGTCGGCGCCGACGTTGTCATCCGCGCCCTGTCGATCTTCCGCCGCGGCCTCGGTGTGCGACGCACCGAGTATCCGGAGTGGACCACCGAGTACGAGCCCGTGAGCGATTCCGGGCGTCCGCTGGTCTATGTCTCCGACGCTGACGTGGAAGATCTGATCGACGACGCGAACACTGGCGACGCATTCACGATCATGCCGGGCCCGCGAGCGTGAACCGTCTTCCCGAGCGCTGGACCCTGCTCCGGCCAGGTCCCACGACGACAGACCCGCTGACCGGCAACAAGATTCCGGGCGATCCGGTTCTTGTGCCGTGGTGGGGCCTGTTGCAGAAACGGGACCTCGTCGCCGAGCAGGCGGAGGAGTTCGTCGACGGCCACGTGAGCGAACGCCTGACCCTGCTGTTGATGCCGGGGCTGCCCGGCGGAACCTCCCGGCGCGATGTCTGGCGGTTCGATGGCCCTGCCTCGGTGTCGGACCTCGTCGAGGTGAACGGCACCGTCACCGTGCAAGGCACGCCCCGCGTGCGCCGTCCCGCGACGGGCTCGCGCCGACCTGCCTACGTCGCCGCGATCGTGCGGCATTCGACCGATATGAGGGAGTGATCTCCTGTGATCAAGTCATGGATCGACGCCGAAACCGGCGTTAAGCACTACGCCGACGAACACAGCAAGGCGTACCGCAAGCGGGAAGAACGCGAACGTGCGGGCGAGCCCACCGAAGTTGCGGCGCCGACCGAAACTGCCAGCGAAGCGCCGGCTGAGGTGACGGTGAAGCGGCCGCGGCGTGGCGAGGATTCGCCGAGCTGATGGTCAGCGCCAACGAGGTCGGCGGTGGGCGAGCTCGGCTGGAGATCTTCGCCGCCCAGACCCATCGGGAGGCGAGCAAGGGCTCCAAGCCGGAGCGTAAGACGATGGCGAAACGCGCGGCCGCGAAGGCCCGCCAGCTCGCCCCCGTCGTCAGCGGCGCCTACCGCGACGGAGTCGGCGTCGAAGAAGACGGCGACGACGTGTTCCTCGTCGACAACGACCCGCTGGCGTTCATCAAGGAGTTCGGCACCATCGACACCCCAGCGCACGCGATCCTCACCGACGCGGCCCGGGAACTGGCGCAATACAACCAGCGCGGTGCGTTCACCGCCAACACCGGGCTCGGCGGATGACGACCCAGCCGGTGCCGTTCGCCCCCGGCGCGGCACGCATGTTCTTGATCGCACAGCCGGAGTTCACCGCCCTGGTGCCCGCCTCCTCGGTGACGACGCGCGAAGCGCCGGACCCGATCACCGGACCGTTCGTGACAATCCGGGCGCCCGGCAATGTCGGTGTCGACCCGCTGCTGCGCAAGCCACTGATCCAGATCGACGTGTGGACGCCGAAGATCGAGATCCTCGGCGGCACAACCGATCCCGAGGAACTCGCGTGGGATATAGCCGCGATGGCTGCAACCCTGCTCGCCCGTGCCCGCGCCCAGGAGTTCCGCGCCTCGGCCTGGACGGCGCGCTGGACCGACGGCCCGATCAGCAGCATCGACACCACCCGCGGGCCCGATCAGCCGCTGTATCGCGCGCTGGTGCGCCTCGAGATGAAACTGCGCGCCCCGCGCACCACCTGAAACCCCTTGCTCACCCGCGTGAGCACTGCACAGTTATGGAGGCATCGTGAGCACTCACGCCGATCCCGACAAGGCCTATGTGTGGCTGGACGGGGATGCGTACCGCGCCCCGACCGGCACCGGCATCCCCACCAACCCATTCGCCACCAACCCCGTAACCAGCTCCCTGACCTGGGATGCCTACGGCGGTATCGAGGCAGGGTTCGAACTCACCCCGACCCGCGACGTCTCACCGAAACGGGTATGGAACAGGCGGCTGGCACCGTACAAGGTCATCAAGAGCCCTTCGGAGGAGCGGGTCAAGCTGCGCGCCGTGGACTACTCGGTCGCCACCGCGCTCACCACCTTGCAGGGCGGCTCGGTCTCCGTCGTTTCCCCTGGCGTGTTCCGCTGGAATCAGGGCGACGACGAAGATTTCGCCATCCTGCTGGTGCTGCGTGACGAGGAAGCGAACCAGGCGTTCTGGTCGCCGCGCGTTACCCTGACCACGCCGCCGCCGCGCACCTTCGGCAAGGAAGACCTGGACGGGTTCGAGTTCGAGCTGCTCGCCCTCGAGCCGTTCGTGCCGCTGACCTCGTTTAACCCGTTGCAGGTGTCGTTCACCGTGACCGTGCCCGTGGGCACCACGGCCGGCAGCTTCCCGCTGACCTTCAACGGCCAGACCGCCACCGGCCTCGCCTACAACGCGGCCCCCAGCGCGGTCGAGTCGGCACTCGAAGGACTGTCGACAATCGGTTCGGGCAACGTCGACGTGACGGGCACCGCCGGCAACTACGTCGTCACCATCGCGGTGCCCGGCGTGCTGTCCTCCACCGGCGCGTCGCTGACCCCGACCGGTTCGGTCACGGTGGCCCCGGCCTGATGGCAGCGACCACACCGAGGAAGGCAGCCGCGCGGCGCACCATGCCCGCGGCTGCCCGGCGGCCGAAACTGGCCGCGGTCCCCGCCCCCGAACCGATCGACATCCTGGCCGAGTTCGGTACCGAGGAGAAATCTCCGGTGCCAATCAAGGTCGGCACGATCGAGTGCGAAGTTCTGCGCGGATTCTCCGGCGACCAGGCGGTGGAGTTCCATCGCCTGGTCGGCGCGGCGCAGCTCGAGCAGGTGCTGGAGCTGATCACCACCGACGGCGCGGGTCTGTGGGCGTTCATCGGGCAGCAAACGGCCGAGTACGCGTCAAAGATCCTCAACAAACTCATCAACTTGAGCGAGTTGTATGAGGGAAACCTGCTCGCGCCCTTGCCGGGCTACGGTCCGAATCCCGCTGGGGCGCAACCCTCGCCAGAGTCCAACACCACCACGGAGTAAACCTTCGAGTCGCGTTGGCGACGATGCCATTCACCGACGTCGCCGCGCTCATCGTCGACGCCGAGGACCGCGACGCTCGCGCGGCCCGCGATAGTGAGAATCTCGCGATGCTGGTCGACCGCACCGACTTCGACGTCAACTTCGAATACGTCTCCAGCACAACCGATCACGACGACCCCGAAGTCGTGCGGGAGCGAGCACTGCGCAAAAAACACGGCATCCGGCCACCACCGCTGCCGATCCTCGCCCCGGTCGCTCAACGCGACCCAGCGATCACCACCAAACTGATCGAGCGATATCGGGCCGCGCAGCAGCCTTATCGGATCCCGGACGACAAACCGAAATCGAAACTCGACCTGCTCAACAGGTCACGCGCAGAAGCGGGGAGGTGAGCCCATGGCCGGTGGACGGATCGACATCCTCATCGCGCCCGACCTGCGGCGCTTCATCCCGGAGATGCGCGGCGGCCTCGCCCCCGCCCTCGGCGCCGCCGGCGCAATCGGCTCGAGTATCGGCCTCGCTGTCGGCGGCGGCGCGGCCGTCGCGTTCGGGAAGATCATCCAGATCGGCAACGACTTCACCACATCGCTGAACACGATGAAAGCCGTTGCCAGCGCGACCGCCGACCAGATGGCGAAGGTCTCCGAGCGCGCCAAACAGCTCGGCTCCGACGTCACCCTGCCCGGAACCTCAGCATCGGACGCCGCCGCGGCGATGACCGAGCTCGCCAAGGGCGGGTTCTCGGTACAGCAGTCCATGGATGCCGCCAAGGGGTCACTCCAGCTGGCCGCCGCCGCGCAGATCGACGCCGCCCAGGCCGCGACCATCCAAGGCCAGGCACTGCAAGCCTTCGGCCTCCAAGCCTCCGATGCGGGCCGGGTCGCCGACGTCCTCGCCAACACCGCCAACGCCTCCAGCGCGGAAATCACCGATGTCGCATGGGCGATGCAGCAGGCCGGCGCGGTCTCTCACCAGTTCGGCCTCACCGTCGAAGACGCGGCCACGGCAATCGGCCTGTTCGCCAACTCCGGCATCAAGGGCTCGGACGCGGGCACACTGCTCAAGACCGCCATGCTCGCGCTCACCGACCAGGGCAAACCCGCGCAGGCCGCGATCAAGCAGCTCGGCCTCACCGTCTACGACTCCCAGGGCAAGTTCGTTGGACTGCGCGCGATGTTCGAGCAGCTCGACGCCGCCGCCGGACGGATGACACCCGAGGTGTATCAGGCCGCGACCGCCACCCTGTTCGGGTCCGACGCGATGCGCCTGGCCGCGATCGCCGCGGAGAAGGGCGTCGCCGGCTACGACCAGTTGCACAACGCGATGTCGCGCCAAGGCTCGGCGGCCGCGGTCGCCGCGGCGAAGATGCAAGGGCTGCCCGGCGCGATGCAGATGGCGACCAACGCCGCCCAGGTGCTCGCGCTCGGCATCTACGACCTCGTCAAGGGCCCGCTGGAAAGTTTCGCCACCGGCGCCGCCGACAAGATCGGTGAGGCCACCCCGAAGATCGTCGGCGCTCTGCATGCCACCGCGGATACAGCGGTCGACGTCGGGCACGCGATCGGCCCGGTCGTCGGCTGGTTCACTGACCTCCCACCGGTGGTGTATGCAGCTGTCGCGGCGTTCGTCGCGCTGCGCGCCACCGCGCTAGGCGCTTGGCTGACTTCGGGTGTCGCCGCGATGCGCGCCTTCAGCGCCGCCACCGTCGCGGTCGCCACCGCCACCGGGCGCGTTGTGCAAGTCGCCGGCATGGGAGCGGTCGGCCTCGGCCGGTTCGGGTCCGCGGTCTCCCAGCTCGGCACACACGCACCGGTCATCACCCGAATGCAAACCTCCTACCTCAACGCCGCCACCGCGGCCTCCACCTTCGCGCGCACACAAGGAACCGTCGCCGCCGCCACGACCGGCGCCCGCGCGGCAGCTGGTGGGCTGGTCAATCTCCTCGGCGGCCCGCTGGTGGTCGGTGTGCTCGCCGCTGGCGTGGCCATCTATCAGCTGTGGTCGGAAATGAAGAAGGGTGAAGACCACGCGAAGGCGATGAAGGCGTCGCTGAACGAACTCACCAAAACCCGCAGTGAACTGTCGGAGATCTTCTCGATCAACGACGGTGCGTTCAATGACCAGGCGGTCAGCAATGTGGTGTCTCAGATCGACATCATGAAGAAGAGCCTGGACGAGGCAGGCAAGTACAAGTCCGGGTTCTTCGAGAAGGCAAAGGGCACAATAACTTTCAGTCTGGGCGATGCCTATGACAAGGACTGGTACGCCGACCGGTGGGCCGGGGCGAAGAAGCTGATCGACGACCTGAAAATGTCGGATCAGGAACTCGCCGCGACCCTGGCTGATCAGTCCAAGTTCGACACCCTCTCCACCAAGCTCAACGCCATGGGCGTCGACGGACGATTCGCGGTGGCCCAGCTCACCGAGCTACGGAACGGGATCGTCAAAGCCCAAGAGGTCGCGAAGAATACGACGCCAGGATTCGCCACGCTCACCCAAGCGGTAAAGACCCTCTCGGATGAATCCGCGTCTGCGGCCGACCGGGTCGACGCGATGAAGTCCGCGCTCGACATTCTCTCCGGCAAGCCGATCGCCGCGCAGGAAGCACTCGCGAAATACAACGAGCAGGTCCGCGAGACAGCAAAGGCTACCGCCGAAACCTGGGATGCCGCACAAGGTTTCGGCGCGGCACTCATCGGCCAGAACGGTCAGGTCAACACCGCCACCGAGAACGGCAAACTGCTCTACGACGAGCTCACCGCGATCCGGGATGCGACCATCGGTGTCGCCGAATCCGGCGCGGACATGGGCCCGATCCTGGCCAAGAACGGCGAGAAATTCCAGGAGCTTGCCAACGCCAGCGGATTGACCGCCGACCAGGTGCGGGTGATGGCCGAGCAGCTCGGCCTGCTGCCCCGCGACATCGAGATCCTCGCGCAACTCAAGGGCGCCGACAGCGTCGAGCAGCAGCTCGTTGTCATGGAAGGCTTGCTTCGCACCAACGCCCAGGGCATCACCATCCCCATCGACGCACTCACCGACGAGGCCAAGGCCCGGCTCACCGAGGCCGGTGCGCTGATCGATCAGGTCAACGGCAAGCCGGGCGTCATCCACGTCTCCGCACCGGACGTCCCCGCGGTGAACGCGAAGCTCGACGAGCTGATCGCGAAGAACCTGCCCGACAAGACCCAGAAGGTCAAGCTCCAATACGAGGGCCTACCGCTCTCGACGTTGCAGAAGCTGCACGAGAACGTCGACGACATCCCGATCGCCCCGCGCGCCGACGGCGGGATCGACAACCTGCCAAGTCAGGCGACAGTATGGACGCCTCAGACCAGGCTCTATCAGGTATCAGAGCCGGAGACCGGCGGAGAGGCGTTCATCCCGCTCGCCCCCGCAAAGCGGTCCCGGTCGGTGAACATCCTCGGCCAGGTGGCCGGCCACTTCGGGTTCGGCCTCACGAAGATGGCCGACGGGGGTATCGCACTCAGCCGGGCGATGGGATTCCTGCGGGGCGAGTCCGGCAAGCCGTACCAGTACGGAGGCACCGGAAACCCGAGCTGGGATTGCTCCGGGTTCATCTCCGCGGCCTACGCCCTGCTGAAGGGGCTGGACCCGCGTACGCGCTGGTTCACGACCGAATCTGATTTCGCCGGACTGGAATTCAAGGGCGGACTCGACCCGACCGGGCGCGGGCTGTCGATCGGCATCTACCGCGGTGGCGGTGGCCAGTACAGCCACATGGCCGGCACCCTCGCCGGAACGCCGCTGGAGTCGGGCTCCAACGGTGTGCGCGTCGGTGCGGGAGCACAACCAGCGTCGAGCGGAAACCTGCCGCTGAAGTTCTATCTCCCGACCTCGCAGTGGAATCCGCCCGAATCCTCCTCCGGCGGCCGCAGTTCCCGATCGAAGTCCGGTGCGGGCGCGTCGAAGTGGGACGCCAGCGATGACCTCGAGCTGGAGTCGGCGCGGCTGAGCCTGAACAAGGCCAAGATCCAGCGCGACGAGGATCTCAAGGATCCGAAGAAGACCGCGGACGACAAGCGGCAAGCCCAGATCGATGTCCAGCGCGCCGAGCTCCGCATTCAGGAACTCGAGCGCAAACGCGACGAGGCGAACAGCACCGGCGGTCCCGTCGCGGAAGCGCCGGCCCTGACCGGGAACCTCACCGACGATCAGATCCGGCTCGAAGAGTTGCAGATCGCGATCCGCAACGCCAAGGCCGACCGCGATGACGTCTACGCCGATCCGGAGGCAGGCGAGGACGAGCGCCGCGCCGCCGACCTCGACCTCCAGAAGGCGATGAACGCCCTTGCCGCCGAGCAGAAGAAGCAGAACGAGGACACCTCCGGTGCGTCCGGATCCGGCAGCAGCTACAGCAGCCCTGTCGAACTGCTCGGCGATGCCGCGAAGGCATTCGTCACCGGACAGGTGAGCGACGTTCTCAACGTCACCGGGCTCGGCGGCGACATCCAAGGCGTCACCGGCGCCGCGATCGGCATCGCCGGCGACTACGCGAAGAAGAGCCAGAAGAACACCGCGAAGTCCAAGCCGACCCCGGCATCGCCCAGCGCCGACGAGCTCGCCACACAAGGCCCCGTCGTTCCGGGTACCCCGAACTGGCTCGAGGAGATGATGAAAACCCTCGCCATCCCCGCGGTCATCCGCGACCAGGGCGGCCCGCTGCCCCACGGAACCGCCGCGATCAACACCAGCGGCGAAACCGAATGGGTGCTCAACGGCAGCCAGCTGCGCGCCGCCGCGACCGCCCGCCCGCCAGTCGCCCCGAACATCGACGGCAGCGTCCGCATCGACAACCTGTACACGGGCATGACCGCCGGCGAGTTCCAGCGGGAATGGAAGATGATGCAGATCGACCAACGCGACCGCGTCCGCGGCCTGGTGCCCCGCACATGATCGATCCGCCCCAGGGAACCCTCATCGAGCTCGAGGGCTGCGGCAGCCCGAACGACCTGTGGCCACTGGCCGGGGTGGGGCAGTGGGACCGCGGTGTGGCGTTGGCCGATGAGGACGCCGGGTTCGACTTCGACGGCATGTACGACCCGCCCGTCACCGCCCTGTACAACAGCACGGCGTTCGAGGTCGGCGCGACCTACGGCGGAATCCGTGAGGAGAAGTACGACTTCATCCTCGCCGTCCACGTCTACGGCACACCCCAAAAGCCCTGGCGTTACGTCGATTCGGAGTTCCGCAAAGCGTGGAGTTTCAAGCGTGACTCCAAGCTGTGGGTGTCGACATCGGACTCGCGCCGGTGCCTGCCGGTGCGCCTCGGCGCCAAGATGAAGATCAAGGCGGTCAACGATCCGGACTCCGAACAGTATGGGCTGCTGCTGATCCCGGTTGTCGGCGCCTACCCGCGCTGGATCGAAACACCGGCCGTGTCGACGTTCATCACGCAGACCGACACCACCGGCGGCGGCACCGAGACCGGCTACGTCACCGTGTCCAACCCGCTGCCGGCCGACTACGAGATCTGGCCGCAGTGGCGCATCCAGGCCTCGCACGCGGGGATGGTCGTCACCCTGCCGGACTATTCGTGGGGCAGCGACGAATACGACCGCGCCACCGAGGACGCCACCCGCAAGGTACAGCTCGCGCCACTGCTGCTCAACGAACACCTGCTGGTCGACACCGACAAGATGGCGCTCAACGGCCAATTCAACTCCAGCCTGGACACGCAGTTCTATCAGCGGATGGGCGGCAAACGGTTCGCCTACTCGCTGCCCGGCGGCACACCGCCCACGCAAGTTCCCGTCACCGTCACCGGCGCCCCGGCCGGCACCGGCATCCAGGTGCTGTGCCCGCGGCCATGGCCACGACCCTGGGGGCTCGAATGACAACCGTCGCAACGATCGACTTCGATCAAGTCTTCGGCGAGATCGCCGAGCGCCTCACCCGCGACCACGATCGCCGCATCAAGCCGCCACTGGTACAGATCTGGGACGGCAACTGGACTCTGGTCGGCGAAGTCCACAACGAGATCAGCGCGAAATTCACCCTGCCGGAGAACGAAACCGGCGTCGGCACAATCGAACTCCCGTCGCACTACTACCTGTCGCGGTGGCTGACCGACCACGACGCCCGCTCCACCGCGAACGTATTCGTCACCGTCGACAAAGACGGCGCCCGCTGGGGCGGGATGCTCGACGACCTCGAGCTCGCCAAGGACACCGACGGCCGGCGCATCGTCCGCGCGACGTTCAAGAGCGACTACGAGCACCTCAAGCACATCCTCGCCTACAGCAACCCGTTCCTGCCTCCAGAGATCCAGTTCCCGCGGCTGTTCATCCTGTTCGGCCCAGCGAAGTGGTGCCTCAAGCTCGCCCTGTTCCTGAACATCCTTCGCCTCGAAGGCAACCTGTGGACGCTGCCCGACGATCCGATGGACGCCAGCCAGTGGTTCAACCTGAACCAGTCGACCTGGTCGCAGGTCGTCGCCCCGCTCGATATCGGTTCGGACAGTTCGCAATTCGCGATCTTCCATAGCCGCTTCAAATACATGCACGACGCCGGCAAACGGATTGTCGCGGATGGCCAGTTGACGTGGGAGCCGCGGCGTTGGCTGCAAGGCGACCCGCCACCGTGGCCGGGCGCGAACCTGCGGCACGGCACGCTGGTCTGGGACCTCGTCGACAACTCCGGCTGGGACACCGAAACCTCGTTCGGCGGCAACATCTTCGACGGCCTGATCCGGGCGTTCACCTCCATCGGCTCCGACGGCATGACCCAGGGCGTCGATGTCATCGACGACCCGACGTTCCCCGCTGAGTACGGCCAGCCGGGCTGGTATGGCACGGTGCCCTCGGCGCCGGGGATCATCCTGCGCGACGGCGACCGCACGGGCATCCAATCCAACTCGTTTCATTGGAAGCCCGCGACCGACACCGAGTTCGTCACCGGCGGCCACAGCATGCCCGGCGTCAACGAGCTCATCAGCGCGGCGATCAACATGCTCGGCGACTTGATCGCCGCAGCACTGTTCGTGCCACCGATCGGCGGCATGGTCGACGCCCTGCTGAAACCCCTGTATACCGACGTGTTCCTGGCGTTCATGAAGTGGCAGGACATCGGAAGAGCGCAGAGATTGGGCTGGAGCCACTACCAGGAAACCTGGTGCGAAGGCGCCGACCGCGCCTACACCTTGTCGGCCTTGATCGCGCTACGCACCGGGATGTGGCGGACCCGGGAGCAGACCACCCACCAGGTCACCGTCGCCGACGGCGTGGAGAACCTGCGGATCGGCCAGCGCGGCAAAGGCAACGCCTACCTCGGCACACGTATCGGTACGACCGTGCAGGACTGGGGTCCGCCGGGGAAGGTCTACGTCGATCGCATCACCGAACTCACCCTGAGCTGGGATCGCAAGACCACGCCGCGTTGGGACATAACCATCGGGCACCGCGAACCCGAAGACCCCGTGCAGAAAGCATTGGAAATGCTGCAAGAAGTCGCGTCCATCGCCCGCGATCTGGGGGTGCTGTAGTGGGCAAGATCTGGCGGCTCGAGGATTGCGACCCCGATAACCCAGAGGAACGGTTCCTCTACGCACTCCAGTTCATTCCCGTGGGATTCGGGTCCGATGCCGGCGGCCGCAACCGGATCGTCTGGCCGGAGGCGATCGCCCGCGCGATCTCCAAACATCTCGCCGAAGTCGGCTGCCCGCCTATCGATCCGGACCTGGCGACGAAGACGCTGCGTCGCCCCTACCGCGGCGAGCAGACACCGTTCAACGGCCTCGGCGACTGGGGACCGGTCGGCGAGGCCGAACCGGACCCCGTCGTGATCCAAGACCCCGCCTCGATGACCGTCCGCGAGCGGGAGGCCGTCGTCGAACGCCTCCGATATCAGGGCTACCGCATCAACGAACCCGAACCCGAGCAGCCGACCGCGCAAGTGGTCGACGCGCTCGACGAGCCGCCGCGGTTCGACCCGGCCGCCCACTCGGTCACCGAGGTGAACGCCTACCTGCGTGACCTCGATGACGACGTCGAACGGGGGCGGGTGCTCTATGCCGAACGAAACGGTCAAGCCCGCAACGGAATCCTGAAGCGCCACAAGGGGTGACCATGCAACTGCTCGACTTCTCAGCTGCCTTAATCGACCCCGAGGCGATCAAGGCAGCTGGATACGCGGGGGTGATCGGCTACGTCTCGGAGTCCCGTCCAGGCGCGAACTTCGGTGCGAAACCGCTGCGCCGTGACTACTGCGACCGGCTGCGTGCCGAAGGGCTCGAGATCGTGTCGAATTACCAGTACGGCAAGGGTTCCACCTCCGACTGGTTCGGCGGCTACGACGGTGGGTGTCGTCACGCCGAGATCGCTCTCCGGCTGCATTACGAAGCCGGTGGCCCAGACCGGCGACCGATTTACGCACCCGTCGACGCGAACCCGGATCTAGGGCAGTGGAACACCTACATCGCCCCCTTCCTGCGCGGCTGGGCATCGGTCGTCGGCCTCGAGTGGACGGGCATGTACGGCAACGCGAGGTGCATCGACTGGGCGTTGGAAGACGACGCGGCCCGCTGGTTCTGGCAACACAACTGGTCCGGCGACCCGGCGAGCAACGGCCACCACGCAGCCGCCCATCTGCACCAGATCGAGATCGACAAACGCACCGTCGGCGGCGTCGGTGTCGACGTGAACGAAGTCCTCAAGCCCGACTACGGCCAATGGTCGGCCGACCGACCGATCGGAGACTCCGTGAAACCCGACTTCCTTGAGCTGGACGAAACTGACGTCTCGCCGAATTGCAGCCCACGCGGCGGATCGAAGCCGATCTGGTTCCTCCTCCACACCCAAGAGGGCAACGGCACCGCACAGTCGTTGGCGGGATTCTTGCAGAACCCGAACTCTGGTGTGTCCTACCACTACACCGTCGACAACGACGAGGTAGTCGACGTCGTAGACACCGACCTCTCCTCATGGTCCGTGCTCAACGCCAACCCGCGAGCGATCAACCTGTGCTTCGCCGGATCCCGCGCGGGCTGGTCGCGACAACAGTGGCTCGACAACATGGGCCCGGCGATCGACATCGCCGCATACCTCGCGGTGAAGGACTGCCGCCGATACGGCATCCCGCCGCGGGTCATCACCCCCGACGAACTTGGCCGCGGAGAAGCAGGGATCGCCGACCACTACGCCATCACCGCGGGACTTGGGATCGGCACACACACCGACGTCGGCGACGGTTTCCCTTGGGATGCCTTCACGGCCGCCGTCGCGAAATACGCAGGCACACAACCAAATGGAGCCGACATGGCATTTCTCGACGAGACCATCACGAACTGGGCCGGCCACACAGTCAGCGTGCGCGACGTCCTCAAGTACGTCGACCAGTACAACGGGCTGATCCTCGACCAGCTCGTCGGGCCCGGCGCCCGCGAGCGCGCGGGCGAGCCGACCCGCTGGGACGCCCTCGGCGGAAACACCGTTGTCGAAGCCCTCGCCCTTATCGGCGAGAAGCTCGGACTCGAAGGCTTCGGCCTGGAAGGAGATACTAAGTGAATCGCACCCGCGTACCCGAACCCGCCCTCATCCGCTCGGCCCTGGTCGCAGTCACCGGCGTCATCGCGTTCGTCCTCGGCCACCAGATCGACGTCAGCTGGATCGAATCGGTCGTCACCGTTTACGCGGTACTGAGCCCGATCATCGCGGGAATTCTCATCCGCCCGGCCGTAACGCCAGTCCTCAAGGCAGGTGAGGACTCCGGCAGTGCTGATCTGGCTGCTGGCGACTGATCTCCAAGGCAACGACGTGTCACCAGGGACCGACTCGTTGCTCCAATACGGCGCGGTAGGCGCGGTGGCGGTCATCGCACTATTCGTCGCATACCGACTGTTCAACAACCTCGAGGCCGCGCACAAGGCGGAGATCGAGCGGATCGAGGCCGCGCACCGCGACGCAATACAGCGAGCCGATTCGGCGTACGGAAAAGAAGTCACACGCGGTGACCGGATGGAAAGCGAACTGCGTGACCTGAATCGACTCATCAACGACAAGCTCGCCGGTGAGCTCGTGCGAGCAACAGACGCCATTCGGGAGGCGTTCGAAACCATGCACGATCGTCGGCGGCAGTGATGCCGAAATACGAGCGCGACCACGACAACGTCGAGGACACCCTCCGTCAAACGCACGAGACGGTCGGCAAATTGCGGACGCTGCTCGACGACCTGGCCACCCACATCAACGATCTCGAAACAGAGATCAATCCCTGCCGAAGGGACGGTCATGACGGATCAGTCTGAATTGATTGCCGCTGTAGGCAATCTCACCGAATCCGTAGGCGCCCTGTCTACTCGACTCGATACGCATGAGGGCCTGCTCACCAGGATCGAAGAGCAGCGCAAGGAGACCGATGCACAGCGGAAGGGACTGAACACCACTCGGATAGCGGTGGGATTTATGGGGCTCGTGCTGATCGCGGGCGGATTCCTCTATCGGCAGGTGGACACCAACACGCGGGATGTCCGGGAAGTGCAGCAGCGGACCAGTACCGAAATCCTGTGCCCGCTCTACCAATTCCTGGCACTGAGCCTGAAGGCCAACCCGCCATCGCCGGTGGCCTCGGCCGAGCAGGTGAAGTTACGCGAGACCGCTGCGAACACCATCACCGCCGGCCTCGACAAGCTGGGTTGCATCTGAATGACCACCCCCGGCGCGTCTCGGCCGGACGATGCGTTCATCGTCGGATCCGAATTCGGGTCCGATTTGAACGAAGCATCAGTGAAGGCGATCACCACCGGCGGCGCGAAGGTGTCATTTACCAACGTGCAGAACAGCATCAACAATCCAGTCGGCAACGTTCTGCCAACCGGCGCGCCGCTATGGGCCACATTCACCAGAGAAGCTGACTCGACCTTCCCGCGCATCATGCTTGCCCGCAAAGCATCAGGTGTGAACCTCAGCGCGACGACCTTCAGTTCAGGGTCGCACACCCACAGCGTCAGCGGTAGCAGCACGAGCTCCGCTGGATCCCACAACCACAGCGTAAGCGGGTCGGGAACGTTGCAGTACGCCGTTCCGGACTATCAACCGGCCGGTCACGGTGCCAACAAGACCGAGCTCGGATTCGTCGAATGCTCAAAAGACCGCACCTACAACAACTTCTCATTCATCACCGGCGATAGCTGGACACTGTTGGGTATCCAGGGCTTCTATCTCGTCGTATACAAGATGACCCCAGGGTCTGGGTTGTTGACCAAGGTGGCGCAGACCGGCGACATCAAGGCCGCGGTTGGCGGCACCAATACCGAATATACCTTCGGGCTGAACAATTCGATCGTGGCGAAGAAGGCCGACATATTCGGTTTGGCCACACTGCAAGTCACCTCGGTAGCCCAGACCTGCAACTCGCTGTGCCAGCTCACATTCTGGCCGCTGTCGGCCCCCGCAGGCTTCAAGCCCGCCGCGCTCTACGCCACAGCGGGGAGTTCCTCCTCGCCGCTGTCTTCGATCGCCTACGGCTCGCTGAGCTTCGACAACGGGTTTGTCCCTTACTACGCCCTGAGCTGACGGGAGAACCAAGCAGTGACCGTCATCACCGACACCCTCACCGATCTAGCGGGCGCGCCAGAGAAGGACCCAGTCTTCTTCTCCACCTACGTGATCCGCGACAAGTCCGACGGTAGCGCGATTGTCACGACCACGACCCACCAGTACCTGCCGATCAACGGTGTCATCACCACCGGCAACCTCGAGCCCGGCCCGGCGCGGGTCCGGATCGGCATGCAGACCTACGCCATCGAGATTCCCGACTGGGGCACACCGATCCGGCTGATGCCGCTGATCGAGGCCGGCCTGCCCGTGCTGCCCGGCGACGAGATCGCTGCTGTCCGGAACAGCGGCGGTGTCGCACGCGCCCAACGCATCACCGAGTCCGCCTATCTGGCGCTCACCGCACCCGACCCCGAAACCCTTTACGTGGTCGTTGAAGACTAGAGAAAGGCTCTCCAATGGCTGATGTGGCGAAGTTCTACGGCAAGGCGTTCGTCTCCGCGTTCAACAAGGAAATCGACTTCAACAGCGACACCATGAAGGCGATGCTGTGCAGCGCGAGCTATACCCCTGACCAGGACACTCACCAGTACAAGTCCGATGTCACCAGCGAGATCACCGGCACGGGCTACACCGCAGGCGGTCTCACGCTGGCCAACTGCACCATCTCCTACGACGGCGCCACAAACACGCTCAAGCTGGATTGCGATGACTTCTCCTGGGGGCCAGGCGCGACCTTCACCGCTCGCACGCTGGTCGTCTACGACGCCACCCCCGGCAGCGACGCGACGCGCCCGCTGATCATGTACGTGACGTTCAACGCCGACATCCCGGTCACGTCCTCCACCTTCAGCTCCACCGTCAACTCCGGTGGCCTCTGCACCGTTACCATCTCCTAGGCCCGGTCCCTGTGCCTCTGTTCGGCGGTGGCCGCGCACCCAAATACGTCCGGCTCGGCACCGCCCAGGTCACCCACGTCATCCTGGGTGAGGAGGTCGTATTCGACGGAACGACCCCCGCGGTTGTCACGCTGCCCCGCGCCACCGCGACCGCCGGCGCTCACGTCCCGGACGTGAAGTCCGGCGCGGCAGTCGTCTTGCCGACCGCGACAGCGGTGTGCGAGGCCCGCACACCGACGATCACTGCTGGCGGTGCAGTCGCGATGCCGTCGGCCACTGCCGCGGCGGCTGCTGTTGCACCACAGATGTCGGCCGGGGCAACGATCGAGCTGCCCACCGCTGAGGCGACGGGGAGCGCGGTTCCGCCGTTCGTGCAGGTGGTGGTTGCCGGGGAGGTCCTGCTACCGCGCGCAGAGGCCACCGCCACCGCCTTGCTCCCGTCGGTCGCAGTGATAGCTCAAGTGGCCCTGCCTGTTGCGACCGCCGTGGGCGAGGCCCTCCTCCCGACGGTCGTCAGCGGAGCTGGCGTCACGCTGCCGGCCCCCTCTGCCGCGGCGGCCGCGCTGGTACCGACGTTCACAGCAGGCGCGGCGATCACCCTCCCGCGCGCGCAAGCATCTGCCGCTGCCCTCCTGCCGGTCATCGGAGGTGGTGGATCGATCACGCTGCCTACGGCCGCCGCGACGGCGGCGGCACTGGTGCCAGCGGTGTCCGCAGGTGCGTACTTTACCGACGACTTCAACCGCGCCAACAACACAAGCCTCGGCGCGAACTGGACCGAGACCGGCGGCGACCTCGGCATCATCTCCAATCAGCTCGCGGTGCAGGGCACCACCGCCAGCCGTCGGGCCGCGATCTACAACAGTCAAACCGTCACCCCGTATCAGTCGGTGGAGTTCACCGTGGGGTCGGCGCCGAACGGCACCGCCGTCGCGGGGGCGGTGTTGCGCTGCAACGCGGCAATGACCGAGATGGTCCTGTTCGGCGTCTACAACGGTGGCTGGCAGTTGGGCCGGATCACCGGCATCAACGGCACCTATACCGCGATCGGCTCCGGAACGGTCACCGTCTCGAGCGGCAACACAGCTCGCGTTCAGGTCGACGAGAACAATGTGTATTCCGTGTACCTCAACGGCGTCAAGAACGGGAGCAGCTACCGAGATACGACGTGGGGCGACAGCAGCCACCGCTACCTCGGCCTGTACGTGCAGCGGGTCTCGACGACCAACAGCCACAGCCTCGACAACTTCGTCGGCAAGGACGTCACCCCGTACAGCCTGTTCGCCAGCGACGACTTCACCAGAGCAAGCTTGGGCGCGTCCTGGACCACCAGATTCGGGCCGCTGTATATCGCGTCCAACGAACTCTCCGCAGTCGGGAACGCCTCGGAGCCGATCTCCTACGGCTGGCACGTCAACGCATCCTCGACCGACGATCAGGCGTGCGAGGCCCGGATCCGCTGGCACAGTCGAGCACCGCTGCACTCAAGCGTGAGCGTGTGCGTGCGCGCCGATCCGGCGAGTTCCCATGGTGGCGTGCACTATTGGCGGGTCGCGGACAAACACGGCATCTGTATGTACTCATGGGACGGTACGACGTTCACCTCCGCGACCGGGCTCGCCGACATCATCAGCACGACCGCGGCGCCCGAGGGCAGCAAGATCCGCATCGAGGCACGGGGGACCGTGTACACGGCGTTCCTCGACAACGTGCCGGTGTTGCAGGGCACGTTCACCACCGGGCAGGTCCCGCTGACCAACCACTACTGCGGTGTTCACGGCGAGGACGACTCCGCAGTCAGCGGCGGTGGTGACCCGCCGGCCAACTTGGACGACTGGGCGGCCTACGCCATCCTGTGATCGAGAACTTCCTCAACGTTCGGTCACCGTCGATACAACGCGCACGTCGCCGTCAGACGTGACGCGCATGTGGCAGTAGACCTTTGCGCGAACTATTGCCCCGAATCCGTTCTGGGCATCTACCCAGCTGGTTATCTGATGCGTGTACTCGCCGGGCGATGTCAACGGTTCGGTATGCATCGGACCAAAGGAAGCGGTTGAAGGCGACTTGACCTTTGACAGCGCGCTTTCCTTGCACGCAGAGACCATCACCGCGTCTGGGTCGATCGGCCGGGATCCGAGAAACGAAACCCCTGCAATTAGTGCTGCCATCACCACTACGAGCACGCCTACGGGGATCAGGACTTTGGTCTGCTTCCAGATCGGTGTACTCATGACAGGCGTTCCCCTCGCTATGGCCGTGCGGTGACGGTACGCGTCATCGCCACGTCATGCCCAGGGAATCGCAGCCTGGTTGCCGGCGTTACTCCGCGGCGATCAAGGCGTCGACGTTGTGGATGAACGGGTAGCGGCCCGGCGCGGGTTCGGCGGCTTGGATCTTGACGCGTTGCGGGTCGCCGTCCACGTCGATCTCGGTCACCTCGAACACCGATATCGGACTTGCTTTGACTTGCACTCGGTCCCCGACCTGAAACGTCACTGACCCAGTTTATCGGTCGGGGGTGCAGCGCCCATCGTGCGAGGTGTTCGGCACCGTTCCAATGCGTGTCGTACTCGCGAGCGAGCCTGTCCACCGCCCTGAGTAGCTTGTCCAACGAACTCGCCCCGTCTCTCGCAATCGCGAGGGGCGGGGCGTTTCGTGCGTTCAAGGCGATCAGGTCCGAGGTCCAGTGTCGGCTGTGCGGCGTGCCCTAAGCGCGGTCTCCCCGAGTTCGATCAAGTCGGCCACGGCATCGTCGATGTCCACATTCTCGGCCTTCATATAGGACTGGATTACCTCAGCGGTGTGGGCACCGATCGACGCGACGAGCAGGTGCCAGCCCGCGGGCGGATAGATGCCGCTCACGAGCGGCGGCTTTCACGCCAGCGCATGACGGCGACGGATGCGGTGGCGATGAACTCCGCCACGATCATGACCGCGAGCAGCCGGCGTTCGAAGTTGCTCAACAGCGGCGCAGTCTCGGCGAGGTTGCGCGCCAACTCATCTCGGTGCTTCCGAGCGGCCTTGAGTTCGTCGCTGTCGAGGATCCCGCGCGCGTCCATCAGCGCTCCTCATTCGATGACTGCCACCCGAGGAAGTCCATCGCGGCCCGCTTGCGTGGGCACGGCGGGACGCAGGGCTTGTGGATCTTCAGGATTCCCTCCGCCTGCCCGCGGTCGCCGATGCTATGCGGGTCTTCGCACCCCTCGTTGACGAGCGCCTTGCGGGTCATCCCTGCACCTCGGGCGCGGGGTGCCGGTCGATCCACCATTGGGCGGAACGTTTGCGCGGGCACGGCGGAGTGCAGGTGAGGTGGAGGCCGAGGATGCCTTGGGCATGTGTGAGATTAGAGGGCAGGCTGGGATTGGTGCAGTGGTCGTTCACCCAGCCCTTCGTCGCGAGAGACGGGCGCGGCGGTGTCTTCCCGCGCGCGGTCATCGGACGGCCCTCGCGTCGGCGACCAGCTTGCCGCTGTCGACCAGCGTCCAGTACGCCGTGTGCAGGGCGGGGCAGGAGTTCATGACGCAGTCTGCGTGCTCTTGCCACACCACGTGGGCTTCGTCGGGGGTGTAGGGGCCGACGGCGCTATGGATCGGTGCTGGTCTGGATTTGCCGGGAACGATGGCGGCGATCGCGGTGACGACCACGATTGCGACGACCATGATGAGCAGGACTTGTTCGGCGGGCATTGGGCGATACCCCTTGGATGCGTGTGTGGTTGGAGGGCACTCGACGCCGGGGAGGCCCATCGGCCCCTGGGTCGAATGGGGGCGTTAGGTTGTGCCTCGCGTTGCCGGTTCGGGGTCCGGTGAAGCTCGGGCCCGGCATCGGGTGCTGAGACCAGATTCACATTTGCCCCAGAGCTGGAGGGCTACCAAAGGACTACCGCGTACCACCAAAGGGCTACTGGTATTGACTTCATGCCCCCGGTACGCTTGATGGAGGGGATTCCATTGCGATCGAAAGACGACACCGCGCATGGCAGGCATTGGCGAGCGCATCGCGCACGAGCGAAGGATAAGCGGCAAGACCCAGGCGCAACTAGCGCGGGAAATGGACTACAGCATCCAGATGGTCAAGGCGGTCGAACAAGGCCGCAAACCGGCCGCCCCAGGGTTTGTGAACGCTGCCGCGCGAGTGCTCGGTATTGAGCCCGAAGTGCTGAACGGCACGCCCTATCGCGACACCCTTGAGGAAGAAGGAACGCTGGAGGGCATCGCCGAACTGCGTGCGATCCTCTGCGAGGGCGAGTACGTTCGTCCGCTTGAGCCGCCGCCCATACCGGAATTGCGCGCCTCGATGAAGGCGATCGACGACTACGACCGTAAAGGCAAGAGCCGCTTGGCATTGGCCAGGCTCCCCAAGTTGATCCGGCAGTTGTACGGCGCGATGCACGTTAGCCCGGAACCTGCGGTGTTCGAACTGCTCTGCCGTGCATACAACGCCGCCGATCGCATGTGCCGCCGCTTCGGGTTCATGTCCCTGACGATCCCCGCGATCGATAGATACGACTGGGCCGCAGCCCGAGCCGACGACCCCCTGGCCGTCGCAGTCGGCAAGGTCATGCGCACTCGTCTGCTGGTTTATCAGGACAGCACCGATTTGGCGCTGATGTTGGTCGATCGGGCGATTGCAGATGCGCACGGTGACTCCGAGGAAGCGCTGTCAGTGATCGGCGCAGCGCACCTTGCCGGCGCTGTGGCAGCGTCGCGCGCGCTTCGACTTGATACTGCTCGCGGGCACATCGAGGAGGCCCGCGTGATCGGCGCTCGGCTCGGCTTCGAGACGCGCGCGTATGAGACCTTGTTCGGTCCGGCCAACACCGAGATCCATGCCGTCGGAGTGGAGTTGGAAGCAGGCGATCCAGGCAGAGCCGCTCGCGATGGGTCCGCCTTGATCCTGCCTAAGTCGATCGCACAGACGCGGGCTGGGCATCTGTGGCAGGACATCGCTCGCGCATGGGTGCTGTCCGGCAAGCCGGAGCAAGCGATGAAATCGCTGAATGTGGCTCGCCGGATTGCGCCGCAGCAGACGAAGTTGCATCCGGCCGTGCGCGAGACCCTCAATGCGGTGGTAGCCCTCGAGAAGCGGAGCACTGGCAGCACGGGCGAGTTCGCCCGCTGGCTCAACGTCTCGCCGACCTGACGGGCAGTCAAGGCAAGGGCGTATTGCGCAGTTCGCGATCGTCCTCGTCGCGTTGTTCGAACCACTGCCGGACCACATACAAGTCCGGGTGGAATGTCGGCGTGTTGTCGACTGGCGGTTCGCAGCGCGGGGCGGGGTGGAGCGAGGGCCGTTTCTTCATGCAGGGTTGGACGCGTAAGTGGCCGCGCCGGTTCCATTCAATAGCGGTCGTCGGTGAACTGCTCGGGCCCGTCCGGATCCTCGGGCTCAATGCCGTGCAGCAGGTCGGTGATCCGCGCGAGGACGCGCTCGGGATGGTGCCCGCGGCGGTAGCCAACGGCCGGGAGCCGGAGTATCGCGAGCATGTGCTCGATGTCCTCGCCGACCGTGTCCGGGAGTAGTCGATGGACGTCCTCGGCAGTAATCGCCGTGGTCGTGTTGAGTACGGAAACGACCGCAAGGATGAGCCGCTTCTGCTCGGTCGTCATGCCCGTGGACATGGTCCAGATCGTCGCACAGCCCCATCAGGGAGGTGTTGATGCCATCAACACCTGAGTGGTAAATCGCCAGGTCGCGACCAATCTATCAACAGTCAGCGAAAATCGTTCCGGCCCAGGTCAGAACCAGAAAACCAGGGAATCTCAAGGGGTTCGATTCCCCTTAGCTCCACTTCACTCGTAGGTGGCCCATGCTCATGGAGAGCATGGGCCGTTCTCGTTTCGTAATGTCTTGTGGGGGTGCAACCCCCACACCCCGCCCGGCGGGCTTCGCCCCCGGACCCCCTCCTCGGGTTCGCCTGTCCCGGGTTCGCTTGTCCCGACGCTTCGCCCCCGGCCCCCTCCCCGGTTCTCCTACCCGAGGCCGTGCCCTGCGGACCCCTCCCAGGCTTGCCCGTCCCGAAGCCGCGCCCCAGGACCCCTAACGTGCCCGTGGTTATCGGCGGCCACCCGAGCCGAGTCCGGCATCATCGAGGATCGTCGCGACTGCAGCACGGAAGCTGTGTGCGGTCACATCAGCTGTGGCGACAGGTTCCGTCCGAGTCTGCGCCCAGGGGTAAGCGAAATCTGAACGAGATCAACGAGAGTACGTGGCTGCTGCCGGGGACTGATCTGAACGTTGACCGCGCTACACCTTTGCGTCTGCGCTGCTCAGCACTTATCGCAGTAGGTCGGCGATATCGGCTGCGGCGGTCATCAGGATCAGGACTGGGACGACTTTTGGTGGCGGGATGCGGTATGTGCCGCGGCTGTGTTGTTCGACGATCTTTGCCGATGACAGGGCGCGCATGTGGTGGTGTAGTTGGCCTGCGGAGGTGAGGCCGACGGCTTCGGTCAATTCGGTGCCGGTGCGGGGGCCGTCGAGGAGTTCCTGGATCAGGGCGTGCCGGACCGGATGTCCCAGCGCGGCAAGCACTTCCACTCGGGCGTTGGCAGGCAACCGGAGTACCGAGGCCGCGCTGTATCGGATGGTCCAGTCGATCTCGCCGTCGAAGTCGACCCTGCCCTGGTATTCGACGAAGCCACGGGCCGGATCGTCGGGGGCGCGGTGCCCTTCGAGCGCGTCGATCCGCGCTTCCAATTCGGCGAGTTTGGCATCGACATCGCTCATACGACACACGCTAATCGGCGCATCATCTCCGGGTCGGTCATGGCCTGCAGCAGCAGTTTCTGCTGACTGAAACTCTCCGTTGCGTCCCGCCACGCGGTTTCGGGCATATGGCGGTTGAGCAGAACCGCTGTCGCGACCCTGCCGTCGGCGCCGCGCACGTAGATCGCATCGACCAGAACCCCGGGCAATGAGCCGCCTTTGAAACCGATTCCGTCGGACGCCTCTGGCGACGACTGCCACTCCAGATGCCTGCGTGCGATATCCGCGCCGGGCCCGAAGCTGCCGGTGGCGATCGATCGATGGATGTTCGCGAGCTGACGCGCCGAGGCGGTCCATGTGGTGTCCGCCCACGATGCTTGAACACCGTAGAGCGGCAGCGATTCGGCCTGCATCGCCGTGCGATACCCGGAGTCCTCGGCGTAGCGCCGGGCCGTTGCCCAATCGTCGGCGACGTTCGGGTCGAGCAGGCGAAGCATGCTGCCGAGCACCGAGGTCGGCAGGTAATCGTGCCACCCGCCGGCTTCGGCGGCGGCGATCAATGCGCCGTCACCCAAACGGTCGCGTAGATAGTCGGGCACAGCGTTGTCACTCTCGCGGATCATCGCGCTCACCATCTCGTCGAGGGTGACCGTGTCACCGGGCAGGCGAGTTCGCGCGCTCTCATGTGCTCCGCCGTCGGCGCCGGGGAGATACCAGCGCTCCCATTCGGTGACGGGGACTCGTTGCTGCGGATCCAGCGTTCCCGTCGCCACCGCACGGGCGTAGGCCGCGAGCGGCACGACTTTCATCGCCGACGCCACGGGCTGCTGGTCATCGACACGTCGCTCGACCGTGTTTCCGGCTCCGTCGTCGACGGCGATCGCGATGTCGTCGCGATCGTGATGAATCCGGCCCAGCCACCCGTCGACCGAGGTCACGCTCGCCGCCGGAATCGAAGCGCACATCCCTTCCGCCGCCGCGTGATTCGGGCTCGACACGAGCACGGGCAGAGCTGCGGCCACCAGAGTCGCGAGTTTGCGGAACATCCCTACTCCTGTAAATCCGTAATTCCGAAAAAACGAACAATACCGACGATAGCGCGACCAGTGGCAGGTGTCGATCGCTGGTTCATCGAGGTAGGACGACGGGAGGCTGCCGTGACGCCAAATCGGTTGTGCGGCAATGATGATGACGCGCACCAATCGGCCCGCGAGATGAGGTCAGAGCCATCCTTTGCGGCGGAACAGGACGTGCACCAGGCTCGCGAGGGTGATCATGAGGGTGAGGGCGGCGGGGTAGCCGTAGGTCCAGGAGAGTTCGGGCATGCCTTCGAAATTCATGCCGTAGATTCCGGCGACCAGGGTGGGGGCGGCGGCGGTCGCTACCCAGGCGGAGATTTTGCGCATGTCTTCGTTTTGGCGGATGCCGACTTGGGTGAGGTTGGCGTTGAGGACGCCGTCGAGGAGTTCGCGGCGGGCGCGGACGCGGTTATCGATGTGGCGGAAGTGGCGATCTATTTCGTGTAGGGCTTGTTCGCCGATGTTGGCGCTGTAGGGGTCGTCGGCGATCCAGGTGGGGAGGCGGCGGCGGACCAAGCGTTCGAGGGGTTCGTCGACGAGTGGGGCGGTGGCTTGTTCGAATTCCATCAGCAGGCGTCGTAGTCGGTAGATCTGCTCGACCGGGTTTGCGCCGCCGGTGGAGAAGACTTCGCTCTCGACCTGTTTGATTTCACGGTCGAGGTGGTCGAGCAGGTCCAGGTAGCCATCGATGATGACGTCGAGGACGACGCGAAATGCGGCGAGCGGGCCGCCGGCGAGGTCGGTGTGGGTGGTTGGGGGAGTGATCTCGGCGCCGATGGTGACGATGAAATCCCTTCCTACGGCGAGTAATACATCCCCTACCTCGAGGGAAATATCGTCGGGGTCGAAATGGCCCGTGGGCATTGCGACGACGACGGTGTCACCTTGGACTTCCAAACCTGGACGTTGCAGGTTTCGATGAGCCTTGGATAGCAATATCGGATCCAGGCCCACCGCCTGGTGCAGTTGGGCGAGATCATCGTCGTCAAGATCCCGCACACCGATCCAAGCGAACGCCCCCGGCGTCTTGTGACTGCCCTCCGAACCAGTCGCCCGAAGCTCGGGGCACAGCTGTCCGTCGAGGTAGACGGCATCATCGGTGATCATGTCGGCATTGTGCCTGGGCATCGGGAACATCCTGCGTCGCAGGTCCCGCAGCTCGACGGCGACCGTAGAACCGATCTCGCGCACAAGCGGCATTTGTGCGCGCCGATCCGTCGTTACTGTCTACCGGAAACCTCTCCGCGGAGTTCCGGTCAACACCACACGACCGGGTTGTCGGTGTCGACGGAGGCTTGGAGGACTCGGGTCAACGGGTTGAGGATGTAGTCGAACCGATCTGGGGTGACGGGCGTGTTCTGTACTCGCAGCCGACGCGGATAGTTCGCGGATTCCTTCGGGTTGATCGGCTCGCGCGCCGGAATTCTGGCTCGCTGTCCGGTGTCGAGGTTGGTGAACCAGGTTCCGCCCCGCAACGACTGTTTCTGGGTGAAGTTGTGTGCTCGGAAGATCTCCGATTCGGGATCTGTGGAGGTGTTGATGATCGTCAGGCCGGCGTCGGCATCGAGGGCGAAGTTGTGCTTTGTCCGGCCATCCCAGATGAAAACGCCGCTGTAGGACGGCACGCCGGTCATCAGCGCTTCACCGGTTGCGGCGTCGATCAGGTTGGTTTCGGTGCCGACATCGGATTGCGTTCGGAATAGGCCGATTTCGACGAGCGCAGCCGCAGCTGACGTTGGTGAAAGTTGGCCGCCGTTGTTGTTGGGAAGTTCCGCGGACAGGGTCGGGAAGTTGGCAAGGCCGGCCGCCTCCAGGGCCGACTGGAAGAGTCGGTAGCCGGACCAATTCGCGATCCGCTCGGAAACGAGGTCCATACGTTTGTGCGGGCATGCGCCGTTACGGATCCAGTCGTCGACACGGTGGTGCTGTTCTTCATGCCTTTCGTAGGGCATCGAAAACATCAGGTAGCGCTCGCCGTCTTCGACGATCATGTCTGCCGGGACCGGTGCGGTGGTGGTGCGGCCGTCCTGCCAGCATCGACAGCGTACGAAAGCGTCTAACCCCATTTCGCGATCGTAGGTGGGGGACTGTGTTCGCGGCGACTCATATTTGTTATGGCAGGGAGTTTCGACTCGAGCAGACGTTGATCCCCCGGCTGCGCGTCGTCGCCATCTGTATGGAGCTGTGCCCCAACGTCTTCCGGCAACCTTGCGGCAGCCGGTTCGGTCAGGGCATGGACGCTGTTTCGCTGCCTTTGCAGGTAATTGGTTGCAAGACAGGATCGGCGTCGTTATTGTCGAACCGATTGCAAAGTGCAACCGGAAGGGTGTCGATGTCACAGTTGGTTCGAGTGCAGAACTTCAACATCTCCAGCGACGGGTACGGCGCCGGAATCGGGCAGACTTTCGAGCGCCCGTTCGGCGACGCTGATGCGAGCGCGCTGTTCGCTTGGTGTGGCCCTACGGCGCACTGGCCGAACCGGACCGATCCCGGCGGGACTTACGGTCTCGATGATTACTTCACCCGCGACTACCGCAACAACATCGGCGCTGAAATCATGGGGCGCAACAAGTTCGGCCCGCAGCGTGGACCATGGGAGAACCATGACTGGCAGGGGTGGTGGGGTGACGAACCACCGTTCCGCACACCGGTGTTCGTCCTCACCCACCATCTGCGGCCATCGATCACCTTGGGTGAAACCACTTTTCATTTCCTCGACGCCCCGCCGAAGGAGGCGTTGGCCCGGGCTTTCGCGGCCGCAGACGGTAAGGATGTGCGTCTCGGAGGCGGCGTCGCCACCGTCCGTGAGTTCCTCGAGGCGGATCTGATCGATCAGCTGCACGTCGCCGTCGCCCCGGTCGAACTCGGTAGCGGGGAACGGCTGTGGACCAGTCCGGATGAACTCACGGACCGTTTCCATCTGGAGAAGGTCCCGAGTCCGAGCGGGGTGACGCATCATCTGTTCTGGCGACGCTGACCGGCCATCAGTACGAAATCTTTTGCCCTCCAACAGATTCGGCCGAACTGCACAGGAAGAATTGATGTCTGATTAACGTCGACTCCAGGTGCCGCTGTCGTGTCCCGATCGGACGCGGGAGCATGTCATGGAGGGATGTCATGAAACCAGACGACGGCAATTCCACACCGATCCCCGGACCTCCTTGCGCGGGCGACGGTCTGACCGAGATCGTCGCCGCGGGCGGCCTGCACAACTATCAGCTGAAGCTGCACGACGAGTACGGCCTGGTGGTCCAGTTTCGGCTTCCGGGCGCGGAGACAGCAGTGTCGGTCGCCGACCCGGTGCTGCTGGAAGCCACCGCAACGATCGACAAGCGACCGGAGAAGCTGTTCGAATTCCTTGCCCCACTACAGGAATCGGGCAACCTCCAAACCATACCCGCCGCCGAACACACCCCGTGGCGGCGGGTGTTGCTGTCGGTCCTGGCCGGACGTCCCTCGCACGAGGCGCATTTCGGACAGTTCGCGACCCTGGTCGGCGAGTTGGCCGATCAGTGGGCGGCGGCACAAGGTCCAATTGCCTTGCAGCAGAACCTCAGTTCGCTATCGCTGCGCATGATCTGCGCCTACGCCCTCGGCAGTGGAGCGGACTCCCCGGAACAGGCCGGACAGATCGTATCGGCGTTCGAGGACGTGCTGACCGAGCAACTGGCCCGGCTGTATCAGGTCGAAATGCCCGGCACCGAAGAGGAGCGCAGGGATCGCGCACAACAGGCCCTGACCTATCTGCGAACAACCGTGGACAACGTGCTGACCGCACACCGCGACGAGCAGCAAAGCGACGGAAGCGATCTGATCGCCGCCCTGGCCGCCGCCGGACAACCCGCGGCGCGGATCCGCGACACCGTGCTGATGACCATGCTGGCCGCCCACCACACCACGGGCGTCGCCGTCTCCTGGACGCTGTACCTACTCGCGCAGCATCCGGAAGCGGCCGACCGCGTCGCGGAAGAACTCGACCGCGTCCTCGGCCACCGCGCCGTCCCCGACTACCCGGATCTGAAAAACCTGACCTACCTGACCAGGGTGCTCAAGGAATCGATGCGGCTCTACCCGCCAGGCCCCTACGGCGCCCGCGAAGCCACCGAAGATCTGCGCATCGGCGACCACGCGGTCTCCGCAGGCACCACGATCTTCTACCCAATCTGGGCCGTGCACATGAACGCCGAATACTGGCCGGAGCCAGACGTTTTCAACCCGGAACGCTTCACCGCCGCAGAGACGGCCAACCGCCCCAGACTCGCCTACATCCCCTTCGGCCTAGGCCCACGAAGCTGCGAAGGCGCCTCTCTGGCCATGGTCGAAGCCGAACTGATGCTCGCGATCCTGTTGCGGCGCTTCCGTTTCGAACTCGCCGCAGACCACGAGGTAATCCCCATCGAACGCTTCGTCCTATGGGCCGCCGACGACATCCGGATGAACCTCACGCCACGTCAATAGCGGAGTGCAAGTAAACCGGTAGCCGGGCATGCCCGTTGGAGATGAAGCTGCTCACCGGCCGCAACTCGGCCGGATCGCCGGCCGAACCGAGGTCCGGGAATCGAGCGAACAGCGCAGGCAACGCCACCTGCGCCTCGAGCCGGGCCAGCGGCGCACCCAGACAATGGTGGACCCCATACCCGAACGCGAGGTGCTGGCCTCTGGTGTCGCGCTGCGCGTCGAAATCGTCGGCGGTGGGCCCATGCGTGCGCGGGTCGCGGCCGGCCCCGGCGTAGGACGCGAGGATCGCATCACCCTTCGGAATGCGGAAACCATCGATGTCGAGATCCTCGACCGCATACCGAAGCGGTAGGTGCGCGAGCGGCGCTTGGTGCCGCAACGCTTCCTCCACCACGTCAGCCCAACTCGACCTTCCGTCGAGCACATCGGCTCGCTGCCGCGGATGGGTCAGCAGCGCGAAAATGGCTTGGTCGAGCAGGTTTACGGTGGTCTCGTGCCCGGCGCTGATGATCAGCATGAGGGTGTCGACGAGTTCCTTCTCGGTCAGCCGGCCGCCGTCCTCGTCGTAGGTGGCGGTCAGCACGCTGGTGATGTCGTCGCCGGGTTCGGCTCTGCGGTAGGCGACGAGTTCGCTTACCAGCCCGTACATTTCGCGGTAGTTGGCCGGCGGATCCTTGAGGGTGTCCGAGGTGTCGAAGAATCTGTCCACGCAGAAGTGCAGCGAGGCGGCCAAATGCTCCGGGAGGCCGATCAATTCACTGATCACGCGGATCGGCACCGGGTAGGCGAAATGCTTCCGCAGGTCGACCACCGCGCCGGGCAGGATCGCGGACAGCTGGTCCAGCAGGTCGGCGGTGATCGCTTCGATCCGTGGACGCATCGCCATCGTCCGGCGGTGCGTGAACGCTGGGGCGACCAGTTTCCGCAAGCGCCGATGCTCGGGCCCGTAGGCGGTGAACATGTTGTCGACGCCCACCCACGAGCGCAACGGCCAATCCGCCGGGATCTCTCCCGTGTTGAACGCCGGCCAGTGCTGCCGCGCGTCCTTGGATACCCGGGAGTCGGTCAGCAGCCGGCGGAGCACGGCGGCGTCGGTCACCGACCAGGCGGGAACATCGCCGGGTAGCACGACCCGGGTGATCGGCCCGTGCCGGCGAATCTGGGCCGACTCACCTTGGATATCGACGCCGGCGGTGTCCAGAACGATTGGTTCGGGTTCCATGTACTGACTCCTCAATCGCCCGAATTGCTGTGAATAACAGGCCATCTCGATCTCCAACGGACCTGATCGGGCATCTTCGAAGCCTAGGAATATCGACACCGCGCACGCTTGGACTGCTGCGCCATCTGAATGGAACATTCGCGCCAGGACCCGTCACCGCGGCGTAAAAATCGCAAGGTGCCGTAAACGGCCGAGCTTGAACTGGAGCGAGCGCGAAAATAGGCTCCGAACAGGGCACACGGATTAGATCGGCAGGTGATGGACAGCACGGGAGCAGAGATCGCCGACTCGCACGGAGGGTTCTCCCTGGACTCCACCGTCGCGGGCGCCGTTCCGCGCGGTTTCGACATCTTCCGTCATGGGTGGCAGACGCAGGTCGGCGATGCCTTCCCGCTGCCGACCTTCAGCCAGGCCACGACCGGTGATTTCCGGGTTCGCAGCCGCGTGGCGAAGCTGCGCGACGTGGCGATCACCGATCTCGCCAGCGCGTCCGTCATCCGGACGGCAGGAACCCCGTACGGCTACGCGGACCAGGTGCGGATGTACGTGGTGCGGCGCGGCATCTGGTCGCTGGGCGGTGTACCCGGTCGCGCCGAGCACACGGTGCCGGCCGGGCAGTTCCTCCTGCGGCACGGGCCGCCGTTGCACTTCGGGGCGACGCCGGATACCACGGTGCAGATCCTCACGTTGCCCTCCGCCGCGTTCGGGCCGCGCCTCCGAAACCGCAGCGTCACCGAGTCGGCGGATTCGGCCGAGATGCGCCTGCTGCTGGCCCACACGAACATGGTCCACGCGACGGTGACCGACCTCGGCCCGGCCGGTGTGCACGCCGCCCACGGCGCCTTGCTCGAACTGGCCAAGGCGGTGGTGACCGGCCGCTTCGACGACGCCGAACCCGAACTCAGACCCGCGCTCATCCAAGCGGCGAAGGAAGCGGCAGACCGACGGCTCGCCGATCCCGAGCTGTCTCCGGCGTTGCTGGCCCGGGAACTCAACGTCTCCGTGCGCACCCTGCAACGGGCGTTCACCCTGGCCGGTGAGTCGGTGACCAGCTACATCCGCCACCGCAGGCTGGAAGAGGCCCGGTTCGCACTCGTCCAGGCCCGCCCGCCGAGCGTCACCGAACTGGCCGCGCACTGGCAATTCGCCGACAGCAGCCACTTCATCCGCGCCTTCAAGAAACGCTACGGTCAGACGCCCATCGAGTACGCCCGTTCAACGAGGGCCACCGGGCCCTAAAGACCTGGCGGACAACGCCCCTCGTGCGCCGATGGCGTCTCCGATGCCCAAACATGTGCCGCCGGAGAAGATCCCGAGTTCATAGTGCACGGAATCGACATCGAAAGAGCTTACGAGAACGCCGATCTCGTAGTCGCCGGGATAAGTCACCTCGCCGATGTAGTCGATTCGATACGACGACGGGGCCAGGTCCGGCACCAGCCCGTCCTCGTCGAGCGCCGCGGCCGTGAATGTCGCGACCGCCTCGTCATACCAAGTGGTGAGCGCGAGATAATTGACGTGCTGATTGACGTCGACGTCACCGATCCGCGCGCGTAGCGGAGCGAAAAACGCGTAGTGGTCCCGCTTTCGGCGTTCGGTGCCGGGACGATTCTCCGTCGTCTCGCTCGAATCCGGTAGGGACAAATCGGTGAGATCCGCGATCAACTCATCCGGCAGCGCAAGCGGCCCCGCCGGACCGAGATTCAGCACCGTGGACCCGCCGCGACCCACCTGCTCGCCCCGGGAGAACACCGCCTGCTCATAAGTGAACGAGGACCGCCCGATACGACGAATACCGGTGTGCACCTTCACCTCAGCGCGGGTGCCATAAACGGGCGCCAGCTGCTCCACCTGCTGACTGACGAAAATGATCTGATGCGGCCCGAATCCACCCGCCTCGACGAGCCGTTCGAACCGTGACATCCGCACCCGGATCCGAGCGTCCTCCAGCCAACGAGCCATCCCGACCGTGCTCACGGCTCCGTCCCGACCGAGATCGCCCTGCCGCACCCGAATGTCACACTGGACCGGAAACACGGGGTTACTGATGGTGTTCATAGAAAAACCATAGAAAAGCAACCCGGACCACACTTGAACGAACGCGCCAACTGAATAGAACATCCACGCCAAGTGTTCGTGCGATTCCGCGATCAGCGCCCGCACGGAAGGTGACCTGGTCGCCGGTACGGTAGTGCTGATGGTTGGTCGACGGAGGGGGAGATGATGCCGAAAGAAGTTGGCGAGCGCGAGTTCCGGCCGCCGGAGGATCCGCAGAAGCTGAGCAAGGAGACGTTGGCGCGGACGCGGGCAGCGTTTGCAGAGGCCGATCGACAGGCCGGACGTCGGCAGTGGCGGTATGACGATGAAGACTCCCTTCCACCCGGCGCGGGGTCGTTGCGGGTAATGCCACGGCGGGTCTATGGCGACCCGGCGGTCGAGCCATGGCCTGGCAGCGCGGAGGAACGGGCATCGCTCCAGGCGCGGGCCGAGGCCGATCGACAGCGCCGGCATCGGATCGGAATTGCGTTGCAGTGGGCTGATATACCGGCCGCGCTGCGTGCCGGATACAGCGAAGCCGGAGTACGAGAGCTGGCTGAACGAAACGCGGAATCGATAGGGGATATCGGCGACCTCGCCGATCACCTGAATGCGGCCGGGTTATCTGCTCGTGCAGGCGCGGCTTGGGATTGGAGCAGTGTCTCCGAGGTAATCGGACTGCTGTGGCCTCCGGAGGGAGCCGGTAAGTGGCCGCGCGGAGAACTCGGCACTTATCCAGGTTATCGGGGCTCGTTCCGGGATAGACCCAATCCCATTTTCGCGTTCCCGGTGACCGCGCCGCACAATGGCCAATTCCGGTGTCTACGTTGTGGTTCTCGCTGGCCGACTGGATGGCCGCGAACCAGCGGCAGCACCGCCACCATGCGCTGCCCGGATTGCCTTGCGCCTGGCGGCGGATCCGGCACTCGCGACACCGAGCACAGCATTATCGATCTGCACTGGATGATGAATCGATTCGCGCCGCGCTCGGTGGGCTTATGCCCGATGTGCGGTGCCGCACGTGAACTCGTGCCGCGTGGCTCGGGCAATCCGGATCGGGCGTTGTACTGGACCTGTGCGGGCGGCGACGCGTTCCGGCGCGACGAGCATTTTATGGCGTCACTGCAGCGCGCAGAATGGGAATCGACGGCCGCGCATTACGCGTACTGGCTAGCTGTGGACATGCTTCGCATGGCGTTCTACAGCGGTGAGGTGACCACGCTTCCGATCGGCGCCGTATACGTTGCCCGTGATGGCAGCGGCGAAGGGTGGATCTTCGGTCCGGATGGTTGGGAACGCAGGCAGAGCGAGGCCGCTGGCTCTTAGCGCCCAATAGTGATGCACCACAAGAACTCCCCCTGGTTCGCAGTAGCCGCCCGACGCAGCGTCGGGCGGCCGGCTGGATCAGCCTCCACGAATGTAGAGATTCAAGTCAGAAGATCGAGCACGCACCTTGCCACGACCGAATGATGGCGTCGCGATCCTGCGAGTTCTGCTGTCCCAGCAGCCGGTCGATCTCGTCGAAGATGCCGTCTACGACACCGAGGGCGAGATCGACGGGGGCCTGAGCTTGTAGTGCGCGACAGAAGGCTGCAGGGTCTGATTCGATTGCACCGCAAAGGACCTGGAACGAGGACTCGATGTCGGGTCCTTTCAGGCCGTCGATGATTTGAAGTGCCAACTGGGTGGGAATACCCGCAGACGAAAAGATGCCGCTGATTCGTTCACTGCAGGTCCCGCCAGGCGCCCGCCCAGGATCGAACGGTTTCGCCTCCTGCGGTGTGACTGTCTGCCCGCCGTCTCCGAGTTCGACGATGACTTCGCGCTCGCGTATGAGGCTGGTGCCGTCCGCGCATCGCTGCATTACCTCGTAGCGGCCGCTCGGCAGTCCATCGAAGCTCACCTGCCAGATCCGTGGAAACAGCTGAACCAGTGGACGGCTTCCGGTGTTCCAGTTTCCTTCCATGCTGCGCGCATTCGCCCAGCAGCCGTAGGGAAACGACCCGACGGTGGTTTGAACAGCGCGGATCGTTATATTTCCTGGTGCGGTGGAGACGTACACCTGTCCGCCGAAGTACGGTGATGTCGAATAGGGATAAACGCGGTCAGCAGTTGCGACCGGTGCGGCTGCTACTCCCACAATCCCGGCCATGGCGAAACCGGCGACAGCAGTCATTATTCTTCTTGTGATTCTCGTAGTCAAAGGTAAATCCTCCTGAGCGGCACGTCTACGCGCCGATGTGGCTGCGGTCGACGTCCGACCGATGCTGTGCAGGCTGGAGTGATTACTACCCTGGTCAATTATTTACAGAGTCGTGGATCGCGCTGACGGTAAGTTGCACCACTCGAACTGGTCGCTGGTCGGTTGTCAATCGAGGTGATGAACCGGGATGCACCACCCGGAGTGATGATTCCAGTAGTGCTTCGATTATGGTGTCGACTGTTCGAGTGATACGCAGCCAGCCCGGGTCGAGTATTGTTCAGTGGCTGTGCAGCGCTGTTGGTGCTCTATTCGTGCCACCTCGGCGCGCGAAATCGTTGCCGTTCCGCACATACAGCGGGTCGCCGAGTGGACTGATGGTTTCGAACTTCCTCTACAGCACCGTCAGAGGAACTTCCCCGGGTTCGCGGCTACCTTCCGGCGCAGCACCGGGCGATTCGCTCGGTAGGCCTCGACCACGGACGTCAATTCGTGCGGACTGGCCCCGTGCATGATCACCGAGTGGCAGCCGAGGTCGTACTCGCGGGAGATCTTCTGCACGCACTGTTCCGGTGTGCCGTACGCGGCGGCGCTCAGCCATTCGTCGGGGATGAGGGCGTCGAACTGCTCCAGGACTTCGACGGACGCGGACGCATCGATGGGTCCGGCTGCGGCGGCGTCGAGGAAGAGCTGGGTGGTGCGGATTCGCTCCCAGACCCGGGGGTCCCAGCCGTTGGCGGTGATGAGGACGTCGGCGTAGGCCTGTAGGTAGGTCACCAGGCGGCCGGTCCGGCGGCGTAGCTGATCCTCTTCGGAGAGTGCGTCACTCGCGGTTGCCAGGCACGACCAGATTCGGACGCTGTCGGGATCCTTGCCGGCCCGTTCGGCGCCACGGCGCACTGCCGCAACGGAATTCGCGGTGGCTTCGTCGGAGAAGAAAGTGTGCAGGATGACGAAATCGCCGATCTCGCCGGCGAGTTCGAGGGTTTTCGGGCCGACCGCGACGAAGCCGATCGGGGGCGAGTCTTCTAACCCGTTCTGGTGGTACAGGACTGGCCACGAACCCGCGGGACCTTTGCGATCGATGAGGGTTTCGCCGGCCCATAGTCGGCGCAGAATATCGACGAAGTCGCGGAGTTGGGCCTCGGTGACGGCTGGTAGCCCGATCGCCCGCCAATTCGCCGCCATACCGCGGCCGAATGCCATCGCATATCGACCTTCGGTCAGCGCTTGCATCGTCGAGCCCATGGTCGCCGTGACCATCGGGTGCCGGGTGTGGTGATTCGTCGCAGCGGCTGCGACACCCAAATTGGTTGTGCATCCAGCGATTCCGCCGGACAGCACCGCGGAATCCTTGACGGTCATGCGTTCACCGATCATGCACGATCCGAGGCCGATCTCCTCCGCGGTGCGCGCCTCCGGAAAGAGAACGCGGGCATCGGCAGGGTGCCGGGTGACGCAGTAGTAGGCCAGTTCATTGAGCTGTTCGATCACGAGAGCGGTTCTCCCCAGGTAGTTTTCGGACGAGTGTCAGGCGCCGAGTTCGGCGAGTAGCTCCTCGACGAGTGACTTGTGATGGAAGAGGATCTCGATATCGTCGGGACGTTCCATCTCACCGAAATGAACCTGCCGTCCGCCGGAACGCATGAAGACGACGCAGTAGTTGAGCGCGGCATACAGCGTGTACCAGGTGAGATCGCCGATCTGCACGCCCGAGTACTCGCGATAGGTCGCCGTCACGTCCTCCGCGCGCAGGAAGTCGGGCATCCCGGGCAGGCCATAGGTGTTGGCGATGGTCTGAAAGACGCGGTGCGCGAAGATCAACCAGGCCAGGTCGAGTTCGCGGGGACCGATCGTGGCGAGTTCCCAGTCGAGCACCGCGACGGGCGTGAAGTCCCGGTACATGCAGTTGCCGATGCGGGCGTCGCCCCATGACAGCACGGTCTCGCCGGCCGAGGTGTCGGGCAGGTTCGCTCTGAGCCACACCAGGATTCGCTCCACCAGTGGCGAAGTTCCACTGTCGCGGGCGGCGAATTCGTACCACCCCTTGGCGCGGTTGAGGGTTCGTTCGAGCGGGCTCGAACCCGGCTGTCGCGGATCGAGAATGGCGAAGGTATTCGCTGCGTCCGGAATGGCGTGCAAGTTGGCGAGGGCCTCGATTGTGTTGTGCTGCAATCGAACCTGCTGTTCGGGGCTCGCGTCGAAGAGCCAGTTGTCGCCGAAGGTGTAGGGCATCACGTCGGGCGGTACCAGACCGTCGACGCGGTCCATCAGGAGAAACGGAGTGCCCAGCACGTCACCGGTCGGTTCGATGAACCGGACCCGCGGGACGGGGACCTCGCTCGATTCGGCCACGATGCGCATGGCGTCGAACTGATCCGGCAGGCTGTAGCTCTCCAGGATGGGAAAGTCGCCGGGCGCCGGCACCATGCGGGCGATCAGGTCGGCCGACTGCGCGACGCCGGCTTCGGCCCAATTCACCTGCAACACCATGGTTTCCGCGGACATACCGTTGCTGTCGATGCCGGATTGCAGCGTGACGCTCGGCTCGGCGGCCGGTGGGAGTTGCGTGCTCAGCCATTCGGTGAGGTGCGGGATCAGCGTGCTGGTGTCGCGGCTACTGCGTTGCAGTCGCATGCCCTTTTCGGCTCGAGGTTGGGACATCGATCACTCCTGACAGCTGTGCGAAAACTGCGGATAACCATCGGTCGCCGCCGCACAATTGTCAACAAGGGTTCTCAATGAATGGGAGTTACTCCAGGTAGGCGGTGGTCGCGTCGACCAACCCGCGCAGCGCGCTCGCTACGTCGGCCTCCGAGGTCAGCCGCCGCTCGTTATTTATGCCGCGAATCGCCGGCGGGATGAGGCACCGGACGCGGTGCACCTTTTCCGGGTCGAGCGGCAGGTCGGCCAGGGAGTGCTCGAAGGCCCGGAGCCACGCGTCCTCGTACCCGGCCATGGCCGCTGAAGTGAGGGGGAAGTGTGCAAGGCGTTCCGTCTGCTCGGTGGGCAGTCCGGCGCGCAGCGTCTCGACCGCGCGTCCCTCGGGCGCGCCCAGGATGGTCCAGATGGCATGCACCATTTCCCCCACCCGCTCCTGGATCGAGCCGCTGAACCGCGGCCAGGTCTCCGGACTGCTCGCGCCGCTGCGATCGGTCAGCTCGATCAGCACCGCGGCCCACAAACCATCCAGGTCGCCGAACTGATGCTTCAACGTCCCCCAGCTGACCCCCGCCGCGCGCGCCACCCGATTCGCCGACAGCGGTTCGCCGGACCCCTCCGCGAGACAGGTGATGGCGACGTCGAGCAGCCGCTGCCGGGTTTCCCTGCCCTTCTTGTTGAGCCGAGTTCCGGCCGCGGACTGCATTGTCGGTCCCGCTCCGGACACCGGTACCTCTCTTTCGCCGAACAGCCATCGGAAGCTTTTCACACCGCTCGTTGGGCAAGGTGCCGTCCAGGCATACCTATGGCGGCTTCCGTGTCTACCGATGTCGCGGATCGAATTCGTCGGCAGACTGAGGTCATGCAATACGTCGGCATGGTGCCGGGCCCGCCGCTCGACCGGTTCATCGACGATATCTACTGCCTGACCGGGGTGCCGAACCATCGCCGGATGATCGTTCCGCCGATGCCGTCCGCGCATCTGTTCATCAATCTGGGCGAACCAGCCCGGCTCTGGGATTCCGACCCTTCGGTGCCGCCGGCGGTTTTCGCGGACGGATGGTTCATGGGCGTGTGGACCAGGCGGTTCCTCTTCGAATACCCCGAGCGGGTGCGGCTGGTCGGGGTGCATTTCAAGCCGTGGGGGATTTCGCCGTTCGCCGATCTGCCGGTGAGTGAATTGCGGGATCGATGGGTGCCGGTCGACGCCGTCTGGCAACGATCGGTGGACCGGATCCGCAACCAGATCGGCGATCTCGCTTCGGCCGCCGAGACGCTGCGGGCAGTAGAGGTGGAACTTCGAGCACGGCTTGCCGAGGAGCCGTTGCGTGGTCTCGAACTGGTCCAGCATGTCGGCGGCCGTTTGGCGAGTTCGTTCGGTGGAATCTCGGTCGGTGCACTCTCCGATGCCGCCGGGGTGAGCGGCAATCACCTTGCCACGCAGTTCAAGTCGCACGTCGGAGTCACCCCGAAGCAGGTCGCGCGGATCTATCGGTTCGCGCGGCTGATCCTTTCCGTGGACGCCCAGCGTCCGGTTGACTGGTCGGCGCTCGCCCACACCGCGGGCTACTTCGACCAGGCCCACTTCAGCCGCGAGTTCAAGGACTTCACCGGCCACACGCCGACGGATTACCTCGCCCTCCGGCGTCGATTCCCCGCTGAACAGGGATTCCCGCCCGACAGCGGTCCGATGCCCGCCGATTGATTTTTTACAAGACCAACTGTGCGGCGGGACGACAAGATCGGATCGAATACCCGAGAGACCCGAGGAGAACCAGTGGGAACAGTGATCATGCACAATGTGGCGTCGGTGGACGGCTTCATCGCCGACAAGAACGACGACGTCGGGCCACTGCACGATTGGTACTTCAACGGCGACACCCCGCTCATCGAAGGTGGCGACGACCCGGAATACGACCATTCCGGATCTGGCAACCGCATGAAGGCCTCCCGCGTATCGGCCGAGTACGTCGGAGCGATGTGGGCGACCATCGGCACAATCATCATGGGCCGCAACCTCTTCGACCTCGTGAACGGATGGGAAGGCCGCCCGCCCGCCGGCGAACACGTCGTAGTGGTGTCCCATCGCCCCAAGCCCGAAGGCTGGCATCCCGAGGCGTCCTACCATTTCGTCGACGACGTTACGGCCGCGGTCGCCAAGGCCCAGGAGCTCGCCGGTGAGCGAACCGTCGCCGTGAACGCCGGCGAAGTAGGCGGCCAAATCCTCGCGGCAGGCCTCGTAGACGAGGTGGCGATGGACATCGTCCCGGTCATATTCGGTTCGGGCAAAAGGTATTTCGGCGGCATCGATGGACAGCACCTACTGGAGGATCCCCACGTGGTCATCCAGGGCGAAGGGGTACTGCACCTGAAGTTCAAGGTCCGCCGCTAGGGTCTTCCGCCCTGCCGCGAGCCCTCGTCCGTATCGGCTACCGAAAGATACGGTTCTGGTTGAACCATGTTGCCAATCTTCAGCAGAGGGAGGCCTTCTCAACCCATGAACCACTCGCCGACTGCAGAACAGATGCGGCACAAGGTAACTGGCGACGTGCATCTCCTGCTGCTGAAGGACGGCCGAGCACTATTCGGGCAGCGCCAGAACACCGGCTTCGAAGATGGCGCCTGGCACCTGCCGAGCGGCCATCTCGAAGCGAACGAATCAGTCGTCGACGCCTTGATCCGAGAGGCGCACGAAGAAGTCGGCGTAACCATCGCCCCGGAAGCAGTGCGGTTCGCCCACGTCATGCACAACGCATCCGCAGGCGGCCGAGTCGCCTTCTTCTTCACCGTGGACAACTGGCAGGGCGAGCCGGAGAACCGCGAGCCCGCGAAATGCATTGCCCTGTCCTGGTTCTCGCTCGACAACCTCCCGGGCCACATGATCGCCTACTGCCGTACCGCGATCTCCCACGTAGCCGACGGAACTGCGTTCTCCGTCTACGGCTGGTAGATCCCACGACGTAGGAAATCCGGCCTGCCGGATGTATAGAGGGTCGCGATTACTCTGCTGATTTGGTGTTTTGACGCTGGTTGGCATTGAAGCGCGCCTTCTTCTGGCGATTGCCGCAGGTGTTCATGTCGCACCATTTGCGGGTGCGGCTTTGGCTGGTGTCGAAGAAGGCGGCTTGGCAAGTGGGGGAGGCGCAGAGGGCTAATTTTCCGTCTCGTTCGCCGGCGATGATGCTGATGGCGTCGGCGGCGATCACGCCTAGGGCGTCTTCTACGCGGGAGGGCGAGCTGAGTCGCCATTGTCGGTCGCCCTCGGGGGTCAGGATGGCCGCAGCTCGGCCCTGAATGCTGTAGTCGTTGATGACTTGGACGGCCGGTGCGGGGAGCGGGCTTTGGGTTGCGGCGGCTGTTGCGGCGGCGTGAATGGATTCCCGCAGTTCCTTGGCGAGTTCGAGTTGCGCGGTGGTGCAGGAGTTCACGGCGAGGCCGTATATCGCCAGCCAGTCGATGAGCCGTTGCGGCGTGGGAATGCGCTCCACGGAGGTGCCCTGACGCTCCGACAGCGTCCCCGTGAAGCTGGTCGCCAGCACGCTACCGAGGCGAAAATCGGGAAACTCAGCACGCATGGAACCACCTTAGCTGGTTGCATCCGGGCTTCGAGACATGTTAGAACCGTCTTAGCCGGTTCGCGACAACCCTAAGTCGGTTCCTCGACGACCAGGAGGTCTCATGCCCCGTCCGACCAGCGACGTGCAGGCATTCGAAGCCCACGCAACTGACGCCGACCTCGACGATCTGCGTGCGCGACTAGCCGCGGCGCGACTGCCGGAACCCGAGACGGTCTATCGCGCCGCGCCCGACCCGCGCCGATGGGACCAGGGCGTTCCGCTCGCCGACCTTGTCGATCTCGTGCATTACTGGCGCACCGAGTACGACTGGCGCTCGTTCGAAGCGCGGCTCAACCAGATCGGCCAGTTCCGCACGACCATCGACGATCTGGGAATCCATTTCCTGCACCGCCGATCCGCGCGCGCCGATGCCACTCCGCTGATTGTGACGCACGGTTGGCCAGGAAGTATCGCCGAATTCATCGACGTAATAGACGAATTGGCAGATCCGAAAGACGCCGGCACGCCGGCATTCCATGTTGTGGTCCCGTCGCTGCCGGGCTTCGGTTACAGCGACAAGCCGACCACCACCGGATGGGGAACCGAAAAGATCGCAGCCGCCTGGGTGGAACTGATGAAACGGCTCGGCTACCACAAGTTCCTGGCCCACGGCGGCGACTGGGGCGGCGTGATCACCACGATCCTCGGCGGCCGATTCCCGGAGCACGTTCTCGGCATCCACACAACGACCGCGCAGGCGCCGCCCGGATTGACCACGGACGGGCTGACGGCAGTCGAGCACAAATGGACCGAGGAAACTCACGATTTCTGGCGAAACCGTGCGGCGTACGCGAAGCAGCAAGCGACCAGGCCGCAGACCATCGGCTATTCGCTCGTCGACTCCCCGGTCGGACTGCTCGCCTGGATCCTGGACAAGTTCGCCGAGTGGACAGACACCGAAGACAGCCCGTTCGAGCGGATTTCCAGAGACCGCATTCTCGACGACGTCACCCTGTATTGGCTGACCCGAACCGGCGCATCGGCCGCCCGCATCTACTACGAAAGCCACAATTCGCTGGACCCCGAACTCCGAGTCGACGTCCCATCCGCAATCACCATGTACCCCCGCGACATCGAGAAATATCCCCGCCCCTGGGCGCAGCAGCGATACCGCCAGATCGTCCGATGGAGGTCCCCCGAAACCGGCGGACATTTCCCATCACTCGAGGTCCCCGAGTACTTCGTCAAGGACCTGCAAGAGGGCCTCGCCGCAGTGCTCGCCGCTAACCGATGAACACGGAACGCGCCGGGCACCCTGCGTAGCGTTCGGGGGACATGCCGGGATTATCCATTACCGCAAGTGACTTGAAATCTGAACACGTTGATCGTTCCGTCCTTCATGCTCGCAATCTGCGCATCTGTCAATTTCCACGAACTGCCTAGGCTGTCGAGCACTTTGTATACCGAGACGTGGCAATTGTTCGCGGCGTCGCCGTAAGCCACCCACTCCTCGACCGGAAGAACAGGTACCGGTGGACTCGGTGACGGATTGGTCGTTTGTTTGGCAGAGCGTGGGAGTCGGAGCTGCAATTCTGGCCCGGTGACGATCGTCTTGACATCATTCACCGGCGAGCCCACGAATACTGCTTCGGCCCAGGGACCAGCGTCTTCGGTGTCTGCTTTTTGCGTCACTTTGGTGTATCCGGCTACCTGCAGCTGGTTCAAGCAGCGTTCCGCATCGTTGGGCCGGGTAAGCCAGGTAACGATACCCCAGACGATGGCACCGATCACGACGAAACCGACGACGAGCGTCGCCACCCGTTTCGAAGACGTCCGCAGCCAAGTCATTTGCATGTGTACATCCCGCCGAGCAGTTGCTGCGCCTTGTCGAGCGCGGTGTTTGTCATCCGAACATACCCTTGCACCACCGGACCGAGGTCGCCGGCCTCGAAGTAGTCTGGAATGTTTCTTTCAGCGTTGTATCCGGCGGCCAGGAACTGGTCGAGTGTGTATTTTTCTTTCAACTCGTCCGGCACTCCGCCGACGTACTGGTCCTGAATACGCTTCAAATTATAGGTGGCCGCCTTGATGGCAAGGTCGGGATCCTCCTTGAGGTCGGACCACTCCTTGCCTTCGAACTCGGATCGAAATATTCTCTTGACGTCTTCGAAAGTGCCTTCCTTCATATTCGTCAGGCCCAGAGAGTTCGGCCGGATAAGATTACCGCCTTCTCGGATGAAGACGTCGTATGCGTAACTCATTTCTCGTTCTATGAACGAGTCGGATCGGTATCCGCCTTCGTTATAGACGATCGCCATGACCAGTCGAGGATCAATGCCTGCGGCATTTCCGTACTTCACCGCCGAGCCCACCCATGGCTGCACGTCCGGATCGATCTTTTCCAGTTCGCTTTGCCAATTCGGGTTCAGTGTGCACTTGACGGGATCGCTCGAATAGGAGTCCAACCGGACGATTGCATCGTCCCGGAGCCCGGCTATCTCGGTAAGCCTCGTCCTGATGCCGAGACCGTCCATGCCCTCGAAGGTGGCCCTGCTCAGCAGGGCGAACAGCGAGTGAGAACTGATGACATCCTTGTAGACACCCGCACCAGCGATGATTTCGCCATCGGACCCTTCGCTTGCGGGCATGACATCGACCCCGGTGGTGCGCACGGTGGCTTTCGCGCTCAGGTTCGGAAATGCTCGCGGTGTGGCATTGATGATCTGCGTGCGTAGATCCGTGAGTGCGTCATGGTGGTTGACGGTGGCGGTGATCAAACCCGCTGTCGCGGCGCTTATTGCGCTGGCACCGGTCTTCAACGCCCCGAGCAGATCGCGGACCTCGGATACATCCGGTGCCTGGATGCCGTCGAACATTGCCGTGATTGTGTTCAGCCTGGTGTTGGCCTCGGCGACGGCGGGATGTCGAGCGAAGGCCCGCCAACCCGATGCAGCGCGGTTCAACGTCTCGGTGTTGCCGTCCGGGATCTCCACAGCCATCGTCGTCAAGGTCGATCGCAGTAACAGTTCAGCGCTGTCCGGCCAGAACGTCAGTCGTGATTCGCTGGGGCTGGAGGTGCCGGGGTCGGGAATCGGAGGGATCCCGCCCGGACCGAACGACGGAGCCTCGGTGACGGCCGGCTTCGTCGGCGCCGCACCCTTGTCGGGGTTGCGGTTGGCGTTGTAGTTCGCGGTGTGCCAGTTGTAGCCGGCGAGGTTGAGGACATCTCCGAGTTGCTGCGCCGCGCCCGCATATGCCGCGATGGTGGCGATCAGGTCAGCGGCATGTTGTTTATAGGCCGTGTTCCAGTTTGTCACCGTGGGATAGTGGCCGCCCATGCCGAACGTGTCCTTTAGACCCGGCGTCATGGCCTGAGCCACGGCAGAACTCATATCGGTCGTCAGATCGAACAAGCCTTTGGCCGCGTTGTAGTAGGAGTTGGGGTCAACCGTGATCGGCGTCACCGGACTCTCGGCTCCTTATATTGCGGTGTGATGTCGGTGGCGCATGCGGACGACGGCTAGGTACTCCGCAGCATGTTCAGGTTCAACGTGGCTGCTTCCGTGTAGTGGACGTGAGCGCGGCTGGCGGCCTCGCTCATCTCGGTCACGCCTTCGGCGAACTCTTGTGCGCCTACCGCCCACTGGCGGTGTGCTTCGACATAGGCCGCAGCAGCCGTACCGTCCCAAATCCCTGTTTGCAGATCCGCGACCTTACGGTCGAGTTCGGCGAGGTGAGCGCGGAGGAACCCGGCGAGCCCGGACAGCCGTGCGACGAGCTGATCGAGATGATCCAGATCGACGTGAAATTCGTCGGTCATGAGTTCGGCCTCGACTCGGCGAAAGCTGTTGCCGCACTGCCACTCCAGCCGCTGAAGGTCAGCTCATCGACCTCACGTCCGGCTGAATCAAGAGCTGATCGGAGGGACTGCGCCAGGCTGTAGACGTAACGCCCAACTGCGCGTACTTCGTCTGGTACGACGGAAAGTTCGTGGCCGAGATTCGGAGTTCCCCCACCTGCACTCATACAGCAGGAGTCTATCGGTCTCCCGGCATCGATGCCACGGCCGACCTGCGGACTCGCTGACAGGTGGCCCTGATTGGTCAGAACTCGCAACTCGGCCAGCGGGAACGAGGGGTTCAGCTGAAGTGGGCGATGGAGAGTAGGCCGGCGGCTATGCAGTAGAGGGCGAAGGGGAGGAGGGTGCGGGTTTGGAAGTAGCGTTCGAGGAAGCGGACGGCTAGCCAGGAGGAGAGGCCGGAGGCTATGGCGCCGAGGAGGATTGGGCCTCGGATGCCTATGGTTTCGGGGCCGGTCAGTTCTGGTACTTCGAGGATGCCTGCGCCGAGGATTGCGGGGGTGGCGAGGAGGAAGGCGAATTTGGCGGCGTGGTCGTTTTCCAGGCCGCGCCAGAGGCCGCCGACCATGGTGAGGCCGGCCCGGCTGAAGCCGGTGAGGAGGGCGCCGGCCTGGGCGAAGCCGATGCCGATGGCGTCGCGGAGGTCGAGGGCGGCCAGCTTGCGGTCGGATGGGCGGGGCGGGGGCGCTTCGAGGGTGAGAACCGTTGTGCGGGTTTGTTGTCGGGCGAAGCGGCGGCCGTACTCGGCCAGGGTCGGTTCGTTGCGACGGCGCAGGCCCTCGCCGATGAGCAGCACGATGCCGTTCAGCACCAGGAAGATGCTGGCGCAGATGGGTGCGGCGAACAGGGCGTGTAGCGGGTGTTCGAGCAGCGGGCCGAGGATGCCGACGGGGATGGTGGCGATCACGATCAGCAGCGCCAATCGTTGTGCGACGGTGTCGAGGCGGCCGGTTCGCAACGTGGTGACGAGGCCGACGACGATGCTGCACCAGGTGCGCCAGTAGTAGCCGAGCAGCGCCAGGGCTGTCGCTACGTGCAAGGCCACCACGAAGGCCAGATACGGTGTGCCCGTAGGTGATTCGCCCGAGCTGACCAGTTTCTGCCAATCGCCGCCGACCCAGGCCGCGATCAACACGGAATGTCCGAGGCTGGAGATCGGGAACAGTTCGGTGACTCCCTGCACCACGCCGATGACCGTCGCTTGAAAGTAGGTGAGCATCGCGACGAGTTTCGCATGCGCACCACGGCAACTCGGCGGGACCCCACGGGTCGACCGATATGCCCGAATCTGGTTTCCCCCAGTGACTTTCGTCCGATTCGAGTCCGCCGATTGTGCACCGCGAACCACAGGCCCAGGGCGCTGCGCGCCATGTCGACGCCGAGCTCGCGGGGGAAACCGTGGCCCGCCTGCTCGCGTCCTTCGTCTTGCTACCCGGCGGGGCCATCGATCTCGAGAACGAATCCGCGGTACGCCGCTATATCGAGGGCACGCTGGCGCCGATGGTCCTCGGGCCGCGCGCCTGACCTCACGGGAAGAGGGCCGGAGGGGCCGGGGCGGGTGCGGGGCCGCCGCCGGGGAAGGTCTCGTTCGTCGAGCACGAGAGGGTGACGGCGGTGCCGGCCGGGCCGACGCCGAGTATGGCGCTGAGCAGATAGCCGTCGGCCGGATTGGTCTGGGTTTCGTAGGATCCGTTGGGGAACGGCGGCTTTCGGTTCGGCTGCCAGCCGATGCTTTGCCAAGCGGATTCGGCGCTGTTCATGAGCGCCTCGGCGGAGTCGCCGAAGGCGCGATAGTCGAGGGAGTAGTACTCGGCGCGGGGGAGAAAGGCGCTGCCGGTTCCGGTGGGCAATACGGAGCCCGGCGAGGTCGGCCTTGCCGCATCCGGCAGCGAGTCCAGGTAAGTGCCCTCGGGCATGGCCCGGATGGTTTGCACGAGGTAGTCGATGCAGGTGTCCTGGGCTTGCTGAGCGTTGGCGGGCGGGGCGGCTTGCGCCGGGGCCGCGACGGCGACGGCCGTGACCAGGGCTCCGATGCCTGGTAGTGCTCGGGTGACAAGATTCTGCATGCGATTCACATCCTAAAATCTGGATTACCGAAAGTTTGCTGACGCCGACTGTAGCACTGGTCGGGGAGATGTGCCACGAATCACAAATGGCGTCGAATCCTGCCGTGCACTTCCGTGGCGGACTGCGAGAGCTGACCGGTCCGGTGGAGGCGATCCCACGACCCAACGCCTCTACCGGACCGATCAATTCAGCCGATCAGCCGTGGGGTACTAGTTCCACCAGCTCCAATCACTGTCTCCCCATTCGTCATCCGGCCATTCGTCTTCGCTCCATTCCTCCTCCGGCCATTCGTCGGCCGGCTGTTCTCCGTCGGTGCTCTCCTCGGGCTGTCCGGCATCCGGCTCGTCGCCGTCAGTTCCCCTGTGCGGGTCGGGCTTCGGGGTTTCGTTGGGCTGGCATGCGGGCGCTACCGGGCCGTTGCTGCCGGTTTCGAGGAAGCCGTCGCTGATCCATTTGCCGTTGTCCAGCTTGTTCCACAGGTCGGTGCCGCCCCACTTGCCGCTGAGCCGGTCGCCGCGGGCCGTGCAGGTGATCGTCAGGACGTCACCGTCGCGGACCGTGCCGACGACCGAATTCCGGGTGCCCGGACCGGAGCGCAGATTGACGTTCCGATTGCGGTCGGGATAAGGGCGCACAGTGCCCTTGGCCAGCGTCGGATTGGGCTTGGGCGGCTTCGGCGTGGTGGTCGGTGGCTTGGGATCGGTGGGCTTGGGGTTCGTCGGTTTGGGATCGGTGGGTTTGGGATCGGTCGGCTTCGGGTCGGTCGGCTTCGGGTCGGTCGGCTTGGGGCTCGAATCGTCCCCGCCGCCGTAGTTGATCAGCCGGCCGCCGGTGCGCACCTGCTGACCCTCGTGCTCGGCGTAGCCGCCGTAGGCCTCCCGCCCCTCGCGGAAGGTCCAGCCGCCGATGTTCACTCCGTTCACCGGCACCGGCTGCGCGCCCTTGTAGAGCGACATGTGCACGTGCGCCCCGCTGGCGAAACCGCCGCACGGCAACTGGGTTCCGGTCCGGCCCAGGTACGTGCCCGCGGTGATCTCGGTGCCGTCGGCGGCGCCGATCAGGTCGGTCATGTGGTAGTAGGAGGTGGTGAAACCGTTGTTGTGCACGATCTTCACCTCGGCGCTGCCGTTGCGCACGCACGTCTTGTAGATCCGGCCGGACGCGGGCGCCAGCACCCGGCCGTCGCCGCCGTTGAAGTCGATCGAGTTGTACGGCCGGCTCTCGCCGCTGATGCCGTGCGGCCCGCCGCCCATGTACCAGCTCTGCCCCTGCTTCCACGGCAACGACAGTCCGGTGTTGCCCGAACGTGGTTGCGGCGCAGTCAATGCCGCCTTCTCGCCGCCGCTGACCACGGACTCCGGCGCGTTGCCGACCATGCTGCCGAACTCGGGGGTGCCTTCGAAGGCGACGTCCCAATCGCCTTCGTCGTCGAGTTTCGCGACATATAGCGTGGATTTCGGCGCTTCCTCGCTGTCGCTGTCCTCGGGGACGGTCGCGGCGCCGAAGACCCATTCGCCGTCGCTGCGCATGCGATCGATGACCGGCGGTTTATCGCTGGTGGCGGTCCGCGCGGCGGGCTGCGTCGCGAGGGTGTCGGTGATGGCGTCGTCAAGGCCGTCCGCGGTCGGTTCCGCGCTGACCGGGCTGACGGTGACCGTCAGGCCGATGAGGGTGGCGAGGACGAGTGTGGTTACTGCACTGGGGAATATCCAACGTCCGGTGCGGCGTGGATTGATCGATCTCAAGATGAGGCAACTTTCTCCGTCGGTCGTGATAATCGTCGATCGATGGGCCGAAACGGCCACGGGGAGGTGGGTGTCGGCATATCACGTCTAGATCTCGATTGCCTGATCGGATTCCCACTTCCCAGCCGAAAGTGTAGGGTAGGCGATTAGCAATGGACGGAAAGGTTAGCCATTCTATAAATGGAGTTAAGCCAGGGATTCAATAATGCGAATCCCTGGCTCTGTGGCACTCCGGCCGCTCGGCGGCCGCGCCCTGCGGCGGTCGATCCGCCGCCCTAGAGGCCCCTTCTGCCTGGACTCTTGCGGATCTTCACGCTCGCTCGCCGCACCGGGGCGAACGAATTCGAATTGCTTTCTTAAAGGACTCGGGAGACTTGGTAAGCCACCCCGCCGTCGATCAGGTAACCCGATCCGACGCACACGATATCGTTCAACCAAGCATATTTCTCCGACCCGGTTTCGAATAGCGGGGCAGTCCGGAAATAATAACGCGCGGGATCGACCAGGCGACTCCGCACCGGATCGACGATATCGTCGTGCAATTCCGGCGGAACAATCCATCGACCGCCGTACGACACGTGTACCAGCGCATCGTCGTGTGTACGCAACGTGAGCCGGACATCCACCGTCATCCCCCGATCGGGCCGGAACAACGTCCAATCTCCGCCGCCCGCAACCACTTCGCCGCGCAACTTCGCCCCCGCGAACGACCCGCCCGCCGCGCCATAAAGAATCCGCCGGCCGTACGGGCCGACGCCCATGTCCAGCGGCGGGTTCAAGTCGACCACCACATCGAAAAGATGCTCGGTCCGCACCTCGCCGACATCTCGTACGCGTGGATCCGTTGTCAGGTCTCGGCCTCGGCCGGTATCGATAGTCACAAAATAAACGTACGGTCGATCGTATGTATAGTCAAGACCTGGCCGACCGCCCACCCGTACCTTCCGGTACATGTCCCGTCATTGGTCTTTTCCCGGTCTCCCGCGATAACTTGATCGGGTGATCAGCAATTCGGTACCCACGACGGCAGGAGCATGGCGGGCGGGTGACGACACCGCGGTGTCGTTGCGGGAGGCGACGGTGGCGTGGGCGCTGGCCGCGCACGCGGAGCTGTCCGAGATCGCCACCGGGTACGGGCATTTCATCACCGTCGGCGAGCTGGCCGAGCGGGTGCAGGAGGTGTCCGGGGTGCATACCGGCGCGCCGACCCGCACCTGGATGGACGCCATCCTGCGCAAGATCGCGCGCCGCTGTCACAAGGCGGGCGAGCCGCCGCTGACCGCGCTGTGCGTGCGGGAGAACCACACGGTCGGCGACACCTACAAATACGTGCTCGAGTTGGCCGGACTGCCGATCCCGGTCGACCTCGAACTGCACGCCGCCTACGCGCGCTGGCAGTGCTACGAGTTCTATGGTGCCGCGATGCCTGCCGACATGGCGGTTCCGCCGCTCACCCCCAAGGTCGCCGGTCGCCGGGCGCCCAGCACCGTCGCGCAGGTCGAGATCAAGCCGCAGCCGACGCGGCCCGCGGTGTGCGCGCAGTGCTTCATTCAGCTGCCCGCCAACGGCACCTGCGAGTACTGCGTTTGACGAGTTCCGTTCCGCACGTAAGAGACCCGTGCTCGGGTGGAGCACGGGTCTTTCGTTTCCTCGCTTCTCGTGGGGTTCGTCACCCTCGACGAACGGGCGCGGTCAGGAGACGGCGCCGATGAATCCGCCGATCGCCGCACCGATGGCGCAGCCGAAGATGGCGCCGACCAGGAAGAACCAGATCCCGATCAGAATGCCGACCAGGCAGCCGACGAACGCGCCGGCCAGGATGGCTCCGCCGCCGCCTACGGTGTGCACGAACGGCAGGTCCTGCGAGCTGGTCGCGGCGGCCGTCGGGCCGCCCACCGGGGTGAGGGTCAGCGCGGTGTCACTGGTCAAAGCCGGTGTGACGGCAAGGGTTTGACCCGTTTCGACGCGCAGCGTCGTGGGAATCGCGCCGACCACCGTGCCGTCGTCGGTGACCACCTGGACCGCGTCCGGCGTCAGGACGAACTTGCCGGAGGCCAGGGTGACCAGGGCCTGTGAATGATCCGCGGCCAGGGTCGTCGTGTAGCCGACCGGGCCGTCCGTCGCGCTGACCGAGATATCGGCCAATTCCGCTTCACCGTGTGCCGTTGCCATCGTGATTCCGGTGGCCGCGATGGCGAATACTGCGGTCGCCACCAACTTCTTGATAAACATGGTCTTTCCAATCCGTGCGGGTTTCCTTTGACGTTCCCCCGACGAACGGCACCGGACGTAAAGATCATGATGCGCTGGTGGTGCAGACCTGTCTATTGGGCATTTCCCCTGATCAAACCATATTTTCGGTATGGTTTCGGCCCCGGGGATTGGGGGCCGGGGGCATCGGCCGCCCAGGGGCTACTTCGATTGATCGGCGCTCGGCTCGGGACAGGGATCGCCGGCGAACGGCAGGCCGAGGGCGCGGTGCACAAGATAAGCAACAGTGGGGGATTCGGGGAGAATTCCGTGGTGAAAAGTATCGGTCGGGCATAGGTCTTGCACCCATAGATTCTCGACCGTGGCCGCACGGCCCGCGCGCAGGAATGTCGCCTCGGGCGGCGTGACGACATGATCGACGCGGGTGGCGATCGCCGTGTAATGCACGCCCGGTTCGGTATCGCCGCCGGCATTGAGTGTGCGGATGAATTCGCTGCCGGTCAGCTGCTGGGCCGCCGAGGTGCCGAGCACCCTGGCGATCACGCCGTCCGATATCCCGGACGCGCTCCCCGTGGGTAGCAGGAAGCCGAGGCCGTCGGCGGTGGTGCCGTGGTTGGTGCCGGCGATGGTGACCAGGTGATCGACCTTGTTGCGGCTCGGGTCGGCGCGATACGCGCCACCCTCGAAACGCAGATACTGCCGGGTGAGCGGCGCGCCCTGCGAATGCGCGACGATATCGACTTTGGCCGCGCCGGTCACGCCACGCACCCGCTCGATGAATGCCGCGAGCTCCTTGGCGGACGAACGAATATCCGCGGTGCCGAATACCCCGGGCGCCGCACCTCGAACGCTGAACGGCGCGTGCCCGTAATTCAGCGAATACACGCACACCCCAAGTGCTTTCAGCTGCGGAGCCAGGACGTCCCAGGAGTTCTGATTGCCCCAGGTGCCGTGCACGAGCACCACCGGCTCCGGTCGCTTCGTATTCGGTACGCAGGTCCAATCGTTCGCCCCGGCGGGCGAGACGCTGCCGTCCTCGGTGACCTCCGCGAAAGCGGGAACGGCCGCGACCATTCCGGTGACCGCGAGCGCCGCGGTCAGACTGATTCCCCAACGGCAGCGACGTGAATGACCTGGGCGCATCGAGACACGGTTCCTTTCGCCAGCAAACAGATCTGCTCGGCTACTCGAAAGCCAGTCCCGTCACCAGGTGTCGCGGCCTCATGGAACCACTGGGGCGAATGCGGGGCAAACACGTCGGCGGAGTGGCGTGAAAACGTTTCGGGTTCGACCCGCGCGGATTTCGATACGCGCGTGCCGACGGCTGCATAGGCTCACGGAGTTTGCTGCCCGACCGCATGGAGTTGCCGCGATGACGATGCCCCCGCCCACCGCGCACAGTCGGGCCGTACCCGGTTCGCCGATCGATACCGACGGTCCCCGGGTGTCGTTGTACGCACCGGAGTTCGCGGCGGATCCGCACGGCGCCTATCGGTCGATGCGCGAACAGTACGGGTCGCTGGTGCCGGTGGAATTGGCGGCGGGTGTGCCGGCCACATTGGTGATCGGCTATTACACCGCGGTGCGGATCTTCAATGATCCGGATCATTTCCCGGCCGATCCGCGGACCTGGCAGAAGGGCGTCGCGACGGATTGCCCGGTGCTGCCGATGATGCAGTGGCGGCCGAATGCCTTGCGCAACGCGGGCGCCGAGCATGCCCGCTATCGGCAGACCAATACCGCCGGTCTCGACAAAGTCGATCAGTACAGCCTGCACGACACCGTCGCGGAGGTCGCGATACCGCTGATCAATTCGTTCTGCGCGGACGGATCGGCGGATCTGGTGCGCCAGTATGCGTTTCCGCTCGCCTTCGCGGTGCTGAACGCCATGCTGGGTTGCCCGGCCGAGATCGCCCAGCAGGCGGCGACCGGTTTCGCGGCGATCTTCGAGGGTGTCGACGCGGCGCAGGGCAACAAGATGCTCATCGGCGCGTTGCTGGAGCTGACCCAGCTCAAGCGCGCTCAACCGGGTGACGACGTCACCACGCGCATGCTGCAACACCACGCCGAGCTGAGCGACACCGAAATGGTGCACCAGCTGGCCACGCTGTACGGCGCGGGCATCGAGCCGCAACAGAATCTGATCGTCAACACGCTGCGGCTGATCCTCAGCGACGAGCGCTTCGGCGGCAGCGTGCTCGGCGGCAGCCTGTCCACCCGGGACGCGCTGGACGAGGTGCTGTTCAACGACCCGCCGATGGCCAACTTCTGCATCAGCTTTCCGCGACAGCCGATCCTGATCGATGACGTCTGGCTACCGGCGCACCAACCGGTCGTCATCAGCATGGCCGCCTGCAATACCGATCCGGAGATCAGCGCGAACCAGTTCGCGGGCAACCGTTCGCACCTGGCCTGGGGCACCGGCCCGCACGTCTGCCCGGCCAGCTCACTGGCCTACCTGATCGCGCAGGACGCCATCGATCAGCTGCTCGACGCCCTCCCGGAGATCCGACTCGCGGTACCGGCAGACGAGCTGACCTGGCGTCCGGGCCCGTTCCATCGAGCGTTGACCGCCCTCCCGGTCACCTTCCCGGTATCCACGCCGCTGCCGCAGACCTAGCCTCGGATCCAGGGTCGGAACCAGGGTTTTCCCGGAGGCTCGCGTGGCTGTCGTCCTGCCAAGCTGAGACCGTGAAATCCCCCGGAGTGCTGCTCTTCTCCGCGCCGCTGTTCTTCTCCGGATACGGCGTGATCCGGCTGTTCGGTCTGGCGGACGGCCACTACGGGCCCGGAATCGATTGGCAGGCAGCGCATATCGTCGGACTGATCGGGATGGTGCTGTTCGTTCCGGCGGTGCTCGGTCTGGAACGACTGCTCCCGCACAGCAAGTGGGGGATGGGCACGGTGATCGTCACGCTGACCGGGTTGGCGGCGACCATCGTTCAGTTCGGCGCGGATGTCGTGTTCGCCGCCATGGCCGCGGACAGGGCCGACATGTCCAGGCTGAGCCGGGAATTCTCGGCCGTTCCCGGCGTTCGTCTGGCCTTCTACGAGGTCGGGCCGCCGCTGTTCTTTCTCGGACTGATCGTGCTGACCGTCCTGCTCGTCCGGGCGGGGCGGCTCCCGTGGTGGAGCCCGGTGGTGATGGCGGTGAGCACGATGGCGCCGATGCTCACGCTCGATGTGATTCCGCTCGCGGGCGTCGGCATTCTCGCGTCGCTGGTCGGGCTCCGGCGTTCCGCCGATCGATCCGAGGCGTCGTCGCCGGTACTCCGGGCTTCGGCATAGGGCCCGAAAAGGATTGTCGCTTGGCGGGTTCGCCCTGGTAGGAATGCATCCATGTGGTCTGAACCCAGCCTGTTCGCCGGAACCGATCTCGCGGCCAGGATCGAGCGCGTCGAGCGTTCGCTGATCGAAGAGGGCGCCCGCGCCGCCGCGCAACGGGAGCCGCGGGTGCTCGTGCTTCCGGTCGGCAGCGGGGCGGCCGTGTGGGCCGGTCCCGGCTCACCGCTCGACAAGGTGGTCGGCGTCGGCATGGGCGACGAATTCGACGACGGCACCCTGGACGAGGTGGAGGCGGCGTTCGCCGAGCGCGACACCCCGGTCCAGTTCGAGGTCTCGACGCTCGCGGATCCCGCGGTGGTCGAACGCCTGACCCGTCGCGGCTACGTGCTCAGCGGGTTCGAGAACGTGCTCGGTCTGCGGCTCGAACCGGGGCGGCAGTCGAATTCCGCGGCCGGCGTGCAGATCTCGCCGGTCGGCCCGGACGAGTTCGACACCTGGCTGGACGTCGTCGCCACCGGCTTCGCCGCGCCCGACCTCCAGGGCATCGCCTCGCACGAGGAGTTTCCGCGCGACGCCCTCGACAACTCGGTGCGTGACATCGCCTCGGCCACCGGCTTTTCCGGTTCGATCGCCCGCATCGACGGCGTCCCGGCCGGTGGCGCCAGCCTGCGTCTCGCCGACGGGGTCGCGCAATTCTGCGGCGCGGCAACCCTTCCGGCATTCCGTCGCCGCGGTGTTCAGGCCTCGCTTCTGTCGGCCCGCCTGGCCGACGCCGCAGCAGCGGGCTGCGACCTTGCCGTGGTCACCACCCTCCCCGGCTCCAAGTCGCAGCAGAACGTGCAGAAGATCGGCTTCCAAATCCTGTACACCCGAGCCATTCTCGTCCGCTCGGCCTAGCTCTCCGGCGGCAAAGCGGAGTCAGCTGACCAGCACCGTGTGTATCCGGTTCTGCGGGTCCACCTTTCGGCGGACGCGGTCGAGCTGCGGATAATTGTGTGCGTAGTAGCGCTCCATCGGGTCGCCGATTTCGAGGTAGTTGACGTAGGCGCCCGCGGAGTAGGGGGCGACGAGGTGGTGTGCCTCGGTGATCCATGCGGCGGCCTGCTCGTGCGGAATCTGTTGGTAGTTACCCCATTCCACGAGCGCCGCGTGCTCGCGCCACGGGAAGGCGGTGTCGCCGGGGAGGGTGTCGCGGACGGCGCCGTCGAGCGTGTTGATCTGCACCCAGCCGGTGCCGCCCGCCCGGGAGTGCGCGGTGATCGCCTCGAGGACCGCGGCGATGGCGTCCGCGGACAGTTCGGTGACGACGTCGGAGCCGCAGGTGAAGGTGGCGCGCGGCTGGGTGGCGTTGCCGCCCGCGAGATACATGACCGTGTCCATGTGATTCAGGCTCCGGTACTCCACGTTCAGCGGCTTGGCCGTGGCGGCCATCAGCGTGACCGCGGCCCGGATGCCCTCCTTGGCCGGGCAGACCAGCTGCATCCAGCATTTCAACCCGCCGTGCCCGTCCGCGTCCACGCTGACGCAGGCCCACTCGCCGGGGTCGGCGGTAGCCAGCCAGGCCGACCACCCGGCAATCACCTGCGCCGCCAGCTCGCCGGGAAAGGACAGTTGCACAACGTCTTTCGGCGTCGCCGGACACGTGCGATAGGTGAGGGAGGTGACCACGCCGAGATGGGATCCGCCGCCGCGGATGGCCCAGAACAGATCCGGCCGCGAGGTCGGCGAAACCGCGGCCACCGTGCCGTCCGGCAGCACCATGGTGGCCGCGGCAAGCCGATCGCAGGTCAACCCGTAGCGCCGGGATTCGAAGCCGAGCCCGCCGCCCAGGGTGAGTCCGGCGATGCCGACCATCGGGCACATCCCGGTGGGCAGCGTCTGCCCGAACCGGTCGAGTTCGCGATACACCGCGTTCAGCGTCATGCCCGGTGCGACAACGGCTTCGCCGTCGCGGTAGTTCACCCCGGACAGCTTGCGCAGGTCGACGATCATCGCACCGGTCGCCGCCGAGGCGCCCACATACGAATGACCGCCCGCGCGGGCCGCCAGCATCAGCTCGTTCTCGGCGGCGAAAGCGAGCGCGGCCGCGACGTCGTCGACATTGTCGACCTGCACGACGGCGGTCGGCTTCGCGTCGTCGAACCGGGTGTTGAAGATCTGCTTGGCCGTCGGGTAATCCGCGTCGTTCGCCAGGAGGACCCGGCCCCGCACGCGCTTGTCGAGCTTGCTCCAATCCACGCCCGCCGCGGTGCGGCCGACGGCCAGTGGTAGCGGCTCGGCCCGCGCGACGCGAGCGCCGGACGTGCCCGGTAGGCCGGCCAAGGCCCAGCCGGTCAGGCCGATTCCGAGTGCGTTCCGCAGAAAGGTGCTGCGCGAGAAGTTGGTATCGATGGTCCAAGCCTAGGGGCGTGACCACGGAAAATAGCGGTACGACACCGGCTGACGACGCCCAGGCGCGGTCTTCGGCCCGCTCGGGGTCCTCCTCTCGGAGGATCGGTACGGCGTCGCGTAGTTCTTGCGGCGGACATCGAGGGGGTACGGGAGAGCGATGTGCGACGGCGGTGCCCGGTCGGACAATTCTCGGTAGGTGCTTGCCATTCAGCCGGGAGGTGTTCGTGATGACGGATGTTGTGCGAAGTGCAAGCTACATCGCCGCCACGGTGGCGGAACTGCGCCGGCACAGCTCCGCGGACAAGGCGGCCGGATTCGTCAGCCAGCGCGCGCTGTTCCCGCGCCGCGGCCGGATCGAACTCGATGGGGAGCGCCTGGTGCTGTCCGACTGGAGCGACGGCGACGATCTGACCCTGTCGCCCGCGGCCATCGTGTCGCTGCGCCGCGAATTCACCTCGCTCTACGGCAGATTCATGGGCGGGCTGCTCAACGCGGGCAAGCCGCTGATCATGGAGACGACCACCGCGGGGGAGATCTACATCCTGATCGATCGCCGGGAAATCTCCGAGTTCACCAACAATCGTCGCTGGGAAGCGGCGATCGCGGCGTGGCAGGCGGAAGCGGCGAAGTAACCCGCACCTCAGTGTTCGGTGGTCGCGGTGAAGCGGTGCTGATAGGTGCTCGGTGCGATGCCGAGGTGCTGTTGGAAGGCGCGACGGAGGGTGTCGTCGCTGCCGAAACCGCTCCGGGCGGCCGTTGTCGTGACGGAATGCCCTTGGTCCAACAGTATTTGGGCTTGTTCGAGGCGAACCTGCTCTAGATAGCGAGCTGGAGTGGTGTCCAATTCCCGGCGGAACAGTCGCGTGAGTTGGCGCGGACTGGTGTTCGCGAGGGCGGCCAGCACCGGCACGGTGTAGTCCCGTGTGGGATCGGTATGGATGACATCGAGCAGTGTGCGCAGGGTGTTGTCCTTCGGTGCCGGTGTGCGAATCGGGACGGAGAATTGCGATTGGCCGCCGGGTCGCTGGAGGAAGACGACCAGTGAGCGGGCCACGTCGCGGGCCAGCGCCGGGCCGTGATCCTGTTCGACCAGGTGCAGGGTGAGATCGATGCCCGCGCTGATGCCGGCCGAGGTCATGATCGGTCCGTCGGTGACGAAGATGGCGTCGGGATCGACCTCGATGTCAGGGTGGCGTCGTTGCAGGGTCGCGGCGTGCCGCCAATGCGTCGTCGCCCGGCGTCCGTCGAGCAGGCCGGCGGCGGCGAGCAGGAAAGCGCCGGTGCAGACCGAGGCGATCCGGGGCGTGCGTTCGGCCGATCCGGTTACCGCGCGGACTAGTTCGGGTGGCAGCGCCGCCGTGACCAGTTCCTCAGAGCCGGGCACCACGAGGGTGTCCAGCTTCCGCGCCTCCTCAGCGGCGCGGTCGACGTCGAAGCGCAACCCGGTGGACGAGCGCACCGGCGCGCCGTCGGGGGAGATCAGCGTGATCCGATAGTTCGCGCCGCACCGGTTGGCCTCGGTGAACACCTCGCTCGGCCCGGCGACATCGAGCAGCGTGACGCCGGGAAACACGAGTATGCCGACCACGTGCGGACGGGACGTCACGCTCATTCGGGCCACGGGTTGGACTGGATGACCTCGACGAAATCGGTCCGGACGAAGCCGGGCACGAAGTGCGCGAGGACGTCGGCATTGACCGTCCCGAAGGTGGTGTCGGGGCGGTCGGCGAACCCCTCGGTGAACGCGGCGAGGATCTGCCGTTTGAAGTCGGGTCGCGGATGCGCGGCGGTGACCGCTTCGATATCGGCGGGCGCGAGATCACCGTATCCGATACCGAGGACATCGGTTTCGACACCGGCCGTGACCAGCGCGATCTCGGGCGCCATGTGTTCGGGGATGCCCGGCGTGGTGTGCAACGCGATGGCTGTCCACACCCGCTGCGCCGCTTCGTCATCGATGCCGTGCGCGGCGAGGAATCGGCGGGCCTCGTCGGCGCCGTCGACCTCGAATCGCTGGTTCCGGGTGCGGTAGGTATCGGTCAGTCCGAGGTCGTGGAACATCGCGCCGACGTACAGCAATTCGGGATCGGGCTTCAGGCCGCGCAGCTGTCCTTGCAGCATGCCGAACAGGTAGACGCGCCGGGAATGATGAAACAGCAGCGGCGGTGCGCTGGCGCGGACCAGTTCGGTGGCCTCGGTGACCAGGCGGCTGTCCGGGATGGCGATGCCTGCGATGTGCTCTGTCATGGGAACGCTCCTGTAAACGTAGGTGCTGACCTGTCCCAGAATGCGTCTTCGGGTACCTCGTCTGCCCTGTCCTTTCGGACCGATATACCGCAGATCAGGACATCCTCCGCCTTATCGTCGCACACCTCGAGTACTGCCCCGACGACCACGCGCGGCGTGCCATCTGTGCTGGTGCGGGCGGTCGTGGGTTAATGATCGAATGCTCATTCGCTGGCTGGTTGCGGCATCGGCGGCCGGGGTGGCCGTGCTGATGGTGCTGTTCATCTACGTGATCATCGCGGTGCGGGTGCCCGCACCCTTCGTGGTGCTGACGCACATCGTGAGTGACTATGGGCTGTACCTGATTCCGCTCGGGTTGGCGGGATTCGTGTTGTCGCTGATCGCCTTTGGCAAGAAGGGACGAGTAGGGGTGCGCCGGGTGGCGGCGGTGACCGGGTTGGTGTGCCTGCTCGGCGTGGTCGCCTCGGGCTTCCCGTTGGCCGCGTCGTGGGGGACGGCGGTGCGCCAGGACGCGAAACTGTCGTTCGGCGACTATCTTTCCGGTGGCACGAACACCGGCACGCCGGACGAATCGTTGAGCACCGTGTACAACACCGTCGACGGCCAGGACCTGAAGCTCGATGTGAAACTGCCGGAAGGCGATTCGGCTCGGCCGCGCCCCGCGGTGGTCTGGGTGCACGGCGGCGGCTGGCGCAACGGCGATCGCGGCGAGGCGCCGATGTGGCACAAGTGGTTGACCGACCAGGGATATGCTGTCTTCGCCATCGACTACCGGCTGACTCCGCCCGCGCGCTGGAATCAATCGCCGGGTGATGTGAAGTGTGCCGTCGGATGGGTCAAACAGCAGGCGGCGAAGTACCACATCGATCCGGAGCGGGTGATGCTCGCGGGCGGTTCGGCGGGTGGCAATCTCGCGCTGATGGGCGCGTACGCCGACGACCGGGTCGCGCCGAGTTGCGCGGTCACCGACACGGCGGTCAAGGCGGTCGCGGCGTTCTACCCGGTGCCTGACCTGGTCGAGGCGTGGCGCGACACCGGGCTGCCCGGACGAATGCGCACGTTTCTCCAGGACTACACCGGCGGAACTCCGGACCAGGTGCCCGACCGCTACAAGGCCGCCTCCCCGGTCACCTATGTCCGGCCGAATGTGCCGCCGACGCTGCTCATGCACGGCAATCGGGATCATGTTGCGCCGTACCGCGGTTCGGCCGAACTCGCCGAACGGTTGCGCCGGGTCGGCGTCGAAAACCAGTTGCTCGCAGTGCCTTACGGCGAGCACATCTACGACTTCACCTGGGCAGGCTGGGGCACGCAGATCTCACGGCAGGTCTTCGCCAAGTTCCTGGCCGACCACTTCCCGGTTGCGTGAGCGGGCGTCGTGCGCGTTGCCGGTCGTCCGGCCGCCGGGATGACGGCTGCGCCAGATCCAGAACACCGCGCACGCGACGAGCGCCCAGCCGGCGAGCACGGCGAACGGCAGAAGATGTTGGTGCGCACCGAAATACACGGCGGTGTGCTGTGCGTTGACCGACGCGCCGGGCGGCAGCCAGCGGCCGATGTGCCCGAGCAGAGACGGCAGCAGCGGCCAGGACACCGCGCCGCCGGAGGACGGATTGCCGAGCAACACCATCAGACCCCAGGTCGGCAGGATCGCCCACCGCCCGAACAGGGTGTTGAACATGGTGAACACCATGCCGGAGGTGAACATGGTCAGCGACAGAATTCCCCACGATTCCGGAAACGGCAATCGGACCACCCCGAGCACCCAATCCGCCACCGCCGCAATGGTGAAACCGCCGCAGACCGCGTACGCCGCGGTGAAGCCGATCCGTTCCAGTGGATTCAACGCCGCGGCGTGCACGCTGAATTGGGTCGCGCCGACGAAGCCGATGATCACCGCCGCCAGCGAGATGTAGAAGATCGCGAGTCCGCGCGGATCGCCGGGCTGCAACGGCACCACATCCGTCACCTCGACCGCCCCCGCCGTCGAGGCGACCTGGGTGAGCAACTGTGCCACCGATTGACCTGAGGCACTGGAGATATCGAGCCGCACTCCCGGCGGCCGGGCCGTGACGATCGCGAATACCTTCTGATCCTCGATCGCCTCCCGCGCCGCCGCCTCGTCCGGATAGCTGCGCACCGCCAGCGAATCATCCAGCGACCGCTGCATCTCCGTAAGAAACCCCGATACCGGAGCGCTCTGCTCCGACCCGATCACCGCGATCGGAATCTGCCGCGGCGTCGGATTAGCCAGCGCGTATGTATACGACCCCGCGAACAACCCCGCTGCGGCCGCGACCAGCAATACGAGCACCGTCGCGGGCAGGTATGGCGATGCCCGCACCATCGCCCACCACTCGCCCGCCGTCCGCCGCCGCTCATGCTGCCCGCGCAGGTTGGTCATCCCCGCACACTAGGTCTCACCAGCAAAAATGCCCGTTACCCACGCCGTCATGGGCGATCGAGTCCCGAAACTGCATAAGCAACTTAAATAAACTGGTGATACATTGCTGACTATGGGAGCACAGCGGCGCGAGCTCGAGGCTGATGACCTTGCTCGGGTGATGGGGGCGTTCACCCGGGCGTCTATTCGGCTGCCGAGTGCGGAGAAGCACGCGTTCACCACGCTTTCGGTGTTGCACACCTTGGCCGGCCACGGGGCGATGCGGGTTTCGGCGTTGAAGGTGACCGAGCAGATCACCCAGCCGGCGATCACTCAGCTGGTGAGCCGGTTGGAGCGGGGCGGGCTGGTCGAGCGACGGCCGGACCCGGCGGATGGTCGAGCGGTGCTGGTCGAGATCACCGCGGCGGGGGCGCGGATCGTGCAGACGCGGCATCAGGAACGGGTTCGCCGGTTCACGGAGTTGGCCGAGGCGTTGACGGAGGCGGAGCGGCAGGCGGTCAGTGCGGCGTTGCCCGCCTTGCAGCGGATGGCCGATTTGATGGACAACGAGCTGACGTCGGCGGATTCGGTTATCTCGGAAGGGTATTCATGACATCGCAGTTTGCACTGGCGGCCGCGCCGATTCGGGTTGCCGATGACGTGTTGGACGATCTCGCGACGCGGCTTCGGCTCACCAGGTGGCTCGACGATGTGGGCAACGACGATTGGCGCTATGGCGTCAGTCGTCGATACCTACAGGAGCTGGTCGAGTACTGGCGCGACGAATATGACTGGCGCAAAGCGGAATCCGCGATCAATGCCTACGAGCACTATCGAGTGCACGTCGACGGCGTGCCGATTCACTTCATGCGCAAGCCGGGTGCCGGGCCAAACCCGACCCCGTTGATCCTCACCCACGGCTGGCCGTGGACCTTCTGGCACTGGGCCAAGGTGATCGACCCGCTCGCCGACCCCGCGGCCTTCGGCGGTGACCCGGCCGACGCGTTCGACGTCATCGTCCCGTCGCTGCCCGGGTTCGGCTTCTCCACACCGCTGCCGGACAACCCGGACATGAACTTCTGGAAGGTCGCCGACCTCTGGCACACGCTGATGACCGACACCCTCGGCTATCCGAAATACGCTGCGGCAGGCTGCGATGTCGGTGCGCTCGTCACCGGCCAACTCGGCCACAAATACGCCGAAGAACTGCACGGCATCCACATCGGCTCCGGCCTGAAGCTCACTCTGTTCAGCGGCGATCGGGCCTGGGATCTCAGTGGGGGACAACCGATCCCGCCGGGTCTGTCCGACGCCGACTATCAGCGATTCCGCTCCCTCGAACACCGCTTCGCCGTCCACCTCGCCGTCCACGTGCTCGAACCGAGCACGCTCGCTTACGGTCTCACCGATTCACCGGCCGGCCTGCTCGCCTGGATCCTGCAACGCTGGGTCAAGTGGAGCGACAGCCACGGCGATATCGAGACCGTCTTCAGCAAGGACGACCTGCTCACCCACGCCATGATCTTCTGGGTGAACAACGCCATCGGCACCTCGATCCGCTACTACGCCAACGCGAACCGCTATCCCTGGACCCCGGCGCACGATCGCGTCCCGATCATCGAGGCGCCCACCGGCATCACCTTCGTCGGTCACGAAAACCCGCCTGGCGTAAACACTCCCGAGCAACGCGTGGAGAGCTGGCTCGCCACGGACCGGGCCGACTGGTACAACCACGTCAACCTGACCGCGCACGCGGCAGGCGGGCACTTCATCCCTTGGGAGGTCCCCGATGCCTGGATCGATGACCTGCGGCGCACCTTCCGTACTCGACGCCGGTCATGAAACCGTCCGGGCCTCGTCCGTGGTCTGGACCGGCAGGCGTCCGAGGTCGGGCGTCACCTTGAGCAGGCGCAGCAGCGGCGAAGTCATCGCCGTGGTCACCAGGGCCATCACGACGAGGATCGAATACAGCTGCACCCCAATGAGTCCCGTGGTCAAACCGACATTCAGAATGATGAGTTCGGTGAGTCCGCGGGTGTTCATCAGGCTGGCCAGCGCACCGGCTTCGCGCGGCTCGATTCCGTTGGCGCGCGCGGCGAGATAGGTGCCGCCGAGCTTTCCGGCCAGCGCGGTCAGCAGGATCGCGATCATCTCCACGACACCGGCGCGGTCGAGCGAGCTGAGGTCCACCTGGAGACCCGCGATGACGAAGAAGGCGGGCAGGAACACCGAACTCAGCAGTTGCGCACCGGTTTCCACGACCGGCCGGTGGGTGCGGGGGAAGATGACGCCGAACAGGAAGGCGCCGAAGATCAGGTGCAGGCCGATCCATTCGGTGGCCGCGCCGCAGATCAGCGCGCCGCAGACGGCGAGGAAGATCATGGTGTTGTTGCTGGTCGCTGTGGTGGAGCGGGAGGCGCGGGTGAGCAGCGGGCGGACCAGCCACCACATCGCCGCGACCAGCGGCACGAACAGCAGCAGTTTCCACTGATTGGTCGCGCCCGGCCGGGCCAGGCCGATGACGAAGGCGAGCACGGTCCACGCCAGGATGTCGTCGATGGCCGCGCTGGCCATGCTGAGCTGCCCGATCCGGGTGCCCATCAGGTCGCGTTCGATCAGGATGCGGGCCAGCACCGGGAACGCGGTGACCGCGAGCGCGCAGCCGATGAACAACGCGAAGGTCAGCCGGTTGCCCTGGTGGTATCGCGACAGCACCGCGAGCGCGACCCCGCAGCCGAGCGCGAACGGCACGAAGTAGGCGGACAGCGACACGCTGGCCACGGCGCGGCGATTGCCGTTGAACGAGCTCCGATCGATCTCCAGCCCGGCGAGGAACATGAAGATCATCACGCCGACATTCGCGAACGCGCTCAGATAGGAACGGACGTCCTGCGGAAAGACGATGCCGGATAAATGCGCCCCCAGAATGGTGGGCCCCGCAATGATTCCCGCCGCGATTTCGCCGATTACCGGCGGTTGGCCGAGCCGCTGGGCCAGCTTGCCGAGCAATCGCGCGGCCACCGCGATGAGCACGAGATCTACCAGCAGGAACACCATTTGGTTACTGGGCAACGTTCGCTCCGTTCACAATGGGCGCGCCGTGGCCGCCCGGCTCCTCCGTCGAGCCGCACCCGCGACCGACTCCCCGGCTCCAACGATATCGTGAATCGACGAAAACCCTTTCTCGGACAATGGAACTAATCGATCGCGGTGACCTCGAGTCCGGCCGTCCGCGCCGCCGTGCTCAGCACTTCTTCGACCATCGCGGGCGTGAGCCGGCCGGTAAAGGTGTTCTGCTGACTCACGTGATAGCAGCCGAACAGATGCAATGGCGCGCGGCCCGGATCGGCGGGGGATAGCTCGATGTGCGCGCCGTGCCCGAACTTCGGTCGCGGCCGCGGAATGGTCCAGCCCGCGTCGGCCAGCACGGGTAGCAGCGCCTGCCAGCCGAACCCGCCGAGCACCACGACGGCGCGGACAGTCGGTGCGAGCAAAGCGAATTCGGTGGCCAGCCAGTGCCGGCAGCGGTCGCGTTCGTCCGGGGTCGGTTTGTTGTCCGGCGGCGCGCAGTGCACCGGTGCGGTGACCCGGGTGCCGAGCAACCGCAATCCGTCGTCGCGATGCGTCGCCGTCGGCTGGTTGGCCAGCCCGACCGCGTGCATGGCTGCGTAGAGCACGTCACCGCTACGGTCACCGGTGAACATCCGGCCGGTCCGGTTGCCGCCGTGCGCCGCCGGCGCCAGCCCGACGACCAGCAAGCGCGCGTCGTCCGGACCGTACCCGGGAACCGGCCGCCCCCAATAGGTTTCGTCCCGGAACGCCGCCCGTTTCTCCCGCGCCACCTGCTCACGCCAGGCGACGAGCCGCGGACAGGCGAAGCAGTCGGCAACCGCGGCGTCCAACTCGGCGATGGTGTGGCACACGGGAATCACCCTAGGTGCGGCACCAAGGCGCCGCTGAGATGGTCGTTGGCCACATGCGCGTGCAGCCGGACTCCGGTGACGAGGGTGTCGTCGTCGGCATAGAAGTGCGGACTGTGATTCATCGCCAGCCCTCGGCCGCCGGGCGCAGGGGCCGGCATCCCGTTGTCGGCGATCTCGGTGTCCTGTACGCCCAGCGTCACGTACAGGCCGCCGTACTTGTTGACGAACTCCGAGACATCGTCGTAGCCGAGCGTCGCCGCGGTCTCCACCACCCGCTCGACGCCCGCCACATGACAGAACGTCGGCAGACCGGCGTCGATCCATTCCTTCTTGTTGTGCACCGCGGGCACATCCTGCAAATAGTCGACGGTCGCCGTGGCGTTGTAGGCCTGCGCACTGTGCTCGGCCAGCGTCGCGAGCCGCCGCTGCACCTCGGCCATATCGGATTCCACCGCGCAGCGGATCGTGCCCCACAGCGTGACCGTCCGTCCGATGATGTTGAACCGCCCCACATCCTCGATGTGCCCGATCGACACGGTGATCGGCTGAAACGCGTTGACCTGCCGATAGAGCTGCCCGATACCGGTGAGCACCGCGCCGACCGCAGGCATCGGATCGATGCCCATCCACGGCGTGGACCCGTGCACCTGCTGCCCGGTGACGGTGATCCGGACCAGGCAGGACGCGCCGAACTGGTTGCCGACGCGATAGCCGATGTAGCCCTTGGGATATGGCGTGACATGGAACCCGAATGCCATCGTCGGCACCGGATCGTCGAACACGCCCTGCGCGAGCATCTCGCGGGCGCCGCCCTTTTCGTCCACCGGCGGCCCCTCCTCGGCGGGCTGAAAGACGAACAGCACAGTTCCGGGTAGCTGATCACGGACGCCCGCAAGCACACTCGCGGCGCCCATCAGCATCGCGGTGTGGCAGTCGTGGCCGCAGGCGTGCGACACCGGAAACGGTCCGCCCGGATACTTGTCGTCCACCACGTGCGCGGCGAAGTCGGCGCCGCATTCGTCCGGCACCGGCAGCGCGTCGATGTCGGCGCGCAGTGCGATCACCCGGTCACCGGGCTGCCCGCCGCGCAACACGCCGACGACACCGTGTCCGGCAATGCCGGTGCGCACCTCGTCCAGGGCCAGTGCGTGGAGGTGCTCGGTGATGAGGGCGGCGGTGTTCACCTCGCGGTTGGACAGCTCGGGATGTTGATGCAGTTGCCTGCGCCAGGCGATCACCTGATCGGTTATCGCGGCGGCGCGCCGGTCCAAATCGTCGTGGATCAGGCTGTCGTGCATCAGGACTCCGTTCGGTGTCGCCGGGGTGGCCGGGTGATCAGCGCGCGGGTTCATGCCAACTATGCATGAGTGGCCATAGCGGTGCGAGAGATTCACTGCCACCGGTCATTTGTCCAGTTCGGGACCGTCGTGAGGGTGAGTAACAAGAGGGACATGTGATCGTGACCACGCGGTCTGTGTTGATAGCATGGCCTTTCTGACCGACCGGATGCGGGCCGCGCCCCCGGATTCATCTCGAAAGAGTCTTTCCATGCAGTTTGAAATCGTCGAGCGAGACGAAACATGGGTTGCCGGGTTGCCGGTGCGCAGCCCTAAACGTGCGCTCGGAGAGCTGCGTGATCACGACCTGGAGGCAGCCTGGGCGACCGTGCTGCACCAGGAACTCGGTGGCCCGCTGGCCAGTGCCTACACCGACTACACCGGTGAGCTCGGCACCTACAACACGCAGATCGTCGGCTACGAGTGCGCGTCCTTCGGCGATGTCACCCGCGGCCATCTGGTGGCCCGGCTGCCGCGCGGCACCTATGCGCGGTTCTCCTCGGTCGGTAACTTCCCGCAGGTGATGACCGACCTCTGGACCCAGATCGCGTACGCCGAGGAACACAACCAGATCAAGCGCACCTACACCGGCGACTTCGAGTGCTACCCGCACGCCTACAAGATCGAGCTCTACCTGGCGGTCGACGCCCGATGATCGAGCGGAGCGAGCGAATCATGTGCCAGCGTGCCATGCACATGACGGAGCCGAGCGCCAGCGAGGCGCAGTCATGAGTTATGCGATCGCAGTGCGCCACGAGGCGATTTACGGCGGCCTGGTGGTGCCGAGGGTGCGCCCGAGTTTCAAGGTCAGCAACAGCGACCTGATCGAGTTCCTCAAGGACCGGCTGCGCGACCGCAAGGGCGCCGACCGGCCGATGTTCACGGTGTACGTGCCGGACCCGGCGGGCAACTACAACGCGGTGGTCTGTTTCGAGTACCGCGAGCCGGAGGCGGTGCCGATCGGCGATGTCCTGGTGCGCGTGCCGAAGGGCGTCTACGCGCGCTTCGCGCCGAACGGGGACTATCACGATCCGGTGGAGGATGTGTGGGCTCAGGTCGACGACGCGACGGCGTCGGCCGAGATCACCCGGGCCTACCGGGAAGAGATCGAGATCTGGCAGGGGCCGGACTCGGTGGAGCTGTTCATCTCGATCCTGGTCTAGCTTGCTGCTCGTTAGCTGCGCTAGAACCGACCGGTCTCTCTGGTATCTTGCTCATCCACAAGACGGGTTCTGACCAGGGGGAATTTGCGGGGCTGCATCCAGTTTTCGGAAGATTAACCAGACGTCTGGTCAATTCTTGTCCGATGACGGATACTGCCCTAGGCAAACTCGTCCGGAAAGCGGGATTCGGGTGAAGATGTCGACCCCGGTTCGACGACCGCGTAAGGATGCGGAGCAACGGAGTAGGAACAGTATGGCTGTCGAGGCGAGCATCGCCGCCGCGCCGATCCGGGTTGCTGGCGGCTTCGGTGGGACGGTAGCAGGTCATTTCCCACCGGGCCCCGATTCGGGAGATCACCGCTCGACCGATCCGATCTGGTGGGATAATCGGTCTGGTCGGGCAATTGCCGATGAATTGCAAGGCTCACGGATTCGAGTCGTACGGCACGGGCGCCGTACACCGGATACCGGCCCCGGAATGGTGGGGTGACGATGGGTGCGGCCAGCAGCCGAAAAACGCGACTCCCCTGTGCACCGGCCACGATTTTCCCGGATCGCGTGGATACACTGACGTCGCTTCGTTTCTCGGACCTGCTCACAACACCTGAGCATGAGACCATGGCGTTGGTGCCATGCCTGAGCGATTCGGCGGCCGATGCCTGGCGTGGACACCCGTGGATAGCGTGATCGGAGACAAGGTGCCTCGGCGGACGCTCGACTCATTGGTGACCCAGGTCGCCTCCGAGCTGATGGGTGTCGACGCCACGACCATGGCCGAGGCAACCGAACGGGTGCTGGCCCAGCTGGTCGAATACTTCGACGTCGACTTCAGTTATGTGCGCCACACCGACCGGGAACGCCGCGCGTCGCTGCTGATCGCGGAATGGCCGCATCGCCCGCAGGTACCCGATCCGGATCCGCTCGAGGTCGTCTACTTCGAGGGCGCCGATCCGGTGTTCCGCGCGTTCGAGCACGCGACCGAGCCGATGATCGCCCGCCCGACCCCGGAGTTCGCCGACTATCAGGAGACGATGCGCCGCGCCTCCGGCATCCCGGTCGTCACCACGGCCGCGGTGCCGCTGCTCTCGCGCGGCGAGTCGACCGGCGTGCTCGGCTTCATCAAGACCGGCGATCGGCAGTGGAGCACCCGCGAACTCAATGTGCTCAAGGCGATCGCCGCGCTGTTCGCCCAGTTGCAGGCGCGGGTGGTCGCCGAGGAGCGGCTGCGCTACATCGCGCTGCACGACGACCTCACCGGACTGGCCAACCGCCGCGCGCTGCTCGAGCACATGGACGAGCGGCTGAAACCGGGCAGCCCCGGACCGGTGGCGGCGTTCTTCCTCGACCTGGACCGGCTCAAGGCACTCAACGACTTCCTCGGGCACACCGCGGGTGACAACTTCATTCGCACGCTCTCCTCGCGACTGCGCGAGCACCTCGATCCGGACGACATGATCGCCCGCCTCGGCGGCGACGAGTTCGTCATCGTGCCGGCCAAGCCGATGGACGCGGTCGCCGCCGAGGAAGAAGGCACGCGGATTCAGCAGCTCATCGGCCGCCGGGTCACCGTCGGCGGGGAATCGGTGAGCCGCGCGGCCAGCATCGGCGTCGCGGTCGGCATTCCCGGCGAGACCACCGTCGCCGACGTGCTGCGCCGGGCCGACCACGCGCTGCTCTCGGCCAAATCGGGCGGCGGCAACGGCGTTGCCGTGTTCACCGACGCGATGCGCGCCCAGTTCGAACTGCAAGACGACGTCGAGTTGAACCTGCGCGGCGCGGTGTCCGACGGCTCGCTGCTGCTGCACTACCAGCCGGAGGTCGACCTGCGCACCGGCCGGATCGTCGCGCTGGAGGCGCTGGTCCGCTGGCTGCATCCGACCAGGGGCCTGCTGCCGCCCGCGGCGTTCGTCACCGTGGCCGAGGCGACCAACCTGGCCGGTGAGCTCGGGCGCTGGGTGATCAGATCGGCCTGCGCGCAGTTCGCCGAATGGCGCAGACGCGGCCTGGCCGCGAATGTGGTGATGCGGATCAATGTTTCGCCGGTGCAGCTGGTCAGCCTGGACTTCGTGGAACGGATCGAGGACATCCTGCGGCTGTTCGGCATCGATGGCAGCTCGATCTGCCTGGAGATCACCGAGCACGTGGTCGTGCAGGATCTGGCTCGCACGCAGGTGACGTTGCGCGGGCTCAAGCGCATGGGCGTGCAGATCGCGATCGACGATTTCGGCACCGGCTACAGCTCGCTGTCGCACCTGAAGGCGCTCCCGGTCGACGCGGTGAAGATCGACCGCGGCTTCGTGCAGCGCCTCGGCGCCAGCACCGACGATCTCGCGATCGTGAAATCCATTATCGGACTTGCCGGTTCGTTCGGCCTCGGGGTGGTCGGCGAGGGCGTCGAGACCGCGGTCGCCGCGCGCACCCTGGTCGGCCTCGGTTGCTATCGGGCACAAGGCTTCTTGATCGCCCGGCCGATGCCCGCCGACGAAGTGGAAGCGCATCTGGCGGTGGGCCGCATCCCGCTCGATCTCGATCTGCCTCGGGCGAGCCGCGGTACTGCGGGGATATGACCGCTGGCGGCGGGTCCGAACGTCAACCGTCCGAACATGATTGGTTGTTGATCGAGACGCTGGGCCGCACACCGGGCGGTGATGGCACCGAGCCGACCCTGGTGGCCGACGGATCGAAGGTCAAGGATTGGGCGAGCCTGGTGCGGGTCCGCCGGGATCTGCATGCCGCCGCGCCGCAACGGATCGCCGAGGTGGTGCAGAACTGCGTCGCGACCGCGGAGCCGGTGAACCATTGTGAGACAGGGCTTGTCGTGATCGGTGTGCCCGTCCGATGCGCGTTCGACGAGGTGCACGGGGTGCAGGTGTGGGTCGCCGCGAACGAGGTGTCCCCGCCGCCGCGTCCGCGGGTCGCGGCGTGGGATTGGCAGGCCGACACCGAATTGGCGCATCACGGACCGGGTTTGGAGGAGTTGATCTTCGCCCGGGCACCGGAAGCGGTCCGGGTGATCCGGACGCCACCGGAAGCCTTCGGCCGCATGGTGCGGTTCGACGGACGGATCGACTACTTCGAGATGGTCGGCGCGTTCGAGGGCCGACACCAGAGCCAGGTCGACATGGTCGGCGACGACGGCGTCGTGCGCTGCTTCCAGATGGTGACCAGGGCCGATCCGGTCGCCCGCCGGATCAGGGCGCTGATGCGCGAATGCGCGGACGCGGCACCGGCCCGGCCCGAGGTCGACATGGCCATGGTGCGTGCGGTGTCGCAGCGGATCGAGGACGGCGTCGGCTTCGTCGGACTGCACTCCTGCCTCATCTACGAGTGGATCCGCACGCCGGCCCCGCCGCTGGACCGCTGGGCCGTCGAACGCCCGACGGTGCATCCCGACGATCTCGACGGCTTCCGTTCCGCGTGCGCCGATCTGCTGGCGGACGACGCGACGGTCGAACAGCTGCGGTTCCGCGTGCGGTTCGCCGATACCGAATGGATTCCGGTGCGCGCGGAGCTGTCCCCGGTGCCCGCCGAGCGCGGGCACGGGTTGATCCGGGTGCGGCCGGAAGCGCCCTGAAAAGCGGGTTCGCCGGGTCTTTCACGGCTGTTCATGTCGAGTTGGGCGCACCGGTCCCGAAGATAACCCGATTGGCTGCACCATCGGCGAGGTGCGCATAGTTCAGCTTGCGAACTTCTACGGCCCGCGTTCGGGTGGGTTGCGCACTGCCTTGCATCACCTCGGCGAGGGATATGTGTCGGCCGGACACGAAGTGGTGCTCATCGTGCCGGGTGCGCGGCGCTCGGAAGAGCTTCTGCCGACCGGTGTCGTTCGAATAACCCTGCCCGCCTTGGCGATTCCGTGGACCGGCGGTTACCGCGCGGCCGACCCGCGCCGGGTGGCCGACGTGCTCACCGGGCTGCGTCCCGACGTGCTCGAGGTATCCGACCGGCTGACGCTGCGCGGATTCGGCCGCTGGGCCCGCCGGCGCGATGTGGCCGGCGTGATGATCTCGCACGAACGACTCGATCGGCTGCTCGGTCAGTTCATGCCCCGTCCGGCGGCCCGGCGCTGCGCCGATGTGGCGAACGGCCGCACTGCCGCCGACTACGACATCGTGGTCTGCACTACCGAATTCGCGCGCGAAGAATTCCTGCGGATCGATGCGCCGAACGTCGAACTGGTACCGCTCGGCGTCGACCTGGAGTTGTTCAGCCCGCGCCGGCGCGACGGCGCGCTGCGCGCCGACCTCGGCGTGCCCGGACATCCGCTGCTCGTGCATTGCGGCCGGTTGTCGGTGGAGAAGCGGGTGGAGCGCAGCATCGAGGCGGTCGCGGCATTACGCAAGGCGGGCACTGAGGTTCGGCTGGTCGTCGCCGGTGACGGCCCGCGCCGCGAGGCGCTGGAGCGCCGGGCGCGCGCACTACCCGCGCTGGCCAACGGATTTCCCGCCGTGCACTTCACCGGCTTCATCTCCGAACGCGCGATGGTGGCGAAACTGCTTGCCACCGCGGATGTTTCGCTGGCACCCGGACCGCACGAGACGTTCGGCTTGGCCGCGCTGGAGGCACTCGCGGCGGGCACCCCGGTGGTGGCCAGCCGCTCCTCGGCGCTGAAGGACATCGTGACCGCTGAGTGCGGCGCGGTTGCCGAGGACCGTGGCTCCGCGTTCGCGCAGGCCGTCACCGACGTGCTCGCCCTGCCGACGGTCGGCCGCAGGCGCGCCGCCCGCAGTCGCGCCGAGCAATACACCTGGCCGCGGGCGGTCGCCGGAATGCTCGCCGTACTGGGCCGCTGAGCCTTGCCCAAGTACCCTGCGGTGAGCCGATTCGAGCAATTCGAGATGGGGATGCGCAGTGCGAGGTAATGGGCGACCGGGCCGCAATACAGTGCAAGACGCAAAGGTGCTGATCACAGGCGCGGCGAGCGGAATAGGCCGGGCCACCGCGGTGGCCACCGCGAAGGCGGGCGGGCAGCTGGTGCTCACCGACATCAATGCCGCCGGGCTGGACGAGACGGTGGCCGACATCCGCCGCGACGGCGGCGTGGTGCTGGTCGCGCAGGCCTTCGACATCACCGACTACGACGCCGTCACTGCGTTCGCCGAGAAGGTGCACGACGCGCACGGCAGCCTCGACATCGTGATGAACGTCGCGGGCACCTCGGCCTGGGGCACCGTGGAGAACCTGGAGCACAAGCACTGGCGGCGGATGGTCGACGTCAACCTGATGGGCCCGATCCACGTGATCGAGAACTTCGTGCCGCCGATGGTGCGCGCGGGCAAGGGCGGGTCGCTGGTCAACGTCTCCTCGGCGGCCGGGCTGCTCGCCCTGCCCTGGCACGCGGCCTACAGCGCGAGCAAGTACGGCATCCGCGGCGTGTCCGAGGTGCTGCGGTTCGACCTGGACCAGCACGGCATCTCGGTGCACCTGGTGGTGCCCGGCGCGGTGGACACCCCGCTGGTGCACAGCGTCGAGCTGGTCGGCGTCGATCGGGAGTCGCCGAAGATCCAGCGGCTCACCCAGTCGTTCACCAAGCACGCGGTGTCGCCGGAACACGTGGCGTCCTCGATCCTGCGCGGCGTCACCCGCAACCGGTTCCTGATCTACACGTCCTTCGACATCCGCTTCGGCTACTGGTGGGCGCGAAAGTTCGCGCTGCCCTACGAGATCGTGATGCGCCGCGCCTCGGCCCGGTTCAGCCGGTTGCTGGGCGCGCAGAACAGTTGAGCTGCACGTCGAGCACGCGCGCGCCGGGACCCTCGGTGCCGAGCCGGTCGTGTTCGTTGACCAATTTGCAGCTGCCGAGCGACAGGCAGCCGCAGCCGATGCAGCCGGTCAGGTTGTCGCGCAACCGAATCAGCTGAGTGATGCGGTCGTCGAGGTCCGTGCGCCAGTTGGTGGACAGCGTCTCCCAGTCGCGCCGGGTGGGGTTGCGGCCTTCGGGCAGTTGATCGAGGGCGTCGCGAATTTCACTGAGCGGGATGCCGACCCGCTGCGAGATCCGGATGAAGGCGACCCGCCGTAATGTCTCGCGCGCATATCTGCGTTGATTCCCGCTGGTCCGGCGGCTGCTGATGAGTCCTTCGCGTTCGTAGAAGTGCAACGCGGAAACTGCTACTCCGCTACGCTCGGAAAGCTGCCCGGGGGTCAGCTCCTTCGCTCGCCAATCGGCTGTCGACATGCACGCTCCTCCATTCCCCTCAACAATACTTGAGGTTAGGATCGGCTGGGGGGGAAACGGACCGCTTCGGCAAGTCGCCGGAATCCGGGAGCGAGCGACCTCACACACGGCAAGACGGCAACGAAGGCCCGAATTACGTGCTCTTGTGGCCGCGGCGAACTACGGTCTGAGCATGGGAGCAGACGCTGTGCCCGCGCGGCACGGAGAGGACTCGGACGCGGACGGGCTGGACCCCGACAGTCCGGGCACGCGGTTGACGGTGACCTCCGAGGTCGGCACGCTGCGTACGGTGCTGCTGCATCGGCCGGGTGACGAGCTGCGCAGGCTCACCCCGCGCAACAACGATCAGCTGCTGTTCGACGGCATTCCCTGGGTAGAGCGGGCGCAACAAGAGCATGACGCGTTCACCGGGGTGCTGCGTGACCGCGGCGTCGAGGTGCTGCTGCTGGCCGACTTGCTCGCCGAGACCCTCGCGGTCAGCGGCGCGGCCCGGATCCAGGGCATTTCCGCCGCCGTGGACGCGCGCAGGCTCGGGCATTCGCTGGCCGACCAGCTCGCCGCGTTCCTGCGCGGCGTGCGGGCCAGGGACCTGGCCAACATCCTGATGGCCGGCATGACCTTCGACGAGCTGCCGTTCGGGCCGGATGCCACCTCGCTGGTGCGGCGGATGCACCACGGCGCGGATTTCGTCATCGATCCGCTGCCCAATCTGCTGTTCACCAGGGACTCCTCGTTCTGGATCGGGCCGAGGGTGGCGATCACCTCGCTGGCGCTGCCCGCGCGGATCCGGGAGACCTCGCTCACCGATCTGATCTACGCCTTCCATCCGCGTTTCCTCGGGGTGCGCCGTGCCTACGAATCGCATACCGCGCCGATCGAGGGCGGCGATGTGCTGCTGCTCGCGCCCGGCGTGGTCGCGGTCGGCGTCGGCGAACGCACCTCACCTGCGGGCGCGGAAGCGTTGGCGCGCAGCCTGTTCGACGACGATCTCGCGCACACAGTGCTGGTCGTCCCGATCGCGCAGAACCGGGCGACCATGCACCTGGACACCGTCTGCACGATGGTCGACAGCGACGCGCTGGTGATGTACCCCGCTGTGCGGGACTCGTTGTGCGCGTTCACCATCGAACGCGAGGACGACTACAGCGCGCGCAACGGCGACGGCAAGGTGGCGATGAGCGGACCCGATCCGTTCCTGGTCGCCGCGGCCAAGGCGATGGGCATCGACAAGCTCCGGGTGATCGACACCGGGCTGGACGGCGTCACCGCCGAACGCGAGCAGTGGGACGACGGCAACAACACGCTGGCGCTCGCGCCGGGCGTGGTCGCCGCCTACGAGCGCAACGAGATGACCAACGCGCGCCTGGAAGACGCCGGCATCGAGGTGCTGCGCATTCCCGGCTCCGAATTGGGTTCCGGTAGAGGCGGACCCAGGTGCCTGTCCTGTCCACTCTCCCGGGATGAGTTGTGATCCAGTCATGTTCAACATCACCGTGTCGCACGAGTCGGCCGTCCCGCCCTACGAGCAGTTACGCATGGGGATCATCGCCAAGGTGCGCTCCGGCGAGCTGACCGCGGGCACCAAGATCCCCACCGTGCGCGCGCTCGCCGCGCAACTCGGCCTCGCCCCCAACACGGTGGCCCGCGCCTATCGCGAGCTGGAGGCCGACGGCGTGGTCGAAACCCGGGGCAGACAAGGCTCTTTCATCGCCTCGTCGGGCGACCCGACCCGGGATGTCGCGGGTCGCGCCGCCACCGCCTACGTCGCCACGGTCCGTCGTCTCGGGCTCGACGACGCGGCCGCGCTGCGCTATGTCAAAGCGGCACTGGAGGGTTAGCGCCAGCTGGGTAGCCAGAGGTGATCGTGCCAATTGCCCGGCGTGATCGGCAGTGCGGTAAGAATCGGCCAGAGCCAGATGAAGTTGGCGATCACCAGGGCCAGATAGAGGCAGACCGCGAGCAGGCCGAGGGCGTGACGTTCGTCCGGCGAGACGGGTAGATACGTGCCGACGGGGCTGCGCGGCACGGCTATTCGGCGCGAGGGGCCGAGGATGTCGCCGAGCACCAGGGCCATGCCCATCACCAGGAACGGCGCGAGGGCGACGGCGTAGAAGTAGTACATCTGCCGGTCGAGGGTCAGGAACCAGGGCAGCAGGGCAGCGCCGTAACCGACCAGCACCGCGGCGTAGCGCCAGTCGCGGCGAACCACGGTGCGCCACAACATCCAGGCGATCACCGGGAAGGCGAGCCACCAGATCGCGGGGGTGCCGATCAGCATGACGGCCTTGACGCATTGGGTCTGGCCGCAGCCGCTGACCCCGTTGTCGGCGTAGTAGTAGAGCATCGGCCGCAGGCCCATCGGCCAGGTCCACGGCTTGGACTCCCACGGGTGATGGTTGCCGGCCGAATTGGTCAAGCCCTCATGGAATTCCAGGGCTCTGGCGCTGAAATACCAGAGCGAGCGCAAGGCGTCGGGGATCCAGCTGAAGTATCCGCCGGTGCCGATCGGTTCCGTCGGGGCGGACGGATTGCCGACCATGTATCGATCGATGCCGGTTTCGCTGGCGAACCAGGCCCAGTACGTCGCGAGATAGACCCCGAGCGGAATCAGCACCAGCGCGTACAGCGCGGGTCCGACATCGCGGATCCCGGTACCGAACCACGGATTGCGCACCCCGTAGGCCCGCCGCGCCGCCACATCGAAGCAGACGCTGAGCAGGCCGAACGCGACGATGAAGTAGACGCCGGACCATTTTGTCCCGCAGGCCAATCCGAGCAGGATGCCCGCGCCGAACCGCCACCAGCGCACGCCCAACCGCGGGCCCCACGGGGTTTCGCCGATCCGGCCTTCCGCATCGGCCCGCGCCATCCTGGCCCGCACCTCGTCCCGGTCGACGATCAGGCAACCGAAGGCCGCGGTGGCGAAGAACGCCAGGAAGATGTCGAGCATGCCGATGCGCGAGGAGACGAAGGTGGTGCCGTCGGCGATCAGCAGGATGCCCGCGATCGCGCCGATCAGGGTCGAGCGTGCCAGTCGCCGCACGATCCGGATCACCAGCAGGATCAGGATGGTGCCTGCCATCGCGGAGGCGAAGCGCCAGCCCCAGCCGTTGTAGCCGAACATCGCCTCGCCGATCGCGATGAGCTGCTTGCCGACCGGCGGATGCACCACCAGCCCGTAGCCGGGGTTGTCCTCCACCCCGCCGCCGTTGAGCATCTGCCAGCCCTGCGGCGCGTAGTGCTTCTCGTCGAACACCGGAGTGCCCGCGTCGGTCGGGTAGTTGAGCATGGTGAACCGCGTCACCGCGGCGATCGCGGTCAGGAACGCGGTGACCAGCCAGCCGCGCAGCCGGTCGGTCGGGCCGAAATCGGGGGCCGGCCGCCGCGGCGCGGGGCTCGACCAGGAGGGCACGGCCCCGAACGGAGCGTTTGCGCGCTGGTCGGTCACCTGTGTCACGTACCGATCGTATGCTGTGCGGGCCGCGAGGTCCCGCAGCGGTGAGCCGTCGATCGCGCCACGGCCGGAGGTTCGCGGCGCCCCGCATGTCTTAGGCTGCGAAGGTTCGGTAGGCGCCGGGCGTGGTCGAGACAGGAGTGCGGTGACGGACGAGGCGACAGGGCCGGGCAGGCTGGTGCTCGCGGCGACACCGATGGGCGACATCGGGGACGCCTCGCAGCGGCTGCGTGACGCGCTCGGGTCGGCCGACATCGTCGCGGCGGAGGACACGCGGCGCACCAAGTCACTGGCGAAGTCGCTGGGGGTGGAGATCACCGGACGGGTGGTCAGCTTCTACGACCACGTGGAGATCGCGCGGATTCCGGCGTTGCTCGCCGATATCGAGGCCGGACGCACGGTGCTGCTGGTGACCGACGCGGGCATGCCGTCGGTCAGCGACCCGGGCTATCGATTGGTCGCGGCGTGTGCGGAGCGGGACCTGCCGGTGACCTGCCTGCCGGGGCCGTCCGCGGTCACCACGGCGCTGGCGCTGTCCGCCATTCCGGTGGAACGCTTCTGCTTCGACGGCTTCGCGCCGCGCAAGGGCGGCCAGCGCCGGGAGTGGTTGCGCACGTTGGCCACCGAGCCGCGGGCCTGCGTCTTCTTCGAGGCGCCGCACCGGCTGGCCGACTGCCTGGCCGACGCGGTCACGGTGCTCGGCCCGGACCGGCGCGCCGCCGTCTGCCGCGAACTGACCAAGACCTACGAGGAGGTCATCCGCGGCACCCTCGCCGAGGTCGCCGCCTGGGCCGTCGACGGTGCCCGCGGCGAGATCACCGTCGTTCTCGAAGGCGCACAACCCAGATCCGCCGATCCGGCCGACCTGGTCGACGCGGTCGAGGCGCTGACCGCCGGGGGCGTCCGCCTCAAGGACGCGTGCGCGCAGGTCGCCGGCGAGCACGGCGCGTCCCGCAACGAGCTCTACGACGCGGTGCTGATCGCCCGCCGTGACGGCGAAGACTGAGGTGCGGCTGGTTTGTGCGGCCGGACAGGGGCCTGAGCGAAATCTGGGCATGCGCACAGGGGTCTGAGGTTTCGCGGACTTCGCATCGAACTGCCGATATCTTGAGCGCAGGCGCCGGAGTCGGTGCGAGGGGAGAACATTCGGATGGCGATTCACCATGCCTTGGTCAAAAGCGTGCTGGCCGTGGGCGTTGCGCTCACGCTGGTCTCCGGTGCCGGAGTGGTCGGCGCCGAGGAAGTCGCCGGTGCCGCGTGCGGTCGGTGGGCCGCGTCGCCGGTGGCGTCCGGCTTCGGCGTCTTGGAGAATCTGGCGTTCGACGGACACGGCGGCCTGCTGCTGTCCGAGGTGCCCGCCTCCGGCAGCGGGGGAGCGGTGCACCGTCTCGGTGCGGACGGATCGCGAGAAGTGCTGGCACAGGCCAGTTCTCCGGGCGGCATCGTGGTGGCCGGCGATACGGCGTACTTCACCACCGGTGGCTCCTTGAGCAGCGGGTTGTCCGGGCGGGCCGACGGCACGATCGACGCGCTCGATCTCCGCCAACGCACCGTCTCAACCGTGGTGACCGGCCTGACCGCGCCGAATGGTCTGGCGCAGTTGCCCGATGGCAGCTTCGTGGTCAGCCGGGACCTGGGCTCGCCGACCACCCTCACCCGGATCGCCGGAAACGGCTCCGGCGCACAGCCGTTCGCCGCCGAACTGACCTCGACGAACGGCATCGCCTACGCCGCGGCTCGTCGAAAACTATTCGTGTCAACCACCTTTGACCCGGAAACCACCCTGGCCGCGATCGACCTCGACCGCCCGGACGCCGCGCCCCGCCGCATCACCCTCCCCGGCTTCGGCCCGCTCAACGCGGCCGACGATCTCACCGTCGGCCCCGACGGCGACATCTATCTCGCCTTGAACGCCGCAGGTCGCGTCATCCGCGTCGACCCCGACACCGCGGCCGCCTGCGTCATCGCCGACGGCCTCCCGTTCGCCACCTCCGCCCGCTTCGGCGCGGGGCCCGGCTGGGATCCGCGTGCGCTCTACGTCACCAGCTTCACCGGCGCCGTCACCCGCCTGACGCAGCCCTGAGGGCGCGCCATGGTGCGCACCGCGGGGACGCGGCATGATCGTCCTATGACCTCTCTGGAAAGCAAGGCCAAGGCCTTCCTCGCACTGCACCGTCCCGGTGATCCCGCCGTGCTGCCCACCGTGTGGGACGCGTGGTCGGCGAAGGTCGCGGTGGACGCCGGGTTCGCGGCGCTCACCGTGGGCAGTCATCCGGTCGCCGACTCGATCGGCCGTGCCGACGGCGAGGGGATGACGTTCGCCGAGTTGCTCACCCGGGTCCGGCAGATCACCGAGGCCGTCGAGGTGCCGGTGTCGGTCGACATCGAGTCGGGTTACGGCCTCGAGCCGGCCCAGCTGATCGAAGGGCTGCTGGAGGTGGGCGCGGTCGGCCTCAACATCGAGGACACCGTGCACAGTGAGGGCAAGCGGCTGCGCGCCCCGCAGGAGCACGCCGACCTGGTGCACGGCCTGCGTCAGTTCGCCGATGCCGCCGGGGTGCACGTGGTGGTCAACGCCAGGACCGATCTGTTCCTGCGGCAGGACGGCGACGAGGCGGATCGCGTCGACCGCGCCATCGAGCGCCTCGGTCTCGCGGCCGCGGCCGGCGCCGACGTCTTGTTCCCGGCCGGCGCCCAGGACGACGCCGCCGTGCGCAGGCTGACCAGTGAACTGCCGCTGCCGATCAGCATGGTCGGACTTCCGGACAAGTCCGACAAGGCGCTGCTCGCCGATCAGGGCGTCGCCCGGATCAGCTTCGGGCCGTTCTTGCAGCGCGCCCTCACCGCGGAGATCGAGCGCCTGCTCGGTCGCTGGAAGTAGCCGACGCGACGGGCGATTCGCCGACGCGGATCGTCCGTTCGGGAAAATCGGAGCGGGGCAATGCTTTCAGGCCGGCAGGCCGAGCGTCTGGTGGACGAACTGGACGAACAGGGGCGCCAAGGCGGGCACGTGCGCGGGGCCGTCGGACACGATGACTCGGCGGGTGCGCTCGCCGATCGCGTCCGGGATCAGCGCGATCAGCTCGTCCGAAACCTCCGGCAGGCGCGGATCCGCTTGGCGCGCTTGGTCGTAGAAGTAGCGGTACAGCAGGGCGAAGCGGTCGACGGCCAGGTCGCGGTAGTCGACCGCGGCCTGGTTCACCTTGAACGATTCGACCAGGATCAGGCGAGCGAAATCCGGTTCGGTGGCGACGGTTTCGCAGAACGTGCCGACGATCGACTCGATCATGGCGCGCACGCCGGCCGCCGGCGCGAGCTGCGCCAGCTCCTCGGTGATCCGGGTTTCCACGATGTCGACGCCGGTGTGCACCGCCTCGACGAAGCACTCCTCCTTGTTCGCGAAGTGCTCATAGAAGGTGCTGCGTGAAACCCGTGCCCGGGCAACGATATCGGTGAGCGTGGTGGCGGAATACCCCGCGCCGGCGACGCATTGGACCATCGCCTCGATGAGTCGCCCGCGCTGGGAGACCAGGACGGCGTCGCGCGCCGCCCGATGCCGGTCGGCAAAGCTGTTCTGCGGCACGGGTGTCGAGTCGGTCGCCTGTTGTCGGCGCATGGGTGCTCTCCCTGTTCGGCGAACATGAGTATTCGTAACCCAGCATTATGCGACTGCGCGCCAGGGGATTACGCGTCGGTGCCCATGTTCGCCGATTCGGGTGCGGGTCAGTCCTTGGGCTCGATGTACTTGGGGTACACCGGTTCCGGTGCGGGCAGCAGCACGCCCGGCACGATCGGCGTGGCGATATCGGCGAACGTGCGCTCCTGCTGACCGAGCTGATCGAGGATCTTGCTCGCCGAACCGGGCATCACCGGCTGCACCAGGATCGCGACGATGCGCAGCACCTCGAGCGTCACGTACAGCACCGTCGCCTCGCGGGCCAGGTCCTCCGGCGTGCCGGACTTGGCCAGCGCCCACGGCGCCTGCGCGGAGAAGTACTTGTTCGTCTCGCCGAGGGTCAGCCAGATCGCCTCCAGCGCGAGATGCATTTGCTGCGCGTCGTATTCGGCGCGGCAGCGGTCGAGCAGCCCGTTGGTCAGGTCCAGCAGCTTGCGGTCCGCGTCGGTGAATTCACCCGGCGTCGGCACCACGCCGCCGCAGTCGCGCGCCACCAGCTTGGTGCTGCGCTGGACCAGGTTGCCGAACTCGTTGGCCAGGTCGGAGTTGATCCGGCCGACGATCGCGTCGTGGCTGTAGCTGCCGTCCTGCCCGTAGGAGATCTCGCGCAGCAGGAAGAAGCGCACCGCGTCGACGCCGTAGGTCTCGACCAGTTCCAGCGGGTCGACCACGTTGCCGACCGACTTGGACATCTTCTCGCCCTTGTTGTACAGGAACCCGTGCACGAACACGCGTTTCGGCACCTCGACGCCTACCGACAGCAGGAAGGCCGGCCAGTACACGGTGTGGAACCTGGTGATGTCCTTGCCGATGATGTGCACGTCGGCGGGCCAGAACTTCTGGAACGCAGCGGATTCCGTGTCCGGGTAGCCGACGCCGGTGATGTAGTTGGTGAGCGCGTCCACCCACACGTACATCACGTGATCGGGATGGCCAGGCACCGGCACGCCCCAGTCGAAGGTGGTGCGCGAGATGGACAGATCCTTCAGCCCCGCCTTGACGTAGCTGACGATTTCATTGCGACGCGTTGCGGGCGCGATGAATTCGGGATGCTCTTCGTAGAGCGCGAGCAGCTTGTCCTGGTAGGCGGAGAGCTTGAAGAAGAAGTTCGACTCCTCGGTCCAGGTGACCGGCGTCTTCGACTCGGTGGAGATCCGGCTGCCGTCCTCCAGCAGCGTGGTCTCCTCCTCGGTGTAGAAGGCCTCGTCGCGCACCGAGTACCAGCCGGAGTAGTTGCCGAGGTAGATGTCGCCGTTGGCGAGCATCCGCTCCCACAGCGCGACGCTGGCCGCCTGGTGGTCCTCGTCGGTGGTCCGGATGAACCGGTCGTAGGAGATGTCCAGGGTCTTGTCCAGCGCCTCGAACACGTCGGAGTTGCGGCTGGCGAGCTCCTCCACCGGGATGCCCGCGGCCGCCGCCGCCTGCTGCATCTTCTGACCGTGCTCGTCGGTGCCCGTCATGAAGAAGACGTCGAACCCGTCGAGCCGCTTGAACCGGGCGATGGCGTCGGCCGAGATGTACTCGTACGCATGCCCGATGTGCGGCGCACCGTTCGGGTAGGCGATGGCCGTGGTGATATAGAAGGCGGGGCGGTCAGCTGCGCTCATGCCTGCACCTCGCTGACGCTCGGTTCCGGCATGACCGCATGGGCGGCTGTGTTGATGGTTCGCTCGCTTCGCTCGCTCATGGTGTGTCTACTGTAATGCGCGTGGTTTCCTACACTCACGCGAATATCCCCGGCGCCGGTTCCCCCGTGTCCTGCGGCGGTTTTCGATGAGTAACAAGCGCCCGGCGCCTGCCTTGCCGGAGCCCCTCGCCCCGATCATCGACGCGCACACCCACCTCGACGCCTGCGGTGCGACGGACGCGGCGTCCACCACGGCGATCATCGACCGTGCCGCGTCGGTGGGCGTCGGCCAGGTGGTCACTGTGGCCGACGACCTCGCCGCCGCGCAATGGGCTGTGCAGGCCGCGCACTGGGACCCGCGCGTCTACGCCGCCGTCGCCCTGCACCCGACCCGGGCCAACGCACTCGACGACGCCGCGAAGGCCGAACTCGAACGCCTCGGCGCCGACCCGCGCGTGGTCGCGATCGGCGAGACCGGCCTGGACTACTACTGGCCCGGCAAGCTCGACGGCTGCGCCGACATCGAGACCCAGGTCGAGGGCTTCCGCTGGCACATCGACCTGGCGAAGCGGCTGGGCAAACCGCTGATGATCCACAACCGCGAGGCCGACCACGATTTGCTGACCGTGCTGCTGGACGAGGGCGCGCCGGACACGGTGATCTTCCATTGCTTCTCCTCCGACACGAACATGGCGCTGGCCTGCGTGGCCGAGGGTTATGTGCTGAGTTTTTCCGGCACGGTGAGTTTCAAGAATGCGCACGAGTTGCGTGAGGCCGCGAAAGTCGTACCGGACGAGCTGATTCTGGTCGAAACGGACGCGCCGTATTTGACGCCGCATCCATTCCGTGGTGCTCCCAACGAATCTTATTGCCTGCCGTACACCGTTCGGGCATTGGCGGAACTACGCGAACAGGACGCGGCCGAATTGGCGAAGATCACCACCGCGAACGCGCGCCGCGTGTACGGAATCTGACAAATCCGCTATTTTCCGGCTATTTGAGTACCCGCAAGGGGGCTGGATATACCCAGTGTGTCTTAGGTCACATCGGTAGGCATATATCGTGATCAACCTGCGGCAGCGATATCTGTTCGTGATATTGAAAGACCCAGCTGAAGCAAGTGAAGGTTGTCTACCCCCAAACCCCTCGTTATCGTACTGTGACCATGTCCCCATTCACGCGAATCAACCAGTCACGATCGCCGCTGCTGTACGCGGCGGTCGGCGCGCTGTTGATGACGCTGATCGTCGGCGCCGGCCTGGCGATCGTGAACCGCAAGACGGTGACCGTCGTCGTCGACGGTGAGAAGCGAGTCGAGACGACGATGTCGCTGGACGTCCGCGGTGTCTTGCGGACCGCGGGCTTCGCCGTGACCGAGCGCGACCGGGTCGCCCCCGCGCTGGCCGCGAAGATCGGCGACGGCGCGACCATCACGCTCAACCGGGCGCGCGAGGTCCAGCTGATGGTCGACGGCCAGGCGCGCAAGGTGTGGACCACCGGGCTCACCGCGGGCGAGGCGCTCGAGCAGCTGAGCCTGCCCCATGAGGTGTACGTCTCGCCCAAGCGGGACGAGAAGCTGCCGCTGGAGGGCGCGGCCCTGAATGTCGCGACACCGCGATCGGTCTCGCTGCTCGACGGCATCGGCGCACCGGTCGACGTGCGGCTCGCCGCGCCGACGGTCGGCGAACTCCTTGCGGTGGCGGGCATTCCGCTGATCGAGCAGGACACCGTCGAGCCCGCCGCGACCACCCCGCTCACCGACGGTGTGCGAATCACGGTGACCCGCAAGCGAATCGAGAACCGGACCGAGACGCTGCCGCTCGACCCGCCGGAGAACGTGATCGAAGACCCGGAGATGAACATGAGCCGCTCGGTGGTGGAAACCCAGGGCGCGCCCGGCGTCCAGGACGTCACCTTCGCGGTCACCATGGTCAACGGCACCGAGGTGGACCGCAAGCCGATCGCCTCGAACGTGACGGTGACCGCGCAGCCGAAGACCGTGCGCAAGGGCGCCAAGCCGGGCACCGAGGTGCCGCCGGTGCGCGACGGCTCGACCTGGGACGCGCTGGCCCGCTGCGAATCCACCGGCAACTGGAACATCAACAACGGCAACGGTTACTACGGCGGCATCCAATTCGACCAGGGCACCTGGGAACGCCAGGGCGGACTGAAGTACGCACCCCGCGCCGACCTCGCCACCCGCGAAGAGCAGATCGCCATCGCCGAGATCACCCGCGCCCGTCAGGGCTGGGGCGCCTGGCCCGCCTGCACCAGCCGCCTCGGCATCAGCTGACCGCAGCCGCACCCCTTCTGATTTCTCGCACCGAAAATCGCATGCGATTCCAGGTGCGGCAAATCAGAAGGCGTGCGGCTGCTCACTGCTCGGCGGTCCTTGGTGTTGCCTTCGGTTGGCCGGGTTGTCACGGTGAGCTGGCAGTATCTCGTTGATCTGTACACTCGTCCAGGTTTGTGACGGTGTGGGTCGGGTCAGTGAGGTGTGGTCGATGAGGGTTGTTCAGGGGTTCCGGCGTGTTGTGGCTGTGGCCACGTTGTCGGCGAGTGCGGCGTTGTTCGTGAATGTTGCGCCGGCGCAGGCGGAAACTCCGGGGTCGCTGATCTCGATCGCGGCCCAGCCCGACGGCTGGCACGGGGTATCGGGCGGCTCGGTGCTCGAGTACTGGATGCGCGGCTCGGACGGCACGCCCCGGCCGGCCAGCGGCGCGCTGTTCGTGCCGAAGGGCACGCCACCCGCCGGCGGGTGGCCGGTCATCGCCTACGACCACGGCACTAGCGGCCTCGGCGCGGGCTGCGGCGGCCAATCCGCCCCGGAAAGCCATCCGTACCAGCAGATCAGGTCCAAAGAGGACCAGCTGATCCAGGGCCTGCTCGAGCAGGGCTTCGCCGTGGTCGCCCCCGACTACCTCGGACTCGGCCGCTTCGACACCGGCCCGCACCCATATCTGGAGATCGCCACCGAGGCGACCGCCACCATCGATCTGTTGCGCGCCGCCCGCGCCACCAACCCCGACCTGTCCCGCACCTGGGCCGTGCTCGGTGTGTCGCAGGGCGGTCAAGCCGCGCTCGGCACCGGCCACCGGCAGGCGATCGACGCGCCCGACCTCGACTTCCGCGGCACCATCGCGATCGACCCGGAATCGGACGTGGAGAAGATCCTCCCGCTGGCCGGGCCGATCATCCCCACGATTCCCGGCAACGACGGCGCGCTGAGCTTCTTCGTCAGCATCCTGGCCGGCTTGCGCGCCGCCCGCCCCGACGTGCAGGTCGATCAGTACCTGACCCCGCAGGGCCGCGCGGTTCTGGACAGCGTCGGCACGCTGTGCCTGGACGGCATCATCGACCGCGTGCACGGCCTCGGCGTCGGCGACCTGCTGGCCCGGCCGCTCGGCCAGGAACCCATCCGCTCGGCACTCGACCAGTACCTCACCGTGCCGACCTCCGGCTACGACGCGCCGATCCTGTTGCTGCTCAACGTCACCGACACCACCGTCCCGTCGCCGTTGCACGCCGCGCTCGCCGCGCAGTTCGCCGCCAACGGCGTCGACTTCCGGACGGTCACCGGCACCGGCAAGCACACCCAGCTCAACGCCCCGATGCAGGCGGCCATCGACGAGTTCCTGAACCACATCGAGGCCACCCCGGCCGAGTAGCAGGTGCCGGGGACCACCCGGTGGGTTGATAGGTTCTTCAGGTGTCCGAACCTGAAGTTGCTGCTCGTGGGAGTGCCGCGTTGCTCGGTCCCGCCGAAGTGCGGGTGCTGGCCGAGCGGCTCGGCGTGCGACCGACCAAGCAACTCGGGCAGAACTTCGTGCACGACGCGAACACGGTGCGGCGGATCGTCGCGGCGGCCGGGGTCGGGCGGGACGACGTGGTGCTCGAGGTCGGACCGGGGCTCGGTTCGCTGACGCTGGCGCTGCTCGATGTGGTGGATTCGGTGGTCGCCGTCGAGATCGATCCGGTGCTCGCCGAGCACCTGCCGGTGACGGTCGCGGATCGGGCGCCGGAGCTGGCCGACCGGCTGAAGGTGGTCGAGGCGGACGCGCTGCGGGTCGCCGCCACGGACCTTCCGATCGTGCCGACCGCATTGGTGGCGAACCTGCCGTACAACGTCGCGGTCCCCGTTCTGCTGCACCTGCTGGCCGAATTGCCAAGCATCGCAGTCTCTTTGGTGATGGTGCAGGCGGAGGTGGCGGACCGGCTCGCGGCCGCCCCCGGCAGTCGCATCTACGGCGTGCCCAGCGTGAAGGCCGGCTTCTTCGGCACCGTTCGCCGCGCCGGCGCCGTCGGTACCCAGGTCTTCTGGCCGGTCCCGCGCGTCGACTCCGGCCTGGTCCGCGTCGACCGCTACACCGAACCGCCGTGGCCGATGGACGAGGCCCATCGCCGCCGCGTCTGGGAGGTCGTCGACGCCGCCTTCGCCCAACGCCGCAAAACCCTCCGCGCCGCCCTGTCCGGCTGGGCCGGTTCCCCGGCCGAAGCCGAACGCCGCCTCGTCGCCGCCGGCATCGCCCCCACCGCCCGCGGCGAAACCCTCGACACCGCCGCCTTCGTCCGCTTGGCGGCGCAGGCCTAGACCGGGTGGCTACCGCGGCGAAATAACGGCAGGCGTCGGCGGTTGGTTGGTGATTAGCATGGCGCGGTGCCTGGGATCGTTGCGAAAGAAGTGCTGGTTCGTCAGCTCGGTGTGGGGGATTTGGCTGCTTGTCTGGATCTTGCCGCGGATCGGGGGTGGCCGCGCGAGGACGTCAAGTGGCGGTTGTTGCTGGAACTCGGTGGGGGTTACGGAATCGATGACCCACGTGGGGGTTTGGCGGGCACGGTTTTTCTGACCGAGGTGGCGTCAGGGATCGGGGCGGTAGGCATGCTGCTGGTTGCGCGCCGGCATGGTGGCCGTGGTCTGGGCGGTCGATTGATGGAAGCGGCGTTGAGCGCGGCGGGCTGCGCGACTGTGTTTCTGTATGCGACCGAGGCGGGTAAGCCGTTGTATACGAAGCTGGGATTTCGGGTTGTGGATGAGGTCGTTTCGCACACCGGGGTATTCACGCGAGGCTCGTCCGTATCTGATCTACCGGTGGACGAGACCGGCGACTTGTCGGCACTGGCGAGTCTGGATCGGCGAGCATTCGGTGCCGACCGGAGCGTGCTGTTGCGGTCCGTGCTCGGGATCGCCGACCGGGTGGTTGTTGCGGAGGGCGGTTACGTGATTGCGTGGCGCAACCTCGACCTGGTGCAGGCCGGGCCGTTGGTCGCGGACTCGATGCGGACGGCGACGGCGTTGCTCGATGCTGTTCTCCCGGAAGGGAGTTCGACGCGCGTCGATGTGTGCGGTGGGGCGGTTGCCGAGCTCGGTGCTTGGCTGGTCGGGCGCGGGCTGACGGCCAAGCCGCCGTTGCCGCTCATGGTGCTCGGCGAGGATCTGCCCGGACAACGGGCGATGCTGCAGTCGCCGTTTGCGCAGGCGCTGGGGTGAGCGCTGGATAACGATTGGGGCTCAGAGGCTTTCGTCGGCAGGACCGATCAGCAGTCAGTGTCGCAGGTCGCATCGAGATGGTCGTACTGGTCGGTTTGTGTTGCGGCGGAACTGAATACGCACGTCACGCACCCCACATCGAGAACGTGTTCTAGCAGCGAAGCCAGCCATGCACATTGTGGATAACTTATCTTTGCCATTTTTGTGGCAGGGGTCACGGTGGGTGTGGCGATGCCGATTCGGTTGTGTCTCATATCGATCCGCGTGACCTGAGAACCGCAGGTCAGCCTGCCGATTCGCGGCTCGATCGGGCGCGTGTCGGCGGGTGTGGGCGTCAGTGACCGCCACCCTGATGCGGTGTTCCGCCGGATGTGGATGAGCCTGTGGATGATTCGACCATAGGTACTTCCATGGTGAACTCGGCGGTGTGTACCGCGCCGCCGTGGGAGAAGTCTAGATACAGCCGATATGGGCCCGCACTCGGGGCCTGTGCGTGGAACGCGACCTCGGGTCCGGCGGGGGTGCGGCCGATCTCGCCTTCCGGATGCACGTGCAGATAGGCGAGGTCGTTCGCCCGCAAAGCGACGAGATGCGCGTAGGCGCCGAGGTACGGTTCGAGGTTGGTCACCGGCGTGCCGTCGCGGGTGATGGTGAACCGTAGTTCGCTGCCGGCCGTGCGGAGGTCGCCGGTCGCGGTGACTTGATAGCCGTCCGGTGCTGCTGTCCGCGCGGGCGGTGGAAGTGGTTGTGGCGCAGCTGTTCCGGCCACGGTGACGGTCCGGCTGAAGACCAGCCCGCCGGGCCCGGCGCCGTCGGTCTCCGGCATGAAGTCGGTGAACACCCGATATGTCCCCGGCTGCGCCCACGTCCAATCGATCGACCAGGTGCCCGCCGCGTCCATGGTCGGATGCACGTGCCGATACTGCGTGGCGTCGGACCGGACGACGATCAGGTGTAGCTTCTTGTCGTGCTGGGTCTGGAACCGGACGACCGGCGCGCCGTCCGGCCCGGTGATCCGAAAGCGCAGGGCACCGGCTTGATTCGGCTCCGTCGGCGCGGTCAGGTCGGCGAGTGTGTAGCCGGATCGACGCTCCGACAGTCCCTGGTCCGGCCCGGCCGAGCTCGTCGTGCGGTCCGCTGCGCGCTCGGCCGGATCGCCGACCAGGGCGCCGATGCCGAGCGCGGCACCGAACAGCACGACGAGCGCGCCACCGAAGGCGGCGAACTTCAGCCGGTCCTGCATCAGACCGCGACCTCGTAGCCTGCCTCGTCCACGGCGGCCGCGATGGCGCTGTCGGCGATCGGCGCCGCGCTGTCGACCGTGACCGCGCCGCTGGCGAGGTCCACGTCGACACCGGTGACACCGTCGATCTTGCCGATCTCCGTCTTGACGGAGCTCACGCAGTGCCCGCAGGTCATCCCCGTGACGGTGTAGGTGGAACTGGGCATCTCCGACTCCTTCGCTCATTCTCCATCATACGGGCCGGGGGTACCCCGACCCGCTCGAACATACCCCCAGCGGGTATTGCGCGCAAGTGCTGGATCGCCGCTCATCGCGCGCGCCACGACCGTACTGCGAGCGTCGCCGCGGCGACGAAAACCGCTCCGACCGCGGCGATCACGATCTGTGGTCGGTCGTAGGTCGCGTCGCCCGCGGTGAGATAGATCCCGACATTGATCAGCCAGTGTCCGACCGCCGCGACGAGTACCCGCTGCCAGAAACTGCCGGTACCGAGCATGCCGAGCAGCGCGGCGAACGCCATGGTCGAGACGAAGAACGACACCGCGACCACCGGACCGGCGCTGAACGCCTGCACATGCCACAGCGCCCACACCGCGCCGGTTACCGCGATCGCCGCGAACCGGCGCATCCGCGATTCCAGCAGCGGTTGCAGGAAACCGCGCCACCCGATCTCCTCACCGGTCGCACCGATGAGCTGGATCACGACGAACACTATGAAGGGCACGCCGCCAACTGCCGCGGGGCCGACGAGATCGCGCCCTGCCAATGCTGTTGCGCCGGCGATTGATAGCGCGAGAAATAGGCAGGCCGCGAGTATGTAGCCGAGATTCTCGCGGACCTGCCGGGCGGAAACCGGTACCGGAAATAATGGGCCGACAATTTTGTATCCGACGAGCCAGGTAACGAGCGTGCCGAGCGCCGGCGCGAATTGAACCAGCGACAATGCCGCCGGATCGATTCCCGAAACCGGTTGCAGCGCAAGCATTGCCGTCGAGGCGAGCAAGGTCGCGAAAACGTAGATCCCGATCAATGCCCAGAAGATCCGGGCAGTTGGCGCCGAAACCCGCTGAGCTGCATCGTCGAAGGTGGCGGTGGGAGTTTCAGGTCTATCTATCATCCAGAAATCGTCACATCGCGCCGGTGTCGTTGCCCTCATGCTTCAGGGCCATTTGTCGCGCGGCGGCCTCATACTTCCGGTGCAACGTTCGCTAGTTCGCCCGGCCCCAGCCGTACATTGCCAATTCGGCGACCTTCTCCAACTCCGCCTGGCTCGCACCATCTCTGGCCGCGTGCGACATTCCCTGCATCACCGTGCCGACATAGCGAGCCAGCGTCGACGCGTCGTCCTCGGTGACCAAGTCGCCCGAGTCGATGTCGGCCTGAATCCGTTCGGTGAACAACTGGAGATTCCGACTGCGCAGCCCCCGCAACATGTCCGCGACCTCACCACTGTTCGTGTTGATGCCTGCGCTGATCACCAGGCAGCCGCGCGGGTAGTTGGGGCGGGTGTACTCCGTGGCCGCCTCGTGCAGCGTGCGCCGTATCGCCGCTGCCGCGGTCGGCTCCTCGGCCAGCGCCCGCCCGATGAAGTCGCCGTACTGCGCGCCGAAGCTCTCGACCGCCTCCTTGAACAGCGTCGTCTTGTCGCCGAACGCCGCGTAGAGACTCGGCGCGCCGATGCCCATGGCGGTGGTCAGGTCGCCGATCGAGGTGGCCTCGTAGCCGCGCTGCCAGAACAGCCGTAGCGCCTGCTCCAGCGCGGCGTCCCGGTCGAACGAACGTGGCCGGCCTCGGGTCGTAGGGCTCATGGAAATCATTCTATAGCGATCGCTAGATATTGTGCTAACGTCCACTTCTGTAGTGATCGCTAGAGAAAGGAAACCTCACAATGGGCGCACTGACAGGCAAGACCGCACTGGTGACGGGCGGCAGCCGGGGCATCGGCCGAGGCATCGCCGAACGGCTCGGCCGGGACGGGGCGCGGGTGGCGGTGCACTACAACGGGAGCGAGCAGGCGGCCAAGGAGGTCGTGACCGGCATCGAGGCCGCGGGCGGTTCGGCCTTCGCGATCCGCGCCGAACTCGGCGTCCCCGACGACGCCGCGGCACTCTGGGCCGAGTTCGACGCACACGCCGACGGGGTGGACATCCTGGTCAACAACGCGGGCATCGACGGCATCCGCGAACCGATCGAAGGCACCGACGAGGCCGCCTACGACCGGGTCTTCGCGGTCAACGCCAAGGCCCCGTTCTTCATCACCAAGCTGGGCCTGGACCGGATGCGCGACGGCGGCCGCATCGTCAACCTGTCCACCGGCCTCACCAACGGCGCGCGGATGCCGGAGCTGATCGCGTACACGATGACCAAGGCCGCACTCGACGCGTTCACCAGCGTGCTGGCCAAGCAGGTCGGCGCGCGCGGGATCACGGTGAACGCGGTGGCCCCCGGCATCATCGACACCGACATGAACGCGGGCTTCCTGAACAACGCCGAGATGGTGGCGATGGTGACGCAGATGTCCCCGTTGAAACAGCTCGGTCAGCCCGCCGAAGTGGCCGATGTGGTCGGCTTCCTCGCCTCCGCCGACGCCCGCTGGGTTACCGGGCAGTGGATCGATGCCACCGGCGGGGGACTGCTGTAACCGAATGATTCACAGACGGTGAAAGGCCGATATCGAGCCGCGCGACGGCCAGGACCACCCGTTAGGCTTGGGCACCGTGCTGTCAGTTGTCCCGAGCCCCATCACCGTGCGCGCGCCGTCGAAGGTGAACCTCCATCTCGGAGTCGGTGACCTGCGCCCCGATGGGTATCACGACCTGACCACGGTGTTCCAGGCGCTCTCGCTCAGCGACGATGTGGAGATCGCCCCGGCGAGTTCGCTGGCCGTGCGGGTGTCCGGTGAGGGCGCGGCGGACGTGCCGACCGATCGCACCAACCTGGTGTGGAAGGCGGCGGTCCGGCTCGCGCATCAGGCCGGGCGGGCGCCGCTGGTGGAATTCGCGATCGCCAAGGGCATTCCGGTGGCGGGCGGGATGGCCGGCGGCAGCGCGGACGGCGCCGCGGCGCTGGTCGGTCTCAACGAGCTCTGGGATCTCGGGCTCACCCGCGACGAACTCTCCGCCGTGGCCGCCGAACTCGGCAGCGACGTGCCGTTCGCGCTGCACGGCGGCACCGCGCTCGGCACCGGACGCGGCGAACGATTGCTTCCGGTGTTGTCCCGCAACAGCTTTCACTGGGTGCTCGCGCTGGCCAAGGGCGGTTTGTCCACCCCGGCGGTGTTCGCGGAACTCGATCGGTTGCGCGCGAACGGAACTCCGCCGCGGCTCGGCGAACCGCAGCAGCTGATGCAGGCTTTGGCCTTCGGCGACCCGAAACAGCTTGCGCCGCTGCTGGGTAACGACTTGCAGGCGGCGGCGCTGTCGCTGAAACCGGAGTTGCGCCGCACGTTGCGCGCCGGGGTGAACGCGGGCGCGCTGGCCGGCCTGGTCTCCGGCTCCGGCCCCACCTGCGCATTCCTCTGTGAGAGTGAGGAATCCGCGGTGTCGGTGGCGGCGGAACTGGCGGGCGCGGGCGTCTGTCGCAGCATCCGGACCGCGAGCGGCCCGGTGCCCGGCGCTCGCGTGCTGAACAGCGAGACGCCGGGGAAGCGGTAAGCGGGCTCAGGCGATGACGTCGGCCAGGCGGTCGACCTGGTCGGCGTCGCCGCCGTAGCAGTAGAGCATGACCTCGTCGGCGCCGAGATCGTCGAATTGCTTGATGGCGGAACGGATTGCGTCGGGGGTGCTGAGCATCCCCTCGAGCATGTAATCGGCGCGGCCGCTGAATTCGTAGTAGCCACCCATCGAGGCGCGGGCCTCGTCGATCAGGTCCTGGTCGCCGAGCACGACATTGACCTGGGCGACGATGCGCGGCGCGCCGGAGCGGCCGTTATCGGTCCAGGACTTGCGCACGGTGTCGAACAACCGGCCGGCCCAGGCGGCCGGAGCGGCGGCGAGAAAGCCACCGCCCCAACGGCCTACGCGTTCGAGCGCGGCGGGCTGGAAGCCGCCGAACAGGACCTCGGGGCCGTCGGGCAGCAGCGGTGCGGGGCCGATCGGGCCGCAGTCGGGGCCGTAGGGCTGACCGGACCAGATGCGACGCATGATCTCCATCTGTTCGTCCAGGCGGCGGCCGCGGGTGCGCAGGTCGGTGCCGGAGGCGATGTGGTCGTCTTCACGACCGCCGACGCCGAGGCCGAGCACGAAGCGGCCGCCGGACATTCGGTCCAGCGTCGCGACCTGCTTGGCGAGCAGGGTCGGCTCGCGCAGCGGCGCGAGGAGCACCTCGGTTTGCAGCTTGATCCGGCTGGTGGCTCCGGCCGCGAGGGCGAGCGCGACCAGCGGTTCGGGATTGTCGTAGACCAGCCGGTCGAGCAGGCCGAGGGTGGAGAACGGGCCGACGTCGGCGCGGCGGGCCCAGTCGAGCAGGACGGTGGGGTCGGAGATGGGGAGACCGAGACCGACGTGCATGGGAGAACCTCCATGAGGAAAACGAACTGGATTGTGCCGCCCGCTCACCTCGTCCGAGGCGGGGCTCCCATGCTGCGGCTGTGATTCCGGAGAGCGCCTGGTTGACTAACGTTGTTCGTAACGAACTCTGTTCGTTAGGACTAATCTAGACGAACGCCGTTCGTTCCGCAAGGGGGCGGCGGAGCGGGTTCGAGAAGCTCAGTACGCTGGCTCAGGGCAAGCAACTCGCCCGCCGCTGCAAGAACCGGAAGGATTCATGTCCAACCTGATCAACCTCGAGCAGGTTTCCAAGAGCTTTGGGATCACGCCGCTGCTGGACAACGTGTCGATGGGCGTCCACGCGGGCGAGCGTATCGGCGTCGTCGGTCTGAACGGCGGCGGTAAAACCACGCTGCTCGAGGTGCTCACCGGGCTCGAGCCGCCGGACAGCGGGCGGGTCAGCCGCGTCGGCGGGCTGCGGATCGCCACGGTGACGCAGCGCGGCGTGCTGCCGCCCGGGTCGACCGTCGGCGACGTCGTGCTGGCCGGATTGGCCGACGACTTACATTGGGGATCGCGCAGCGATTCGATGAGGGGTGGCGGTCGGGCGGCGGGTGGGCCCGACGATGTCGCCGAGCACGAATGGGCGGCGAACCCGCGCATTCGTTCGGTGATGGAAGGCATCGGGATCGCCGGCCTCGGCCTGGAGACCTCGATCGACAACCTCTCCGGTGGCGAGCGCCGCCGAGTTGCCCTGGCCGCCGCGCTGGTCCGCGACCTCGATCTGCTCGTGCTCGACGAGCCCACCAACCACCTCGACGTCGAAGGCGTGCAGTGGCTGGCCCAGCATCTGCTCAACCGGCGCAGCTCGCTCGTGGTCGTGACCCACGATCGCTGGTTCCTGGACACCGTCGCGACCAACACCTGGGAGGTCGTCGGCGGCAAGGTCGAGACCTACGAGGGCGGTTACGGCGACTGGATCTTCGCCCGCGCCGAGCGCGCCCGGCAGGCCGACGCCTCCGAGGCCCGCCGCGCCAACCTGGCCCGCAAGGAACTGGCCTGGCTGCGCCGCGGCGCGAAGGCCCGCACCTCCAAGCCGCGCTATCGGGTGGAGGCCGCCGAGGCGCTCATCGCCGATGTGCCCGCGCCGCGGGACAGCGTCTCGCTGGCCGCGTTCGCACGAAAGCGCCTGGGGCGGGTCGTGATCGAGCTCGAGGACACCACTCTCACCACGCCGGACGGCCGGGAGCTGGTGCGCGACTTGACCTGGCGGCTCGCGCCGGGCGAGCGGGTCGGCCTGGTCGGGGTGAACGGCTCCGGCAAGACCACCCTGCTGCGCACGCTGGCCGGCGAGACGGAACCGGCGGTGGGCAAGCGCATTCAGGGCCAGACGGTGCAGATCGGTTGGCTGCGGCAGGAACTCGACGACCTGCCGACCAATATGCGGGTGCTGGAGGCGGTGCAGCAGGTCGCGCAGCGAATCATGCTGGGCGACAAGGAGATCTCGGCGGGCCAGCTGGCCGAGCGGCTCGGCTTCACCCCCGCCCGGCAGCGCACGCCGGTCGGCGACCTGTCCGGTGGCGAGCGGCGCAGGCTGCAACTGACCCGCATCCTGATGGCCGAGCCGAACGTGCTGCTGCTCGACGAGCCGACCAACGACCTGGACATCGACACCCTGCAACAGCTGGAAGACCTGCTGGACAACTGGGCGGGCACCCTGGTCGTGATCAGTCACGACCGGTACCTGATCGAGCGCATCTGCGACTCCACCTGGGCGCTGTTCGGCGACGGCAAGCTCACCAACCTGCCCGGCGGCATCGACGAATACCTGAAAAAGCGTGCCGCACAGGGTGACACCGCGGTCCGCTCGGGTGCCGACACCAAGGCCGCGCCGGTCACCGACGCTGCGACCCAGCGGGCCGCGCGCAAGGAGCTGTCCAAGCTGGAACGGTCCATCGAGAAGTTCGACGAGCGCGAGCGCAAGCTGCACGCCGCGCTGGCCGAGGCCGCGACCGACCCGGACCAGCTGGTCAAGCTCAACGCCGAACTCAAGCAGGTCGTCGCGGAAAAGGAAGCCGCGGAAGAACGTTGGATGGAGCTGGCGGACGGGTAACCGTCCGTCAGTGCCCGGCGGCGCGGTCGTCCTGGATGGCCACCGGCAGGCAGGTACGGACGAAATCCGCGCCGAATCCGGTGAGCGCCACGCTGCGGTAGATCACCTTGGTGCCGAACCCGGAGCGCTTGAGCAGGTCGCGCACCGGCCCCTGCGCTTCCAGCAGCTGGTACCGGTGCGGATTGCCGACCGGCTCGCGGGCGTGCTCGACCAGTCCGAGCCTGCGCAGGTTGGTCAGGTACTGCTGGATCCGGTTCGGGAAGCGCAGCCCGGCGTGCTCGCCGACCAGCGTCAGCATCGAGCCGAGGCGTTCCGCGCCGAGCGCGCGCGGGCGTCCGGTGCGGATGTCGATCGACGGTTGCGGGCCGTCCAGGTGCAGGAAGCGCAGGATCCGCGCCTCGTCGGGGGTCAGCTCGGCCAGCATGCCGGCGAAGGCCGGATGGTTCTCCTCGTCGCCGTGCGTGCTCGCCGACAACCGCAGCAGCGCCGCACCCTGCTCGCGCAGCGTGGGAACGGATTGCGCGGCAGGCTCATTCGGCGCCTCGGGGAAACCGAGCGCCCGGCGCAGCCGATCGCGCACCTCGGATTCGGCCTCGGCCAACACTTCTCGCGGCGGCACGCCCTGGATGCTGCGCTGCACGACCGTCGAGGTGACGCCGACCGCCGTGCCCAGACTCCACGCGGTCATGCCGGTCACCGCGGTCCAGGCCACCCTGGCCACGCCGGTGGCCGCGCGCACGCCCGCGATGGGATAGGGCACCCGCGAAGCTGATTCGTCGTGCCGGACGACTTGGCTGCCGGACCGTCGCGCGATCTCCGTCGACGGCGCCACCTCCTCGGCGGTGTGCTCGACGTCCCCGGCATCGTCGCCGGGGTCGGATTTCGCTACAGCCATGTGGTCGCCACTCCTGTTCCGAAAATCAGAATATGAGCGTATCCGGCGAAGAGCCCCAACACGCCGCCATGGAGAAAAAGCAGCCACTCATCTTGCTTGATGGCCGAGCGCAGCATGTCGACGAAGTCCGGCGGCTTCAGTGCCGCCATCTGTTTGGCGATGTAGGTGTTGATCTGTCTACCTTGGCGGACGTTGAACTCCGGGTCGGCGAAGGCGATCGGGGCGATGGCCATGGCCTCGGCGGTGAACGTGTCCTGCAACGTGTCGTAGTCGCGGCTGCCGAGCATGAACTTGACCGCGGGCCGGGCCGGGCCGAGCGCGCGGTCGGCGGCCGGGCGCAGGGTGTCCTCCAGCATCTGGATGGTGCGGTCCGAGCGCGGGCCGTTGAGCAGCTCGTCGCCGATGTTGGCCACGGTCAGCACCTGACTGGACACCAATTCGGCGTAGCCGTCGGTGATTTCGGACTGGCGTTTGATCAGCAGGCCCTGCCGCCACGGGCACCACCACTTCGGGTAGGCGGGCGCGAAGATCATGTTGATGCCCACCCAGTTGACCACCCAGCCGATCACCACGCCGCCGATCGGCAGCACGACCAGCGTGGACCAGCCGGTGAGATGCAGGATGGCTACCAGTACCACGCCCATCGGGGCGCCGAAGTAGAAGCCGAAATTGATCATGAACCGCAACTCTTTCGCGCCGAGCACTTGGAACAGCGTGTTGAGCAGTTGCGGCCTGCCCTGGAAGTAGCGAATCACCATCTGCTTCACATCGAGCAGTTGATCAATATTCGCGCCTAATTCATCGGTCAGCTCGCGCAGAATATCCGGCAGTTGCTGACGAACTCGAGCCTGTACCATGTCGCGAACTTGGCTCGGCAGGTTGTACCAGAGCTGTGGGTGTTCGCGCTTGAGAATATCTTCGACGATGGTCTGGATCTGTTCGTCGGCGATGCTGGCGAGATGTTCGGCGAGCTTGTCCGGCTCGAGCTCGCGATAGAAATCGGCGACGCTCCCCAGTTTGGCCAGGCCCTTGTCCACCGCGATGCTGGCCATCTTGTCCGCGCGCGAGGGGACGATGCCCTGCCAGCCGAATCTGCCGTCGTAACTCAGTAGCGGCAACACCTGAATTCTTTTGGGCAGGAAGGGATACAGCGCGCGAAGTCCTGGTAGTCGGAAGCCGTGGAAGGCAATCGGCTGGAACAGCATCAGCACGCCGGTCCAGTTGGTGATGTAGCCGATGATTCCGGTGAAAAGTGGGATAGTCAGAAGCTCTAGCAGGATTGTTGGGTGGACACCGAACACACTCTCTAACACGACACCCTCCTGCCGACACACCGGTGACCGCCGCCTCACCGGAACATCAAAGTAGCACCCTGTCGGCACCGGGACCTTATTGTGAGGAGAAGAGACGGGTCCACCTCGAGTGCGCGGTGCCACACTGACGCATGCCGAGATATCGGTCACAGTGTTTGTGCGCAATGCCGCATCGGCGGAGTCCGACCGCGACAATGACCAGCGACACAGGGGGAAGTAATCTGTGGGGCGGGATTCGTTCACCTGGCGATATCGGAGTATGACGTGGCAGACGACAGGACCGGACAGGACCTCACCAGAGCCGGTTCCCGCGCCGTTGAGCGCAGCTCAGATGTTGAACAGCGGCAGATCAGCAATGAAGCCCGGTTGATTCGCGGTGTTTTTCGCGCGGCGGGGGTCGCGGCGGGCAGTGTGGTGCGCGGCGGTCAGTGGGCGGTCGGCACCACGTTCGAGGTCACCAAGGAGATCACCCAGGCGGCGCTGGACGGTGAATCGTCCGCCGATATCGCCGAGCGAACCGGAAATGCGTTGCGCTCCATAGCTCGTAGCGCGCTCGGCGTCACCGAGGGTTCGGTGCGCGAGATCGTCAGTTACGTGCCGACGCCGAACGGGCCGGGCAACAACAGCGGCGCGCAGCAGCAGGCGCTGGCCGTCGGCTCCTACCTGCGTTCGGCGAGCACCGATGAGCTACGCCGGCGCGGCGACGCGCTGCTCGCGCGTTCGGCCGACGTCTATTTCACCGAAGACGTGCACCCGGCCTACGACCGAATCCTCGACGAACTCGCCCCCGACGAGGCGCGCATCCTGCGTTTCATGGCGCAGAACGGCCCGCAACCCTCGGTCGACGTGCGCACCAACCGCCCGCTGGGCATCGGCTCCGAACTGGTCCAGGGGGATCTGACCTCGGTGCCCGAGCAGGCCGGCGTCCGCTACCCGGACCGGTCGCGCCCCTACCTGATCAACCTCAGCCGGCTCGGGCTGACCCTGGTCTCCGACGACCCGGTCGTGCTGAGCCGATACATGGTGCTCGAGGTCCAGCCGGTCGTCGAGGCCGCGCTGAAGAAGGCCGGTCGCGCACCGAAAATCGTGCGCAAGAGCCTGCGCCTGACCGAGTTCGGCGAGGACTTCTGCCGCACCTGCTTCACCATCGCCAACTGAAACCCGACGTTGATCTCGGTCGAAATGTCCCCCGCCCGGTGATAGCAATCTGGTACAAATCTCCCAATTCGTGAAGCCGACGGGCTTTGGATGGGATTGTTAAGTATGGATCAGGGAACCGGCGGGCAGGGCCGCGGCGACCCGAGCGCGGGTGGCGGTGGACAGGAGCGGGGCAACCCGAGGATCGACATCGGTCGGCTGGAGCGCGGCGACCCCGGAGCGGACGGACAGCAGCGCCGCGAGGGCAGACCGCGCGGCGACGAGCGCAAGCTCGACGACGTCACCGCGATCAGCAGACTGAAGTTCCGCTACCTACGCAGCCTCGACACGAAATCCTGGGATGAGTTCGCGGACACCATGATTCCCGAGGCGACCGCCACCTACAGCGAATACCTGCAATTCGAATCGCGCGACGCGTTCCTCGCGTTCATGCGCAACACCCTCGGCCCGCACGTGATCACCGAGCACCGCTGCGACCATCCGGAGATCGACGTCGACGGCGACGCCGCGACCGGCACCTGGTACCTCGCCGACACCGTGCTCATTCCCGGCCACAACATGCTGCTGCGCGGCGCGGCCTTCTACTCCGACGAATATGTGCGCTGCGACGACGGCCGCTGGCGCATTTCGCACACCGGTTACGAACGCACCTACGAGGTGGTGCTCTCGCTGAGCGATCTGCCGAGCCTGCGTTTGACGTCGAGCCGCTGGGGCCTGATTTCCCGCGAAGACGGCGTCATTTCCTCGGTCGAACGCGATCCCGGCGCACCGCCGGTGCGGCGCGAGCCGGAAGCGGGCTGACCTCAGTCCGCCGTCGCGACCAGTGGTTCCAGGGTCAGCTTCGGGAATTCCTTCTCGATGTACTGCAACCGCCACTTGTCGCTGAACAGCGCGAGCAGCGCACCGTCGCTGCGGGTGAACACCTCGACGCCGCGCTGCTTGCCCAGCTCGTCCGCCGACGCGGCATCGGTGCGCCGGGCCAGCGTGTAGGGCAGGTTGTCCATCTTGGTCTCGACATTGAACTCGGTCAGCATGCGCGCGGTGACCACCTCGAACTGCATCGGCCCGACGGCCGCGAGCACGGGGGAGGCGTCGCCGCGAATGTCGTTGCGCAGCACCTGCACCACGCCCTCGGAGTCCAGCTGATCGATGGCCTTGCGGAACTGCTTGTACTTGCCCGCGCTCTCGGCGCGCAGCACCGCGAAGTGCTCCGGCGCGAACGACGGGATCGGCGGGAACTCCACCTTCTTGTCCACGAACAGCGTGTGGCCCGGGGCCAGCGCGGTCGCGTTCACCAGGCCGACCACGTCGCCGGGGTAGGCGGTGTCGACGGTGTTGCGTTCGCGGCCGAACACGGTCAGCGCGTACTTCGTCGCGAACGGGCGACCGGTCTGCGCGTGCGTCACGACCATGCCGCGCTCGAACTCGCCGGACACGATCCGCATGAACGCCAACCGGTCCCGGTGCGCGGCGTCCATGCCTGCCTGCACCTTGAACACGACCGCGCTGAACGGTTCGGTGATCTCGCGCGCTCCGCCGTTCACGTCGGGGCGCGGTCCGGGCGGCGGCGCCAGCGAGACCAGCGCCTCCAGCAGCTGCCGCACGCCGAAGTTCAGCATCGCCGAGGCGTAGATGACCGGAGAGGTCTGCCCGGCGAGGAACATTTCCTGATCGTGGTCCTGCCCGGTGGCCGAGAGCAGCTCGCTCTCCTCGACCGCGGTGGTCCACGGCTCGCCCTCGCGCGCCTCGGCCTGCGCCGGGGTCAGCGATTCTTCCGGCGCGATGGTCGCGCCGCCCGCGGTGCGGGTGAAGTGGATGTATTCGAGCGGGGCGCCCTCTTCGCCGCGGCGCAGCAGGCCGCGGAAGTCGCCCGCGATGCCGACCGGCAGGAACAGCGGGGTCGGGGTGAGGCCGATCCGCTCGTTGATCTCGTCCAGCAGTTCCAGCGGCGCCTGGCCGGGCCGGTCCCACTTGTTGATCACGGTGATGACCGGGATGCCGCGGTGCCTGCACACCTGGAACAGCTTGAGCGTCTGCGGCTCCAGGCCCTTCGCGGCGTCGATCAGCATGACCGCGGCGTCGACCGCGGTGAGCACCCGGTAGGTGTCCTCGGAGAAGTCGGAGTGGCCGGGCGTATCGACGAGGTTGATCACGCTGTCCACGTCGGAGCCCTCGGCGCGGTAATTGAACTGCAGCGCGGTCGAACTGACCGAGATGCCGCGCGCCTTCTCCATCTCCATCCAGTCCGAGACGGTGGAGCGGCGGCCCGCCTTACCGTGGATCGCGCCCGCCTCGGAGATCATCCTGGCGTGCAGCGCGAGCGCTTCGGTGAGCGTCGACTTGCCGGCGTCGGGGTGCGAGATCACCGCGAACGTGCGCCGTCGGGAAACCTCGGCGGGAAGTCCCTCAGGGGAGGCGGTCAACGGAACAACCTTTCACAGACGACCGATCGGCAACCTGTCTAATCTACGCGATCCGCATGTCACCGACACGACCTGCATCCGACCACCCGATTCAAACTGCGCATAACCATTGCGGTATGGTGTCCGGGTTGTCTCGGCGAGGGTGACCGCAGACCTTGATTTGCGTTCACCGTGATCGACGCGGCTCGGCTTCCGGCCGTCCCCGTTGGTCCTTTCGTCGGACGAGTAGACCAAACCAGCCAGGGCGGAAACAGACCCTGGCGCACTGTTGACAGCCCGGAACAGCCGTAGGGAGTAGATCCAGTCATGTCCGACGCCAACCTTCTCGAAGCCGCCGTACGCACCGAGTTCGGTAAGGGTGCCGCCCGCCGTACCCGTCGCGCGGGCAACGTTCCCGCCGTGCTGTACGGCCACCAGGCCGACCCGCAGCACCTCTCGCTCGATGCCCGCGCCTTCTCCGCCATTCTGCGCGAGCACGGCACCAACGCGGTGCTCAGCCTCGTCATCGACGGCAAGAAGCAGCTCGCGCTCACCAAATCGGTTGTCGTGCACCCGATTCGCCGCTACATCGAGCACGCCGACCTGCTCATCATCAAGAAGGGCGAGAAGGTCACCGCCGATGTGAACGTCATCATCGTCGGCGACGCCGCCCCCGGCACCCTGGTCACCCAGGACGCCACCACCATCTCCATCGAGTCCGACGCGATGAGCATCCCCGAGTCCATCGAGGTCTCGGTCGAGGGCATCGAGGCGGGCACGCAGATCAACGCGAGCCAGCTGACCCTGCCCAAGGGCGTCACCCTGATCGTCGATCCGGAGACCCTGATCGTCAACATCATCGCCGCCCCGGCGTCCGAGGCCGAGGTCGAGGAAGCCGCCGAGGCTGCCGAGGCCGCCGCCGAAGCCGCGAGCGCCGAGTAAGTAGTACCGGGAATCGGTTGTCGATGACCGAATCCACGACCGGGCCCGCGCTCGTTGTCGGACTGGGTAACCCAGGCACCGAATACGAGCGCACCCGGCACAATGTGGGGTTTTTGGTCGCCGACGTGCTCGCGGAGCGCGTCGGCGGCCGTTTTGCCGTGCACAAGAAGTCCGGCGCCGACCTGTTGCAGGCCCGCCTCGACGGCCGCCAGGTGCTGATCGCCAAGCCGCGCTCGTTCATGAACCTGTCCGGGCGGCCGGTCGCGGCGCTGGCCAAGTTCTTCTCCGTGCCGCCGACCGAGGTGATCGTCGTGCACGACGAACTCGACCTCCAGTTCGGCGAGATCCGGCTCAAGCGCGGCGGCGGCGAAGGCGGCCACAACGGCCTGCGCTCCATCTCCAGCGCCCTGACCACCAAAGACTACTTGCGCACCCGGATCGGCATCGGCCGCCCACCCGGCCGGCAGGACCCCGCCGACTACGTGCTCAAGCCCTTCGCCGCACCGGAACGCAAGGAAATACCGGTCATCGTCGAACAGGCCGCCGACGCCGTCGAGCTGCTGCTCCGCGTAGGCCTGGAAGCCGCGCAGAACCGAGTCCACTGACCGCCGCGAATCCGCCGCGCTGCCAATGCCTTTCGATATTCGCGCCGCCGTTCAGCTGAAGCGGTAACGGGTTTGGCTGAACGGCTCCCCCTTGCCGAAGGCGAGCACCTTGGCCGGCGCGATGGCGTAGACGAGAGCGGTGTGTCCCGCACCGTCGTCGAAGCCCGCCTCCACGACCGTGAAGTCCCAGTCCAGCTTGGACTTCCACAGCTTCGCCAGCTGGTGCAGCGCCGCCTGGTCGGTGATCCGGACGGCCGTGCCCTCCACCACCACGTCGAGCCCTGAGTTCATCTCGTTGGTGCCGGTGCTGAGAATGCAGCGCGGCTCGGTGGCCAGGTTCACCGCCTTCTGCTCCTTCGCGCCGGTGCAGAGGTGCAGGCTGCCGTCGTGCCAGATCGCGGGCAGTGGCGTGACGTGCGGGCGGCCGTCTTTGCGGGTAGTGCTCAGCCAGAACATCTCCGACGCCGCCAGCACGTCACCGACCGCGGACCAGGCCGGGGTGGTGGCGCCGGGACTGCTGAAGTCTGGGTTGAGTTCGGTGCTGATCGGCTCGAGTTCGGGCATTGCCGCCTCCTATTGGCTGGATATCAATAGAGACGACGCCGGCGCCCGAAGCTCATCGGTCCGCGGTCAGCGCAGGTGGACGGCGGTGGCGGCGCGGCGGAGTTTGCCGGAGGAGGTTTTCGGCAGGGCGCCGGGGCCGAGGACGGCGACGGTGCGGGGGCGCGAACCCACCTCGGAGAACACGGCGTGCACGATTTCGCGTTCGATTCGCTTGACCGCCTCGGCATCCTGGTATTCGTTGCTTTCCACCACGACCGCGAAACTTTCGCGCTTCTGGCCGGCATCGAGGCGCACGGCGACGGCGTTGCCGGGTCGTACGCCGGTCACCCGGGTGGCGGCGCGTTCGATGTCGGTGGGGTAGATGTTGCGGCCGCCCATGATGATGACGTCCTTGATCCGGCCGCAGACCACGATCAGGCCCTCGTCGGTGAAGTAGCCGATGTCGCCGGTGTCGAGCCAGCCTGCCGCGTCCTGCGCGGGGCGGAATCCGTTGACCGTGACGTAACCGGAAGTGACTGCCGGGCCGCGTAATTCGATGACGCCGACGGACCTGCTCGGCAGTTCCTGGCGTTCGGCGTCGACGACCCGGCCTTCGAGATGATCGACCAGGTAGCCCAGCGTCGGCAGTCGGCGGATGTTGCCCGGATGCCCGTGCGCGTCGTGCACCGGCACGGCCTTGCCGAGTGCCTCGAGCAGATCGGCGTCGATGACATCGATCACCTGACCCAGGCCCGGATCCGGAATCGACACGGCCAGTGTGGTTTCCGCCATGCCGTAGACCGGGGTGAGCGCCATCGGGCTGAGCCCGAAGCGCTTTCCGGCCGCGGCCAACGTCTCCATGGTGTCCGGGTCGACCGGCTCCGCGCCGTTCCACATGTAGCGGACGCTGCTCAGATCGAACGCGCCGTCATCGGCCTGCTTGAGCCGGCGGGCCAGCAGCGAGTACGCGAAATTCGGTGCGGCGGTGACGGTTCCGCGGTACTTGGCGATCAGTTCGGCCCATAACAAGGGGCGCATGAGGAAGTCGAGCGGCGTCACGCACACCACCTCGGCGCCGATTTGCATGGGGACACTGAGGAATCCGACCATGCCCATGTCGTGGAACAGCGGCAGCCAGCTGATCATCACGTCGTCGTCGAGCTGGAACTTGACTCGGTCGAACATGGCGTAGGCGTTGACGAAGAAGTTGCCGTGGGTGATCCGTACCGCCTTGGGCGACCCGGTCGATCCGGAGGTCAACTGCTGCAAGGCGATATCGTCCTCGGCCGTCGGCACCGGATCGGTGTCGGTGCCCTCGTGCAGCTGATCGATCCGCACCACGGTGATGCCGCGCTCGCGCAGCAGCGGCTCGGCCGCCTCGAACGGGGCGCCGAGCACCACCGCGCGCGCCTCGATCATGGTCAGCACGGTCTCGGTGTCGCGCGCCCAGACCACCAGATCGGTGCGCGGGGTCGGCTGGTGCAGCATGGTGATCGAGGCGCCGCGCATCCAGATGGCCTGGCAGGCCGGGGCGATGTCGACCGGCATGCCGGCCAGCACGCCGACCGCGTCACCGTGTCCGATGCCCGCCGCCGCCAGGCCACCCGCCATCCGCCGGGCGATCCGATGGATCTCGCCCCAGCTCTGACGCCGGGGTGCGTCCGGCTCACCGGTCACCAGCCCCCGGGTCGACGCCTGCGCCGTCGCATACATCTCGTCGGTGAACCTGCTCAACGTCAACTCCCTCATCACCAGCTTCGGGCCGCCTGCCGACCTGCAATCAACTATCCCGCCATTCCGGCGTGGCGTTAACCCTTTTCCTGCGTGTCTGAGTTTGCTGGAGTGTCGCGGGTAACCGGGCGCGCGGTTCGGGACGCGGGGGTCATCCGGGCACTTCGCGGAGGGCGACGCCGGTATGTGCTGGTTATGCCGTCCGGAACGTGGTGGCGTACTGGTCGACGTAGTGCCGGCCGGAGCGGGCCGCGAGCTCGCGCATCAGTTCGTCGGTATTCGTCCGCGCGACGTGATGCTGCTCGGCGGGCAGGTAGTAGCGCGGAGCGCCGAAGCTGATCCGGACCTTGCCGAAGCGGGGCAGCCGGGTGCCGCGGGGGTTGACGCGATCGGTGCCGGACAGCACGACCGGGATCACCGGGGCGCCGGTGGCCATGGCGACGCGCAGCGTTCCGGTGCGGCCGCGGTAGATCCGGCCGTCGGGCGAGCGGGTGCCCTCAGGGTGAATGGCCCACACGCCACCCGCCTCGAGAATGCGGGTGGCCGCGGCCAGCGCGTCGGCGGCGGCGCTGCCGCCGGTTCGGTCGACCGGCACCTGGCCCGCCGCCGAGAAGAACCAGCGCTTGAACCGGCCGCGCAGTCCGGTCCCGGTGAAGTACTCCTGCTTGGCCAGGAACGCGACCTGGCGCGGCAGCACCAGCGCGAGATATAGCGAGTCGATAACCGCCAGGTGGTTGGCCGCGACGATCACCGGCCCGGTGCGCGGAACTTGATCCAGCCCTTCGACTTCGGGTCTACCCAGCACCCGCAACAGGGGGCCGAGAAACACGTACTTGAAGAGCCAGTACCACACGAAAACCTCCCGGGAAAGAATGTGTAGACACTGTCTACCGCATTCCTGTAGACAGTGTCTACACCCGGAGTAGGGATTGGCGATGGTTGCCGTAGACAATGTCTGCATGGTCGAGAACGAACCGCTGCGGGAACGCCTGGTCGGCGCGGGCGTGGACCTGCTCGAAGAGGTGGGCGCGGCGCAATTGGGACTTCGCGCCATCACCCGGGCCGCGGGTGTCTCACATGGGGCACCGCGGCGGCACTTCCCGACCCATCGCGCGCTACTGGCGGCCATCGCCGCCCGCGGATTCGCCGATCTGATCGACCGGTTCGCCGCAGTCGATCCCGGTACCGCCCCGCGAGATCGCCTGGTGCGCATGAGCGTCGCCTACGTCGAGTTCGCCGGCGAACGCCCGGAGATGTTCGCGCTGATGTTCCGGCACGATCTACTCGAAGGCTCCGGCGAGAACCTCCGCGCGACCACCCTGCCCCTATTCGCCCGCTTCGCGGCCCTGACCGGCGAGGCCGCGCACCCCGGCACCGTAGATCCCAGCGAGCGCGCGATCGCCCTATGGACAAACCTGCACGGCATCGCCGCCCTCCAGGCAAACCGCAGCCTCCGCCTGGTCGCCCCCGCCGCCGACATCCGCGCCCTGGTCGCCCGCGCCCTCGAACTACACCTAGCCTGAACAGCATCGACCCCCGGCCGGGCTGAGACTGCACACCCGTTGCCTAAGCTGCACACCCGTTGTAGAGGGTGTGCAGCTTATGTAAACGGTGTGCGGCACCCACTCTCCGCGCAGACACGCGAAATCTGCACTCTCACTCGGGATTTGCACTGACTTTAGGGCTCTATTTTCGGTGCGGATCCCGAGAGAGGGTGCGGATGTTGGGGGTGTCTGCTCGGGGGAGGCCTGCGGGTAGGCCGCACCGGTGACGCGACTACCAGCCGCCACGGAAATGCTGCTGTGGGCGATCTGGCGGTCCTCGCCCCGCCGACAGCGGGATCTGCACTCTCACTGGGGATTTGCACTGACTTTAGGGCCGTATTGTCGGTGCGGATCCCGAGAGAGGGTGCAGCTCTTCAGGAAGACCGGCGGGCGGGGCGCTCGCAGACAGGTTCGCCGGCGGCGGCGCCTTGAAACCACCACGAAAACCGCCGCTGACCGACCCGCTCTTGTCTGAAGCGTTTGTGACGGGACCACAGCCAGATGACCACGCTGGAACGCGAGACCGCGTGCCTGACGGATAACTAAAGCCGGGTACGGCACACGACGTGCTCAGCACTACTTCAGTGAAAACCGGTGTAGGTCTTCAGTTTTACTGGCCAGGTCAGCCTGGGATGTCCTTGGCTGTACCTACCGGGTAGGTGTACCTGCTCCAAAGGGGAAAGATTCGCGGTGAGGCCTGGTCCGTAGTTCTGAAGACTTGTCCCAGGTTTTCACTGGAGCAGTGCTGGGCGCGTTGGGTGGGGTCCCCGGCTTACCTCCCGCTGTTGGTATGGGCAACGTGGGGGTTCCGGCGTGGTTACTTGGCTGTGGTCCGGTTCAGAGAGGCTCGGAAAGATCGGGTCGAGTCGAATGGTGGTTCTCGTCATCGAGGTGAGTCAAATGGTGGTTGGGTGCGTCGAGGGGAGTCATAAGGTCGTTCCAGCTATTGAGGTTAGTCATATGGTTGCTGTTGAAGATCAACTCGCGACCATATGACTAACCTCGATGGGATGTCGTGTTCCTACAGCTGTGCGACCGCGGCGACGAACCGGTCCAGCTCCTCGAAGCTTACGAAGCAGTGTGGTGAGGCGCGGACTACCGAGCTCAGGCCGCGGCCGGTCATGTCCAGCAGGGTGGAGCTGGCGTGGCTTACCGTGACCGTGATGTCTTGTGCGGCAAGCTGATCGCGCACTGCGATGCCCTCGACGCCGTCGACGGTGAACGACACGATGCCGCTGTGTCGAATGCCGATGTCGCGCACCGTGACTCCGGGGATCTCCGGTAGTGCCTTGCGCAGGTACTCGGCTCGGGCGGAGATGGCGTCGTACACGTTCTCCGGACCGAGATCGAGCAGGTACTGCACCGCCGCGCCGAGACCGAGCCGTCCGGCGACATCGCACTCCCAGAACTCGAAGCGGCTGGCGTCGGGCGCGAGGCGGTAATCGTCCGCACCGACCCAGGACGCGCTGTGCAGATCGAGCCGGCTGGGCTCGATGGATGCCGCCAATTCCGGTCGGACGTAAAGGAATCCGGTGCCGCGCGGTCCGCGCAGCCACTTGCGGCCGGTGGTCGAGAGCGCGTCGACGTCGAGCTCGGCCACGTCGATCGGCAGCTGCCCGGTCGACTGGCAGGCGTCGAGCAACACCAGCGCGCCCACCGAATGGGCGATCCGGGTGGCCTCGGCGGCCGGATTGACCAGGCCGCCGTTGGTCGGCGCGTGCAGCACCGAGACCAGCTTGACCCGCTCGTCGACCAGCTTCGACAGCGCGTCGAGATCGATCTGCCCGGTGCCGTCGCTGGGGATCTTTTCCACCGTCGCCCCGGTGGCCCTGGCGCGTTGCAGTGCCGCGATGGCGTTGCTCGCGTAGTCGGCCTCGGAGACCAAGATGCGGTCGCCCGCGGCCAGCGGGATCGAGTAGAAGAAATCCGCCCAGGAACGAGTCGCGCTGTCGCTCAACGCGATACTGGCCGGCGTCGCGTTGATCAGCCTGCCGATCGCGGTCTTCACCGCGGCGAGATCGTTCAGGCGTTCGTTCGCGGCGCGGTAGCCACCGATCTCGGCTTCCCGGCGCAGATGGTCGATGGCGGTGTCGAGCACCACCCGCGGGGGGAGGGAGGAACCGGCACTGTCGAGAAAAACGGAACCGGACATACAGCCCGGAGTGTCGGCGCGGACACGCTCTTCATCCAGCATGATTCCGACTCTAACGGGCATAACCGGGCGGAGTCCGTCCGTCCTGAGCCGATCCCCAGTTCGGATTCTTGTCGATTTCTTGTCAGTCCTCATCGCTACTCTGGATGGATCGCCGCGAGCGGAACACAGTACGACCGCGCGGTGGTTATAGATCGACAGCGGACACGAAACCACAGCAACTCGGACGCACAACGGAGGTTGGCATGGCGGTCACGCTGGAATCAGAGCTGGTCAGTCGGGTAATCCACGACGGAGAGCTCAATTCACGAGCCGCCGCCGAGGCGTATATCGGGGGTGTCTGCTTCAAGCAGGGACCACCGACGCTGATCGGCGCCGAGCTCGAATGGCTCACCGTGCAGGGTGAGTGTCAGGCGTCAGGCCCCTCGGCCGCCCCGCGTCCGCAACTGACTGCTCTAGCGGATGCCCTCGGACCCTACGCACCACGGTCCATCGCCCCCGATTCGCCGGAACTGGCACTACCAGGGGGCAGCCGGGTCACCATCGAACCCGGCGGTCAGATCGAACTATCCAGCGCACCATTCGCTGATGCCGCGCAGCTGAATACCTCGCTCCGCGACGATGCCCGCCTATTGCGGGAACTTCTCGAATCTCGCTCCATCCGAACCGTTTCTGCCGCCGCCGACGCGGACCGCCGCCCCAAGCGGCTGCTCCAGTTGCCGCGCTATCGCGCCATGGAACAGACCTTCGCCGGCATCGGCCCGTTCGGCAAACTCATGATGTGCAATACCGCCGCGACCCAGGTCAGCGTCGATGCGGGGGCCGACCGCGCCGACATCGCCGCCCGCTGGACCGCGCTCTACGCCATCGGCCCGGCCCTGCTCGCCGCCTTCGCCTGCTCGCCCGCGCTGCGCGGCGCGCCCGCCGGTGAGTGGGCCTCCCAGCGGATGCGGGCCTGGCTGCGCCTCGACAACGCCAGGACCCGGCCACCGCTGATGGACTGGGCCGACCCGATCCTCGGCTACAGCAGATGGGCGCTCGACGTGCCGTTGCTGTGCGTGCGAAGACCGGACGGCACCGGCTCGGGCGCGAACGGTCATCGCGCGAACGGGCACGGTGCCGACAGCGGCTGGTCGCCGCCGCCGGGGGCGACCTTCGCGGACTGGCTCACCGGCGCCCTGGACGACGAGGTCGGCCGCCGACCCGACCGCAACGACCTCGACTATCACCTGACCACACTGTTCCCGCCGGTACGCGCGTCCGGGTATCTGGAGGTCCGCTACATCGACGCCCAGCCCGGCGACAGCTGGACCGTCCCGATCCACGTTCTCGACGCGCTCATGTCCAGCAGCCGGGTGGTGGCCCAGGCGATCGCCATCGCCGCGCCACTGGCCGGACACTGGCTCGACGCGGCCCGCTACGGATTGGCCGACCTGGAGATCCGGGCCGTCGCGGTCGAACTCCTCACCCTGGCCGCGGCCAACGCGTCGACCACCGAGGCCGCACGCGAGATCGAAGCCGCCGTTCAGCGATGTCGCAGCGGCGATAGACCCGTGGCGGATTCCGCCGCGGCCGGCGCCAGGACGGGCGGTCCTGGAGCGGATTCGTGAGCGCGGATCAGCGAGCGAACCGAGAACGCGGCGTCGGTGCGCGCGTGGTCGCCTGCCGAGCGTGCCTGCATTGCCGATCCGGTCCGGCGTGCAGTGCTGCGCCCAGGCCGACAGGAACCAACCCCGGAGACCCAGCATGACCATTCAGCATCCGCCCGCCACCGATAACGCGGGCACCGAACGACTACGCGAGCAGATCGCCGAAGTGCTCACCCGCGCCAGGCAGCGCACCCTCACCCTCACCGACTGCATCGACGAGGCCGAGCTGGTCGCGCAACATTCGCGGCTGATGAGCCCGCTGGTGTGGGATCTCGCCCACATCGGCAATCAGGAAGAACTGTGGCTGGTCCGCGATGTCGGCGGCCGCGAAGCGGTGCGGGCCGATATCGACGAGCTGTACGACGCGTTCAAGCACGCCCGCTCGAACCGGCCCGCGCTGCCGCTGCTCGACCCCACCCAAGCCAGGGGGTACGTCGGCACCGTCCGCGACAAGGTCTGGGATGTGCTGGACCGCAGCGATTTACGCGGTTCGCCGCTGGTCGACGGCGGATTCGCGTTCGGCATGATCGCCCAGCACGAGCAGCAGCACGACGAGACCATGCTGGCCACCCACCAGTTGCGCAGCGGGCCTGCGGTTTTGACCGCGCTCGCGGTGCCGACCACGACCGCACCGGTCACCGGCGAAGTCGTCGTGCCGGCCGGCGAATTCAGCATGGGCACGTCCACCGAACCGTGGGCGCTGGACAACGAGCGCCCCGCGCATCGAGTTCAGGTGCCCGGCTTCGCGATCGACGCGGCGCCGGTGACCAACGAGCAGTACCTCGCATTCCTCGACGACCGCGGTTACGACCGGCCGGAACTGTGGTCCGAACGAGGGTGGGCGCACCGGCAGGAGGCGGGCCTGGTCGCGCCGCAGTTCTGGGAGCGCGACTCGGCCGGGCAGTGGTGGCGTCGCGTTTTCGGTGTGCTGACCCCGCTGCGCCCACATCAGCCGGTGGTGCACGTCTGCTGGTTCGAGGCCGAGGCGTACGCGAACTGGGCGGGCAAGCGCCTCCCCACCGAGGCCGAGTGGGAGAAGGCCGCGCGCCACGACCCGGCCACCGGCGCCACTCGCCGATTCCCTTGGGGCGACACCGAACCCGATGCGACCACCGCGAATCTCGGCCAGCGCCACCTGGAACCGGCCGACGTCGGCGCGTATCCGGCGGGCGCGTCTCCGGCCGGTGTGCACCAGCTCATCGGCGACGTCTGGGAGTGGACCGCATCGGGTTTCGACCCGTACCCGGGCTTCCACGCCTTCCCGTACCAGGAGTACTCCGAGGTCTTCTTCGGTGGCGACTATCGCGTCCTGCGCGGCGGCTCGTTCGGCACCGATCCGGTCGCCTGCCGCAGCACCTTCCGCAACTGGGATCACCCGATCCGGCGGCAGATCTTCTCCGGGTTCCGGCTCGCGCGTGATCTGCGGCCGGGGGAGGGCGAATGAGCCCGGCGGGAGGCAGGCGCTGATGTGCAGACATCTCGGTTACGTCGGCCCGGCGGTCAGCGTCGGTGAAATGCTCACGGCCGGTACGCATTCCTTGCGTACCCAGGCCTGGGCGCCACGAGACATGCGCGGCGGCGGCACGATCAATGCCGACGGTTTCGGCGTCGCCTGGTGGCGAGCCACCGAGTTGGCCGGTACCCGCAACCCGCTCGCGACCAGTGCACTGCCGGGCGTCGGTGCCGCAGGCAGCGAACTGACCGCCAGCCGATACCGCAACCCCGCACCCATCTGGACCGATCCCGCGGTGGAAGAGGTACTGCCGCAACTGCATTCGACTGCGGTGCTGGCCTCGATCCGGTCCGCCACCGTCGGCATGCCGGTCGAGCGGGCCGCGTGCGCGCCGTTCACCAGCGCGCAGTGGGCGTTCAGTCACAACGGCTCGGTGCCCGACTGGCGCAAAGTCATCACCGCGGCGTCGTCGGACCTGGACAACGCCGCTACCCAATTCGGCGCGACCAGGCTCTTCGAAACGATCCAGCTGCTGGAGGCCGAATCGCCGACCGATGCCGCGACGCTCTGGGTGTTGTTGCGGCAGTTGCTCACCGCGGTGTCACCGGACGGCTTCGCCGATTCTCCCGGCACCGCCCTCGGCCTGCTCGCCGCCGGCGTGCTGAAACACGCGCCCACCGCGCGGCTCAACTTCCTGCTCGGCGACGGCGAAACCCTTTGGGCCACAACGGTGCACCACGCGTTGTCGGCGCTGGTCACCGACACCGTCGCCGTGCTCGCCTCCGAACCCTATGACGACGACCCGAATTGGCGGTCGATCCCCGACCGCAGCCTGGTTATCGCTCGCCCAGGAAAGCTCACCATCGATCCGCTGCCCGACAGCACGAAAGGCGCCTCCCGATGACCGCACCGACGCTGGAGATCCACCTATCCGACGACGACCTCACCTCGGCCTTGCGCGCGGACGCCAGGCTCGGCCTGACCGCCGACCCGAAGTGGCTGCCGCCCAAGTGGTTCTACGACGCCCGCGGCAGTGAACTGTTCGAGCAGATCACCGAGCTCCCCGAGTACTACCCGACGCGCACCGAGCGCGCCCTGCTGGAGCGGGTGGTCGGCGAGATCGCCCGGGTCGCGCAGGCCGAGGTGCTGGTCGAGCTCGGCGCGGGCTCGGCGGCCAAGACCAGGCTGCTGCTGTCCGCGCTGACCGCCGAGGGGCCGCTGAAGACCTATGTCCCGCAGGACGTCTCGTCCGCGGCACTGCGGGCCGCGGCCGACGAGATCGCGGCCGAGTTCCCCGGCCTGGCCGTGCACGGCGTGGTCAGCGATTTCACCGACACCCTGCACAACCTGCCCGGCGGCGGCCGCCGGATGATCGCCTTCCTCGGCGGCACCATCGGCAACCTGGTCCCCGCCGAGCGGGCCGAATTCCTCGCCAGCATCTACGAGGTGCTGGAGCCGGGCGAGCAGCTGTTGCTCGGCGCCGGTCTGGTCATCGACCCGGCCGTGCTGGTCCCCGCCTACGCCGACGCGGCCGGGGTCACCGCCGAGTTCAACCGGAATGTGCTGCACGTCTTGAACTCTCGCCTCGACGCCGACTTCGCGCCGGAGAAGTTCGAGCACATCGCGGTGTGGGACGCCGAGCACGAGTGGATCGAAATGCGCCTGGCGGCCACCGAAGACATGACCGTCCGGGTTCGCGAACTCGATCTCACCGTGCGGTTCGCCGCCGGCGAGCAGATGCGCACCGAGATCTCGGCCAAGTTCCGCGTCGACGGTTTCAGCGCGGAACTCGCCGCCGCCGGGTTCAGCACCGAGCAGGTGTGGACCGATCCCGACGATCGGTTCGCGCTGTTCCTCGCGGCGCGCGACTAGGCGAGCAGTGGTGACCGGGTAGTCGCCCCGGTCACCACCGCCGCGAGCCAGTCGACCAGGGGCCGCATCGCCTCCCAGGCGGTGCGGATCTCCTTGGCGGCGCGGGGTTTGTCCAGCCATGCGGGCGAGCCGAATTCCTTGTTGCAGACCAGGGCCTTGTGCCGGAGCAGGTCGATGCGCGGGTGGTCGGCGTCGTACCCCTTCGGCTTGGTCTTCAGCTTTTCGCCGCCGATGGTGAAACCCGCCTTGGTCAGCTTCGCCAGGATCTGCTCCAGCTCCGGCCCGCGCACATCGTGATCGATGGTGGAGCGCAGCTGGGCGATCTGCTCCGACGAGCCGCCGTAGAAACCGCCCGCGACGTAGAGCCCCGCCGCGCCGATCTGCACGTACCAGCCGGTGCTCGGCGCCACGGACACGTACGCGCCCTGGTGATCCTTGTACGGCGTCTTGTCCTTGGAGAAGCGGACGTCGCGATACGGCCGGAAGATCTTGGCCGCACCGAAATCCGGCTCCAGCTCGGCGGTGAGCGCGAGCATCGGCGCCTTCACCGCCGACTCGTAGACGTCCTTGTGCGCGGACCAGAACATCTTCGAGTTGTCGACCTCGAGATCCTCGTAGAAATCCAGTCCCGCCAGCGGAAACCCGCCGAACTTGGTCATGACTGTGCCTCGCTCATACAGAGCAATCTACGTTCTCAGGTCTCCGTTGAAGATAAGGAACCCCACCAGGAAGCCGATGATCATGGTGACGCCTGCGGTGATCGCCGCCCATTTGCCCAGCGGCTCACCCTTGTTGTGGCCGATGATGCCGAGCACGATGCCGGCGGGCCCGAACAGGATGGGGCAGAACAACACCGCGATCACCGCGCAGACGAAACCGATGATCGAGAACACCTGGCTGCCGGACCCGCGCTGCGGCGTGGTGTACGGCTCGTAGGACTGCGGCGGGTACGCGCCGTACGCGCCGGGCTGCGGACTCTGCTGCTCGCTGTAGCCACCGGCAGGCGGGTAGTTGTACATCCCGCCCTGCGGATATTGCGGTGCGCCACCCGAATCCTGCGGTTGGCCGCTCCCTGGATATTGCGGGTACTGCGGCTGGCTCTGGGGATACTGCTGCGGACTCCATTGCTGCTCGGCCGGTGCGCCCCACGACGGCTGGCTGCCCGCGGGCCCTGCGGGTCCGCCGCCTGACGAAGGTTGGCTGCTGGGTGGTCCCGCAGGTCCCGAATCCCAGGCCGGTTGTCCGGCCGACGGCCCAGCGGGGCCGGATCCCCACGCCGGCTGGTTGCCGGACGGTCCCGCCGGTCCGTCACCTGACGACTGTTGGTTGGATGGCTGACTGCCCTGCTCCGCGCCCCACTGCGGCGTCTGCCCGCCCAACGGCCCGGCAGGCGCGTCGGTCGGCTGCCACCACTCACCGGCCGGGGGCGGCGGCGCGGTATACGGCTCACTCGAAGGTTCCGCCGCGCCAACATCTTTCGACAACGAAGGCGCCGCATCCTGGCTCGGCGCCGCCCCCTCGGCCGCACTCGATGACGACGCGGACTCGGCGGGCTCCGGGGTACCGCCGACCGGTTTCGGATCCTGTGGCGTGCTCATCGCGCCCTCCTCGTGTCGTCCGGTCGCCACCTCTGCGTCCTGCGCCGCCGCGGCCGTCCGCGAGCAGCGGACGGACTGCGTCCGGCTTGTCCGTTATGCGTACCACGATGGTCGAGCCGTGATAGCCGATTGCGCTAGGTGGCGCAGCCGGTCATCGAGGGGAGATCAGAGCGAGGTGTCGTCGACGATGTCCATGGCGACCACCTCGGCGGGGCGCTCGTCGTCCTCGGCCTTCTCCTGACGCTGCTCGCGCGGGGTGGACTCCTGCGCCAGCTCGTCCGCGATGCCCAACCTGCCGTCATCGTCGTTCTCGTGATAGCGAATGCGCAGGTCATCCGGCGGATCCTCGATATTGCGCTGATAGGCGCGGATCTCGTCGGCCTGGTCGTCGTCTCCCATGTCGGTGTCGAGCGATTCACGGTCCATACCTCCCAGTATCCCCACGCATCGCCGTAACTAACGGACCCGGCGCAAAACAATGGCGGCCCGGACCGAAGTCCGAGCCGCCGGTGCCGTGCGGAAAAGCTATGCGTTGCCGTTGAACAGACCGGTGACCGAGCCGTTCTCGAAGACCTCGCGGATGGTGCGGGCCAGCAGCGGCGCGATGGACAGCACCGTCAGCTGCGGGAACTTCTTCTCTTCGGTGATCGGCAGCGTGTTGGTGACCACGACCTCCTTGGCGCCGCAGGCGGCCAGGCGCTCCGCGGCCGGGTCGCTCAGCACGCCGTGCGTCGCGGCGATGACCACGTCACCGGCGCCGGCATCCTTGAGCACCTTGACCGCGCCGGCGATGGTGCCACCGGTGTCGATCATGTCGTCGATCAGGATGCAGGTGCGGCCCTCGACGTCGCCGACCACGCGGTTGGCCTTGATCTGGTTGGGCACCAGCGGGTCCCGGGTCTTGTGGATGAACGCCAGCGGCGAGCCGCCGAGCGAGTCCGCCCACTTCTCGGCCACGCGCACGCGGCCGGAGTCGGGGGAGACCACGGTGATGTGGTCGAGGGTGTAGTTGGTGCGGATGTACTCGGCGAGCTGCAACTGCGCGTGCATGTGATCGACCGGGCCGTCGAAGAAGCCCTGGATCTGATCGGTGTGCAGGTCGACGGTGATGATCCGGTCCGCGCCCGCGGTCTTGAGCAGGTCGGCGACCAGGCGAGCGGAGATCGGCTCGCGGCCGCGGTGCTTCTTGTCCTGGCGGGCGTACGGGTAGAACGGCAGCACGGCGGTGATCCGCTTGGCCGAACCGCGCTTGAGCGCGTCGATCATGATGAGCTGTTCCATCAGCCACTGGTTCAGCGGAGCGGGGAAGCTCTGCAGCACGAACGCGTCGGAGCCGCGGACGGACTCCTCGAACCGGACGAAGATCTCACCGTTGGCGAAGTCGCGTGCGGTCTGCGGCGTGACGTGGACGTCGAGTTCCTTGGCGACCTGTTCGGCCAGCTCAGGATGAGCGCGTCCCGAGAAGAGCATCAGGTTCTTCTGGTTATCGATCCATGACGCGGTCACTGCTGGTTGCCATCCTTTTGCTCGTTTGCCTGACCGGAGTTCTCTTTGGCGGCGTTGGCTTCTGCCGCCGCGCGCGCCGCGGCCGTTCCAGGACGGTGCCGTTGCACCCAGCCCTCGATGTTTTTCTGCGGCCCGCCGGAAATCGCGAGTGCGCCGGGCGGAACGCTTCTGCGCAGTACAGTACCCGCCGCCGTATACGCGCCGTCACCCACCGTTACCGGTGCGACAAACATCGTGTCGCTTCCCGTTCGCACATGCGACCCGACAGTGGTGTGATGCTTGGTCACTCCGTCGTAGTTGACGAAAACACTCGAAGCGCCGATGTTGCTGTGCTCCCCGATGGTCGCGTCGCCGACGTAGGTCAGATGCGGCACCTTGGAGTGCGCGCCGATCGAGGCGTTCTTGGTTTCGACGAAGGCGCCGAGCTTGCCGGAATTGCCGACCACGGTGCCCGGTCGTAGGTAACTGAACGGGCCGATGGTCGCGCCGGGGCCGATCATCGCGCCCTCGCCGTGCGTGCGGATGACCCGCGCGCCGTCGCCGACGACCACGTCGGTCAGCGTGCTGTCCGGCCCGATCTCGGCGTCCTCGCCGATCACGGTGTCGCCGAGCAGCTGCACGCCGGGGCGCAGGATGGCGTCCCTGCTGATCCGCACGCTCGCGTCCACCCAGGTGGAGGCCGGATCGATGATGGTGACGCCGGCCCGCATGTGCCGTTCCAGGATGTAGCGGTTGAGCCTGCTGGTCGCGTTGGCCAGCTGGACCCGGTCGTTCACGCCGGTGACCTTGGCCGCGTCGACCAGGCGGGCGCCGTGCACCGGATGCCCGGCTTCGCGGGCCAGCCGCAGCACGTCGGTCAGATACAGCTCGTGCTGGGCGTTGGCGGTGGACAACCGGCTGATCATGGTGCGCAACACATTCACGTCGAACGCGTACACACCCGAGTTGACCTCGGTGATCGCGGACTGCGCCGGGGTGGCGTCGGCGTGCTCGACGATCTCGACCACCTGGCCGTCGGCGTCGCGCACGATGCGGCCGTAGCCGTTCGGGTCGTCGGGCACGAAGGTCAGCACCGTCACCGCGGACCGCTCGGCGTAGGAGCGGTGCTCGTCGAGCAGCGCGGACAGCGTGTGCCCGTCGAGCAGCGGCACGTCGGCGGAGGTGACCAGCAGGTCGCCGGTGAAACCGACGGGCAGCGCGGCCAATGCGCACTGCACGGCGTGCCCGGTGCCGAGCTGTTCCTCCTGGATGGCCGGAGTGATCTCACGGCCGAGGTCGGTGCCCACCGCGTTGACGGCGGCGCCGACCTGTTCGCGGTCGTGTCCGACCACGGTGATCAGATATGCGGGGTCGATCTCGTTCGCCGCATGCAGCGCGTGTGCGAGCATGCTTCGACCGGCCAGCGAATGCAGCACTTTGGGGGTCTTCGACCGCATTCGCGTCCCGGCACCGGCTGCGAGAACGACGACGGCGGTCTGCTGTGGCATGGATCTCCCTCGGCTGCCTGTCATCATGCTGCTGGGCTCTGCTCATCGTGCTGGGGTGTCGGCTGTGCTGGGCGCAGATGTGCGGGCCAACGATAGGTCATCGTGCTGCCGAGCTCCGCCGCCAGGACTCGAACCTGAACTATCTGAACCAAAATCAGAGGTGCTGCCATTACACCACGGCGGATTGTCACATCGGCGGATCGGGAACACCCGCCGCTGTGCCACGGCACGGGAAAGATCCTCGCATACACCCACGCCTCTCCGCGATTCTTGCCGGTAGTTGGAGCGTCGACCGGGTCGGAGCGGGAGTAGTTCGAAGGCGCGCCCGGGGTTGACGGGGCAATCTTGCGGGCTGTCTGGAACAGTTAAGGCACTGGACGGTCGGTGACGAAGGGAGGCGGGAGCGATGTCGACTAGTGAACCGCCCAAAGTGTCGCGTCCGCGGATGACCGGTACCCAGCGGCGACAGCAGCTCATCGAGATCGGTCGCGCGCTGTTCGCCGAGCGCGGATATGACGCCACCTCGATCGAGGAGATCGCGCAGCGGGCGCAAGTCTCCAAACCTGTGGTGTACGAACACTTCGGCGGCAAGGAAGGGCTGTACGCGGTCGTCGTCGATCGCGAGATGTCCATGCTGCTGGACATGATCGTGTCCTCGCTGACCCAGAACCGATCGCGGGTCCGGCTCGAACAGGTCGCGCTCGCGCTGCTCACCTATATCGAGGAACGCACCGACGGGTTCCGCATCCTGGTCCGCGATCAGCCCGCGGGCAATGCGGAGGGACGCTACTCCAGCCTGCTCAACGAGGCCGTGAACCAGGTCGCGCACATCCTCGCCGGGGATTTCGAGCGCCGCGGTTTCGACACCAGCTTGGCCACGCTCTACGCCCAGGCGTTGGTCGGGCAGGTGGCCACCGCCGCGACCTGGTGGCTGGACGAACGCAAACCGTCGAAAGAGGTTGTCGCCGTGCACTTGGTGAATCTGTGCTGGAACGGGTTGAGCCATCTGGAGGCCGACCCGCATCTCAGCTCGGAGTGGCGCGCCGGTATCGAGGAGTGACTCGGGTTGTTAACCAGCGAATTGCGAAGCGGGTCCAGTCGAATGCTCGAATTGACTGCCGAGGGCCCGCCTGGTGGTACGGTTCACCCATCCTTTGGGTGCTGTTCGGGCGGTAAGTCGGTCTACTTCGTGATGTCGGTCTACTTCAGGATGGCTGGTTTTTAGGATGACAGGCGGATCTGATGGCTAGGCAAGCGCGCGCGGAGATCACCCGCGACTCCGTTCTTGCGGGCGCTGCCGATGTCTTTCTGCGCTTGGGTTACGCGAACGCGAGTCTGAGCGAGATCATCGCGCAGTCCAATGTGACCAAGGGCGCCTTGTACTTTCACTTCGGCTCGAAGGAAGAGCTGGCGCGTGCGGTGGTCGACCAGGGCAACGAGCGGCTGGTCAGCTCGTGTCAGGGTTTCTTCGATCCCCGGGTGCCCGCGCTCGAGGCGTGCATCGGCATCACCTATGTAGTCGCGGACCTATCGATGAACGATCCGATGGTCGGCGCGATGCTCAAGCTGACCCATCAGATCGGTGACTACCGCGGCGCGCAGGGCGACAACATCGCCAAGACGTGGGGCGACACCTACCGCGTGCTCTCCGAAAGGGCTATCGCCCAAGGCGATTTGCAGCCCGAGCTCGATGCCGACGTGATCGGCATGCTGCTGCAGGAGATGACCGCGGGCGTGCACATCATCGCGGTCGGCACCGAGTCGATCGATCAGATGGCCACCCGGATGGAACGCGTCTGGTACTTCCTGCTGCCGTCGATCGTCCCCGCCGAGAAGCTCGCCTGCTTCCGCGAGTTCGCGGCGCGGCGCCTGCGTCGCTACGTGCCGTAGCAGCCTCAGCTCGGTCTGTCGGCGGCACTGACTAGACTTTTGCCTGCTGCTCGAAATACCCGGCTTGAGCTCAGGAGTTGTGATGCCGACCCATCGTCCACCGCTTGCGGGACTCGCGGCGGTCGCCGGTGCCGATGCCGCGCTGCGGACCGTCGCCGAGCTGGTCGGTAAGTCCTCGGTCGAGCTGGTCGGGCCGTCCGGCGTGCGGCCGTTCGTGGCCGCGACGATCGAGGCGAAACGGCCGCTGGTCGTGGTCACCGCGACCGGTCGCGAGGCCGACGATCTGACCGTCGAACTGGAGGAGATGCTCGGCCCGGCGGTCGCGCAGTTCCCCTCCTGGGAAACCCTGCCGCACGAGCGTTTGTCGCCCGGCGCCGACACCGTCGGCCGCCGGCTCGAGGTGCTGCGCAGGCTGGCCCATCCCGAAGACCCGGCCTTCCCCGCGCCGCTGCGCGTGATCGTGACCACGGTGCGCTCGCTCATGCAGCCGATGGCGGGCAGCCTCGGCGACATCGAGCCGATCGTGCTGCGCGTCGGCGCCGAGCTCGACTTCGACGAACTGCTCACGCGCCTGGTCGAATTCGCCTACAGCCGGGTCGACATGGTGGGCAAGCGCGGCGAGTTCGCGGTGCGCGGCGGCATCCTCGACCTGTTCCCGCCGACCGCCGATCATCCGGTGCGCGTGGAGTTCTGGGGCGACGAGGTCACCGAGCTGCGCCCGTTCGCGGTCGCCGACCAGCGGTCGCTGGCCGAGGTGTCGGTGGAGGTCGTGGTCGCGCCGCCCTGCCGGGAGCTGCTGCTCACCGCCGACGTGCGCGAGCGCGCGGCCGAGGTCGCGGCGGCCAACGCGGCAGACGCCGCCCTGGTCGAGATGCTGGAGAAGCTGGCCAACGGGGTTCCGGTGGACGGCATGGAGGCGCTGCTCCCGGTGCTGAAGCCGGGCGAGCTGCGGCTGCTCACCGAGGTGCTGCCCGAGGGCACTCATCTGCTGCTGTGCGATCCGGAGAAGATCCGCACCCGCGCCGCCGATCTGGTGCGCACCGGCGAGGAGTTCCTGGAGGCGTCCTGGACCGCGGCGTCCTTCGGCGCCGACGCGCCGCTCGGCGCGCACGGCCTGGACCTGGCCGCCTCCGGTTATCAGGCGCTGCCCGACGTGCACGCCAGCGCCGACGAGCGCGGCCTGCCCTGGTGGACGCTGAGCCCGCTCACCGCGGGCACCCCCGCCGAGGTGGTGCTGCCGGTGCTGGCCGGGCCGACCGCGCGCGGCTCCGACGAACTCGTCGCGACCATCTTCGCCTCGCTGCGCGCGCACGTGGCCACCGGCGGCCGCGCCGTGGTCGTCGTCGCGGGACACGGTACGGCGCAACGCATTTTGGAACGGCTCGCCGACGCGGATGTCCCCGCGGCCGCGCTGGAACCCGGTGCCGAACCGGGCAACGGTGTGGTCGGCGTGCTGTGTGGATCGCTGCACGACGGCCTGGTGTTCGACGACGCCGGACTCGTCGTCGTTGCCGAATCCGATCTCACCGGCAATCGGATGACCGCGCCCGGCGACGGCAAGCGACTGCCCGCCAAGCGGCGCAACCAGGTCGATCCGCTGGCGTTGAACGCGGGCGACATGGTGGTGCACGATCAGCACGGCATCGGCCGGTTCGTCGAGATGATCGAGCGCACCGTCGGCGGCGCTCGCCGCGAATACCTGGTCATCGAGTACGCGCCGGGCAAGCGCGGTCAGCCGGGCGACCGGTTGTTCGTGCCGATGGAGTCGCTGGATCAGCTGTCCCGCTACGTCGGCGGCGAGCTGCCCAGCCTGTCCAAGCTCGGCGGCTCCGACTGGGCCAACACGAAACGCAAGGCGCGCAAGGCCGTTCGGGAGATCGCCGGCGAGCTGGTGCAGCTGTATGCCGCGCGCCAGGCGGCGCCGGGGCACGCGTTCGGCCCGGACACCCCGTGGCAGCAGGAGATGGAGGACGCGTTCGCGTTCACCGAGACCGTCGATCAGATGACCGCCATCGCCGAGGTGAAGTCGGACATGGAGAAGCCGGTCCCGATGGACCGGGTGGTGTGTGGCGACGTCGGCTACGGCAAGACCGAGATCGCCGTGCGCGCCGCGTTCAAGGCGGTGCAGGACGGTAAGCAGGTCGTCGTGCTGGTGCCGACAACCCTGCTGGCGCAACAACATCTGCAAACGTTCACCGAGCGGGTGGCCGGCTTCCCGATCAATGTGAAGGGCCTGTCCCGGTTCACCGATCCGGCCGATGCCCGCGCCGTGATGGAGGGCATGGCCGACGGCACCGTGGATATCGTGGTCGGCACGCACCGGTTGTTGCAGACCGGCGTGCGCTGGAAGGACCTCGGCCTGGTCGTGGTCGATGAGGAGCAGCGATTCGGCGTCGAGCACAAGGAACACATCAAGGCGCTGCGCACGCACGTGGACGTGCTGACCATGTCCGCAACGCCGATTCCGCGCACCCTGGAGATGAGCCTGGCCGGCATCCGCGAGATGTCCACCATCCTCACCCCGCCGGAGGAGCGGCATCCGGTGCTCACCTACGTCGGCGCCTACAACGACAAGCAGGTCACCGCCGCCATCCGGCGCGAGCTGCTGCGCGACGGCCAGGTGTTCTACGTGCACAACCGGGTGTCCTCGATCGACAAGGCGGCCAAGCGGATTCGCGATCTGGTGCCCGAGGCCAGGGTCGCGGTCGCGCACGGGCAGATGAACGAGGACGCGCTCGAGTCCACGGTGGAAGGGTTCTGGGAGCGCGAGTTCGACGTGCTCGTCTGCACCACGATCATCGAGACCGGCCTGGACATCTCCAACGCGAATACCCTGCTGGTGGAACGCGCCGACGCGCTCGGTCTTTCGCAGCTGCACCAGTTGCGTGGCCGAGTGGGCCGCAGCCGGGAGCGTGGCTACGCCTACTTCCTGTATCCACCGGAGAAGCCGCTCACCGAGACCGCCTACGACCGCCTCGCCACCATCGCGCAGAACTCCGACCTCGGCGCGGGCATGGCCGTGGCGATGAAGGACCTCGAAATCCGTGGCGCCGGTAACGTGCTCGGCGCCGAGCAGTCCGGGCACGTCGCGGGCGTCGGCTTCGACCTCTACGTCCGGCTGGTCGGCGAGGCCGTCGAGGCCTACCGGGCCGCCGCCGATGGCAGGCCGATCACCACCGAGGAACCCAAGGAGATGCGCATCGACCTGCCCGTCGACGCGCACATCCCGCCCGACTACATCGGCAGCGATCGGCTGCGGCTCGAGGGTTACCGCAAACTCGCCTCCGCCCAGGACGATTCGAATCTCGCCTCGGTCGTCGAGGAACTCGTCGACCGCTACGGTCCGCTGCCGGTCGAGGTCGGCCGCCTGGTCTCGGTCGCGAAGCTGCGACTGCTGGCGCGCGAGTACGAGGTCACCGAAATCGCGGTCACCGGAACCACACTCAAGATCTCGCCGCTGCACCTGCCCGACTCGAAGCAGATGCGCCTCAAACGGATCTACCCCAGCGCCAGCTATCGCGCGGCCAGCGGCGTGATCTCGCTGCCACTGCCGCGGGTCGAAGACAGCGTCGGCGCCGAGCGCGTCCGCGACGTGGTGCTGCTGCAATTCGTCGCCGACCTGCTGCTCGCCTTGGACGGAAAAGCCCAGGGCGCAGTGGATCTCACCACCGCGACCGAGGTCTCGGCGGCCCGATGACTGCCGACCGCGACGAAGCAGTCCTGCGCGCCGCCCGGCACGCGGCGGCCAGCGGGACTCCCTCCGACACCGCCGTGGTGGCCGCCGGGCTGACCGGCGCCGTCGAGGTCATGGATCGGCTCTGGCACTTCGGCGGCTGGGAAGTGACCCAGACCCACGACTCGCTGCGCCCCTACCTGCTCGAGGAAACCTACGAACTCCTCGACGCCATCCAGCACGACGACGCCGAAACCATCAAGGAAGAGCTGGGCGACCTACTGCTCCAGGTCCTCTTCCACTCTCGAATCGCCCAGGCCGCAGGCGAATTCACGGTCAACGAGGTGGCCGCCGCGCTGGTGGCCAAACTGGTCAACCGCAGCCCCTACCTCCGCGACACCCAATTCGCCGCCGACACCACCCTCGAAGAGAAGATCGCCGCCCAGGAAAGCGCCTGGGAAGAGCGCAAATCCGCCGAGAAATCCCGCCGCTCCTGCCTGGACGGCATCGCCATGGCCCAGCCCGCGCTGGCCCTCGCCGAAAAAATCCGCGACCGTAGCACCAAGGCCGGCCTGCCCGACGACCTCGTCCCCGCCGACCTGCGCGTCGTCCACCTCGGCCGCCCCGACAGCGCCGAGGAACGCCTCCGCAAAGCCACCCTCACCTTCGCCGCCGCCATCCGCGCCACCGAGGATGCCGCGGAAGCCGATCGCGGGGAACGACTTCCGCTAGCCGGCGACGACTGGCGCAAGTACTGGGTTCACTGAGACGAGACCGGCGGCGTATCCACGATCTCGGTGAGCGTCCCCGGTTCGGCCTTGTCGACATAGAGGATGCCGTTGAGGTGGTCCGTCTCGTGCTGCACGATGCGGGCCGGCCAGCCGCTGAACTCCGCGAGCCGGGAGGTTCCGCCGAGATCGGTGTAGCGCAACGTGACATCGGCGTGGCGGCGAACCACCGCGTGATACCCGGTGACACTGAGGCAGCCTTCGGGAAAATCGGCGGTCCGCAGGGAAGACGGCGTGTACGTCGGATTGACGATCACCAGGAATTCCTGCGGATAACGCTCCCGGCTCTCAGCGATCTCCTCGCTGACCGCAGCCGAATCCTCGATCACCGCCAACTGCACCGGCAACCCGATCTGCGGAGCCGCCAACCCGACCCCCGGCGCCGCATACATCGTCCGCCGCATCAACTCGACGAGCGCCGCCAACACCTCATCCTCGAGCTGCCCCTCATATTGCCCGGCAACCGACCGCAACACCGGATCCCCGGACTGAACGATAGGCGCAACCCCATCCCCATACAGATCGAGCAACTGCTCCACCTGCACCCGCAGACTCGACGTGCCAGCACCTTCAGACGGAGTCGCCATGGCCCTTCCCTTACTTGTCCCAAAGCCGCGAGGGCTGATCCGGCAGATGATCGTGATGCTAACCCGATAAGCCGCGTGCACTCGGTATCGGACTCGGCTCCGGTCGAGTGAAACCCCATGCTGCTAGCGCCCGCTCGCGGGAATCGCTCTTCCGCACGGTTCAGTGGCTGGGAGTTCCGGCGCGGGTAGCGTTTGGGGGACGGCGTCTGTGGGCCTGGGATCGGGAGGTTTCGATGTTGAGTGTGTTTTCTTCGCCGGGGCATTATGTGCAGGGGCGGGAGGCTACGGGGCAGCTCGGGGCGGAGATGACTCGGCTGGGGATCGGGGGGCCGGTCACGATTGTGGCGGGGCGGAGTGCGCAGCGGTTGTTGGCGGACGTGTGGGAGCGGTCGCTGACGGACGCGAAAATCGCTTATTCCGTGCATCTTTCGAATGGGGAGTGCACGCGGGCGGAAATCGCCAGGATCACCGCGGGCGTGCAGGAAAACGGCAGCACGGTCGTTTTGGGTGCGGGCGGCGGGAAGGTGCTGGACTCGGCGCGGGTGGTTGCCGATGACCTCGGGTTGCCGATGATCAGTTGTCCGACCACGGCGTCGAGCGACGCCCCGTGCAGCGCGTTGTCCGTGATCTACACGGACGCAGGCGAAGTGGAGACGTCGCAATTGCTGCGCCGCAATCCGGCGCTCGTGCTCGTGGACACCTCGGTCATCGTGCAGGCGCCGGCCCGGCTGCTCGCCTCCGGCATGGGCGACGCGCTCGCCACCTGGTTCGAGGCGCGGACCTGTTCGGCCGCACAGGTGCGCAACCTGCGCGGCGGCGCGTCCACGCGCAGCGCCACCGCCCTCGCCGAGCTCTGCTACAACACCCTGCTCGCGGATGGTCCGCAGGCGCTCGCCGCGGTGCGCGCGCACGCGATCACCCCGGCGCTCGAGCGGATCGTCGAGGCCAACACGTTGCTGTCCGGTCTCGGCTTCGAATCCTCGGGCCTGGCCGCCGCCCACGCCATCCACAACGGCCTGACCGCGGCACCGCAGACCCATGCCTACCTGCATGGCGAAAAGGTCGCCTTCGGCGTGCTCACCCAGCTGGTGCTGGAGGGCGCTCCGTCGTCGGAGATCGACACGGTCCTCGATTTCTGCACCGAGGTCGGCCTGCCGACCACCCTCGCCGGTGTCGGCCTGGCCGACGTCCACGAATCCACCCTGTCCGCGATCGCCAGCCGTGCCACCGCCCCGGCCGAGTCCATCCACAACGAACCCTTCAGCGTCGACGCCGCGATGACGATCGACGCCCTGCGCGCCGCCGATGCCCTCGGCCGCGCCTACGCACAGCTATGAACCGCGTCACTACCGCACAACGACCTCGTTAACGTCCGAGCACCTCCGCGGGATTTCGACATAGAAACCTCACCTTCCCGCAAGCATGTCGTCACCGTCCGTCGGGAAACCTGTCAGTAGTCCTTCGCTATTCTGGCGGTGGAACCCGAAGCCAATGGCGGGCAAACCGCCGGGGAGGACGTTCGGTCCGGTGCACATCAGCAGAGTCGCGGAGCACCCGCGACCGGATCATGTGTTGTTCCACTTCAGCGACACCCATGTGATTGCCGGCGACGGCGAGTTATACGGTGACGTCGACGCGGACCAGCGGTTACGCCAGTTACTCGAGCAGGCCGCGGCCAGTCGGATCCAGCCGACCGCGATCGTGTTCACCGGCGATCTCACCGACAAGGGTGAGCCCGCGGCGTACGACAAGCTCAAGGCTCTGATCGAGCCGTTCGCGCGAAGTTTGCCGGCGCCCATCGTGTGGGTCGCGGGAAACCACGACGACCGCAGCCTGCTACGCCGCAAGCTACTCGGCGAGCGGGCCTCTACGGCACCGCTCGACCGCGTACACCTGATCGACGGCCTGCGCATCATCGCGCTGGACACCTCGGTCCCCGGCCACCATTACGGCGAGATCTCCGACGAACAGCTGGACTGGCTGCGTTCGGTGCTGTCCGAACCGGCCCCGTTCGGCACCATCCTGGCCATGCACCACCCGCCCGTGCCGTGCGTGCTCGACCTCGCGGTCACCGTCGAGCTGCGCGACCAGCGCAAGCTGGCCGACGTGCTCGACGGCAGCGACGTCCGCGCCATCCTGGCCGGCCACCTGCACTTCTCCACCAACGCGACCTTCGCGGGCATCCCCGTCTCGGTGGCCTCGGCGACCTGCTACAGCCAGGATCTCGGCGTCGAGCAGGGCGCCCAGCGCGGCCGCGACGGCGCGCAGGCGTTCAACTACGTGCACATCTACCCGGACACCGTGGTGCACTCGGTGGTCCCGATCGATCGCGGCCCCACGGTCGGCAAGCCGTCCACCGCGGAAGAGGCCGCCCGGACGCTCGCGGCGGAGGGCATCGTCATCCCACCCGCCGCGCGCATCCCGCATGTCATGCGGCGCCGGGCGACGACTCCGGAATCGGACGACGAGACGGTGCGCTGAGCTGCTCCCACGGCGCCGGATCCGGGAAGTAGCGCGACAGGAACGCCGAAACCGCAAGCACGCGTTCGGTTTCGGAGATCTCCGGGAAACTTCCGTCGTTCAGGCAGAAGAAGTCGACATTGCGTTTGCGCGCGATCCCGTCCAGCAGCGCGAGCCCCTTGTGGCTGGTCGTGTCGACATAACGCACCTTCGCCGTCTCCTGCGGCACCGCCCGCCCGGTCAGCATCGCGTAGTAGTGATACAGCGAGTTGGTAACGGAAATATCGGTGGCCGAACGGAATCGGCTGGTCCTGGTCCGCGCGAAGTCGGCCGCGAACTCGTCTTCCATCTCCAGTAACACGCTGCGGCGCAAAGGAACCGGCGTGTGCTCGAGGTGCCGCGAGATGAGCTGTCCGAACCGCTCGGCGAGCAGTTCCCGATTCACCCGGGCGGCATTCTCGAAGCCGCTGCGCCGCTCGTTGTTGCGGCCCGGCCCGATCCTGGTGTCCGCCTCGATGAATCGGCTGATCCCGGCCGAGGTGAAGAACATCGACGGACGCACCGGCCGCGCGAAGAACATGTCGTCGTTGGAGTACAGGAAGTGCTCGCTGAGCCCCTCGATGTGCTGCAACTGGCATTCCACCGCATGGGAATTGAACGTCGGCAGCCCGCTGGTGTCCGAAAAGTGGTCCAGCGCACGGACAACCGTCACCCGAGGGTGATCGGCGAGCCAGGCAGGCATGGTGGAGTCGGTGGCGATGAAGATCCGCCGGATCCACGGCGCGTTCTTGTCCACCGACCGCAGAGCGTATTTCAGCTCGTCGATCTGCCGGATGCGCGCGTCCGCGTCGTCACCCTCGCCGACCACCACCTGCGCGAGCATGCCCGCGCGGCGGGCCCGGAACTCCGGATCCGAGCCGTCCACCCAGGAGAACACCAGGTCGATGTCGAAGCTCACGTCGCTCGGTTGCGGCGCGAACATGTCCACCAGGGTCGGCCACGCCCGATCGAACAGCAGCACCTGCGTCTGCTCGACATCGGCGAGGTCGAACATGGTGCGGGTCAACGAGTTCGGGCGCGGGCACTCGACCGTGTCGCCGTGGTACTGCCACAGTTCCAGGTCCACCCGGTGCGCCGGGTCGTTGTCGCGCCCGATCCGGAAGACGTTGTGCTGCACCTCGTCACACGCGAAGCCCGCGGCCGTCGCGCCGGCCATGACCCGGCGCACCATCAGGTGGTGGGCCGCGTCCGCGGCGAGCACCAGCCGGTGCCCGCGGTCGCGCACCAGCAGGAACGGCACTTCGGCCGCCGCGAGCTCGGAGCGCAGATAACCCAAATCCTCGATCATCGAGGCCGATACGACCAGGTTGCCCGCCATCGGACGGGTCACCATCTCTACCGGATTCACTGCCCCCATGTCCATCATCAGCTTGTTCTCCACATTCGTTCGTGCTCCGTTGGGGCCAACTACCGAGGCACCGCGCCGGAGCCGAGCGGCCGCACCGCCGACGTCGTGATGTCGGCCGTGCAGTGCCGCGCCCGGCGCGGTCGCATTCAGAAGTGGGGCACGATGCCGTAGCGCAGGAACGAATTGATCACGCGGTATGTAGACGACAGGTAAACCATTCGTTTTCACCTCACTCACGGCAGAACGCACAAGCGTCAAATGATGGGTGTGCTGCATCCGTGCGCGCGGGCGAGACGACCGAGCGTGCGCACGGGAGACAGCACGCTGGGCCGGACAATCATCGGCCGGCAAAGAGAAGATGTCCCAGACAACAATGGGGACTGTACGAATGATGCATCCACGGTGACATTTCGTCAATCGGGACACTCCGTCTCACCCGCTGCCGTTCCGCTGCCCCTGCGCCCGGGCCGGTGCCCCGAAACCGCTGCCGTGCCTGGTAATAGCCACCGAGTGGCCCGCTGTGGGCGGTCGCGTCGCAGCTCAGCCGGTCCGTCGCGGTGACAGGCATCATGTCCGGCGGAGGAGGGGTGGCGACGAACGGGCTAATTAATTAGGCTAGCCTCACCAACCTTGCGGACACCTGTGGAGAAGGGAGTGCACCGCCGTGCGCGTCGTCATTCTGTTCGGATCCGAGATGGGCACGGCCGAGTCCGTCGCGGACAGCGTCGCCGACGCGCTCGCGGCGCACGATGTGTCGGTCTACGACCTGGGCGATTTCGCCGTCGACGACCTCGACGCGCAGGACTTCCACGTCATCGTGTGCTCGACCTACGGCGACGGCGACCTGCCGACCAACGCGGAACCGTTCTTCGACGAACTCACCGCCGCCGCGCCCGATCTGACCGGCCTGCGGTTCGCGGTGTTCGGCCTGGGCGACAGCATCTACGGCGACACCTTCAATCGCGGCGGCGAGATCGCGGCCGAGCGGCTCGTCGAATGCGGCGCGACCCAGGTCGGCGAGCACGCGCGGCACGACGCGTCGACCGAAATCCGGGCCAAGGAGATGGCCCACGACTGGGCGGCGACGCTGCCCATCCCCGCGTTCGCCCCGGCCTGATAGTCGGCTGAGAGCAGTCCGGACATAGGGTGCAGCGCCAGCGGACAAGTGGCCCAGCACTTTAGACTGCTATCAAGCGCGGCACAGCCCCGTCGCGCTCGACGATCCATGAGGTGACGAAGATGGTAGCCGGAGCGAGCCACGTGCAACGTCAAGACCACTCGACAGATCACGACGATCATCCCGAGCTGGACGTGCTCCCGGAATGGCCGCAGGAAACGATCGCGGTGCTGGTCACCACCGACCCCGGACCGCACGCCATCCCGGTGTCCTGGCCGGTGCGGGCCGGTGATCGGCGCATCCTGCTCAGTCTCAAGTTCGATCGCGGGTCGCTGGCCAGGCTGCGGGAACGCCCGCAGGTGGCGCTGCTGATTCTCGGTGGCGGCAATGTCGCGCTGTGCGCGCGGGGCACGGCGCAGGTCATCGCCGAAGAGATGCCGGAGGCCTCCGACTATGTCGCGGTTCGGATCGATGTCGAGGCGATCGATGACCATCGGCAGTCGGCGTTCCAGGTCGCCAACGGCATCCAGCGGACCGTGCTCGACCCGAGCGAACTGCACGCGCTGGAAGGGCGGGTGCGCACGCTGCGTACCTGGTCAAACGACCAAAACTGAACCTGCGCAACACTTCCGGAACGCACGATGATAATCGGGAACGAAGGCGGCGCGAACGGGCCGCATGGAAGGGATTCATGAGCGTCACATTGGCCAAAGGCGGAAATGTTTCGCTGTCTAAGCAGGCAGCCAACCTCAGCAAGGTCGCGGTGGGCCTCGGCTGGGACGTGCGCACCACCACGGGCGCCGACTACGACCTCGACGCCAGCGCGCTGGCCACCGGACCGGACCTGAAGGTGCTGTCGGATCAGCATTTCGTCTTCTACAACAACCTGCGTTCGCCGGAGGGCTCGATCGAGCACACCGGTGACAACCTGACCGGCGAGGGCGAGGGCGACGACGAGGTGATCAACGTCGACCTGAGCGCCACCCCGCCGACCATCACCAACATCTTCTTCCCGGTGTCCATCCACGACGCCGACGCGCGCAGCCAGTCGTTCGGGCAGATCCGCAACGCGTTCATCCGGGTCACCGACGCGGCGACCGGCGTGGAACTGGCCCGCTACGACCTCACCGAGGATGCCTCGACCGAGACCGCCATGGTGTTCGGCGAGCTCTACCGGCACAACAACGAGTGGAAGTTCCGCGCCATCGGCCAGGGCTACGCGTCCGGGCTCGCGGGCATCGCCCGCGACTACGGCGTGCATATCTGATCGTCCGTCCGCGGCGCGGGCCTTCCGGATCTTGCGGGCAGGCAAGACATCCGGAAGACCCGCCGCGAATCAGCTCGGGCTGCTGAGGCTTTCCGGCGTCTCCGCGATCAGCTGCGGGCGGTCCCGTTCCCGGCTGTCCAGCAGCGCGAAGTACCGGCGGAGCATGAGCACGGCCGTGGTGGCCAGGCCCGCGGTGAGTCCCCACCAGACGCCCGCCGCGCCGAGCCCGGCCGGGAAGGCCAGCAGCAGCGCGACCGGAAGCCCGACACACCAGTAGCCGATGATCGACAGCCGGAAACCGGCGTTGGTCGCCTTCAACCCGCGCAGCAGTCCGGTGCCGATGTTCTGCGCGGCATCGAAGAATTGCAGCACGATGCCGATCAGCAACAGCGTGTGCGCGATCTGAATCGTGCTGGTATCGCTCGAATTCAGGAACGGTCGCAGCACCAGGTCGGGTGCGATCACGTACACCGCACCGGTGAGCACGGCCACGACCCCGACATGCCGCAGCGCGATCCAGGCCAGCGCCCGGGCGTGCTGATATTCGTCGCGCGTGACGGCATGGCTGACCAGGATCGACGCGCCGTGCGACAGACCGATGGCGACCTGGAACACGATGTAGATGATCTGGTAGACGATGTTGTGCGCGGCCAGCGCGGCCGGCCCGATGCTGCCCATGACGAGCGCCAGCACCGAGAACATGCCCGCCTCGGAGCCGTACGTGAGCGCGATCGGCGCACCCAGCTTCAGCTCGGCCAGCACGGTCGAGCGCCGCACCGGCCACGGCCGCACCGGCAGCGTCGCGCCCAGCCGGGCATCGCGGCGCACCATCGCCCAGAACACGCCGAAGGTGATCAGGAAGACCAGCGAGGTGGCCACGCCGATGCCGGTGAGGCCGAGCTCGGGCAGTCCGGCGCGGCCGTGGATGAAGCCGAGGGCCAGCACCAGATTCAGCAGCACCGAACCGAGGGTGACCATCAGCAGCGCCTGCGGTCGTTGCATGCCGACCGTGTACTGCCGCAACACCTGGAACCACAGGCACGGCAACAGGCCCGGCGCCAGCGCCACCATCAGCGGCCGCGCGTCGGCCAGCACGCCCGCGTCCTGTCCGAGCCATTGCAGCGCCCAGCCGAGTCCGATGAGCAGCGCGCCGCCGACGATGCCGGCCAGCGTGGCGATCAGGAAGCTCGACCGCAGCACGTCCTTGATCTCGTCATCGGGGGAGACGCCGCGCTTGCCTGCCGAACTCACCGCGGTGGCGATCTGATTGCCGCTCGCGGTGATCAGCCCGACGCACATGGTGCGGATCTGATTGAACAGCGCGATCGCCAGCCCGCCCGCGGCCACCTGCTGCACGCCGAGCGTGCCCATCAGCACCACGTTCGTGGTGGACACCGCGATCTGCGCCAACTGCGTCATCGCGATCGGCGTGGCGAGCGCGGTGAGCCGACGACTGTCGGTCCGGTAGCCCGACAGCATCACCGGGCTACCTCCGCGCACTCGAACGCGCCGCGGTGCCCGTTTTCGCGGGCCGTGCACGGCGGGGCGATTGATCCGCGGCGCCCCACCGCGTGCGAGCGCTTCATCGCGCCTCTACGAGCGCGACGGGACGGCGGGCCTCGGGGGCGTAGTTATGCAGCATTGTCCTGACCTCAGCTTCGGCGGTGGGGTCGAGCAGGTCGCGTTCGGCCATCCACTCGTCGTCGAAGACCGTGTCCAGGTACTTCTCGCCGCCGTCGCAGACGAGCGTGACGATGGTCGAGCCGGGCGGGAATTCGTCGAGGCGGCTGAGCGCGGCATGCACCGAGCCGCCGGCCGAGCCGCCGATCATCAGGCCGAGTTCGGCGGCGACCGCGCGGGCGGTGGCGAAGGCGTCCACGTCGGTCACCTTCACCCCCTCGTCCAGCAGCGAGTAGTCCACCGCGGTGCCGATGGTGGCGCCGGGCGGCGTGCCGGTGCCGGACTGCCAGTACGGGCCGCCCTCGCCGCCGAAGGCGATCGAGCCGACCGGCTCGACGCCGATCACCCTGGCCGGGCGGCCGAGTTCGCGCAGCCGGGTCGCGGTGCCGAACAGCGAACCGCCGGTGCCGACCGCGGACAGCAGGATATCGACCCGCTCAACGTCTTCCAGCAACTCTTCGGCGACCGCGTAGTAGCCGACCGCGTTGGCGTCGTTGTTGTGCTGCTCGGTGAAGTACGCGTCCGGCCGCGCGGCCGCCATCGCCTCGGCCAGGTCCTCCCGCGCCGAGGTCGCGAGGTTGTCGTCGCCGTCGTCGGCGACGAACACCAATTCCGCACCCATTGCCCGCATAGCCCGCAACTTGTCCTTACACGCGTGATGATCGACCACTGCGGTGAAGCGATACCCACGTTCGGCAGCTACTACCGCGAGACCGAGTCCGGTATTCCCGGAGGTGGACTCGATGATATGCCCGCCACTTCTCAGCAAACCGCGACGCTCCGCATCGAGCACCATCTCGCGGGCCATCCTGATCTTGGCCGCGCCGGTCGGGTTGAACTGCTCGAGCTTGAGCAGTAACCGGGTGCCGGTCGAGGTCGCCGCCAGTTCGAACAGCGGCGTGCGGCCGATCAGATCCGTCACGCGCGTGACGAGCGGCATTGAATTTCTCCTAGGTCAGGGTGGGTAGGGGGTCAGCCGTCGAGCGTCCAGCGGAACCGATCGCCGGGGTGGGTGCGCACCGGCGCGTCGTGCAGCACCACCTTCGGCGGAATCGGCAGGTCATGGAAGGCGGATTCGTTCGAATCCATTTGGTAACCGGCGGTGTTCGGGTAGATCAGCAGGTCGCCCACCTCGGCGGCGCGCGGCAGCGGGACCCGGCGCCAGCTGAGCATGTCGGAGTCGAGGCAGGTGGCCGCGCCGACGCTGGTCGGCGTCGGGGTGCCCGGCCGGGCCGGCCACAGCAGCGGGTCGGGCAGGTATTCGCTCTCGAACCACTGCTCGGACAGGCTCAGGCTCGTTCCGTCGACGGTGAGCAGCCGGTACGGCGCGCCGTCGGCGTGCCGGATCTTGCTGCCCTGCACGCGGAAGACGGTGAAGCCGGCGTGCGCGAGCAGCGCGCGGCCCGGTTCGATGGCCAGCCGGATGGTGTTGTCGCGCAGCCGTTGTGCGAGGCCGTCGTGGTCGAGGATCGCGGCGAGCATGGCCGGGCCGGGGGCCGGGAAGTGATAGGGGTAGTACGACTCGAACGACTTGCCCGAGTGGAACCACCGCCGGTCGACGTGCTCGGTGAACTCCGCCCATGCGGCGGCGGGCACGTAGTCGACGCCGAATCCGCCGCCGATCGACAGCGTTGTGGCGGGATGGCCGAGGGTCCGCGCGTGCAGGCAGCGGGCGATCAGCTCGGAGGCCAACTCGGCGCGGGCCACGGCGTCGTAGCCGGAGAGGTGAAAGCTGAAGCCCTCCAGGCGGATCGATCCGCTGCCGGCGAGCGTGGTCATCGCCTGTTCCAGCTCGGCCTCGGTGAGGCCGAATCGACTGGCGGAAGCGGCGGGCAGCACCCGGAGCAGGACCCTGACCGGTGCAGTCGAGGTGCCAAGGGCGGCAAGACGTTCGAGTTCGCCGGGATCGTCGACGGCGAGCAGCGCGCCGTGCCTGGTAGCGAGCCAGAGCAGGTCGTCGGATTTCGCGGGGCCGGTCACCATCAGCTCGTCGCCGCGAATCCCTTGTGCGAGTGCGGCGGTCAGCTCTCCGGTGCTGGAAACATCCACGCCCGCACCGCTTTCCGCGCAGGCGCGCGCGACGGCAGGCGACTTGTTCGCCTTCTTGCCGTAGTAGATGACGCCATCGATCCCGGCCTGCTCGAACACCGCGCGGAACCCGTGAATGTTGCTGCCGACCATGGGCGGATACATCACATGAAACGGCCCGCCCACGGCAAAACTGATGTCACCCAGCAGGTTCGGGTCATCGAGTGCGCGGCGCTCCCACTCGTCCAGGACCGCCGGGACCGGGGCGGCGCTGATCGAATCGCGCGTCACCCCGACCCCGCCGACGTCTAATCCCACAGCGGCACCTCCGTGCCGCGGCCCTCGGCGATGGCGCGTTCGGCGAGCGCGTGCGCGACCGCGATGTCGGTCAGCACGAGTCCGCTGTTGTAGACGAAGATGCGCTCGTCGTCCGAGCGCCGCGCGACCGCGCGCCGACTCAGGATCTGCGGCAACTCGGCGTCCACCGCGCGCAGCGTCCCGTCCGGCCCGACCATGTCGGTGCCGGTCAACGCCATCTGCTCGGCGCTGGTGGCGATCACCCGATCCGCGTCGACCAGGGCCGAGGGAGCCAGGCCGTAGCCGACCAGCACCACCGTCGAACCCGGTGCGAGATCGCTGGATTCGAGCGCGACCTCGGTGCCAGGGCCCGCGGTGGCCAGCACCACGTCCGCGCTCGCCGCGGCGACCTTCGGGTCCGCCACCCTCTCCAGCAATGCGTGCGGGTAGTGCTCGGCGAGCTGCCGGTGCACCGCGTCGAGACCTTCCGGATGGGTGCCGTACAGCATCAGCTTGCGTAGCTGCGGGTTCGCGGCGAGCAAGTGCGGCAACGCGTTCCGGCCCTGGGTGCCGGTGCCGATCAACAGCACGCTCTCCGCGCCGCGGCGGACGGTCTCGCGCACCAGCAGCGCCGACACCGCCGGGGTGCGCAGCGCGCCGACCCGGGAACAGTCCATCATCGCGATCGGCGCGCCGGTGCTGTCGTCGTAGAGCGTGATGGTCGTGTAGTAGCGCTTGGTGCTGCGATCGTGACCGGGATCGAACTTGTACGACGTCTTCATCGCGACCACCCGGCGGCGGCCGTCGCGGCCGAGCATCGCGTAGGACACCGACCAGCCGTCGGGATTGGCCACGCTGAGTTTGCGTGGGTTGTCCGAATCACCCGCGGCGAACGCGAGATACGCGTCTTCCACGGCCCGCACGACATCGCCGGGCGTGATCGGCACGCCGGCCAGATCGCTGCGGCTCAGCACCCGTAAGGGGGTGCTGCGGTCACGGATGTTCAAAGGATCCTCGATCATGTGCTGCTTCCCGCTCTGTCGCCACCGGATGGTTCTCCCGGTGTTCGTCCGTACGGGCCGGCTCGTCGCCGCCGGACGCGAACGCGGAATTCACTGCTGCTCGGAACGGGGCGACGGTCCGTTGCCCATATCCATTCTCGTCGGCCTCCTCGGCCCGCCGCGGCCGATCAGGCAGGCGGACGTTCACCCGCTTGAGCCAGCGGTCGGTGCCGTCGTAACGCGCGGTGAACGGTACCCGACCGTGCACCGCGACGTCGTTGTCCACCAGCAGCACCTCGCCGGGCGCGAGCGCGGCCGTGACACAGACCCGTTCGAACTCGGCGCTGAGCCTGGCGTAGGCGGCGCGGAAGCCGGCGTCGGCATCGTCGAGCGGGGTGTATGCCGGGTCGTAGCGCAGCGTCGTCTCGTCCGGGCCGGCCGAGCTCCACAGCGTCGGCAGCGGCGCGGCCGAATACTGTTCGTGCCCAGTGCCATACGAGACGTCGGGCAGGATCGGCAGGGTCGGCGTGCTCAGCAGCCTGCGCTGCGCGGCGGTCAGCTCGACCCGCCGGACCGAGGACACGGTGGTGCCGACCAGGTCCGGATTGCGCAGGCAGCCGAGCATCAGCAGGTTGGCCCGCTCGGGGTGGAAGGCGTCCTCGGAATGCGGGCTGAGCAGGGTCTTGCTGCTCGCGCCGGACTGTTCGTGCTCGTGGCCGGGGGACGGCAGGATGTTGTTGACCAGCCGTCCGCCTTGTTGGCCCTGCCAGCCGAAAGGCTCACCGGCACAACGCGCGAGCAGCAGCATCACCAGGTCGAGCTCGAACGAACTCGCGCGCCGGGCGGCGGTGCCGCTCCACTGCGCGGCCTCGCGCCAACTCGGCGGCGTCGGCCCGAATTCGGCATCGGTGAGCGGCAGGCGGCTGACGATGGTCGCGCCGGCGCTGGTGGCGGGCGGGCGCAGGGTGCGGCGGACGTCGGTGGGCAATTCGGCGACCCGGGCGTCGATCTGCGCGATCAGCGCCGGATCGGTCAGCGTGGCGGCCAGCGCGGCTTCGTCGGGCCGCGTCGCATCCAGTGTGGTAGATATCTCTCGCGCGAGTTCACGCACCGCACGCCCGGCGGCGGCGGGGAGCTCACGACGTTCGATATCCTGCGGGTGAAGCGTCTTACGTTCGGAGAGAACGCCTTTCACCGAGGGAGTCCCTTCTTCGCATCGTTCGAAAAGAGCAGGAGTGACGTCGATCTGCGAAGCTATCTGGTCTGGCGGCGTTAAGCAAGGCTTACCTAAGCGAGTCTATAAAAAATAGCAGAAACGCATAATTATAGTGAAGATCGACTTAATTGCGGCCGAGTTGCGCGCAACCGTTTAGGCTAGCCTGTCCTGATCGTCCAGGAAGAAGGCGGCGCAATGGGTTTGAATCGACGGCAGCTGTTGCAGTCGGGTCTCGGCATCGGAGCGGTGCTCGTGGTCGCCGCCTGCTCCAAGGGGACGGACTCGTCCGGGCCCGCGCAGCGTGGCGGCACACTACGGGTCGGCGCGCTGGGCACCGCGGCGCGCAGCGAACGCGATCCGCACGCCAATCTGAGCAACGACAGCGACTTCCTGATCACCTCGCTGGTCTACGACGCGCTCACCGTGCCCGGCGGTGATCCGAATGTCGCGCCACGCTTGGCCACCCGGTGGGAGCCGGACGCCGAACGCCGCCGCTGGACCTTCACCCTCGCCGACGGCGCGACCTTCCACGACGGCAGCCCGGTCACCTCCGACGACGTCGTGTGGTCGCTGCGCAGGCTGCGCACGGTCGGCGGCGCGTCGAAAATGCCTGTCGCGTTACAAGACATCACCGCGGACGGTCCGAATCGGGTGGTGCTCACCGTGCCCGAGCCGAACACCCAGCTGCCGCTGCTGGTGCGGCTGATGACCTTCACGGTCAAGAAGGACACCACCGACTTCACCAAAGCCGTTGGCACCGGGCCGTTCCGGCTCGAGTCGTACCAGGGCGGCAACGCCAGGCTGGTGCGCAACGAGCACTGGCACGGCCCGCCGCCGCTGCTCGACGCCATCGAGGTCACCATGTTCGAAAGCGTGACCGCACTGGGCAATGCCGTGCTCGGCGGGCAGATCGACCTCGCGTCCAATGTCGGCGCGATCGCCGGCCGGACCGCGGAGGGCCGCGGCGACCTGCGAGTGGTGCGCCGGGCCGACGACACCATGCTCGGCGTCGCGATGCGCGCCGCCGACGGTCCGTTCGCCGACGCCAGGGTGCGCACCGCGCTGCGGCTCGGCGTCGATCGAAACGCGCTGGTGACTCAGGTGCATTCGGGCTACGGCACGATCGCCAACGACATTCTCGGCACCGCCGATCCGATGTACGACAAGTCCATCGCGCAGCGCACCCGCGACCTCGACCGCGCGAAGAACCTGCTGCGCGAAGCCGGTTTCGACACCGGGCGGACTTATCCATTGGTGACCAAGGCGGAAGCCCCCGGCGAGGTCGAGTCGGCCAAGGTCATCGCGACCCAGCTGGCCGACATCGGGATCCGCCTCGATGTGGTCACTCAGGAATCGAACGCCTTCTACGACCAGACCTGGTTGAAGGCGCCGCTCTACACGGTCTCCTGGGGCACCAACGATTCCGCGCTGTTCTATGCGAAGAATCTGATGTCCAGCGGCTCCAACCGCAACGAAACCGCCTTCGAGGACACGGCATTCGACGCGGCCACCGCCAAAGCCCTGGCCGCACAGAACGACTCGGACTACACGCAGGCCTGCCGCGAGGTGCAGCAGATCCAGCACGATCGCGGCGGCTACCTGGTGTGGGGCATGGCCGACGGCATCGACATCGCCTCCGCCCGGGTGCACGACCTGCCCACGCTCGGCGGCTTCGCCAGGGTGCAGCTGGAACGAGCCTGGTTGGCCGGGTGATCTCGTTCGCGCGCCTGCTGGTCCGGCGCATCGCCCTGCTGATCGCCTTGCTGGCAACGGTCTTCGTGGTCGTCGACCTGCTGCCCGGCAATACGGCTCGGGCGGTGCTCGGGCGGGACGCGACGCCGGAACAGATCGCGGCCAAGGAGCGCGAACTCGGACTGGATCATTCGCTGCCGCAACGCTTCTGGGACTGGATCGCCGGGGTGCTGACCGGTGATTTCGGCCGCACGGCGCGCGGACGTTCGATCAACGACCTGCTCGCCGACAAGTTCCCGCCGACGCTGCTGCTCGGCGGGCTGGCGTTGACCCTGACCGTGGTCGCGTCGCTGCTGCTCGGGATATGGTGGGCGGCGCGACAGGGGGAGCGCGCCCGGCCAGGCGCCGCCGCGGTCCGGGGGCGGGTGGCCGCGCTCCGGCGGGGCACGGTGCGGCTGCTACAGCCCGCGACGACCATTGCCGCCGCGGTACCGGAATTCGTGGTCGCGACGCTGTTGATCCTGGTGTTCGCGCTGGCCGCCGGTTGGTTGCCCGCCGTCACCATCACCGATCGCTCCGGTTTTCCGGCGAGCCCGGACATGCTGGTGCTGCCGGTGCTCGCGCTGGCGATTCCGCAGATCGGGTGGAACACCAGGGTGGTGCGCGCCGCGATGGTGGATGCCGCGCAGGCGCCGCACGTGGAAAGCGCTGTGCTGGACGGGATCTCCACGCGTGCGGTGCAGCTGCGGCATACCTTGCCGTTCGCGCTGCCCACGATCGTGGCGAGCTTCGCGACCACCGTCGGCATGGTGCTCGGCGGATCGCTGGTGGTGGAGACCATCTTCAACTATCCGGGACTCGGAGCGCTGCTCGCCGGTTCGGTGGCGGATCGCGACGTGTCGTTGATCGCCTCGGTGGTCGCGCTGTCCGGTGCGGTCATCATGGGTGTGCTCGCCGTCGCGGATAGTATTCGCGCCTGGTCGTTGCGGGGGCGCGGATGACACGGCTACTGGAACGGCGCGACGAACACGCGGACGTGCGGCGGAATCACCGTCGGGTGCAACGCCTTCGGCTACTGACGGTGTTGCCCGCAGTCCTGGTGACTCTGCTGGCCGTCTTCGGCCCGGCGCTGGCGCCGCACGCGGCCGAGGCGCCCGTCGGTATCCCGTTCGGTCCGGCCGGGGCCGGCGCTTGGTTCGGCACCGATCGGCTGGGACGTGATGTCCTGAGCCAATTGCTGTACGGCGGTTGGGGTCTGCTCCTGCTGGCGGCGGTAATCGCGGTGGCGGTGACTGCGCTGGCCTGTGTGCTCGGCACGATCGCCGCGCTGCGACCGCGGGTCGGCAGGTTCATCGAGCTGGCCACCGACTTCGCCATGCTGCTGCCCGCCGTGCTCGGCATCCTGCTCGTCCTGACGTCGTGGCCGGACGCGGGCGCCGTCGGTCTGCTCGTCGTCGCCCTGCTCTTCGGTACCCCATACTGCGCCAGGGTTTTCGCCGCGGCCGCCGCGGGAGTCGTTGCTTCCGGTTACGTCGAGGCCGCGCAAGCCAGTGGCGAAACATTGCCGCACTTGGTCTTTCGTGAAGTGATCCCGAACCTGCGCGAGGTGATCACCGCTCAACTCGGCCTTCGTTTCGTGGCGGCAGTCTACGTGGTCAGTACCGCCTCGTTCCTGCAATTGCCGACCACGCTCGGCGCGAGCAACTGGGCGGTCATGGTGCGCGAGAACGCCTCCGGGATGCTGCTCAATCCGTGGGCGGTGCTTGCGCCCAGCCTGGCCATCGCGGTCGTCGCGGTCAGCGTGAACCTGGCCGTCACCGCGTTCGGGCGAGGGGAGCGCCCATGAGCAACCGATCGTCGGTCGCAGTCCGTGCGGTTATGGCGAAGCCGACTGCACGTCCGGCGATCATCGGCCGACGAGGAGAGTTGCGGTGAGCGACCCGGCCATCGATGTCGACGCACGAAATGATGGCGGCGCCCCGGACGCCGCGGCGAAGCCGCGTGCCGGCGATGTCTCGTCGAACAGCGCGCACAGTCGGGTGCCTGGGCAGGCGGTCGGCGCACCGGTGGTGGTCGACGAGCTGTCGGTGCGCGGTTCGTCGGGACAAGAATTGTTCGGGCCCATCAGTTTCCAGATCGCCGCGGGGGAAATCACCGCGCTGACCGGTCCTTCGGGGTCCGGCAAGACGACACTGATGCGAGCGTTGCTCGGACACCTGCCCGCGGGTGCGTCCCGGTACCGTGGCTCGGTCTCCGTCGCGGGCCACGATGTGTTCGCTCTGGATCCGGTTGCGCTACAGCGGTTCCGGCGCATGCAAGTCGCCTACGTCGGCCAAGACCCCGGGTCCGCCCTCAATCCCCTGATGCGCGTGCAGGGACTGCTGCACGAGGTCGCCCAGCACGCCGCCCGCGACACCCTCATCGACACCCTCGAACTGGTCGGCCTCTCCGCCGAGCACCTGCGCCGCCGCTCCGGCGAACTCTCCGGTGGTCAGCAGCGCCGAGTCGCCTTGGCCCGCGCCCTGATCCGCCGCACCGGAGTCCTGATCCTCGACGAGCCTCTCGCCGGTCTGCACGGCGCCCTGCGCACCGACATCGCCCGCCTCCTCACCGAGATTGCCGCTGAACGTTCGACGGCAATCTTGTTGTCCGGCCACGACACCGACACGGTGCACGCGATCGCCGACACCGTGGTCGAACTCGGCATCGGACTGGTGGCGCACGTCGGAGCCGACCTCCACGAGCATCCGACTACGGCCGCGCAGCCCATGATCGACCGCTCGTCGGGATCTGATTGGTCAGTGGGTATTCCGACGTCACCGGCAAAGGTGAGCGACGAGGTGGCCGGTCCACGCCCGGATGCATCGGCCGGAACCTCCACCCCACTCTTGCTGCGCGCCAACGGCATCGGCGCATCTATCGACGGCCGTGCAGTCCTCGCCGAGATAGACCTCGAGCTCGCACCCGCCGCGGCCCTCGCGATCGTCGGCGTATCCGGCGCGGGCAAGACGACGCTCGCCCGGGTCATCGCGGGCCTGCACCGCTCGGCAACCGGAGTGCTCGAGTTGCACGGCGCTCCGATCCCGGTAACCGGTCGCGGACGAACCAACGGCATCCAGCTGGTAAACCAGAACCCCCGATCCGCACTCAACCCACGCCGAACCGTCGCCCAAACCCTCGGCCGACCACTACGGCGCATCGGCGGCGTCCCGAGACGCCGGCTGCCCCAACAGATCAGCGACCTACTCGCCTCGGTAGAACTCGCCCCAGAACTGGCCGTCCGCTACCCCCACGAACTGTCCGGCGGTCAACGCCAACGAGTCGCCCTGGCCCGCGCCCTCGCGGCCGAACCCGCCATCCTCATCTGCGACGAGATCACCTCCGCCCTGGATCACGCCACCGCCGCATCGATCATGACTCTGCTGGATCGGATAAAGCACGAGCGCACCATGGCCCTGCTGGTGATCAGCCATGACATGCCCCTAGTGGCCGCCCACTGCCCGCGCATGGTCGTCCTGGACCACGGCCGAATCGTCGAATCCGGTGAGACGCGCGCCATACTCGCGGCACCCGCGCATACCGCGACGCGCGAGCTGCTCGGCTGACTTCACCGGGGTACTCCGCCGGACCTGGATGATAGGTGGAGTGCTCCTCAGAAAGACCGGCGCTTTGGCCGCCGTCATGGTGACCCTCGCGCTCGCCGGTTGCGGGATCGACCGCGATCTCCCGCCGATCCCCGAGGGCATTCCGCCCGGCCCGGGCACCCCGCTGCCGCTGATCGATCTGGACGGCCCCGGCCGCACGGCGATCCAATTGCGCGGCTGGGCCGAAGAACAGGCCGACCGCATGGCCATTCCCTCGGTCGCGCTGGAGGCCTACGGTTACGCGGCCGCGGTCCTCGCTCGCGCCAAGCCGGACTGCGGCATCGCTTGGACCACCATCGCGGGCATCGCCAGCGTGGAGAGCAAACACGGCTCGCACGGCGGCTCGCGGATCGACGCGGACGGCACGGTGCGCCCGCCGATCATCGGCATCCCGCTCGACGGCGCACCGGGCGTCGCCCTGGTCAAGGACACCGACGGCGGTGCGCTGGACGGCGATCCGGTCTTCGATCGAGCCATCGGCCCGCTGCAATTCATCCCGGAAACCTGGAAGCGCTGGGGCGTCGACGCCAACGGCGACGGCGTGGCCGACCCGCAGAACATCGACGACGCGGCCCTCACCGCGGCCCGCTACCTGTGTGCCAGCGGCGGCGATCTGACCTCCGAGTACGGCTGGCAGAAGGCGCTGCTCACCTATAACCAGTCCAACAGTTACCTGCTGACCGTGCGTGACCGCGCCGCCGCCTACAGCGTCGGTCGCCGGGTGTGACCTCCTCGACCGGAGTGCCGGTTACCCGCCGAGCTCGGCGGACGCTAGGCTCGCAGCGCACGGCAATTCCCGTAATACCCACCGTGCCTGCAGCCTAAGGAGTGTCGTTTTCGTGGCCATCATCGAACAGGTCGGAGCTCGCGAGATCCTGGATTCTCGCGGAAACCCCACTGTCGAGGTCGAGATCGCCCTCGACGACGGCACCCTGACCCGGGCCGCTGTGCCCTCCGGCGCGAGCACCGGCGAGCACGAGGCCGTCGAGCTGCGTGACGGCGGCGAACGCTACGGCGGCAAGGGCGTACAGAAGGCCGTCGAGGGTGTGCTCGACGAGATCGCGCCGGCCGTCATCGGCCTGGACGCGGTCGAACAGCGCACCGTCGACCAGGTGCTGCTCGACCTGGACGGCACCCCGGACAAGTCCCGCCTCGGCGCGAACGCCCTGCTCGGCGTCTCGCTCGCGGTGGCCCGCGCCGCCGCCGAGTCCTCCGGCCTGGAGCTGTTCCGCTACCTCGGTGGCCCGAACGCGCACGTGCTCCCGGTGCCGATGATGAACATCCTCAACGGTGGCGCGCACGCCGACACCAGCGTGGACGTGCAGGAATTCATGGTCGCCCCGATCGGCGCGCCCACCTTCAAGGAGGCGCTGCGCTGGGGCGCCGAGGTGTACCACGCGCTGAAGGCGGAGCTGAAGTCCAAGGGCCTGTCCACCGGTCTCGGCGACGAGGGCGGCTTCGCCCCCGACGTGGCCGGCACCCGCGAGGCGCTCGACCTGATCAGCGTGGCCATCGGCAAGACCGGCCTGAAGCTCGGCAGCGATGTCGCGCTGGCGCTCGACGTCGCGGCCACCGAGTTCTACACCACCGGTAGCGGCTACAAGTTCGAGGGCAGCGTGCGCAGCGCCGCCGAGATGACCCAGTTCTACGCCGAGCTGCTCGCCTCCTACCCGCTGGTCTCCATCGAGGACCCGCTCTCGGAGGACGACTGGGACGGCTGGGTCTCGCTCACCGACGAGATCGGCGAGAAGATCCAGATCGTCGGTGACGACCTGTTCGTCACCAACCCGGAGCGCCTGGAAGAGGGCATCGCCAAGGGCGCCGCGAACGCGCTGCTGGTGAAGGTCAACCAGATCGGCACGCTCACCGAGACGTTGGACGCCGTGGAGCTCGCGCACCGCAACGGCTACAAGACGATGATGAGCCACCGGTCCGGCGAGACCGAGGACACCACCATCGCCGACCTCGCGGTCGCGGTGGGCAGCGGCCAGATCAAGACCGGTGCGCCGGCGCGCAGCGAGCGGGTGGCGAAGTACAACCAGCTGCTGCGCATCGAGGACGCGCTCGGTGATTCCGCGCGGTACGCGGGAGATGTCGCGTTCCCGCGCTTCGCCTTCGAGGGTTAGTAAACAAGGGACGCTATGACGGAGCGACGTGCGCGTGGGACCAGTCCAGCCGGGCGTGGGGACCGCCGCACGTCGCGTTCGGCCAGTTCGCGCCCCAAGGCCGGCTCCGATACGGAGACGGCCGCCAGGCCCGCGGCGGTAAAACGCACCGCGCGCAGGCGATCTGAGGACAAGAAGGCCGGGCCGCAAAAGGTCGGCCTGCGCAGCGGCGGCCATGGCGCGGACAAGCACGACCGCACGATTCTCGGCCTGTCCACCGGCAAAGCGGTGATCCTGGCGATCGTGGTGTGCGCGCTGGCGCTTACCCTCGCCGTGCCGATGCGCACGTACTTCACCCAGCGCGCCGAGGCCGCGCAACTCGCGCAGCAGCGCCGGGATCTGGAAGCCGATCTGGCGCGGCTGCGCGATCGCCGTGCGCAGCAACAGGATCCGGCCTACATCCGCTCCGAGGCGCGCGATCGGCTGCGGCTGGTGCTGCCCGGTGAGACCCCGTACATCGTGCAGGTGCCCGGCATGGAGGCGTCCGCCCCGCCGACCGCGGTGACCAAGTCCAGGGAGCCGGACCCCTGGTACACCGAACTGTGGCACAGCATTTCCGAACCACAACCCGCCCCCGCGGCCGACCAGGCACCACCTCCCGCCCCGCCGGTCGCGCCGCCGCCAGGACCGGAAGGACCCAGGTGACCCAGCCGAACGACCAGGATCTCGCGATCATCGCCAAGCAGCTCGGCCGCGAACCGCGCGGCGTGCTCGCCGTCGCGTATCGCACCCCGGACGGGATCCCGGCCGTCGTGAAGACCGCGCCCCGCCTGCCCGACGGCACCCCGTTCCCCACCCTGTACTACCTGACCGACCCGCGGCTCACCGCCGAGGCGAGCAGGCAGGAGTCGGCCGGGGTGATGCGCGAGATGACCGAACGGCTCGGCAGCGACCAGGAATTGGCCGCCGCCTACTCGGCCGCGCACCAGAGCTACCTGGCCGAGCGCAACGAGATCGAGTCGCTCGGCACCGATTTCACCGGCGGCGGGATGCCCGAGCGGGTGAAGTGCCTGCATGTGCTGATCGCGCACGCGCTGGCCAAGGGGCCGGGCGTGAACCCGTTCGGCGACGAGGCGGTGGCGCTGGCCGCCGACAATGGGTTGCGCGGCACCGCGATTCCGGCCGACTGGCCGAAGTACGAGCGGGTCGGCGTGCCGGAAAACGGAGCACAGGCATGAACAACCGGGTAGCCGCCGTCGATTGCGGGACCAACTCCATCCGACTATTGATCGCCGACGTGCTCGACGACGGCACCCTGGCCGATGTGCACCGCGAGATGCGGATCGTGCGGCTCGGCAAGGGCGTCGACGCGACCGGATCGCTGGCGCCCGACGCGATCGAACGCACCCGGGTCGCGCTCGCCGATTACGTTGCGCTGATGCGGGATTCGGAGGTCGGCCGGGTGCGCATGACCGCCACCTCCGCCACCCGCGACGCGGCCAACCGCGAGGACTTCTTCGCCATGGCCCGCGCCGAACTCGGCACCGTGGTGCCCGGCGCCGAGGCCGAGGTGATCAGCGGCGACGAAGAGGCGCGGCTGTCGTTCGCCGGCGCCATCGGCGAATTGTCCAGCGAGGCAGGCCCGTTCGTCGTGGTCGACCTCGGCGGCGGCTCGACCGAACTCGTCTTCGGCGACAGCGCGGGTGTGCAGGCCGCGTTCTCCGCCGACATCGGCTGCGTCCGGATCACCGAACGCTGCCTGCCCGGCAACCCGCCGACCGCCGAACAGGTCGGCGCGGCAAGGGAATTCGCCGCCGAGCGACTGGCCGAGGCGTTCGCCCGGGTGCCCGTCGAGGGCGCGCACACCTGGGTCGGCGTCGCGGGCACCATGACCACCCTGGCCGCCGTCGCCCTCGACCTGCCCGAATACGACTCGGCGAAGGTCCATCTCACCCGGCTCGGCCTGGATCAGCTGCGCGCGGTGTGCGATCGGCTGATCGGCATGACCCACGACGAGCGGGCCGCGCTCGGCCCCATGCATCCCGGCCGGGTCGACGTGATCGGCGGCGGCGGCGTCATCGCCGAGGTCTTGGCCGACGAACTCGCCCGCCGCGCAGGCATTTCCGAGCTCGTCGTCTCCGAACACGACATCCTCGACGGCATCGCCCTCTCCATCGCCTGATCGCCTAGTCGGACTTGCCTTCGCGGGCCCGGCCGGTGACCAGATCGGCCAGCCGGGACAGTGATTCCTTGTTGCGCGGGGCCAGCACCTGCGTCTGAATCAGGTCGGGTACCAGGGCCGCCGGCCCGCTGATCGCGCGTTCGAACATGCTGATCCGGGTGGTCGCTGCGGTGATCCCGGTCAGCTCCAACCGGATCCACGCCGAGCCGACCGGCCACAGCCGCGCCTCCAGCTCGATCATCCGCGGCGGGTCCACCTCGCGGACCTTGGTGGTGTCGGACAGATTCAACGGCCACGGGCCGACGCTGTGATGGATGCGGGTGCCGACTGCGGGCCAGCCCGCGTCGACATCGCGGATGTGCGAGGCGCCGACCACCCAGAGCGGATACAGCCAGCCGTCGGCCAGCACCGCGAACGTGTCCTCGACCGAGGCGGGCACCGTGATTTCGATCGGATCCATCCGTGCGTCACTTTCGTCGTCTGCCGAGGCCGTCGCGGCCGGGACCGCACTGCTCCTCGGATGCCCAACAAGGGCCTGAGGAAACGCTCCGATATGCAGTCTGGCACGATCCGCAACCGGGCGCGATGCTGCGATGATCTTCGAGATTTCGGCGTTGATGCCGAAGAATCGTCGCAAACATGGGAAGGTCTGAGGATGTCGGAAGCGAAAACGGCTGATTCACCGATTGCCGAACGGACCATCTTCGGCCACCCGATCGGCCTGACCAACCTCTTCGGAGTAGAGCTGTGGGAACGGTTCTCGTACTACGGCATGGTCAGCATCCTCGGGTACTACCTGTACTACTCGGCCACCGACGGCGGCCTCGGGCTGGATCAGAGCACCGCGTTCGGCATCGTCGGCGCCTACGGCGGGTTGGTCTATCTGTCCACGGTGCTCGGCGGGTGGGTCGCGGACCGGCTGCTCGGCATGGAACGGACCGTTTTCTACGGCGGCGTGGTGGTGGTGGCCGGGCATGTCGCGCTGGCCGTGCTGCCCGGCCTGACCGGGGTCGGCGTCGGCCTGGTGCTGGTCGCGCTCGGTAGCGGCGCGCTCAAGGCGAACGCCTCCTCGCTGCTCGGCACGCTTTATCCGAAGGGCGACGCGCGCGCCGACGGCGGATTCACCCTCTTCTACCTCGGCATCAACCTCGGCGCGTTCAGCGGCCCGCTGCTCACCGGCCTGCTGCACGACCACCTCGGCTTCCACTACGCGTTCGGCGCCGCCGCGATCGGCATGGCGCTTGGCCTGATCCAGTACGTCGTGTTCCGGCGGAACCTCGGCACGCACGGCCGGGAGGTGCCGAACCCGTTGCCGCGTACCGCGATCGGCCCGCTGCTCGGCCTGCTCGCCATCGCGGCGGTGGTGGTCGCCGTGGCGTTCCTGACCGGCCTCGTGACGCTGGACAACCTGCCCGACGTGACCACCGGCGTCATCGCCGTCGCGGCGGCGATCTATTTCGTCGTCATGCTGACCAGCGCCAAGGTGACGCCGCTCGAGCGCAGCCGGGTGCGCGCGTTCATCCCGCTGTTCATCGCCAACGCGGTGTTCTGGTCGTTGTTCCAGCAGATCTTCACGGTGCTCTCGGGCTATTCCGACAACCGGATCGACTGGCGCCTGTTCGGCTGGACCGCGCCGTCGAATTGGATCAGCTCGGTCGAGCCGGTCTGGATCATCACGCTGTCACCGCTGTTCGCGCTCATGTGGACCAAGCTCGGCTCGCGCGCGCCGAGCACGCCGCGCAAATTCGCGCTGGGCGTGATCGGCATGGGACTCGCCTTCATGCTGTTCGTGCCGCTGTCGTTCATCAACGGCCAGCATGTGCCCATCCTGCTCATCGTCGCCGTCATGGCCGGGTTCGCGGTGTCGGAGTTGCTGCTCTCGCCCATCGGTCTTGCGGTCACCACCCAGCTCGCGCCGGAAGCTTTCCGGGCACAGATGATGGCGCTGTACTTTTTCTCGGTTGGCATCGGCACTTCGATGTCGGGTACTTTGGCTCGGTTCTATGACCAAGACCACGAAGTCGCCTACTTCGGCATCACCGGCGCCGTCGCGGTCTGCGCCGGATTGATCGTGGCCGCTATCGCGCCGCGGATCAGCAACTACATGGCGGGCGTGCATTAGCCTGCCCCCGGGCCATAGACAGCTCGACAGCACGATCAGAGGTAGAGGAGAAGGTGTGGCGATCCGCAAGCCGGACGGCGCGACGGGACAGGACCCGGCTCGATGGGGCGGGTTGTTCCGCACCAAATCCGTCGAGCAGTCGATCAAGGACACCGACGAGCCGGACTCCAAACTCCGCAAGGACCTGACCGCGTGGGACCTCACCGTCTTCGGCGTCGCGGTGGTGATCGGCGCGGGCATCTTCACCCTCACCGCGCGCACCGCGGGCAATGTCGCCGGGCCGTCGGTCTCGCTTGCCTTCGTCTTCGCCGCGATCGCCTGCGGGCTGACCGCCCTCTGTTACGCGGAATTCGCCTCCACCGTCCCGGTCGCGGGCAGCGCGTACACGTTCTCCTACGCCACCTTCGGTGAACTCGTCGCGTGGATCATCGGCTGGGACCTGATCCTGGAATTCGCGCTCGCCACCTCGGTGGTGGCCAAGGGCTGGTCGCAGTACCTCGGCGAGGTGATGGGCACGACGCCGATCGTGCACATCGGCTCGGTGTCCTTCGACTGGGGCGCGGTGCTGCTGATCGCGGTGCTCGCCGTGCTGCTGGCCACCGGGACCAAGGTGTCCTCGCGGGTGTCGGCGGTCGCGGTCGCGATCAAGCTGGCCGTGATCGCGCTGGTGCTGATCGTCGGCATCACCTACTTCAAGTCGGAGAACCTGACCCCGTATATTCCGCCGTCGCAGCCCGGCGAATCGGGCGACGGCCTGCGCCAGTCGCTGTTCTCCTTCCTGACCGGCGCCGGGCACAGCAGCTTCGGCTGGTACGGCCTGCTGGCCGCGGCCAGCCTGGTGTTCTTCGCGTTCATCGGCTTCGACGTGGTGGCGACCACCGCCGAGGAGACCAAGAACCCGCAGAAGGCGGTGCCGCGCGGCATCCTCGGCTCGCTGCTGATCGTCACCATCCTGTATGTCGCGGTGTCGCTGGTGCTCACCGGCATGGTGCCCTACACCGAGCTGGCCGGCGACAATGCCACGCTCGCAACGGCTTTCGCGATCCACGGCGATACCTGGGTGAAGAACATCATCTCGATCGGCGCGCTCGCCGGGCTCACCACCGTCGTCATGGTGATGTTCCTCGGCCAGACCCGGGTGCTGTTCGCCATGTCGCGCGACGGACTGATGCCGCGAAAGCTGGCGCACACCAGCAAGTTCGGCACGCCGGTGCGGATCACCGCGATCGTCGGGGTGGTCTGCGCGGTGCTGGCCGGCTTCGTCGACTTCGGCACGCTCGAGGAAATGGTCAATATCGGCACGCTGTTCGCGTTCGTGCTGGTCTCGGTCGGCGTGCTCATCCTGCGCCGCACCCGGCCGGACCTGCCGCGTGGTTTCCGCGTTCCGCTGGTGCCGGTGGTGCCGATTCTCGGTGTGCTCGCCTGCCTCTGGCTGATGCTGAACCTGTCGGTCGAGACGTGGCTGCGGTTCATCGTCTGGATGGCGCTCGGTTTCGTCATCTACTTCGCCTACAGCCGGCGCCACTCGGTGCTGCGCAACACTCCCGCCGAATAAGTGGGCGAGTGGCACATGGTCTGCGCGAAGCCCGCACTGTGGTGTGCCACGCACGCATTGCCCGATCGCCGAAGCGCGCGCTCGACACCACATCGAGGGCGCGCTTCGGGCGTCGGGTGGGGAAGTGGCGCGAGAGTAGCGTGGCGCTAGTGTCGCAGCGGGAGCTCGTTGTCCTCGGGACTGCCAGTCAGGTACCCACCAAGCAGCGCAATCACAATGGGTATCTGCTGCGCTGGGATGCGGAAGGGGTGCTGTTCGATCCGGGGGAGGGGACGCAGCGGCAGATGACGCATGCCGGGGTGTCGGCCACCGACATCACCCGGATCGCGATCACGCATTTCCACGGCGATCACAGCCTCGGGCTGGCCGGCGTGGTGCAGCGGATCAATCTCGATCAGGTGCCGCATGCGGTCGACGTGTGCTTTCCCGCGTCGGGCGCCGAGTATTACGACCGGCTCGTCAATGCCACGTCCTATTACCGGCGCGCCGAATTGCGTCCCCGCGCCATTGCTCGACCGGGTCCGGTGGAGTTTCCCGGCGCGCCGTTCGAGGTGTCGGCCGTTGCGCTCTCCCACCCCGTCGACACCTTCGGCTACCGGCTGACCGAACCCGCAGGCCGGCGCATCCTGCCCGACCGCCTGCGGTCCTTCGGGCTGAGCGGACCGGCCATCAGCCGACTGCAGCACGAGGGCCGGATCGAGATCTCGGGACGCACAGTAACTCTCGAAGAGGTCAGCGAACCGCGCCCCGGACAGAGCTTCGCCTTCGTGATGGACACCCGCCTCTGCGACGGCGTGCACGAACTCGCCGCCGACACCGACATGCTCGTCATCGAGGCCACCTTCCTCGACGCCGATGCGCACCTCGCGGCCGAATACGGCCACCTCACCGCGGGTCAAGCCGCCCGCGTCGCCGCCGACGCGCACGCCCGCACCCTCGTTCTCACCCACTTCTCCCAGCGCTACCGCGACCTCTCCGCGCACCTCGCCGAGGCCCGCGAACACTTCACCGGCGCCATCCACATCGCCACCGACCTCGACCGAATCCCGCTGCCGCCCAGGCGATAACCGGCACCGAACCAGACACGACCGCCCCCGCCCCACAGCACCCCGCTCGATCACGCCGCTTTGGTCAACTGCCCGACATTTTCCAGGAGGACGCCGACACGTTGCACAGCTTGAACAGTCGGAATTCCGGTACACCCGTACGACTCGGTACGCTGTCCCGGACGCCCCCATAGCCCAATTGGCAGAGGCAGTGGACTTAAAATCCATCGAGTGTCGGTTCGAGTCCGACTGGGGGCACGCACAGCATCGAGACAAGGGCCACGACCTGCGGCCTGAACAGGGGATTCTTGCGTAGCGGCCAGGGCGCCGCCGATCGATGTCGCCGCGTGTGCGACCCGGGGCGGTTGGTCGGTCGGGATTCGATCGTGTTCGTGACATGACTGCCCTCGTCGTGCGAGTGCACCGGCGATGGCCGTCGCAGACCTTCAGGATGGGTCGCCGTCTCTTGCCTGCCGCAGGACCGAGCTCTACCGTCCACAGACCGTTGTAGCCGATCCGGGCGCTTCTCCGACCCGATAAAGATCAGTGTGGCGGATCCTTGAGCAACTTGCGCCGGGCTAGGCTCGCAATGACGATGCGCGTAATGGTCGCACCAATCCGATAGATGATCGGCTCCGAATTCACTATCGTGACGCCGGGTTCACGCCGATAGCCCCATGTTGACGACCTGAGTGCGACACATTCGTAGTCCGAAAAGAACTGGAGGCATGATGAAGTACCTGCTTGTCGTCGCACCGATGCTGGCCCTCACTGCAATATGCCTCACCGAAGTCGCGGCATCAGCTGCTCCTGGCGGTGTGATCACCATCGATTCGGCGCATCTGACCGGCAAGGCAAAAGGGAAGAAGGATGGAGCTTCGAACCAAGCGGAGTTTACGGTCACCTACACATGCACTTCCTCGTCTCCGGTAAATATCGACGTGAGCATGAAGGGAGGGCCTCACGGAAATACAGAAGCGAAATGCGACGGCGATTCGCATACAGTTACTTTCCCCAGCAAGGTACGTCCTGGTGAGCCGACTATCACCTGCCCGACGAATTACTCTGTGAATGCTAGCTTTACCGACGAAGACGACGTAGACCTTGAAGATGGGTTCGGCCATGAGTACCGGCAGATGTTGGTTCGATGCGCCTGAGTTTCGCCTGAGGCGTTTATCCGGGTGCTCGTTGACACCGCAGACCGGGTGTCGCCCAGCATGGAGCCGAGGGCGGCACGCCGGTCTGCGGTGGGCAATCAGGGCAGTACGACGCAGGCCGGGCCGAGGCTGATGCCGGTGCCGATGTTCATCGCGTTGCGCGGGCTGTAGATATCGAAGTCCTCGTCGTCCCGCAGCTCGAGCACCACGATCTTGTGCGGGCCCTTCCGATCCGGGGTCCATGTGGTGCGCGCCGCTCCGGACGCATCCGCGACCAGTTCATACGGCTGGAATTGCTTGTAGTCCGCGGTCTTCGGGTCGTCGCCGATCTGATCGAGCACGACCACGGTCTTGCCGGGGTCGGTGTTCACGGTGACCTTGTAGGAGCAGCCGGTACCGCGAGCATCGGCCGAGCTGCCGAAGCTCTGCCCCTGCTCGACCCGGACGCTCGAGACGGTTGCCCCCGCCTGCGGCGCGGCGAACGCGACCGCCGCAGCCAGCGCACTGAGTGCCGCCACGGTGGTGGCAGCTGCTCTGTTTGATTTACGCACGTTGAAATACTCTCTCTAGCAATGGATTCCCCCGTTTGGAGTCGATTCGAACTATACAGGTGACCGGCAGTATCCGGACCCTCCTTTTTCGCTAGCCCACCAGCGGCGTTCTCGAGCAACGCCGCACAGCGCTGCTGCGCATTCCACACCTGCGGCGGTCAACTCCGAGCCCGCTGGTCGGTGCGCTGCTGGGCGATTGCGGTGGGAACGGCACCCGACCACCATTGGGGATCTGCGGTGCCGTCCGTGATCCGGCCGTCGCTGTGCACGTAGTGCCGCACGTCTCGTCCCGGGTCGGCGAATTCGCCGGACAGCGCCCGTTCGAGCCATTCCGCGCCGAAGCGGAATACCTCGGCCGCGACGCCACCGAGCGGATGGAACTCGCCCTCGTAGACGCGAATCTCCTTGGGCGCGCGCACGAGTTCGTAGTTGGCGAGGGCCTGCTCCAGCGGGGTCAGCTCGTCGAATTCGCCGATGCCGTACAGCACCGGGCAGGTGATGTCACCGACCAGATCACCCAGCGGCATGCGGGCCGTCAGCTCCCGGTCGAACGCGGCCTCGTCGGCATAGCCGGCCATGTACATGTAGTTGTGCTTGAAGGTCGGCTGGGCACGCTCGAAGATGGTGTGGAAGTCGCCGGTGGGCGCCTCGAAGGCGGCCAGCGCCGCCAGCCGTGGATCGGTGGCGGCCGCGCGCGAACCCCAGTAGCCGCTCATGCTGATTCCGAACATGCCGATCCGCTGCGGATCCACTTCGGGCAGTTCGGCCAGGTAATCGAGGTAACGACGCACGGCGCGTTCGTAATTCGTCAGATCGACGGTCAGCCCGTTGGCTCGGGTCTCGCCTTGCCCGGGGCCCTCGATCGACAGCGCGACCACGCCTCGCGAGGTGTAGTACCGCTCGGCGGCGTAGAGGTAGTCCTCCTTGATCATGTCCATGCCCGGACCGAGGATCACCGCCGGCGCGTTGCGCACCGGGCCCGGCGGTAGGTGTAGCAAGGCGAAGATCTGCCGGCCCTCGAAGTCGAGCGCCACCCGCCGGACCAGTCCGCCGCGCAACTCGCTCAGCCGCTCGACGCAGTGATTGGTGCGTTCCCGCAGGGCGAGTTTGCGCGGGTCGGCGGCATCGAATATCGAGTACTGCGCCCGGCCCCACATCACCGCGGCGCGCAGGTAGAGATCGGCGGCGGTGCGCGCGAAGCCGTTTCGCTCGTGATGGGCGGCACGCTGCTCGGCTTGGGCGGCGACGGTGGCCCAGGCCTTCGGCAGCATCGCCCCGCTCTGCACCAGCGCGAAGACCTTGTCGAAGTCGGTGTGGTCGTGGCCGAGCTGTTCCATGGTGCCCTTGGCCTGGGGATGCAGGGCGTCGAATCCACCCAGGGCGAGGGCGATATCCAGTGCCCAGCTCTGGCCCGCGGCGCGTGTGGTCATGTCGGGATCCTTCCTCCGATTTACCTAAGTACTTATTCATTAAGTACTTAGGTTATGCTGATGTCAACCCCTGTGACAGGAGACGCATCGTGCCCGAACAGTCCGACCCGGCCCGCGCGGCGGCCTTGGACCAGCTCGCTCGCGTGACTTACCGGCTCAGCGCGGCAGACTCCCGTCTGCGCGGGCGCGCGACCAGGTCACCGGAGGCGCTGTCCCTTACCCACGCTCGCGCCTTGCGCGTGCTTTCCGAACAGGGACCCTCCACCATCAGCCAATTGGCCGCCGGTACCGAAACAACCGGCGCCGCAACGACTCAACTGATCAACGGCCTCGTCGCCACGGGCTACGTCACCCGGGAACGAGTCTCGGGCGACAAGCGCTCGGTGCTGGTCTCACTCACCGACGCCGGACGCGTCCGCAACCGCGAACGCATGGCAGCGATGTCCGCTGCCCTGCAAGCGGAACTCGCGGACCAGGACATCACGGCGCTGCTCTCCGCTACCGCGATCCTCGACCGTTTGATCGCGGTCTTCGACCGACTGTGACGGCAAACAGGAAGATGACCCCCTATTTTTCGGTGCTGGGCAGGCAAGGCGGCGATGTGCACAATGTGGTCCGTGAGCGCACCTTACGTCGATCCCGCCGCCGCTACCTCGGGCCGTAACCGGCAACCGCGCGCGGAGCGCGTGTGGGTGCCGGAAGAAGCGGGGGAGAACCGGCTCGCCCTGGCCGCGATGACGGATGGGCTGCTGGCGTTCTTCATCGCACTCGCGTTGGCGGTGCGGGTTTTTCACGCTGAGGCCGGGATCGCCGAGTTCGCGCCGGTGTTCCTGCCCTGCCTGTTCGCGGTGTCGTTCGTCAACCATGTGTTCGGCACGCTGATCTTCCGTGGCAGCGCGGCCAAACTGCTGTTCGGCATGCGGGTACTGCGCTGGAAGGACGGCCGCCGCCCGCGCGTGTGGCAGACGCTGGGCAGGTGGTTGTTCGGCTACGTGGTGATCGTGTTCCAGTTCCTGCTGGAAGGTGCGAGCGTCGGGCAGGCGTGCGGCCTGCGCACTGTGCGCAGGCGCGCACTCCGTCCGTTCTAGCCGAGGGTGACGGTGCCGAATCGGCCCGCGCCCGGCACGCTGTCGCCGAGTCCGTCGACCAGATCCGTGGCGATCTTCGCGGTGTCCCCGTGGTTGAACGCGCCGGCACTCGGGCGCACCGGCACGCTGACCGTGTGACTCTGCGAGTTGCAGGTCGGCTCGACGAAACCAGCGCCGAGTCCACCCGAGGTCTTGTCCTCGATCACCGCCGTCAACCGCCGAGCATCGCTCGACGGATCACAACTGTAGGTAACCGAAACCGTTGCGCCACCCCCACCGACAGCCGTAGCACCGTTGATCGTGGTCGACGTCGCCGCGCTGGCCACCCCGGTGAAAAGCAAGGTAGACGAAGCCGCCACCGCCGTGCACAGGACAGCGCGACTGACGAGCCTGAAGCCCATTTTCGTTCTCCTAAACCGGATTCCCCCATGGAATCCCCCACCCCCATGATCATCCCGCCGAATGAACACCATCTGTCCCCAGCCGATCCACCCGCCGAACACCCTGCGCCCCACCCGGTTCCGTCGGTTGACGCGTTTTCGGCGGAGCACTCGGGTCGGACCACCGAGGTCGGGATTTCATCCCTTGACCAAGATCGGGGCGCTGCGTTCGGCCGGCCAGCACTTAATCCGGATGGCTGGAGAATTGAGTCTCACCCTGCCCGGAGTCGGGGCACACGGAGTAAACGGGTTGTCTGGCTTGTTGTAGCGCTTGTATATACATCGATGGCAACGGGGTGGATGGTGGTCCGCCGCGGGATGGGATCTGATGAGCCTGCGTCAGTACGAGTACGCCTTGGCGGTGGCCGAGGAGGGGTCGGTGACGGCGGCGGCGGAGCGGTTGCATGTGGCGCAGCCTTCGTTGTCGCAGCAGATTCGCAGTCTGGAGCGGGAACTCGGGGTGCAGTTGTTCGCGCGCACGCCGAGTGGACTGGTGCCGACGGTGGTCGGGCGGGCGTTTCTGCGGGAGGCGGAGGTCGCGGTGAGTGCGTCGCGGCGGGCGCGGGCGACGGCGCGGGCCGGGGCGGATGAACTGGTGGGGGAGGTGGTGATCGCGGTGCAGATGGGGCTGGGCACGCGGCAGCTGCCGGGCGCGCTGGGGGCGTTGCGCCGCCGCTACCCGCGGCTCGAGGTCTCCGTTTTCGAGGAGGCGAGTTCGGCCGAGATGGACCGGATGTGCCGTCAGGGCCTGTTGGACCTCGCGTTCATGGCGGCCTGCGACCGGACGCCGGCCGACGCGCACCGCCTCGGCGAGGAGGAGTTCGTGGTGATGCTGAGCGCCGGGCACCGGCTGCTTGCCGCGGACCGAGTCGAACTGCGTGAACTGGACGGGGAACCGTGGGTGCGGTTCGACCGGGACAGCGCGCTCGATGCGGTACTGGTAGACGTGCTGCGGCGGAACGAGCTGACCCCGACCACCGTCGCCCGGGTGTCCCAGACGTCGACGGCCGCCCGCTGGGCCGCGCACGGGCTGGGGGTCACGCTCATTCCGGCCTCCGCGGTGCCGCCCGGTCATGAGCACCTGGTGCGCCCGGTGTTCCCGGTCGTGTCCCAGCCCGTGATCGCCGTCCTCCGGCCCAACGCGGGCCCGGCGGAGACGGCCCTGCTCGAACTCCTGCGCCAGGAGACCTGGCCCGAGCCCGCCGCCCTGGCTCGGGTGTCCTGACCCTCAGAGCTGGGTCGCGCCGCCGTCTACAACCAGCTCAGCGCCGGTGGTATAGGTCGCGTCGAAGGCGAGAAACGCTGCCGCCGTAGCGATTTCGGCGGGAGTGCCGAAGCGTCGCATGGGATTCTCGGCGACCCGTTCGGCCTTGAACTCCGCGGCTGCCTCCGCGGTCATCGTCTTCTCCAACGTCCCCGTGTCGATCGGCCCGGGGCTGACCGCGTTGACCCGAACCCCCTGCGGAAGCAGTTCGCGGGCGAGGCTACGGGTCATCGAGCGCAGCGCCGCTTTGCCCGCCGAATAGACACCGGCCTCCACCATGCCCATGACGTTCGCGACCGAGGTGGTCAGGACGACGCCGGCGCCCGTGCTCAGCAGCGGCGCGAGTTTCTGCACGGTGAAGAACGCACCCTTGACGTTGATCGCGAACAGCTCGTCGTACTCGGTCTCGGTCGTCGCGGCGAACGGCATGGTGCGGGTGATGCCCGCGTTGACGAAAAGCCCATCGAGCGTGCCGAATTCGTCCTTCGCCCGCTCGGCCAGCGCATCCAGATCGGACACTGCGGCCACGTCGCTGCGGACGGCCACCACGTTCTGACCGAGCTGCGCCTGCGCGGCGTCGAGCGCGGATTGCGCACGCCCGGTGATGATTACCCGCGCTCCGCCGTCCGCCAGCAGCTTCGCCATCCCGAACCCGATGCCGCTGCCGCCGCCCGTGATCACTACATTCTTGTCGCTGTATTTACCCATGCCGGAATACCTCTTCTCACAACGCTCTGGATTACCTTCAGCCCCTGGGGAATTCGCCACCGTCGACGAAGAGATTGCTGCCGGTCAGCCAGCTCGCCCGGTCGGAAACGAGGAACAGCACGGCGTCGGCGATGTCGTCGGGCCGGCCATCGCGTCCCAACGGCGCGGTGCTGTCGGCGGCAGGCCCTTCGCCCAAGCGCGCCCACAACTCCCGGGTCTCTTCGCCGCCGGGGGTGGCCGTCTTGCCCGGAGACACCGTGTTGACCCGGATTCCGGACGGCGCCAACTCCAGCGCCAGTCCCCGGCTGTAGGCCTCTAGCGCCGCCTTCGCCGCCACGTAGTGCAGGAACGGCGGCGCTACCGTCGGGACCGCGGCCGAGGAGATGTGCACGATCATCCCCGAACCCTGTTCCCGCATCCCCGGTACCAGCAGCGAGTCCAGCCGAACGGAGGCAAGGAAATTCAGGTCCAGCGCGTCCTGCCACTCCTCGTCCGGAATGGCCAGCGCGCCTTGGTGCGGGCGCGCCCCACCGACGTTGTGCACCAGGATGTCCACCCCGCCGAGCACTTCTTGCGCAGCCGCGGCAAGCGATTCCGCTCCGGCTTTGGTCCGCACATCGGCCGCGACGAAAGTGGCACCCTCCGGCACCGTGTTCGTCGCCGACCTGGCGGTGGTGAGCACCTCGGCGCCCGCATTCAAGAATTGCCGAACAATGGCGGCTCCGATTCCGCGCGAACCGCCGGTGACCAGCGCCCGCTTTCCTTTGAGTTCTTGGGTTCCCGATCCGCTGCCAAATGTGCTCATGTCGAGGTCCTTTCGATTGCGTATTCGCCGAATCGACGGAAAAGAATTGACTTCGTCGAACTGTTTTCACGCTACGTCCGCGGAAGAACTTGAAGCAAAGACGAAAATTCAGTAGCCGCCATAGGGGATGCCTATTCCGTCAGGTCCGCCCTCGCGCCGGACGCTCCGTGGCGAGCCCCCTCGTGCGCGTGAGAGCACACCCACCCTTGCCGCGCAACCCGCCGATCTGGGGAATTCCCCAGTTGATCAGCCGGGCAACAACACTCGCTCGCCGCCGACATCCGTTGAGATTCAGGTCTTTTCGGCACCCAGCGACCGCTGAGCATGTGCTCTCTCCCCGGCCTCGGCAACAAAAACTGATGCAACAGTGCACTATTCGCGAGGCGGTGTCCGATTTATGTGTACATCTTGCTAAGTAAACGCGAGAGGGGGTTGACGCTGAATGCTCGCGCGCCGTACCTTTCGCCCATTCTTACCAAGTGATCTAGGGGGACTAGTGGCCCTGCGCGCGGACGAGCTTCCACCGGATGCCGTGGCCACCGTCGAGGTGGGCAGCACCGCCCCGCTCGGCCGTTCTCCCGGTCAGCTCGCCTGGCTTCGGTTCAAAAGGGACAAAACCGGCGTAACGGCCGCCATTGTCGTGGTGTTCTTCTTCGCCGTCGGCCTCGGCGCACCACTGATCTCCTGGCTCTACGGCAAAGATCCTTACACCCCGTATGCCACGACCGCCAATGGATTACTCACCGACACCGGCTTCCCGATCAAACCCAACGGCGGTATCGACAGCCAATTCTGGTTCGGCATCGAGCCGCACACCGGCCGCGACGTACTCATCGTGCTGGCCTACGGAATTCGCACCTCGCTGCTGATCGCGCTGGCCGTGGTACTGCTGACGACGATCATCGGCACGGTGCTCGGCGTCACCGCCGGATACGTCGGCGGCCGCACCGATTACATCATCAGCCGGATCACCGACACCCTGCTGTCGGTCCCGTCCACCCTGTTCATCCTCGCCTTCATGCCGGTCGCCTGGGCCGGCTACCAGGCGACCGGGCAGGAGGTTCCGCCCTGGGTGCGGGCAGCCAGCATGATCGGGCTGCTGACCCTGTTCGGCTGGACCCGCAACGCCCGGCTGCTGCGCGGACAGGTGTTCTCCCTGCGCGAGCTCGAGTTCGTCGAGGCGGCCAAGGTGACCGGGGCCAATCCCCGGCGGATCATCTTCCGGGAACTGCTGCCGAATCTGTGGACCCCGATCCTGGTGCTGGCGACGCTGGACCTGCCCGCCTACGTCACGGCGGAGGCGGCGCTGTCCTTCCTCGGCGTCGGCATCAAGGAGCCGACACCCGACTGGGGTGTGATGGTGCAGAACGGCTCCGGCCTGATCTCCTCCGACATCACCTATCTGGTCTTCCCCGGTATCGGGATGGTCCTTTTCGTGCTCGCGTTCAACTTGCTCGGGGACTCGGTGCGCGACGCCCTTGACCCGAAGGGAAGCCGATAACCGTTGGGTCGCCGGGCTTTTCGGCGGTAAGAGGAGGCAGGAACTGGAATGAAAAGATCGCATCTCGCGCAGGCCGCCGCGGTGGCCGCGGCGCTGGCCATGGTGACGGCGGGCTGCTCGGCCGGCGGCACCAATGTCGGCAGTGGTGACCAGCCGAAGGCCGGCCAGAGCAAGCTCACCCTCGACGCGGAGGGCAAACAGTCCAGCGGCCCGGCCGCCGAGGTGCCCGGCGCCCAGCAGGGCGGCTCGCTGAACCTGATGTGGCGCGCCGACTTCCCGCACTACGACCCGGCCAAGATCTACACCGCCCCGGACGACGAGGCGTTCCGCCTGATCAACCGCAGGCTCACGGTTTTCAATCAGCACGACGACGGCACGATGGCGCTGGTCGGCGATCTGGCCACCAATACCGGCGAGGCCTCCGACGGCGGCAAGACGTGGAAGTACACCCTGAAGGACGGGGTGAAGTACGCCGACGGTTCGCCGATCCGGTCCCAGGACATCAAGTACGGCGTCGAGCGCAGCTTCGACACGAAGTTCGCCACCGGGCCCAAGTGGGTTCAGCTCTGGCTCGCGGGCAAGGACGACTTCAACTCCGTCTATCCCGGTCCGTTCACCGGCGGCAAGGAGCTCGGTCCGGACAAGATCGAGACCCCGGACGACAAGACCATCATCTTCCACCTGGCCGAGCCGGAGTCGGACTTCCCGATGGCCGCTTCGATGGGTCAGACCGTGCCGGTGCGCAAGGATCGGGACGCGAAGCCGGATGACTTGGACGCCAACGGATTCGGCGACATGGTCACCGGGCCGTACAAGATCGGCGCACACGAGGTCGACAAGACGCTGACCCTGGTGAAGAACCCGAACTGGGATCCGAAGACCGACCCGGTCCGCCACCAGTACCTGGACCAGATCCACTTCCAGTTCGGCGTGATGGCCAAGCAGCAGACCGACCAGCTCAAGGCAGACACCGACCCGAACGCGTCCTCCTACTACAGCGGCGTGGACAGCGACCAGGTCCAGGCCATCATGCAGGACCCGAACCTGAAGCAGCGCACCCTGGACAACGAGACCAACGGCGTGCAGGTCTTCGCGATCAACACCGCCCGGGTCACCGACCTGCAGGTGCGCAAGGCCATCGCGACCGCGTTCCCGAAGCAGGACGTCATCACCACGCAGGGCGGCCCCTTCTTCGGCAATGTCGCCGACACGCTCAGCCCGCGCTCCTCGCTCGGCTTCGCCGAGCAGCCCAATCCGTACGGCGTCGGCGACAACGGTGACCCGCAGAAGGCGAAGCAAATCCTCACCGACGCAGGCAAACTCGGCTACGAGGTCAATGTGGCCTGGGACTCCACCCCGACCGCGGACCGGTGGGGCGTCCCGATCAAGCGCGCGTTCGAGGCGGCCGGCTTCAAGGTCAATCTGAATCCGGTGCCGGACAAGGGTTTCTATGACGCCATCGGGCGCCTGGACAATCCGTTCGACCTGATCTGGAACCAGTGGAGCCCGGACTGGCCGACCAACCGGACCGTGTACAGCGCGGTGTACTACGGCGGGGCGGTGCGCGACGAGGGCAACAACTACGCCCAGCTGAAGGACAAGCGCGTCGACGACGAGATCAACCGCATCCAGTCCATCCAGGACATCGCCGCCCAGGGCGCCGGGTACATGCCGCTGGACCAGCTGATCCAGAAGGACTACGCGGCGGCGATCCCGTTGGTGTACACGCGCAAACAGGTGATGTACGGCTCGAAGGTCGGCGGGGCGCGGATGGACACGCTCAGCGCCACCATCGACCTGTTCAACACCTACATCAAGAAGTAGCGCAGGCCGGTCGAACCGGGTGCCGGACTCGCAGCCCGGCACCCGGTTCGGCCGCCACCTCCTCCAGAGAGCGATCTCCGCATGCTGGCCTTCCTCACCCGCCGGATCCTCGGCGGCATCCTGATCCTGCTGATCATCTGCGCGATCACCTTCGTGATGTTCTACGTGGCCCCCGGCAACAACGTCGCCAGACTGGCCTGCGGAAAGAGCTGTTCACCCGAGCTGATCGCCGCGGTCGCCCACCAATTGGGCGTCGATCAGCCGGTTTGGAAGCAGTTCCTCGATTACCTCGGCGGGATCTTCACCGGCCGCACGATCGCCGATACCTATTGCTCGGCACCATGTCTGGGCTACTCGTTCCACAACCACCGGCCGGTGCTGGACACCATCCTGGACCGGATCCCGGTCACGTTCTCGCTGACCATCGGCGCGGTGGTGCTGTTCCTGCTGGTCGGCATCGGTCTCGGCCTGCTGGCCGCGCTGCGCAAGGGGAAGGTCGCGGACAAGGCAGCCATGGGTTTCGCGGTGCTCGGCGGCGCGCAGCAGATCTTCGTGCTCGGCCCGTTCCTGTTGTTCCTCTTCGTGTATTCGACGCACCTGATGAAGGTGCCCAGCTACACCTCGTTCTTCAGCAACCCGGTGAAATGGGGGACCGGGCTGCTGCTGCCGTGGATCTGCCTGGCCATCATCACCGCCGCGTACTACGCGCGGTTCACCCGCTCCTCCATGGTGGAGGTGCTCAACGAGGACTACATCCGCACCGTGCGCGCCAAAGGCATGGGCAACGGGAACATCTACTTGAAGCACGCCTTTCGCGGCACCATGAGCCCGATCGCCACCTTGCTCGGCCTGGATATCGCCGTGCTGCTCGGCGGGGCGCTGGTCACCGAGACCGTGTTCAACCTGCCGGGCATCGGCCAGCTGGCGGTCAATTCGGTCCAGGACTCCGACCTGCCGGTGATGATGGCCGTGGTGCTGCTGGCCGCGGCCGCCGTGGTGGTGGCCAACATCGTGGTGGACGTCGTGTACGCGTTCATCGACCCGAGGGTGCGGCTCGGATGACCCCGCCCGATTCGAATCTGGAGCGTGACATGTCCAGCCAAGGCGCCATCCTCTCGGTGCGAGATCTATTGGTGCACTTCCGCACCGAGGACGGCATGGTCAAGGCGGTCGACGGGCTGTCGTTCGACCTGGCCCGGGGCAAGACGCTCGGCATCGTCGGCGAGTCCGGCTCGGGTAAGAGCGTGTCGAGCATGGCCATCCTCGGCCTGCACAACCGCACGCAGGCGACGATCAGCGGCCAGATCCGGTTCGAGGGAACGGAATTGGCCGGTGCGGACGAACGCACCATGCGGCAGTTCCGGGGCAAGCGGATCTCGATGATCTTCCAGGATCCGTTGACCGCGTTGTCCCCGTATTACACGGTCGGCGACCAGATCATGGAGACCTATCGCAAGCACACCGGCGCGAGCCGGAAACAGGCGCGGGCCCGGGCCGTCGAGATGCTGACCAAGGTCGGCATCCCCCAGCCGCAGCGTCGGGTGGACGAGTATCCGCACCAGTTCTCCGGCGGCATGCGCCAGCGGGTGATGATCGCGATCGCGCTCTGCTGCGACCCGGACCTGCTGATCGCGGACGAACCGACGACCGCACTCGACGTGACGGTGCAGGCGCAGATCCTGGACCTGTTGCGCGAGTTGCAGACCGAGTTCGACACCGCGATCATCCTGATCACCCACGACATGGGCGTGGTCGCGCAGATGGCCGACGACGTGCTGGTCATGTACGCCGGCCGGTGCGTGGAGCGCGGCACGGTGCGCGAGGTGCTCAAACGGCCACGGCATCCCTACAGCTGGGGCCTGCTGTCCTCGATCCCGCACCTGGGCGGGGACGTGGACACACCGCTGACTCCGGTGCGCGGCACGCCGCCGAGCCTGATCGACGTGCCGTCCGGCTGTCCGTTCCATCCGCGCTGCGACTACGTGGACCGCGTCGCGGACGGGCGCTGCACCACCGAGCGACCGGAACTCGGCTCGGCCACGGGCCGCGGGGCGGCCTGTCACCTGGCCACCGAGGAGGCCGACCGCATCTTCGTCGACGCGGTCCAGCCGACGCTCGGCATCGGGAAGGCATCATGACCGAACAGACTCTGCACCTGCCGAAGTCGCGCCCCGCCGCGCACGGACCGCTGTTGACCGCGACCGGCTTACAGATGCACTTCCCCATCCGCTCCGGATTCCTGATCAAACGGAAAACCGAGGTCGTCCGCGCGGTGGACGGTATCGACCTGACCGTGTCCGCCGGCGAAACCTTCGGACTAGTCGGCGAATCCGGCTGCGGCAAGTCGACCACCGGGCGAATGCTGGCCCGGCTGTTGGAGCCGACGGCGGGCACGATCACCTACAACGGTCAGGACATCACCCACCGGAGTCGGCGCGAGCTGGCCCCGATCCGCCCGGAGATCCAGATGATCTTCCAGGATCCGTACTCCTCGCTGAACCCGCGGCAGACCGTCGGCCGGATCATCGCCGCGCCGATGGAGATCAACGGCATCGACCCGCCCGGCGGCCGGCGCAACCGGGTGCGCGAACTGCTGGCGACGGTCGGCCTGAATCCTGAGCATTTCAATCGTTTTCCGCACGAGTTCTCCGGCGGGCAACGCCAGCGCATCGGCATCGCCCGCGCGCTCGCCCTGGATCCCAAGCTGATCGTGGCCGACGAACCGGTGTCCGCGCTGGACGTCTCCATTCAGGCGCAGGTGGTGAACCTGCTGCAACGGCTCCAGCGCGAGCTGGGCATCGCCTTCGTGTTCATCGCGCACGACCTGGCCGTGGTCCGGCATTTCAGCGAGCGCATCGCGGTGATGTACCTGGGCAAGATCGTCGAAATCGCCGACCGCGCCGACCTTTACGGCCGCCCGCACCACCCGTACACCCAGGCGCTGCTGTCCTCGGTGCCCGAGGCCGACCCGGACAGCGCCAAGCAGCGCGAGCGGATCCGCCTCACCGGCGACGTCCCGTCACCGATCAATCCGCCGTCCGGCTGCCGCTTCCGCACCCGCTGCTGGAAGGCCGAAAACATCTGCGCCGAACAAGAACCACCCCTGATCCAACTGGGCGAATCCACCGACGGTCACCTGGCCGCGTGTCATTTCCCGGAGCCGCGGCACGTGGTCGCCTGACCGAGAAAGACCGGTTAGCAGGCTATTTCGGCGAGGCGGCGAGCCGGGGTGGCGGCGTGTACCGCGGCGGAGATGGCGACGACCGGCGGAATCCATCGGGCTTCGGCGGGGGCGATGGCCCATTCGGCGCAGCCGCTGGTCAGCCGGGTCGGGGGGAGCGGGATGCTCGCGCCGTCGGTGTGCACGGTCGCGCCCGCGCCGCGCAGGGCCTCGATGGCCAGTACGGCCTTGGCGGCGCCGACCACCAGGTGGATCTCGCGGCGTTCGGCGCCGGGGATTTCGATCACCGGGCCGGAGAGCTTGTTGGCGCGCAGGAAGCGGCGGACCTCGGCGGCGAGCGGGCCGGTGAGTTCGATGGCGGCGACGTGTTCGTCGGTGATCAGGCACGCTCCGTTGGCCGTTTCGGCGACGGTCCAGCCGCGGCCGCGGTAGTCCTGCACTGCGTCAGCTGCGGCAAAGGTGCTGGAACTCGGGAACGTCGCGGGCACTGTCTTCTCCATTTCACCAGGTAGATCGAGATCTCACGTCGGTTGCGCAGGAGCCCCGCCAACTGCACCTCTGCATCAAATCCTGCGCGGCTAGCAGTTTCCCTACAGAATGCTTGTGATCGCCAACCGCCCTAGCGATTCTGCGCGGGTGCCCCCTCGGTGGGCATCGGCCCGCGGTCTCGTCCGATGTCATCCTTTCGGCGGACCTACCCCGATACCCGTCGCGACTCGACCCTGAGGCGGCGCCGCCGTCCCCGCAGCGGACTGGGGACGCGGTCACAGCCAATTGCCAAGTAGCCCTCGAGCTTTCGCCAGCCTGGCATGGTTCAAATAGGTATGGGATCGACATGGGGGTGGGGGGCGGCGTCCGCCGGATGTGTAGCGGCAGTGGCGATATCGGCGTTGGTGGCGGCTCCGCTCGCCACCGCGGGACCGCATGACCAGGACTTTGTCCCGCTGACGCCGCCGGCGGCCGCGATGACGCCGGTGCGCGGGACGCTCGCGCGGCAACCAGTCGGGTCGTACACGGAGCTGGCGCAGCAGATGCAGGCGGCGATCCAGGCCGTCTCGCCGGGCACCGAAGTCGGCATCGACGTGGTCGACCTCGACTCCGGGACCACCCTGGTCGGCCTGAACCCCGATCAGCATTTCTACACCGCCTCGGTGGTCAAGTTGCTGATCGCGCTCGACGTGTTGAGCCAGCAGGGCTGGCAACCTGATTCGGAGACCGCGGCGCGGGTCAGCACGATGTTGTCGGCCAGTGACGACAACATCGCCGACGAGCTGTGGGACGAGAACGGCGGCGACGCGATCGTCGGCCGCATGATCGACGCGATCGGCCTGACCGCGACCCAGCCGCCCGCGGACCCGGAGCAGTGGGGCGAGACTCTCACCACCGCACGAGATGTGGTCGCCGTCTACCGCTTCCTCACCACCGCCGTGCCCGAGCCTGCTCGCTCTCTCGTCGTCGACGCGCTGCGCAGCACCAGCGAGATCTCGGCGGACGGCACCGATCAGTACTTCGGCATCCCCGACGGCCTGGCCGGTGTCAGCTGGGCGGTGAAGCAGGGCTGGATGTCCCTCGACACATCCACGACACTGGACACCACCGGTCTCGTCGGTCCGGCCTCGACTCGGCAACTGCCGTACGTGGTGGTCGTCTTGACTGCCCAACCCGCCGGAATCGATTGGACCACAGGGGGTTCCGCGCTGACCGCCGGCCTCGGCGTACTGCGTGGGCGCGTCGGCTGAGCCCGGGACACGGCAAGCCGCAGACCGGAAGCCTGCGGCTTGCCGAACTGAAGGCCGATTAACCCCTCGGTGCTCGGCCTCAGTCGGGTCCGACTGTTCGTCGTATGCCGACGAGCCTGACAGTCCCGGCCGGTGTCGGGTATCGGCCAGACAACTGTCATTCGAACGACCGACAATTCTTTCCGAACACGCGAGTTGTCCGCACTACGCCCTTTCCGCCGGGCCGATCTTGCACAATCGGTGATATGCCCAAGCCCTGCCTGCTGCTCCAGCTGCGACCCGAGCGCCCCGCCGCGGACGACGAGTACTACGCCGTCCTGCGCGCGGGCGAGCTCGAGGTCGGCGACGTGGTGCGGGTGCAGATGGACCAGGGGCTGCCTGATCTGGTGCTCGATGACTTTTCCGCGGTGATCGTCGGCGGCGGGCCGAGCAATGTCGGCAATCCGGACGCCGAAAAATACGATTATCAGCAGCGATTCGAGCCCGGGTTGAAGAAGCTGCTGGTCGAGATCGTCGGCCGGGACTTCCCGTATCTGGGTGCCTGCTACGGATTGAGCATTCTGGCCGATGTGCTCGGCGGGACGGTCAGCGACGAGCGATTCGGTGAATCGCCGAGCGCGCAGACCATCGAATTGACCGAGCAGGCCGCCGAGGATCCGCTGCTTCGTGGCGTCCCGCAGACCTTCCGCGCCTTCGTCGGGCACAAGGAGGCGTGCCAGGAGGTTCCGCCGAACGCGGTGCTGCTCGGCACCTCCGCCGACTGCCCGGTGCAGATGATTCGCGTCGGCCGGCACATCTACGCCACCCAGTTCCACCCCGAACTCGACGGCGACGGCCTCGCGCTGCGTATCGAAACCTACCGGCACGCAGGCTATTTCGACCCGGACGAGGCGGACTACCTCACCGCGTTGGGCCACCGGGAATCGATCACCACGCCCAAGGAGATCTTGCGCCGATTCGTCGCCAGATACCACCGCGACGCCGACTAGGCTCAGTTGGTGGTGATCCCGGTGGAGAGCTTGACCACGACCTTGTCGCTCGTGACCTCCTGCACCTTCACATTCAGCCCATCGGCAGGCTGAGTGTCCCCGGCCGGCACGCTGACCTCCTGCCCGCCCACCTTCAGCGTGACCGTATTGCCGTTCACCGCAACCAGTTCCACGTCCACCCCGAGCACGCTGGCCTTCGCGTTCACCCCACGATCGAAGGTCACCGTGCACCCACTCACCGCGCACTCGGTCTTGGTCCCCGCTCCCTCGACGGTGCACGCGGACACCCCGAGCACGGCGAACGCGGAGAACACGGACAGAGCCACCAGGCGACGAACAGACATGCGGCCAGCGTAGAGCGAATCGGAGCATTTCGGGCATACCCGGGCGCCGGGACTATCGTGGAGTTCATGGGCGTCATGGGCGAACTGTTTCCCGGTAAGAAGCTGGCCGACGAGGGCAGTGAGGACAGCGATGGGCAGGCACACAGTCCCCGGCTCGCGCTCGACCTGGATGCCGGGGTGATCCGGATCGCGCCGGCCGCGCCCGCGGACGAGTCGACGGAAAAGTAGGGTCGCTGCGTCGAGCCGGGGTTATTGCGGCTGGCATTGATAGCCGGTGTCGACCATTTCGTTCGTGCAGGTGATCATCGCGTCCAGTTCGTCGCGGGTGCGGATCAGGTCGCGGATCTGGCGATCGAGGCGATCGCGTTCGGCGGCAAACCTTTCCGCGAGTTCCGGGGTCGCCGAGCCGGTGGACATGCACGGCAGGATGTCCAGGATCGTCTTGCTGGACAGTCCGGCCGAGTACATGCGCTGGATCATTTCGACGCGCACGACCGCATGGTCGGGGTAGTGGCGTTGACCGCTGGCGCTGCGGGTGGCGCCGAGCAGCTGATGCTCCTCGTAGTAGCGCAGCGCGCGGACACTGACTCCGGTCTTGGCCGCCAACTCGCCGATTCGCATGGTTCTCCTGGTGATCCGGGTCACTGACAGTTGCCTCTGACGTCAGTGTCAGGTTTTAGCGTAGCGATATCCGATCCACGCTTCCACCGACACTGAGGAAATCACCGTGACCAGCTTGTTCGATAGCTACCGACTCGGCGATCTGCGACTGCCCAACCGGGTGGTGATGGCGCCGATGTCGCGGGTGCGGGCCACCCCGGACGGATTGCCGACCGCATCGATGGCGACCTACTACGCGCAGCGGGCGACCGCGGGGCTGATCGTCAGCGAGGGGGTGTATCCGAGCTTGCCGGGGAAATCGAATCCGGGCTCGGCCGGCCTGGCCACCGATGTCGAGGCGCTCGCGTGGCGGCCGGTGACCGACGCCGTGCATGCCAATGGCGGCCGAATCTTCGCTCAGCTCATGCACGCCGGGCGGGTCGGGCACCCGGACGTGGCCGGGTATCAGCCCGTCGGCCCGTCCGCGATCGCGATGCGAGCCGAAGTGTTCACGGGCGCAGGTGGTCTGCAACCCGCACCGGTCCCGCGGGCGCTCGAGCTGTCCGAAATCCCCGGCGAGGCGCAGGTTTACGCGGATGCCGCGCGACGGGCGATCGATGCGGGATTCGACGGTGTCGAGCTGCACGGCGCCAACGGGTATCTGATCTCGCAGTTCCTGTCCTCCGGCGCGAATCGGCGCACCGACGCCTACGGCGAATCCATCACCGGCCGAATCCGTTTCGCCGTCGAGGCGGCCGAGGCCACCGCCGACGCGATCGGCGCCGACCGGGTCGGCATCCGGCTCTCACCCGGCGGCACGGTGTGGGACACCGTCGAGCAGGACGTGCCGGAACTCTATGGCGCCCTGTTCACCGAACTCGCCCGCCTCGACCTGGCCTATGTTCACGTGCTGGCCGGTGCCGCCGAGGACCTGCTCGTAGCGTTGCGCAAGGCCTGGCCGAACACCTTCATCCTCAACCCCGGCGGCCAGATCGCCCCGAAGCCGACGGACCGCGCCGACGGCGAGCACTGGCTGTCCCAGGGCGCGGACCTGATCGGTTACGGCCGTGCCTACCTCGCCAATCCCGATCTGGTGGAACGACTTCGAACCGGTGTCCCGCTCCGCGAGAGCGACAAGGACACCTGGTACCAGGGCGGCGACACCGGCTACCTCGACTTCCCGAGTCACCAGTACTGAGCCTTCGGCGGAAAGGCGCTAGCGCTGGAAACGGCAGGCGCCGGCGTAGGGCATCGATGACATCGGGGATTCGACGACGCCGGTGCCGTAGGTCGAGGCGTGGATGACCTTGCCGTTTCCGGCGTAGAGCGCGGAGTGGCCGCCGCCGTAGAAGGACACCACGTCGCCGGGGCGCAGATCGTCTCGGGACACCGGCGTTCCGGTGGCCAGCTGGTCGTAGCTGGTGCGCGGCACCGCGACTCCGGCCTGCTGGTAGGACCATTGGACCAGGCCCGAGCAGTCGAAGGCGTCGGGGCCCGCGGAGTTGGCGCTGTAGTCCGAGCCGATCTTGGCCCGGGCCGCTTCGACGGCGACCTCGCCGGTCGTCTTCATCGGGGCGACCTGGGGCTGAACGGAATTCGGGGCGGTGATGCCGGGAAGACCGGCCAGGCCGGAGTATTCGATGCCCGGAAGGTCGGGAAGCGTGAATTGGATTCCGAGGGCGGAGAACTCGGTCTTCGAGGGAGCAGCGGACGGCGCGCTCTCCTGCGCGGGACCCGAGACCTGGATGCCGGGAATGCCGGGGGGAACCGAGATTTCGTTCGGAACGTCGAATGCTCCGACGCCGGGGATGGTCACCGTCTGCGCCGAGGCTTCCGCGGCGGAGAACAGGAGTGCGCCGGATACTGCTGCGCCCGCGGCCAGTGTCCACCAGAACACCCGGCGCAGCGAGCGGGTACTTCGGACGTCGTCGTCGTTCTTCGATGCCATGATCAAGTCCTCCGATGGTCATTTCGAAGGCCTTGGCTCGGCCATGCGGCGCCGCATACGCAGGCGCACCGGACTTCACCAAAGTCTCCGAATAAGATTCGAGAACATCACGGTGATCTGTCAGTCCAAGCGGATCCGATTTCCCATCTTTCGACACAAGTGGGTTCGAACAAATTTCCGACACACGGTAAAGCAATAACGAAACGGTAACTAATGCTTATTAGCTATTGAAAAGTGCCGCCTACCTGGGGTAATACGTCATTCAATCCGGGGAGAATTTCCGCGTCGGCGACCCGTACGGCGGGCTAATTACTGTTCGCCGGCGAGCGATCTGCTTTTCGATCGGGTGTTTTCAACCACCGATCGGCCCGGTCGCACCCGGCAGATCGCCGTGTCTGCGCAGCGCATCGAGCACCACATTGACGGCCGGTCGCGGGGGTGTTCCGCGCCGGATTACCGCGGTGATGGTCCGGGTGACCGGGCTCGTGAGTTCCCTGGTCGCAACGTGATAGCGCGGATCGATGGCGAGGCCGGGCAGCAGCGTGATCGACAGCCCGGCCTCGACATGCTGCAACGCCATCAGATAGTTGCTGAACCGGCAGACGATCCGCGGCTCGAAGCCCGATTCGCGGCACAGCCGGGTGGCCAGGCTCGCCATATAGGACTTCGGCGTATCGAAGGCCCACGGCTCGTCGGCGTACGCGGCTAGGTCGGCGGGTCCGCGCGCGGCCTGCTCGGGCGGCAGCACCAGCACGATCGGATCGGTGGCCAGCGGCACGATGTCGATGTCCGGCCCGAGCGGCTGCGCGACGAAATCCGTTGTGGTGATGATGATGTCGGCGTCTCCGGCGCGCAGCGCGCGCATGCTCTCGTGCGGCTCCAGCTCGTGCAGCGTGATGTCGAGGTGTGGATGACTCTGCGCGAGCCGGGTCACCGCGGGCACGCACAGCGAGTGGATGGCGCTTTGGAACGCGCCGAGCCGAACCAGGCCGGCCGGCTCGCCGCCGAGGCTGCGCAGCTCCGCCTCGACCGTGCTCATGTGGTCGAGGATCGCCCTGGCCCGGCGGGCCAGGATCAGCCCCGCCGGGGTGAGCCGCACCCGGCGGCCGGAGCGTTCCAGTAGCTGCGTGCGGGTTTCCGCCTCCAGCACGGCGAGCTGCTGGGACACGCTGGACGCGCTCAGGTTGGCCGCCTGCGCGACCGCGCGGACGGTGCCGAGGGAATCGAGTTGGCTGAGCAACCGCAGCCGCCAGGGGTTCAGCATCCCTCGATTGTTGTACGGCTGAGCCGAACAGCACAGCCGGAATTGTGAGATGGACGTGTCGCTCGTGCCACCCTTACCGTCGGAATATGGCTTCCCCCACCTTCACGCCACAGTCCACCGACGACTTCTGGGCCGACGCCGATCGGCACCTCGTGCGCTACGCGGGCGCGGGCAGCTTCACGCCCGAGATCATCGCCCGCGCCGCGGGCAGCTTCCTGTACACCGAAAGCGGCCGGGAGATACTGGATTTCACCTCCGGTCAGATGAGCGCGATCCTCGGGCACGCACATCCGGACATCGTCGCGACGGTCCGCCGCCAGGTCGGCGAACTCGACCACCTGTTCAGCGGCATGCTCAGCCGCCCGGTCGTCGACCTCGCCCGCAGGCTCGCCGGCACTTTGCCTGCGCCGCTGGAGAAGGCGCTGCTGCTCACCACCGGCGCCGAGTCGAATGAGGCCGCGATCCGGATGGCCAAGCTGGTCACCGGCAAGCACGAGATCGTCTCGTTCGCCCGCTCCTGGCACGGCATGACCCAGGCCGCGGCGAGCGCGACCTACAGCGCGGGCCGCAAGGGTTACGGCCCCGCCGCGCCCGGCAACTTCGCCATCCCGGCGCCGCACACCTACCGTCCCGATTTCACCACGGCCGCAGGCGAACTCGACTGGCGCAAGCAGCTGGACTTCTCCTTCGACCTGATCGACGCGCAATCGGTCGGCAGCCTGGCCGCCTGCATCGTCGAGCCGATCCTCAGCTCGGGCGGCGTCGTCGAACCGCCGCTCGGCTACTTCGCCGCGCTGCACGAGAAGTGCCGCGAACGCGGCATGCTGCTGATCCTCGACGAGGCCCAGACCGGGCTGTGCCGCACCGGATCCTGGTACGCGTTCGAACGCGACGGCATCGTGCCGGACATCCTCACCCTGTCCAAGACGCTCGGCGCCGGACTGCCGCTCGCTGCCGTGCTGACCAGCGCGGAGATCGAGCAGGAGGCGCACGATCGCGGATTCCTGTTCTTCACCACGCATGTCGCCGACCCGCTGGTCGCCGCGGTCGGCAACACCGTGCTCGACGTGCTCGTGCGCGATCGCCTCGACGAGCGAGCGGCCGAACTCGGCGTGTTCCTGCGTCAGGGTCTGGAGCGAATTGCCGAGCGGCACAACGTCGTCGGGGATATTCGTGGTCGCGGGCTACTCGCCGGACTGGAACTGGTCGTCGACCGCGAAACCAAGCAGGGGTCGGACGAACTCGGCGCGCTGGTCACCCGCCGCTGCCTGGAACTGGGCCTGCACATGAACATCGTGCAGCTGCCCGGCATGGGTGGCGTGTTCCGGATCGCCCCGCCGTTGACCGCGACCGAGGACGAATTGTCCCTCGGCCTGGCCATTCTCGACGAGGCGATCGGCGACGCGGCCGCGCGGATGTGACGCCGACGGATCGGGTCAGGTCAGGTTGCCATCGATGCAGAGGCTCACGGACCGTGACGACGGGCCGGGGCGGGTGTCGCCGGCCGCGAAGGCCCACTGCGAGATCGGTGCGGCCGCCTTCCACTGCAACTTGCCGTCCCGGGTCGCGACCACCTGGTAGACGTCCTCGTTGCCTTCGATGAGCTGGCTGCCTACGCAGTAGTCGTTGTATTCGGTGCCGGGTTGCCGCGCGCCCGCGCTGAACAGGCCGGTGGGGTTGGTGTAAGCGCCGGGGTTGGGGACGGCGGTCGATTTGCCGTCGGCGGGGCCGCGTGACCAGGACGCCGTGCCGCGGTCGATATCGCAGCGGAAGGTCTGCCCGCCTGCGGCGACGGTCGCGCCCTGCGGGTAGCCGGCGCCTGCCCATAGGCAGTGCGCTCCGGCGCCGGCCGCGCTGGTCCGGGCCTGGGCCGCGGCGGTGCCCGCGCCGAAGGTGAGGCCGCCGGCCAGGGTGGCGACCGCGAGCAGCGCGATCGATGTGCGGCGCAGGACAGGGGCGTTCGGCGTCATTGCCGTGTTCATCGAGTTCTCTCTTTCGTCCTCGACCTGGCGGCGGGATTCACCGCCGATCGGTAATGCGAAGTACTGCAAGGGGTTTCGCGGCCGCTCGGCTAGCACCAGCTGGCGGTGGGGCGGCAGACGACCCAGCCCTCGCCGTCGGTGCGCGGCACCGCGGTCCAGGTGGTCGCGCCGCCGCTGCGGTTCTGCGTCGCCTCGGCCGGATTCTGCTGACTTCGGTACTCGCGCAGGGCGTTCCGGTGCTCGTTCTGTTGCAACGGGTTGGCGTCGGTGTGGTTGTAGCCGAACGGGTCGATGTGGTGCGCGCCGGTCGTGTTGCCGGGGGTGGCCGAACCCGCGCGGCCGGGTGTCTGATTCGAGCGAGCGCCCGGGTCGGCGACCGCGACGGCGGTGCTGAGGGCGGTTGCGGTGCCGAGGAATCCGACGATCACCGCGAGTGCGGTGGCGCGGCGGTGTCGGCGGAGGATGCCGGTCGGTCGTAGGGGTGATCGCTTCATGGCGTCGTTGCCTCTCTGCTCATCTACTGAGGTGAACAGTAGATGAAGATTCTGAGAGGTTGCTTATGACCAGCGCCTATCTAGCTGAGGCTGAATGAAGTGTGATCGAGTACGCATTCAAGCAGTAGGTCTGATAACTCTGCCCGAGCGTTCGGGTGGTCGGGGTGAGTACGATCACAGAAAATTGCACTGTCTGAAATTTTGCAGTTTGTGTTAAATTTTTGCCATGTCATCCCCCACTCGCGCGGAGCCGCCGATCGGCCTGCGCGAACAGAAGAAGCGCAAGACCCGGCTCGAGCTGTGCATGGCGGCTCGCCGGCTGGTGGTCGCGCACGGGCTCGACGCGACGACCGTCGAGGACATCGCGAAGGTCGTCGGCGTCTCGCCGCGCACGTTCTTCAACTACTACGACACGAAATTCGACGCGATCGTCGGCCCGATCGAGGAGATCGGAACCCCTTCCGCGCGTGCAGAGTTCGTCGCCGGTGGGCCGACCGGGATGCTCATGTCCGACCTCACCTGGCTGTTCGCCTCGGCGCTCGAGCCGGAAGACGAAGTGCGCGAAGCTATCTCGCTGATAATGGAGATCATCAAGCAGGAGCCGCGGGTGTTCGCGGCGTTCATGGCCGCGGGCGTGCAGCAGGAGGCCATCGTCGGCGAGCTGCTGACCGCCCGGGCCGGAGCGCCCGTGGCGCGCGAATTCGCCGCTCTCGCAGCGGGAGTCATGACCAGCATCACCACCAGGGCCGCGATGTCCGCGACCGCCGACACCAGCAGATCCCTCACCGCGGCCATGCAGGACCACTGCGCGATGGCCGCCCGGATGTTCGACCAGCCTGCCGAGCGAAACCAGGAGAACCGATGACCACGACGGCTGACTCGCCGCCTACCCCAATTGTCCTGACCCAGAAGCGAATCTGGCTCATCTTCTCCGCGCTCATCGCGGGCATGTTCCTGGCCAGCCTGGACCAGATGATCGTCGGCACCGCGATGCCGACCATCGTCGGCGAGCTCGGCGGCGTCTCGCACATGGCCTGGACCGCGACGTCGTACCTGCTGGCCACCACCATCGTGATGCCGATCTACGGCAAGTTCGGCGACATGTTCGGCAGGCGCTGGCTTTTCCTGTTCGCGGTGACCGCGTTCACCGCCGCGTCCGTCGGCGCCGCCGCCTCGACCAGCTTCTGGGAGTTCATCGTCTTCCGCGGCCTGCAAGGCGTCGGCGGCGGTGGCCTGATGATCCTGGCGCAGGCCATCATCGCCGACGTGGTGCCCGCCAAGGACCGCGGTAAGTACATGGCGCCGATGGGCGCCGTCTTCGGCATCACCTCGGTCGCCGGACCGCTGCTCGGCGGTTTCTTCGCCGACACGCTCGGCTGGCGCTGGTGCTTCTGGATCAACGTGCCGATCGGCATCGCGGCGCTGTTCATCGCCTTCCGCTACCTGAGCGTGCCCAGCCACCGGCCGAAGACCAAGCCGGACTACCTCGGTGTGCTGCTGATGTCTTCGGCGACCACGTTGTTGATCCTGATCACCGACTGGGGCGGCAAGCAGTACGCGTGGGGTTCGACGACGATCATCGCGATGATCGCCGCGCTGGTGGTCGTGGTCGCCGCATTCGTCATGGTGGAGGCGCGGGCCGAGGAGCCGATGCTGCCGCTGTGGTTGTTCCGCAACCGCACCTTCGTGCTGACCTCCGCGATCGGCCTGCTGGTCGGCCTGGTGATGTTCGCCGCGATCGGGTTCATCCCGACCTACCTGCAGATGGCCACCGGCGCGTCCGCCTCGGTCTCCGGTCTGCTGCTGATCCCGATGATGGTCGGCATGATGATCACCTTGATCGGGTCGATGACCGCGATCACCAAGACCGGTCGCTACCGGATCTACCCGCCGATCGGCGCGCTGATCATGCTCGCCGCCATGCTGTGGCTGACCACGCTCGCCGCGAACACCCCGATGTGGGTCGTGTCGGCCATGCTGTTCGTGGTCGGCGCCGGCCTCGGCCTGATCATGCAGATCATCGTGCTGGTCGTGCAGAATGCCGTGTCGCCCAACCAGATCGGGACCGCGACGAGCGCCAACAACTACTTCCGCGAGATGGGTGGCGCGATCGGCGTCGCGATCTTCGGCTCGATCTTCACCAGCCGGCTGACTGAGGGCCTCACCGACGCGTTCATGTCGCACGGACCGGAGGTCATGGCGGCGAAGCTCGACCCGAGCGCACTGGTGCCCTCGGTGGTCAAGAACCTGCCCGAGGGCCTGCACGACGCGATCGTCGGTGCGTACGTGAACGCCCTGGTCCCCGGCTTCTGGTACCTGATCCCCGGCGCCGTCATCGTCTTCGTCCTCGCCCTGTTCATCCCGCAGCTGAAGCTGTCGGACGAGGCGGGCATGGTCGCCCGCGGCGAAGCGGTGCTGGAGGATTCGCTGCTGGACAAAGACAAGGACAAGGACGAGCAGCTGGTTACCGAACGTAGCTGACGGCCAACGCATTCCGGGCGGTGAGGCGATTGCCTTACCGCCCGGATCTGTGTCACGGGCAGGCGGTGCCGACGTAGGTCGGGTCGAGGGCCCGCTTGATGATGTAGGCGACGGTGGGGGATTGGGGGAGGACGCCGTGGTCGAAAGTGTCTGTCGGGCAGAAGTCTTGGACCCAGACGTTGTCGACTGTCGCACCGGGACCTGCTTGGAGGAACGTGGCTTCCGGTGGGGTGGAGGCGTCGTCGCGGGTGCTGGCGATCACCGTGTAGTTGACGCCGGGGTCGGTGTCGCCCGCGGCGTTGACGGCCTGGAGGAACTCGCTGCCGACGAGTTGTTGGGTGGCCGCGATTCCGGCGATTCCGGTCAGTCCGGCGGAGAAGGCCGAATGCGCGCTGCCGGACGGGAGTTGGCCTGCGACGCCGCGCATGGTGGAACCGTGGTTGGTGCCCGCGAGCGAGATCAGGTGATCGACCTCGGCCGCGCCGCCTTCGAAGCGCAGGTATTGCCGAGACATCAACGCGCCCTGCGAGTGGCCGACGAGATCGACCTTCGGCGCGTGGGTCGCCTCGCGCACGCGGCCGACGAAGGCGGCGAGTTCCCTGGCGGAGGCGTGGATGTCGCCGACGCCGTACATGCCGGGGAGCGCGCCGAGCACGCTCGACGTGTCGCGGCCGTAGTTGAGCGAAAAGACGCAGTAGCCCTCAGCTTTCAGCTGTGGCGCGAGTACGTTCCAGTCGTTCTGGTTGCCCCAGGTGCCGTGCACGAGAACGACCGGTCGTGGATGCGCGGCGGTGGGCCGGCAGGTCCAGTCGTCGGATCCGGCGGGCGGGATGCTGCCGTCCGGATCCTTGCCCACTCCGGCGATCTCGCTTGCGGTCGGTTGGCCGGGTTCTGCCTGGGCCTGCACCGCCGGGGCGCAGATTCCCGTGAGTATGCCCGCTGCCGCGCCTGCCGCCGTCAGGCGACGCCATCTCAGATCCATCGAAATCCGTTCTGCGATTGGTTGTTACGAGAGAAGGTCGATCAGCGCGGGACGGTCAGCGGGTCGAGGCAACTGACGGCGGCATCGACCAGCGAGCAGGGCTGCGGTGCCCGGGTCGGCCGATAGCCGGCGGGCACGCCATCGGCACGGGTGATGTCGGTGTAGGCGGCGACCGCGTCGGTGGGCCGTCGGGTGAGGCTCGGATCGGTCAGCACATCGACCGTGAACAGGCCGAAGCGCGGTGTGTAGCTGCCCCATTCGTAGTTGTCGGTGAGGCTCCAGTAGTTGTAGCCCATGACGTTCATGCCGTCGGCCTGCGCGCGCTGGATCCAGTAGATCGTGTCGCGCAGGTCGTCGCCGCGGGTGTAGCCGTCGGCGCGCGGCTTGCCGTTCTCGGTGGGCATGCCGTTTTCGACTATGTAGAGCGGCTTACCCGGGAATTCGCGCGAATAGTGTTGCAGGGCATAGTAGATACCCTCCGGCTGGAGCGGGTTCTTCCAGAGCTGGGTCAGGTTCTGGCCCATCGAGGTGATGGTGTCCGGGGACATGCCGTAGTAGTAATCGATGCCGACATAGTCGAGCCGAGCGGCGATCTTGTCGATGAACGGCTTGTTGATCGCGTCCTCGCCGGCCGGTATGTAGGCGACATTGCTGGTCACCATCGCATCGGGCTGCACCTGGTGGATGTGGTCGTAGATGGCGTTGTGCGCCTGCGCCAGCCGATCCTGCATGCCGGGCACGTCGGTGGCGGGCAGACCGCCGTGGCGCAGCTCGTTGAGGCCGTAGAAGGTGGGTTCGTTGAAGGTCACCCAGAGCGGGTCGACGGGCGCGTAGCGGTCGACCACGGTGCGGGCGTTGGCCAGCCAGTCCTCGACCATCCCCTGGTTGTGCCAGCCGCCGCGGTCGACCTCCCAGCCGGGGAACACCCAGTGATCGAGTGTGATCATCGGCCGCATCCCGGCGGCGGTGATCTTCGCGATCACGTTGTCGTAGAAGCGGAATCCCGCTGCCGACCACACGCCGGGTTCCGGCTGCACCCGGGCCCACTCGATGCTGATCCGATAGACCTTGACGCCGAGCCCGGCCGCCAGATCGATGTCGGAGGCGTAGCGGCTGTAGAAGTCGACCGAATCCCGGTACGGGTCCTCGGTTTTGCCCGCTGCGACGTAACGGCTCCAATTGCTGTCCGGCGCATGCCCTTCGGACTGATAGCCGGAGGCGGCGACGCCCCACAGGAAATCCGGACCGAGCGGCGCGACCTGAGCCGGCGGCTCCGGGCGGGCGGCGGCGGAGCCGGGCAGGCAGGTCAGAGCGGTGGCGGCGGCCAAGGCGGCCAGGCCGAGTCCGCGCAGACGGAATCGCATCGGGTGGTGCTCCCGTTCGTTGGGGTGACAAGCCGGGACCTCGGCGGACGCCGTGGGCGGGCCTCGATGAAAACCGTACAACGCTCGGTTTTCGATGGCAAGGGCGGACCTCGCCATGCCTACACTGACCCGGTGGCGAAACGGGGTCCCTACGGCAAGGGCATCGAACGACGGGAGCAGATCCTCGATGCCGCGCTGCGTACCATCGCCGAGCGTGGCTACCTGGCCACCTCGGTCGCCGAGCTGGCCGAGGCGGTCGGCCTGAGCCAGGGCGGGTTGCTGCACTACTTCGGCTCGAAAGAGGAGCTGTTCGTCGCGGTGCTGCGCAAGCGTGACGAGTCCGACCTCGCGACCATGCGCGGTACCGCGCCCGACGCGTTCGTGGCGGTGGTGCGGCGCAACGCGAAGGTGCCCGGGCTGATCGAACTGTTCACCCACATGCAGGCGGCCGCGGCCGACCCGCGCCACCCGGCGCACGACTACATGCTGGAGCGCTACCGCCTCGGCACCGAGTCGTTCGCGCAGGCCCTGCGCGGGATGCAGCGGGCGGGCACGCTGTCCGACCAAGTGGACGCCGACGCCGCGGCCACCATGTTCTTCGCGCTCGCCGACGGCCTACAGGCCCGATGGCTGATCGACCCGACGATCGATATGGCGGCGCAGCTCGAACATGCCTGGCACCGCTACACCGGCGCCGGCTAGCTCGCCGGCGGGCCCTCGTTCACCAGTCGTTGCAGCAGCGCGGGCATATCCGCGAACGCGAACCTGATGGCCGAGTCGCTGCACCCGTAGGGCAGGACCAGGGTGTCGCGGTGGACCAGCGCACCGCACGAGTACACGACGTTGGGCACGTAGCCGTCGCGCTCGTTCTCGGCCGGTGCCAGCAACGGCTGCCGGAGCGCGCCGATGACCCGGGTCGGATCGGCGAGGTCGAGCAGGATCGCGCCGATCCCGTAGGTGCGCACCGGCCCGACGCCGTGGGTCAAAACCAGCCAGCCGCGCGGTGTTTCGATCGGCGGACCGCAATTGCCGAGCTGGATCAGCTCCCACGGCTGGGTCGGTAGATAGATGGTGACCGGGTCGCTCCAGGCGCGCGCGTCCGGCGAGCTGACCACGCTGATGTTCTCCCGATCCCAGCGCGACAGCATCAGATAGCGGCCGTCGACCTGCCGGGGGAACAGCGCCATGCCCTTGTCGCTGGCACCGGCGCCGTCGAGCCGGATGCTGTCGAAGGTGACGAAATCGTCGGTGTGCAACAGCCGTCCCGCGACCCGGCCGCCGTCGAACGCGGTGTAGGTGGCGTAATACGTCGCAGTTCCGTCTTTTTCGACGAACCGGGTGAAGCGCGCGTCCTCGATGCCATGGCTCTCGTCGGCGCTGGCCGGGAACAGGATCCGCTCCGACATCGGGCGGTCGGCGGGGAAGGTCACCGTGTAGTTTCCGGCGGTGCCAGGGGTTACCTGCCCTGCGTCCAGGAACGGCGTCGGCGTGTTCAGCCGGATCGAATCGCCGCGGGCGAGCACGCCGGTGCGGAATTCGATGCTGGAGATGTGTCCCTCGCCGAGGGCGCGCACACTCATCACGAACCGCAATTCGCCTGGGGCGAGGCCGCTCTGGTCCGGGTGCGCGACCATCGACGGATTGAACAGCGCCGCCGCCTCGACCGCGTACTCCTGGGTGAAGCACGCGCCGACCAGTTGGCGTCGATCCGCGGTGAGCACCACCGGCAGCAGTTCCTCGACCACCGCACTGTGTGCGGCGAATACCGCGTGAATGTCGCGATGCCGGTTGCCGAATCGCTCCAGCGCGGAGGTCAGGGCGCTCGACACTTCCGCGTCGGACAGGCGCAGCACGCGCGCGATGATGGCCTCCGCGCGCGAAATGCCATGGCCGAGTAGCTCTTGCCCGGGTTGGAACAGCCTGGCCAGGACCCGGCTCCCGTCCGGGAACAGGGCCTGGCCGCCACGGCGAGCCAGATCGGCTGAGGTCAGCGCCGAAGTGTTGGTCACTAGGCCGCCTGTTGCAGGCGCCGGGCCTGCTGCATCGTGGAGATCAGCGCGAGCGTCGACTCGGCGCCCTGGTTCTCGTTGCGCCCGGTGTGTTCCAGCCCGTCGCAGCAGCCGCCGCTGACCGGATCGATGAGCGGGGTGGAGACGTCGTTCGAGCCGCGGAACCAGGCCTCGCACAACATGACCGCGTCCTTCCAGTGGTAGTCCTTGGTGTCGTCGTACGCGCGGGCGCACGCGTCGGCCAGCGTCGCGACCTCGATCGGCTGCTGATCGAAACCGGGGCGCTTCTCCCCGGTCGCCCAGCCGTCGACCGGGGTCACCGACAGGTGGTCACCCGCGGTCTCGATCTCCAGCAGCCAGCGCAGCATCGCCAAGCCGTCGGCGTGCGTGCGGCCCTGGCCCGGTGCCGTACCGGCCACCAGAAGCGCTTCGGCCAGTACGGCATTGGCGTAGTGCAGCCGCGGTTCCGGCCAGCGCCAGTCCAGGCGCCGGGTCGGCGGGCCGATCAGCTTGGCCGCATCGGCCAGCAGCGCCGGGGCGGTGAGATTTCCGGGATCGGCGCGCAGCACCTCGGCCGCGCCGAGCGCGGCGAACGCCATCGCGCGCGGGAACTGGGACCGCTGCTTGGCCGCGATGGTGAAGTGCGCCAAGGCCTTTTCGGCGAACTCCGGCCTGTGCGCGGCGAGGGTGCCGAGCGCCCAGACAGCGCGACCCCAGTGATCCTCCAGGCTCGGCTCGTCCTGCCAGTTCCGGTCGGTGCCGCGGCGATTGTGACTGCGGCCGTCCTCGGTGAGCGCGTCGAAGATGAAGCTCGCGTACACCGGCACGAGCGCGTCCAGCTCCGCGGTCGGCTCCGGCTCGCGGAGCACGACGACCAGGGCGCGCGCGACATCATCGACGCAGTAACCGTTTTCGAGCCGCGGGGTGGTGAATTTGGCGTGTTCGAAGATCCCCACGTCGTCGCTGAGTCGTAACAGGTGGGCGTAAGAGATGGTGATGGTTTCACTCATGACTCCACCTCGCTGGCGCTCGGCTCCGTCATGCGCGACGCACGCTGTGTCATGATTCGTTCACTTCGTTCACTTCGTTCACTCATGCTGTAGCCAACTTCGCATCGGCTTGTCGCGTCTCTGCGGCAAGCGCATGGTATTTCCTGCTCACTGCGGGCCAGAGTAGGTCTGGCGCAATGCGTTTCGCTTCGGCGCTCATCCGGGCCGCCAGGCCGGGCTCGGTGAACACCTGGCGCAGCGCGGACGCGATGGCGGTCGGTGATTCGCGATCGACAAGGAGACCGGCGCCGCTCGACAGCAGTTCCCGCGCGTGCGGAAAGTCCGTCGATACCACTGGTTTACCCGCTGCGACGGCTTCTATCAGCACTCCGGACGTCACTTGTTCGCGCGAGTCGTACGGCAGCAGCACGACATCCGCCTGTTCGATCAGCCGATGCAACTCGTCGCTGGACAGGTAGCGCGCGTCGAAGTGCACGGCATTGGCGACGCCGCGGCGTGCGGCCCGGTCGACCAGGCCGGTGCGGTAGGCCTCGCCGTGGCGGGCCAGCACCCGCGGGTGGGTCTGCCCGACCACCCGGTAGTGCGCGGCCGGGCGCAGGTCAGCGAGGTGGGCCATCGCGTCGATGCCCCATTCGATGCCCTTGCCCTCGCCGAGCAGGCCCCAGGTGAGGACGACCGGTGTGCGGGAGATCGGCTGGTGCAGGGTGCTGTGTGGTCCCGGGCGATGCTCGGCGGCGCCGTGCGGGATCACCCGGACCTTGGCCGCGTCGACCGCGTAGTGCTCGATCAGGCGCTGCCGGGCCGTTTGGGTCATGGTGACGAGCGCGGCGCAGTGCCGGGCCAGCTCCTCGAGGATCATCCGTTGCTGCGTGGTCGGCGTGACCAATACGGTGTGCAGCACCGCGATCGCCGGAACGCGCAGCGCGCGAACCACTTCGAGGATGTCGACGCCGTCGCGGCCGCTGTAGATGCCGTATTCGTGCTGGATGATCGCGACATCGAAGCGATTGAGGGCGGCGGCCGCGGTGGCCGCGCCGCGGCGGGCGCTGCGCTCCCACTGGTGGGTGACCAGCGGCGTCGGCGCCGGCTCGGGGCTGTCGACGACGGCGACCACGCCGACGGTGTGCGCGGCGGCCGGACCCTGACCGAAATCGACCGCAGCGAAAGCGGTTTCGGTGGGCGCGGTCAGCGCGCCGACCAGCGAGTCGGTGAAGGTGGCCAACCCGCACTGGGTCGGTGGGTAGGTGCTCAGAACGCCGTAAGACCGAACTGACACAACGTCAGCCTTTCTGATTCGAGCCAGCGCCTACGGTGCCGCTGTCTGCAGCCACTCAATTGGCTGAATCGTGTCGCGCTGAAGCGCTTGAGAATCCACTCCGGAGCACGACACGGGCGGATCGACCACTAGACCTCGATAGTAACACCCAGGTCACAGGTGGGTGGTGTGATATGGTCGTGGCATCAAGTCCGCCCGTTCGGGACGGCTCTCGGCGGTAAATTCGCCAGTAATCGAGGAATTTATGAAAATCGGCGTAATCGCGTCGGTAGCTCATCGCACGCCACCGAAAAACTACGGACCGTGGGAGCACATCGCGTCGACCCTGGCCGAGGGATTCGTCGCGCGCGGACACGACGTCACGCTGTTCGCCACCGCGGACTCCGAGACGGCGGCACGCCTGGTCGCGCCGGTGTCCTCGGGGTACGAGGAGACGACCGGCGCGGACGCGAAAGTTGCCGAGGCGCTGCATAATTCGACCGCGTTCGCGCATGCGGGCGAGTTCGATGTGCTGGCCAATCATTTCGACTTCATGCCGCTGACCTACAGCAGGCTGGTGTCGACCCCGATGGTCACCACGATCCACGGCTTTTCCTCGCCGAAAATCGTTCCGGTATATAAGGCATTCGACGATATCGCGCACTATGTGGCGATCAGCGATGCCGACCGGCATCCGGATCTGCGCTATGCCGCGACCATTCATCACGGTATCGATACCGCGCAGTTCACATTTCGCCCCGACCACGGCGGATATCTGCTCTTTCTCGGCCGAATTCACCCCGACAAGGGGACGCACCTGGCCATCGAGGTGGCGCGGCTGACCGGGCTGCCCTTGATCATCGCCGGCGTGATTCAGGACGAGGAGTACTTCCGCACGCAGGTCGAACCGCATCTGGCGGCGAACGCCGTGACCTACGTCGGGCCGGTCGGACCGCAGCGCCGGGACGAATTGCTCGGCGGCGCACGCGCTTTGCTGCACCTGATCGGTTTCGCCGAGCCGTTCGGTCTCGCGGTGGTCGAGGCGCTCGCGACCGGAACCCCGGTGATCGCCACCCCGCTCGGATCGATGCCGGAAATCATTCGCGACGGGGAGACGGGATTCCTCGTCACCGATGTCGCCGCGGCGGTGGCCGCGTTGGCGAAGGTCGACCAACTCGACCGGCGTGTCGCCCGCGACGACGTTCGCGCGCGGTTCAGCGCGGATCGAATGATCGACGATTATCTGACGCTGTTCGAGCGCATCGTGCCCAAGACGCCGCAGCAGCAGGGCATCGGCTCGCCCGGGCTGTTCTCCCACGCCGGGCTGTAGATCGCCTGGTCCGACCCATATGTCGGACCTGAATTGTATTGTGCGGACATGGGTCTAGCGAAGCTTGCCGAAGAGTTCTGGAACTGGCGGCTGGCGACCGTGCCCGACTCCAGCGACGACCTGCCCCGGGTGCGGCGGCCGGTCGGCTGGCTGCCGGATTGGTCGCCGCAGTCGATCGCGGATCGCCGGGACGTGCTCGCCGAGCTCACCCGCAGGCACCGCGAACTCGATCTGTCCGACGAGCCGGTTTCGGTGCAGGTCGACGGCAGGCTGCTCGGCTCGGCGCTGGCCAGGGTGCACTGGGAACTGGAGCTGATCCGGGACTGGGAACGCAATCCCTGCTTTTACATTCAGCAGAGCCTCGGCCCGATCTACGTGGAGTTGCTCGTTTCGTCGCCGTTCGACAGTGCTCGGGCGGGGCGGATCAGCGCACTGCTGCGGCATGTTCCGCTCGTGCTCGAGCAGGCGCGGGAGAATCTCGCGGGCCGGGCCGGCGCTTCGTTCGCGCGCAGTGCGCTGAGCCTGCTGGACGAGAACGCGGGTTCGCTCGACGCCGCGATGATCGCGCTGACCCCGTTCCTGCCGGACGAGTACGCACCCGAACTGCCCGCCGCGACGCGGGTCGCCGTGGAGGCCATTGCGGCGTACCGGAATTGGCTTGCCGAACAGCTGCCGTCGCTCGGGGAGACCGAACCGGTCGGGCCGGAGTCGCTGGCCTACTTCCTGCATCGCGTTGCGCTGCTGCCCTATTCGGCCCAGCAGCTGCGCGAGATGGGCATCCAGGAGTGGCATCGAGCCGTCGCCCTGGAAACTCTGCTGCGCACCCGGCATCGGGCCGCGCCCACGCCCACGCTGCCCGCCGACGCGCAGGAGCACGTGCGGCGCCAGGCCGCCGATGAACTCGCGGTGCGCCGGTTCGCGGACGAGCGAGGTCTGCTCAGTCAGCCGGAGAGCCTGCGGCACTACCGGTTCGCGCCGTTGCCGCCCTACCTCGAGCCGCTGACCTGGCTCGGCGTCACCGATGATCTGACCGGCCCCGACCGGATGGACGAGGACGCCATTCGATATGTCCCGGCTCCGCATCCGGAGCTACCCTACTTCGATCGGGCCGCCGCGTTCGATGCGCGCACCGCGATCGTGCATGAGGGCGTCCATGCCCAGCAGGTCGCGATCGGCTGGCACCACGACAATCCGGCCCGGCGCTGGTTCTACGACTCGACACCCAACGAGGGCATCGCGTTCAACTACGAAGAGTTGATGCTGCACGCCGGTCTGTTCGACGACGCACCGGCCAGCGCGCTCTTCGTGGCAAGTGCCATGCGGCTGCGGGCTTTACGCGTCGAAGTCGACCTCGGGCTGGCCCTCGGCGAACTCTCCATCGAGGAGGCGACCGATCGACTGGCGATCGCCGTCCCGATGGATCGCGAGACCGCCTGGGACGAAGCGGTGTTCTTCGCGGGTAACCCCGGCCAGGCGTTGAGCTATCAGATCGGCAAACTCCAGATCCAGGATCTGCTCAGCACGGCGGTCCGCGAACTGGGCGAGGAGTTCGAGCTGAAGCAGTTCCACGATCGGCTGTGGCGCGAAGGAAATGTGCCGTTGGCCTTGCAGCGTTGGGAACTGCTCGGCCTGCGTGATCACCTCGACGAGGCAGACCGCCTGGCGGGATAGGGTCGGGAATGCGTCGTTTCGCCCTGGTCGGTGCCCTCGTCCTGCTCTGCGGGACCGGTGCCTGTGCGGCCGAGGCGACGTACGGTGCCGATGCGACTGTGCCCGGGCAGGGGGAACGGGGCACGGTGGTGTCCTCGACTCCGGTCGCGCAGTTGTCGACCGAGGAGACCTCGGCCTACCTGGCCCAGGGGAACTCCGGTACTCCGGTGCGCAACGGGGTGGACGCGTATCGGGTGGACTATCGAACCGTCGGCGCGCACGGCGAGCCGACCACCGCGAGTGGGCTGGTCGTGCTGCCGCGCACGGATTCTCCTCGACTGCGCGCGGTCAGTTACGCGCACGGCACCTTGGCGTCGAAAGGCGACGCGCCGTCGGTCAATAGCCGGAGTCGTCCCGATCAGGCGCGCACCGTCATGTTCGCGGCGGCCGGGTACGCGGCGATCGCGCCGGACTATCTCGGCCTCGGCGACGGACCGGGGAGTCATCCCTACACGCATGCGCCGACCGAGGTCAGTGCGTCGGCCGACCTGCTGTTCGCGGCCAAAAGCATTGCCGCGCAACAGCATCATGAACTCGAACCGGACATTCTGGTGACCGGCTTCTCCCAAGGCGGCCATGCGGCAATGGCTTTCGGCAAGGCATTGCAGGCGGGCGAGGTGCCCGGATTCGGTCTCGGCGCGCTGGCGCCGGTCAGCGGCCCGTATGCGCTCCGGGATGTCCAGACCCCCGCGGGCCTGGACGGACGGATCGCGCCGGGGCCCGCGGTGTTCTTCTTCGCCTACTGGCTCACCGCGATGAACCCGATCTATCACCTGTACGACGATCCGGCCGAGGCCTTCCAGCAGCCGTACGCCGGAAAGATCGAGGGCCTCTTCGACGGCACCCGCAACGAACTGACCATCGCCACCGCGCTGCCCATCACCCCGGATCTGCTGCTGACGCCGCGATTCGTCGAGTGGGCGACCAACCCGACCGGCGCGGCGTTGAAGGCGATGACCGATAGCGACCGTACCTGCGATTGGGTCCCGCGCGTCCCGGTCCGGCTCTATGCCGGTGCCGCCGACCGCAATGTGCCCTACGCGAACGCCGAGCACTGCCTGCGCGCCCTGCGCAGTGACCACGCCACCCTGCAAGACCTGGGCGCCGTGGACCACGCGACCTCCGCCCGGATCGCGTTGCCGCAGATCCTCACCTGGTTCCAGCAGGTCGCGCCGGGGTGATCAGGCGTTCGCGGGCAGGTCGGTGCCCGCGCCGCGTCGTAAAGCCTTGTCCACCAATTGATCCAGCAGCTCGGTACCCATACTGGCCAACATATCAACAGACTTGAACACCGTTCAAATATTTTCATGAACGGTGTTCAAGTGGGTCTGTATGCAGGGGGGATGTCCGGTCGCGGAGTTAGTTCCAGCCCGCCGGGTTCGAGAAGGACTCGCGGGAGATGCCGGAGTTGGTCTTCGGGAAGTCGCCGGCGCGGGCGTTGTGCAGGTGGGCGAAGAAGTAGCACATCTTTTCGCACTCGCCGTCGGTGACGGCCACGGCGGGATCGGCGGTTACGGCGGTGTAGAAGTCCTGGCCCATCGCGACGATGAAGCCGCGGCAGTAGAGGAAGCCGTCGTCCGAGCCGTCGGTGACCTCGTGGATGTCGGAGCGGTCGAGGTCGTAGAGCTTTCGCTCGACGACTCGGTCCAGTGCGGTCAGGTCCTTGGTCGACAGCGGCTCGCTCAGCGCTTGCAGGTGGTCGAGAAAGGCGGGCAGGTGCTTGTCCAGGGCATACGCGGCGTCGTCGTTTTCCCGGTTGATCAAGCCTTTCCGGAGGGCGTTGGATTCGTCGCCGACCAACTGCCAGGCCGATTCGACAATGGTCCAGAACCGGGCTTCGTCCGCCGCGGTGGGGAGGTCACTCACGCGGCGGACGCTATCAGGGCGGGCCGACAGAACATGGCGCTCGTCACTGCGCACGTTTAGGTCGTGCGGTGCGGGTAGACGGTGGGTGACATGGATCCGACCAGAAAGGCGTGAACGATGAGCCAGCCCATCACCAGCACCCTCGATGCGGAGCAGCAGAAGATCGCGGGGGAGGCGCTGCGCGCCACCGTGATCGATCTGATCGACCTGTCGCTGATCGCCAAGCAGGCGCACTGGAACGTGATCGGCCGTAACTTCCGGTCGGTGCACTTGGCGCTGGACGAATTAGTCACGGCGGCAAGGGACTTCACCGATGCCGCGGCCGAGCGGGCGACCGCGGTCGGCGTCAGCCCGGACGGCCGGGCGGCAACCGTCGCCAAGGAGACCGGTGCGCTCGGCTTCCCTGACGGCTGGCAGCAGGACACCGCCGTGATCGACGGAATCGTCGGCAATCTCACCGCCGTGATCAAGGGCCTGCGCGAGCGGATCGAGGCGACCGAGAAGGCCGACCCGGTCACCCAGGACCTGCTCATCGGCTTCGCCGCACGGCTGGAGCAGCTGCACTGGATGTGGCAGGCGCAGGTCGCGACCGACTGAGCGGCTAGCGCGAGAGTCCGTGCACGCGCGCGATGAGGCGTTCCATCACCGTGCGCGGCAGCAGCCTGCGCACCGCGAACATCACCGGAGCATTGCTGCCGACGGCGTAGAGCGGGCGCGGCCGGTCGGCCTCGACGGCCTGCACGATCGTGTCGGCCACCCGTTCGGCGGTGATGCCTTTCCCCTGTGCCTCATCCAATTTCGCGATGAACCTGGTGAAATCGGCGGTGTGCGGCGAACCTTCGTTCAGATACTTCGTCCGGCGCTCGCGCAGCCCCGTATTGATCTGTCCCGGTTCGACAGTCGAGATCCACACGCCGAACGGCGACTCCTCGAACCGCGCCGCCACCGCGAAACCCTTCAGCGCCGCCTTGGTCGCGCCATAGGACGATCGATACGGCATCGGGAAGCTGGCGATCATCGACCCGATCATCACAACCCGCCCGTACCCGCGCTCCCGCATCCCCGGCAGCACCGCCTGCGTCAGCGCGATCGGCCCGAGCACATTCAGCCGGAACAGCCGCTCCACCGCGTCGGTCGGCAGCTCCGCCAGCGGCCCCGCCTGACTCTCCCCGGCATTGTTGACCAGCACATCGACCTCCCCGAGCCCGGCCACGAACGCCTCGATCGACCCGGCGTCGGTCAGATCCAGCGCCCGATACTCCACCCCCGCCACCCGAGCGTCGTCCCCGACCCCCTCCGGCTTCCGGCTGGTCCCGATCACCCGATACCCCCGCGCCACCAACGCCGCGGCCGTCGCCTTCCCGATCCCCGACGAAGCACCGGTAACAACAGCAGTACGAGGCATATGCGTTCTCCCTAAGCAGCGACTCCAGCCGACGATAGCCCCTCGCTCCGAGCGGTCAAGCCGCGCACTGCGTGAACCGCACCGCGAGTTCTTCACCCTGGAACGAGAGGTTCAGCTCCGCCTCCAAGGCGATAGACAACCGGTGCAGCAGGGGCAGTGTCGGTGTGACATCACCGCCCTCCATCCGACTCACCTGCGGCTGCGTCATGCCCGCACGCCGAGCGAGCTCGGCCTGGGTAAGGCCCAGCGTCGTCCGCCGGTCGTGGACGGCTTGCCCGAGGGCAAAAGCATCGGCGGCAGCGACATAGTCGGGATCCGCCCGATGCTCAGGCGGAATCTTCCAGCTGGTGTGCGATCCGCGAGCCATTTCATTCCTCCTCGTCGTAATCGGGCTCCTGTAGCGAATGAACTGCTGTATCAGACGCCGAGTCGGTGCTGATGTCTACCGGTTATTTGGATTGGGGTTGTTCCCGGATCGTTCGATATTGATGAGCCCGAACAATCGTCGCCAGACCCGCGTCTGTCCATAGAGCAAACGTGAGCGCAACGGGGAGTGGCGGATTGGCGATGTCGTATTGAATTCTATGGGCGAGAACAGGGTGGCCAGTCAGCGGCCGGCAGCGGGCATAGGTGATTGCCCGGTCGGCGGTGGGCGAATGTCCAGTGCTCTGATCTGGGGTGACTCTGCGAGTAGCGATGCCAGTGTCTGGTCGAGATCGCGTGAGTCGGAGGAGATTAGTGGTCAGGGGTGGTTTTTGGGTGGGTTTCGGGGTGGGTGGGATGGGGCTAGGGTTGGCCGGCGCGATGGGGTTGGGGAGCTGTCGCGGGGATGTGTAGGCCGCTGGGATGTCGAGGAGAATGTGGTGGTTGTCGACACTGTTCGTGAGGAACAGGCGATCGCTCAGTTGACCGAGCGGTTGGTCGAAAAGTTCGGCGGCACATACTCCGCGGAGTACATCGAGGGGATGGTGGGGGCGGCTCGGCGGCGGTTCGCCGGGCATCCGGTGCGGACGTTTGTGCCGATTCTGGTTGAGCGGCATGTGCGTCGGCAGTTGGAGGGTGTGGGGGAGGTGGCCGATGCTGCCGGTCCCGATACCGCGCGGACGCGTAGGGCCAAGCACAAGGCGGAATCGGGTGAAGGCCGGCTGCCTGCCGCGATTCGTGAAACCTGGTCGGCGAACAAGCGTTTCGCGCCCGCGGCGGTTGCCGCGGTAGTCGCGGCGTTGGTTGTCGTGACGGTGGTGACGGTGGCTCTGGCGGTGCGGCAGCCGAGTTCGGCTCCGCAGGCTGCGGCGCCGGGGGCGTCGTCGTTGACGCTGGTGCGCGGGGTGGTCGGGTCGGAGAAGATGTCGTTCTTCCAGGATTCGAAGGTCGCGGAGGTGTTGGCGCGCAACGGGATCAAGGTCGAGGTGGACTCGGCGGGGTCGCGAGAGATCGCCACCTCGGTGGATCTCGGGAAGTACGAATTCGCGTTTCCGTCGAGTGAGCAGGCGGCGGAACGAATTCAACGGCAGCGCAACGTGAGTGCGAAGTACATTCCGTTCTCCTCGCCGATGGCGATCGCGACGTTCACGCCGATCGCGGATCTGCTCGCCAAAGCCGGTGTGGTGCACCAAGGTCCGGTGCCGACCTTCGACATGGCTCCTTACCTGCGCATGGTCGGCAACAACACGCGGTGGGACCAGCTCGGCGACAACACCGCGTACTCGGTGCGCAAGAACGTGCTGATCTCCACGACCGATCCGCGCAGCTCGAACTCCGCGGCGATGTATCTGGCGATCGCGGGCTACGTCGCGAACAACAACACGATCGTGCAGGGGACCTCGGCCGAGCAGGACGTAATCCCGACGGTGTCACGGCTTTTCGTCGGCCAGGGCTACACGCAGAGCAGCAGCGAAGGCCCCTTCGACGCCTACCTCGCCTCCGGCATGGGCCCGACGCCGCTGGTCTGGATCTACGAGTCGCAGTTCGTCGACGCCACCGTGCGCGGCCAGATCAAGCCCGACATGACGCTGCTGTACCCGTCGCCGACCATCATGTCCCGGCACACGCTGGTGCCGTTGGGCGATGCGGGCGACCGGATCGGCCGCCTGCTGTCCACCGATCCGGAACTGCAACGCCTCGCCGCGGTGCACGGCTTCCGCACCGGCGACGCCGCGCAGTTCGCCGCGGTGACCGCCGAGCACAAGATCCCGGTCGCCGCCGACCTCATCGACGTGATCACCACGCCCACGTTCGACACGCTGGAGCGACTGCTCGACGGAGTCGGCAAGTCCTACAACTGATCCGGCTCGCCGCCGGGTTTCGGATGAAGCAATCGGGGCATAATTGTCGCATCAGGTACCGGCCGACCAGCCGGTATCGCGGCGTGAGGTAAGCAGCATGACAGTCGACGGTCCGTACGAAATTCCCCCGCTCGATGACGCCGCGGATATCACCCGCACCACGGAGCCGCAGCCAGGCGAAACATTGGCCAATACGCGGAACTGGGCCGGCTTCGGCCTGCTGTTCATCGGCGTGGTCATTGCCGTCGTCGCCGCGGTGGTCGCGATGTGGGGATTCGGCGGCGCGGCCCTGGCCATCACGATTTTCGCCGTGGTGACCCTGCTCGCGGGTGCGGCACTCGTCACATTCGATCTACTGCGCGGACGCAAGCGCAGCGCCGTCGCGCCCCAGGACGCCCCGGCCTGGCAGGTCATCGTCCCGCCCGGAGCGTGAGCCGGGGTTCCTGAGATGCGGGTGAAAGGCCGGTGAGACGTCCACCCCGAAGTATCGACGGCAGCACAAGCCATCAATGCTCGGAGGAACGTCCATGAATCGCCGAACACTCTGCACGATCGCGCTCGCCATCCTGGTCGCCGGCGCGGGCGCCGCCTGCTCCGACGACAAGGGCACCAGTGCCGCCCCGGTTACCAGCAGCTCCGCGGCAGCGGCGGCGCAGAGCCCGGGCACGCCGGGTGACTACTGCCAGCAGATGCTCCAATTGTCGCTGAAGACAAGGGAACTGGGATCGAAGTCGGACATCAGCAACCTCGACTACGGGAAGACCGCCGACCTGTTCGATCAGATCAAGGGCGACGCGCCGGCCGAGGTGGCCGGCGATATCGAAAAGATCAGCGCGGGCTACCGGGCAATCTCGAAAGGACAGGCCACGATCGATTCGGCCGGCCCGGACATCGCCCAGGCCACCCTGCACATGACCCAGGTCAATATGGAGAAGTGCGGTCCGCCCAGCACACCTCGGTAAGCACGAACTCCGAAGGAGATCGATGATGGATCCGACGCATTCCGATGTCCGGTTGCATGTGCACCGGTGGGGTGAGGGGCCGCCGGTCGTGCTGGTGCACGGCGGGATTCTCGGCGGCCGCGAAGCCTGGCGGGCGCAACGGCCGTTGACCGAGCGATGGACCCTGCTCGCGCCGGACCGCCCAGGTCACGGCGGCACGCCCGCCGGGGGACGTCAGGATTTCGAGCCGGAAGCCCAGCTGCTCGCCGATCAATTGCTCGATCAACCGGTGCATCTGGTCGGGTTGTCCTACGGCGCGATCGTGTCGATGTATGCCGCGGCGTTGCGGCCGGAGCACGTCCGCTCGCTCACCATCGTCGAGCCGCCGCTGTTCGGCATCGCCCGCGGGAACCCCGCGGTCGATTGGGTGTCCGCGGCGACCCGCGCGCTGATCGAAGACCCGGATCTGTCGCCGGCGGCCGCGCTGGCGCGCTTCTTCGATGTCGAAGGCGTGCCGGTCGCCCTCGGCGAGCCGGTACCGCAGGTGCTGATCGACGGGATGCGGCGGCTGCAAGGCGCGCGACCGCCGGACGAGGCCGCGCCGCCCATGGGACTGCTACGGGCGGCGGGCTTTCCGATCCTGGTGATCTCCGGCGGCCACATGGAGTCGAACGAGATCATCTGCGACGCCATCGCCGAACAGACCGGCGCCGAACGCGCGGTGTGTGCGGGGATGGGACACCTGGTGCCCGACACGGGTGCGCCGTTCAACGCGTTGCTGGAGAAGTTCTTCGACCGGAGCGAGGCGGCTCAGCGGGTGCCATGACCGGCGCAGGCGGCGAGGGCGGTGTTCTTGGTCGCGTTGAACTTGTCGATGGTGCTGTTGAGCGTGTCGGTGTCGGCGCGGCGGGCGACCGTGTCGGCGAGAGCGTTGCTGTCGTCGCGGTAGGCGTGCAGTACGTCGGCGATGTTCGACGGCACGTCCGCGGTCACCTTCCGGTCGACCGCGCCCGCACCGTCGTGCAGCGTGCCGACGGCGAGGTCGGCCTTGCCGTTCGCCTCCGGGTCGTTGGGGCCCTTGTCGTTGCTGATCGCGATGTAGGCGTTGAAGTCGCGGATCGAGTTGCCGTTCGCGGCCAGGAAGGCGTCGCAGGCCGAGTCGGTGGCGCGTTCGATGGCGGCGGTGCGGGCCGTTGACGCCGCGATCGAGGACGCGGTGACCTCGGAGGTGTAGGCGGCCAGGTCGGACTGGTTGACCTGGGCGGTGCCGGAAACCTGCTGTGCGCAGGCACCGATGAGCAGCACGCCGATCGCGGTCGCCGCCGCGGCGACGGTGAGGCCCGCGCGTTCCAGTCGTCGCATGCTCGGCCCCTCTCTTCGCAGATGCCGGACATTTCGACGGTACGTCCACACGGCGCGCGGCTGAGCTGGCTGCACCGATATCGATGACCAACTGAGATGTGCGCCCGAGGCCGGTCGCACCGGGGCCGGAGGGGTATCCCGGTGCGACCGGCCGCCGGATCAGCGCTGGCCGAGCAGGCCGCGCATGGTGTCGATCTCCGCCCGCTGGCTGTCGATGATGGTGCGGGCCAAGGTCTTCGACTCGGCGTTCGTGCCGTCCGCGAGCTCGGTTTCGGCCATGGCGACCGCGCCGGTGTGGTGCTCGATCATCATGGTCAGCCACTGCCGGTCGAAGTCCGGGCCGGAGGCGGCTTGCAGCGCGGTCATCTGGTCGGCGCTCATCATGCCGGGCATGGTGTGGCCGCCGTGACCGCCCGCGGTCGGGGCGGGCTTGCCGAAGCCTTGCAGCAGGGTGGTGATCTGCTGCATCTCCGGTGCCTGGGCCTGCTCGACGTTCGTGGCGAGAGCGAGCAACTGCTGGTTCTGGTTGTGACCCGGCACCAGCTTCGCCATGTCGACCGCCTGGGCGTGATGCGGGTACATCATCTGGAGGAAGGTGACGTCGGCGTCGTTGAAGTCGGTGCGGGCGGCCGGCGCGCTCGCGGATGCGGGTGTGCTGGAGGCGCCGCGGTCCATGCCGGACCTGGAGTCGTTGTCGCTACAGCCGGTCAGGACGAGGGCGGTGGCCGCGGTGCTCGCGACGATCGCGGAGGTGATTCGGGTACGGCTGATGAACATGGTTGTGCTCCTTGGGAATTGCGCATGATCGGATTTCGGGCAAGACAAACGCGGCGACCGTTCGAAGGGGTCGCCGGGTACCTGTCAGATCCGCAGAATCGACAATTCGGCTAGGGAGAGCACGGTCCACGGTGGTGAACGGTCACGTCGCGGACGACGATGACGCAGCCGCGCAACATCATTGCCCGGCCGGGCGACGCCGAGCCGGTATAGCAGTACCAGGGCCAGCAAGAGAGCGGCAGCTACGAGGATGAACACGCAGCCGTGCATTCCTCCGTGGGTGCCGGTGCATCCGTCACCCGCGCAATCTGGTTCTGGTGCAGCATGATTGGTGGCTGTCTCGCGGATGGTCAGCGGCGTCGCCAGGAGACTTCGGCCTTCGTTTCCGGCGATACCGTGTTCGGCCGACACGGCGTCGGATCCGGTGCGCATCAGCACAGCACCGCTCAGCATCGGCATGGTGTTGCCGATCGGATCGCTGCGCGCTTCCGCATGGTGATCGGCGGCGGTCGCCTCCCCGTGCACCGCGAACACCGCCGCATGCATCGCCACGATCCCGGCCAGGAGCACCAGCACGCCGAGCGCCCGGGCGAGCCCGGTTGCGCGGAGCGGCAGGTGCTGTTCGACCACGCGGCCAGTGTAATGACGACGATCCGGCCCGGTTCCGATACCCCCTGGCGGTACGGGTACCTATGGGGTGGCGACGTCGATAACCAGCCGCGTCGGGTTGCTCAGCGAGCTGACCACGAATCCGGGACGGTCCGCGTTCACGCCGATGAACGACTGCGTGGTGCCCTCGAACACGGTGTTGCGGTACACGCCCGCGATGCCGGGTGCGCTCGGATCGGTCGCGGGGTCGGGTCCCGCGTACGGCGTCACGGCGCTGTCGAACGGGTAGGCCGAGCCGAGGATCTGCACCTCGAGGATGGATTTCCCGGCCACGTCGACCGGCTTGCCGCTGCCGTCCTGCACGGCCCGGTCGGCGTACTGCACGATCCAGCCGGGGGTGCCCTGGCCGCCGAGGTCGTAGACGACGCGGTCGAAGCCGGGCTGGTGGCCGATCCGGATGCCGGTGACGGTCAGGCCCGCGTCGCCGGAGGCCGGGCCGCGTTTGGGCGTGGCGTCGTGCGGGACTTTCGGCGCTTCGGCCGCGGTCGCGGTGGTCGGGGTGGTCGGGGCGGTCGCCACAGGAGTATCGGCGGTAGAGCCGTTGTCGCCGCAGCCCGCGAGCAGTGCCGTCGCAGCGGCGATGGTCAACACCATCCTGTTACGCATGGGGCTGATGGTAAACGGCAAGCCGGGTGTCGCGCGGGATTTGCGGGTTTCTCGATGTTTGCCGTCGGAAGTACTTTCGGCTGAACCGGACGCGGGCCTGTCTCGTAGTTGTCGATGACCGGACGCGAATCGCGCGTCATCGATCGATCCGGAGGATCTGAAAAATGCTGTCGACCAAGCACTTCCAGCGAGCCGCCCTGCCATTTGCCGCTGCCTCGGTGATTCTCGCCGGTTTGCTGAGTGCGTGCGGAAGCGCCGACTCGGCCAAGCCCGTGCCCGCACCCGCGCCCGTCCCGGTGGCGGCGGCGACCTCGACGGTGGCCCCGGCGGGTGCGCCGCAGAGCCAGGCGCCGGCCAAAACGCAGGACTGGCTGAAGATCTACAGCGGAACGGCGCCGACCGGCACGAATGCCGTTCAGCTCACGATCGCGGACAATAACGCTGTCGGACAGTACGTTACGGCCACCGAGCGCGCGCTGTACCGATTCGACAACGACACCGCGAAGCCGCCGAAGTCGAACTGCGCGGGCCCCTGCGCCACCACCTGGCCGCCGCTGATCGCGCAGCGCGGCCAGGTCGTGTACGCCACCGGTGTCGACCCGCAACTCATCGGGTTCGTCGAACGTGCTGATGGCGCATGCCAAATCACCATCGCGGGCTGGCCCGTCTACTTCTTCGCCAAGGACCAGAAGGCGGGCGATCTGCTCGGCCAAGGGGTCGGTGGGGTATGGCACGCGGTGACTCCCACGGGTGGCAAAGCGGACGTCAAATAAGTGAAATACGTTGTGGCACTATGGGTTATGGCAAACGCACATGAGACTGCGCGGTTTGCTGGCGCCGGTTTGCCGGGGCCGATGTGACCTTGGGGCAACGATCTAGCACACTTGAGGCGTGGCAGATATCGAGGACGTACTGAGCCGGCTGCGGCGATATCCAGATGTGGAGGCCTTAAACCTCTACGCTGTGGATGCCGCCGATCGGCTGATCCTCGATGTCGCCGACGAAGCCCTCGCCAGCACCGATAGCGGAAAGATAGCTATTCTCGGTGACGCGTACGGCGCGCTGACCATCGGCGCGGTCGCCGCGCACGACCTGCGCGGCGTCCGGGTGTACCAGGATCTGCTGACCGGCGAGCTGGCCCTGGCCAACAACGCCCGCGCCCTCGGCTACGCCGATCGATACACCGCGTACCCGCTCGGCCCGGAGCTGCTGACCGGCGTGCGCGTGGTGTTGCTGCGGCTGCCCCGTGCGCTGGCCGGACTGTCCGAGGTCGCCGACGCCATCGCGCGCTACGCCGATCCCGAGGTGGTGGTGTTCGCCGGCGGCCGGGACAAGTACCTGACCAAGTCGATGAACGACATTCTGGCCCAATCGTTTTCCGAGGTCCGGGCCAGCCGCGGCCGGCAGAAGTCGCGCACCCTGCTGGTCAGCGGGCCGAAACCGGTCGGCGATCCGCCGTTCCCGGTCCGCGACCGGCTCGACGATCTCGGCATCGACGTGGTCGCGCACGGCGCCGCCTTCTCCGGCGCTCGGCTGGACATCGGTACCCGATTCCTGCTGGACCATCTGAAGTGGATGAAACCCGACGCCCGCGAGGCCATCGACCTCGGCTGCGGCACCGGGATACTGGCCGTCGCGCTGGCCAGGGCCCGGCCCGCGCTGCGGGTGCTCGGCACCGATCAGTCCGCGGCCGCCGTGGCCTCGGCCAGGGCGACGGTGGCCGTCAACGGCGTCGCGGAGCGGGTGACCGTGGTGCGCGACGACGCCATGTCCGCGGCCGCCGACAACAGCGCCGACCTCGTGCTGTGCAATCCGCCGTTCCATGTCGGTGCGGCCGTGCACACCGGATCGGCGATCAAGATGTTCGCCGAGACCGGGCGGGTGCTGCGCCCGGGCGGCGAGCTGTGGACGGTGTTCAACTCGCATCTCAACTATCGGGGTGTGATCGAGCGCATGGTCGGGCGCACCGACGTGGTCGGGCGCAACCGCAAGTTCACGGTCACTCGGTCCGTGCGTGGCCTGCACGACGCGCAGCAGCGGTAGAGTCCGAATTGTCCGCGTCGGCCACTCCCTCGGGAACTCGGGCCGCGCAGCAAACGTTGGACCTAGCAGTTGGTTCTCGAGCGAGAGCTCGACGAACAGCGGCAACGACCAGAAAGGGAAGCGAGTGCGTAGCACCAGCAATCCGGTATTCAGAAATTTGCCGAGGCAAGAGGGTAGTGGCTACGCCAACTTCGGTTCGGGCGTGACCGGGGCAGGCCAGATGGGCCAGCAGCTGGGCAATCAGTACGGCCAGCCGTACCAGCAGCCGCAGCCGTACCAGCAGCCCACCGCGACCCGCGCGATGACCATCGACGACGTGGTGACCAAGACGGCGATTACGCTCGGCGTGCTCGCGCTGTCGGCGATCATCTCCTACGGCCTGACCAACGCGAACAACTCGCTGGCTCCGCTGTTCGTCATCGGCGGTGGTCTGGTCGGCCTGGTGCTGGTGCTGGTCGCGACCTTCGCCCGGAAGATGGACAACCCGGTCCTCGTGCTGTCCTACGCGGTGTTCGAGGGCCTGTTCGTCGGCGCGCTGTCGTTCATGTTCACCAACATCTCCTTCGGCGGGGTCGGCGGCAGCGCGATGATCGCGCAGGCCGTGCTCGGCACATTCGGTGTGTTCGCGGGCATGCTGGTCGTCTACAAGACCGGCGCGATTCGCGTGACGCCGCGCTTCACCCGGATGGTCGTCGGCGCGATGATCGGCGTGCTCGTCCTCGTGGTCGGCAACCTGATCGCCAGCTTCTTCATCTCCGGCGGCCTCGGCCTGCGCGACGGTGGCCCGCTGGCGATCGTGTTCAGCCTGGTGGTCATCGCGATCGCCGCGTTCAGCTTCCTGCTCGACTTCGACGCCGCGGATCAGCTGATCCGCGCACAGGCGCCGGAGCGGGCGGCCTGGGGCGTGGCGCTCGGCCTGACCGTCACCCTGGTCTGGCTGTACGTCGAGATCCTGCGACTGCTGAGCTACTTCAACAACGATTAACGGCAGTGGGTTCCGACCCGCTGAGCTGACCACGGGTGGTCACCGGATTCCGGTGGCCACCCGTTCTGCGTATCCGGGTCAGCCCAACACGTCGGTTCTGACAAAGGGCGGTCACCCGGAGACCGGATGACCGCCCTTCGGCGAATTACCTAGCTCAGCTGAGCCGCTCGATGACCATCGCCATGCCCTGGCCGCCGCCGACGCACATGGTCTCCAGACCGAACTGCTTGTCGTGGGTCTGCAGGTTGTTGATCAGCGTGGTGGTGATGCGGGCGCCGGTCATGCCGAACGGGTGGCCGAGCGCGATGGCGCCGCCGGACACGTTCAGCTTGTCCTCGTCGATCTTCAGCTCGCGGGCCGAGCCGAGCACCTGCACCGCGAACGCCTCGTTGATCTCGACCAGGTCGATGTCGTCGATCGACTTGCCGGCCAGCGCGAGCGCGCGCTTGCACGCCTCGATCGGGCCGAGGCCCATGATCTCGGGGGACAGGCCGGAGACGCCGGTGGACACGATGCGGGCCAAGGGGGTCAGGCCGAGTTCCTTGGCCTTGGTGTCACTCATGATGACCAGCGCGGCGGCGCCGTCGTTGAGCGGACAGCAGTTGCCCGCGGTGACCGTGCCGTCCGGGCGGAAGACCGGCTTCAGCTTGCTGACCGCCTCGTAGGTGACGCCGGCGCGCGGGCCGTCGTCCTTGGACACCACGGAGCCGTCGGGCAGCGTGACCGGGGTGATCTCGCGCTCGAAGAAGCCGTTGTTGATCGCTTCCTCGGCCCGGTTCTGCGACCGGACGCCCCAGCGGTCCTGCTCCTCGCGGGTGATGCCGGTGAAGCCGGCCACGTTCTCCGCGGTCTGGCCCATCGCGATGTAGGCGTCCGGGATGAGGCCGTCTTCGCGCGGGTCGTGCCAGATGCCCGCGCCGCCCTCGGCGGTCTTCGCGGTGCGCGCCTGCGCCTCGGCGAAGAGCACGTTCTGGGTGTTCGGCCAGCTGTCGGCAGAGCCGTTCTTGTACCGGGACACGGTCTCGACGCCCGCGGAGATGAACGCGTGGCCCTCGCCGGCCTTGATCGCGTGGAAGGCCATCCGGGTGGACTGCAACGACGACGCGCAGTAGCGGTGCACGGTGGTGCCGGGCACGAAGTCGTAGCCGAGCTGGACCGCGACGATCCGGGCCATATTGAAGCCGGACTCGCCACCGGGGGAACCGCAGCCGAGGATCAGGTCATCGATCTGGGCGGGGTCCAGGGCGGGCACCTTGTCGAGCGCCGCGCGGACGATCTGGGTGGTCAAATCGTCGGGCCGCATGTCGACCAGCGATCCCTTGGCCGCCCGGCCGATAGGGGAGCGGGCGGTCGAGACGATGACAGCCTCAGGCATGAGGACTCCTTTGTCGGAAGGAACGTGCGAACCGCTGTTGTTACTCGCGGGTTCTTACCGAATCTACGTCCCGTCCCGGAGAACGGGAAGGCGGGGTCACCTCGTCCAGGGCCTCGAGCAGGACCGGAAGTAGTTGCGCGGCGGCCAGTTCGTAGCCGGCCGCCGACGGGTGGAAACCGTCGGCGGAGAACAGGAGTTCGGGTTGGGCCCGGAATTCCGGCGCGAGCAGATAACCCATCGGCACCGGGCGCCCACCGGCCACCGCGGTGGCCACCGTCTGGGCCTTGGCCAGCCGCACGCTCCAGTTGTGCACCACCGTGCGCAGCGGCTGCGGAATCGCGGTCACCGTACCGAGATTCGGGCAGGTCCCGACCACCACCACGCTGTCGGCGGTGCGCAGCCGGGCGACCGCGGCGGCCAGCCGGCGCGAGGAGGCGCGGACCGAATGCTTCTTGGTGATGTCGTTGGCGCCGATCAGGATGACCGCGGCGTCCGGCGGCGGCCCGGCCACGAACATCGCGTCCACCTGACCGGAGAGGCCCTTGGAGGTGGCGCCGGAGATCGCCTTGGTGCTCAACCGGATTCGCTGCCCGGTAGCGAGGGCCAGTCCACGGGCCAGGCGCACGCCGGGCACCTCGTCGGCGACCAGGCAGCCGACCCCGGCCGCGGTGGAATCGCCGAAGACCATCAGGTGCAGATCCGCCTGCTTGCCGGAGCGCCAGCGCTCCGGCACCAGGCAGCCCGCGGTGTAGATGCCGTCTGCCTCAGGGGGTTTCGAGGTGTCGCGGCCGATGACGCCACGCGCCGCGCCGGCCTGCGCCATCAACAGTCGGGAGGTCACCCACCATGCGGCGCCGGTTCCGGAACCGGCCAGGACTGTTGCGGCACCGGTCACCGCGGCCGTACGCCAGCCGATGCGTGGTGCGCTCACAACAGAAAATGTACCGACTTTACGCAGGCGGGGCAGCCGGAGCCGGAACGTCGAACGAGCCGTGCGCCGGAATGGCGGCCGCGTCGGTGCTGATCGTGACCTCGACGTGGCCGGGGCCGGTGTCCTGGAACAGCGCGTACTGGATGCTGCCGTAGAGGCCGGTGACGATCGTGTCCTCGTACCGGCCCACCGCGCCGGTGGTGGTGTTGCGCCAGTCCACCATCGTGTGCACCTCGCACAGCGGCGCCAGCGGATAGTCGCCGGGACCGATGCCCGAGACCGGCAACGCGCGCATATTGAGGATGGCGCGACCCGGCCACGCTGGGCTGACGTCGGCCCAGGTGCGAATACTGGTCCAGCACCAGCCGCCGTAGGCGAGCGTCGGCACCTGCGGGAATTCGATGGTGACTGCGTTCGCCTGCGCGCCTGGTCCGACCAGCGCGGCCAGTGCCGCTCCGGCCAGAACAACGCCGGCCCGGGCGATGTTCGGCTGCTTCATGGTTCGGATCCTAAAGGGGGGTTTGCTGGAATCCCGGTTTGTCGCGCCGGACGGGCTTGCGCGTGGCGTGCGCCAACTCACACCGGGTCCATCTGGAACTATGGGGCGCATGCGCATCGCCGACCATGTCGTGGACCTCATCGGCAATACGCCGCTGGTCCGGTTGAACTCTGTTGTAGGCCCGAACGCCGGACTGGTAGCGGCCAAGATCGAATACCTGAACCCGGGCGGTAGCTCCAAGGACCGGATCGCGGTGAAGATGATCGACGCCGCGGAGCAGTCCGGGCAGCTACGCCCCGGCGGCACCATCGTCGAACCCACCTCCGGCAACACCGGTGTCGGTCTCGCGCTGGTCGCCCAGCAGCGCGGCTACCACTGCGTTTTCGTCTGCCCGGACAAGGTCAGCGAGGACAAGCGCAACGTGCTGCGCGCGTACGGCGCCGAAGTCGTCGTGTGCCCGACCGCCGTCGCGCCGGAAGACCCGGCCAGCTATTACAGCGTCTCCAACCGCCTGGTCGGCGAGATCGACGGCGCGTGGAAGCCGGATCAGTACTCCAACCCGGGCGGCCCGGACAGCCACTACGAGACCACCGGCCCGGAGATCTGGCGCGACACCGACGGCAAGGTCACCCACTTCATCGCGGGTGTCGGCACCGGCGGCACCATCACCGGCGTCGGGCGCTACCTCAAGGAGGTGTCCGGCGGCAAGGTGAAGATCATCGGCGCCGATCCCGAGGGCTCGGTGTACTCCGGCGGCACCGGACGGCCGTACCTGGTCGAGGGCGTCGGCGAGGACTTCTGGCCGTCCGCCTACGACCCGGCCATCCCGGACGAGATCATCGCGGTCTCCGACGCGGACTCCTTCGACATGACCCGCCGCCTCGCCCGCGAGGAAGGCCTGCTGGTCGGCGGCTCGTGCGGCATGGCCGTGGTCGCGGCCATCGAGGTGGCCAAGCGCGACCCGGACGCCGTGGTCGTGGTGCTGCTGCCCGACGGCGGCCGCGGCTACCTGTCCAAGATCTTCAACGACCAGTGGATGAGCTCCTACGGCTTCCTGCGCGAGCGGCTCGACGGCAGCATGGTCGAACCGCTGGTCGGCGACGTGCTGCGGGGCAAGTCCGGCGAGCTGCCCGACCTGGTGCACACCCATCCGTCGGAGACCCTGCGCGACGCGATCGAGATCCTGCGCGAGTACGGCGTCTCGCAGATGCCCGTGGTCGGCGCGGAGCCGCCGGTGATGGCGGGCGAGGTCGCGGGCAGCGTGTCCGAGCGCGACCTGCTCTCGGCGGTGTTCGAAGGCCGTGCGCACCTGACGGATTCGGTCGGCAAGCACATGAGCTCGTCGTTCCCGCTGATCGGTGCGGGCGAGCCGATTTCCGCCGCGACCAAGGCACTGTCGGATACCGACGCGTTGATGGTGGTCGAGGAGGGCAAGCCGGTCGGCGTCATCACGCGGCACGACCTGCTCGGCTTCCTCAGCATCGGAACGCTCGGACACTGAATTGCTCATCCGCCTCTCCGCGAATTCAGGCCGGACTCAGGCGCGCGGCGCTTGACGTCGGCGACCGGCGGTGCGGCGGAGGCAGGGTCAGCCCGTCCCCGGTGAGTTACCCCTGTGCTCACGAGATCTGTTGTCGGGGAATGTCAGTCGGGGCCCGTGTACTCGGGCCCCGACTATGCGAGGCGGGCGCGCAGGGCTAGGGCGTCGCGTGGGGCCATGACTTTGGCGTCGTTGTCGAAGTAGCAGAAGACGTCGCGGTCGGCGGACCAGGTGCGGATCTTGTCGGCCCACATATCGAGGCCCTCGTCGGTGTACCCGCTGACGTACAGCTCGTCGTGGCCGTGCAGGCGGATGTAGACGAAATCCGCGGTGACCTCCTCGATCATCGGGAATTTGCCTGCGGCGTCGGCGATTACGAGCGCGATCTCGTGCTCGGTCAGCAGATCGGTGAACTCGGGCGTGACGAAGCTGGGGTGGCGGATCTCCAACGCGTACCGCAGCGGGCGATCAGCGTCGGTGGTCGTATAGGCCGGATCCACCCGTTGGTCATGCTGTTTCGCTATTTCCGTGGCCTGCATAGTGGTTCGGGGCAGGTGGGTGAAAAAGGTAGCCAGCACCTCCGGATCGAACTGGAAGTTCGGCGGCAGCTGCCAGAGGATCGGGCCCAATTTGGGGCCGAGGGCGAGCATTCCGGAGGCGAGGAAATTGGCCAGCAACTCGTCGCCGTCGCGCAACCGCTTCATGTGCGTTATGAATCTGCTGCCCTTCACCGCGAAGACGAAATCGTCCGGCGTCTGGCTCGCCCAGTTCTGATAACTCGACGGGCGTTGCAGTGCGTAGAACGAGCCGTTGATCTCGACGCTGTTCAGCTGTTGCGACAGATAGGCGAGTTCCCGCTTCTGCGTCACGCCTTTGGGATAGAAGACGCCACGCCAGGGCGGATACACCCACCCCGACGTGCCGATCCTGACCTCACCCATCACTCCATCGTGGCAGCTAGGCGGACGTGTCGCCGGCTACCCGAGCTCGCCGGAGCGTCGAGATCCGGCCGAACGCCCACGCGACCACCAGCGCCGCGAGGAACGACAGCAGCGACGCGCTCATCCACGCCTGCTTGGTGAAGTGCAACCGCTCCTGCACGTTCACCCAGAAGTCGGTCCACACGCCGGCATCGCCCGGATTGATGAGCTGGTAGACCGAGAGCCCGGCCAGCCAGGCGACGATCATGCCCCAGCGCGGCGGGGCGTCGTCGGCGGTGTTCCAGTCGCCCTTCGCGCGCAGGAAGAAGTCGGCGACCAGCACGCCGAGCAGCGGCACGAACACCGAACCGATCAGCCCGAGGAAGCCGAAGTAGTTGGCCATGTTCAGCTGCAACGCGAGCACCGTGATCAGGACGCCGAGCCCGATCGACAGGATCCGCCGGTCGATGCGCGGCGCGAGATTCTGGATCGAGACCGCGGTGGAGTACACGTTGGCGAACGACTGGTCGGCCTCGCGCAGCACGAACACGAAGAAGAACAGGCCGCCCAGACTGACCTGGAGGAACGGCGAGTACTGGCCGTCGCCGGTCGCCCGGGCCAGCGCGAACAGGCCGAGCGTGTAGGCCACGATCTGGGTGATCGCGTAGGCCCCGCTGGCCGCGCCGAAGGCCGAGCCGGTGCTGCGCGAGTGCCGGGTGTAGTCCGCGGCCACCGGCACCCAGGAGATGGACACCGCGAGCGCCGCGTCGGTGGCGATCCAGAAGAGGTTCCAGTCGGCGCCGAACGGGCCGCTGCCGTGCGGGCCGGGATTGGCCGACAGATCGGGCAGCCCGGTGCGGAAGAACTGGATGTAGAACCAGATCAGCGCGATCACCACGCCGATCGTGACGAACCGGCGCAGCAGCCGCACCGAACCGAGCGGCCAGATGGTCAGCGCCGTGGTGAGCAAGCCGGCGGCCACCACGTAGAGCCAGTGCGGACCGCCGCCGAACAGCTCGTCGGCCGCGTCGCCGATCACGATCAATTCGAAGGTGCCCCAGCCGATCAGCTGGGCGATGTTCAAAACGGTTGGCAGATAACTGAGTTTCGCGCCGAACAGGCCGCGCAGCAGCACCATCGCCGGCTTGCCGGTCTTGGCGCCGGGGATGGCCGCCAGGCCGAGCATCAGACCGCCGACGACCGTGCCGACGATCATCGCGAGGATGCCCGCGGAGATGGAAATCTGCGGTGCGCCGTCGGAATTCGGCGCCAGCACGGTGTACGCGCCGGAGAAGGCGATGAGGCTGACACCCAGGTTTGCCCAGAATGCGCTCTGGTCCCAGAAGGACAGCACCTTCGGGGCGGGCTCGTCGAGGGTGAAGGGGGCCTCGTGCCGTTCGGAGTTGTGCAGGGTCGATGAAGACATGCCCGAAACGCTCTTCCTACGCCGGCATTACCCGGACAGGTTCATGCGGTCGGCGAAGCGCTGGGGTCCGCCCTCTCAGCCCGGCCTTGCCCGAGCTCCCGCGGTGGGGGTGGTTCGGGCGAATAGTACACGTGGCGATTCGGCGGTCCGTGCGATCCGCATGGCCGCGCCCGCTGAACGGCCGTGAACTGCATGTTCGCTCGACTCGGTATCCTGGAAACCGGACAGAGTACGAACCAACGCAGGGCCTGGGAAATGTCCGTTCTGAACTGGGGATTGGTGTCCTGCGGCCGGGATCACACCGGCCGTTAACCGCGATAACGGAGTTGTAACGGTCTGTTCACCGTCTAGGGCCAGGATTACGAGGTATGACTCGGAGGCAAGTGATCGGTTGGGTAGCTCTGCTTACCTCGGTGCTTGCCGGGGCCGAGTTGCTCGATCGGGTGAATTTTCCCGCGCCGCAGATGATTCTCGCGATCGTCGTCGGCGGCGCCCTCGCGTTGGCCGGGAAGTTGCCCGCGCCGATGCCCCGCCAGCTGTCCTGTGGCGTGCAGTCCATGCTCGGTGTGTTGATGGGCAGCTATCTGGAGATCTCGCTGCTGTCCAGCATCGGGTTGGCGTTGATTCCGGTGCTCGCGGTGACGGTGGCGACGCTGCTGATCAGCCTGCTGGTCGCGGTGGTGTTCGCCCGCTTCGCGCACGTCGAACTGCCGACCGCGACGCTCGGGCTGCTGGCCGGCGGTTCCGCGGCGGTGGTGGCGGTGGCCGACGACATGGACGCCGATCCGCGTCAGGTGGCGTTCATGCAGTACCTGCGGGTCGCGCTGGTCGCGGTGAGCGCGCCTGCCCTCGGTGCGCTGCTGAGCAACAGCGGCGACGGGCTGAGCAACGAGAAGGTGACGCTCGGCGGCGCGGTCACCAATCCTGATCTGCCGTTCTGGATGATCGTCGGACGCGGGGATCAGGTCGCCGGGTTGTCCATCGCGGTGATGCTGTGCGTCGTCGGCACCAAGCTGGGCCGGCGGCTCGGGCTGCCGAGCCCCGCGCTGATCGGGCCGATGCTGATGACCGCGGTGCTCACCGCGCTGGGCGTCAGCCACGGGTACGCGCCGACGAACCTGTTCAAGGATCTGCTGTTCGTGCTCATCGGCTTCGAGGTCGGAACTCGCTTCACCCGGACCGTGGTTCGCGAGATGGCCCGGATGATCCCGGGCATGACGGTCACCATCGTCGCGTTGTCCGCGATCGTCGCCGGACTCGCGTTCGCGGTGGCCACCTTCGTGGACCTCGAGCTGTCCGACATTTACCTCGCCACCACGCCCGGCGGTATCAACGCGGTGCTGGCCACGGCCGAGTCGATGGACGCGAACCTGCCGTTGATCACCTGCGTGCAGAGCATGCGCCTGCTGCTGATGGTGTTGATGCTGCCGCTCTTGGCCAAGGCGATGCGGTGGTTCTCGGCTCGGCAGTTGCAGCTGGCGCAGCCTGAGCTAGTGGCCTGACCCGGCCTGCGCGGACACTTTCCCGCTGATTGCCCGCGGTTCTCGTCGTTCGACGCCGAGAATGTCCGCCTAGACCGGGCACCCCTGCACCACTACGCCTTTCGCACCGCACCCACGATGAGATCGGTCCATTCGTCGGCCAGCGCGGCGAGCCGATACCACGCCGCATGCACCCGGAGATCGGAGACTTTTTCGGCGGTGTGCAGCAGATGACTGGCGTGCGCGTGTGCGGCGGCCATGCGATCGACGGTGGCGCCGAGGGATCCGGTGCGCAGATGCTCGGTGCAACTGCGGCGGGGGAGTTGGGTGGCTACCCAGTTATCGATGGCGGCGACCAATTCGGCGCGGCGGCAATCTATTCCGGCGGCCCCGAGCGGATTGCCGGGCCGCTGCCGGTGCAGCGTGGCCAACCGGCGGGCCAGATCGATCAGCGGATGGTCGGTGTTCGGATCGCCCGCGTGGCTGCCGAAGGCGGCGACCAGTTCGCGTTGATCCGGCAATGATCGGTCGGCTGACAAGGTCTTCATCGTGCACCTCCGGGTGACGTCAGGCGGGAGGCATTGCCCTGATGCCGAATCCGAGATAAGAGTGCGCCGCTTACCTCGGCGTGTCGGTGACGTCGAGATGGCACCGCGATGACAGGTCGTAACAATCTTCTCCTCATGGCGTCGGCCGGGGTTGTGAGGAAGATCGACCAGTCTCGGGTGGCCGGGGTAGAGAGTACGTCCCCCGCGCGCCGGACAGGTTAGCGGTCGCGCCGAAAGTCGCAATGTGGCAAATTATCTGCAAATAGACGATTCGAGTTATGTGGCCAGGGTATAACCGGCCATGAAGCAGCCTCGGCAACCGCCATGGCGTAATCGGATAGCGAAGGGATGGGCATGTACACCTCCAGTTTGGCTATCGATTTCCAGAAGGGGTTCTCGGACGCGTGGAGTTCGGTGGCCACGTTCGTCCCCAAGCTGGCCGGATTCATCGTCATCTTGCTCATCGGCTGGATCGTCGCGAAGGTCGTCTCGACGATCGTGGACAAGGTGCTCGACCGGCTCGGCTTCGACCGCCTGGTCGAGCGCGGCGGCCTCAAGCAGATGATGTCGCGCAGCCGCTACGACGCTTCCGATCTGCTGGCGAAGCTTGCCTACTACGCGATCCTGCTGATCGCGCTGCAACTCGGTTTCGGGGTGTTCGGGCCGAACCCGGTGAGCGATCTGCTCGACGGCATCGTGTCCTGGCTGCCGAAGGCCGCGGTCGCCATCATCATCGTGGTGATCGCCGGCGCGATCGCGTCCGCGGTGCGTGACCTGGTCGGCAACATGCTCGGCGGGCTGTCCTACGGCGCGATGATCGGCCGGATCGCGGCGGTGTTCATCTGGGGCGTCGGCATCGTGGCCGCGCTGAACCAGATCGGCGTGGCCATGTCGGTCACCATGCCGATCCTGATCACGGTGCTCGCCACCATCGGCGGCATTCTGGTGGTCGGCGTCGGCGGCGGCATGGTCCGGCCGATGCAGCAGCGCTGGGAGGGCTGGCTGAGCGGGCTGGAAGAGGAGATGCCCGCGGTCAAGGGGCACGCGGAGGCGTACTCGCGTGGTCGTGAGGATGCTTCGCGGGAGCAGCTATGGATGGATCAGCAGGCCACCCGCGGCCAGGGTCAGCACGCACAGCAGTGGGATCAGGGTGCGATGCAGGGCGGCGGCTCGTACGAGCAGTCCGGTGAGTACATGGGTTACCGCGACCCGGGCGAGCGGCGCTAAGTACCACCGATAAACGCGTCCGCCGTGGGCTGTTGCCTACGGCGGACGCGTTGTGTCAGGGGTTCAGGCGAACCGCTGGGACGGGTGCAGGCACACGCTCGCCAGGCGCAGCTGGAGCCAGTCGGCGTTCGCCCAGCTGCCGAGATCGCTCGGCGCGGCGCTGGTCATGCCGTGTTCGGCCGCGGCCTCGCGCACGTGATCGAGCAGGCCGCGCGCGTAACCCGCGAGCAGCACGCTCATCGGCACCCGCGCGGCGCCTTCGACGCCGAGTTCGAGGATGTCGCGCACGGCGGCCGCGTGCTGGTCCAGCGCTGCCGAAAGGGCGGGCAGTTCCGCCGCCGCGGCGAGCGCCGGTACCCCGTGCGTCTTGTGCAGGCGGGTCAATATCTTGCGCGCCGACACTTCGAGCAACGCGGGGCCGAGCAGAAACATGTTCCTATGCTAGCAATCGGCGAGTCTTTATAGAACTGTGACGCTTCACCCAGTCTGTTTTGCCGGAAAAGTGAGTTCCAGCAAATTCGCCGCATCGAAAAGTCTTGGGAGAGAATCAGTTCGCCAATAGCCGCCGGTAAATGCGACCGTCCGGTATGGATACGGTTTTGGCGGCGGCGAACTGATTCCCTCGGCGACCCCCGGTTACCGGAAGGCGTTGGCGTCGGTCAGCGCGCGACCGAGCACCAGCTGATGCACCTCGGCCGTGCCCTCGTAGGTGAGCACCGACTCCAGGTTGTTCGCATGCCGCAGCACCGGATAGTCCAGCGTGATGCCGTTCGCGCCGAGGATGGTGCGGCACTCCCTGGCGATCTTGATGGCCTCCCGCGTGCTGTTCAACTTGCCGGCGCTCACCTGCTCGGGCGTCACCGCGTCCCGATCCTTCAGCCGGCCCAGGTGCAGCGCGAGCAGCTGTCCCTTGCCGAACTCCAGCGCCATGTCGGCCAGCTTCGCCTGGGTCAGCTGGTACCCGGCCAGCGGCTTGTCGAACACCTCACGGGTGCGCGCGTATTCGATGGTCGAGGCCAGGCAGTCGCGGGCCGCGCCGAGTGCGCCGAAGATGATCCCGAACCGCGCCTCGCTCAAACAGCCCAGCGGCGAGGCCAGCCCGCGCGACTCCGGCAGCACCGCGTCGGCGGGCAGCCGGACGTCGTCGAGGTCCAGTTCGGCGGTCACCGAGGCGCGCAGCGACAGCTTGCGATGCATCTCGCGCGCGCTGAACCCGGGCGTCCCGGTGGGCACCAGGAAGCCGCGGATGACCTGCCTGCCCTCGTCCTCGGTCTGCGCCCAGATCACCACGACATCGGCCACCGAGCCGTTGGTGATCCACATCTTCGAGCCGTTGAGCACCCAGTCGGCGCCGTCGCGCTTGGCCCTGGTCCGCATGCCGCCGGGGTTGGAGCCGAAGTCGGGTTCGGTGAGCCCGAAGCAGCCGAGCGCGCGCCCGGCCGCCATCTCCGGCAGCCACTGCTGCTTCTGCTCCTCCGAGCCGTACTTGTGGATCGCGGTCATCGCCAGCGATCCCTGCACCGACACCATGCTGCGCACGCCGGAGTCGACGGCCTCCAGCTCCTGGCAGGCCAGGCCGTACATCGTCGCCGACATGCCCGCGCAGCCGTAACCCTCGAGATGCATGCCGAGCAGCCCGACCTCGCCCAGCTGCGGCGCGAGTTCGCGAGCCGGGAAGGTGCCCTCCTCGAACCAGTCCGCGATGTGCGGTCGCAAGCGTTGATTCGCGAAGGTCGCGACGGCATCGCGGATCTCGCGCTCATCGTCGGACAGCAGGGAGTCGATCGCGAACAGTTCTTCCACAGTCACCATGCGCTAAGCGTAAATGGGAAGGCCGCCGGTGAGATCGGGGTCTGGTGAGGTTCTCATAAGAAAATTTCCGGTCTACTTGCCCTAGCTGCGTAACTAGATCGGTGCCGACCCGGATTCGTCCGCAGAACGTCGATCCGACCCGACCAGGGGGTTGCCCGGAAATCGCCCCTGATTAGGCTGGGGCCATGAGTGAGCTGGGGTTCTCTACGCGAGCCGTGCATGCAGGATTCGATCCCGATCCGCAGACCGGCGCGGTCAACGTGCCCATCTACGCGAGTTCGACGTTCGCCCAGGACGGGGTGGGTGGCCTGCGCGGCGGTTTCGAGTACGCGCGCACCGGCAACCCGACCAGGTCCGCGCTGGAAGCGAACCTCGCCGCGCTCGAATCCGGCACCTACGGCCGGGCGTTCGCGTCCGGCATGGCCGCCACCGACTGTGCCATTCGCGCCACGTTGCGTCCCGGTGACCACATCGTCATCCCGGACGACGCGTACGGCGGCACCTTCCGGCTGATCGACAAGGTGTTCAGCCAGTGGGGCATCGAGCACTCGCCGGCCCACGTGTTCGACGTGGACGAGATGCGCGCCGCGATCCGGCCGAACACCAAGCTGGTGTGGGTCGAGACCCCGACCAACCCGCTGCTGAGCATCGGCGACATCCCGGCGCTGGCCGACATCGCGCACGGCGTGGGCGCGAAGCTGGTGGTGGACAACACCTTCGCCACCCCGTACCTGCAGCAGCCGCTGCTGCTCGGCGCCGACATCGTCACCCACTCGACCACCAAGTACCTGGGCGGGCACTCCGACGTGGTCGGCGGCGCGCTGATCACCAACGATCCCGAACTGGACGCGGCGTTCGCGTTCCTGCAGAACGGCGCGGGCGCGGTGCCCGGCCCGTTCGACGCCTTCCTCACCCTGCGCGGCACCAAGACCCTTGCGGTGCGGATGGATCGGCACTGCGACAACGCCGAGACCCTGGCCGAGTTCCTGACCCGGCACCCGGCCATCTCCCAGGTGATCTACCCGGGCCTGCCGGAGCACCCGGGCCACGCGGTCGCCGCGAAGCAGATGCGCCGGTTCGGTGGCATGATCTCGGTGCGGCTGCACGGCGGCCCGGACGCGGCCCGCGATCTCTGCTCGCGCACCAAGGTGTTCACCCTCGCCGAGTCGCTGGGCGGGGTGGAATCGCTGATCGAGCACCCGGCCGCGATGACGCACGCGTCCACCGAGGGCTCGGTGCTCGAGGTGCCCGCGGATCTGGTGCGGCTCTCGGTCGGCATCGAGGACGCCGCCGACCTGCTCGCGGACCTCGAGCAGGCACTGAGCTAGGGTCCGGAGAATGACGAAACGGCCGCACCGGGTAATCGGGTGCGGCCGTTCGTGTCTCAGGGGAACAAGTCGGCCGGGGCGCGCAGCTCGTGGCTGCGCGACACCGCGGCCGGACGGGTCAGCTGTGGTAGGGCTCCGCGCTGACCAAGGTGACCTTCATCGTCTTGCCGTTGGGCAGCGTGTACTCACGGGTGTCGCCGACCTTGGCGTCGATGAGCGCGCCGCCGAGCGGGGAAGCCGGCGAGTAGGTCTCCAGCTTGGAGTCGTTCAGGCCCTCTTCGCGGGTGGCGATGAGGAAGGTTTCGGTGTCGGACTCGTCGCCGTCGTAGTAGACCTTGACGACCGAACCGGGGAGCGCGACGCCGGACTTGGTCGGCGCGACGCCGACCTTGGCGTTGTTCAGCAGCTCCTGCAGCTGGCGGATACGCGCCTCCTGCTGGCCCTGCTCCTCGCGCGCGGCGTGGTATCCGCCGTTCTCCTTGAGGTCGCCCTCTTCACGGCGTTCGTTGATCTCGGCAGCGATAACGGGACGATTGGCAATGAGCGCATCGAGTTCGCCCTTGAGCCTGTCGTGCGACTCCGGGGTCAGCCAAGTCACTTGCGTCTCAGTCATCTCGATCACTCCCTAGTAGTTGTTCCCGGCAGGCCGGGATTCCCTGATAACTGCCGCGGTACCCACCCGTGGGGGCGGGCACGCACCAGTCGACGGCTAGAGCGATCCTGGGAAGTTCATCGAACCCCGACAGACCCTGGTTCCGGGCAAAGCTCGTAATCCGGAACAGATAGCGCTGGCCGCCAATGCAGCAAACACGGCTCCGAACCCCGGAACCGTGTATCAGGCCATTTTAGCATGAATCACAAACGTGCAGGTCGGAGTTAATTTCGAGGACAATTGCTGCGGCAAAAGCGGCAAATCACCCTGCTCGGAGATAGCTGGGTACCTGCGAGCTGCAACCGTAGATACTGCTCGACGCCGGTCGTGACGAGGTCTTGACCGTGGTGGTCTGTTCGATCGTGCCGCTGGTAGACGGCTCGATCAGCACCTCGCGGCGGCCTACCTCGACGCTGTCGCGGGCCATCGCGCGGACGAAGCAGACGGCGGGTTGTACGGGATCTTTGCGGGTGACCTTGATCCGGATGGTCATGGTCGAGTCGTCGACCACCGTGTAGCCGAGCTGCTCGGACTCCAGGTCCTTGGGGCCGTACTTCTGGTAGCCCACGAAGGCCACGCCGCAGCCGAGCACCACCACGACGACGCCGAGGACCAGCGGCAGCCAGCGGCGCTGCACCGGCGGCTTGGTTCCGTACCGGTCGGTCGGCCTTTGGGGCGCGGCGGGAGCCGGGGCGTCGCTTCGATCGGTCACAAGGTCGCTCCCGGGGGGTACGTCGGAACAAAAGTCGGTCGAATGGAACTATAGGGAACGAAGACCAGACACCCGCGAGCGAGAGCGATGGTGAACGAGACGTGAGTGGCCTTCGCCTCATGGCGGTGCATGCCCACCCCGACGACGAATCCAGTAAGGGTGCCGCGACGACCGCCCGGTACGCCGACGAGGGACACGACGTCCTCATCGTGACGTTGACCGGCGGCGAACGTGGCAGCATCCTGAACCCCGCGATGGACACCCCTGGTGTCCTGGACCGGATCAACGAGATCCGGCGCGAGGAGATGGCCGCCGCGGCGCGTGCGCTCGGCGTGCGCCAGCACTGGCTCGGCTTCGTCGATTCCGGTCTGCCGGAGGGGGATCCGCTGCCGCCGCTGCCCGAGGGCAGCTTCGCGGTGGTGCCGTTGGCGGAGGCCACCGAGGCGCTCGTCCGGGTGGTGCGCGAGTTCCGCCCGCACGTGATGACCACCTACGACGAGCTGGGCGGCTACCCGCACCCGGACCACATCCGCTGCCACGAGGTATCGGTCGCCGCCTACGAGGCGGCCGGCGATCCCGAGCAGTTCCCCGACGCGGGCGCGCCGTGGACGCCGCTGAAGCTGTACTACGACCACGGCTTCACCGCCCGGCGGATGGAGGTCTTCGCCGAGGAGTACGAGCGGATGGGTGAGCCGTTCCCGTTGCAGGAGTGGCTGGACCGGATGCGCAAGTACGTCCCGGAGCGCGGCGACGTGTTCTCCCGGGTCACCACGCAGATCGACTGCGCCAAGTACTTCCCGCAGCGCGACGACGCGCTGCGCGCGCACGCCACCCAGATCGACCCCAACGGCGCGTTCTTCGCCATCCCGCTGGAGCTGCAGCAGCGGCTCTGGCCGACCGAGGAGTTCGAGCTGGCCAAGACCAGGGTCAAGACGGCGCTGCCGGAGACCGACCTGTTCGCCGGCATCGAGGACGAGCACCGGTGATGCTGGTTCTGCTCGCGCAAGCACCCGGCGGCACCCCGACCGGGCCGGAGTTCGGCAAGGCGTCCCCGCTCGGTCTGGTCATCATCCTGATCCTGCTCGCGGGCACCGTGCTGCTGGTTCGCTCGATGAACAAGCACCTCAAGAAGCTGCCCGCCACCTTCGAACCCGAACACCCGGAACCGGACCAGGAGGCCGACGAGGGGACCGAGCGCGGCATCACCACCCGGCCCGACGAGGTCGAGCCGGACAGCCGCGCGGAAAAGACCTGACGCTGGGATCAGTTGGGGCCCAGCAGATCCCAGCGGTTGCCCGCGATATCGAGAAACACCGCGACCTGACCGTAGGGCTCTTGCCTTGGCACCGTGACGAATTCGACGCCGCGCGCCACCATCCGGTGGAACGCGGCGTCGAAATCGTCTACCTGGAGAAAGAATCCGACTCGGCCCGCTGTCTGGTTGCCGACCGCCGCGGACTGCTCCGTGCCGTCCGCGCGGGCGAGCAGCAGGCCGGTTCGGGCGCCGGGCGGGCGGACCACCACCCAGCGTTTGGAGCGGCCGTCGTTCGTCTGCGCGGGCGAGTCCTCGATCAGATCGAAGCCGAGCGCCTCGGTGAAGAAGGCGATCGCCGGGTCGTAGTCCTCGACGACGAGCGTGCAGAGGTCGATGCGCATGGGCACGGATGGTAGGCGACGTGCGGCATTGCCGGTCGGCTGACCATGTGAATGTGCGAATGTCCGAATTTCAATCGGGGTAACAGGTTTAAACAACACCTGAACTGGATAACGAAATCGCTACAGCTGTGGCTTAATCGAAACCGGTTTTCAGCTTCACACCACTGCATAGCCCGCTCTACGGTCACAACACCGCTGACGCAACAGTTTTCAAACGTTGTGGGGCGGCCGTTGCATGCGCACCGAGCGCATTGCACACTGTAGCGAGATGTATTCGGCTGAGCACAGCCGCTTAATCCAACGGCCACCGAGAAGCACACTGCTGGCAACCTAATTCGCCGCGAGCAGCTTTCGCAACGGCCTCCGTATGTCGCCCGCCTGTGTTACCAATTCAGCCAGACCGCTCGACCGAAGGAAGCTCATGGACAACGTGATCGGACAGATCGACCGTGCACTCGATGCGACGAGCGTGATCGTCGCGGCTTTGGACGACAGCTCCATGACCGCGCCGACGCCCTGCCGGGAGTGGGATGTGCGTGCCGTGTTGAACCACACGGTGGGCAACATGCACATCTTCGCGGCCGCGTTGAGCGGCACGGATTCCGGCGCCGATCATGAATCCGATTGGCTCGGCGGCGATCCGCAGGGCGCGTACGCGGCGGCGGCGGAGGTGGATCGAGCGGCCTGGCATCGGCCCGACGCGCTCGAGTACACCGTGCACATTCCGCTGGGCGAACTGCCCGCCGCGATGGCGGCCCTTGTGCATCTCACCGAATTGGTTGTGCACGGTGTCGATCTCGCGGTCGCCATCGGCAGGCCGGACCTGGCCGACGACGAGTTGTGTGGCGAACTTCTCGCCACCATGCAGGCCGGCGGCGGCATCGACCGGTTCCGCGCCCCCGGCATCTTCGACGCCGAGGTGTTCGTCGAGGCGGACGAGCCGGGTCATCGCCGGTTGCTCGGCTATGTCGGCCGGGAAGTGCTGGCGCGGACCCCGTAGCCCGCTACCGGATCCGAACCACGGTCGAGGCCGCGAGAAGCAGCAGCTCGCGCGCCGCGGCCTGCTCGTAGGCGAGCCGGCCACCGTGGTGGCGATGCAAGGCATGCTGCTCGGCATGTACCGATGACGTCGCCGCGCTGATATCCCGGGCTGCGCCGTCTTTCGGACGTGCGATGGTGAATTTGCGCATGGCAATTACGCCCTTTCCATAAGATGCAGGTATATCGGCTCGATTTCCGTCGCGCCCACCGTATTTCGGGCACACGAAAAGAAACGTGCGCCACGTACCGCGGGTGCGTGTCCGTGCGCGCCGGAGTTCGCGATCGGCAACGGATTCCATTCCACCGTTGCCCGTGCACCGGGCGCTTGCGAACTGTATCCGGTCGAATTCGACCGGCGCATCCTATTTTTCGGCGACCCGGCGGACGGGGTGGCGCAGGATGGTCCTCGTCTTCGCGGCCGGCGCCCGGCGCGGGTCGGACAGATAGATCTCGTGATGGCGTCCGTTCATCGTCAAGCCCTCGGCGGCCATGAACGCTTCCAGCTTGGCCAGGGTCTCCGGTTCGGTCGCGTACGGACCGATGTGCAGCGCTTGAATGGCGTCGCCCTCGGTGATCTGCTCGAAGGTTGCCCCGTGCACCATGGCCGCGGTGACGAACTCCGGCATGCGCACCATCAGCTTCCAGTGCCACTGCTCGCGCGGCACCGTCAGTGGGGGTTCGTCGGACTCGACCCACCACAGGCCCTCCAGCTTCGGCACCACGAAGTCGTGCCCGGCGAGCTTGGCGATCTTCTTCGCGCCGTACGCGGTTCGGTAGAGCGACTCGATCGCCGCGACGTACTCCGGGCCCGCCGGGGCGCCGGAACCGGTGACCGTCACGTACGCGTAGGTGTCGAACGTGCGCAGTGCCGGCTCGGTGGATGCGTGGTAGTAGTGCTTGTCTGTTTTGGCCAGATCGAGCTTCATACCGCGAGCCTGGAGGCTCCAGCACCGGGAGAGTCAAGCGTCGATCCATGTGGCAGCTTGGAGGCGTGGACGAGATCTTTCGGGACGCGGGGGTGCGGGGCTGGGTGCATGCGCGGTGCTTCGACTGCGGTGCCGAGGCCGGGTCGGGCGCCGACGAGCCGGTGGTGCTCGCCTCGGTGGTGAAGGTGCCGCTGGTGCTGGAGTTCGCCCGGCAGGTGGCGGCGGGGCAGCTGGATCCGGCCGATCGAGTGCGGGCCGCGGGTGCGGATCGGCTCGGCGGGGTCGGCACGGCGGGCTGTCATGACGATGTCGAGCTGAGCCTGCGCGATGCGGCGTTCTTCGCGCTCACGGTGAGCGACAACACCGCGGCCGATCTGCTCTTCGATCGGGTCGGTCTCGACAATGTGCGTTCGCTGGTGCGGGAACTCGGCCTCGACGCCACCCGGATCGTCGGCCCGCCGCGGCACATCGTGCAGAGCATGGCCGACGACATCGGCGCTCGGGATGCCGCCGAGTTCGCCGAGCGGTTTCCGGCGCTCACCGCCGTGGAGATTCTCGGCACCCGGGCGCTGGACCCGCTTCGGACTACCGCGAGCACGCCACGGGAGATGACCCGGTTGCTCACGCTCATCGGTCAGGATCTCGCCGGTCCCGCCGAGGCCTGCGGCTGGGTGCGCGATCTCATGCGCCGGCAAGTGAATTGGCATCGGCTCGCCGGTGCGTTCCCGCCGGAGGTGCAGGTGTGGGCCAAGACCGGCACCCTGCCCGGGGTGCGCAACGAGATCGGTGTGCTGGAGTATCCGGACGGAAGTCGTTATGCCGTAGCGGTATTCACCAGGGTGAACTCGCTCGCGCAACGGCTGCCCGAGGTGGATCGCGCGATCGGCGCCGTCGCCGCGCACGCGATCGACCGCATCGATCACGGCCTGCCGTACACCACGTTCCACGGCCGGTGCGGGGCTGCCTGAACCGCCGCGGGCCGAGATGCGCCGTCGCCCTGCACAACTCGCACGATCAGCTCGGCGAGTTCGGGCACCAGCGGATGTGGCGCGTGCGCCGGCCAGGCGAGGGAGAGCCGCCAGGTCAACGTGCCTTCCGGTAGCGGCCGCCAGACGACCCGCGGTTCCTTCTGCGCCACCATGCCCTGATCGAAGGCGACGCCGCGGCCGGAAAGCACCATGCCGAGCACGAATTCGGGGTTTCGGGCGTGCTGGACCCGCGTCGGTTTGAAGCCGTGCTCCCAGCAGGTGCGCAGTGTCGCGTCGTAGAGTCCGGGCGCGGCGGCGCGCGGGAAGATCACCAGGCCGAGTCCGGCCAGATCGGCGAGGGTGAGCGAAGCGCGCACGGCCAGTGGCGAATCGCGGGGGAGGACCACGCCGACGGGCGTGTCCACGGCGGGGCCGAGTTCGAGGCCGACGACGTCGACCGGATGTTGCAGCAGTCCCGCGTCGAGCTGGCGGTCGGCCAGCAGGCGGACCTGCTCGGCCGTGGTCAGCTCCTGGAGATCCACTCGCACCTCGCGGCTCTCGAACGCGGTGAGGATCGCGGCGAGCACCCGTCCCGCCAGTTCGGGCGGCACACCGACCCGCAACGCGTCCATCTCGCCGCGATGCGCCTTGCCGACCAGCGAGGTCGCGCGCTCCCAGCGGGCGAGCAGATCGCGCGATTCGGCGAGCAGGATCTGGCCCGCCTCGGTGAGTTCGACCCGGCGGCTGTCCCGGTCGAACAGCCGAGCGCCGAGGTCGTTTTCGAGCTTGCGGATGCGTTGACTCAGCGGTGGCTGGGCGATGCCGAGGCGTTCGGCGGCCTGTCCGAAATGAAGTTCTTCGGCCACGGCAACGAAGTACCGCAGCTGACGCAGCATGTCCACGCTGCGACGATATCGTTTTCGATATCGCCGAGCGGCCGCGCCGGTCTTGGACAGCGGGATATCTGCTGTGTTGGGGTGCCTGCATGACAGGTTTCGGACGGCGGAAATTCTTCGGTGTGGCCGGAGGTGCGGCGGTGCTCGCGGGCGTAGTGGCATGTGGCGGAACGGAATCCGCGAAACCTGCGGCGGAGGCTCCCGCTCCGGCGCCCGGTGCGATGACCCTGCGCTGGTGGGGTAACAACAGCTGGGAAATCCGGCTGCCGGGCGGTAAGACGGTGCTGATCGATCCCTGGCTGACCAGGTTCCATACCGGAACGTATACCGCTGCGGGCGCCGATCCGGACACCCCGATCACTGTTGATACCGCCCTCATCGACCGGTACGTGGACAGCGGCGAACTGCGCGCCGACCACATCCTGGTCACCCACGGTCACTACGACCATCTCACCGATGTGCCGTACCTGGCGAAGAAGACCGGTGCGACGGTGCTCGGCACCGAGACCCATCTCAATCTGCTGGCCGCGCTCGGCGCACCGGAAGATCAGCTCTCGATCACCACCGGCGGCGAGCAACTGCGCTTCGACGGATACACGATTCGCGCACTGCGCTCGCTGCATTCGGTCTCCGGTACCCGGGCCGAGGTGGCCTTCGCCGGCACCCGCCCCGGTCTCGGCGCGGGAAAGTTGCCGGAGCCCAAGGTGATTCGCGATCTGGTCGAGGGCGGCACGCTGGCCTACGAGGTGAGCGGTGGCGGGGTGAGCGTGCTGAACTTCGGCGGCTCCAACTACATCGAATCCGAGCTGGCCGGCCTGCACCCGGACGTGCTGCTGTTGCCCGCGGGCGGCGGCAAGATCACCGACTATGTCGCGCGGTTGCTGCGCGTCACCGGTAACCCGCGCTACGTAATTCCCACGCACTGGGACGATTTCGACTATCCGCTCGCCGAGCCCGCCCGTGACTGGGGTGGTCTCGAAGCGCTGCGCAAGGCCGTCGCGCAAGCCAGTCCGACCAGCAAATTCGTCACCGTCGATCACCTACAGACCTTCACTCCCTGAGGTGTGGCCGTGATCGATGGTGATCGGACGGTGATCTGTCGCTGACGGCGGTTGCGGTTTCCTGTCTAGGGGGACGGCATAGCGGTCCCACCCGTACAGAGAGGACATCGCAATGGGTTACGCAGGCCCCGTGGGCGTTCGGGCACCCTGGACTCAGCCGCAAGTTCGTTACTACGACGGCGGTTTCGAGCAGGTGCTGTCGGAGCAGGAAACCGCGAGTGCACTGACCGTCATGCGGGCCAAGGTGTTCCCCGCGGGTGCGCCGCCGCTGCATTTCCACACCAGGGAAGACGAGTTCTGGGTCATCCTGTCCGGGCAGGTCCGGTTCTGGATCGGTGGATACTCGTTGGCGGAATGCGCCATCACCGAGGCGGGTCCCGGCGCTTTCGTCTACGGCCCGCGCAATATTCCGCACACCTTCCAGACCATCACCGAGGAGAGTGAGGTTCTGGTCGGCAATACGCCGGGTGCGATCGAAGGCTACTTCAACGGCGTCGGCGCGGCCGAGACCCGAGAACACGACCAGCAGGTGGACCTGATCGGGAGCTACGGGGTCACCCTCGTCGGCCCGCCGCCCGTCTGGTCCGACTGGAACTGAGCCCGCGAATTGTCGCTATGCTTCCGCTTGCTCGGGTGGGAACCCGCCGGTGGCGATCGGTCCCCAGCGGTCGATGTGGATGCGGATCAGCGACTTGTTCTGGCGAGCCATCGCCGTCCGGTATTCGTCCCAGTCCGGGTGCTCACCCGAGATGCCGCGGAAGTAGTCGACCAGCCCGTCGAGGGCTTCCGGCATGTCCAGGACTTCGGCCCGGCCGTCGACCTGCACGTAAGGACCGTTCCAGTCGTCGGAGAGCACGCAGATCGACACCTGCGGGTTGCGGCGGGCGTTGCGCGTCTTGGCCCGGCTGGGATAGGTCGAGACGACGATGCGCCCCTCCGCATCCAGCCCGCAGGTCACCGGAGACAGCTGCGGCGACCCGTCCGCGCGGCTGGTGACCAATACCCCGCGGTGCCGTTGCCGCAAGAACTCCAGCAGCGCGGACTGTTCGACCTTGTCGGCAGTAGCGATTCGTGGCATCTCCCCATCTTGTCATCGCGTGTACGGGAGTCGCGGATCGATTCACCGCTTCGGCATGGCCTCGCGCCGGATCCATTGCAGCAGTGTCGGATTGCCGACCGTGGTGACGACCTCGACCGTTTTACGCAGGTAGCGGTCGTCATCCAGCAGCGCGAGCAGGCTCGCCGCCAGATCCACCCGAGCGGTATACATCCCGTCCGCGCGCCCCTCGACCACGGTGTAGTCGCTGACCGCCGGCCGATGATAAAGCGCACCGGGCCGCACAATCATCCATTCCAAATCGCTTGCCCGAACCAACGATTCCATCCGCCGCATATCGTCGTACATCGTCTTACCCAGCACCCGAGTCAAATACGGCATCAGCACCCGATTGAACACAACCCCGGCCCCGGCATACGGATGCGGATCCACCCCCGCCGAACTCACCACCCCCAGCCGCCGCACCCCCCGCCGCCGCATCGCATCGATAATGTTCCCCACCCCACGCGAATACGTACTGATGGCCTCCTTCCCCGCAGGCACCCCAAGCACCGACAACACCGCATCCCCCGCCCCCACCGCAGCATCAACGGCCCCCGAATCGAACACATCGGCCTCGATCACCTCGAGCCGATCATGTTGCAGCGGAAACACTTCCGGCCGCCGAGTAACCGCAGCAACCTGATACCCGGCAGCGAGCGCCTGACTGGTCAACACCCGACCGGCAGGCCCATTGGCCCCAAAAACAGTAATACGCATAGCAACAGCTCTTTCCTCGACTCGTCGGGCACCAACGCCCGGCCCGCTCACCCGGACGAACACGAGATGCCGCCAAGCGCCTCCGTGTGACACCGTGGCGATGTGGCAGATGTCACCGCCTCAACGGTCATCGGCTCGCCGGCAAGACGGCAGCTGTCGCCGTTGCACCGCGGTGTGTGAAGTGTTTGAATTGCGCGAGAACGGAAATGGGGACGTTCTGATCGTTACGGCACCTATGGGGAGGGCATCGTATGGGGGAACCGAGTCGCTTCCGGACTGTAGGGCGAGTGGTGACGGCAACCGCGCAGATCGGTGCCTTGCTAGCCGAGGGATTGCTACGCCGCGAATTCTTGGTCGGTGCTGTCCTGCTGTCGACGTTCACCGTCGTGATGGGTCTTACTTCTGATAGCACTGCCTGGAAAGCCAGTTACTGCGTGGCGGGGGCTCTCGGTATCGTCGCGTCATTCATTGTTATGCGTAGGAACTGGCCCCTGCAATGGTTGGGCTCGATCAGCATTGTGCTGATAAACGTGATCCTGCTGGTCGTGCATGGTCGACTATCCGGGGATCTCTGAAATAATTGGTAATACGATATCGAGGGGGACGCTTTGGCGCCAGACTTTTCGGTCGAGATCAGCGATCTGCGTGGTTGGGCGGAACAGGTCGGCCGTTCGGGGACTCATCTTTACGAAGGGCATAATTACTCAGTCCGCAACCTTAATGATGCAGACTTCGGCCGGATCATGAATCTCATCAAGGATGACTACACGACGCTGCTGCCGGCGTTGCATGATGTGTTGCTGGCAAGCAATGAAAATATGGACAAGGCCAAGCGGGCGCTGGAGTACGCGGCTGCTGACTACGTCGACGCCGATCGCCGGTTCGCTGGGTCACTCGCCGAGCTGGATGGGGATGTTCCGGTCACCGTTGTCGACGACGGTGTCGCCAACGGATTCGCTGATCTTCAGACACCGACCGCTCAGCTCTCGGACCCGGTGCGTGGCAATTTCGAGATGCCTTCGCTGTCTTTGGGTTTGATGTGGAACAAGGTGTGCGAACTGCTGGTAGCGCTGGGTGCGTCCGACCCCAGGAAGAAGATCTGCGAGTTGCTGGCCGGCGACATTCCGAAGGCGAAAGCTCAGGCAGATGCCTGGCGGAAGCTGGCCGAGTTCGTCGACGATGTGCAGGCCAATCTCGCCTCCGGGCAGACCTCGATTGCTAAAACGTGGATTGGCAGTGCGTCGACCAGCGCGGGCAACCATTTCAAGGCTTGGGACACGAAGTTCGACAATATCGAGTCGATCATGCGGAAAGCGGCGCAATACATCGATGATGCTGCTGACCAGGCAGTGCATCTAGCGCAGAATGCGACCGACGTATTCATGACCATCGTCAGTCTGCTCACCGCGGCGTTCACGAAGGCGGCCATCCCGCTGTTCGGGCAGGCCTATCTGGCCAAGAAGGGGTGGGATGCCTTCAAGCTTTACAAGGGTGTAGTGAGTGTGCTCCTCGTGTTCTTCACATTGCTGCATGCGGTCAAGAATCTTTTTGTGAGTGCGATTGGTGAGTTCAGTAGAGAGTCGCTACCGAAACCGCCGCAGGTCTGATGCAAAGAATCAGGAGAAAATATGGCAATCGCGAACCGAGGTGAGGCGTTCGGGACCATTCTTGCGGAGCTGAAGTCGCAACTGGACGAGTTGATGCAGGAGGCGCAACGGCTTGCTCAGGCGAATGTGACCACTGCGGAAGAGGCCCAGAAGCTACAAGAACTCGCTAAGTCCGGTGAGCTGGGTGCCGAGTTCAAACAGGCTGCCGACCTGATCGCAAGTGGTGCCGATACGTGGGACGCACTGTTCTCCGGCAAATCGGCGAATTCGTCGCTGCTCATCCCGGCCATGGAGGCGAACTCCGGCAAGTACGGAGCACAATTCAGCGCGCAGATCCGGTCGGACCCGGAGCCTGATCTGGTGGAGTGACCACCTCGCTCTATCAAGGAGTTCGCCACTGGGGGTGAACCGCGTCTTCGCGGTGAGTGTGGCTGCACCCCTGTTTACTTCGCAGTAGGCGATTCCGTTGCTATGTGATGGCGGTCGCGAATGCTGTGGCCGCCTGTGCAATCGAGACCGAAGGGCTGGCCGGCTTTCTCGGCGCTGCGGACTCCTGCAATGTGCCCGATGCGAACGGCGACACCGCTATCGGCCTGGCGATCGGTGCTGACCAGCGGTCTATTCCGTAGCTCGAGGATTGCGCGGCATACTGTGAGCTGTGCAGTTCGGAATCATCGGCCCTCTCGAAGTACGTCCGGCCGATGGACGTCCGATTGTGGTCGGTGGTCTGCGAGGGCCGGCGTCCGTGGCCATGCCGTCGCTCGGTGCTGGTCGCGTCGTGCCTTGAGACCAGTGGCTCGGGTGCGGCCGAAACTTTGCGTGGTCTTCGCTTCGTGGGTGTGGTCGCCCGCATGTCGCCGAAACCCGCTCTGCACTGGGCGAATCCGGGTTTACGCGGCATACCGCAACGTCGGCGGATAGCCCGCGAACGACGTGGTTGCACCGGGCGGTGAGGGGCTCATGTCACACCTGTGGGGCCTGTGTCGTCAATCAGTTAGACAACCCGGCACGACGATGATGAACGAGGATTGAGAATGTCTATCGAGAACTTGCGCACTGCGGTCCGTGGCGGTGTGCTTCTGCCGGGTGATGCCGAATTCGATCGGGCGGCGCAGCCGTGGAATACCGCTGTGGTGCAGTCTGTGGCGGGTGTGGTGGAGGTGGCCGACGCGCAGGATGTGGCGGCGGTGCTGGAGTACGCCCGGCGGGCGGGGCGGGTAGTGGTGACGCAACCGACCGGGCATGGTGCGACCGGTGATATCGATGGCGCGATCCTGGTGCGTACCAGCCGATTCGACAGCATCGATATCGACGGCGAGCAGCGCGTGGCGCGCGTGGGCAGTGGTGCGCAGTGGGGGCGGGTGCAGGCCGCGGCGTCGGCGCACGGTCTTGCGGGGCTGTCCGGGAGCAACCCGGTCGTTGGCGTGACCGGGTACACCCTGGGCGGCGGTTTCGGTTGGTTCGCGCGTAAGTACGGATGGGCCTCGAGCGCGGTGCGCGCGGTCGAGATCGTCGATGCCGCGGGGCGGCCACAGCGGGTCACCGCAGATTCGGATCCGGACCTGTTCTGGGCATTGCGGGGTGGCGGCGGTGACTTCGGGATCGTTACCGGGCTCGAGTTCGAGCTGGTCGAGCTGCCTCGGCTCTACGGCGGGCGGGTGATGTGGCCGGCCGAGCGCACCCGCGAGGTCTTCGAGGTGTTCACCGAACTCACCACCGACGCGCCCGCCGAGCTCTCGGTGTGGTTGCAGCGCTACCAGATTCCCGGCATCGCGCCGACCGTCGCGATCGACTTCGCCTACCTGGGCGACTCGGCCGAGGGACGCCACCTGACCCGCCGGCTCGACACGATCGACGGCATCATCGCCGATACCCGCGGCGAACTCACCCCCGCCGAGATCGGCAAGATCACCGCCGAACCTACCGACCCCAGCCCGTCGCTCTCGCGCGGCGAACTACTCACCGAACTCGACGACGCGGTGGTGAAAACCCTCATCGAGGCACCCGTCGCGCCGCTGCTCAACGTGCAGATCCGCGGCCTGGGCGGCGCACTCGCCGAGAACCGCCCCGGCGACGGTGCCCGCGGCGCGGTGACCGAGCCCTACGCGCTGTACCTGCTCGGTCTCGGACTGCCGCACCTGCTCGACGACATCCGCGGCCGCATCACCGAGATCACCGACGCCCTCGGCACCCAGATCACCGGCACCAAGCCCTACACGTTCCTCGCTCCCGGGGAGTCCGCCGCCGCGGCCTTCGACCCGGACACCCTCGCGCGGCTGCGCGAGATCAAGCGAAACCGCGACCCGCACAACGTCATCCGCGCGAACTTCCCAGTTCAGGGCTGATCCTGTGACCGCGGGCACGGTGGGCGCAATGCCCGCCGGACCCGCGGTCCGGTCGCAGGCAGCCCCTGTGCACCGGGCGAAACCGGTTGTACCGGCCTGAACTATGAAGTACCGCGCACGAGCGTTCAGTGCGCATTGTCAGCTGAGGGGTGTCCACAGCCGATCGAGGGGCAAGACGTGCAACTTGTCCTCGTAGGTGTAGGACTTCTGGCCGAGGTTGATGACTGCACCGCCCACGAATGCGCTGCCCAGTTTGTCGCGGAGCATCCTGAGTCCTTCGAAGTCTCGGTCGGTAACCGTGCCGGCCGCCTTTACCTCGATCGCGGCGACCGACCCTGTGACGGTTTCGATAACGAGGTCGACTTCCTGCTGATCGCGGGTTCGAAAATGGGAGAACTCGACTTCCTGTTGTGCCCACCCTGCTTGCTTGATCAGCTCGTTTACAGTGAAAGTTTCGACGAGGTGGCCGAACTGGGTGAGCGTAGCGGGGACCCGGCTGGACAGCTTCTGCTCCGTTAGTCCGGTGAGGTACGCCGCGAGGCCGGTGTCGACGGCGTGGATCTTCGCGCTGCGTATGGCCCGTTGGGTAGCTGATCGGGTGAAGGGTTCGATGCGATGGACGAGGAAGACCGCTTCGAGGAGGCCGAGATAGTCCTTGACCGTTGTCGAGTCGAGGCCGACGGCGTCGGCGATGTTCGAGATGTTGACTACTTGGCCGGTTTGGCCCGCCAGTCGTTGGAGCACTCGTGGAAGTACTTGCCGCTGGCGGACTTTGCGGATCTCCATGACATCGCGCTCGACGACAAGGTTGACGAAGTCTCGGAACCACCGATCACGGGAGCGTCCAGGTTCGCGGGCCAAGGCGAGTGGGAACCCTCCGGCAAGGATCGCTCGCTCATAGTCGGCGCGGGTACTCGGAGACGAGTTCGCGGTTACCAGTGCTGCGGGGTCGTCGACCAGCGTATCCAGGGCCGTTTCCTGAGTTCCGGCCAACTCCCCTTGCGAGAGCGGCCACATCGTCACAACATGGGCACGGCCGGTGAGCGATTGCGCTGCCGCCGGGAGCGACCCATAGCGAGTCGAGCCGGTCAGGATGAAGCGCCCAGCTCGTAGATCCTTGTTGAGTTCGGCCTTGATGGCGTCCAGAAGCAATGGAACATGCTGGAATTCGTCGATACAGACCGGTTCCGGTCGGTCTGCGGCGACGAAGAGCGCAGGGTCGGCCGAAACTGCTCGTCGGGTCTCCAGATCATCGAGGTCGAGGACCTGCAGGCCCACAGCCTTGGCGCATGCGGAGAGTAAGGTGCTCTTGCCGACAGTGCGGGCGCCGGTCAGTACGACTACAGGTTCGTCGTGGACCAACTCGGCCAGCTCGCCCTGTAAGTAACGTGCGATCAGCTTGGGTTCCGACACTGTCAACCTCTCTATTCGATAATCTGCCAGGGGTATAGTCGCACATTTGCGACCTAAATATCCCAGAATTGCCAGACTTTTAATCCAGAATCTGCCAGACCATGCAACGTGAGGTCGAGCTTGTGAACGAAGAATCGGGCATGCGCAGCCGAAGTCAGGCGCCAGCGTGTCCCTCGCCGAACGAACCCCCGCTTTCCAGAGATGGCGCACTACTCTTCATGTGATGGCGTAGAAGACGTCCGTGGTGTGGGGACTCGCTTTGCCGTCTCCGCAAGCCGAACTTGCGGATCGAGACCTGGTGGCCGGAGCGTGCTGGGTGCTGGCTTGACCGAGGAGGCTGATGGATGTGAACCAATTGGCAAGTGCGACATCGCCTTACCTGCGACAGCACGCCGGTAATCCGGTCGACTGGCGGGAGTGGGATGCCGCCGCGTTGGCGGAGGCGGCCGAGCGGGACGTGCCGATTCTCTTGTCGATCGGGTACGCGTCTTGCCACTGGTGTCATGTGAGTTGCGAAGTACCATAGTCTTCGAAAGGTGTTGCTACCTGGGGAGATGCGATGGAACCTGACGAAGATGCCCCCGCTGTCGATGGTGCTGTGCTCGCCAAACTGGACATGGAGATGCGGGGTGTGCCTGCGAATCTTCCAAGTCCGGCTGAGCTAAGCCAGTCCGGCGCGGTCTGCGTTGTGGCCTATGCCCGGATCTCGGACCTCTCGGGCAAGCGGGGGACGAGCAAGAGGGCCAAGGGGGTGACCAACCAGCACACAACGAATTACAGCACCGCTCGGCGAGAGAATCTGGTCATCGTTCGGTACTACACCGATAACGACCTGTCTGCCTCGAAAGACGCTTACCGCCCCGACTTTGAGATGATGCTGACGCATCTGCACAAGGGCGCAACCCCGGCGGGCTACCCAATTCAGGGCGTGGTCGCCGTGGACGAAGATCGTATCTACAAGCTCCCTGCCCAGTGGCAGCACTTCATCGAGGCATTTCGCGCGGCCCCGGACCGTGTGTTCGCCGACGACTACGGCACCCAAGATCTGTACTCGGAGAACTCCGAGATCATCGGCTTGCTTGGTGTCGCAATCGCCATGGGGGAGAACCGAAAACGGCGTAGCCGCACCCGACGATGGCATGAGGGCCAGGCGCGAAGAGGAATTGCGCACACCGGAGGTCGGGTTTTCGGCTATGAGCCAGTGCAGGGGAAACCCGGTGAGATCCAAGTGGTTCCGGAGGAGGCGGTGGTTATACGGAAGGCAGTTGCCGCGTGTATCGCCCAGCAGTCCTGGGGCACCATCACGAAGATCTTCCAAGAGTCCGGGATTCCGACTGCGAAGGGCGGGCAGTGGCGGGACCAGACCGTCAAGCAGATCGTCTCGAACCCACGCAACGCGGGTCTTCGAATTCTTGGGGACAACAACGACGTCTATCGGGATGAGCACGGTGAATTGATGCTGGGGCAGTGGGAAGCCATCATTACCCCGGCAGAGTGGGAGAAGGTGGCCGGGCGCTACCGCCCTCGGAACCGTATCGGCAAGAACAAGCCCCCGAAGGGCATCGTGTCTCGGGTCTACCTCGGAAGCGGTTTGTACCGGTGCGGGAACCTGCTCGAAAGCGGACGCCGCTGCAACTGCGTGATGTCCGGCCGAAAAAACGACAAGGGACGCGCCAAGTACCGCTATGGCTGCCGACCGGTAACCAATGGCGGATGTGGTGGCGTCTCGGTCGGTGGCGAGTGGATAGATGAGAAGATCAGCGAGCTCGTTCTGCTGGCGCTGGAGGAACGGCCGGCGGTCACCGCGGAACTGCATTGGGACAAGGAATCTGAGCTAGAGGCTGCCCTGCGTCGCCGCGATGAGTTCGAGACTCGGTGGAACCACGGCGAGATCGATGACGAGCGGTTCTATCGGATGTTGCCGGGCCTCGATGAGACGGTGAACATGCTCCGGCGTGAGCGTGCCACGTTCCAGAAGGCCAACACGGTGCCGGTTGATACCGCTGCACAACGTCGGGAGCGCTGGTACGAGCCCGTCGAAGAGGGTGGTTACGACCTTCAGCAAAAGCGGTCGATCCTCTTCGCGGAGTTGGCAGCAGTCGTGATTCACCCAGTAGGAAAGGGTACCCAGAACCGTTCGCTCGACAGCTTCACGCCTGTGTGGAAGGAAGCAGGGTAAGGCGCGGGCATTGGAAGCGCCCGGTAGATATTGATTGGCAAGAATTGACTTATTGGTCTGAGGACGGCCTGTCTGATCGAAGAATCGAGCATTGTAGCGAACATTCTGGCCGCATGTAGCGTCTCCGCGAAACATGAGAAGACACGCCGTCTGTTTTTAAAAGTGCGCAAGATGAGGCATCATTCTTGCATGGTGGCAGCCCTGAGCGCGTTCTGGAGCTATTCGCGTGATGATGACGAGTGCACGGATGGTCATATTGTAAAACTGTCGAAGCAGATCGGCAGGGAATTTAAGTTGATCAACGGAAATCCTCTTGAGATTTTCATAGATCGCGAAAGTATAGAATGGGGAGAAGAATGGGCGAAAAGGATTGATGACTCGATACATAATACAACGCTTTTTATTCCGATAATTACGCCCTCGTATCTGCGAAGCTCTGCATGCCGCTACGAATTCCTTACGTTCTGGAGTAAGTCGCGCTCCGCGGGGCTTGTCGATCTCATGCTGCCTATTGTTTATACCGAAATGGGCATGGAGGATGGCTCTGGCGACGAAATTTTAACGATTGTGAGCAGTCTGCAATGCCAGTTTTGGTTTGATATCCGCCTTGAAGATGAGTCGTCAAGTATCTACAAGCGAGCTATTCATAAACTGGCCGAACGCATCAAAAAGATTTCCGAAATGATGGAAAGTGTGCCAGAGATGGTTCCAGTCGACCGTGATCCGGACGGTGAACGGGGGGGCGGTCCGGATAGCGACGACGAGGACGGGAATGATGTACCGGGTACTTTGGATCAAATTGCGAACCTCGAAGATCAAACGGTGGTATGGCAAGAGTCTATTGAGGCCATGACAATTGCATTGGAATCCTTGGCGAGCATTATGAATGCCTCGCAGCCGGACCTTGAACGTGCCACCCAGGCTTCGAAAATGTCGCAGCGCCTTGCGAGTTTGCGCCGTATCGCCGGTCGGCTAATGTCGCCTTGCTCCGACTTTTATGGAGCTGCCGAAGGCTACAGGGATAGCGTCGTCTCCATGGATGCGGCCTTCGGTGCAGTTATTAATGACATGAAAATGTCTACGTCCATGGATCCACAAGAGGTTTCTGGTCTGGCGGATACGATTGGAGGTATGTACGAATCGGTAAATCTGGCACTTATGGAAGCGAGGCCACTGGTCGATGTATTGGAGGGAATGTCGGCACTGAGTCGGGATATGAGAAAGCCGGGGAAGTTGATCGTGTCGGGGATTACAATGATCTCCGACACTCAGACAATAATTAAGAATTGGATCGATAGTTTGCGCGGCATCGAATGATACATCGATATATTCCGTCTGGGGTAGGGCTTGCGAATGACCGACAGTGACTCGGTAGAGCAGTATGCCGTGGGGATGGCCAATGCTTCTTATGACTGGTATGTCAAAGCCTCGAAAAGATCGCGCAGGTACCACAGGCTAACCGAAGCAATTCAGCTGGCCGGATCCGCCTCTATTCCGGTATTTGCAGCGATGTTCTCTGGTAATACGATTTTACCGGCCGTCATTGGTTCTCTTGTTGTTGTTGTCACAGGGCTGCGATCGCTGTTCCTGTGGCAAGAGAACTATCTGCGGTATAGCAAAGCTCGTGAAGCTGTTGAAGCTGAGCGTAGGAAATATCGGATTAGAGTTCCTCCGTATGACGTCGCGTTGACTCGCGATCAACGGCTAGTTGAGGCGGTTACGGCGATCGAGAGTGGCGAAATGACGGGATGGTTTGACGCGTCGAGTCGAGGAAAGGTTTCTAACAGTGGACAGGTGGCTGTAACAGCTCGCACATCGGGAAGTGATCCACGCTCGGAGTAGTCGCTGGAGGCAGTCTATTGGACTCCTGGTAACGGGTTGGCTCTAAATGTCCGTTATCTTATTGGATAGGTCAGCTGGTTTAATCAGCTGCCTCGCAATGGATCGGTGGCAAGCCCCGGAGGGGCGCGGCAGCGCTTCAGGGCGGGTTGCTGAGGGCTGGTGATTGGTCTATGTGCCTGGCGAAGGTTTGTGGGTGTGCGGCGGATGGATTGCTGTTGCGGCGGTTGTGTTGCGATGGTTCGGTCCCCCCGTCCTGGTTACACACCAGGGTGCTGCCCGGAGCGCAGCGGAGGGCGGGCACCTGGGCGGCGCGCGTAGCGCGCCGCACTTGATCCAGTAAAGGTGAATTCGGCAAGTTCTCTTACTTGGGTTTCCGGTTTCCTCTTCTCCTTCTTCTCACTTCCGAGGGCTCCCAAACTCTCTTCATCTGCCCTATATGGTCCATCAAAGACTGCGACACCGCATTCTTTCGCGAATCTGACTATGTGTCTGCTCGGTCGTGACGCGACAGGCGGCACCTTGGACGCGTAGTACTGGGATGGAGCGAACCGAATTCGGGCAAGAGCGGCGAGACTCGGCGCTCGTAATGCGCCACCCGATCGTGTACGGATTTTATTGCCTAGTCCACGGAGCTACATCGTGCGGGGTAACGCGTCGATAGCCCCGACCGAGGCCGGCTGCGGCGACTGATCGTGGGTGTGCTCCGCTTCGGTCATCAACGGCCGCGTTCCGGCCCCCGGGAGATCCCCTGCGCGTTCCTGCCGAGACCTTGGACTTGTGGCGCGTATCCCGGTTTCGTCTCCACCGCCGCAGCGGGTGGCTGAGCTTGGCCTAACGCGAGAAGGTTGCGGACTTCGGGTGAAAGACCGTGAAGTTGGTGTTGCTCCAATGCCTTTGCTCGTTCGCGGGCTTCCTCGCGTGCCCTGTCGGCTTCTTCGCGTTCGGCCGCTTGTGCTTTATCGGCGGCTTCACGTGCCACGCTGGCAGCCTGATCCAGCTCCGGGATACTCCGTTCCCCGATCTCGAGTGTTTCTCGCTCTGGGGGCTGCTGAGGCGCAGGGAACGGGAAGTCGCGCAAGACCTGTTCACGGGCTTCCTGCTCGACTCGGGCGCGGGCCGCTTCGGGTGATTCACGCTTCGGGGTAGCGGTTTTCGCGGCTGCATTGTCCGCCGACGATCCCGGCTCGTCTCTCAGTCGGTCCTGAAATTCCCGCACGGCCTTCTCTGCCGCTGCACGTCCGGCCCGGATGCGTTCGGTCTCCGGTGTTTCACGGGCCTTAACGTGCTCGGATCTTAATTCGGCCCGTCTTACACGCTCGGCGTGCACGATTGCCGGTGCTTCTACTCTGCCGCGGGCACTGGCGTCTTTGAATCTCTGTACTGCTTGAAACCGTTCTTTTGCCTCACGCGCCTTCGAGAGTGCGACTTGCCGGTCTCGCGCTTTCTGAAGGTCTTGCGCCTGCGCTTCGCGTGCCTTATCTCCAACGCCGGGTAGTTCGAGTTGCTGTCCCGCTACCTGCTGCTTGCCCTTTTCGATCGCTTCCTTGATCACATGACGTTCAGGGGTGACGTATTTGAAATTCAACCCTCGATCTTGCGCCCCACGTACCAAATCTTGAAACTCTTTGGGTGTTCTCTCAATAGGCGTTACCGAAACCCATTCGGCGGAGCGATACATGCCCCGATCCAGGAGTTCGAGATGCTTCGCCAGTTGCTCGACGCACCGTGCGTCGATCCGGCCGGACTTGTACTCCGTAAATTCGCGCTCGCGCTCGTTAACGTAGATACGCGCTTGATCTAGACGTTGGTTGGTGGCCGGTTCTGGATGCTCCCGCACCCATCCGTGTTCGCGAGTTTCACCCCGGATCTCCGCCATTCCACGATGGAAGAAGTCTCCCTGTTGGTTATTCTCTGCGGACATGCCGTCCCCCCCGATTACGCCTATAACGAATTTAGATGGAGCTCGTGACTGATTACCATCGCACTCGTGAAAATGCGGTCATCGAGTTCTTTTCCGTGATTCAGAATGTCCTGCAATAGATCGGTCACCGTTGTATCGGCAGAACCTTTGCATCGAAGCGCCGGGTTAACGTTTTCGTATATCGTGCGCTCCCGATCGACCGGCGAGTCGTACCATTCTGCCTCGGCAATCTTGGTTAGGTATTCGCCGAGGAAGCACACGAAAGGGTCGACCAGGTTCGAGCGGGTTTCCGGCGTCGGCAACTCCATGCCGGGAAACGCCTCAGACAATGCAATATTCGCCGATTTCTCGACATCGCCGAACCACGAGAATTCATCGGGGATGCCTTGAATGCCGATGCGATCCAAGAATTTCTGAGCCTGCGCCTTGCGGCGGTCAACGTTCACCCACCGTGCCCAATCGGAAGGCTCGACAGGCACGCCGAGGTCCATACTCATCTGTTCGTCAGCCATCGCGCTTCCCCTTTTTCGGTAGTCGGTACCGCCCTGCCTGGATTCAACCGAACAGAACAGTATCCCGTGCGTACGGATCGGCGTACGGCACTTCACGGGACACTGGTTCCGTCAGGACGGGGTCGGGTGTCGAGCCCGTGTTCGAGGGGTTGAACTCGATGGCCCCGGGAGCCGTCGAAGATGTGGACAACGTCGCAATGCGACGAGTTCGACCACGGCTTACCCTCGCCACCGTCAGCGTGCCTGGACTTGCGATAGGACACGTGGATGCCGTTGTGGCGCAATATTTCCCAGTTGCCTAGGCGGAAGGTCATGTTATGGCCCGTCGTAGAGTTGTTCGGTGGGCAGGCGCGGCAATCCTGTTGCCGCTCCGGGGATTACGTCTACCGAGTCGGCGAAGTGCCGTAGACGCTGTTCTTGGAGGAACCACAACGCGGAGGTGAGGCACGCCGCGAAGTCGAGTCGCTGTCCGTCCAGCACGACAGCTAGATGCACATCGGGCTGTTCCGGATGCGGAGACTCGGGGGCAGTCATCTCGAATACCGATCACTGACCGCGTTGTCCCGCTGCTCAGCGACATAGTTGTCCAGCTCTTCCAGCGTCCCGGACGCCGGTATGTCGCCGTGCTCGGTGATCAGTTCGAACCCGTAAGGCGCGCGGTTCCTGCGCCGCAACGTAAGCCCTAAGCGCTCGGCGTTGGCGGTCACCCGTTGGCGAAATTCTTCGAACGTTCCCACGGTTACGCCTCCCGCTTCGATCGGATCTTGCTGAGGTGGTCCGGGTCGAAGTCGGCGGCGTCATCGACAACCCGTGTCCCGATGAACGGGCAGTGCCCCGGCACCATGCCGTCGTGATAGCCGATCTTTCCGGCGACCAACGGCACCAGCTTCATGCAGAACACCGACGGGCACCGTACTTGGGTCAGCTCCCCGGACGGTCCCCACATCCCGACTCCGCAGTGCGACAGCTTGATCCACGGACCGCACCCACAACCACATCCGCAATCAGCCACGATGCACCGCCAGCCATCGCGCATCGCGGACGATGCCCGTACATCCGAGAATCGAGTCCACAACGACACGGGCCGAAGGACGAAACGTGTTGCGTGGTAGTTCTATCCACCGTCTGCTACCGCCTCCGGGTTCGCCTGTCGGTGACGGCAGCGCGATCGCTCCTTCACGAACGACGCTCACATTCAGCGGAAAAAGCTGTTTGAACAGCCGCGTGTCGTCATCAGGGACATCGGGACGAACGAGGAACGTCCACCGGTTCGAACCGACGTGCGACACGATCGGACCAACCGCGATCCCGTGCCGCTGCATATGTTGGCGCAGAACGGTTCCCAGCGTTCCGGGCATGGTCACTGCACCGGTACTCCCGGCGAGGAAGGTGATTCGATTGGAGCCGGGCGGGTTGATGTTGGCGGTGAGTCCGCACACCAATCGGTAGTAGACGCATCGCGAAACTGGTGTATCCCCGAACGAGATGTTCTTCATCGTGATTCAAGCCCCCTGCTGGCATCGCACGGTTTAGGTGTGCCCGGCCCCTAGTGGGTTGGGGCGCCGGTCGCTCGGTCCTGGGAGCGCCTTCCTGGCACGCATTCAGACAACCACCCGATATGCGCGGAGATGTGCGGCTTCGTGTCCACATGCGTCCTCAGCTCCCGTTACGCTGGAACTGTGGAGCCTGGACCGCTGTTGCGGGCCGCCCGCGAGGCGGCAGGTATTTCGCTGCGTGGAATGGCTGAACGGACCTTCTACAGCCGCACGTACCTGAGTGCGATCGAGACTGGGCAACGGCCGGTGCCGGCGGGGGTGAGCGCCGCGTACGAACGCGTGCTTGCAACGACAGACCTCGGACGGCTGACTGCTGCTTCGAGTTCGGCGGCCAGCGTGGACGCCAGCGCCCTGGCCGACGTAGCGGTGATGCTGGCGGCTATCCGCCGGATAGAGGACACAACCGGTGCTCACGCAGTACTTCCGGCAGTGCGCGGCATGTCATCCATGACAGAACAGTTCGTACGGGAGGCTCGTACTGGACGAGACACAGCAGCTGCCGTCGCGTCCGAGGTCACGCAATACCGGGGTTGGCTGGAACACGCGGTAGGAGCGGACACGGCCGCTCGCCGGAGTCTGACGACAGCAGTGGATCTGGCGGCGGAGTCTCATGACCCGGACCGGCTCGTACACAGCTTGGGCTTTGCCGGTTATGTCGCCTGGGGTGCGACCGGAGACTACGACGAAGTCATCGGGTTATCGGACGCAGCACTCAATGTGCGCGGCGCGCACCCTGTCCTAGCCGCCTATGCCCGTATGCGGCGGGCCGAACTACTGGCCGCACGGGGAGAGGCACTCGAGGCACAACGCGCTCTGGCCGCAGCAGACGAAGCGGCGGCATCGGCGGACGGCTTCGAACCACCGGACGCAATGTACTGGTGGACGCCCGGTTTCGGAGCCGTGCAACGAGGTGGTGTTCTCGCCCTGCTCGGCGACACTGCCCAAGCAGTTGAAGAAGCCATGGCGGGTCTTGCTGAGATGCCGATCGAGCACCGCCGAACCGAGTGGCTCGCGTCCGCGCTGCGACGGGTGGACCCGGATCTGACCGGGACCTGATCGCGATATGGGGCCTGGCGGGCAGCTGAGGCGGCGGCACTGTCGTGGCACACACGAGGTGTGAACTCGACAATCGGATATTCCGTGGTGCCAACCCTGGTGACGATTGGCCGGTGTACGGGCGGTCACTACCCTCGGCCGATCCTCCCATCGTGAGGATGCAAGTCGTTCAACGGCATTCGCGATAGTGGAATGATCAATTGTCAAGCTGACACTCCGATGTGAAGCCACTTCCCGCATGTCCGGGAGCGCCTCAAGCGATCGGAGGTCTCCTCAGCAATACACGGAAGTCGTTACAACTCATTACGACTCGTTGCAGCCCATTACGACTCAGTGCGCTTCTTGACGACTCGGCCACTATCCATGTGTGGACGCGGTCATCACCTACTCCGAAGAAAGTTGTCGGGATTTATCGCGACACCCCAGTGTTGACTCAGGGTTGGTCGATGCCGCCGTATGGTGTTTCCGATTCTGGAGTAAAGGGGTGGTCCCAACCGCTGAGGCACGCGGTACGCGATCGTATGAGTCGCGCGAACTACGTTGTTGGACTTGATGGTTCGTCCTCGATTCGCGGTCGCGCAGGTGCTGTCACTGCACCGAGACGTGCACGGATTGTGCACCCACAGGGCGTGTGGCATCGGTGCCTGTGGCGGGGCTGGAGGACGTAGAAAGGAGTAGGCGAACGATTTGATACTGGCACTGTTAACAAAAATGAGAGTGGTCATTTTACTGGACAGGTACCGCCGATGAGGCCAGGATGGAATGTTGACCGCACAACACGAGAAAGGCAGGTGATGAGGATTCGGTGAGTTGAGTTCGGCAGGGCCGAACGAGGTTTCGTCGCTGTCCCCCCGCGTCAACGAGGGGACAGCCTGAACGAAAAGAAACTCCGACGGGTCATAGGGATATGAGCCCTCGCCTTTGGAGTCCCCGCTTTCCATTCACACAGAAACTAGGTCTCTGCTGTGTCAAGAGTAGTCGATAGATGCTGGCTAAGTCACTATTCCGCGGCGAGTTCACCCCCGAAAGTGGGGTAGAAGCCGTGCTATCGACCCGTGGCTGCGGGCGGTACGGATGCCGGGGCCCGCCTCGTGGCGGCACGTCCAACACCGGGACATGACCGTTACCTGCGGAGTCCCGAACTACCTTTGTCCTGGCGGAAATCGGCCAGGTTCTTCACATTCGAACAACAGGAAGGTTTGCCACGATGGCTACCGATGCGGACGATTTCCGCAGAGATTTCCGATACAACCCTCCGTTCTCCTTGTTCTACAAGGCGGGTCTGTTCCAGATGGGTCCGGTGCGTCCGGACACCGAGTACACCGGTGATCCGAACCGGCCGGGTCCGCAGAAACGCGACTCGGTGACCGGTCAACTGGTCTGGAAGATCACTGTCAGTGATCCAGGCGAGCGCAACCCTCGGCGCGCGAGCTATGAGGTGCTGTTGCTCTCGGATACCGAGCCGGTGCCGACGACAGACGAAGTCGCTCCCGGTCTTCGGCCCATCGAGTTGACCGGGCTGATGGTCACGCCGCGTGTCGGCGGTCAGGGCGAGTTCAAGTACCTGACGCACACCGTCCGCGCGACGGGCTACGCCCAGCCTCCTAATCCGCGTTCGTCGGGCGGTTCGGGGCCGAAAAGTGCCTGATTTGAGGCACTAACCAACGAGGGATGGGTCCGGTGCCTTGTGTCCCGGGCCCATCCCGCGCTAGTCCTGCGAGCGAGATTCTGTAACTGCCTGCGGGGCAGCATGATTCGCAATAGACCTGATGGAAGGCAATGAAGGCAATGGTCCGTTCGGCGGAGTACCAGAAACCCCCTTCGGGGACACCGACGTTGGCCGATGACGTGGGCAAAGCAGTGTTCTACGTGCTCGGGGGTGCGATGGTCGGGGTGGTGCACCTGTTGTGGTGGGTGATGCTGTACCCGATGTTCTCGGTTCCCCTGGCCGGTGCTGGGGCGTTGTGGTGGTGGCGGGGATGGCCGTATGCCGTTGGCGTGGTCGCGCTTTCGGTTGCCGCGTGGGTGTGGTGGTGGGCTTGGTGGCCGGCCTCGTGGCGGCGATGGGTGTGGGGGCGGATGCGGGGGCGATATCTGGGCTGGAAGCGTTACCGGGCCAGTTGGAACACGACCTTGGCGGTGAACTCGTTGACGCAGATGCTCGATACGGGTGTGCTGACTCCGCGGTTGGTGAAGATCGAGATCGGCGACACCGCTGATGTCCTGACGATCAAGATGCTCAAATCCCAAGTGGCGGATGACTGGGCCAATCGCGCGGACGCGCTGCGTAACGCGTTCGGGGCGCTCGGGGTGCGGGTACGTACGACGCAGCCGGGATGGGTGCGCCTGGAGGTGATCCAGGTTGACCGGCTCACCGAACCGATCTCGCTACCGCGAGTGGATTCGAAAACCGTTGATCTGGAGGCACTTACGATCGGGATGACTGAACTCGGTGAGCCGTGGCGGATTCGGCTGCTGGGCAATCAGCTGCTCGTCGCCGGGGCGACGGGTTCGGGCAAAGGGTCGGTCGCGTGGGCCACGATCGCGGCGTTGGGTCCGGCGATCCGTGCGGGTCTGGTGCAGATCTGGGTGATCGATCCAAAGGGCGGGTTCGAGTTCGGTGCCGGGCGTCGGTGGTTCGCGCGCTTCGCCTATGACAACGGGCCGCAGGCGTTGACGCTGCTCCAGGATGCTGCCGCGTTGGTCCAAGGGCGGGGTGAACGGCATATGGATTCGTGGGCGCGCAAGATCACCCCGACCGTGGACGAGCCGCTGGTGCTGCTGATCATCGATGAAGCAGCAAGCCTGACCAGCTATTTCAGCGACCGCAAGATCAGAGACGAAATCCTGCGGCTACTCGGAGACGTGCTCAGCAAGTCCCGTGCGGTCGCGGTACCGGTGATGGCGTGTGTGCAGGACCCCAGCAAGGACACTGTGCCTGTGCGGCAACTGATTCCGTACCGGATCGGGTTACGGATGAAGGAGCGCACACAACCGGACATGGCACTCGGGGACAACGCGCGGGAACGAGGCGCGCTATGTGATCAGATCCCGACATCCATGCCGGGTGTCGGTTTCGTGGAAGAAGACGAATCACCCGAAATCACCCGCGTGCGGGCCTTCCACGTCACCGATGACGACATCCGCTGGATCATGACCACCTACCCGCCACCGCGCCGCCAGGATGAGACCGGTGTCGACTTCGGTAAGGACGCTGGCTGATCATCGCGAGGTAGCTTGGTAGAAGCCGCGCCAGGTGAACCCGATTGAATCCTCTTTTGTGAGCGGCACTTTCGCTAGCGCGGGTAGCGCATCCACACAGACTCTTAGCGCGGGTAGCGCATCTCTCAGACTCTCCTGTTCAGCGCGGGTAGCGCTCGTGGCCTGACCCGGCAGGACCACACCATCCATTGATTCCTGTTCCGGCGGAACGCTTTTCGGTGCTGCCTGCGGCACCGGGCCGATCCGTTCGCGTCCGACGCACGCGTGGTGGGCCTGGTGCCGCTCCTTCCCCACGCAACAGGAGCGCAACGGATGACTATCCATCTCGACGACATCTCACACGAACACGACAGCGACGTGGCGATACCCGGTCGGGGTCCGTCGTTTCTCGACATCGCGGTGGCTGCCGCAGAACGGCACGGCGTGTGTGTACGGCCGGTGCTGCTCGAGCAAACCGACACCGCAACCGGGCACACGACATTCGTGCCGGTGCCGTGCGGTGCCAGGCTCGAATCACGCTGCGGGCCATGTGCCCGCAAAGCTCAAGCGCTGCGCAAAGCTCAATGCCGCGAAGGCTGGCACCTGAGCACCGAGCCGGTAGCTGCGCGTGCCCGCCCCACCTACGGCCAAGCGGGACTCGTCGTCTACCGAGCTGATCTGGCTGCGCTCCTCGGCGAAGGTCACCCACACGAAGCAGTCGAACTACGTGCCGAAATCGCCTGGGCCGACAAGCAACTAGAGCTGCTGGGCATGCGAGGCTCGGCGCCAGCCTCCGTCCATGCCCCCGAGGCCGGCGGGGACCGCGAGCAGAATCCAGGCACGCGTCCCAGGCGTTCGACTCGCCGCCGCACAGACGCACCGGACCTACCGCGCCACAAGGTTTCCGAGCGCACGGTGGGCCGAGCGTTGGGCGGTCGCTTCTCCTCGATGTTCGTCACCTTGACCATGCCCAGCTACGGCAAGGTCTACGGCGACGGCAGCGCACGCGAACCCGAGGGCTACGACTACCAGCAGGCGGCCTGGGACGCGATCACCTGTTCGCGGCTGTTCTCGCGCTGGATACAGAACCTGCGCCGCGCCCTGGGCTGGAACGTCCAATACTTCGCTGTGGTCGAACCCCAGAAACGCGGGGCACCGCACCTGCATGTGGCGCTGCGGGGTGCGATCCCACGCGCCGTGCTGAGCAAAGTCCACGAAGCCACCTACCACCAAGTGTGGTGGCCCCCAGCACAGCAGCTGCACTATCCGGGCAAGACCGTCCCGACGTGGGACACCGAGCACGCCACGTTCACCGACCCGGCGACACGAAAACCGTTGACGGACTGGGACGACGCCGTCGACGCAATCGGACCCAGCGACGCGCCCGCCCACACCGCACGGTTCGGGCCACGCATCGACATCCAAGGCATCGCCGCAGGCACCCACACGGCAGACAAGGCGATCGGCTACCTGTGCAAGTACCTGATGAAATCGGTGACCGAAGTCCTGTCCGCGCGCACCGCCCGCCAGCAAGACCACTACGACCGCCTACACGTCGCCCTGTGCCACACACCGTGTAGTCCACGGTGCGCCATCTGGCTGCTCTACGGCGTCATCCCCAAAGGCGCGACAGCGAAAACCGTTCCCGGAGTGTGCAAAGCGCGGGCGCACCGCCGCGAAACCTTAGCGCTGCCCGGCAACCGGGTACTGACCTCCGAGCAATGGACCGGCAAGACCCTCGAAGACCACAAAGCCGACCGCATCGAATTCGTCCGCCGCGCCCTCGCGGCAATCGGCATCGGCAAACCTGCCCAAGATCCCCGCCGCTACGTGTGGGCCACCATCGCACCCGGCACACGCACCCCCTCACGCGCGAAGCTCCTGCTGGCCGCGATCAGCCAACGCATCACCTGGCGCGCCGAATACGACCGAGCGATGCTTGCCGCCCAAGGCCCACCCGGTGACCGGAACAGCGCTGGTGGGGGTGGGGCGGGTGAAAACTGTTCGGCAACCGGCCCGGCGAACCCGTGACGGAGCACGAAAAGCCTGATGAAGATGCACCGGAAGAAGAGTGGCTTCGGTGGCACCTTCGGGACCGCCCGAGCAGATCGGAGCAGCATTACGACACCATTGCCCGGATCTTGGACGGAAGGGCCGTAGGGTGAGGTTATGAACCGATTAGGTAGTGCTACCTCGCCGTACCTGCGGCAGCACGCCTCCAATCCAGTGGATTGGCAGGAGTGGGGGAAGGAGGCGAGTGCGGAAGCTACCAGGCGAGACGTGCCCATACTGTTGTCAGTTGGGTATGCGTCTTGCCATTGGTAGCTACGGCACTCAACAAATCATTTGGTGTCATGTGATGGCGCATGAGTCGTTCGAGGATGTGGCGACGGCGGAGTTGATGAACGAGAACTTCGTTTGTATCAAGGTGGATCGGGAGGAGCGGCCTGATCTGGATGCGGTCTATATGAATGCGACCGTTGCCATGACGGGGCAGGGTGGGTGGCCGATGACCTGCTTCCTCACGCCGGATGGGGAGCCGTTCTACTGCGGTACCTATTATCCGAAGGAGCCGCGGGGTGGGATGCCATCCTTCACGCAGTTGCTGACCGCGATCACCGAGACCTGGGTGCAGCGGCGGGATGAGGTGCACAAGGCTTCGGCGCAGGTGACCGAGGCGTTGCAGGCGCAGGCGGCGGGGTTGCCGGATTCGGATCTGGCGATCACGGCGGAACTGCTCGATCATGCGGTCGCGGCGGTGCTGCGGGACGAGGATCCGAAGTATGCGGGATTCGGTGGGGCGCCGAAGTTTCCGCCGTCGGCGTTGCTGGAGGGGTTGCTGCGGAGTTGGGAGCGCAGCGGTGATTCGGCTGTGCTCGGGGCGGTGACGCGGACGACCGACGCGATGGCGCGGGGCGGGATCTATGACCAGTTGCGCGGTGGGTTCGCGCGCTACTCCGTCGATCCGGCTTGGCTGATACCGCATTTCGAGAAGATGTTGTACGACAACGCCCAATTGCTGCGTGCCTATGGGCATTTGGCGCGGCGTTCGCCGGGGGAGCAGCCGGAGTCGTTGGCCCATCGGGTTACTCGCGAGACCGTGCACTTCCTGCTCGATGATCTGGGCACCGAACAGGGCGGCTTTGCGTCGGCCCTCGATGCCGACACGCATCTCGAACCAGGGCAGCCGGGAGTGGAGGGCGCGACCTATGTGTGGACGCCCGCGGAGCTGGTCGGAGAGCTGGGGCCGATCGAAGGTGCTTGGGCCGCAGAGTTTTTCGGTGTGACAACCGGCGGGAACTTCGAGCAGGGCACCTCGGTGCTCACCCGATACGCCGACCCCGCGCCCGCCGATGTCGATCGGCTCGAACGCATCACCGCGGCGCTCCGTAAGTCGCGCGACGGCCGGCCGCAACCGGACCGTGACGACAAGGTGGTCACCGCGTGGAATGGCATGGCGATCACCGCCTTGGCCGAAGCGGGCGCCGCGCTGGGTGAGGACGATTGGGTGGCCGCCGCGGTTCGTTGCGCGCGATTCCTGTTGTCCGAGCACGTGATCGACGGCCGGGTGCGTCGCGCCTCACTGAACGGCACCGCGGGAACATCGCCAGGCGTGCTCGAGGACTACGCCTGGCTCGTCACCGGACTGCTCGCCCTGCATCAGGCCACCGGCGAACTCGACTGGCTCGACGAAGCACAACGATTGCTGGACACGGCAATTCAGCACTTCGCCGACCCCGGCATCCCCGGCAGCTGGTTCGACACCGCCGACGATGCCGAAACGCTGGTCACTCGCCCTCGCGATCCCGTCGACGGCGCGACCCCGGCCGGCGCGTCCGCACTCGCTGAAGCGCTGCTCACCGCGGCCGCCGTCAGCGAACCCGACCAGGCCATCCCCTATTTCGCCCTGGCCGAACAAACACTCCAACGCGGCGCGGTCGTCCTGGCCCGCGCCCCACGTTCCGCAGGCCAGTGGATGACGGTCGCCGAGGCAGCCCTGCGCGGCCCGCTCCAGGTCGCCATCGCCACCGAATCACCCGGCGAGCCAAGCGAACTGCTTACCGCTGCCCGCGCTATCGCCCCCGGCGGCACGGTAATCCTTGCGGGCCCACCGAACTCGGCACCCCTACTGGCCGACCGCCCGTTGCTAGGTGGCGAACCCGCCGCCTACGTCTGCCGCGGCACAGTCTGCGACCTCCCGGTAGGGACAGCGGCTGAACTGCGTGCAGCCTTGGAACGGACGTAGGCGCCGACTACGAGACGAGTTGACCGCTCGCCCAGTCGCGGGAATCGGTAGATCACTTGTTGGTGGTGGCGGGTTACAGGTCGACGAGAAGCGAAGGTACACGCTGCTGGGTGGCTAGCCTGCCGCCTACGTCTGCCGCGGCACGGTCTGCGACCTCCCAGTTGGGACAGCGGCTGAACTGCGTGCCTGGAACGGCCATAGACGCAGACTACGAGGCGGGTTGATCGCTCGTTGTCCTGCGGGTCGGTAGGTCGCTTGCTGGCGTTGGCCGAGTTACAGGTGAATAGAAGAGGACGTACGCGCTGCTGTCTGACGGAACTGGCCGCTCAGTTTTGTCAGGGCTCACCGATGGCGGCCGGGGCCGCGCCGATGACGGGTGTTGGCGCCTTTCGCTACCAAGGTCAATGCGGTGGCTGCGGATGGCGCAGCCAAAACCGACGCTCAGTCGATTTCCGTTGCAGCGGTACGAACTTCGACCACCCCGCTGCGATCGGTCTCGGGATCGGCAGTGCCGCTGGGCGCTGCGGTTTCGTCACCGTTGTTGCTCGCCGTAGCAGGCGCAACGGTCTGATCGACGTCCGTCCAACAGGCGGTCGGGTTCTTCATTCCGCGCAGCAGAATCGTTTCGTACAGCGCCCATTTCGCGCGCTCGTGCGGCGCGGCGGCCTCGATCGCGGCACCGCTCACCAGAATTCGCCGCGGGACCTCCTTGGCCTCGGTGGTGAGTCGTGCCGCCTCGTTCACCGCGTCACCGATCACGGTGTACTCCAGCCGGGTGTCCGCACCGATGTCCCCCGCGAACACCAGCCCGTGCGCGACACCGATGCCGATATCGAGTTCGCCCGCCGCGACCACCTCATCGCGGATCCGCCGCGCTGCCCGCAGAGCCGGAGTCGCGTTGTCACGCAAGGCGATCGGCGCACCGAAGATGCACAGCGCCGCATCTCCCTCGAACTTGTTGACCAGCCCGTTGTTCTCCTCGGTCGCCGCGACGACGGTCGCGAGCAGCCGGTTCAGCTTGGCCACGAACTCCTCCGGCGGCAGCCCGGTGGACAGTTCGACCGAGCCGGTCACGTCGACGAACAACGCCGATACCACCCGCACATCCCCGGTCAGATCCAGCCCACCGGCCAGCGCGCGCTCGGCCACCTCGGTGCCGACGTGCCGACCGAACAGATCCCGCATCCGTTGCCGCTCGCGCAGATTGGCGACCAGCTCGTTGACCGAGTTCTCCAGCCGGCCGATCTCGCTGGTGCTGCCCACCGGAACGCGCACGTCGAGATCGCCCCCGGTGATCCGATCCAAGGCCCGGCGCAACGTGCGCATCGGCGTCGCCACCGCGCGGGCCAGGAAGGCGGTGGCGAGCGCGCCGACACCGAGCCCGACGACCGACAGGTAGATCGCGGTGCGCACCCGATCGCTCGGGTCCGCCACCGGATTGCCCAGCACCACGATCAGCATCAGCAGCGGCAACGCCGCAGCCACCGCCCAGCTCACCACCACCCGGACCAGTACGGAGGAACTCCAGTGCATGGTCGGCCCGAGGACCGCGGCCACCACCGGAATGGTCGGCCGGATCAGCCGATCGACGATGAGGAAGGTCAGCCCGACCGATTCGATCCCGCCGAAAGTGAACAGCGACGCCATCACCGCCGGGTCGTTGTCCGGCGCCAGGCGCATCAGCGACACGGTCGCCACGATGACACCGGTGATCCACACCGCGGACGCGCGCATGGTGATGCTGATCGGCAGGCGCAACAGCTGCCGCGCCTCTTCTTCGGTCGGTTTGCGTCCCTGATCGAGCCAGCCGAAATGGTGAGACCGATCCCGGACCGCGAGTATGACCCCGACCAGGAACCCGAGCGTCGGATAGATGCCGGCCAGCGCGATGTGCCGGATCCAGTCCGGCCCGAGCCGGCTGAGCGACCCACTGAGCCACAGCTCGGTGATGATGACGAACAGACCGCTGAGGTTGGCGGTGATCACCACCGCCGCGAGACCCGCGCGGGCCTTGAGGGCCCAGATGACCAACCGGGCGATCATGGCGTTCGCACGTCCGCGACGGCCCGCCCGGGCAATGCGACGCCACGAACGGCGGTGACTAGGAACACGAACGAGCAGCTTAGCCGTTCGTGCTGGTCATCGGAGGACGACGAGCCACACCGCGACATAGTGGGTGAGCGCGGCGAGCACGGTCGCGGCATGGAAGAACTCGTGATGGCCGAAGACGGTCGGCCACGGGTTGGGCCACTTGGTGGCGTAGAGGATCGCGCCGCCGCTGTAGAACAGGCCGCCGACCAGCAGCAGGATGAGCGGCGCGATGCCGATCTCGCTGTTCAACTGCCCGGCCACCGGCACGATCGCCCAGCCGAGCAACAGATAGAGCGGCACGCCGACCCAGCGAGGAGCGGTGGGCCACAACAGTTTCAGCGCGACGCCGGCCAGCGCGCCCGCCCAGACCACGATGAGCAATGTCTGCCCGGTGCGTCCGGGAAGGCCGAGCAAGGCGAACGGCGTGTAGCTGCCCGCGATGAACAGGAAGATCATCGAGTGGTCCGCGCGCTTCATCCGGATGCGCGCCTGCGTGGTCGGCCAGGTCACTCGGTGATACACCGCACTGATGCCGAAAAGCCCGCACACGGTCAGTCCGTAGACGGCGGTGGACCACCCCGCGGTCGCCGAGATGGTGGCCGCCTTTGCGACCAGCACGATGGCCGCGACGGCCGCGATGCCGACCGCCCAGGTGTGGATCCAGCCGCGCATCCGTGGCTTCACCAGCGTCTCGACCAGGGACTCCGACCCCGAGCCGTCGACCACTGCGGGGTCTGCGGCGCCGACCGATTCGGACACGAGCTACCTCCTGGTTGAACTCACCGGTAACCTACGGAACCGTAGGTTGCGGCCCACCGCTACTGTACCGGGAGACCCGGTCGCTGCCAGGATCCCGCCCGTGGGGCGTAGGGTGGCCGCGTGGAGCTTCCGGTTCAGGTGCGGGGTTTGCCGTATCGCATCTACGAGGCCCGGCTCATGAAGCAGCTGGCCGGCAAACAACATCCCCGCCACGTCGCGGTGATGTGCGATGGTAATCGGCGGTGGGCCAGAGAGAACGGCTTCACCGACGTCAGCCACGGACATCGGGTCGGCGCGGTGAAGATCGCCGAGCTCGTCGGCTGGTGTCAGGCCGAGGGTATCGAGATGGTCACCGTCTACCTGCTCTCCACCGAGAACCTGCAGCGCGATCCCGAAGAGCTGGAGACGCTGTTCGAGGTGATCACCGACGTGGTCGAGGAACTCTCGGCGCCGGAACAGAATTGGAGCGTGCGCATCGTCGGCACGCTCGACGGCTTCCCCGAGCTGATCGCCAAGCGCCTGCGCACCGCCGCCGAACGGACCGAGGGCAACAGCGGCGTGCACGTCAACGTGGCCGTCGGCTACGGCGGCAGGCAGGAGATCACCGACGCGGTGCGCTCGCTGGTCCGCCAGGAGATCGCCGCGGGCGAGACCGGCGAGGATCTGGTCCAGTCGATCACCGTGAACGCCATCGGCCAGCACCTCTACACCTCCGGCCAGCCGGACCCGGACCTGGTCATTCGCACCTCCGGAGAACAGCGACTCTCCGGATTCCTGCTGTGGCAGAGCGCATACTCGGAGATATGGTTCACCGAGGCATACTGGCCGGAATTCCGGCGCGTGGACTTCCTGCGGGCGCTGCGCGACTTCGCGGCACGACACCGGCGCTTCGGCATCTGAGCTCGGGCGGTGGGTCATGAGTGACCTGGACAGCCGCGCCGACGGACACCGGACCGCGCCGGTGCCCTACATCAGCTACGAGGACTTCGGCCGGCGGTTCCTGGAGTACGCCGCCACCGAGGAGCGGATCCTGGGCGCGTTCTCCCAGTTGACCGGCGCCGCGTTCGATTTCGGCCCGATCGGGGTCGGGCCCGGCCGGTTGGCCAAGGCCAGCGCGCAGGTGCAGCTCGGTCAGGCGGTGGTGCGCCGCGATGTCGACGAGGTGATCTCGTTCGCGCTGAAGATCCCGCTGAGCGTCGACATGCTCATCGACCTCGCGCTGGACAAGCACCGGTTCGAGGTCGACGGCCACATCCACGTGCACCTGATCGTGCGGGCCGCCGAGCCGCTGCGCGTGGTCATCGACATCGCGACGCCGCGCTCGAGCGACGTCCGGATCAATGTCGCCACCGACACCATTCGCGGGAACCTGTTGCGCATCTTCGCCAGCGTCGATCAGGAGATCCGGCGTTTCGTCGCCCGCTATATCGCCAAGGAGATCGACAAACCGCACATTGCCGCGGCCCGCGATATCAATGTGGCCGAACGCCTCGATGCCGCCTGGAAATTGTAAGCGGGATCACAATTTACGTAGTCGCAGTCTATTGATGCTGTGGTCGGCGTCCTTACGCAACACGAGGGTGGCGCGCGGCCGGGTGGGCAGAATGTTCTCCACCAGATTCGGGCGGTTGGTGTTGTTCCAGATCTCCGACGCGGCATGCGTCGCCTGCTCGTCGGTGAATCCGGAGTAGTGGTGGAAATGCGCGTTCGGGTTCGCGAAGGCGGTCTCGCGCAGCGCGAGAAACCGTTGCACGTACCAGCTCTCGATGTCCTCGATGCGGGCGTCGACGTAGATGGAGAAGTCGAACAGGTCCGAGACCATCAGCCGGGGCCCGGTCTGCAGCACGTTCAGGCCCTCGACGATCAGGATGTCGGGCTGGTGCACGCAGTGGAACTTGTCCGGCACGATGTCGTAGGAGATGTGCGAGTACACCGGCGCGCACACCTCGGCCGCGCCGGACTTCACCTCGGTGACGAATCGCAGCAGCTTGCGGCGGTCGTAGCTCTCCGGGAAGCCCTTGCGGTGCATGATGCCGCGGCGGGTGAGTTCGGCGGTGGGATAGAGGAATCCGTCGGTGGTGACCAGGTCCACCCGCGGGTGGTGGTCCCACCGGGCGAGCAGCGCCTGCAGCACGCGGGCGGTGGTGGACTTGCCGACCGCGACGCTGCCCGCGACGCCGATCACGAACGGCACCTGCCGGTCGGGGTGCGTCTCGCCGAGGAAGGTCGCGGTCGCGGCGAACAGCCGCTGGCGCGCGGCCACCTGCAGGTGGATGAGTCGAGCGAGCGGCAGATAGACCTCCGCGACTTCTTCGAGGTCGATCTGTTCGCCGAGACCGCGCAGGCCCCTCAGTTCTTCCTCGGTGAGCACCAGGGGAGTCGACTTTCGCAGTGTGCGCCACTGTTTGCGGTCGAATTCCACATACGGACTGGGCTCGCTCATTCGTGCCACTTACCCGACGCTCCAGTTCGGCAAACGCGTACACATACCGTGCCGGCTCCGTGTGATTCGGTCTAACTCTCGCCGCATAGCCGAATTCTGCTCTGCGTCAACAGCGTGCGAAAAGCGGGGTACCGATAGCGGGGTATCCCGGGTCGGCGAACGACTAATGTCGGTCGGATGGCAGCGCATCCACTGGTGACCGAGTACCTGCGGCTCGGGTTGGCATTCGACCGGCTCGAAGACGGTTTCGTCGACGCGTTCACCGGCGATCCGGCCCTGCGCCGGGAGGTGGAGAACGCCCCCGCGCCGGAGCCGCGTCAGCTGGCCCGCCGGGCGGCCGAGCTGCGCGCCGGATTGGCCGACGCGGGGCTCTCGGCCGAGCGCACCGAGTTTCTGGACGCGCACTTGCGCGCGCTGGAGTGCTCCGGCCGCAAGTTCGCGGGCGACGACATCGGGTTCGTCGACGAGGTGCGCGCCTACTTCGACGTGGACATCGCGCCGGGCGACGTCGAGGACTACCGGGAGGCGCACCGGCAGATGGACGAGGTCTTGGCCGGCACCGGCCCGCTGGCCGAACGGGTGGCCGCGCATCGCAAGGCCGACGAGATCCCGCCGGAGCGGTTGTCCGCCTGCGTCGAGGCGTTCTCCAGCGCCCTGCGCGAGCTGGTCCGCGACCGCTACCCGCTGCCCGACCACGAGCACGTCACCTACGAGGTGGTCGGCGACAAGCCCTGGTCCGGCTTCAACTACTACGTCGGCAACTTCCACTCCCGCGTCGCGATCAACTCCGACCTCAAGCAGCACATGACCGTCCTGCCGGTGCTGATCGCGCACGAGTCCTACCCCGGCCATCACACCGAGCACTGCCGCAAGGAGGCCGGACTGGTCGCGGCCGGTCAGGCCGAACAGACCCTGTTCGTGGTGAACACCCCGCAGTGCCTGATGGCCGAGGGCCTCGCCGACCTGGCCCTGGACTCCATCGTCGGCCCCGGCTGGGGCAAATGGGCCCAGGAGATCTACGCCGACCTCGGCCTGCGCTTCGACGGCGAACGCGCGGAACGGCTTTCGATCGCCTCGGCGAACCTGCTCGGCGTCCGGCAGGACGCGGCCCTGCTCCTGCACGATCAGCACCGCGGCCAGGACGAGGTCGCCGAATTCCTCCAGACCTGGAGCCTCACCACCCCCGAGCGCGCCCGCCAGTCCCTGCGCTTCCTGTCCTCGCCGCTGTGGCGCGCCTATATCTCCACCTATGTGGAGGGCTACCGCCTGCTCGGCGGCTGGCTGGACCGGGCGATCGATGCGGACGACCGTTCGGATCGTTTCCGTCGATTGCTCGACGAGCCGCTGACCCCGGGTGCGGTCCGGCGTGGCTGACTCCCGCCGCGGCTGTGATGCGTCACTCTGCCGAAGGCGCTCGATGATCCCCTGACGCGGATTCGCACCCGCTGCCGGGCAGTGGCAGCGGGTGCGAATGCCCGAGGCGATGGCGCGACGGTTTGCCGTACGGCGCGATCCCCTCCGGTTCGTGCCGGCCGGTCGAATGTCCGCGATGGTGCCGTGCGCCGGGTCGCGCGGCGGAATTCGGTGCGCTACTGGATGACCGCGCAGCCTTGGCCGGAGGAGATGGTGCAGATGAGGGTGGAGAGCTGGCGGAGCAGGCCCTCGAGCGGGTTGGTGGGGACCGAGATCAGGGCGAGCATGATGGCTCCTCGAGACGGGTGTGTGGCCGATTTCACCAGTTAAACCGGTGGAATCGGGGTGTCTCGTTACGTCTCGCGGGGCCCCGAATCAGTGTGCCCCGGGTAGTGGGGGCAGCGTTGGTCAGGCGTTGGTGAAGGTGATGCGCACCGAGATCGGGTCACTTTCCAGCGCTTTCATGGTCCACTCCGCGGCGGATTCGGGGACGCGGCCCTTGGCGAAGCTGCGGGCGCGGGCGATCACGTCGTCGTCGGGGACGAACGCGGCGGTGCCGGTGTACCAGCGCTTGCCTTGGCGCAGGCGGACATTCGGGTCGGCCACGATATTGCGCGCCCAGCCGGAACGACGGCCGTGCTGGGAAATGAGCCAGGCGCCTTCGTCATCCACCGACACGGTGACCGGAACTCGCCGTGGCTGACCGGTTTTCGCGCCGGTGGTCTCCAACTCGGCGAGCAGGGCCGAGCGGATGCCGATGCGGTCGAGCAGGCCGACGGCGGGGTTGGCCAGGTAGCGGCCGATCAGGCGTTCGCGCCGGAACTTGCGGACGGCGGCGCTGGTGCTGCGTTCGGTCATGACGAGGCTCCTTGTGGCTCAGCGGTTTCCGCGGAAGATGACGCAGGTGGTGGTGCCGTGCGCGACCAGGCGGCCCTGTTCGTCGACGACCCGTCCCTCGGCGGTCGCGGTGGTGCGGCCGACGTGGATGGTGGTGCCGGTGGCGGTGAGTCGCTGGCCGTTGGTCGGCGCGGAGCGGATGTAGTTGATCTTCAGCTCGAGCGTGGTGTAGCCTACGCCCGCGTCCAGGGTCGAGTGCACCGCGCACCCCATCACCGAATCGAGCAGCGTGGCGCAGATGCCGCCGTGCGTGCTGCCGAGCGGATTGGCGAAATCGGGCCGGGTCCGCAGCCCGAACACCACCTTGCCCTGTTCGAGCAGATCCACCTCCATGCCCAGCAGGTCGCCGATGAACGGCGGGCGGTCTTCCATGGTCATGGCGGTCCGGAGCAGCTCCAGGCCGGTCAGCTGGGCGAGGTCGATCGTGGTTTCCGACATGAATCCGTCCCTTCGGTGAACCGATCGGTCCACATCTGTCATGATTGGAGCATGGACCGATCGGTTCACGCAACCATGTACCGGTAAGGAGCCCCGATGACCGGCCCCCGCGCCAGGCTGATCGACAGCGCGATCGAACTGGTTCGCGAGCAAGGAGTGCACGCGGCCGGCCTGTCCGCGTTGCTCGACCGAAGCAAGGCCTCGCGCAATTCGCTGTATCAGCACTTTCCGGCGGGCAAGAGCGAGTTGGTGGCCACCGCGACCACGATCGCCGGCGCCCGGCTGGCCGCTGTCATGGAAAAGATCACCGCGACCCGGCCGCCCGAACGCTGGTTCGACGCGCTGCTCGGCTGGTGGATCGCCGCGATGCCGGCCAGTTCCTACCGCATCGGCTGCCCGATCGTCGGCGCCGCGCTCGCCGAATCCGAACCCGACGTGCAAGCCGCGGCCGGCGCGGTATTCGCCGACTGGCAGGCGAAACTCGCGGCTGGCTTCGCGGGCGCGGGCCTGTCCGCCGAGGAGGCGAGCTCCTTCGGCAGCTTCGTGCTGAGCGCGCTGGAGGGCGCGATCGTGCAGTCGCGCGCGATGAAATCCACCCAGCCGCTCATCGACGCGCAAAAACACCTGTCGGTCCTGCTCGGGCACTATCTCCGGCCCGACGCCGAGCGCTGACGCACGCCAGAGTTGTCCGGAACCCCATGCCGAACAACACACCGGCGGCCCATAGACTGTGGCGGTGACGCAGACGACGGCCTCGGTCAATACTCAGTCTCTCGGTGAGCTCGATCCGGAGCTCGCCGCCGCGATGGCAGGCGAACTCGCGCGCGAGCGCGACACGCTCGAGATGATCGCCTCGGAGAACTTCGTGCCGCGCGCGGTGCTGCAGGCGCAGGGCAGCGTGCTCACCAACAAGTACGCCGAGGGCTACCCGGGCCGGCGCTACTACGGCGGCTGCGAGCACGTCGACGTCGTCGAGACCCTCGCCCGCGACCGCGCCAAGGAACTCTTCGGCGCCGAATTCGCCAACGTGCAGCCGCATTCCGGCGCGCAGGCGAACGCCGCGGTGCTGATGGCGCTGATGAACCCGGGCGACAAGCTGCTCGGCCTCGACCTCGCGCACGGCGGTCACCTGACCCACGGCATGCGGCTCAACTTCTCCGGCAAGCTGTACGAGACGCACTTCTACGGCGTCAGCAAGGAAGACCACCGGATCGACATGGACGAGGTGCGCACCATCGCGCTCGAGGCTCGTCCGAAGGTGATCGTGGCCGGCTGGTCCGCCTACCCGCGGCAGCAGGACTTCGCCGCGTTCCGCTCGATCGCCGACGAGGTGGGCGCCTACCTGTGGGTGGACATGGCGCACTTCGCCGGTCTGGTCGCGGCCGGCCTGCACCCCTCGCCGGTGCCGCACGCGCACGTCGTGTCCTCGACCGTGCACAAGACTCTCGGCGGACCGCGTTCGGGCCTGATCCTGGCCCAGCAGGAATTCGCCAAGAAGCTCAACAGCGCGGTGTTCCCGGGCCAGCAGGGCGGCCCGCTCATGCATGCCATCGCCGCCAAGGCCGTCGCCTTCAAGATCGCCGCGGGCAGCGAGTTCAAGGACCGGCAGGAGCGCACCCTGTCCGGCGCCAAGATCCTGGCCGAGCGCCTGACCGCGGCCGACGTCAAGGGCAAGGGCGTCAGCGTGCTCACCGGCGGCACCGACGTGCACCTGGTGCTCGTCGACCTGCGCAACTCCGAGCTCGACGGCCAGCAGGGCGAGGATTTGCTGCACGAGATCGGGATCACGGTGAACCGCAACGCCGTTCCGTTCGACCCGCGCCCGCCGATGGTCACCTCCGGCCTGCGCATCGGCACCGCAGCCCTGGCCACCCGTGGTTTCGGCGACACCGAGTTCACCGAGGTCGCCGACATCATCGGCACCGCGCTCGCCGGTGGTTCCGATGTCGAGACCCTGCGCGGCCGGGTCACCAAGCTGGCGCAGAGCGTTCCGCTGTACGACGGCCTGGAGGACTGGCGTCTGCTCGGCTGAGTCGCCGCTGATTCGTTCGACGGGCTCGCATATCCGGTCATCCGCCGGATTTGCGAGCCCGAGTCGTTTCCGCCCCCCATCACCAGCATTGCCACAAGCTCACCGCCACCGACGGAAGAGCCTTCGGCCCATTGTGTCCAACGGACATAGTGGTGGCGCTACTCGCGAATGCCTCGGCTATGTCCCGGTGGCTAGAGACGTCGAGCTAGCCGTGCGGCTGCGTTTTCTGCTGCCTGCCGTTTGGTTGTGGCGGGCGGCGCGCAGGGAAAGTCGTCCGTTGGGTGTGGTCGCGGAGTTGGTTCGTGTGCGTGTCGTCGCGTGTCGTTGACGAGGTGTCCCGCTAGTGTTTTCGCGGATTGCCCTCGTCGGATGGGTGCGCGGGCGCAGTCTGGCGTTGTGTAGCTCAGGTAGGGGACTCGACTCGGCGCGGAGGCAACCTGGTGGTCGGCAGGCGTGTGGTCCGGGTGGTCTGCGCGCTGGTGGTGCTGGCCGCGGGGGTGTCGTCGGCGGCGGGGGCGGAACCGCCGGGGGTTTATGTGTCCGTGGGGGAGTCGAGTGCGGCGGGGCCGTTCATTCCGGATCAGCTCGAGCCGCTGGCTTGTTTTCGCTCCGATCACAATTACGCGCATCTGACCGCCGATGCGCTCGGGCTGACGTTGCGTGATCCGGCGTGTTCGGGCGCGAAGATCGCGAACATGTATGTGGCACAGCCGCTTCCGTTCGGTGCGCCGAACCCGCCGCAGATGGACGCGGTGACCGCGGACGCGACGATCGTGTCCGTGGACTTCGGCATCAACGACTATGCGGACGACGGCTGGACCGCTACCGTCTTGGCGTCGAAATTGGCTGCGCTACTGGACGATATCCACGCGCGTGCACCACAAGCCGAAGTCTTCGTGATGGGCAAGATCGAGCGCGTGCGCGCGGGCGGATGTTTCCCGGCGGTGCCCCTGCTGCCGACCCAGGCCGACCAGATCTACACCGGTATCGAAGCGGTCAACGCGGTGCTGGCCGCCCAGGCCGCGACGCACGACGCGACGTTCGTCGATGTGTACCCGGCCAGCATCGGCCACGACGCCTGCGCGCCGGAGGACGATCGCTGGGCCGAAGGTGTCGTCCCGAACTCACCCGCACAACCGTTGCACGCCAACGCCGTTGGTCATCAGCACGAAGCGGAGATGCTCATCGACGCGATCCGCCGGAACGACTGAGCGCTCAGCTCGTCGGCATTTCGATGCCCTTGGCGGCGGCCAGTGCGGCGAGCTTCTCCATTTCATCGATGGCGACCGCGACGTACACCTTCAGCCGGCCGTCGTCCTCACGGCGCAGCAGGTATTCGTAGTCGCCGTCGGTGAGCAGCGCGCCGTCGCTGTCGTAGAAGTGCCAGCGCACGTGGATTCGGGTGAGCCGGGCAGTGAGGTCGGCCTGCTCGAGCAGGGTGTGGCCGACCGAGGCGAGGCCGAGGCTTTGATAGAACGGGTAGGACTGTTTCAGCCCTTCGGCCATCTCCGTGGCGGAGGACAGCGTGCCGACGAAGGCGTCGCTGATGATCATGCCGGGCGTGCCCCATTGCAAGACCGAGCGTTCGGCGTCGAACGCGGTCAGCGAGTCCTGGTATTCGACTAGAAGCGACTCGATCTCATCCCGAGTGGTAGTCATGCCGTCGACTTACCCAGACCGGCCGGTACCAATACGGTCACACCGAATCCATTCTGGCCCGGGCGCGGGCGATCGACTCGTCGAGGTAGCGGACGAGGTCGGCGCTGGTGCCGGGACGGATCATCAGGGCGCGATTGGCGGGGACCTCGTAGTAGCGGCCGTCGGCGGTGGTGTCGATCCAGCGCAGGCGGCCGGTGCGCAGCGGTTCGGCGTTGCGTGGGCCGAGCAGGACCGCGGCGATGCCGCGGGTGCCGCAGGGCTGGCGCCAGAAGCGGCGGTAGCGATCCTTGACTTCGCTGGCGGGGGCGCTGCCGAACAGATCGGTGCGCTCGTCGTTGAGATCGTCCAGCAGGAACGACTTTTCGCCGGTGGTGCCCGCGGGGGTTTCGGGCAGCAGCCGCACCAGTTCGGTGGCGAGCTGGTCTATCCGGCAGCGGCGCAGCTGAACTCGGCCGCCGGTGGGTGCGGGGGTCTGCTCGGCGATCACGCCCGCGCCGCCGTGGGTGGCGCAGCCGATCGCCCGTAACTCGACGCCGTCGCGGGTGTTGTCGTAGCCGAAAAGCTCGATGCGCCAATCGGGTCGGGCGAGCACGGTGATGGCGCGCGACAGCGGGACGCGCTCGGGGCGAGCCAGCTCCTCCCGGAATTGCTGCTGGTAGGTCTGGTATTCGCGCAGACCGGGGAAGCGGCTGGTGAAGCGGAACGGAAAGGGCAGGCGATCGAGGCCGGTGCCGAACCAGGCCGCCGCGAACTGCTCTGCCGACAGCGACCACTGCGCCGTCATTTTTCTCCGATCACCGGCGGCACAGTCTTTTCCACCTCGCCCAGCAGTTCCTTGGCGTGTTCCTCGGTGCGCAGGAAGCCGGGGGACTTGTGTTCGCCGTCGTCGTCACCTCGGCTGCGGGCGCCGTGCGGGAACATGCCGGGATAGCCGGAGGTGCCCGGTGCGCCCGTTCGACCGGGCGTGGCGGCCGACTGGGCTCCGGCGGCGACGGGGGCGGTGGCGGGCACCGGGGGGCGTGAAGTGCCTTGGCGGGCTTCGCTGTTCGAGCTCCCAGGAGTGTTCGGGTTGGCCGAGGTGCTCGGGTGACCGCTGGTGGTCGGAGAGCCGGACCTGCTCGGGGTCCCGTTGACCGAGGCGGGGGTGACGGTGGTCGACGGCAGTGTCGTGGTGGGGATTGTCGTCGCGATCGGGCTGGCCGAGAAGGGCGAGGTGGTGGTGGTTGCCGGGGACTTCGGTGTGGTTGCCGCGGTCGTCGTCGAGGCGGGTGTGGTCGAAGGGTCGGTGGTCTGATCCTTCGAAACAGACTGTGGAGCAGTCTCTTCCGACTTCGCTTCGGTTTCCGGCGTGCCGGTGTCCGACGACTTGTCCGCCTTGTCGGTCGGTGCCTGCTTGCTGGAATCCTCCGTGCTGGAACTGCTGTTGTCCGGATTCTTCGTCGGGCCGGGGCTCGTGCCCGGATCGGTACTGCTGTCCCCGCCGGGCGGGGTCACCGAGATCGGGCTGATCGGCGGCGGCAGCGTCGGAATGGCGGGGGCGGTGGTGCCGTACGGCTGGATGTACTGCGTGGTCATGTCGTCGCGGGCCTGCTCCTCGCTGGAGTTACGCAGTTCCGGCCCACGCGGATTGGTCGAGGTGTCCACCACGTCGGGCACCGACAGCTTGAACTTCGCCGCCGCGCTCGCCGCCTGCGACAACGGCGTGGTCTGCGCGTTCAGCGTGTCACCGAACTCGCCGACCTGGGTCGCGTAGTCGCGGATGCCGCGCACCGCGCTGTCCGCCGCCGCGCCCTCCCAATGCTGTTCGATCGCCTGCTTGATGGCGGTCTCGAACTGGTGCCCGGCATCGGTCACCGCCGTCGCGATCTTCGACCAGGCGTCGAACGCGCTGTCCAGCCCGTCCGGGTTCATCTCGTCGGCCGCCTGCTTGATCTCGGCGTGGGTAAAGCTTTGCGCGTTCTCGGGATTGGTGATCGCGCGGCCGTCGGTCTGTTTCATGATCGCTCCCCCGTAGGGTTTGGTTCAGCTGCCCGCTGGCAGCAATGGTGCGACTGCTTGGGCGATTTCGGTGGCGTTGTCGCAGGGCGACAGATTGCGTGGGTGCTTGCCGGTCGGGTCGTCGACCAGGACGTAGAGCGAACCGGTCTTCATCTCGACATTGACCGTGCACCCGCCGGGTACGTCCGGCCTGGCCTCGTACCGCAGCGCCTTCCGGTCGCCGATCGAGATGTCCACGGCCACAGGGAACTTCTCGCGCACTTGAGCGAGGGTTCCGTTGGTGGTCTCGATGGTCATGCCGTAGCCGGCTTTGGCAACGTAGCGGCAGCCCTTCCAGTTGATGCCGTCTGCGCTGTTCTGTTTCGGCGAGGGCGGCAACGCATCCCACTGATGCTGACTGAGGAACTGCGGGGTCATCGACGTGCAGGGATCGAAGGCCGCTTGCGGAGCCGATCCTGTTGTTTTGGTGACCGATGGCGCGGTCGAGTCCGGGCCGGTCGGTGGGCCGGCAGGCTTCGGCTCGCCGTCGCATCCGGTCAGCGCGGCGGCGAGGATCGCGGCGGCGGCCACGAAACCGACTCGCGGCGAATGACTCCCACGCTGCACAAAGCTCATACGCTGATCTCCCGCAACTTCGTCGCGAATTCGGTATCGGTGCGCTGATAGCTCTCGCAGATAGCCTTGAACATTGCCCGGATGTCCTCGGCCACCTTGATGTAATCGTTCAGGGTGTCGTAGGCGTTGTTCGGTCCACCGAATGCCTTCTCCCGGAACAGTTGTACGAGTTCGACGGCCGACGACAGGCGCGGGTTGTTCTCACCGAGCCCCCAGGAGGTCTTCTCGCTCAACTCACGCGCGTCCGCGCGCACACCGGTCAGCTGGTTGATCAGCTGTTCACACGCCTTGTCGATATCCACGAACCCCTGCGGATCCATCCGCACCTTCAACGCCCCGGACTTCGCATCCTCGATGTACCCGGGAAACGGGCTGTCCACCGCCATCACCGTCCCCTTTCATGAGTGCCTCTGACCCTATAGACGCGCCCCGCCCCGCTTCGGTTCCATCGAAACACAGCGAATTCTCCGGTGCGAGCACATCGGCGGATCGTCCCCGCATACCGGTCGGCCTCGAATCGGTGCGCGGGACCGAAAATCCCGCGCGGCCAACGGTTTCAGTTGATCTCGGTCGGGCCGATCAGGGCCGGGTAATCCCGCAGGTCGATGTCGTTGGCGGCCTTGTCGGCGTACTTCGCCATCAGGCTGAACATCCATGATCCGAAGAACCAGTTGCGCATTCTGATGCCGTACGCGGTTTTCGGCGCCAGGAACCTTCCAGCGTTGCTGTTTCCCATGATCTTCGCGTAGTTCCGCATGATCTCGTTGTAGCGCGCGAAGGCCACGGTGTAGTCGCCGTCGGCGAGGGCGAGTTCACCCGCGATGACGTACGCGCCGACCACCGCGAGCCCAGTGCCGAAGCCTGCCAAGGTGTTTCCGTACGCCGAGTCGCCGACCAGCGCGACCCGCCCCTTGGTGAAGACGCCCCGCATCCGCACCTGGCTGATCGAGTCGAGGTAGAAGTCGTTGAAATCGGCCATCTCGCTGAGCATCCGGGGAACGTTCCAGTTCACGTCGGCATACACCTCCTCGACGATGCGCCGCTGGGTCGCGGTGTCGTCGCGGGAGTAGTCGAGCTCGGGGGACATGAACATGTACAGCTGCTGGGCCTTCGACCCGCCGGTGATCGCGAGCTTGCCGGGCGCGTTGTGGCCGTAGGCGGTGACCCGCTCGCGCGGTCCGGTGGCGTCCTTGCTCCACGGGCTGGCGCCGGCGACGCAGTAGTAGTAGCCCAGGTATTCGACGAAGTCCTTTTCCGGCCCGAAGGTCAGCTTGCGCACCCGGGAGTGGATGCCGTCGGCGCCGAAGACCAGGTCGAAGGTGCGCGCCGGGCCGTGTTCGAACTCTACGTGCACGCCGTCGGAGAGTTCGGTGAGGGCGCTGATCGAATCGCCGAACAGGTATTCGCAGTGTTCGGCGGTGCGCTTGTACATGATCTCGGCCAGATCGCCGCGCAGGATCTCCACGTCGCCGCCGGTGAAGTCGCCGGACATCAGGGCCAGCTGCTTGCCGTTCTCGTCGACGAAGACGGTGTCGGTGGTGCCGGTCCAGCGTTCCTTGATGTCGTCCAGGATGCCCATCCGCTCGAGCACGGTGAAGTGGGTCTTGCCCTTGAAGTCGATGGCCTGGCCGCCCGGGCGCAGGCCGGGGGCGCGCTCGACGACGGTGACGTCGAAGCCGTAGCGGTTCAGCCAGTAGGCGAGGGCCGGGCCCGCGATGCTGGCGCCGGAGATGAGAACGGACTGGTTGCGCATGGTGACTCCTGGTCTCGATAAGTGTCCTTCGGAAACTGTTTCCGCTGGACGCGAATCAGAGTATGGTAGACACAGTTTCAAGTCAAGCCGTTCTCCGGAAGGATTTGCGCATGCCGGTACCGACCACCATTCAGCTGCTGTGGGGAACCCAGCAGCGACCCAAACGGGGTCCGAAGCCCGCCCTCTCGCTGGCGGGGATCGTGGCCGAGGCGATCACGCTCGCCGACGCCGAAGGGCTGGCGAACCTGTCGATGCAGCGGCTGGCCGAGAGCCTCGGCTTCACCAAGATGTCGCTGTACCGGTACCTGCCGGCCAAGGAACACCTGACCGCGCTGATGCTCGATGCCGCGATGGGCACGCCACCGGATACCGCCGCGCTACCGGGGGATTCGGAATCCTGGCGGGCCGGGATCCGGCTCTGGGCCGAGTCGATCTACCAGCGCTATCGCGAACATCCCTGGGCCATCGAGCTGACCGTCGGCGTCCGCCCGTTCGGCCCGAACGAGCTGGGCTGGACGGAGAGCGCGCTGGTCGCGCTCAGCGGCACCGGCCTCACCGGCCCGGAAAAGCTGGACACCATCGTGTTGGTGAACGGCCACGCCCGCAGCCTGGCGCAACAGACCCACAGCCTGGGCGCGGCCCCGACCACGCAGTTCGCCGAGCAGTTCACCGAGATGATGACCGAGGCGGGCGATCGTTATCCGGAAGTCGTCGCCGCCTTCGCCGAGGAGGCCGCCGCAGCCGATTCGGCTGCGGCGGACGACGCCCTGAACTTCGGTATCGAGCGTGTCCTCGACGGTTTGGCCGTGCTGATCGCTCGACGGGCAGGCGGCTGAGCGGTCTCCATCGCCGGGCCTGCCGCATCGGCCGACTTCGGCCTATCGTCGGACCATGACCCAGGACCTAGAACTTCAGCAGGACGCGATCACCACGGTGCGGAAGTTCTTCGCCGCGCTCGAACACGGACCCGTCTCGGATGCGCTGGACTTGCTGCATCCGGATGTCGTGTGGAAGAACACCTCGCTGCCCGATCTCGGCGGCGGCTTGGCGCGCAAGGTACTGCTCGGCCTGGACAAGGACGCGTTCGGTTTCGGGGTGGAGATGCACCACATCGCCGCCGACGGCAATATCGTGCTCACCGACCGCACCGACATCCTGCGCTTCGGCCCGGTGCGGATTTCGTTCTGGGTGACCGGCACCTTCGAACTGCGCGACGGCCGAATCATCCTGTGGCACGACCACTTCAGCTGGGAGAACTTCCTGCGCGGCACGGCCGTCGGCCTCTTCCGCGCCGTGCTGCCCCGCGGCTGAACAACGACGCGCTCAGCTGTGCTCGGTCAGATACTCCAGATAGAACGGCCGCAGCACCTCGGCGATCTCACCGTCGCCCGCATGGATGTAGTCGTCCAGCATCGGCAGCACGTACTTGATGTCCGCCTCGCTCTCGCCGAGGTTGCCCGCGGCGGCCTCGGCGGCCGGGATCGAGGTGAGCAGCCGCCACAGGAACTTCACGTCCCCGTGCCGCACGGCCAGCTTCACCGCTCGATCGTGCAATTCCTTGGACGACAGCTTCTCCAGGTCCTCGTTACCGGCCATACCGCCGACTCTAACCGCCCCCCACCAACTGGTGGCGGCGGCCGGGCTGTTCAGGCCGACGAGTGATGATCTACGCGGGGAAGTTCGATCTTCAGCTGCCAGGAGGCGTTGTGATGTCGGTGCAAGGTTCGGTCGAGCCCGGGTTCGAGGCGGTTCGAGACGCCTTCGGACAGGCTCAAGCCGAGGATGAAGGCGCGGCTCAGCTGTGTGTCTATCGGCACGGGCGTAGCGTCGTCGACCTCTGGACCGGTCGAGATCCGATATCCGACAAGCCCTGGGACGCAGAGTCGTTGGTGGTGCTCATGTCGGTGTCGAAGGGGTTGACCGCGACCTGCGTGCACATGCTCGTCGAACGCGGGCAACTCGACCTCGACGCACCGGTTCGTGATTACTGGCCAGAGTTCGCGGCCAACGGCAAAGCCGCGATCACGGTCGCCGATGTGCTCTCGCACCGTGCCGGACTGTCCAGCTTCGACCCCGAATACGGTATCGGCCCAACACAGTTGACCGACTGGTCGACCTGCGTGACGGCGCTCGAATCCATGACTCCGCTGTGGCGGCCAGGAACGGCGTTCTACTACCACTCCCTCACGCTGGGCTATCTGGCCGGCGAGCTGATCCGGCGGGTGACCGGCAAGACCGTCGGTGACTTCCTTGCCGCCGAAATCGCCGGGCCACTCGGATTGGACCTGTGGATCGGGCTGCCCGAACGCGAGGAACATCGGGTCATCCCGCAGTTCACCCGCCAGACCGGTCCCACAGCAGACCAGGTGCGGGCCGTGCTGACCAAGATGGGGATCGATGTCGAGGATCGACTGGTGCGGGCGACCTTGGCGACTCTCGCGACCAAGGACGAGGGGATCGAGATGCTGAACACGCGTGCAGGTCACGAGGCCGAAGTGCCCTCAGGCAACGGGATCGGCAACGCCCGCTCGCTGGCCCGGATGTTCGCCGCGACCATCGGTGAAGTCGATGGCATCCGATTGCTCTCCGCCGCGACCGTCGAGAAGGCGCGTCAACCTCAAACCAGCAACCTGAGCAGTCCGCCACCGCTGGACGTCATCCCGGGGACGCACACTTTCGCCTACACCTACGAGGTCCCCGGCATCACCTGGCCGATGCTCGGCGCGGGCTCGTTCGGCAACGTGGGCACCGGCGGTCGAATCGCCTTTGCTCACCCGGAATCCGGTGTGGCGGTCGGCTACACGTGCACCAACATGACCGGAGACAATGCGGCTGCCCCGGACCCGCGGTGGGTGTCCTGGACTGCGGCGTTGCGGGAGGCGGTTGCTTAGGGTGATGCGGAAATGATGCTGGTCACTTCCCGGGCCGTGTGACGAAATCCCGGCGGGGTCGGGCGGCGGGATGCAGGGGTTGTGTGGGCGTGGTGTTGCCGCTCACCAGCCGGTTTGAGAACGGGCCGGGTGGGGTAGCGGGGCGGGGTGGTGTCCGGGTTAACGACAAATTCACGGACACGCCTACCTGTGCGGGAGCGGGGAAGCGTAGTTCGACGGTAGCGTCGATGGTGCGGGCCGCGGCGGTGTGGCTCGTACGGGAGGTCCTGACCGTGACTGAGCTATTCAGTACGAGGGGGCCGGCACCCGGCCCTCGTGGCATCTGACGGCAACGTCAGGTCCCATCAGGACGGACCGGTCCAGCGAGATCGTTCGTGCGGGTGCCGCGCGGACAAAGAGGAGCCCACCGTGACTGCTTCACGCTCCGTTCCCGCTCCCTCGGCGCAATCCCGTTCCGCGAAAGGCGGAACCGCCGCGAAGGGGGCACACCCCTCGCATTCCCCGGCCGATACCTTCGTCATCGACACGTCGGTCCTTTTGTCCGATCCCTGGGCGTTCACCCGGTTCGGCGAACACGACGTGGTGCTACCGCTGGTGGTCATCAGCGAACTCGAAGGCAAACGGCATCACCATGAACTGGGCTGGTTCGCGCGGGAAGCCCTGCGCAACCTGGACGATCTTCGCCTGCAGCACGGCAGGCTGGATCAGCAGGTGCCGATCGGCACCGAGGGTGGAACGCTGCAGGTGGAACTGAACCACACCGATCCCGCGGTCCTTCCGGTCGGATTCCGCACCGACACCAATGATTCCCGAATCCTGGCCTGTGCACTCAATCTGGCGGCCGAGGGCCGCCAGGTGGTGCTGGTGTCCAAGGACATTCCGCTACGGGTCAAAGCGAGTGCGGTGGGCTTGCAAGCCGACGAATACCACGCACAGGACGTTGTTACTTCCGGCTGGTCCGGAATGGTGGAACTCGACGTCAGCACGGCGCAGATCGACCAGCTCTACTCCGAGTCCGTCCTCGATATCGATGACGCCCGGGAACTGCCCTGCCACACCGGAATCCGGTTGTTGGGCAGTAGCTCCAGCGCGCTCGGCCGGGTCACCCCGGACAAGCGGGTGCAACTGGTGCGTGAACGCGAGGCGTTCGGCCTGCACGGCCGCTCCGCCGAGCAGCGGATCGCGCTCGATCTGCTGCTGGACGAGAGCATCGGCATTGTCTCGCTCGGCGGCCGGGCGGGCACCGGCAAGTCCGCGCTCGCGCTGACCGCGGGCCTGGAGGCGGTGCTGGAGCGGCGAACTCAGCGAAAGGTGGTTGTTTTCCGTCCGCTCTACGCGGTCGGCGGCCAGGAACTCGGCTACCTGCCGGGTAGCGAGAGCGAGAAGATGGGCCCGTGGGCCCAGGCGGTCTTCGACACGCTCGACGGGCTGGCCAGTCGCGAGGTGATGGAGGAGGTGCTCGCCCGCGACATGCTGGAGGTGTTGCCGCTCACCCACATTCGCGGACGGTCGTTGCACGACTCGTTCGTGATCGTGGACGAGGCGCAGTCGCTGGAACGCAATGTGCTGCTGACGGTGCTCAGCCGGCTCGGCACGGGATCGCGGGTGGTGCTCACTCACGATGTGGCGCAACGGGACAACCTGCGCGTCGGCCGGCACGACGGCGTCGCCGCGGTGATCGAGAAGCTCAAGGGTCACCCGCTGTTTGCCCACATCACCTTGACCCGCAGTGAGCGTTCGCCGATCGCGGCGCTCGTGACCGAGATGCTGGAGGAGTACGGCCCCAACGCCTGAGTTGGGCGGTGTGTTTCCGCTCACAGTCGCCGGGTAATATCCCTGCGATAGCTGTTCGGTATGACCCGGCGTGTCCCTGGTGGATTCGCCGGGTCATTGCTGAACATCGGCCTAGGCTGCCAGCGGCGTCACCGAGTCGGCGACGCCCTCGGTAGCCACTTTCGAGAGGATGGAAATGCACCACTTCGCTCGACGAACGGCTGGATACACCGCCCTGCTCGCCGCAGCAGGCCTGATCGTCGCCGGCTGCAGCAAGGACGACGACAAGAACGACAACAACGCGGCGGCGTCCATCACCACCACCACGGCCGCGATGCAGCACGGCGAGGAGCACGCCTCGGGTGCCGCGGAGGAGACCAAGATCGCCACGCAGCGCGGTGACCTCACGGTCTCCGGCGCGATCTTCGACAAGTACGTGCAGTCGGGCGGTCCGGCCGGCGCGCTCGGCGCTCCGCTGGAGGCGCAGGAGTCCGGTCCGGAGGACGGCAAGTACCAGGACTTCGTCGGCGGCACGGTGTACAAGGCCAAGGACGGCGAAGCGCACATCGTCTGGGGCGAGATCCGCAAGGCGTGGGAAGACAACGGCGGCGCCATGGGCAAGCTCGGCTACCCGACCAGCGACGAGAAGGACATCGCCGGCGGCAAGGAGAGCGACTTCTCCGGCGGCACCATCACCTGGGTCGACGGCAAGACGACGGTCACCCCGAAGCAGTAGTCGGTGCGGCGTCCGGGACGCCCCGACCGGTCCCGGACGCCCGTCCAGTCTCATTCCAAAAATCCCCGTATCACGGGCTCAACCGCTAGGTTGTCTAGGTGCAAACTCTCTTGACCGATCGCGAGTTGCTCGAATCCCTCGCGCTGGACGTGGAATCCATTCTGCGTCGTCATATCGACGCCGCCGACGGATGGCAGCCGCACGATTTCGTGCCGTGGGACGACGGCCGTAACTTCGCGTTCCTGCACGGCACCGACTGGGCGCCGGAGCAGTCCGAACTCAGCGACGTGGCCAAGCTCGCCCTGACCGTCAGCGTGCTGATCGCGGACAACCTGCCCTCGTATCACCGCGAGCTCGGCAAGTACCTGCGCACCGGCGCCTGGTGGCGCTGGGTCGGCCGGTGGACCGCCGAGGAGAACCGCCACGAGATCCTGATCCGCAACTTCCTCATGACGACCAGGTCGGTGGACCCGGTCGCGCTGGAGCGGATGCGGATGGACAACATGACCACCGGTTTCCGCCGCCCCGGCATGCACCTGCTCGACGTGCTGGCCGCCTGCGCGTTCGAGGAGGTCGCCGCCGCGATTCGGCATCGCAACACCGCCGCGCTCGACGAGAGCCCGATGGTCACCGCGATCGCCGAACGCATCGCGGTCGACGACGAGTTGCAGGCGGTCGTGTTCGCCGAACTGGTCGAGGCGGGCCTGAACGTGGCGCCGGATCAGGCGATGCGGGCCATCGCCGACCAGGTCGCCGGTTTCACGGTGCCGTCGGTGACGCTGGCCGACGGGCGCAACAGCGACGACGTGCTCGCCGAGGCCGGGATCTACGATCCGGCCAAGCAGGACGAGCTGGTGTTCAAGCCGCTGTTGCAGCGCTGGAACGTCTTCACCCGGACGGATCTGGGTGAAGCGGGCGAAAAGGCCCGCGAAGAACTCGCGTACCTGCGCTGAATTACTCCCGGTCGGCGCGTGGTTTTACCGCGCCGACCGGGTTTCTTTTCTTGCGCCGCGAAAATGTGATGAAACACACGCGGTATTGCTCGCGATTAGCTGAGTACATCCGCAATACGCGGACGCAAGAAAGGAAAGAATCATGATTGCTGCAATTGTTGGGGGCCTCGTAGCCCTGGTCTCCCTCGGCGCGGGCGCGTTCCTCGCGGCACTCGGCATCTTCTTGTGATGCCCTGCGCGGGTACGTCTACTTCGGCTGACCTACCCGCGCACACGCTTGTTCGGGCGTCACGTTGGACCATGAGGGTATTCAACGTGGCGCCCGACGTAGCGTCGAAAGTCCCTGCTACTTAATATCTTCGACCTTCGCCATCGACAGGACGTCCAATCGCCGGTCGAGTTCTTCCTCGGTGAGTTTCTCGTCGAGCAGACCGCGATCGATAACCGTCTGGCGAATTGTCTTCTTCTGCTTCAGCGCTTCCTTGGCGACCGCGGCGGCCTCTTCATAACCGATTGCCGAATTCAGCGGCGTCACAATGGACGGCGACGATTCCGCCAATGTGCGCAAGTGATCCACATTGGCGACCAGACCGCGCACACAACGGTCGGCGAAGAGCCGGGAAACATTGGCCAGCAAGCGAATCGACTCGAGCAGATTGCGCGCCATTACCGGGATATAGACATTCAGCTCGAACGCGCCGTTCGCGCCGCCGAACGTGACCGCGGCGTCATTACCGATCACCTGCGCGGCGACCTGCGTGACCGCCTCGGGCAGAACGGGATTGACCTTGCCGGGCATGATCGAACTGCCGGGCTGCAGATCGGGCAGCTGGAGTTCGCCCAGACCGGTCAGCGGGCCGGAGCCCATCCAGCGAATGTCGTTGGCGATCTTGGTCAGGCTGACCGCGACCGTGCGCACCGCGCCCGACGCCTCGACCAGTCCGTCGCGAGCCGCCTGTGCCTCGAAGTGATCCTCCGCCTCGCGCAGCGCGTCGAGACCGGTCGAACGGACCAGTTCCGCGACGACCTTCCCGCCGAACCCGTCGGGCGCGTTCAGCCCGGTGCCGACCGCGGTGCCGCCGATGGGCAGCTCACCGAGGCGCGGCAGCGTCGCCATCAAGCGGTCGATGCTCGCCGCGATCTGCCGGGTGTACCCGCCGAACTCCTGACCGAGCGTCACCGGCACCGCGTCCATCAGATGGGTGCGGCCGGACTTGACCACGGTCCGCCACTCGGTCGCCTTGTCCAGCAGCGCGAGCCGCAGGTGATCCAGCGCGGGCACCAGATCGGTGATGACCGCCTCGGTGGCCGCGAGGTGCACGGCGGTGGGGAAGGTGTCGTTGGACGACTGCGACATGTTCACGTCGTCGTTCGGGTGCACGGTGACGCCGTTCGCCTTGGCGATCGAGGCGATCACCTCGTTGGCGTTCATGTTCGAGCTGGTGCCCGAGCCGGTCTGGAACACATCGATGGGGAACTGCGCGTCGTGTTTGCCCGCGGCGATCTCGTTCGCCGCGGCGATGATGGCGTCGGCCTTGGCCGGATCGAGCAGCCCGAGATCCCGATTCACCTTGGCGCAGGCGGCTTTCAGCAGGCCGAGCGCGCGGATCTGCGCGCGCTCCAGGCCGCGGCCGCTGATCGGGAAGTTCTCCACGGCCCGCTGGGTCTGCGCGCGCCAGAGTGCGTCCACCGGGACCCGGACCTCGCCCATGGTGTCGTGCTCGATGCGGTACTGCTGCGTCTCCTCGGTCATGATTTCGACCCTATGCCGCGGCACGCGGCCATGGGGCTGCCACGCCTGTAGTGATTCGCACACGCGGCAGCCGGAATAAGAAAGACGCGCAGGCGGGTGGGCCTGCGCGTCTTTCTGCGGTCGATACCGGGATCAGGGCAGCGGGGGCACCGCGTGCTCGTCGCCGATGAAGTCGACCGAGGAGTACTCGCGCAGCTTGGTCAGCCGGTGGTAGGCGTCGATCATCCGGACCGTGCCGGACTTGGAGCGCATCACGATCGACTGGGTGGACGCGCCGCCGCCGTAGTAGCGGACCCCGCGCAGCAGATCGCCGTCGGTGACGCCGGTCGCGCAGAAGAAGACGTTGTCGCCGGCCACCAGATCCTCGGTGGTGAGCACCCGATCGAGGTCGTGCCCCGCGTCGATCGCCTTCTGCCGCTCGTCGTCGTCGGTCGGGGCCAGCATGCCCTGCAACTCGCCGCCCATACAGCGCATCGCGGCGGCCGCGATGATGCCCTCGGGGGTGCCGCCGACGCCGACCAGGATGTCGGTGCCCGAATCGGGGCGGGCCGCGGCGATGGCGCCCGCGACGTCGCCGTCGGAGATCAGCCGGATGCGCGCGCCCGCGTCGCGGACCTCCTGGATCAGCCCGGCGTGCCGGGGCCGGTCCAGGATGCAGACGGTCAGGTCCGACTTGGACAGGCTCTTGGCTTTGGCCACCCGGCGGATGTTCTCGCCGATCGGGACCGAGATATCGATCACGTCGGCGGCGTCCGGGCCGACCGCGATCTTGCTCATGTAGAACACCGCGGACGGGTCGAACATCGCGCCGCGCTGGGCGACCGCGAGCACCGCGATGGCGCCCGGCGAACCCTTCGACATCAGCGTGGTGCCGTCGACCGGATCGACCGCGAAGTCGACCTCGGGACCGGTGCCGTCACCGACCAGCTCGCCGTTGAACAGCATGGGCGCTTCGTCCTTCTCGCCCTCGCCGATGACCACGATGCCGCGCATGGACACCGAGTTCACCAGCTGCCGCATCGCGTCCACGGCGGCGCCGTCGCCCCCCTCTTTGTCACCGCGGCCGACCCACCGGCCCGCGGCCATCGCTCCGGCCTCGGTGACGCGGACCAGCTCTAGCGCGAGGTTGCGGTCCGGCGCCTCGCGGCGGCTCGGTGTCGGGGAAGATGCCGTCATTGCGGGGTGCCTCCTGTGCGTCGGTACGTACCGGACGATTGTCTCACTCCGACTGAGACGGGCGTACACCCTGCACGCCCCAGCGGGGTGCGAGCTCGAGCACCCGACCCACGAGTGGATACTGAGTGCGTGTCCCCACAAAAGCCACGCATCATGAACGACTACCGGGATCTGTTCTGGTCACTGATTCCGCTCGTGTTGATCGCCGTGGTTTTCGCCGGCCTGGCCAGCCAATGCAGTTTCGCCGCAAAGGGTCCGACGCAGGGGCAGATTCCCCACTTCGACGTGAAGGCGGCGCTCACCTCCGACGCGCGCAGCCTGCCGTTCCCCATCCGGAACCCGGCCGTGCCGTCGGACTGGACCCCCAACTCCGGCAGCCGCGAGTCGATCAGCGGCACCGGGGGCGGACCGATCAGCACTGTCGGCTATATCACTGGCCACGGCTCCTACATGCGCTTCAGTCAGAGCAATGCGACCGAGGAATCGATGTCGCGCTTCGTCCTCGGCTCCCGCTACGCCACCGGCACCGAGCAGGTCGGCGACCAGAAGTGGATCGTCTACTCCGAGCCCGGCTCGGAATCGGCCTGGATCGCCGACCTCGGCCAGTCCCGAGTCCTGATCACCGGTGCGGGACAGCGCGACTCGTTCGTCACGCTGGCCCAGGCGATCGCGGCGACCCCGCCGATCAGCAAGCCCTGACCTAGCGGTGGCTGACCACGTTGACGACGGTGCCGCTGGGGTCGCGGACGAAGAAGCGGCGCACGCCCCAGTCTTCGTCGGTCAGCGGGTAGACGATGTCGGCGCCCTCGGCGGTCATCGCGGCGTGCACGGCGTCGACGTCTTCGACCTCGACGCTCATATTCGGCTGGAGTTTCTCCGCGCCGGGGCCGACCAGCAGCACCTGAGCGGTGGGGTTGGTCGGGGAGACCATGGTGACGACCCAGCCGAGATCCATCGCCTCCTCGAAACCGAGCAGCTTGTAGAACTCGCGGCTGCGCTCGATATCGGTGGTGTGGATGTCCGGCGTGGCCCGGCGGATCGTCATTTGCCGTCCTCCAGGTCGGTGCGCGACAACGCATCCTCGACGCGCTTCCTGGCCCCGGCCAGGTGTTGCTCGCAGCGGTTGGCCAGCGCCTCGCCCCGCTCCCACAGGGCCAGCGACTCGTCCAGGTCGAGACCGCCTTGCTCGAGCATCTTCACCACGTTGACCAGTTCGTCACGGGCACGCTCGTAGCCGAAGGTGGCGATCTCGGCCAACTCGGTCTCGGGCTCGGCCAAAGTCAGTTCCTCCTGGTTTCGGGGTCTTCGGTGGATCGCGGGCCGAGCGCCTGGGTGCCGAGCGCGGCCGCGGTGACCGCGCCGTCGGCGACCCGGATGCGCAACTGGCTGCCCGCGGGCGCGTCCTCGATCGTGCGCACCACGTGCCGTTCGGGACCGGCGACGCGCTGCACGACAGCGTAGCCACGGGCCAGCGTGGCGGCCGGGCCCACCGCGGTCAGCTTCTCCCGCAGGTGCCTGGTCGCGGTGGCCTCGGTGCGGATGAACTGCTCGGCGCTGCGCTGGGCCGACGCGCGTAGCCGCTCGACTTCCTCACGGCGACGGTCGATTTCGCGCAACGGATCGGCGAGCACGGGCCGCGAACGCAACTGGGTCAGCGCGCGGGTTTCCCGGTCGACCCAGCCGCGCAACGCGGCGGCGGCGCGGGCGCGCATGTCGTGCACGCCAGCCAATTCCGCGGCGGCATCGGGGACAACGCGTTTCGCGGCGTCGGTCGGGGTGGCGGCGCGCAGGTCGGCGACCAGATCGCTGAGCGGGTTGTCCGGCTCGTGGCCGATCGCGCTCACGATGGGGGTGGTCGCGGCGACGATGGCGCGGCACAGCGCCTCGTCGGAGAACGGCAGCAGATCCTCGACGCTGCCGCCGCCGCGGGCCAGCACGATCACCTCGACGGCCGGGTCGCGGTCGAGCTGAGCGAGCGCCTCCAGCATCTGCGGCACCGCGCTCGGTCCCTGCACCGCGGTGTTGCGGATCTCGAAACGCACCGCGGGCCAGCGATTCCGGGCGACGGTCAGGACGTCGCGCTCGGCGGCGCTGGCCCGGCCGGTGATCAGGCCGACGGTCTTGGGCAGGAACGGGATCGGCCGCTTGAGCCGCGGATCGAAGAGACCCTCGGCGGCCAGCAGGGCCTTGAGCCGCTCGATCCGGGCGAGCAGCTCGCCGATGCCGACCGGGCGAATCTCGATGACGCGCAACGACAATGTGCCGCGGCCGGTGAAGAAGGACAGCTTGCCGTAGACCACGACCCGGCTGCCCTCTTGCAGCGGGACCGCGGACTTGCGGATCAGGTCGGGGTCGCAGGTCACCGACAGCGACATGTCCGCGGACGGGTCGCGCAGCACCAGGAACGCGGTGCGGGTGCCGGGGCGCAGGTTGATCTGGGTGATCTGGCCCTCGACCCAGATGCTGCCGAGCCGATCGATCCACTGCGCGACCTTGATCGCGACGGAGCGGACCGGATACGGCTGCTCGGCGGAGTTCGCCGGAGCGGCGGATGGGGTTTGGGGTTGTTCGGGTTGGCCGGGTGCGGCCCGGCCAACCGTCGACGGCGTCCGGGGTTCGGTCACTGGGCCCGCACGGTGGCGATCCGATTCGTCAGCATGGTCACGAACGGTGCCCGGTCCTGGGTCTGCTGCTCATAATCCAGCAGCGCGGTGAGGTCTTCGACGGTCAGCATGCGCAGGCGGGCACGCAGCTGCGCGAGGGTCATGTTGGCGTAGTCGTAGCGGGTGGCTACTTCCGGCTCGCTGATCGCCGGCGCGGGGTCCTCCGCGCGGACGATCTCCAGTTCCGGTTCCGGCTCAGCGGATTCCGGCTCGGCGACGAAGTCGACCGGGTGGCCGTTGCGTCCGGCCGTGGTCTCCTGGGTGGTGAAGGGCGATTCGGGTTCGTCGGCGGCGTAGAGATCGAAGCGGCTGGTGCGCGCCGCGGTGCCGCTGAAGGATTGCTCGCTGTCGAGGTCCTCGTCGAAGGTGGCCCACTCCGGTTGTTCCTCCGGAGCGTTGCCCAAACGATCGAAGACCGCGTCGCCCTTGAGTGCGAGACTGGTCACGAACTGCTGGACGTGCATGGTCGTCTGCAGCATCTGGCTGATGGCGGTGATCGGCAAATTCATTGCGGCCGTGGGTAGCCGGCGAGTTTCCTCAATGGCGTATACGGCGGCCCCGGCGGCTACCCGGGCCAGGAACGGTGGTCGAAACATGGTCCTAGCCTGCCCGAAATGGTGTGCTATGCAAAGGTCGGGGCTCACGGGAGTGATTCTGGCGCATGCGAGCGCGTGCGCAGAGTACGCCTCGCCGCCGCGCGACGAGTTCGCCGGCGCAACGCCCGGACGGCGCGGAGTCGGTGCACGCACGTAAGCTGTCGGCATGTCCACGGCCATACCCTTGAACGTCGGAATCACCCGCTCAGCGGGTGCCGGAACCGCCGATACCCTCGGCGGCAAGCGTGTGCTGCTCGCGGAACCGCGCGGGTACTGCGCCGGCGTGGACCGGGCGGTGGAAACCGTGGAGAAGACCCTGGAAAAGCACGGTGCGCCGATCTACGTGCGCAAGGAGATCGTGCACAACCGCCACGTCGTGGAAACCCTGCGTGAGCAGGGCGTCATCTTCGTCGACGAGACCGACGAGGTGCCCGAGGGCTCGGTCGTCGTGTTCTCCGCGCACGGCGTCTCACCGGCTGTGCACACCTCCGCCGCGGCGCGCAACCTGCACACCATCGACGCGACCTGCCCGCTGGTCACGAAGGTGCACCAGGAGGCCAAGCGCTTCGCCCGCGACGACTACGACATCCTGCTGATCGGCCACGAGGGCCACGAAGAGGTCGAGGGCACGGCCGGCGAGGCGCCCGACCACGTGCAGCTCGTCGACGGCCCGGCCTCGGTGGACAAGGTCACCGTCCGCGACGAGTCGAAAGTGATTTGGCTCTCACAGACCACGCTCAGCGTCGACGAGACGATGGAGACGGTGCAGCGGCTGCGCGAGCGCTTCCCGAACCTGCAAGATCCGCCGAGCGACGACATCTGCTACGCCACCCAGAACCGTCAGGTCGCGGTCAAGGCGATGGCCCCCGAATGCGATCTGGTGATCGTCGTCGGCTCGCGCAACTCCTCGAACTCGGTTCGCCTGGTCGAGGTCGCCCTCAACGCCGGCGCCAAGGCCTCCTACCTGGTCGACTACGCCCGCGAGGTGGACCCCGCCTGGCTCGCCGACGTCCGCACGGTCGGCATCACCTCCGGCGCCTCGGTCCCCGAGATCCTGGTCCGCGGCGTGCTGGACATGCTCGAAGAGCACGGCTACGCCGACGTCCAGCCGGTCACCACGGCCAACGAAACTCTGGTTTTCGCGTTGCCGCGTGAACTGCGCACCAGCCGGGCGCACTGAATCGGTGTAGTGCAGCTGCTCTGAAGCTTGTGTACGTGCTTCGCAGTCCCGCGGAGTAGTCAGCTAGTGATTCCGCGTGCGTTGGGAGGACCTATGCGCGGCGAGAGGTCTTGGGCGCGGAGCGAGAGGTTGGTGCGCAGAGCGAGAGGTTTGTGCGCAGAGCGCTAGCCGGAAGCGTTGGTGCTCGCCATGGTAATCCCTGCGTGACAACGGGATACACGCCGTCCCACGGCACACACCCCGCGGACAGGAAAATCCGCACCCAGACTCGGGATCTGCACTGAGACTCGGGATCTGCACTGAGAATAGGGCCCTATTCTCAGTGCAGATCCCGAGAGGTAGTGCGGATCTTCGGCACTATGGGGAAACGGGTTGGTTCGCAGGTCTGATGGAGCAGCCAACTGCCACTTAGCGGCCTTCTTGTTCGAAGCGTTTGTGACGCAACCACAGCCAGATGACCACGCTGGGACTTGGCGTCGCGCACTCGACTGCGGAGGTAGGTCGGGTACGGCAGGCGGCGTGCTCAGCACTACTCACGAGAAAACCTGGGTAGGTCTTCAGCTTCACTGGATAGTGCAGGCGGGGAGTCCTTGGAAGTAGTCACGGGGTAGGTGCGCGTTCCGAGGGTTTCGGGGTGTCCCCGTTTCGGTATGCGCACTCAGAGACGTCCCGGGTGGGCGATCTGCGGGGTTTTCGACCTGCAGCGTGGGATGCCCGGGTAGTGCTGGGCGCGTCAGGTGGGGTCCCCGACCTGGTCTTCCGCGGCTTTGGTCGGGAGGTGAGAGTTGTCGACGTGGGGACTGGCTGTGGTGCTGTTCTCGAGATTTTTTGATCGAGGCGAGTCAAATGGTTGTTGGCCTGGTTGAGGCGAGTCAAATGGTGGCTTTGGAAGATCAACTAGCGACCATTTGACTCGCCTCGATGACAACTGCTGAGCTCCGACACGCTCGATCGCGGCTGAGGGACTGCTCCCACCGGTTTTCCAGCCCTGAGTGCGCGAGTGCCTACAACGCCGCGGCAGAGTGCCGAGGACTGCGGCGGCTAGACGAACGGGTGATGCGCTTCATCAACGCCGTCGGCATGGCCAGGACGCTGTCGTGCCGCGTGCCGCAGCTGGCCGATGCTCTTCGAGGCGTTGAAACCGTCGATCGAGCACTGGCGCTCCATGCCGTTCGCCGGCGGTCTGCGCGACCGACGACCTACAGGTTCTCCGGCCTGCGGCGGTCGGTGCGGCTCGAATCGCGTTCGCGGTAGCGGACATTGGGCTGGGGGTGCGGGGGCGGCATATCGCCGCGGCGGCGCGGGGGATTGCCGCGGGGTGGTTCGTTGTCCGCGCGTGGTGCGGCCGCGGCGGGACGCGCGCCGGTGCGTGGGGCCGGGCGGCCCTCGCGCGGGCGGGCGGGGGTGGCCACGCGCGGCGGGGCGTCGGCGACCGGGGTGGCGGCGCGGCGGGACGGGCGGGGGGTGTCTTCGAGGTCGTCGAGATCGTCCGGGTCGGGCTTGGGGCGGCGGGTGCGCCGCTTGGCCGAGTCGGCGAGTCCGGCGGCGCCGGCCGCGCGTCCGGAGCGCGGGCGCTTGGCCGCGGTCCGGCCCCAGCTTTCGCCGCGCTTGGACTCGGTGCCGCGATCCGCCGGCTCACCGCGGCGCTGCATCATGATGCGGGCGCCGCCGATCAGCAGCACCAAGGCGGTGGCGAGGAACATGGTGGGGAACCGCTCGACCAGCGGGACCGCCAGCTTCAGCAGGACCTCGGTGATCGAGGTCATGGCCACGGCGGTCAGCACCTTGTAGGCCAGCGGAACCGCGATGAACAGCAGCAGCGGCGGCAGCACCATGGTGGTGAACAGCCCGCGATAGCGGACCGCCAGTACGGCTGCGACACAACCGACGACGTACAGCGCGGCGAAGGTACCGGTCAGATCGGTACTGTCGCCGTTCGCATCGATCAAGAAACCCAGAAACGTGCAGGCAACCGCGATCAGGACCGCCGCGCCCACCGGGATTCCCGGGACCGTCGGCAGTATCGAGCGTTGCGGCGCGGGCACCCGGGTTCGCACACGTTGGGAAGCAGCCACATTATGAACACTAACCTTCGCCGCCTCGGACGGCGTTATGGCACGGCGGTTGTCCCGGCTAATCGTCGGCGTCGGCGAAGCCCACCGCGCGTGGCCACGAATCAACCCGCTGGATGGCCGGCACCTCCTGTTCCGCTATTTCCAGGTCGTGCAGTTTGCGCGCGGTGACCATGACCCGCGATTCCACCGACGCCACGGTGTAGTTGAACGCGTCGACCGCCTTGCCGAGTTGCGCGCCGAGCCGATCCAGATGACGGCCGGTCATGCCGAGCCGCGCGTACAACTCCTTGCCCAATTGCTGCACGGTCGCCATATCCCGGGACAGCGCCTCCTGCCGCCAGCCGAACGCCACCGTGCGCAACAACGCGATCAGCGTGGTCGGCGTCGCGAGGATCACGTTGCGGCCGAACGCGTACTCCAGCAAGCCCGAGTCCGTGGTCAGCGCCGCGTCCAGGAACGGATCGCCGGGTATGAACAGCACCACGAATTCCGGCGCCGGATCGAACGCGGCCCAGTACGCCTTGTCCGCCAGCTGGTCGATGTGCCCGCGCAGATGTTTCGCGTGCCGGGTCAGGTGCTCGGCGCGCATGTCCGGATCGTCGACCATGCTGGCGTCCAGGTAGGCACTGAACGGCACTTTGGCATCGACCACGATGTGCCGGCCGCCGGACAGATTCACCACCAGGTCGGGGCGGACGTTGCCGGTCCGGTCGCCGTCGCCGTCCCCGCGGGCCACGCGGGTCACCTGGGTGTCGAAGTCGACATGCCGGGTCATCCCGGCCAGCTCGACCACCCGCTCCAACTGGATCTCGCCCCACCGCCCGCGCACCTGCGGCGCGCGCAACGCCGCGACCAGCTGACTCGTCTGGCTGGTGAGCTGAAGCGAGGTGCGCTGCATCCCCGCGACCTGCTCGCGCAGGCTCGAATACGCGTTGATCCGATGATGTTCGACCTGCTGGATGTGCTGGTTCAGCGCACCGACCGCGTCGCGCAGCGGGTCGACCATCGCGCCGATCGCATGCGAATGCCTGCGCGCCGCATCCTCGTTCGCCGCGGTGAGTGATTGCCGCAACAAATGCTCGTTGTCCGTGGCCGCCGCGAGTCTCGCTTCCGCCTGCGCCGCCCGCTGACCCGCGCGCGCGGCATGGCCGAGCCAGCCGAGCCCTACCCCGGCGGCGAACACCAGCATCAGTGCGACGAGCATCGGTGCGGTCATAGCGCCGATAGTGCCGCACACCACCGACAAGTACGCGCCGGTCGGCAATTACGCAGCGCCGTGTCGGCAAACGTAACGGTCAAGCCATACATACGGCGCCGAGCGGCGCGGCCGGTCATGACGTGGCAACCGAATTCGTGACGCGCGTCGCTCGCCGGCCATGGATTCGGCTACGCGGGATCGGCCTCGGTGCCCGACGCGGCATCGAAAACCGTACTCGCGGTTGGGCTGTGCGCCGGCAGATCGCCCGCGCGCGGCGGCGACACGGTGCGCGCACACCCTGCGGAATAGCCATCGGAGTGCCGGGTGAATCACCGTTGACACGCCGCACGAGCGGGCGGCTATCCGACACGAGGGGTTCGGCAATTGAATTGTGTCGGTGCGGTGGCCTACGGTTTCGCGGATGCGGATGCTGCACACCTCGGACTGGCACATCGGGCGCACGTTCCACGGGGTCGATCTGCTTGCCGACCAGGCGCGTTCACTGACCGCGATCGCGGAGCTGGTGGCCGCGGAGTCGGTCGACGTGGTGGTGCTGCCCGGCGACGTGTACGACCGGTCAATTCCGAGTGCCGACGCGATCGCGGTGTGCAACCGCGGTTTCGAGGCCATCCGTGCGGCCGGCGCCCGCATCGTCGCCACCTCGGGAAACCACGATTCGCCCGCGCGACTCGGCGCGGGCGCGAGCTTCGCGGCGGCGGGCGGATTGTATCTGCGCACCACCGTCGCCGAGGCCGACCGGCCGGTTCTGCTCGACGACGAGCACGGTCCCGTCGCCTTCTACGGCATCCCGTACCTGGAGCCGGACATCACCCGCGCGGAACTCGGTGTGCCGCAGGCCCGTTCGCACGCCGACATCCTGGACGCCGCGATGGCCCGGATCCGCGCCGATATCGCGCAGCGTGACGGGATCCGCACCGTGGTGCTCGCGCACGCCTTCGTCGTCGGCGGCGAGGCGACCGGTTCGGAACGCTCGATCTCGGTCGGCGGCGTGGAAACCGTGCCGATGTCGGCCTTCGACGGCATCGACTACGTCGCCCTCGGTCACCTGCATTCCCCGCAGACGCTGTCGGAGTCCGTGCGCTATTGCGGCTCCCCGCTGCCGTACTCGTTCGCGGAGAGCTCGCACCGTAAAGCGGTGTGGCTCATCGAACTCGACGCCGCCGGACTGCATTCGGTTGAGCGCCGCGACCTGCCCGTGGTCCGCGGGCTGACCAAGCTCACCGGCACCCTCGACGAACTCCTCACCGATGCGGGTCACGCACCCGCCGAGGGGCATTACGTTTCCGCGGTGCTCACCGACTCGACCCGCCCCGTCGACGCCATGCGCAAGCTGCGCGAACGGTTCCCGCACGCGGTGCACGTCGAGTGGGTGCGCCCGGAGGGCAACCCGGAGCTGCGCTACCGTGAGCGGGTGCACGGCCGCCGCGACACCGAAGTAGCGCAGAGCTTCCTCACCGATGTCCGCGGGGAGCCCAGCAAGGGCGAAATGGCTTGGTTGGAGCGCGCACTCGCCGCCGCCGTCGCGGAACCTGACCATGTGCTGACCGCCGACTCGGCCGCGGAACTCTCGGCGTGAGCGCGCGGCCCGCCGCTCGCCCCGTGCTGCCGAGCTGCAGCGGCCTGCGCATCGCCCGCGGTGGTGCGGCTGCATGAGGCTGCACCGGCTGGAGATGACCGCGTTCGGCCCGTTCGCCGAGACCACGGTCGTCGACTTCGACGCGCTCGGCGCCGACGGGCTGTTCCTGCTGCACGGACAGACCGGCGCGGGCAAGACCACCGTGCTCGACGCGATCGCGTTCGCGCTCTACGGCCGGGTCCCCGGCGCGCGTGGCGAGAGCAAGCGCCTGCACTCCGATCACGCGGCGGAACAGACTCCGCCCCAGGTGATCCTGGAGGCGACCCTCGGCGGGCGGCGGGTGCGGCTGACCCGCATCCCCGAATTCGAACGCCCGAAGCTGCGCGGCACCGGCATGCGCACCGATCCCGCCAAGGCGACGCTGGCCTGGCTGGACGGCCGCGGCGAAAACCTTTCCCGCATACCCGATATCGGCGACGAGATCATCCGGCTGCTCGGCATGAGCGCCGACCAGTTCTTCCAGGTGGTGCTGCTGCCGCAGGGCGACTTCGCCCGATTCCTGCGGGCGGACAACGAAGATCGGGAGAAGCTACTCGAAAAGCTCTTCGACACCGAACGATTCGGTAGCGCCGAACAGTGGCTCGCGGACAAGCGCCGCGCTTCCACCGCGGACCTGGACTCCCGTAAGCAGGGCATCGATCGGCTGATCGCCCAGGTCGGCGTCGCGGCCGGGGCGGGCGCGGCAGAGACCCTCGGACCGCTGGAGGCAGTCAGCTGGTCGCAGGAGCTACTTGCCACCGCGCGTACCGATCTGACCACCGCGGCAACGGAAGCCGAACGCCGTCAACAGGAGTCGGGCAAGGTTCGGGCCCTCGCCGAGGAACAACGTCGCCTGCACGAACTCCGCCGCCGAATGTCGGCCGCCCGCAAGCAACTCGACGACTACGCCGCAAGCACGGACCACCGCACCGCCCTGCACGCCGAACTCGAACTGGCCCGCCGTGCCGAACCGGTCGCCGCAGCCATCGACGAGGCCCGCGCCGCCGTCATGCAGATGCGCCGCCGCGATACCGAAACTCTCAGCGCCAGTCGGAAATTGGCCGCACGTCTGCTCGAGCCCGGTAGCGCCGACCTCAGCGGTGTCGAGATGGTCGAACCTGAACACGAGTATGTGGAAGGTACCGATCCCGAGCCGAGCGACGGAGCCGCCGAGCGCCTCGACTCCGGCACCGAGCAGCGAGGTGCCGGGCGGCTCGGTGCGAGTCACCCTGGTATCGAGTCGAACCGCGCGGTGAAGGTCGACGACTCCGACGCCGAGCGGCGAACTGTCCACCCGGTTGGTGAGGATCATTCTGGCACCGAGTCGAATCGACGGGGGAGGGCTGACGGGCACGATCCTGAGCGGCGAACCGCCCGCCCGCTCCCTCGAGACCGTCGTGGCACCGAGTCGAATCAGGGGCGGGCGCGGTCCGCAGACCCGGCGACTATCCGGGACGACGCTGATATCGACGCGGCGATTCGGCGCTGGAGCGCACAGATCGGCGGGCTGGACGAGGTACGGGCCGACGCTACGGCTGCGACTCGGCTCACCCGCGAACTGGCAGGGCTGCGCGACGAGGATGCGGCGCTCAACACCCAGGTGACGAAGTTGACCCGGCTGCGTGAACAACTCCCGGGTTCACTCGCCACCCTCGAGGCTCGTTTACGTGAGGCGACGAACGCGGCTGCCACACTGCCGACCCTGACTGCTGAATGCGAGCGCCTTCAGACCGCAGCTGCGGCCGCAGTCGAACTCGCCTCCCGCAAAACAGGTTTGGACCACGCCCGGGTCGAGTTCGAATCTGCCCGTGCCGCCCACAACGACGCCAAGGAGCGCGTCCTCGATCTGCGGGAGCGCAGGCTGGCGGGCATGGCCGCCGAATTGGCCGCGGGGCTCGCCGACGGAAAGCCCTGCACGGTGTGCGGTTCCGCCGATCACCCGGCACCCGCCCGCCCTGCTGCCACTGCGGTTTCCAAGGACGCCGAAGAGGCCGCGGTGACCGCGGAACGCGCCGCCGAGGACGCGCGCGATCGGGTACTGGCCCGAATTACCGCCCTGGAGCGCGAGATCGAGACGCTCACCGTCCGCGGCGGCGACACCGACCGGGTCGAGTTGGCTGCTGCCCTCCGCGCCGCCACGGACCGCTACGAGGACACCGCCGAGCTGGCCGCCCTCACCGACGGACTGACCGCCGAACTCACCCGCCTGCGCACCGACGAGTCCCGCCTGCACGACGAACTCCGCGAATCCGATTCCCGCCGAAGCACAGTCGCCGCGAACGTCGCCACCGCCACCACCCGCCTCGCCGAACTCAACGACCGCCTGCGCGCGGCAGCGGGCGCCGACGAGACCATCGAACGCCGCTACGCCCGCCTCACCGCCCTCGTCGCCGACGCCACCACCCTGCGCGAAGCCCGCGCCGACGCCGCGGCCGCCCGCGAGCAGGTGGCCGTCATCGCCGACCGCGTCGAAAACCTCGCCCGCGCCGCAGGTTTCATCCCCGAGCACGAAGTCGGCCGGCAGCGGACCGAGGCAGCGGCCGCCGGTGCACAGATGACGCGCGACGCCGCGCGTGCAGCAAACGCTGAATCGAGCGATCCAGCATCAGACCACGCTGACCGCGCGGCTGCGGCGACCGCTGACAATGCGGCTGCGGCGACTTCCGCGCACGCCGACGGCGCGGCCACAGCGATCGCCGACAACACGGTTACATCGACTGCCGACCATGCAGCCACGGGGCCCGCCAACGACTCGGCCACGGGACCTACGTCGCGCGCAGCCGCAGTCGAAGCACCCCAGGACGTTGTTGCGCGGCTCACCGCCTATGCGCGCGTGGTCACCGCCGCTAGCCGCACCCCACAACGCCAGGCGGAGATCGAAGCCGAACTCACCAACGCGGACCGTGCCCGCGCACACGCGGAAGCCGTTCTCGCAGAACCGGAAATCCAAGCGGCCGCCTCGCTCGAACCCGGCGACCTGACCGAACTCGAGTCCGCCGTCGCCGCGGCGCAGACGCAACTGAACACCGCCGTCGCCGCACACGCCGAAGCAACCCGGCGGGTCAGCCTCCTGGAAGACCTCGGCGGCCAACTCTGGGCAGCAGTGGATCGAATCGCCCCACTACAGCGCACCCACGACGAACTGGCCGGCCTCGCCGAGGTCGTCGCGGGCCGCGGCGAGAACAACCGCCGGATGTCGCTGCGCTCCTACGTCCTCGCCGCCCGACTGGAAGAGGTGGCTCAGGCGGGCTCGCTGCGTCTACGCCGAATGTCCGGCGGCCGTTACGAATTCGTCCATTCCGACAAGGCAGGCCCGCGCGGTCGCCGCGGCGGTCTCGGCCTGGACATCCGCGACGACTACACCGGCGCCATCCGCCCCGCCAAAACCCTCTCCGGCGGCGAAACCTTCATGGCCTCACTGTCATTGGCCCTCGGCCTCGCCGACACCGTAGCGGCCGAATCCGGCGGCCTGGTGCTGGACACCCTCTTCATCGACGAGGGCTTCGGCGGCCTCGACGCCGACACCCTCGACGCGGTGATGGGCGTGCTCGACGAACTCCGCGCGGGTGGCCGGGTGGTCGGCGTCGTCAGCCATGTCGACGAAATGCGCCAGCGCATCCCGAGCCGCCTGCACGTCCGCCGCGGGCGCACCGGCTCGCACCTCGAGGCCACCGTCGCCTGACCGACCGGTTGAACTCGGGCCAGTACCGAGGTCGAATGAGGAGGTGACGGAGAACGCGGCGCAGGAATTGGTGGCCATCGGTGAGGTCGGCCGGCGGTTCAAGCTACCCGTCTCCACCCTGCGCTATTGGGAGGAACGGGGCCTGATCACCGCCTCGGCCCGGCGCGCGGGTGTGCGCCAGTTCGATGCCGATCAGCTGCACCGGATCGGCCTGATCCAGCTGTGGCAGGAGCTGGGGTTGCTCAGCCTGGACGAGATCGCGGCCATGCTGTCCGGCGACGCGCACGGCTGGCGTGACGTGGTGCGCGACCGCATCGACGCCATCGAGGAGCAGCGGCGACGCCTCGCTGACGGGCAAGCGCAGCTCGAACACATGCTGGTCTGCCCGAATGCGCATCCGGCGGGACGGTGCGATTTCATGCGCGAGGTGATCGCGCAACGGATGGCGGGCAATCCCATCACCCCGCGTGATCTGGAGTTCCCCGCCTAGCCGTCGCAGCACGCTTGCGCTCAAGCCGACTTGAGCCGCAACAGTGACGGCATGAGCCGAGTTCTGGATCCGCCGCGGACCACCCGGGCGGCGTCGATGCCGCTGCTGGTCACCGCGTTCGTCCTGGTCAGTTTCAACCTCCGCATCCCGTTCGCCGGACCAGGGCCGTTGCTGCCCGCACTCGACCTGAGTCGTTTCGCAGCAACACTTTTGACCGCCCTGCCCGTCTTGTGCATGGGTATCTTCGCCTCGGTCGGCGTGCTGGCACGCGGGCGGCTCGGCGAGGAGCGCGCGTTGTTCGCGGCGACCGCGGTGCTGGTGGTCGGCATCGTGATTCGCTCGATCGGCACGGCGGGGTTGTTCGCGGGCACAGTGGTGGCGGCCGCAGGTATCGCCGTGCTCAACGTGATCACGCCGGTGCTGGTGAAGAAGCGGTTCCCGGCGACCCGAATCGGTGCCATGCTGGGCGTTTACGGCCTGATGATCAGCGTCGGTGCCGCGATTGTCGCCGCACTGACCGTGCCTGTGTACCAGGCTACCGGCTCCACCGCGCTGGCCCTCGGCCTCGCACTCATCCCCGCTCTACTCGCGCTCATCGCGCTGATCCCACAGCTCGATCAGCAGCCCGCGCCCGATGCGGTCTCGAACTCGTGGTCCTGGCTGCTGCGAAATCGGTTGGCGTGGAGCGTGACCGGCTACTTCGGCCTGCAATCGCTACTGCTGTACACCGTGTTCGCTTGGCTGCCTTCGATTTACGTCTCGCGTGGTGTCAGCCAGACGACCGCAGGTTTCTACCTGTCGATCTGCGCCTTGATGCTGGCCGTCGGCGGATTCCTCGGACCGACGCTGGCGGGACGCCACCGCAACCAGCGCCTGCACCTGGCCGCCGCGGCGACACTGTGCTTCGTCGGTGTCCTCGGCATCCTGTGTGCGCCGGTCGCGACCGCCCCGTTGTGGCTCGTGCTGCTCGGCGTGGGTATCGGTGCCGGACAGACCATTCCGAGCATGCTGTACGTGCTGCGCACCCGCGATCAGCACACCGCCGCCGCTCTGTCGACGAAGGCGCAGACCATCGGTTACCTGATCGGCGGCGCGGGACCGCTGATCGCGACCGCGTTGTACTCGCTGTCCGGCTCGTGGACGGTGCCACTGATCGGACTGCTGGTGCTCATGGTGGGCAACGTCGTGCTCGGTTTATCGGCCGGACGTGCGCGCTATATCGAGCACCCCGCCATCGACTGAGGGCACGACAGACCCGCTCACGCCTCGTGATCGAGCAGCCAGCGCTTGACCGGCAGACCCCAGCGGAAACCGCCGAGCGCACCACCGATGCGGTAGATGCGGTGGCACGGAACGAACAGTGCCGCCGCATTCCGCGCACACGCGTTGGCCGCGGCCCGGGTGGCATCGGGACGACCGGAGATGGCGGCGTACTCGGTGTAGGTGATCGGCGCGCCCGCCGGCACCTTGCGCAGCACATCCCAAGCGTGCATGAGGAATTCACCGGATTGCTGGCGAACCGGGACCGTATCGATCGCCGCGAGATCGCCGTCGTGATAGGTGATGATTACCCGGGTCAGCTCACCGAGCGAATCTCGTTGCCGCAGTTCGGCGGGACGCAAGGTCGGATGGATCACGGGGGTCAGCTCACCCACATCGGCGGTCCACCCGGAGGCGATGACCGCACCGTCTGCGTCGACCACCGCGGTGAACGGACCGATCGGCGTATCGACGGTCGCAAAATCCGCGGTGGTCGTACCGATATGGCGCTTGGTCGAGCGAACAGCGGTGGGAGCGTTCATGCTTCGGACTTCGCTTTCGAGGAGGCGGACTTCGCCGCGGCGGACTTGGATCGGTCGGCGCGCTCGGTGAGCGCCGCCTTCCAGAGGTGCATGGACAGATACGAGCGCCACGGCGCCCAGTGCGTGGTGTCGGCGAGGTCGATGCCGAGCACCGCCGCGCCCTGACGGACCACCAGATCGGTGTTCAGCAGCACGTCCGGGTCGGCGAGCAGCCGCATGGTCACGTAGTCGGCGGTCCACGGCCCGACCCCGTCCAGCGCCAGCAGATCGCGGCGCAGATCGGCCGCGGTGCGCCCCTGATGCAAGGCCAGTTCGCCGCCGGCCAGGGCCTCGGCCGCGCCGATGATCGAACGGATCCGCCGGGTCGGCCCGGTGAGCACCTCGACACCGCGTTCGGCGATCACCGCCGGCGTGGGGAACAGCAGCGGAATCGGCCCGTCGACCCGGTCGCCGAGCGCGTCCACCAGCCGCGCGGTGTGCGTCGCCGCCGCCGAAACCGAGATCTGCTGCCCGATCATGGTGCGCAGCAACAGTTCCGGTCCGTCGAGGCAGCCAGGCACCCGAATGCCAGGGGAGAACATCGGCTGTCGCCCAGCGCCGGGGGCGAGCGCGGTATCGGCGTCCGGTGGTGATCCCGCGCCCGCGTCCGGCAGCCGCGTGGTATCCGGTCCGGCCAGCTCCGGCGTCGAAACCCGCTGTCCCGGAGCGACACCCAGCGCCTCGTCGATGCCGATCGGGTCGGCGTCGAGGTCGAGCAGGTGCCGCAGCCGCGCCACCGTCGGGGCCAGGTCGCGCATGTCGTGCAGGGCCAGCTCGGCCCGCACGTGGTCGCGCTGGAAGCTCAGCCGAGTCGTCGCATGACCGTGCGGCGTACGCAGATTCCGGGTGTAGGCGCGGTTCTCCCACAGCTCCATGCCGGGCACCACATGCGCGGAGAGGAACCACTCCAGCCAGGCCTTGTCCAGCGGTTCGCGATAGGGCAGCCGCAGGCTGAGTACGCCGTTGACCGCGGGCGCCGGACGCCCGTTCGACGTGGATTTCACCTTGTGCGCCTCGGTCCGCATGGTGGTCGGGCTGACCGCGAACACCTCGCGCACCGTGTCGTTGAACTGGCGGATGCTGGCGAACCCGGCGGCAAAGGCGATGTCGGACATGGGCATTGCCGTCGTCTGGATCAATAGTCGGGCGGTGTGCGCCCGGTGCGCGCGGGCCAGCGCCAGCGGTCCCGCGCCGAGTTCCGTAGTGAGCACCCGGGTCAACTGCCGCTGCGAATAGCCGAGGGTGGCGGCCAGCGCGGGCACGCCGCCGCGTTCGATGACGCCGTCGCCGATCAGCCGCATCGCGCGCGCGGCCAGGTCGGCGCGGGTGTTCCAGAGCGGAGATCCGGGGGCGGCGTCCGGCAGGCAGCGGCGGCAGGCCCGATAACCGGCCTGCTGTGCGGCCGCCGCGGTCGGTAAGAACGAGACGTTCGCCCGTTTCGGCGTGATCGCCGGACACGAAGGGCGGCAATAGATTCCGGTGGTCCGCACCGCGGTGAAGAACTGTCCGTCGAAGCGGGAGTCCCTGGTCGATACCGCCCGGTAGCACCGCTCGAAATCAAACGCCGTGATCGTCACGCCAACCACAATGTCAGGTAAGGGCACACTCCGCTAGCGGAAATCTGCCATCACCACAGATCGGCCCGGCCGGGGCAGGCGGAGCGTCGCCCTCATCGCGTCGCCCCGCCGTGCCTCAGCAGCAGCGGTTCGTCGGGTTGTTGTCCGCGTCCGCGTGCCTGGTGCGCCAGTATTCGCGTTCCGTCGGCACCGCGCAGCCGGGATGGTTGCGGGTCAGATGGTCCACGTAGCGCTGATAGTCCTGGCCACCGAGGATCGAGTTGAACCACCAGCCGGCCGCACGAACCGCTGTCGCACAGGAACTTCCAGCGGCCCGCAGGCCCCGCAGGGCGGCCGGTCGGCCGTCCTGCGGGGTCACCTGCACGGTCAATGCGTCACTTTCGGCTGTGCGGCGCCCGGTGCTCGGACCTTCCCCGATTCGATCAAGGCGTTCCATTCCCGCTGCACCTCCTTCTCCGTGGAAGTCGCCAGGAAGGACTTCGGTGCGAAGATCTTCGACGGCTCGTCCGGCGACTCACTGTCGGGTCCGCCGCCCGCGCGCCAGGCGCGTACGCAGACCCATACTCCGACGATAGCGACGATCAGCACCAGCACCGCGAAGATGATGGACAAACTGCCCTGGATGAAGGTGTTGCGCACGACCTTGTCCATATCGGCGGCCGTTTTCGCGGGCGCCAAGATCTTCCCCGCGTCCACCGCCGCGACATAGTTGCTGTGCTGCTTCCAGTAGCCGATGCTCGGGTCGGCGGAGAAGATCTTTTGCCAGGACGCCGTCATCGTCACGATCAGATCCCAGATCAGCGGGATCGCCGGAATCCAGGCCCACTTGATCAGGCCCTTCTTGATCACGATAGTCAGCACCACGGTGAGCGCGATCGCGGCGAGCAGCTGGTTGGAGATGCCGAACAGCGGATACAGCGTGTAGATGCCGCCGAGCGGATCGGTGACACCCATCAGCAGCACCGAACCCCACGCGGCGACCACGATCGCCGAGCAGAGCCAGGCGCCCGGACGCCAGGACGGATCCTTGAACTTCTTGGCCGGGCCGCCGAGATTGCCCAACGAGTCCGACAGCATGAAGCGCGCGACCCGGGTGCCCGCGTCGATCGTGGTGAGGATGAACAGCGCCTCGAACATGATCGCGAAGTGATACCAGAACGACTTCAGCCCGGTGCCGCCGAGGAACCGGTGCAGCACCTCGGACATGCCGACGGCCAGCGTCGGCGCGCCACCGGTCCGGGAGACGATGCTGGTCTCGCCGACGTCCTTGGCCGCCTGGGTCAGCTCCGCCGGGGTGATCGGATCACCGCTCAGCCCAAGGCTATTGGTGTAGGCGGCCGCCTTCTCCGCGGTGCCGCCGGTGAGGCCGGCGCTCGCGTTCATGGCGAAGTACAGGTGCTGGTCGATGATGCTCGCGGTGATGATCGCCATCACCGCGACGAACGACTCCATCAGCATGCCCGCGTAGCCGATCATCCTGGCCTGCGACTGCTTCTCCAGCAGCTTCGGCGTGGTGCCGGAGGAGACCAATGAGTGGAATCCGGACAGCGCGCCGCAGGCGATGGTGATGAACAAGAACGGGAACAGGCTGCCGGCGAACGCCGGCCCCTTGCCCGAGCTGGCGAACTCCGAGACCGCGGGGGCCTTCAGCACCGGCATGGTGATCAGCACGCCGACGGCCAACAGGACGATGGTGCCGATCTTCATGAAGGTGGACAGGTAGTCGCGCGGCGCGAGCAGCAGCCACACCGGCAGCACCGAGGCGACGAAGCCGTAGGCGATCAGGCACCAGGCGATGGTGGTGCCGGACAGGGTGAACAGGTCCTGGCCCCACCCGGAGCCGGCCACCCAGTTGCCCGAGATGATGGCGAGCAGCAGCAGCGCGAAGCCGATGATGGACACCTCGCCGACCTTGCCCGGCCGGAAGTAGCGCAGGTAGACGCCCATGAACAGGGCGATCGGGATGGTCATCGAGATGGAGAACACGCCCCACGGGCTGCCGCCCTGCAACGTGCCGTCCTTGCCCGGGGTCGCGGCCAGCGCGTTCACCACGACGATGCCGAGCACGGCGAGCAGGATCATCATGATCACCAGCACGGCGATGATCGCGGCGACGCCGCCGACCGCGCCGAGCTCGTCGCGGGCCATCTGGCCGAGGCTGCGGCCACGGCGGCGGGTCGAGGCCCACAGCACCAGGTAGTCCTGCACCGCGCCGGCGAACACGACGCCGATCACGATCCACAGCACGCCCGGCAGGTAGCCCATCTGGGCGGCGAGGACGGGGCCGACGAGCGGGCCCGCGCCGGCAATGGCGGCGAAGTGGTGCCCGAACAGCACCCGCCGGTCCATCGGCATGTAGTCCTTGCCGTTTTCCAGGATCTCGGCCGGCGTGGCCTGGTCGTCACGCGGCTTGACGATCTTGTATTCGATGAGCCTGGAATAGAATTGATAGGCCAATACATAGGTGGCCACGGCCGCGACCACGATCCAGACCGCGTTGACCGACTCGCCGCGCGAGATGGCGAGGACCGCCCAGGCGATCGCGCCGACGATCGCGATGGCGGCGAAGATGCCCTTTTTGACAGGGGTAATAGGCGAACGGTCCACGACACCCACGGGAGGGAGGTCGGGATCAGTCCGGAGGTATTCGATGGTCGCCATGCGAACTACTCTCCCGTGATCGAGCTGGACTTGCTGAAACGTTCACAACGTAGCTGAACTGAAGCGCGAATGAGCCGGACTTAGTGAAGTCTGAACATTGCGATACGGATCGTGCGCGCCGCGTCGACTCGTACTGTGTGTTCGTACGAGCGGGGCTCGATCCAGGGGTACGCGGCGGGTACGGGTGGCCCGCGCGGCCCGGTATTCGCCGGTGCGGGTGGGCGTGTTCCCTCGCCCGGCGATGTTGCCATCCGTATGCTGCCATGCTGGCTCCGGCGTCTGCCGATCGGTCCTACACACTGACGTTTCTGATGCCGTGGTTCCCGGATCCGCCCGCCTGCCGTCGTGGAGGAGCTCGTGTCACCGGTCCGCCGTCGCACCCTGCTCGGCTCGGCCCTGGCCGCGCCGCTGCTGAGCGCGACCGGATGCGGATCACCCGACGACGAACTGACCTTCTTCTTCCAGGCCAGGCCGGAAGAGGCCCGGGTGCGGCTGAGGATCATCGACGAGTTCCAGAAGCGGCACCCGGACATCAGGATTCGCACCATCATGTCCGGGCCGGATCCGCAGCAACAGCTGCTCACCTACTGCGCGGGCGGGCGGTGCCCGGACGTCATCATGGCGTGGGAGCTGCTCTACTCCGGGCTGGCCGAGCGGGGGGTGTTGCTCGATCTGCGCACGCTGCTCGATCGGGAGCCGGAGTACGCGGAGATGTTGCGGCGGGACAGTTATCCGGCGTTGTACGACACGTTCACCTACGGCGGTGGGCAGTACGCGCTGCCCGAGCAGTGGTCCGGCGTATTCCTCTATTACAACCGGGAGTTGTTCGCGGCGGCCGGGCTGACGCCGCCGGCGCGCTGGCGGGACGCGTGGTCGTTCGACGAATTCCTGGAAGCCGCACGCACACTCACGCGGGACCGGCAATGGGGCTTTGCCGATGCGTGGGTGCCGTACTACTCGGCCGCCTGCTTCGGCATGAACAACGGGGCGGAGTGGTTCACGCCGTCGGTGGCGCCGACCAAGGCCAACCTCGGTGATCCTCGGTTCGCCGCGGGGTTCCAGTTCTACGCGGATCTCGCGGTGCGGCATCGAGTGGCGCCGCGAGTCGCCGACCAGCTGTCGATCTCGGCGCCGGATCTGTTCCGTGGCGGGCGGGCGGCGATGGTGCTCGGCGGGCACTGGCTGTATTCCGAATTCGCTGGGCAGGAAGAGCTTTCGATCGATGTCACGGTGCTGCCGGTGGGGCCGCACGGTGGGCCCGGTTCGATCACCGATGTCGGCAGTACCGGGTTGTCCATAGCGGCAGGGAGCCCGCGGATCGAACAGGCCTGGGAATTCGTCAAATTCGCTACCGGGCCGGTGGGGCAGGCGATCGTCGCCGCGTCCGGGTTGTTCGTGCCGGTGTTGAAGTCCGCGATGGGGTCGCCCGGATTCGCTGCGGCGCATCGGGATATCCGCAACCTCACCGTGTTCACCGAGGGGCCGGACAGCTCCCGTCCGTTGCCGGTGACGCCGGCCTGGGGGAAGGTTTCCGCGCTGCTCGAACGCGGGGCCAACCGGGTACTTCGGGGAGCCGCCACTGCCGCCTCCTTCGATGGTCAGTTCACCGCTGACGTGGATGCCCTGCTGGAGCCTTCGTGAAGGGCACACAGCTCGCGCGCAAACGGGAGCGGGCCGGGTGGATGTTCGTCGCGCCGAATGTCGCCGCGGTGGCGGTGTTCCTGTTGTTTCCGCTGGGGTTCTCGCTGTATTTGAGCTTTCACGCGTGGGATCTGTTCCGGCCGATGCGGTTCGTCGGGCTGGCCAACTATCGGCGGTTGTTCGGGTCGGATCCGTTGTTTCTCATCGCGTTACGGAACAGTGCGGTGTTCACCGTGCTGACGCTGGCGCCGACGGTAGTGATCGGGTTGGGCATCGCCGCGGCGCTGAATCGGAAGCTGGCCGGTGTCGGGCTCTTTCGGACACTGGCGTTCCTGCCGCTGGTCGCGTCCACGGTGGCGATGGCGGTGGTGTGGCGGTTCATCTTCACCCAGGACGGGATGCTCGATATCGGGCTCGGCTGGATCGGATTGGGGCCGGTGCCCTGGCTGACCGATCCGGATCTGGCCTTGGTGTCGCTGAGCGTGGTCACGGTGTGGAAGAGCGTGCCGTTCGCGACGGTCATTCTGCTGGCCGCGATGCAGGGGGTGCCGGAGCCGTTGTACGAGGCGGCGAAACTCGACGGAGCCGGTGCGCTACGGCGGTTTTCGGCGATCACGCTGCCGCTGATCCGGGGGCCGCTGTCGTTCGTGTTCGTGATCACCGTCATCAACTCGATGCAGGCGTTCGATCAGGTCTATGCGCTGACCGGGAGCAACGGGGGACCGGAGACCGGGACCTATCTGCTGGGAATCATGCTGTTCCAGAACGCCTTCGGGTTCTACGAGGTCGGGTACGCGTCGGCGCTGGCATGGGTGATCTTCGCGATTCTGCTGGTGCTCACCTTGTTGCAGTTACGGTTCGCCCGGCGGGAGGCCGTGGAGCTGTGAAGGCGGACAAGGCGATCGTGCGCCGGATGTTGCGTGGGGTGGGGATCTACGCGGTGTTGATCGGGATCGCGTGGTGTGCGCTGGCGCCGATTCTGTGGGCGGTGTCCGGATCGTTGAAGCGGGAGGGCGAGGTCGCCGATCGAGCCCTGCTGCCGGCCAGTCCCCAATGGTCCAACTACGGCAAGGTTTTCGAGCTGCTGCCGATGTGGCGGATGCTGCTCAACACCTTGATGTACGCGGCGTGTGTCACCGCGGGCCAGGTGTTCTTCTGCTCGCTGGCCGGATATGCGTTCGCGCGCTTGCGGTTTCGCGGGCGCGAGGTGCTGTTCGTCGCCTATCTCGGCACGCTCATGGTGCCGCTGACCGTCACGGTGATCCCGCAGTTCCTGTTGATGCGGGCGTTCGGCTGGGTGGACACGCCGTGGGCGATGATCGTGCCCGGCCTGTTCGGCAGCGCTTTCGGTACCTATCTGATGCGGCAGTTCTTCTGCACGCTGCCAATGGAATTGGAGGAGGCGGCCATCCTCGACGGGTGCTCCACCTGGCAGGTCTACTGGCGAGTCCTGCTGCCGCACACCCGTCCTGCTCTGATGGTGCTAGGCGTGCTCACCTGGATCACCGTCTGGAACGACTTCCTGTGGCCGTTGGTCATGATTCAGCGTAACGAGATTGCCACCGTGACACTGGGATTGGTGCGTTTGCAGGGGCAGTACTACACCCAGTGGCCGATTCTGATGGCCACGTCGGTCGTCATTCTGCTGCCGCTGCTCGTGGTGTACGGCATCGCGCAACGCGCGTTCATCCGCGGCATGGCCATGTCCGGTCTCGGCGGGCGCTGAATACCCAGCGGCCCAACGACACTCGGTGCCGCCGGGCCGCGGACCCCAGGTGAACTTACGCAGTGCTCCCGGTTGCTACTCGCCCCAGTAGGTACCGAAACTCCAGAGGTTGCCCTCGGGATCGCGGACGGTGAAGCCGCGCGAACCATAGTCTTCGTCGCGCAGACCGCGCAGCACCTCGGCCCCGGCGGCCGTCGCGCGCTCGAGCAGGGCATCCGGGTCTTCGCAGACCACATAGGTGGAGTCGTTGCCGGGGACGCGCTTGCCGAACTCGCTCTCGTCCTTGCACGCGGAGCCGAACATCACGCCGCCGCCGAGCGGCCAGCGCAGTTCGGCGTGCACGACGATCGACGGGTCGTCTTCGCGGGTGTACATCGCGGTCTCCTGGAAGCCGAAGGCCTCGACCAGGAACGCGGACATGGCCTTGGCGTCGCGGAAGGTCAGCGCGGGCCAGACGGCGGTGCGGGTGGTGATGTCGGTGGGGGTTGGATTCGTCATGCGCTCAGCGTCGCCCGGCGGACCGCTCGGTGTCTTGGACGGATGGAATCTCCTCGCTCAGCCAGGCCGTCGGGCTGGTCCCGGCCAGTTCGGCGAAGTCGCGATTCAGATGTGCCTGGTCGTAGTAGCCGCAGCTGGCCGCGACCTGCGCGATGGTGACGAACGAGGGGGTGCGCTCGAGCATGCGCCGCGCCCGTTCGAAGCGGGTGATCCGGGCCGCCAGCTTCGGGCTCAGGCCGAACTCGTTGCCGAACCGGCGGGCGAGGTGCTGTCTGCTCCAGCCGATCTCCTCCACCAGCGAACCGACCGACAGGGTGCCGCCGGAGTCGACGAGCGCGCGCCAGGCCCAGGTCAGTTCGGGTGCGACCACGCGATCGGGGTAGGCGATCCGGGTCAGGATCCGGTCGACGGCGGCGAAGCGTTCCGGCCAGCTCAGCGGTTCCTGCAACCGCTCCCACAGCTCGCGCCCGACCGGGCCGACCACGTCCGCGAATTCCACCGACGTGTCCCAGAGCGCCGCGGCCGGTACCCCGAACAGCGCTCGGCTGCCGAGCGGGGTCAGCGCGACCGAGACGCCCTCCTGGTGCCCGGTATGCGAGATCAGCGCGGTGTTCGCCTGCAACCCGCTCACCGAGCAGCGATAGTCCTGCGGGGCTTGGCTCGGATCCGTCTGCGCCACAACGTCGATCGTCGGGCCGATGCTGATGATGAAGGTCATGTGCGCCGAGGGCAGCCCGCGATGCAACCCGGCGGGATAACCCGTCATGCGGTAGCCGAGGTAGTGATCGATGAACGGCGTGAGCATGGGCGCCGGCCGCGCGGTCACCACCTCGGTGATCGGCTCCATGCAGGTCACGCTACGCCGCCCACCGGCGGCCGCAAGCGCGGTGAGATGGAGCACTCGGACCCGAAATCGGGTATGAGCCCACACCGGGCTCTGGTTACCGTGTCGTCTTTCCGATGTTTTCTGGAGGTGTGATGCGGCGGGTCCAATACGAGCGCAGCGGTGGTCCTGAGGTGCTCGAGGTCGGGTCGGCCGAGGTGCCGACCCCGGGCCCGGGTGAACTCCTGGTCCGGGTCGAGGCGATCGGGGTGACCCTGCCGATGGTGCGGAAGGTGCGCGAGCAGCCCACGCCGATCCCGCTGGGCGGTGAGGTCGCGGGCGAGGTGGTCGCGGTCGGCGACGGCGTCACCGGGTACGCGCCGGGCTATCGGGTGACCGGGCTGGTGTTCGGGCACGGGTACGCCGAATACGCGCTGGTTTCGGCGGCGATGGCATCGCCGATTCCGGACGGGGCGTCGGCCGTGGACGCGGTCGCGTTGGTGCGCAGTGGGTTGGTCGCGCTGGGTGCGCTCGAGGCGGCGACGCCGCTCGAAGGTGAGTCCGTGCTGGTCACGGCTGCGGCCAGTGGGGTAGGGCATCTCGCGGTGCAGCTGGCGCGGGTGCGCGGGGCGTCCCGGGTGGTCGGTGCGGTCTCGGATCAGGCCAAGGCGGAGTTCGTGCGTGGGCTCGGCGCCGACGAGGTGATCGAGTACGGGCAGGAGTCGTGGGGCCAGCCCGTCGACTACGTGCTGGACGCGGTGGGCGGCGATCTGCTCGGACCCGCTATCGCCGCGGTCGCGCCGGGCGGGCGGCTCGTCGCCTACAGCTCCGGCGGCGGCACCATCCAGGCCTACGACCTGCTGGTCGGCGCCAAGTCGGTGATCGGGTTCCAGATCGCGCGCATCGCGCAGCGACAGCCGGACCTGCTCGATCAGTGGCGGCAGGAGCTGTGGCAGTACGTCGCGTCGGATCAGCTGCGACCCGTCGTGCACGCCGAATTCGCGCTCGACGACGTCGCCGAGGCGCACGCGCTGATCGAGGACCGCGGCAATCTCGGCAAGGTTGTGCTTATCCCCTGATCACCGGTGGGGCAGGCGCGGGTCGGTGGCCCGCGCCTGCCGCGTAGACTCTCGTTCTCGTGAGTCTCACCCTCGGAATCGTCGGCCTGCCCAACGTCGGAAAGTCGACGCTTTTCAACGCGCTGACCAAGAACGACGTGCTGGCCGCGAACTACCCGTTCGCGACCATCGAGCCGAACGTCGGCGTGGTCCCGCTGCCCGATCCGCGGTTGAACAAGCTCGCGGAGATCTTCGGTTCGGCGAAAATCCTGCCCGCCGTGGTGTCCTTCGTCGACATCGCCGGCATCGTCAAGGGCGCGTCCGAGGGTGCCGGTCTCGGCAACAAGTTCCTCGCCAACATCCGCGAGGCCGACGCCATCTGCCAGGTCGTGCGCGTCTTCGCCGACGATGACGTGGTGCACGTCGACGGTCGCGTCGATCCGCTCGCCGACATCGAGGTGATCGAGACCGAGCTGATCATCGCCGACATGCAGACCCTGGAGAAGGCGATCCCGCGGCTGGAAAAAGAAGCCAGGATCAAGAAGGACCGCAAGCCCCTGCTCGACGCGGCCGTCGCCGCCAACGCCGTCCTCGACAGCGGCCAGACCCTCTACTCCGCGCGCGCCAAGCTGGACGGCGAACTGCTGAAAGAGCTTTCGCTGCTCACCACCAAGCCCTTCCTCTACGTCTTCAACGCCGACGAGTCCATCCTCACCGACGACGCGAAGATCGCCGAGCTGAAAGCCGCCGTGGCCCCCGCGGACGCCGTCTTCCTCGACGCCAAGGTCGAAGCCGAACTCCTCGAGCTCGACGACGAGTCCGCCCTCGAGCTCCTCGAATCCATCGGCCAAACCGAACCCGGCCTGAACGCCCTCGCCCGCACCGGCTTCCACACCCTCGGCCTCCAGACCTACCTCACCGCAGGCCCGAAAGAGTCCCGCGCCTGGACAATTCACCAGGGCGACACCGCCCCCAAAGCCGCCGGCGTCATCCACACCGACTTCGAACGCGGTTTCATCAAGGCCGAGATCGTCGCCTTCGACGACCTGGTCGAACACGGCTCGATGGCCGCCGCCAAAGCCGCAGGCAAGGTCCGCATGGAAGGCAAGGACTACGTCATGGCCGACGGCGACGTAGTCGAGTTCCGCTTCAACGTCTAGCGGCGGATCTGACCATAGGTTTCACCCCGCGCTCCGTACCAATGCGGCGCAGGTGCGCGCGCGATACGTGACATCGCCGCCGTCGAGCGAGACGAGCCCGGAAGGGGTGCTGCGGTGTCCGGGTCTACCGCCGAAAGAGGTTGTCAGTAGGCGGCATTGACTCCGTACTCGGCCTGGGCGCGCGTGAAGCCCTCATACACCAACTGATCGATCAGTCCGGACCGAGAGAACGAGGTGTACTCGAGGTACTGCTTGGCGCTCTTTGCCGCCTGCTCGTTCCAGTCCACATTCAGGCTGTCCACCGCGAACGTAGCGTCTGCGGTAGAGAAGCCTTCGTACTCGAGCTGGTGGATCAGACCGCTGCGGGAGAAGGCAGAGTAGTCGAGGTACTGCTGGGCAGACCGGATGGCGTTGCGCTGGCTGGAAGTGATGTCCAGCTTGGCCGGGGAGAATTCGACCGCAACTGTCGACACGGGTGCCGCGATACCCAGCTGAGCGGCGTCGGCCGCTGCCGGAGCGCTGTTCCATGCGGGTACCGCCAGGACGAGAGCCAGTACCGGAGCGCCGACCAGCCACACCCACTTCTTCTGCTCCGTCGGCGAGCCTACGGCCGACCGGTAGTTGGGTTGTGGGGTGGGGAACGGCTCGGTCATCTGTACTCCTGCTCTGCTCATTACGCGGGGATCGCCGTCCGCACATGATTCGAGGCAACCCCAGCAGAAGAGGCTGGAGACCAAGACAAGACGACAACAACAAGCCTATGGTCGGCGCGCACCCGCCACAGTCATTCGAACAACCGACTCCGGTACAACCCCAACCAGCAGTGACACAGAAATCACCACGCAGAACGCAAATCGGCAAACCACGGAGGTTCAGCCCGATCGGGCAGGCTCGGACGGCGAGTCAGCCGAACGCACTCAACTCGGCTACGTTCTCCGATCGTTCGCGCCGACCGCTTGGTCGGGGTCGGTCGAATTCCGCTTCAACGTCTAGCTTTTCGCCGTTGGTTCGGCTTCCTCGTTGCGGCGGCGCCAGGTGCGGAGGGTGCGGTGGGCGGCTAAGGCGCCGAGGATGGCGGTTATGCACCAGACTGTGATGGCGGTGTAGGCGAGGGGGGCGGAAAGGTCGCCTATGGAGGCGCCTAGGGCGGTGTAGACGAAGGCTCGGGGGGTTGAGCCGATGAAGGCGCCGGTTGCCATTTGCCATAGGGGGATGCCTAGGGCGCCGAAGGCGTAGGACGAGAGGGCGTCTGGGGCGCCGGGGATGAAGCGTTGGGCTACTACGGCCCAGAGGCCGTGGCGGTCTAGTCGGGTGTCGAGGTGGTTGGCGCGGGTGGGGCCGAGTAGGGCGCGGGCGCTTTCTCGGCCGGCTCGGCGGCCGAGGTAGCTGGAGATCGTTGCTGTGCCGACGGTGGCACCCAAAGTGACGAATGTGCCGAGGAGTGGGCCGAACAGTAGGCCGCTTCCGGCGGCGAGGATCGGGCCTGGGACGAGGATGGCGCCGAGGAGTGCTGAGACGATTACATAGACCAGCGGTGCTGCCGGGCCTGTTGCTTCGACCATGTCGCGCACGCTGTTGATGTCGATAACGCGGGCGACGGCGACGAGGTAGAACAGCGTGAGCAGGAACACGATGCATGCCGCGAGGCGCGCGCCGTGTCGCCAGCGGCTGGTCTGCGAAGGATCGTCGTCAGTCATGGTGCGCTCAACCCTGCCGCACGGTGACCGCGGTCGCGAATCGAGGGCTGTGGTCGAATCCGCTCCGTGTCTGATCCGACTCCGAAATCGGTTTGTGCCGAAAAGGTTTCAGTCCAGGTGTTCGACCCATTGGGCGCGGGAGGGGCCGGGGGCGAAGGGTTCGCCGAAGTATTGGGTTTCGCGGACTACGTCTGGGCCGTCGAATTCCATGATGCTGACGACGTAGAACGGTTCCTCGTCGTATTCGAGGACGAGTTCGCTGATCCAAAGGGTGCCGCCGCCGAGTATGCGGCGCACGGTGAAGCGTTTCGTGTTCGGCTGGGCTTCGCGGGACGCTCGAATATTGTGCCGACCGCGGATTCGCTCGCCGGATTGCGGATATTCGAGAATTGCGTCGGCTCGGTAGATTTCGTGTTCTGTCGCAAAGTCGTTGGCGTCCGAGGCTGCCCAATGGTGTTGCAGAGCGGCGCGCACATCGTCGTCGGGCATGGCGAACCTTCCTTCGGCGGGTGGGTGTACGCAGCGTACTCGGGTGGCCGAACCGAACCCGGTCGTATGCTTCGGATTCCGGGCAGGTCGGTGACGAGAAGGGTTCAGACTGAAGGGGTCTCACCATCTCGTTCAGCTCTGGAGATCACCGTGCTCACCTTGCAGGATCCCACCAAAACCACTGCTTCAGGACCTAGTCCGATCACCGAATTTACGCGTGCCGCCACCATTCTCGCCGCCCAGGTGACGCCACCGACCAAATCGACCGGTCCGTTGCATAAAATGCTCGCGGTGCTCGTGAAGACCGCGATCGACGATCCCGATGAGACTTACACGGCGCAGGACATCGTGGTCGCCTATCAGAAGTTGTACGCGCTCGCGCAGGCACGGGTGCAGGAGTGGGCGGAGGACGCCGCACGATGCAAGCGGTACTTGGACAACGAGCTGAATCGCAAACTGGCGGTGGAACTCCTGCGCATTCAGCGCGATCAGGAGAAGCGGTTGGATTCGCTGCGTACGGCCGAGGCAGTGGTGATCACCCGGGGCACGGATCCGAGCCAGGCGATCAACATCATGACCTACGAAACATTCGGGGGTGAAGTCCCGGGGCCGGAGCGAACGGACGCGCCCACCGATCCGGACGCGGGACGGCAAACCGGCGAAGGGGTCAAGACCACCAAGGAAGGCCGGTTGGAGGAGTGGTCGCTCGGGGCTCTGCGCGGGTTTGCCGCCAGTGGATTCCTGCTGATCGCCGAGGCGACGCCGAGCCTGGTGTCGCTGCCGCCCGATACCGCGCTGACCTCCGGCGAGCGCGGCGTGTGCGGTTTTGCCGACCAGCGGGTCCGCCGGGTTGCCATCCTGGAGCAGGGTCGCGTGGCCACCGGCATCGATCCGCTTGTCCGGGCGCTCGAAATCATGATGAAAGGCACCGCCAACGCGGAAAGCGCGTTGCAGTACGCCATTAAGAAGCGGCCGACCTGAGCTATTCGATCGGGGCCGTCTCGCGTTCCACGGGATCGGCTGTCTCCGTGGCATTCTCGGCCCCGTATACAAGGGGCACCTATTCTGTGGTCTTGACTCGGAATATCCGAGTTGCTGCCCGGTGTCGAAAAGCGCATTGCCCGAAATCCTCAGTCTCCGTGTACTTTTACCTTCGGATCGGGGTGCTGCTTCGGCAGCTGGAGGAGATAGAGGGAAATCATGAAGGTTGATATTCGGCTGCGTGTAGTGCTAGGGGTGCTGCTGGCGGCACTGGTGCTGATATTGGCAGCGTGCGGGTCGAAAGAACCGGACTCCGGTGCGCCGCCGTCGAGCAAAGTGACCGGGACTTCGGTCACTGCGACCAAGACGCCGACGAGTTCGATTCCGGCGCAGGCTGATCCGGGTACGCCGCGAGTTCCCGCCGCAACGCGTCCGGGCGCCGGTGACCCGGGTCAGCCCGCCGCTCAACAGACCGAGACCCAGGCACCCGCGCCCGGCGGGACCGACAGATGCGGCGAAATCGTTTGCGGTGACGTGAACGCGACGCGCCCCGGTGGCACCGACAACTGCGGGATCATCGTTTGTGGTGAGACCCCGCCGCCGGCGCCCGGCGGCACCGACAACTGCGGCATCATCGTCTGCGGTGAGACCCCCAAGCCGGCGAAATGCACGGACCAGATCGACTACACGGGTGATCCGCGGACGCCCGGCGAGATCAACACCCTCGGCGAGTGGAACAAGAGGTGCCCCGACCCGATTCGGCCGACCGCCACCGTCTCGCCGACGCCGCAACCGTCCGCGACGACCTCCGTTGCGACCACTCCCGCCCCGACGGTCACCACAACAGCGAAGTAGCGGCTCCGGCCGACAACAGCGACGGCTGATCGCCCCTGACCTGGCGGATACGCCGGATGGAACGCGCCGATTTGACCTGAACCTTTGTTGATGTTCGATGCTTGCGCGCACACCTGCACGCATCGAAAGGAACTGTCATGACAGAGAATCCGGTCAAGGTCGCGGTAATCCTCGGGAGCACCCGGGCGGGACGGTTCGGCCCCACGGTGGCCAACTGGTTCATCGATCACGCGAAGCAACGCGACGACATCGCGGTCGACCTCATCGATCTCGCGGAAGACCAACTGCCCGCTTACATGTCGAGCGAACCCGACCCCGAGGGTGCGCGAGCGCTGGAATCCGTCGGTGCGCGGCTGACCGCCGCCGACGGATTCGTCGTGATAACCCCGGAGTACAACCACAGCTATCCGGCACCCCTGAAGAGCGCGATCGATTGGCACTTCACCCAGTGGCAGGCCAAGCCGATCGGATTCGTCTCTTATGGAGGCGTTTCCGGCGGCCTGCGCGCGGTGGAGCACCTCCGCCACGTCTTCGCCGAACTCCACGCCGTCACCGTGCGCGACACCGTGAGCTTCCACTGGGCCGGCCAACTCTTCGACGCGACAGGCAAACTCACCGATCCGGCCGCTCCCACGGCCGCCGCCGACCAACTACTCAACCAACTCGTCTGGTGGGGATCCGCCCTTCGCACAGCCCGCGCCGAACGTCCATACGCGGCCTGAGGCCGATACCTCGCTGACCCCGGATGTGTTCCGCCACAACGGGTTCGCGTGCGGCTAGTGCTCCGTGAGAGTCGCCGGCAGAGCGTCGCCGCAGTTGTTGGGAGTGGGGGTGTTGGTGAGGCGGTCGGCGAACCACTGGATCACGCGGGGAGCGACGGCCTTCTCGTTGTCGTTGTCGTGGCCGACGCCAGGATTCCACTGGGTGGTTACGGGAGTGCCTGCGGAGCAGTAACGATCGACCAGGGCGGCGGTGAATTTCGGGGGGACCAGTTGGTCCTCCAGTCCTTGAGCGAGGTAAACCGGGATGCCGGAAGGCATGTCGGGGGCTCGGTTTTCCTCGAAGGCTCGACGCCAAGACGGGTCGGCCAAAGGGTCGCCCTTGAAGTAATCGCCCATGCCGGGGACGGTGGTGATGCGGGCGAAGAGGGCGGCGAAAGGTGCTGCGGCGCAACCTGCTCCGGCCATTTCCCGATTGCGCAGGGCAGCTTGGGGAGTGAGCAGGGCGTTGGGGTCGAGTTGGGGGTAGACCTTCGCGTACTGGGTGGTGAGGAACGGGGTGACGGCCCAGCCGTTGAGGAGTTGGGGTGGGTTGGCGCGCAGGATGCCGGCGATGTCGGAGGCCGGGGCGGTGGCGGCGTCGGCGACGAGGTGCAATTCGGGTGCGTAGCTGGGGGATTGGGCGGCGGCGGCCAGCGAGATGAGCCCGCCCTGGGAGACGCCGTAGATCAGCATGTCGGTGCCCGCGTTGGTGCCGGGCAGGTTGTGGGCGGCGCGGGCGGCGTTCACGGTGTCGCGGCCCTGGTCGGCGGCGACCAGGTAGTGCTCGCCGTCGCCGGTGCCTGCCGCGCCCGCGTAGTCGCTGGCGGCGACCACCCAGCCGCGGTCGAGCGCGTCGTTGAGCCAGGGCATGGTCGAGGCGATCCCGGATTGCCTGCTGGGGGCGCATTCGGCGCCGAGGCTGACGGTGCCGTGGGCGAAGTTCAGGATGGGGCGGTTGGCCCCTTCGGCGAGCGGCGTCCAGACCATGCCGGAGGACACCGCCGGGGCGCCGTTGCGGTCTTGAGACCAGTACAGGATGCGTTGACCGTGGCCGTTCACCCCGGGAAGGGACATCGGTGCCGTGCGGATCACGGTGCCGGGCGGTTGGGGCGAAAGGCCCTGGGGCACTTCGTAGAAGGCGTCGAGCCGGGTTTGTTCGGCGTCTTGCCGGGCTGCCTGGGTGACGATCGTTCCGTACCAGCCGACGGTCACAGCGAGCACGATCAGCTGCACGGTGATCGCCGTAGGACGCCACCAGCGCAGGGTGCTCGCGCGAGGCAGCGGCGCGGTCAGTCGAAGGCCGCGGACCAGCATCGCCACACCGGTGATCAACAACGTGATGATCGTCCACGCGGTGAAATCGAGACCGGTGCGGAAGGGCAGCGTCGCGAGAATTACGCCCGCGAGTATCTGCCAGCCCGCGAGCGCCGCGGACGCGACGAGGACCTCATCGCGCCCGGTTCCGGCCAGCAGCCCGCAGATTCCCAGTGCGATGAAGAAGGTCCCGACCCACACCAGTGCCGTCGACACCGACATGGGCAGCCCGGCGATGCCGAGGACCCCGAACGCCACGGTAAGCACCGCCTCGGCGCCCAGCAACCGCTGAGCACGCACGAGCCTGGCGTTGTCGCGATCCGACGACTCATCGGGCTCAGAGCCGGACGAACCGTCTCTCCGCGCCAACCACCACCGAGCGGCGGCGGACGCGCCGAGTACCAGCATCGCGACCACCACGACCACGCGTCCCTCGATCAGAGAAACGCCGAATGGCGAGTACAGCAGCACACCCGCCAGGATCACGATCAGCCCAGGCAGCCACCACGCCGCACCACGTACATCCCAGCTCACAGCCTTGCCACCGCTCACGACTCCGCCTCGCTGGCGCTCGGCTCCGTCGTGCGCGAAGGCGCGCTGTATCTTCGGTTCGCTCGCTGAAGCTCGCTCACCCGGGGCCTCCGTCCTTCGGTTACGCGGCAAACAGCTCGATGCCGATAACTCTACGGATGGCTAACGAACGGGCTATGTGATCTTCGTCGGCCCGAGCCCCTGGCTCATCGGTGCCGCCACCTCCGCCGCGCCCAGGTCCGCGCCGCCGGGCTGACCGCGAGAACCGGGAGAAACAGTACGAATCCGACCAAAACGACCGGAATCATCAGGTAGATGAACAACTCACCGAGTATCTGAACGATGGTGGGAATCGCGAACGGCACCGCCAGCACCGCCAGAGCAATCGCCAGCGGATAGGCCCCGCCCGAGGCCGCGGCGATCGCGGCGAACGCAAACCCCGCCGCGAGAACCAGCCCCAGCAGGGCGACCAGATAGTTGTCCCACCATGCGTGTTGTTTCGTGTGAATCGAAGCGCCTCCCAAGACGTCGGGTCCGACCCAGCCGCAGAGCCTAGCGCCCCGCCACCCGCACGACCGGCGAACTCCCGATCACGTTGTGCTGGTGGGGACCTCGCTCCCGGCTACGCCTCGGTCAGGGGAGGGGTTCCAGGGCGGCGCCGGCGAAGAGGGGGAAGTCGGGGGTATCGGGGAAGTCGGGAGCGGTTTCTTCGCCTATGTAGAGGTCCAGGTGGTGTGGGCCGCTGGGGCCGGGGATGAATTCTTCGCCGATGGACCATTCGGCGGCTTGGAATTTGGTGCAGGCGGGGGTGGTTTCGGGGTCGATGATGCCGCAATCGGTGAGGCGCAGGCGGGTGCCGGGGTCGAGGCCGTCGGCGGCGGCGCTGTGGAAGGGTTGCAGGATTTCGCCTGCGGCGTCGCGGGGGTGCGAGTCGAGCCAGAAGCCGGTGTCGTAGGACCAGTTCAGGTAGGCGCCGGCGTTGGTGCCGCTGGTGATGCGGCCGGTGCCTTCGTCGCGCACGGCGTCGACGAAATCGCTTGGCAGCTCGCCCAGTTGGACGTCGGATTCGACGCAGTCGATGGCGGTGCAGCCGTGCACCGTTTCCAGGGGGCCGTCGTGATAGGACTCGACAGCGGTGTAGTACACCGTCACGGTCCAGTCGGACCACTCGTCTTCGCCGGCCTGGCATCCGGCCGCGAGGACGGATACGGCCAGCAACCCCACACCCAGCCTCACGCCTCGATGGTACGGGGGTTGCCGCCGCGCCGCCGCCCGGGCCGAGTCAGGCTGCGGCGGAGCGGAACTCGGCGGCGTGGTCGGTGGCCCACTGCCGGAAGGTGCGTGGTGGGGTGCCGGTCAGTCGTTCGACGGTGTCATGCACGACGGAGGTGAAGGATTCCAGCGCGGTGGCTCGAAGCGCCATGATCGCGTCCGCCAGCTCGGCGGGAACGCCGTGGTCGAGGATGGCCTGCCGTGCCTGTGCCGGTGCGACTTCGACGAATTCGAGCGGCCGGCCGAGGACCTCACCGAGGACCGCGGTCTGCTCGCCCGGGGACAGGGCCTGCGGGCCGCTGAGTGTGTAGATCTGACCTTCGTGGCCGTCGGTGGTGAGTGCGACCGCCGCGACCGCGGCGATGTCACGCGGATCGATGACAGCTATGCGCCCCTGGCCATATGGCGCGTGCACGGCACCGAGTGCCCGGATCGTGCCTGCCCAGTGCAGCGCGTTGGACATGAATCCGAGCGGGCGCACGATGGTCCACCGCACGCCGGAACTGCGCACCGACTGTTCGCCCGCGCGGTGCCAGGTGGGTATGGGATCGGTGGCGGTGTCGTCACCGGTGCGGCCGGACGACAGCTTGACCAATCGCGCGACACCCGCCCGAGCGGCTGCGTCGGCGACGATGGCGTCGTGCTCGGGGATGTCGGGGCCGGTGGACAACAGGAAGACCCGATCCACCTCGCGCATCGCGACGGCCATCCGGGTGGGATCGCCCAGATCGGCTTGGACCACTTCGATGTCGTCAGGCAACTTCGCCGCTGCCGGATTCCGGCTGGTCGCGCGGACCTGTTCGCCCGCAACGAGCAACTGGTCGATCAGGGCACGGCCGACGGTTCCGGTGGCCCCGGTTACGAGAATCATTGTGTCGCTGCCTCTTTCGATAGCACAGGCGTTCAGGTCGAGCGCCCGCTGCCTGGACCAGGGTGCGACCAGAACCGTCAACAGATCCATCTGCGGCTCACAAACAGTAGAAAAGTTCCATCCAGAGTGGTGATATGAAAGGAATGACCACACTTGATGACGTGGATCGCGGCCTGATCCACGCCCTGCACATAGACGGCAGGGCGCCGCTCAGCCAGATCGGTGCGGTCCTCGGCGTCTCGACCCAGACCATCGCCCGCCGCTACCGCCGACTGCGCACCGAGGCGGGCCTACGCGTTGTCGGACTGCCGGACACGAGTGGAATCGGCAAGGCGCAGTGGCTGGTTCGGCTCACCACCACAACCGCCGCCGCGCAAAACCTCGCCAATTCGCTGGCCCGCAGATCCGACACCTCATGGGTCAAGCTGATGTCCGGCGGCACTGAAATCCTGCTCATCGTCGACGTGCCCCTCGGTGCTCAAACCTCGCGATCGCTACTGCTGCATGACATTCCACGAACAGCAGGCATCACCGGAGTCTCGGCGCATCTAGTACTGCACACCTATCACGGCGGTCCCGGTGTATGGCACGGACACGTCAACGCACTGAATCCCGCTCAGCAGCAACAGCTTCAGACCCCAACCGACAAATCGCCCGAACGACGAACACTTTCCCCTGCCGAGACCGCCCTGCTCGGCGCACTGAGCCGCGACGGACGCGCCACCCTCGCCGAACTTGCGGCGGCAACCGGCTGGTCCCCGGCCACCGTCACCCGACGACTGGCCGAACTCCGAACAACCGGCGCGCTCTTCTTCGACGTCGAACTCGACGACGCACTACTCGGCGTAACCACCCAAGCTCTGCTGTGGATGTCGATCGCCCCCGCCCACCTCGACGCGGTCGCGACCATACTGGCAGGCCACGAAGAACTAGCCTTCGTCGTCGCAACCACCGGCTCGGCGAACCTCGTCGCCCAGGCCATGTGTCCGGACCCCGCCGCCCTGCACCGATACCTCACCGCCCGCCTCGGCACCCTCGACGCGATCCGCACCCTCGAGACCGCCCCGGTCCTGGCCACCGTCAAAGCCGGCGGCCGAACGATCTCCGAGCTGAAATCGGCGAAGGTGTCGGCTAGAGCCGCACCTCCGGCGGCCGCGGCCACGGGTTTTCCTCGATCTGCTCGACGGACTGATTGAACCGCGCGATCAACCTGCTCAGCTGGTCGACATCGGTACCGTCCCAATCGGCGACCACCGCCCCGATGCCTTCCCGGCTCTGCATGCGATCGGCGGCCAGCACATCCAGGCCCTTGATGCTGGCCTGGATCTTGCGCGCGATCCCACCGTCCGGGTCCGGGACGCGGTCGACGAGCCCCTGCTTGAGCATCGCGCCGACCTGGCGGTTGATCGTGGAGATATCGAGCTGGAACGCCTCGGACAGCTCGCGCAGGCTCAGCGGCTCGTCGTACTCCAGCCGGGTCAGGATGAGGAAAGCCGAGCGGTCGAGCTGGAAGCCGGGGCGGCGGAGCAGCGACGCGGGGAAGTGCCTGGCGAGCAGGGTGAGCTCGAAGACCAGGCGGGTGAGCGCTGCGTTGTCGGCGGGACCGAATTCGGACATGGGCCTCACTATGTCGGGTGCGTCACGTTATATCCAATTGTGCACGATACACAACGTGTGTAGCGTGCACATTTGTGACTGTTGCTGCCGACGCGTCTTCGACCGTCTCCGATACCGACGACCGAAGGCGTCCATCGCCGGCCGTCCTCATCGCGACCCTCGGCATGGTCGGTGTCGTCGTCTCGCTGATGCAGACGCTGGTCATCCCGATCATCCCGTCGTTGCCCGATCTGCTGAGCACCTCGGCGTCCAACGCCTCCTGGGTGGTCACCGCCACGCTGCTGGCCGGCGCCGTGTTCACCCCGATCTCCGGCCGCCTCGGCGACATGTTCGGCAAGCGCCGGGTGCTGTTCGTCAACCTACTCTCGCTGGTCGCCGGTTCGGTGGTCTGCGCGGCCTTCACCTCGCTGATCCCCGAGATCATCGGACGGTCGCTGCAAGGCGCCGCGGTCGGCGCGATTCCGTTGGGCATCAGCATCATGCGCGACGAACTGCCCGCCGAGAAGGTGGGCTCGGCGATGGCGATCATGAGCGCCACGCTCGGCGTCGGCGGTGCCCTCGGCCTGCCGCTGGCCGCGGCGATCGCGCAGAACGCGGACTGGCACATGCTGTTCTGGACCGCGGCGGGCCTCGGCTTGATCTGTGCCGCACTGGTTTTCGTGTTCGTGCCGGAATCGCCGGTGCGCACCCCCGCGCGCTTCGATTTCGGTGGCGCGCTGGGGCTTTCGATCGCGCTGCTGGCTTTGCTGATTCCGATCACCAAGGGCGCGGACTGGGGCTGGGGCAGCCCGACCACGCTGATCCTGTTCGCGGTGTCGCTGGTGGTGTTCCTCGGCTGGGGCGCCTATGAGCTGCGTCAGCGTTCGCCGCTGGTCGACCTGCGGGTCTCGGCGCGGCCGCGGGTGCTGTTCACCAATATCGCGTCCGTCGCGGTCGGCTTCGCGCTCTACGGCATGTCGCTGACCTTCCCGCAGCTGCTGATGGCGCCGGAGCAGACCGGCTACGGCTTCGGCCTGACCATGGTCAACGCCGGATTGGCGCTGGCGCCAACCGGATTCGTGATGATCCTGCTCTCGCCGGTGTCGGCGAAGCTGTCCGCCGCGCGTGGTCCGAAGATCACCCTGGCGCTCGGTTCCGCGGTGATCGCGGCGGGCTACCTGTGCGCCGTGGTGCTGATGAACAGCGTCTGGGAAATCATGGTGGCGTCGATGATCGTCGCCGCCGGCGTCGGCCTGGCCTACGCCGCGATGCCCGCGCTGATCATGGGCGCGGTGCCGATCACCGAGACGGCCGCGGCCAACGGGCTGAACTCGCTGATGCGTTCGGTCGGCACGTCGACTTCGTCGGCCGTGATGAGCGTCGTGCTGGCGCACATGACCATGCAGCTCGGTGTGCACGTCTTCCCGTCGCGCGACGGGTTCCACACCACGTTCCTGATCGCCACGGCCGCGGCCATCGTCGCGATCGTACTGACCGCGCTGATCCCGATGCGCAAGGCGCCGGACGCGGCGGCGACGGTGGGACACGCCTGATCTGAGCAGCATTGGAGCCGACCCGGATTCGTCCGGGTCGGCTCTTTTCATGGGTCAGCTACCCCTGCGACCGCGCGCTTCGCTCTGACGGGCTATTGAAGACCGGCGGTGAACTCGGCGACGCGTTCGGCTATCCGCTCCGGGAACTCGCCGTTGATCGCGTGTGAGGCTTCCGGCCAGACCTCGACCTGCGCACCGGGGATGGTGCGGGCGGTTTCGGCGGCATGGGTCGCGTTGTGAACAATGCTGCGCCCGGCCAGGATTGCGAGTACCGGCACCTTGATTGTGGCCAGTTCCTCGGCGGTCGGGCGCACCGGCATCGGCTGCGCGGAGGTGAAATCGCGCATGGCGGAAGCGATCAGGCGTCCCTCGGGGATCGAGTCGTCCACCGGGATGCCGCCGGAGATCCAGCTGAGCAGCCAGTAGCGCACCCGCTTCGGCAGCCCGGGGATGATGCTGCCGAGCGAGACGACGATCATCTTCCAGGTAAGGGGCGCAAAGGTATTCGCCGGATCGAGCAGGGTCACCGAGGCCACGCATTCGGGGCGGTGCAGGGCGACCCGGGTGGCCAGCCAGCCGCCGATGCTGACGCCGAGCAGATGCGCGCGGTGCAGTCCGAGACCGGCGAGGGCCTCGGCGACCCAGGTCGCCTGGTCGATCGGGGTGACGAGCTGTTTGTGCTGAGTGCTGGCACCGGGCTCGCCGATGCTGTCGATCGACCAGATGGTGTGGCCGGCCATCAGGCCGGGCAGGTTCGCGCCCCACATCGGCGTCGAGGCCTGGCGACCGGACAGCAGGACGATCGGGGTACCGCCCGCGTCGCCGAAGCGGTAGGCGCGGACCGGGCCGAACGAGGTCGGCACGGCGACCTGTTCGGCGGGCGTGGGTAGTTCGGCCAGACCGGCGGTGTACGCGGCGGCGAATCGGTCGAAACCTGCTCGGGTCGCGAAGTAGCCGACCTGCTCGGTGGGCTTTCCGATGTTCGGTTCCAGGAACAACTGGTTGTCGGCCACGAAGTTCAGCCTATGCCGGTTACGGGGCGACGGCCTCGGTGTAGCGGCGGGCGAGGGTGCGGATGTGCTCGACCAGCTCCGGTGGGTCGTCGATGCGGAAGTCCATCATCAGCATGCTCAGGTAGATGGCGAGGGTCTCCATGGCGTCGGCGCCGGTGATCAGCACGCAGGTGTCGGCGTCGACCGCCTCGACGACGCCGACCGCGGGATTGATTCTGGCGATGACGGTTTCGGCCGGAGCCAGCACGGTGACCCGGGCGTGCACCTTCCAGCCGGTGCTGGCAATGTGGCGCATGACGAAGGCGACCAGGTCGTCGTCGGGGAGCGCGCGGGCGGCGAAACGGCGAGTACCCGGGTCGGCCTGCTGAATCCGGGCGACCGGAATTGCGCTCCAGGAATGGGTTTCGAGGTGGTAGGCGACCAGGTACCAGCGGCGCTGCCAATTGATGAGTCGATACGGCTCGACTTCTTCGCCGCGATCCTGCTCGGTCTGTTCGATCAGGACGGTGGCGGCATCGCGGATGGCGCCGGCCAGCGTGGTCAGGATCGCGGCGGGGACCGGGGCGTCGGGTTCGCGCGAGCCGGTGGTGGCCGGGCCGATGGCGGTGGCCTCGCGCAGCGCGGTCACCTTGCGCTGCAAGCGTTTCGGCAGGATCTGGTCGAGTTTGGCCAGGGCGCGGGTGACGTTGTCGGTGATGTCCGCGATCCCGGTCGCGCCGTCCTCGGCCAGTCCGACGGCCACCGCGACCGCCACGGCCTCGTCGTCGTCCAGCAGCAGCGGCGGCATGGTGGTGCCGCGACCCAGGCGATAGCCGCCGATCGCACCGCGTTGCGCCTGCACCGGATAGCCGAGTTCGCGCAGGCGCTGGATGTCGTTGCGCAGGGTTCGGTCGGTGATCGACAGCCGGTCGGCCAGCTCCCTGCCGGTGTGCGCGCGATCTTGGAGCAGGGCCAGCAAACGTAGTACGCGAACTGTGGTCGGCGTCACATTTCACCTCCGGATCATTAGGAACGAAATTAGCCTAATGGACTCATAAGCTGATGTCAGAAGCAAGGAACACCCTCTCGAAAGGCCCGGACATGAACGTCACCACCACCTCCATCGCCACCCTCAACCCGGTGTGGCGCGACGTGCTCGCAGAGTCCTACCGCGCCCTGGCAAACGTGGTCGCCGGCGTCCGCGACGACCAGTGGCAGCTGCCGACCCCGTGCTCGGAGTGGACCGTAACGCAGGTGATCCAGCACGCCGCCGGCGACCAGCTGGCCTACGCCGCGGCGCTCGGGATCGGCGCCGGCCCCGCGTACAACCCGTTCGATCCGTCCGGCACCGTCGACGGCACGCTGGTCGCGCTGGTCGACGACGCGATCGAGCAGACCGCCGCCGCGTGGGCGACCGTCACCGACAGCACCGAGACCGTGCCGACCCCGCTGCCGCACGGCGCGATGCCGACTTCGGTCGCCGCGGTGATGTGCGCGCTGGATGCGGCTGTGCACGCCTGGGATATCGCGATCGGGACCGGGCAGGCCTCGCCGCTGACCGAGGAGCTGGCGGGATACCTGCTCACCGCCGCGCGTACCGGACAGCCCGCGCCGGGTAGCGGCGAGGAAGCGGAAATCGTTGAGCCGCTGCGTCAGTGGGGCGCCTACGCGGCGATCGTCGACGGAACGTCCGATGAGGGCGCGGTCGCCGAGCTGCTGCACTACCTCGGCCGGGTGCCGCGCGTCTGATGTGGCGCGGTGCGCGGCATTCGCCGCGCACCTTTGCTGCTCGGGGGAACCGTTGGGGCGCGGTCGAAATCGTCAGCGTGCGGTGACGAAGCCCTGGGCGACCATCCAGTCGCGGGCCACATCGGCGGGCTCGCGGCCCTCGACATCGACCTGCCGATTCAGCTCCGTGATGGCTTCGTTGGTGAGACGCTCCGAGATCGGCGCCAGGACGGTGGCGACCTGCGGGTGCGCGTCGGCGAAGGATTTCCGCATCACCACGGCCGCATTGTATTTCGGAAAGAAGCGCTGATCGTCTTGCAGCAGAATGAGGTTCAGCGCGGGAATGCGACCGTCGGTCGCGGCCACGGAGCCGAACTTGCACTGCTTGCCATCGGCGGTCGCCTGATAGACCACGGCGTCCTGCACGATCTGTTTGCGGACCTTGCCGACATCGATGTTGTATTTGCGGGCTAGGCCGGGGTAGCCGTCCTGGCGCACATTGAATTCGGTGCCGACGCAGGTGGCCGCGGCGCCCGGGTCCTTCGCGATCAGCGCGGCGTAGTCCGACAGGGTCCGCACGCCGGTCTCCTGTGCGGTGGCCTGGCTCATCAACAGCGCGTAGGTGTTGTTCATCGGCGCCATGTCGGTCCACACCATGCCGTGCGCGGCGAGATCGGCGTCGCGGACGGCGTTGAACTGCTCCACCTCGTCCGGGATCGGGGTCTCCTTGCCGAGGTAGTTGATCCAGCCGGTGCCGGTGTAGTCGTAGGCGACGTCGATCTGGCCGTGCAGCTGGGCGTCGCGAAGACTGTTGGAGCCCTGGATGTTCGTCAGGTCGCGCACCTGCGCGCCGGCCGCCGACATGGCGAACTCGACGATGTAGCCGAGGATGTTCTGCTCGGTGAAGTCTTTGGACCCCACGATGATTCGGACTCCGTCGAGTTCCGGCACCGCAACGATGCTGCCCGGCCCCACCCGAAGCGGCACCGCGCCACCGGATTCCAGGCCGCAGGCCGCGACCAGCAGGACTCCGGCCGCCAATGCCATCCCGCGCCAGCGCCGGTTCATTTGAGCCCCCTCGGCCCGAGGAACTGTTCGGCGAGCGCGCCGAGCCAGTCGACCAGCAGGGCGAGCGCGACCGCGAGGACGGCGCCGACCACCAGCGTGACGTTGTCCCGCAGCTTGTAGCCGGTGTCGATCAGGATGCCCAGACCACCGGCGCTCACCAGGAACGACAGCGTCGCGGTGCCGACCGCCAGCACCAGCGAGGTGCGCAGGCCGGCCAGGATGTAGGGCACCGCGAGCGGAAACTCGATGCGGCGCAACACCGTTACCGCCGACATGCCCTGCCCGCGGCCGGCGTCGGTGAGCGTCTGATCCACCTGCTGATAGCCGAGGATCGTGTTGCGCAGCACCGGAAGCAGCGAATAGAACGCGATCGGCGCGACGCCGATCCAGAAGCCGGTGGTGCGGGTGGCCAGATAGAACAGCACGATCAGGCCGATGGCCGGTGCGGCCGCGCCGATATTGGCGATGCCGACGAAAACCGGTGCCAGACGGCGATATCCGGGGCGGGTGAGCAGCGTGCCGAGCGGTACCGCGACGGCGATGACGATCAGCACGACGGTCGCCGAGATCAGGATGTGCTGCCAGGTGACGGTCACGATGTTGCGGGTATTGAGGCTGGCCTGCTGGGTGGTGGTCAGGTCGCGGGCGAAGGCCCACACCAGCACGCCCGCGGTCAGGATCAGCACGACCACCGGCTGGACGAACAGCCGGATGCGTTCGGCCCGGCGCTGAGCGGCGGGCGCGGCGGTCACGGGCGGGGTGCCGGTGGCCGCCGTCATGGCGCGTCACCCGCCGCGGGCCGGCCGGATCCGTGTTCGGCGCGCATCGCCGAGAGATGGGCGACCAAGGTGTCGATGTTGATCAGTCCGACGTATTCGCCGCGCTTGCCGGTGATCACCGCGTTCGCCGTCTGATCCGCGAGCAGGGCCTCCAGCGCGTCCTGCAAGGTCGAGCGCAGCGAGAGCGGTTCGCCGATCGGGGTTCCGGTGCCGCGCAACGACTTCGCGTGCGCCAGGTGTTCGGCCGAGACCCAGCGCAGTGGGCGGCGCTGCTGGTCGAGCACCAGCGCCCACGGCCAGTCCTGCCCGGCCAGCGCGGTCCGCAGCGCGTCGACCGGCTCGTCCTCGACCGCGGTCGGGCATTGCCCCATGTCGACATCGCTCACCCGGGTGAGGGTGAGCTGCTTGAGCGAGGCGTCCGCGCCGACGAAGCCGGCGACGGTCTCGTCCGCGGGATCGGCGAGCACCGCCGCCGGGGTGTCGTATTGCAGGATGCGGGACTGGTTGCCCAGCACCGCGATTCGGTCGCCGAGCTTGACCGCCTCGGTGAAGTCGTGCGTGACGAAGACGATGGTCTTGCCCAATTCGCCTTGCAGCCGCAGCAATTCGTCTTGCAGCAGCCCGCGGGTGATCGGATCGACCGCGCCGAACGGCTCGTCCATCAGCAGCACCGGCGGGTCGGCGGCGAGCGCGCGGGCCACCCCGACGCGTTGCTGCTGACCGCCGGACAGCTGGCGCGGGTAGCGGTCGCGGTAGGTGTCGGGATCGAGTCCGACCAGGTCGAGCATCTCGTCGGTGCGGGCGGCGATCCGCTTGCGGTCCCAGCCGATCAGGCCGGGCACCGTCGCGACATTCTTGGCGACGGTCATGTGCGGGAACAGTCCGGCCTGCTGGATCGAATAGCCGATGCCGCGGCGCAATTCGTCGGGATTCATCGACGCGGCGTCGCGGCCGCCGATGGTGATGGTGCCCGAGGTCGGCTCGATCAGCCGGTTGATCATCCGCATGGTGGTGGTCTTGCCGCAGCCGGAAGGTCCGACGAGCACGACGATTTCGCCGGCCGGGATGGTCATCGACACCGCGTCGACGGCCGGATCGTGCTGGCCCGGATAGCGTTTGGTGACCGCGTCGAGCACGATCTCCTCGCCCGACACCGCCGATTCGATGCCGCCGGAACGGGTTTCGGTGTCAGTCACGAATTCCCCTCGAGGTGGTGAGCCGTCCGATGAGGACGTAGATCCCGTCCAGTACGAGCGCGAGTACGACGATCAGCACCGTGCCGACCAGGGCCTGCGGCACCGCGTTCGGGCTGCCGAGGCGAGCCAGTCCGGAGAAGATGAGGTTGCCGAGCCCCGGGCCCTTGGCGTACGCGGCGATGGCGAGAATGCCCATGATCAGCTGCGTGCTGACCCGGATGCCGGCCAGGATGGCGGGCCAGGCGAGGGGGAGTTCGATGGCGGTGAGCACGCGCAGGCGGTTCATGCCGACGCCGCGGGCCGCGTCGGTCACCGCGGGATCCACCGAGGACAGGCCGATGATCGTGTTGCGCAGGATCGGCAGCAGCGCGTAGAGCACCAGCGCGGTGATCGTCGGGGCGACGCCGAGGCCGAGTATCGGAATCAGCAGGCCGAGCAGCGCGAACGACGGCACCGTGAGGATGGCGCTGGCGACGGCCGTCGAGAGGGACGAGCCGATCGGGCTGCGGTGCACCAGGATTCCGATCAGCACCGCGACCACGGTCGCGATCAGCACCGACTGCAACACCGCCGACACATGTAGGTAGGAGTCGATGAGCAGCTGATGTCGCCGGTGTACTACGAAAGTCCACAGCGTGTCCAGGGTCGTACCTCCCCGTCGCCCGGTGTTCTGGGAGGGTAGCGCGGATTCGCTTCGCCCGGACGGTATTCCGGGCGGCGGCGCGCCGCCCGGAATCGAGCGCCGAGGTCAGACCGCGGATCTGATATCGGTGTGGACGAAGTCGTTGCCCTTGTAGAGCAGCGGCTTCTTGGTGACCGTGGCGAGTGCGTACGCGAAGCAATCGCCGAGATTGAGCTGTGCCTTGTGGCCGCTGCCCTTGCCGAAATCGCGATACGCGGCTCGGGCGATGGCGGCCTGTTCGAGCGAGACCGGAACGAGCTCGATCTTTGCGGTGTCCATCAGTTGGTCCGCGCGCCGGGCGAGCACCGGGTTCGGATGCCGGTCGACTTTGATCGCCACCTCGAAATGGTTGATGACCGACATCGCGAGGCTGTGGGTCGATCCCAGAACCTCGGTGAACGATTCTGACTCGGGTTCCTCGTTGAGGATGGCGAGCAGGGCAGACGCGTCGACGATCATGCGGGCATCCCGTCCTCATCGTAGAGATCGTCGGTGGTCAACGGCAGGTGCCCGGATTCCCGCAGGATCGTGTGCATATCGTCCACGATCAGCCGGAGCTTTTCGAGCCGAGTGTGTTGTTCGGCATCAAGTTCTTTCAACATGCGTTTCAGTGCCTCCTCGACAACGCTGGTCTGGGACATCCCCGTCCGCTCCGCTGCCTCACGCACCAAGGCGTGCACCGCCTCGTTCTTGATATTCAGACTCATGCTGGTTTCTACCCTTCCGTGCGGGGATGGTGGAAATCTACCTCGAGATCTGCGCGCTGGAAATGGTTTTTCGAGGGGAACCGTTCGGGCCGCTCGTTCGTCCAATTCAGCAAGGGCCGAGACCGGCCGCGCGCACGACGAACGTGGGGGAGAGATGCCGGAACAGCAGGTCAGAGGCTCGCATCGAGTGCGGCAACGCGGCGCGGGCGGCCGACATGAGCAGTCAGGTCGGCGGGTGGGGCCGTGGCTCGTGGTCGGGCTGGTCGTGATCGCGCTTGCGGCGGCCGGGGTTGTCGGAGTCCGTTGGTGGCAGGACCATTCGAGTCCGGCGGCCATCGTCGGGGAACGCAGCACCGCGTTCCCCGCGATCGACAAGTCGGCGCTGGATCCGACGCAGGCCGAGATCGTCGCGGTGACGGCGCAGGAATTCCGTAGTCCGGGTTCGGGGGACAAGTACGCCGAAGGGGTGAGCGAACCGTGGTGTGCGGACTTCGTCAGCTGGGTGATGCGGGAGTCGGGGGCGCCGCTGGCGAACCCGAACTCGGGTTCGTGGCGGATCCCGGGCGTTTACACGTTGCAGGAGTACTACGCGAATGCCGGGCGGTTCGCGCCGATCGGCACGTACCAGCCGCGCCTGGGTGACGTGCTGATGTACGACAGCACCAGCCCGTTCGGCCAGCACACGAACATTGTGCTGAAATCCGAGGCGGGGGTGGTGACGACCATCGGCGGCAACGAGTTCGGCGAGGTGAGTATCCACACGTTCGCGCTGGCCCAGGCGCCGGGAATCGTGGGATTCGGCCGATTGTGAGCAAGATTGCCGGCCGCCTGCGGTAGCTGGTGGGCGGAGACGGCCGATGAGCGCGCGCGATAGCCCTACGATAGATAGTGACGGCGCCCGGCAGCGCCGTCGCCGATCCCCGCCCTGCCTCCCCCTCATCGGCAGGACGGGGATCTCGGGTTCAGACTCGTGCAAGTTCTGGGCAATGTCGGTCGCGTACCGTGTCCGTTGTCCATCGAGCGGTGAGGGTTCCGGAACATCTGATGCAGTCGACCGACGAACCGAGTAGCGATCCGACCTGGATCGACTATGCCGATTTCGGCGAACGCTTCGTCACGCACGCGGTGACGAAGGACCGGATCGAGGCCGCGGTGTCCGGGATGACCGGGCGCGGCATGACGATCGGCCCGTTCTCCCTCGGCCCGGCCGGACTCGCGGGCTTCGTCGCCGAGGGCAAGGTCGGCACGCCGAAGGTGCTGCACAGCGGCCCGCACGTCACGTTCGACGTGACCGTGCCGGTGTCATTGGCGCTGAAGGTGATGCTCGGCGGCAAGAAGCTGCGGCTGGAAGCCAGGGTCGAGATCGACCTGACCCTGCACGCGCGCACCGCCGACCCGTTGCTGATCGTCATCGATATCCCGCCGGTCACCCAGCGCGACGTCAGCTTCGTGCTGCGCGCCCAGGCGATGGACGCGGCGGGGGAGATGCTGCTCGATCCGATCGCGGGCCTGGTGCAACGCGAGGTCGCCTCGCGGGTGAACGCCATGCTCGCCGACCCGCAGGCCCGCCGCAGCCGGGTCTTCGACGTCGAGGCCATCGTGAGCGGCACCCGGTCGGAACATCGGGAGCAGGCGGAGTTCGACTGGATCGGCTACGACGAATTCGGGCACCGGTTCTTCTCCCGCATCGTGACCCGGGAGCGGGTGTTCGACGTGGTGGAGCGGATGGCGGGGCGGCCGATCGAGATCGGGCCGCTGAAGACCGGACCGGGTAAATCGGCGACGGTCACGGTGCGGGGCAGCGTCCGGGTGCCGCAGCTCGACGACAAGACGGACACGCCACGGTCTTTCGACCTGACCCTGCCGGTCAGCCTCGACATCACCGTGGACGTGCTCAAGTCCAATCGCTATCGCGCCGACGTGGAGGTGCCGCTGGTGCTGACCGCGCGCGCCGCCGATCCGTTGCTCGTGGTCATCGATGTGCCGCCGCCGGATCTGGACGACATCCGCCTGGAGTTCAAGGCGCACGGCGTGCGGGCGGCGACGCTCGGCGCGCTCGCGGGCATCAAGAAGCAGGTGATCGCCCAGGTGGCGAGCGTCGTGAGCAAGGAACTCGCCAACGGTTCCGGGCGGACCATCGACGTCGCCGCGCGCATGGACGGCGTGCGATAGGGCGAGCCCGCCCGAGTTCGATCCGCATTCACCCAGGCACACCAGTGTGACCAATGTGAAAGGGTGTGTCCCGTGGGTCTAGCGGTTCCTATGTGAATATGGTGAAATAAGTACACGTTCGAGGCTCCCGGCGCGTGCGAAAAAAGTTTGGGGAAGGTGCGCCGGGCACGCTGCCATCCATGGTCGGGGTTGCGCGAAGGAGTCCTGCGATGCGTTCCAGTTCTGTATCCCGGCGTGAGCTATTCGGGTATGCCGCAGCGGCAGCCGCGATCGGCCTGACCGTTTCCGCGAAGCCCGCGGCCGCCTCCGGTTACGGCACCTTGATCGATTACGCGGGCGGCGTGCCGTCGGCCGAATCGATCAGGGACGCCGGGCATCTCGGCGTCATCCGGTACGTCTCGGACCGGCGGCCCGGCGCGGAATGGATGGCGGGCAAGCCGCTGCGCGCCAACGAGGTCGACGAGCTGCACGCGGCAAACCTGGACATCGTGTCCTGCTACCAGTTCGGCAAGGGGCCGACCGCGGACTGGCGTGGTGGGCTGGAGGCGGGCAAGAAGCACGCGCAGCGCGGGCTCGACCTGCACCTCGATGCGGGTGGCCCCGAGGGCGTGCCCATCTACGCGTCGATCGATGACAACCCGACCGCGGTCGAGTTCGCCACCATGATCGCGCCCTACCTGCTCGGCTGGCAGTCGGTGCTCGGCAAGGAGAACACCGGCATGTACGCCAACGCCCCCACCATCGAACTGGCTCGCGCCGCAGGCCTGTGTTCCTGGTATTGGCAGCACAATTGGGGCTCCAACGGGGTCGTGCACCCCGCCGCGCACCTGCACCAGTTCGAAATCGACAAGCGCTCGCTCGACGGCATCGGCATCGATCTCAACAATGCGCTCGCCGCCGACTACGGGCAGTGGTGAGCCGCCGGCCCTAGGTCTGGCAGTGGCTCAACGGCGCTTCGCGCAGATCGGGTTCCTCGTCCGGCACCACCCGCAACGTCGGGCGGGAGTCCGGCGCCTCGTGATCGCCGAGCCAGGAGAACAGCGACCAGCGGGACAGGCCGGAGAACGCCGACCCGAGGCTGGTGAACGAGAATGAGGAGATGGCCGACCCGAACGAGCCGACCGACCCGATCGACAACACCGAGCCCACGCTGCCGATCGACAGGATCGAGTAGGCCGAGCCGATGGACAGAATCGAGCCCTCGGACCGGATAGACAGTATCGATCGATGCGAGCGCCTGCTCCGGATGGAGCGGCCGGGCCGTATCGAATGTTCGATCGTCGCCATAGTTAGCGGTCTACCACAATCAACACCCGCGCAGTGGTCATCGCGGCGTTTCTCCGTAGTGGTGTCGTAAAAACGACAACGGCGGCGACTCCGGAGAGTCGCCGCCGTTATGCGTGCAGAACTTATGCGACGGTGAAGAATCCCAGCGTCGGCAGGAACGAGCAGGTCCGCGGGTCGGCGTCATCGGCCTTGGTGGTCAGCGAGCCGGAGATGACCGCGACGACGCGGCCCGCGCCGGTGTCGGCGATCGCGGACAGGGTGGCCGGGCCACCGGGGTTGATCTTGGCCTCGTCGGTCAGCGGCAGCAGGCCGGACTGCCGGGTGTCCAGGTTCATCCACTGCACGGTCATCGGCGGATTCTGTTCCACCGTCGGCGCTTTGGTGCCGAGCGCGGTGAAGACGAACCCGGCCTGGCCGGCCTTCGGTCCGGGCGGCGGCAGCTGGGCCGGGCCCGCCACCGCGAGCGCGGTGCCGATCGAGTCGGCGGTCGGGCCGATGCAGCCCTTGCCGATCGTCGGGTAGAGGAACTGGGCGATGACCGGACCCTCCTGCGGCAGCTCGGGGCCACCGCCACCGCTGCCGTCGAGGAAGGTGATGATCCGTTCCAGCGTCGACTTGATCTGCGGCGGGAGGGCCAGCGTCGCAAGCAGTTTGCGGGCCTGATCGAGGATGGCCGACTGCGGGCCTGCCGCGATATCGGCGGGGCCGGCGATCGAGCCGACGATGGCGGGGGCCAGCGCGGCGAGGGCGTCGATCGGGACACCCTCCGGGACCATGGGCACGGAGTTCGGGGTCGCCGCAGGCGCGGGCGCGGGCGCCGCGACAGCTGTCGTCATCGGCGCGGCAAGCGTGGCGCTCGCCGCGATGGCGAGCGCGGACAATGCAATCCGCGGTCCTCGGGTGCGAAGCACTGGTCTAGCCGTCCTTACCTCGGGTACATCTGGGGCCGATGCTGAAAAGCCATCGTTTCGGGGGTCACTCTAGGGACATCGCGGCTATGTGTACAGCTGCGTCGCCCTACAGGTGCTGCGGACGATCAGTGTTATCAGACGGTAGCGCGCTACTGGTGTTACTGGTGTGAAAGGTGATGCAAATGTTATCAGTGATTCGGAAGGGATCTGATGATACGAGGGCGCGGCGATCGGGATCGGCGCTGCGGTTAATCTAGTCGCAGCCATCCATTCTTGTCGCCGAACACTCGCAACGCCGGGTGCCGGGCCGACCTACCGCACCCGAGTCGAAAGCCTGCGATTTGAACCGTCAACTCCGATGGGCTGTCTCGGCACTCGGTCTGTCCGTGCTGGCGCGGCTGCTCTGGATGTTCTTGAACAAGAACGGACTCAACGTCGTCGACCTCCACGTGTACGTGGACGGATCGGCGTCGCTGCTGACCGACAAGCTCTACGACTTCACCTACGCGGAGAAGACGCCGGACTTCCCGCTGCCGTTCACCTATCCACCCTTCGCCGCGCTGGTCTTCTTCCCGCTGCACTACCTGCCGTTCACCGCCGTCGCGGTCGGCTGGTTGCTGGCCACCGTCGCCGCGCTCTATGTGGTCGTGCGCATCGCGTTGGAGCTGATCCTCGGCGCGGAGCGGGCGAGCGAACCCGGCTGGCAGGCCGCGACGGTCGGCTGGACCGCGCTCGGCATGTGGATGGAACCGGTGCGCACCACGATCGACTACGGCCAGGTCAATGTGTTCCTGGTGCTCGGCGCGATGCTCGCGGTGCGCAGCTCGCGCTGGTGGTTGTCCGGCGGGCTGGTCGGCGTCATCGCCGGGATCAAGCTGACCCCGGCGATCAGCGGTCTGTACTTCGTCGCCCAGCGGCGCTGGCTGGCGGTGCTCTGGTCGGCGGTGGTGTTCGGCGCGACGGTCGGGATCAGCTTCCTGATCGCCCCGCACGAGGCGCGGCGCTACTTCGGCACGCTGCTCGGCGACGCGGACCGGATCGGCCCGGTCGGCTCGGTGTGGAACCAGTCGCTGCGCGGCACGCTGAGCCGAATCCTCGGCTACGACGTGCAATCCGGGCCGTGGTGGATGGCCGGGGTGCTGGTGGTCGCGGTGCTGGCGTTCTTCGCCTGGCGGGTGCTCGGGCCGGACGACCGGATGGGCACGCTGATCATGGTGCAGCTGTTCGGGCTGCTGGTCTCGCCGATCTCCTGGTCGCATCACTGGGTCTGGCTGCTGCCGATGGTGCTGTGGCTGCTCTACGGACCGCTGCGGCGCGCGCCGGGGGCGAAAATCATCGCGGGCTACTGGCTGGTGAACACGCTGATCGGGGTGCCGTGGGTGCTCTCGTTCTTCCAGGATTCGATCTGGACGATTCCGCGGCCCGCCGTGCTGGCCTGGCTCGGCGCGGTGGACGTGCTCGGCGCGCTGGTCTTCTTCCTCTGGGTGATCCGGGTGGGCCGCGATGCGAAAGCGGAGCCGGAAGCAGCGGCGCGCGTGGCCACCGAAGGCCAGGCGCGCGCCGCCTGAGCCGGTCAGCCGAGCTGCGCGGCCAGGTGGTCGATCTTGCCCGCCAGCTCGACGTCCAGCGCGGTGAGGCCGCCGGAATCATGGGTGGACAGCGCGAACGAGACCTTGCGCCAGCGGATATCGATGTCGGGATGGTGATTGGCGGCCTCGGCCGCCTCGGCGACCTGGCGGACCAGTTCGATGCCCGCGAGGAAGGTGGGCGCCTGGACGGTGCGGGTCAGCACATCGCCGTCCCTGGTCCAGTCGGGCAGGTCGGTCAGAGACTGTTCGAGTTCGGTTTCGGTCAGCAGCGGGGCGCTCATAACCCGGTTCTACACCTGTGCCGAGAGTGATGTCCGTCATTGCCGGAACGTTCGAGCGCAACGGGCCGCGCGACCCGTCGGGAGGGGACGAAAGGGTCAGGCGGCGCGGGCTTGCTTGAGCGCCTTTTTCAGGTCCTTGCCGCAGATGCCTGCGGCTTCACACTTCTTCATACGCATAATGACCACAGGGCATTTCACGCAGCGCGTCTTTTTTCGACAGCACTTCTTCTTCGGTTTCAGACGTGAAACCTGCTTAGCCTTGACCTTGCCCATGTCGGTTAGCATACCCTTAGTTGCGTGCCTGGCGCGGAGGGGTGACCCGAACGCAGGTAGGGTGTATATGGCCGCAATGCCCGGTGAGTTTCGATTCTCCACCTGTTTGCAGGGGTCGGCCGGTACCTACACCTAACAGCAGGAGGATTCAGCGTGTCGTCTGCGCGCGATTTTCGCAACGTCGCCATCGTGGCGCACGTCGACCACGGTAAGACGACGCTGGTCGACGCCATGCTCCGCCAATCCGGCGCGTTCGCCGAGCGAGCCGAGCTCGTCGACCGGGTGATGGACTCCGGCGATCTGGAGCGCGAGAAGGGCATCACCATTCTCGCGAAGAACACCGCGGTGCATAAGCACCACGCGGATGGTTCTGTCACCGTCATCAACGTGATCGACACCCCCGGCCACGCCGACTTCGGTGGTGAGGTCGAACGCGGCCTCTCCATGGTCGACGGCGTCGTGCTGCTGGTCGACGCCTCCGAGGGCCCGCTGCCGCAGACCCGGTTCGTGCTGCGTAAGGCACTCGCCGCGTCGCTGCCGGTGATCCTGGTGGTCAACAAGACCGACCGGCCGGACGCCCGGATCGAGGAGGTCGTCGAGGAAAGCCACGACCTGCTGCTCGACCTGGCCTCCGACCTGGACGACTCCGCCGCCGAGGCCGCCGAGCTCGCGCTCGACCTGCCGGTGCTCTACGCCTCCGGGCGTGCGGGCAAGGCGTCCAAGGAGCGTCCGGAGAACGGCCACGAGCCGGACGCGGAGAACCTGGACGCGCTGTTCGACGTGCTGCTCAACAACATCCCGGCGCCCAAGGGCGATCCGGCCGGACCGTTGCAGGCGCACGTCACCAACCTCGACGCCTCGGCGTTCCTCGGCCGCCTCGCGCTGGTCCGCATCTACAGCGGCGAGCTGCGCAAGGGCGCGAACGTCGCGTGGATGCACGGCGACGGCGTCAAGCAGGTGAAGATCACCGAGCTGCTCCAGACCATCGGCGTCGAGCGCCAGCCGGGCGAGGTCGCCGTGGCCGGTGACATCGTCGCCATCGCGGGCATCCCGGAGATCATGATCGGCGACACCCTCGCCGACCTGGAGAACCCGGTCGCGTTGCCGCGGATCAGCGTCGACGAGCCCGCCATCTCGGTGACCATCGGCACCAACACCTCGCCGCTGGTCGGCCGGGTGCAGGGGCACAAGCTCACCGCCCGCATGGTGAAGTCGCGGCTCGATCAGGAACTGGTCGGCAACGTGTCGCTGCGCGTGCTCGACATCGGCCGCCCGGACGCCTGGGAGGTGCAGGGCCGTGGTGAGCTCGCGCTGGCCATCCTGGTCGAGCAGATGCGCCGGGAGGGCTTCGAGCTGACCGTCGGCAAGCCGCAGGTGGTGACCAAGCTGGTCGACGGCAAGGTGCACGAGCCCTACGAAGAGCTGACCGTCGACTGCCCCGACGAGTACCTCGGTGCGGTCACCCAGCTGCTGGCCGCCCGCAAGGGCAAGATGGTGCAGATGGCCAACCACAGCGCGGGCTGGGTGCGGATGGAGTTCATCGTCCCCTCGCGCGGCCTGATCGGTTTCCGCACCGACTTCCTCACCGACACCCGCGGCACCGGCATCGCCAACGCCGTCTCGCACGGTTACGCGCCGTGGGCCGGCGAGATCCGGGCCCGGCACACCGGCGCGCTGGTCTCCGACCGGGCCGGCTCGGTGACCCCGTTCGCGATGATCCAGCTCGCCGATCGTGGCCAGTTCTTCGTCGAACCGGGCGCGGACACCTACGAGGGCATGGTCGTCGGGATCAACCCGCGCGCCGAGGATCTCGACATCAACGTGACCCGCGAGAAGAAGCTGACCAACATGCGCAGCGCGACCGCGGATGTGTTCGAGACGCTGGCCAAGCCGTTGCAGCTGGACCTGGAAGCCGCGATGGAGTTCTGTGCCGACGACGAGTGCGTCGAGGTGACTCCGGAGGTGGTCCGGGTGCGCAAGGTGATCCTGGGCGCGACCGAGCGTGGCCGCGAACTGTCGCGTCGGAAGGCACGGGACCGGGCCGCGCTGTAAGTCGCGGGTAGAGTGCGCTCCGTGAGCCCGGGGGCAAGGAATCGCGCTACGTGGCGCGCACTGCTGATCATCGTGACAGCGTCGTTGACGGTGTTCGCCGGTTGCACGGCGAACCCGCCACCGCCGATCGAAACGACGGACAGTCCGAAGACGACGCAGGCCAAGCCGGGCAAGAGCACGGTGGTCGTCGCGATCGACACGATCGGGATCGGGTTCAATCCGCATCTGCGTTCGGATCAGTCGCCGGCCTCGGCCGCGTTGAGTTCGATGGTGCTGCCGAGTCCGTTCCGCCCGGTGCCGAATCAGGTGGCGCCGGGCGTCACCGACTGGGTGCCGGACACGTCGTTGCTGACCTCCGCCGAGGTCAGCGCGCAGGATCCGTTCACCATCACCTACACGCTGCGCAACGAGGCGAACTGGTCCGACGGTGCGCCGATCGCCGCCGAGGATTTCCAATTCCTCTGGCAGCAGATGATTTCCCAGCCCGGCGTGATCGACTCGGCGGGCTACCGGCTGATCACCGACATCGGCTCGGCCGACGGCGGCAAGCTGGTCACGGTGAAGATGCGCGAGCCGTATCCGGCGTGGCAGCAGCTGTTCACCAATCTGCTGCCCTCGCACCTGATGAAGGATTCGCCCGGCGGGTTCCAGGACGGCTGGGTGAAGAGCATCCGGGTGTCCGGCTCGCAGTTCGCGATCAAGAACGTCGATCCGCAGCGGGAGGAAGTCCTGCTGGAGCGCAACGCGCGTTTCTGGGGGACACCGGCCGCGCCGGACGAGATCCTGCTGCGCCGCGGCGGCACGCCCGCGCAGCTGGCGGAGTCGTTGCGCACCAACGACGCGCAGATGACGCTGGTGCACGGCGGCGTCGCCACGCAGGCGCAGCTGGCCGCCATTCCGTCGGTGCGCACCGCGATCATGCCGCAGTCGCGGGTGCTGCAGCTCGCGCTCAATGCCAGGACCGGACCGGTGAGCGACATCCGGGTGCGCCGCGCGGTGCTCGCGCTGCTCGATCCCGCGCTGCTCGCCACGGTCGGCGCGCAGACCGGCGGCTGGGTGGAACCGGCTCGCGCACAGATACTTTCGCCGTCCGACCCCGGCTACGCGCCCACCTCGCCGCCCCGCCCGCCGGCCGAGGAATCCTTCGCGTTGCTCGCGGAGGCGGGCTATGGCCGCGCGCCCGAACCGCCGCCGGTCAACTCGCCGACCTCGCCCGCGCCGACGCCGCGACCGGTCGCGAAAAACGGTAAATCCCTGTCGATTCGGATCGGCGCGGCCGAGGGCGACACCACCGCCATCGCGGTCGCCAACACCGCCGCCGACCAATTGCGCAGTGCCGGAATCGATGCCACGGTGCGCAGCGTCTCCGCCGATCAGCTGTACGGGCGCGAGCTCGTCGAGGGCACGGTCGACGCGATAGTCGGTTGGGAGCGTGCGGGTTCCGACCCGGCCACCGTGCTCGCCTCCCGATATGGTTGCCCGCCACCGGAACCCGGCGCCGGGACCACCGGTACGGCGCAGCAGAGTTCGGACCCGGCCCGCCGCGCGCCGGCCAACCTGTCCGGGGTGTGTGACCCGGCCCTGCAACTGCCGATGGACGAGGCGTTGCGCGGCATCGAGACCGGCCGGGTGCTCGCCGACGCCGAGCCGAAGCTGTGGGAGCTGGCCACGGTGCTGCCGATCGTGCAGGACAACGTGGTCGCGGCGGCCGGTCCGCGGGTGGACGGCGCGTCGCTCAGCGGCAGCATCCAGGTCGGCATCTTCGGCGACGCCGGCCAGTGGCGAAAGATCCAATGACCGGCGGTCTGCTGCTGGTGCACGCGCACCCGGACGACGAATCCATCACCACCGGCGGCACTATCGCGCACTACCGCCGTCGCGGCGTGCCGGTGACCGTGGTGACCTGCACGCTCGGCGAGGAGGGCGAGGTCATCGGCGACGAGTGGGCCCAGCTCACCGCCGACCGCGCCGATCAACTCGGCGGCTACCGCGTTCTCGAACTGACCCGGGCGTTGCAGGCCCTGGATGCCGCGCCGCCGCGGTTCCTCGGCGGCGCGGGCCGCTGGCGCGATTCCGGCATGGCCGGCACCCCGGCCGCGGACAAGCCGGGCGTGTTCGTGAAGTCCGGTGACGAGGCCGTGCGCGCGCTGACCGAGGTGATCCTGGAACTGCGCCCGCAGGTGGTGATCAGCTACGACCCGAACGGCGGCTACGGCCACCCCGACCACATTCGCGCCCACCAGATCACCACGGCCGCAGTGCCTTCCGCGGCCGAGCAGGGCTGGGACACGCCGAAGTTCTACTGGACCGTCACCGACGCCGATATCCTGCGCCAGCACACGAGCGCGCTGGCCAAGCGCACCGTGAACGGGTTGCCCGGCCGATTGCCGCCGGGCTGGCGGCTGCCCGCCGAGGGTGAACTGGCGAGCGTGCCGAGCCGCACCGTAACCACCACCATCGATGTTTCCGACGCGCTCGCGGCCAAGCGGGCCGCGCTGCGGGCCCACGCCACGCAGGTCACGGTGGCGCCGTCCGGTCGCGAATTCGCCCTGTCCAACAATGTTGCTCAGCCGGTACTGCCGGAGGAGTGCTACGCGCTCGTGCGGGGTCGACGCGGACCGGTCGGTACCGACGGTCGTGAACATGATCTGCTCGCCGGCCTCGACAAGTGAACTTCTAGCGAAGCCTCGGCTGGCCTTCCGCAGTTCCTGCTGGATTACGGCGTAATCTTCGAATGTGCCCTGAGCTGCGAATATTCGTAGCTTGAGGGTTGCTGTTACCCCGAAATATTTCGCCGGGTACCGTTCCCGTGATCTCGAATTCATCGATGTGGAGGGCGAAGCGGTTCATGACGGCGGTCGGCGACAAGGCTCACCTCAGCCTCGAGGACGAGGGTTATCACAAGAGTCTCAAACCGCGACAGCTGCAGATGATCGCCATCGGTGGCGCCATCGGCACGGGGCTGTTCCTCGGTGCGGGCGGCAGGCTCGCCAATGCGGGACCCGGCTTGTTCCTGGTCTACGGCGTCTGCGGATTCTTCGCGTTCCTCATCCTGCGCGCGCTCGGCGAACTCGTGCTGCACCGGCCGTCCTCCGGGTCGTTCGTGTCCTATGCGCGTGAGTTCTTCGGCGAGAAGGCCGCGTTCGTGGCCGGCTGGATGTACTTCCTCAACTGGTCCATGACCGGCATCGCCGACACCACCGCGATCGCCCAGTACTTCCACTACTGGTCCGGGTTCAGCAGCATCCCGCAATGGCTGCTCGCGCTCATCGCGCTGATCCTGGTGCTCAGCATCAACCTGATCTCGGTGAAGTGGTTCGGCGAGATGGAGTTCTGGGCCGCGCTGGTCAAGGTGTTCGCGCTGAGCGCGTTCCTGATCGTCGGCACGATCTTCCTCATCGGCCGGTTCACCGTGCAGGGCAACCCGACCGGGCCGAGCGTGATCGCCGACAGCGGCGGGTTGTTCCCGACCGGGGTGCTGCCGCTGGTCGTGGTCGTCTCCGGCGTCGTGTTCGCCTACGCCGCGGTCGAATTGGTCGGCACGGCGGCGGGCGAGACGGAGAACCCGGCCAAGATCATGCCGCGCGCGATCAACTCGGTGATCGCCCGGATCGCGATCTTCTACGTCGGTTCGCTGGTGCTGCTCGGCCTGCTGCTGCCGTACACGGCCTACACCGCCAAGGAGAGCCCGTTCGTCACGTTCTTCACCATGCTCGGCGTGCCGGGCATCGGCAGCGTGATGAACCTGGTCGTGCTCACCGCCGCGTTCTCCAGCCTCAACGCCGGCCTGTACTCGACCGGGCGCATCCTGCGGTCCATGTCGATGAACGGCAGCGCGCCGAAGTTCACCGGCGTGATGGGGCGCAACGGCGTTCCCTACGGCGGCATCCTGCTGACCAGCCTGATCGCGCTGGTCGGTATCGCGCTCAACGGCGTGGTGCCGGACCGCGCGTTCGAGATCGTGCTGAACCTGGCCTCGCTGGGCATCGTCGCGTCCTGGGCCACCATCGTGCTGTGCCAGTTGCAGCTGTGGCGGTGGAGCAAGCAGGGCAAGGCCGAGCGGCCGTCGTTCCGCATGTTCGGCGCGCCCTATACCGGGCTGCTCACACTGGTGTTCCTGTTCTTCGTGGTGGTGCTGACCGGTTTCGACTACCCGGTGGGCACCTGGACCGTCGCCTCGCTGGTGCTGATCATCCCGATGCTGATCGTCGGCTGGCTGGTGGCACGCAAGCGGGTGCTGTCCATCGCGGAGGAGCGGATGGGCTACACCGGCGAGTTCCCGGTGGTGGCCAACATCCCGATCGACGGCGAGAAGTGATCATGCGGGGCACGGCCGTCGCGGCGCCGGAATAGACTCGCTCGCATGTACAACTGGTCGGTCCAGGACGCGATCGTCGCGTTCGTGGACAGCATGAAGCCGAACTGGCAGGCGCAACACGACCTGTATCTGACGGTGCTGTACGGGTTCGTCGATATGCAGAGTCATCTGTTGACCCTGCTCGGCTTCCCGCCGGTGCCGTGAGGACGGCCGTCGACGGTCAGCCGGGCGGTCGCGCGCCCGTGTCCTATCTGGAGTCGCCCGCCCCGGTGGCGCCGTGGTTGGCGCCGCTCATCCTGGTGGTGCTGGTGATCGACGCGTTCATCACGCTGGCGCTGGAGGTGCTGTACCTGCCGACCTACTTCGGCAGCACCGCGGTTCCGTTGTCCGGCGTGCTGGCGGGCGTGGTGAACATCCTGCTCGTGATCGGCGCCCGCGCGGTCTCGACCCGGGTCGCGGCGATGTTCCTGCCGTTGGCCGCCTGGACCTTCGGGTTCCTCATCTGCGCGAGCACCGGCCCGGGCGGGGACATCATGCTGGCCAGCGACTGGCGCACCGTGCTGCTGCTGTTCTGCGGACTGGTGCCGCCGCTGATCTACATCTACATCCGGATCAATTCCGGGCTGTTCAGCCGGCGCTAGCGCTCGCCCAGCTGGCCCGGCGTGACCGAGTCGATGAGTGCCCAGGCATCGGCGATCGGGATATCGAGCACGTGATAGCGCTTCTTGCCCGCGGCGGCGGCCGCGACGACGGTGGCGACGCCGGCCCGGCGCTGGAAGAACGACTGCCGGACGGTCCAGCCGATCACGCCGGGCGCCTCCAGGCAGTCGCGGTCCCGGCCGAGTGACCCGGACCGGGCGATCAACCAGGCTGGGCTGGCAGAGGTTTCGGGCAGCACGGTGTGACCGAGGCCCCGATACCGGTCTTCGGCCAACGCGATCGCGACCGGAACCAACAGCGCCGGAATCACATACCACCACGGCGAAAAGCCCGCGCCCGCAATCGAAAAGCCCAGCATGACGAGGGCGGCCACGGCAATCGGAGCCAGCGTGCGGGTGTAGCGCCTGCGCCGCGCGATCGGCCCGTGCGGAATCAGCGGGGCGCTGCCCGGCGTCGGACCCGCGGCCGGCGGGGCAATGACCTTGTCCTGGAACTCATTCGGCGCGAGCAGATGGCTCAACGTGTGCTCGATGGCGGTGCGCGGCGCCTGCGGCAGAATCTTCTGCCGCGGGCTCGCCCCGACCATGATGGCCTCCAGCTCGGCCGCACCGGCCAGCCGCAACAGCAGCGGCTCGTTCACCGTCGCGCCGCGGAAGCGGGCCAGATCCAGGGTGATCTGCCGGGTGGTGAACAACCCGTGGCGCAGGTGCAGCGTCCGGCCGTCGTCGATCACCCGCAGGCCGAAATACGTGGTCAGATAACGCGCACAGGCCGCGAGGCTGACGATGAGCACGATCACCACGATCAACCCGGCGGTGCCGATCGCGATGAGCGCCGCGCCGCCGTTCTCCACCCGCTGCACCGCGTCCGAACGGAACAGCACCTGCCCGACGCCGTACTGGAACGCCAGACCGACGATCGGCGCGATGATCGCGAAACCGGTCAAAGACAGTGGCGCGTACCGGACCCAGGCCGGATTCCAATGCGCGATCTCGCGTCCGGGCTGCGCGTCTTGACTCTCGGTGACGGCCGCGTCATCCGGAACAGGTTGTCCGGCAACGCTTTGCGGTGCCGCACCGGTGTGCGCGAGCAACGCGGTCCGCAGGTCGGGCACCAGTCGCGCATCCAGCGCGTCCAGTTTGAACTTCTCCCCCGAATCCGCCTGTTGCCCAGTGCCGATGGCCAGCACCGCCAGCCCGAGTAGCCGGTGCAGCAGGTCCGCCTCGATATCCACCGACCGGATCCGCGACCGCGGCACCGCGAGCTTCTTGCGCTGCACCAGCCCGGTGCGCAGCTCGACATGGGTCGGCCCGACCCGATAGGTGGTGGTGAACCAGCGGGTGAGCGCGAACCCGACGATCAACGCTAGCGGGATGATGCTCCACACATGATTGCCGCTGCTGGTGCCGAGGATCACCGACCCGATCAGCACCGGGATGAACTTCACCACCTCGGTGACCGGATGTACCAACAGCATTCGCTTGTCCAGCCGCGACCAGGGTTGATCGGTCTCCGGCGCGAGCGCCTCCACGGAACTCACGTCGCGTCGCCCCGATGCTGCGCCGCGATCCGGGTCAGCCGGGTGACCGTCTCCTCGGCCACCGGCAGATCGAGTTCGGAGATCTGCACCGCGCCGGCCGACGAGGCGGTGGTCACCGTCACCGTCGCCAGCCCGAGCAACCGCTCCAGTGGCCCGCGTTCGGTATCCACCGTCTGCACCCGCGAGATCGGCGCCACCCGGCTCTCCTGGGTGAGCCAGCCGACCCTGGTGTAGACGGCGTCCTCGGTCACCTCCCACCGATGCACCGCGTACCGCCACCACGGCACCACGCCGATATTCAGCCCGGCGAGCACCAGCGTCACCAGGAACACGCCCAGCTGCCACCCCCGATTGCCGGAGTCGAGCACTGCCCACACGAGCTGCGCCGCGAACGGAACCACCCAGACCAAGGCGGCCTGAATGGTCCACAAGAGTTTCGCCTTCGGACTGGGGCGCCAGGCCGGATCGGCCATGATCGTGCGCGGGTGCGACATGGATGCCATGGTTCCATGAACTCCGCCCTCCGGGGCTGCCGATCGCGCGCGGCGCGGCGCACCCGGACCGGCATTGCGGGAACTCGAACGGGCGCCGATGGAATTTCCCCGCCCCTCGCGCAGTTGTCAACGCTCACATGGTGCCTCGCTGTCCCAGGGCTCCGTGGTGAGCGCCGCGTCCCGCGCCCGGTGGGTTCCGGTCGCTACGCTCACTCATCAGCATCGGAAGGAGACAGGTCCGGATGGTTAGCGCATGATCGAAGACGTGACCGAACTGCCGAACCCGAGCATTCCTGCTTCACCTCCCTCTCCATCGGCCATGCGTAGGGCCCTGCGACGAGCGCGTGACGGTGTCACGCTGAACGTGGACGAGGCCGCCGTGCTCCTGCACGCGACCGGCGACGATCTGAAAGATTTGAGTCACAGCGCCGCCAGGGTGCGTGACGCCGGGCTGGAGTCGGCCGGACGGCCCAAGACGATCAGCTATTCGCGCAATGTCTTCATCCCGCTGACCCGCCTCTGTCGGGACAAATGCCACTACTGCACCTTCGTCACCGTGCCGGGCAAGCTGCGCGCCGAGGGCAAGGGCATGTTCCTGGAACCCGACGAGGTGCTCGACATCGCCCGTCGCGGCGCCGCCCTTGGCTGCAAGGAAGCCCTGTTCACGCTGGGCGACCGCCCCGAGGATCGCTGGCCAGAGGCCGCGCAGTGGCTCGACGAGCGCGGCTACGACTCGACTCTGGACTACCTGCGCGCCGTCTCGATCATGGTGCTGGAGGAGACCGGCCTGCTGCCGCACCTGAACCCCGGTGTGATGTCGTGGGAGGAGATCTCCCGGCTCAAGCCGGTCGCGCAGTCGATGGGCATGATGCTGGAGACCACCGCCACCCGGCTGTTCACCGAGAAGGGTGAATGCCACTACGGCAGCCCGGACAAGGACCCGGCGGTGCGGCTGCGCGCCATCACCGACGCGGGCCGGCTCTCGGTCCCGTACACCACCGGCCTGCTGGTCGGGATCGGCGAGACGATCGCCGAGCGGGCCGAGTCGATCATGGCGATTCGCAAGCAGCACAAGGCTTTCGGGCACATCCAGGAAGTCATCATCCAGAATTTCCGGGCCAAGGACGACACCGCCATGCGCGACGTCCCGGACGCGGGCATCGAGGAGTTCCTGGCCACCATCGCGGTGACCAGGCTGCTGCTCGGCCCGGACGTGCCGGTGCAGGCGCCGCCGAATCTGGTGTCGCACGAGGACTGCCTGGCGCTGATCGACGCGGGCATCGACGACTGGGGCGGCGTGTCCCCGGTGACGGTGGATCACGTGAACCCGGAACGGCCCTGGCCGAACCTGGACACCCTGCGCGAGATCACCGAGGCGGCCGGCTACCAGCTGGTCGAGCGGACCTCCGCACACCCGAAGTATGTGCGCGCGGGCAGCCCATGGATCGACCCGCGGATCGGCGTGCACGTCGCCGCGCTCAGCGATCCGGTCACCGGCCTGGCCAACCCGGACGCGATGCCGGTCGGCCTGCCCTGGCAGGAACCGGACCAGTCCTGGGAGTCCGCCGGCCGCGTCGACCTGAACACCTCGATCGACACCGAGGGCCGCAACACCGAGAGCCGCAGCGATTCCGCGATCGGCCAGGACGTGGTCGGCGCGTTCGGCGATTGGGACACCATCCGGGAGCAGGCTCGCGACCTCGCGGTCGTCGCGCCGGAACGTCTCGACTCCGAGGTGCTCGCCGCGCTGCGGGCGGCGGAGAAGGATCCGGCCGGACTCTCCGACGCCGAATACCTGGCGCTGGCCACGGCCGACGGCGCGAACCTGGAGGCAGTGGCCGCGCTGGCCGATCAACTGCGCCGCGACACCGTCGGCGACGACGTCACCTACGTGGTCAACCGGAACATCAACTTCACCAACATCTGCTACACCGGCTGCCGTTTCTGCGCGTTCGCCCAGCGCAAGGGCGACGCGGACGCGTTCACGCTGAGCATGGACGAGGTCGCCGACCGGGCCTGGGAGGCGCACGTCGACGGCGCCACCGAGGTCTGCATGCAGGGCGGCATCGATCCCGACCTGCCGGTCACCGGTTACGCCGACATCGTGCGGGCGGTGAAGCAGCGGGTGCCGTCCATGCACGTGCACGCGTTCAGCCCGATGGAGATCGTGAACGGCGCCTCGCGCGGCGGGCAGAGCATCCGCGACTGGCTGGTCGCGCTGAAGGAGGCCGGCCTGGACACCATCCCCGGCACCGCCGCGGAGATCCTGGACGACGAGGTGCGCTGGGTGCTCACCAAGGGCAAGCTGCCCACCTCGGCGTGGATCGAGGTGATCACCACCGCGCATCAGATCGGCCTGCGCTCCAGCTCGACGATGATGTACGGGCACGTGGACAACCCGAAGCACTGGGTCGGGCACCTGCGCGTGCTGCGCGGAATCCAGGACGAGACAGGCGGTTTCACCGAATTCGTGCTGCTGCCGTTCGTGCATCAGAGCGCCCCGCTGTATCTGGCGGGCGCCGCGCGGCCGGGGCCGACGAACCGGGACAACCGGGCCGCGCACGCGCTGTCGCGGATCATGCTGCACGGGCGGATCGACAACATCCAGACCAGCTGGGTGAAGCTCGGCACGATCGGTACCAGGGTGATGCTGAACAGCGGCGCCAACGATGTCGGCGGCACGCTGATGGAGGAGACCATCTCCCGGATGGCCGGTTCGCAGCACGGCTCGGCCAAGACCGTCGCGGAGCTGGTGGACATCGCCGCGGGCATCGGCCGTCCGGCCCGCGAACGCACCACCACGTACGGCGTTCCGCAGCACAAGGTTTCGGCGTTACCCCTCACCGTGGGATAGCGGCGTAGGCTTCCGGTAACTGCCGGTGGCGGTGATAGACAAGGCTCCACGCGGCGATCGAATTCGGATCTGGCCGGATTGCCGGAATACCGGCGGACCGACCGGGAGGGTTCCGAAGAGCTGGAGCCGTACCCGCGATGACGTGGGACGGCTCCGAACAGCCCGGTCCTGACCGAGGTTTCGGACGGCCCCAGTGGCGTGCGGAACATCTGAAGTTAGGCAAGGCTGACCCGGAGTAGCGTGGGGTGTCCGGATAGGGTTTCGCAGGGCGGCGGACTATCTCCGCAAGGTGAGGACAGACTAGGAGAACGTCAGTGACGTACATCATCGCTGAACCGTGCGTTGACGTGCTGGACAAAGCATGCATCGAGGAATGCCCCGTGGACTGCATCTACGAGGGTGGCCGGATGCTGTACATCCATCCCGACGAGTGCGTGGACTGTGGTGCATGTGAACCGGTGTGCCCAGTGGAGGCGATCTTCTACGAAGACGACACTCCGGACCAGTGGTCCGGATACGTGAACGCCAACATCGACTTCTTCAACGAGCTCGGATCGCCGGGCGGCGCCACCAAGGTCGGCAAGGTCGCCCACGACCCGCCGTTCATCAAGGAACTGCCGCCGATGGCGAGCGAGTAGCTCTGCCGTGTCCGCGCGTAACCGGGTCAGCAGTCTGCTTCCCGACTTTCCCTGGGACACCATCGCTTCGGTGAAGGCGAAGGCGGCGACGCATCCCGGTGGGATCGTCGACCTGTCGGTCGGCACCCCGGTGGACCCGGTCGATCCGCTCATCCGCACGGCCTTGAGTTCGGCCTCGGCGGTACCCGGTTACCCGGCCACCCACGGCACCGCCGAGCTGCGCGCGGCCGCGGTCGACGCACTCAAGCGGCGCTACGGGATCACGGGTCTCGACCCGGCTTCGGTGTTGCCCGCGATCGGTACCAAGGAACTGATCGCCGGCCTGCCCCGGCTGCTCGGGCTCGGCGTGGACGACCTGGTCGTCATTCCCGAGGTCGCCTACCCGACCTACGAGGTGGGTGCGCTGTTCGCGGGCGCGCAGATCGCGCGCGCCGACGGGCTCACCCAGCTCGGCCCGCGGACACCGGCGCTGATGTTCGTGAACTCGCCGTCGAACCCGACGGGTCGCGTGCTCGGCGTCGACCACCTGCGCAAGGTCGTCGAATTCGCCCGCGAACGCGACGTGATCATCGCCTCCGACGAGTGCTACCTCGGGCTCACCTGGGAGGGGCGCGCGGTCTCGATCCTCGACCCCGAGGTGTGCGCCGGCGACCATACGAATCTGCTTGCCGTGCACTCGCTTTCGAAGACCTCCAACCTGGCCAGCTACCGCGCCGGCTTCGTCGCGGGCGACCCGGCGCTGGTCACCGAACTGCTGGAAGTGCGCAAGCACGCCGGAATGATGGTGCCGTTCCCCATCCAGGCCGCGATGACCGCCGCCCTCAGCGACGACACGCACGAGGCGCAACAGCGCGAGCGTTACCGGGTCCGGCGTGAGGTCCTGCGAAAGGCCTTGGAGCAGGCCGGGTTCCGCATCGATCACTCCGAAGCGGGCCTCTACCTCTGGTCGACCCGCGGCGAAGCCTGCCGCACCACCCTCGACTGGCTCGCCGACCGCGGCATCCTCGCCGCCCCCGGCGACTTCTACGGCCCCACCGGCACCGAGCACGTCCGTATCGCCTTGACCGCCACCGACGAACGCATCGCCGCCGCCGCCGAACGACTGACCGCCTGATCTACTGATCGGACGGCAGTCGGTCCGCGGGGCCGGGCGACACGCACGGACCGCCGTGACCGGCAACCGGCGCGCGGTCGCGGGAGCGCGTTAGCCTGAAGTATGGACGCTGTCACGGTTGTTCCTACCCCCGGCAACGAGCCGGTGCATGCGTACGCGCCCGGCAGTCCCGAGCGGGAACGGCTGGTCGCCAAGCTGGCCGAGATCGGCGCGGAGGCCGTCGAAGTCCCGCTGGTCATCGGTGGTAAACATCGACCGGGGAGCGGGGAGCGGCACGATATCGTCGCGCCGCATCGGCACAGTCAGGTGCTGGGGACCTATACCGATGCCACGCAGTCCGAGGCGCAGGGCGCGATCGATGCGGCGATGGCGGCGGCGCCGGGGTGGCGGGCCTTGCCGTTCGACGAACGGGCGGCGGTGTTCCTGCGCGCGGCGGATCTGCTGGCCGGGCCGTGGCGGGAGACGGTGGCCGCGGCGACCATGCTCGGGCAGTCGAAGTCGGCGCAGCAGGCGGAGATCGATGCGCCGTGCGAGCTGATCGACTTCTGGCGGTTCAATGTGGCATTCGCGCGGCAGATCATGGCGCAGCAGCCGGAGTCGAGTGCGGGGGTATGGAATCGGCTGGACTATCGGCCGCTGGAGGGGTTCGTCTACGCGATCACGCCGTTCAACTTCACCGCGATCGCCGGGAATCTGCCGACCGCGCCCGCGTTGATGGGCAACACGGTGGTGTGGAAGCCGTCGCCGACGCAGACGTTGTCCGCGTACTACACGATGCGCCTGCTCGAGGCGGCCGGGCTGCCGCCGGGCGTGATCAATCTGGTCACCGGTGACGGGGTCGCGCTGTCGGAGGTGGCGCTGGCCGATCCGCAGCTGGCCGGGATCCATTTCACCGGCTCCACCAAGACCTTTCAGTATCTGTGGCAGCAGGTCGGCACGAATATCGGCCGGTATCACGGTTATCCGCGACTGGTCGGGGAGACCGGCGGCAAGGACTTCATCGTCGCGCATCCGTCGGCTGACCCGGATGCGTTGCGGGCCGCGCTGATTCGCGGCGCCTATGAGTATCAGGGGCAGAAGTGTTCGGCTGCCTCGCGCGCCTATATCGCGCGGTCGGTCTGGCGCAAGATGGGTGACGATTTCTTGCACCTGACCGATGGGCTGACCTACGGCGACGTGACGGACCTGTCGAATTTCGGTGGGGCACTGATCGATCAGCGCTCGTTCGACAAGAACGCCGCTGCGATCGAGCGGGCCAGGGATGCCGGAGTCACCATCCCGGTCGGCGGCACCTACGACGACAGCGAGGGGTTTTTCGTCCGTCCGACCGTCCTGCTGGCCGACGATCCGCACGACGAGTCCTTCGCCACCGAGTATTTCGGGCCGATCCTGTCGGTGCACGTCTATGACGACGCCGAACCCGGTGCGTATGCGGCGATTCTGGCCGAGGTCGACGCCGCCGCACCCTATGCGCTGACCGGCGCGGTGTTCGCCCAGGATCGACAGGCGATCGAACAGGCCGGTGCCGCACTGCGATTCGCGGCGGGCAACTTCTACGTCAACGACAAGCCGACCGGCGCGGTGGTCGGTCAGCAGCCGTTCGGCGGCGCCCGCGCCTCCGGCACCGACGACAAGGCGGGCTCGCCGCTGAACCTGTTGCGCTGGGTCGCCGCGCGCACGATCAAGGAAACCTTCGTCCCACCCACCGATTTCCGTTACCCGCACATGGGGGAGTGACCGGTGAATCCGCTGCGTCCCCTCATTCTCGCGGCGGCGGAGTCGCCGCGGATGAAGCGCGCGCTCACCGGCATCCCGATCACCGCCGACATCGTGCGGCGGTTCGTCGCCGGGGAGACCCGCGGCGAGCTGATCGAGGTGGCCCAGGCGCTGCTGAACAGCGGCCGGATGGTCAGCGTGGACTTTCTCGGGGAGAACACCACCGACCGCGGCCAGGCCGATGCCACAGTGGCCGAATACCTTTCGCTGATCAACGACCTGGCCGCGCTGGACCGTCCGGCCCTGCCGGGGATCGATGCGCCACCCGTCGAGGTGTCGGTGAAGCTGTCCGCGCTCGGGCAGGCCCTGCCGGACAACGGCCCCGCGGTCGCCACCGAGAACCTGCGCATCCTGTGCACCAAGGCCGCCCAGGCCGACGTGTGGGTGACCGTCGACGCCGAAGACCACACCACCACCGCGGCCACGCTGGCCACCGTGCGCGAGCTGCGCGGTGAATTCCCTTGGCTCGGCGCGGTTCTCCAGGCATACCTGCACCGGACCGAGGCGGACTGCCGCGCGCTGTCCGGGCCGGGATCGCGAATCCGGTTGTGCAAGGGCGCCTATCGCGAGCCGCACGAGGTCGCCTTCCAGCGCGCGCACGAGGTGACCGAGTCCTACCTGCGCTGCCTGGACGCGCTGATGCTCGGCGACGGCTATCCCATGGTGGCCACGCACGATCCGGAGCCGATCGCCGCTGCCGAGCATCTCGCGGCCGAAAGCGGCCGTGGCCCTGACCGTTTCGAGTATCAGATGCTGTACGGCATCCGTGATGCCGAGCAGTTGCGGTTGGCCGCGGCAGGCCGGGCGGTGCGGGTCTACGTGCCCTACGGCAGCCAGTGGTACGGCTACCTCACCCGGCGCTTGGCGGAGCGACCCGCCAATCTCACGTTCTTCCTGCGTGCCCTGGTCAGCAAGTCCTGAAAGTCCTTACACCAGTGGCTTGCCCAGCCGCATCCGCCGGCGCAGGTCGAACAGGTAGACGTTCAATGGAAACAGCCGCGCCTGCTTCGGCAGCCGGGCGTTGACCACGGCGATGCCGCGCAGCAGCCGGTCGAATCGGCGCTGGTCCTGGTCGGTCCAGGTCATCCGCATCTCCGCGCGCACGTGTTGGGGCAGCAGCCCCGCCACGATGAATCGCTGCACCTTGGCGAAGGTGAATCGGATCGGCTGCGGCATCATGTCGAGATCGATGAGGCCGTCGAAGTATTCGCGCAGGGCGGGCTCGATGCGGTGCTGCGCGAGGTTCTCCTCCCACCAGGGAAAGAACTCGGCGCGATCGGCGGGCCACATCTCCGGCCGCATCTGCAAGGTGGTGCCGAGCCGCGCGCTGTACTGGTAGAGCGCCTCGGCCGTGCTCGGGTCCAGCGGTCCGTGCATGCGGGTGTAGAGGTCGTCGATGCCCCAGTAGATGGTGCCCGCCACCCACAGTTGCAGCTTCGGGTCGAAGGCGTTGTACTTCACCGGGCTCTGCGGTCCGGAGCGGATCGGGCGGTGCGAGCGGTTGACCGCCTCGCGGTAGGCCGCGCGTTCGTCGTCGGAGCCCATCATCGCGACGGCGATGTAGGTCAGCGTGGTGCGCAACCGCTTGACCGGGTGCAGCGTGACCTTGCCGCTGTCCACACTGCTCTCCAGCACACCGCGCCCGACCGGGCGCAGGCTCAGCTGCATGATGACGTTGGCGGTGCCGCCGAGGAAGGCCGCGATGCCGTCCATGAACGGCTCGACGGTTTCCGGCGTGAGGGCCGGTGTGGCGGACGGCTCGACCCGATGCAGCGGTGCGGTCATCGTTGACCTCGACTTTCTGGGTCCGAAGGCGTTTCCGGACCAGCGAACGAATGAGAAGGTTCTTATCTCACCTTCTCATTGCCTCGTCGACTGTGTCAATGATGCGCTGCAATGGTTCTTGTGTCATCGTTTCGCCGATCCGGATAGGCTGGTCGCATGGCGAGGCTGACCAGACTGCTGCCGCTGGTGCGAAGCGCCGGTCCGGAAGACGGCAACCAGACGCGCGTGCTCGACGCCGCGCTGCTGGCGTTCCTCGACTTCGGCATCAAACGCACCAGCATGGTCGAGGTGGCCCGGCGCTGCGGGCTTTCGCTCGCCACGCTGTATCGGCGCTTCGCCAGCAAGTCCGACCTGATCGAGGCGGTCGGGTTGCGGCAGACCCGTGAGTTCGTCGAGGAGGTCGATGCTGCGTTGCAGCGGCAGCTCGATCGCGACGCGGGCGCGGAGGAGCAGATCGTCGAGCTGTTCGCCGCGTTCATCACCGGGCTGCGGGACAACCGGCTCGTGCACCGGCTGCTGGCGACCGAGCCCGAACTGGTGCTGCCGTATCTCACGATCAAGGGCGCGCCGGTGCTCGAGCTCGGCCGAGACTATGTGGCCGAGTTCATCTCTCGGTTGCAGCGGGAGGGCAAGCTGCCCGCCTACGACCCGGAGCCGCTCGCGGAGATGATCGCGCGCACCGCGTTGTCGCTGGCCTTGACGCCGCAGACGGTGATTCCGCTCGGCGACGAGGTGGCGATCCGGCAGTTCGCCCGCGATCACATCGTGGTGTCGTTCCGGGTGCCCTGACCTGATTTCAGTGGCCGGCCAGTAGTTCGAGGGCGGCCAGCGGGAGTGCGCCGAGGAGGTCGAGGGTCTGCTCGGTCGCGGTGCCGTGCGTGTGGGCCGCGACCGTGAAGCCGGGGCCGTAGGAGGCCGACGCGACATCGGGTTCGCCGATATCCGACCAGCCCCACTTGGTGCCGAGGACGAACGGCAAACGCGCTGTGCCCCAGTCCTGTTCGGTGCCGTCGGCGGCGCTCTGGCCCGCGGCGGCCATCCAGTCGAAGATCGGTGAGCCGGGGTCGGTGCGCAGCTTGGCGTCCAGGAAGTCGGTCAGGTCCGCGGTGCTGGTGTAGGCCGCGCCCCAACTGCCCGCGGACCGGGTGTCGGTCAGATGGTATTCCGCCGCAACGCTTTTGAGCGCCTGCGGATACTTGTTCTCCATCGTGGTGGCCGCGCCGTCGTCGGAGTAGCGGATCATCCGCTCGGCGAGGTCGCGGTCCGCGCGGGAACCGTCGCCGTGCCGCAGCGCGTAGTCGGCCAGGTACAGCTTGGTCAGCGAGAGGCTGGTGCGCGATTCGTGTTCGTTCGCGGTGCTCCAGTGCCCGCCGAGGGTGGAGCGGATGGAGATCGAGGTGCGCGGTGGGACCACGTCGGGCTCGAGCGGTTCCGCGCGGGCGGTCGGCGCGACCAGTGCGCAGTAGGTCGCCGCGGCGGCGGCCGCGGTCATCACAGTCCGATAGCCCATCGTTTCCTCCTGGCTCGGCCCCCTGTGTGCTCTTCGAGATAACACCGATCAGCGATGAAAAGGCCGTCGCGACACGCGGTAGCTGATCAATTGCCCAGTCAGACCAGGGGGAGGCCGAGGCGGCGGCGCAGGCGCAGGTCGAGCAGGTAGGCGTTCATCGGGAACATGCGGGCCTGGCGGGGCAGCCAGGTCTGTGTGGTGCCGAGGGTGCGCATGATGCGCTGAAGGATGCGTTCGTCGCGCGCGGTCCAGGTGAAGCCCATCTGGTCGCGCAGGTGTGGCGGGAGCAGGCCCGCGACGAAGAAGCGATGCGGGCGGGCGAAGGCGAGTTGCACCGGGCGGGGCAGCATCTTCAGATCGATCAGGTCGTTGAAGTAGTCGCGGATCGGCGGATCGATCGTGGTGCCGGCCAGATGCGCGTCCCAGTACGCGGCGAAGGCCTGCCGATCGGCAGGCCACATGTCTTGGCGCACTTGCAAAGTGGTGCCGAGGCGGGCGCTGTAGCGGTAGAAGGCGTCGGCGGTCGGTTCGTCCATCGGACCGTGCATGCGCTCGTACAGATCCTTCGCGCCCCAGTAAAGGCAAGCGGCGACCCACAATTGGAGACTCGGGTCGAAGGCGTTGTACCGCACCGGACTCGACGCGGTCGAATGCACCGGGCGATGCGAACGATTGACGGCTTTGCGGTAGTCGGCGCGCTCGTCCTCGGTGCCGAGCATGGCGACGGCCAGATAGGTGATCGTGGTGCGCAACCGTTTGACCGGGTGCAGCATGACCTTCCCGCTGTCGACGGTGCTCTCTACTACGCCGTAGCCGACCGGCCGGGTGCTGAGCTGCATGATGACGTTCGCGGCGCCGCCGAGCAGGCCGGCGATGCCGTCGATGAACTGGGTGATGTCGAGCTCGTCCGGCGGTGCGGTCTCGTGCGTCGTTGCGCGAAGTGGCCTGGTCATCGTCGACCCCTGTCTCATTGAGAAGGCTATGCACTGACTGTCTCACCGACTCATCGGGTGTGTCAACGGTCACATCGGTGGTTCATTCACCTGTGATCGGCCGAGCTGTTGCGGGCCGGACGGGGTGGGCGAAGTAGTTTGGGCGCATGTCGTTCGGTCCGCCGTTGCTGCTCAGTTCCCTGAATCCGCTCGCCGTCGCCGGCGGGGCGGACATCCCGGATGCCGTCACCATCGACGGGGTGATGCTGTCCCGCAGCGATCTGCTCGGGGCCGCGACCTCCGTCGCCGAGCGGGTGGCCCGGGCCGATCGGGTCGCGGTGCTGGCCAAGCCGACCGTGAGCACGGTGCTCGCGGTCGTCGGCTGCCTGATCGCCGGCGTGACCGTCGTTCCGGTGCCGCCGGACTCGGGAACCGCTGAGCTGGCGCACATTCTGGCCGATTCGGGGGCGCAGGCGTGGCTCGGCGAGGCCGCGGCGGGCAGCGAGTTGCCGGTGGTTCCGGTGCGGGTGCACGCGAGGTCGTGGCACACCTATCCCGAACCGGACCCGGCCGCAACGGCTTTCGTGCTCTACACGTCGGGCACGACCGGTCTGCCGAAAGGTGTTGTGCTCAGCCGCGGCGCGATCTCGGCGGGTTTGGACGCGCTCGCCGACGCGTGGGCCTGGACCGCGAACGATGTTCTGGTGCACGGGCTTCCGCTGTTCCACGTGCACGGCCTGATCCTCGGCGTGCTCGGCCCGCTGCGGGTGGGCAGCCCGCTGGTGCACACCGGCAAGCCGACCCCGCAGGCCTACGCCGCCGCGCGCGGCACGCTGTACTTCGGCGTGCCGACCGTGTGGTCGCGCATCGTCGAAGAGCCCGAAGCCGCAAAGCAATTGGCCGATGCCCGGCTGCTGGTATCCGGTAGTGCGCCGCTGCCCGTCCCGGTCTTCGAGCGGTTGCGCGAACTCACCGGTCACGCGCCGATCGAGCGCTACGGCATGAGCGAAACCATGATCACCCTGTCCACCCGCGCCGACGGCGAGCGCCGCCCCGGCTGGGTCGGCACCCCGGTGCGCGGCGTGCGGACCCGGCTGCGCGACGAAGCGGGCGCGGATGTCGCGCACGACGGCGAAAGCATCGGCGGGCTCCAGGTTTCCGGCCCGATGCTATTCGACGGCTACCTCAACCGGCCCGACGCCACCGCCGAGAGCTGGACCGCGGACGACTGGTTCAAGACCGGCGACGTCGCCGCCATCGACCGGGACGGCTTCCATCGCATCGTCGGCCGCGAGTCGGTGGACCTGATCAAATCCGGCGGCTACCGCATCGGCGCGGGCGAGGTGGAGACCGTGCTGCTCGGCCACCCCGCCGTCGCCGAGACCGCCGTGGTCGGCCTGCCCGACCCTGACCTGGGCCAGCGCATCGTCGCCTTCGTCGTATTACGCGGCGACGCACCGGCTTCCATCGAACAAGACCTGATCGCCCAGGTGGCCGAACAACTCTCGGCCCACAAGCGCCCCCGCGAAATCCGCGTGGTCGACGCCCTGCCCCGCAACGCCATGGGCAAGGTGCAGAAGAAGCGCCTTACCTGACGGTCAGTCGTTGGCGTGCAGGGCGGCGTTGAGTTCGATGCCGGTTCCCTTGCGGGGCACCACTTCTACCGCGCCGCTGACCGAGTTGCGGCGGAACAGCAGGTTGTTCTGGCCGCTGAAGTCGGCGGCCTTGACCACGGCCCCGTCGGGGGTGGTGACCTTGGTGCCCGCGGTCAGGTAGAGGCCGGCCTCGACGACGCAGTCGTCGCCGAGCGGCATGCCGACGCCCGCGTTGGCGCCGAGCAGCGAGCGCTCGCCGATCGAGATGACCGTGGTGCCGCCGCCGGATAGCGTGCCCATGATGGACGCGCCGCCGCCGACATCGGAGCCGTCGCCGACCACGACGCCGGCCGAGATGCGGCCCTCGACCATGGAGTTGCCGAGGGTGCCCGCGTTGAAGTTCACGAAGCCCTCGTGCATGACGGTGGTGCCGGAGGCGAGGTGCGCGCCGAGCCGGACCCGGTCGGCGTCGCCGATGCGCACGCCGGACGGGATGACGTAGTCGACCATCCGCGGGAACTTGTCCACGCTGTACACGGTCACCGGGCCGCGGGCGCGCAGCTTGGCGCGGGTGGTCTCGAAGCCCTCCACCGCCGCCGGGCCGTGGTTGGTCCACACCACATTGCTGAGCAGCCCGAACTGCCCGTCCAGGCTCACCCCGTGCGGCCGGACCAGCCGATGCGAGAGCAGATGCAACCGCAGGTAGACGTCGTGCGCGTCGACCGGCGCGGCGGACAGGTCGGCGATCGTGGTGCGCACCGCGACCACGTCGACCCCGCGTGCCTCGTCGAAGCCGAGCAGCGCCGCGAACTCCGCGGGCGCGTCATCCAGGCGCTTGGTCCCGGTCTCGGCGAACTCGCCCAGCTCCGGGCTCGGGTACCAGGTGTCCAGGACGGTCCCGTCCGCGGTCACATTGGCGATACCGACTGCTGCTGCTCCCTGAATGCTCACGTCAACAGAGATTACCGACCCATCGGCGCAAGCGGTGAGCCCGCTCCGCCGATGTGCCGCACCACACGGCCGACGGGCGGTCGTAGGGTGGGTGCGTGACCCTCGACCTGCGTGCTGACCCGATCACCCTGACCGCCGCCCTCGTCGATATCCCGAGTGTTTCGCGCGACGAGCTGGCGATCACCGACCTCGTCGAGCGCGCGCTGCGGGAGCAGACGAGCGGGTTCGAGGTGCTGCGGCACGGGAACGTGGTGCTGGCGCGGACGAATCGGGGACTGCCGAGCCGGGTGGTGCTGGCCGGGCATCTGGACACCGTGCCGATCGCCGACAACGTGCCGGGCCACTTCACCGAGAACGCGGCGGGGGAGCGGGTCTTCTACGGCTGCGGTTCGGTCGACATGAAGTCCGGTGACGCGGTGTTCCTGCACCTGGCCGCGACGGTCGCCGAACCCGTGCACGACCTGACGCTGATTTTCTACGACTGCGAGGAGATCGCGGCCGAGTTCAACGGGCTCGGCGCCATCGAACGCGAACTGCCGCAATGGCTCGACGGCGATCTGGCGGTGCTCGGCGAACCGTCCGGCGGCTGGATCGAGGCGGGTTGCCAAGGGACGTTGCGGGTTCGGCTGTCCACCGCGGGCGTGCGTTCGCATTCGGCGCGAGCCTGGCTGGGCGACAACGCGATTCATCGCTTGGCGCCGATCGTGCAGCGGCTGGCCGACTACCGGGCCCGCGAGGTCGACATCGACGGCTGTGTCTACCGGGAGGGACTGTCCGCGGTGCGCGTCTCCGGCGGAGTGGCGGGCAATGTGGTGCCCGATGCGGCCGAGGTCGATGTGAACTTCCGTTTTGCCCCCGACCGCACGGTCGAGCAGGCCGTCGAGCATGTCCGCGAGGTATTCGCCGACCTCGAGCTGACCTTCGAGGTGACCGACTCGGCGCCCGGCGCGCTGCCCGGCCTGACCGCCCCGGCCGCCAAGGACCTGATCGCCTCGGTGAACAGCCACGGCGGCGGCGGGGTGCGGGCCAAGTTCGGCTGGACCGACGTCGCCCGCTTCGCCGCCCGCGGCATCCCCGCGGTGAACTTCGGCCCCGGCGACCCCAACCTCGCGCACAAGCGCGACGAACACGTCCCGGTCGACCAGATCACCGCGGTGACCGCGATGCTGCGCAACTACCTCACCGGCACGTCGAGCTGATCGCACGCGCGGTTTGCCGGCCCGCAGATTGCGGGCCGGGCTCGCCCTCGGGTCGGGTGATTGAACGTGGGACGACTTCTCGCCTCCGGGCAGTTGCTTCGCGCGGTCCCCGGTAGCGTGGTCGGCATGTCCACCGACGCCGCTGACCGCGAGGTTGCCAATACGCAGAAGTCGACAGCCAAGTTCCGCGGGCCGATCATGCTCCGCCGCGACCGCAAGGACGGGACCGGCACGGCCGACCGGAATCTACTGGACCGGCGCGGCGACACCGATTGGGTACACACCGACCCGTGGCGCGTGCTGCGCATCCAGGCCGAGTTCGTCGAGGGGTTCGGCGCGCTCGCCGAGGTGCCGCGCGCGGTCACCGTCTTCGGTTCGGCGCGCACCGGCCCGGATCATCCGGAGTACGAGGCGGGGCGGGCGATCGGCGCGGCGCTGGCCAAGGCCGGTTTCGCGGTGATCACCGGCGGCGGTCCCGGCGCGATGGAGGCGGCCAACCGCGGCGCGTGCGAGGCGGGCGGCTACTCGATCGGCCTCGGCATCGAGCTGCCGTTCGAGCAGAGCCTCAACGAGTGGGTCGATCTCGGCATCAACTTCCGCTACTTCTTCGTCCGCAAGACGATGTTCGTGAAGTACTCCGAGGCGTTCGTCTGCCTGCCCGGCGGCTTCGGCACCCTGGATGAGCTGTTCGAGGCGCTCACCCTGGTGCAGACCCGCAAGATCACCCGCTTCCCGATCATCCTGTTCGGCAGCAGATATTGGTCCGGCCTGGTCGATTGGCTGCGTGATTCGCTCGGCGGCTCCGGCAAGATCTCGCCCGGCGACCTCGGGCTGATCCACGTGACCGACAGCGTGGAGGAGATCGTGCAGATCATCCTGTCCTACGCCGAGGCGGGCGCCGCCGAGGACGCGCTCGGCACGGAGGACCAGTGGTGACCGAACAGCAGCCCTACTCCGTCTGCGTCTACTGCTCGGCCAGCACCGCCGATCCCACCTACCTCGCGCTGGCCGCCGAGGTCGGTGCCGAGATCGCCCGGCGCGGTTGGCAATTGGTGTCCGGTGGCGGCAACGTCTCGATGATGGGCGAGGTGGCGACCGCGGCCAGGGCCGGCGGCGCGAACACCATCGGGGTGATCCCGAAGCATCTGGTGCACCGCGAGGTGGCCGATGTGGACGCCGACGAACTGGTCGTCACCGACACCATGCGCCAGCGCAAACAGATCATGGAGGACCGCGCCGACGCCTTCCTCACCCTGCCCGGCGGCATCGGCACGCTCGAGGAGTTCTTCGAAACCTGGACCGGAGGGTATCTGGGACAGCACAATAAGCCGGTGGTGTTGTTGGACCCGAATGGCTTCTACCGAGGCCTTTTCCAGTGGCTCGACGAACTCTACGACCGTAAGTTCGTGCCCCAGCCCGCCATGGACCGCATCACCGTGGTCACCGATCTTTCGTCCGCCTTCACGGCATTGGAGGCGCGCGCAACACCTTCCTGATGAGGAGAGCTACACAGTGAGTGCTGACGGCCGCTCGACGGTGAGTCTATTAAGCCTGGCCAAAAACCTGCCCGCGATGGCGCTCGACGCACCGGCCATGTTGCGCAACGCGGCAGGCATGCTGGTCGGGCCGGACGACAAATCCTCGGTCGGGCTGTACTTCCAGCGCGCCGCGCACCGGCATCCGGACCGGACGTTCCTGCGCTTCGAGGGCACCGCCTACACCTACGGCGAGGCCAACTCCGAGGTGAACCGCTACGCCTCGGTGCTCGCCGCGCGCGGCGTCGAACGCGGCAACGTGGTCGGCGTGCTGATGACCAATCGGCCCGAAACCTTGTTCACCGTACTGGCTTCGGTGAAACTCGGCGCCACCGTCGGCCTGCTCAACCATCATCAGCGCGACCAGGTGCTCGCGCACAGTTTCAGCCTGCTGAACAGCGTGCTCAACGTGATCGGCGAGGAATGCAAGGAGGCACTGGACTCGCTGGCCGAGCCGCTGCCGAATGTGTTGCTCGCCAACGACTTGCAGGCCGCGGCACAGCAGGCGGCCGCCACCGATCCGCCGGTGTGCGCGGAGGTCACCGCCAAGGAACGCGCCTTCCTCATCTTCACCTCCGGCACCACGGGCCTGCCGAAGGCCAGCGTGATGACGCACCTGCGCTGGACCAAGAGCCTGGCCGGCATCGCCGGGCTCGGAATTCGCCTGCGCGGCAACGACACTCTGTACTGCTGCCTGCCGCTGTATCACAACAACGCGATCACCGTCGCGCTGTCGGCGGTGGTCGGCGCCGGCGCCACGCTGGCCCTCGGCAGGCAGTTCTCCGTGTCCCGTTTCTGGGACGAGGTGATCCGCGAGCAGTCGACGGCGTTCATCTACATCGGTGAGCTGTGCCGTTACCTGCTGAACCAGTCCCCGAAGCCGACCGACCGGCAGCACCGGGTGCGGCTCGCGGTCGGCAACGGGCTGCGCCCGGAACTGTGGGACGAGTTCAAGACGCGGTTCGGCATCAATCGCATCGTCGAGTTCTACAGTGCGAGCGAGGCCAACATCGCCTTCATCAACGCGTTCAGCGTCGACCGCACGGCCGGCTTCGGGCCGCTGCCGTACGCGGTGGTCGAGTACGACGACGAGACCGGAAAAGCCAAGCGGGGCAACGACGGTCGGCTGCGCAAGGTGGGCTCCGGCGGGGTCGGGCTGCTGCTCTCCAAGGTCACCGACCGCTCGCCGTTCGACGGCTACACCGACCAGGACGCCTCCGAGGCCAAGCTGGTCCGGGACGGATTCGCGCAGGGCGACGTCTGGTTCGACACCGGCGACCTGGTGCGCAACCAGGGCTGGCACCACATCGCGTTCGTGGACCGGCTCGGCGACACCTTCCGCTGGAAGGGCGAGAACGTGGCGACCACCGAGGTCGAGGGCGCGCTGACCCGCTCGCACGCACTCTCCCAGGCGGTCGTCTACGGCGTAGAGGTGCCGGGCGCCGACGGCAAGGCGGGCATGGCCGCGGTGACGCTGACCCCGGATGTCGAGTTCGACGGCAAGGCGATCGCCGGCGAGGTCTACCGGCAGCTGCCCGGCTACGCCGTCCCGCTGTTCATCCGCGTGGTCGAGGAGCTGGAGCAGACCTCCACCTTCAAGAGCCGCAAGGTCGAACTGCGTAAGCAGGGGTACGCCGCCGACGGTGACGGCACCCTGTACGTCCTCGCGGGCCGCTCCGACGGTTATGTCCCCGCCTATGACGATTACGCCGCCGACGTGGCCGCCGGGCGCGCGCCGAAGAACTAGCGCCGCTGGGCGGAGCGACCGGTAGCACACCGGTCGGTACAGTCAGAGGATGTTCAGTACCACCGCAACGCCGCTTCCTACCTTGTGCGGCAAGCCGGTGGCGACCGATCGGGCGCTGGTGATGGCGATCGTGAATCGCACTCCCGATTCGTTCTACGACAAAGGGGCCACGTTTACCGACGAGGCGGCCATGGCGGCCGTTGCCCGGGCGGTCGACGAAGGCGCGGATCTGGTCGATATCGGCGGGGTCAAAGCCGGTCCGGGTGCGCTGGTCGACGCGGCCGAGGAATCGCGCCGGGTGATCCCGTTCGTCGCGGCCATTCGGGCGAAATACCCGGAGTTACTGATCAGCATCGACACCTGGCGGGCCGATGTGGCCCTGGCCGCGGTCCAGGTGGGTGCTGATCTGATCAACGACACCTGGTCCGGCGCCGACCCTGACCTGGTCTCGGTGGCCGCCGACCAGGGCGTCGGCATCGTGTGCAGCCACACCGGCGGGGCGATCCCGCGTACCCGCCCGCATCGGGTCCGCTACGCCGACATCGTGGCCGAAGTGACCGGAACCTTGGTGCGCGCGGCGGAAAACGCGGTCGCGGCGGGTGTGCGCGCGGATTCGATTTTGATCGATCCGACCCATGATTTCGGCAAGAACACTTATCACGGGCTCGACTTGTTGCGCGGAGTGGACGTTCTTGTAAATACCGGGTGGCCAGTCTTGATGGCACTGAGCAACAAGGATTTCATCGGGGAGACTCTAGGTGTCGATCTTTCCGAACGGTTGGAGGGCACATTGGCAGCAACAGCTTGGTCGGCAGCCGCCGGCGCCCGAGTCTTCCGAGTCCACGAAGTCGCCGCGACCCGGCGGGTGGTGGACATGATCGCCGCGATCCAAGGCATCCGGCCCCCAGCACGCACCCTGCGAGGTTTGGTATGAAATTCCACCACCCCCACAGCCGCGAAGACCGCCCCGCGTGGGCGACGACAAACACCTGGGACAGCCCCCACTGGTCGGTCGACGAGCTCGTCGCCGCCAAAGACGGCCGCACCGTTTCGGTGGTGCTGCCCGCGCTGAACGAAGAGAACACCGTTGCCGACGTGGTGGGCAGCATCATGCCGCTGCTCGGCACCCTGGTCGACGAGCTGATCGTGCTCGATTCCGGCTCGACCGACGCCACCGCCGAACGGGCGCTGGCCGCGGGCGCCGAGGTGATCACCCGCGAGCAGGCGGTGCCGGAGCTGGATCCGGTGCCCGGCAAGGGCGAGGTGCTGTGGCGCTCGCTGGCCGTGACCAGCGGCGATCTGATCGCCTTCGTCGACTCCGACCTGATCGACCCGGATCCCGAGTTCGTGCCGAAACTGCTCGGACCGCTGCTCACGGTCGATGCGATGCACCTGGTCAAGGCGTACTACCGCAGGCCGCTGCACCAGGGCGGCGCGGTGGACGCCCACGGCGGCGGCCGGGTCACCGAACTCGTCGCCCGTCCGCTGCTCGCCGCATTGCGTCCGGAGCTCTCCCAGGTGCTGCAACCGCTCGGCGGCGAATACGCGGGCACCCGCGAGCTGCTCACCTCGGTCCCGTTCGCGCCGGGCTACGGCGTGGAGATCGGGTTGCTGCTCGATACCTACGACCAGCTCGGGCTGTCCGCGATCGGGCAGGTGAACCTGGGCGTGCGCACGCACCGCAATCGCCCGCTGGCCGATCTCGGCGTGATGAGCAGGCAGATCCTCGGCACCGTGCTCGGCCGCAGCGGCGTGCAGGACTCCGGGGCCGCGCTGACCCAGTTCCCGCTGGTCGGCGACGCCTTCACCGCGCAGAGCACCGAGGTGTCGCTGGCCGATCGGCCGCCGATGAACACGCTGCGCCCCGAGTGGGCGGCTGCCTGACCGATATATCGACGCGCGAACCCGGGTGCCTTCGGCGCCCGGGTTCGCTGCGTTGTGCCGAAAGCCATGGCCGCCATACGGATGCGTGTTTGCTGAGTGGACGCTAGAGTGTTGTTTTGGTCTTACGTTCGCATTCTGTCCTTCAAGACGCCGTCCATCGCGCGCTCATGAGCAGGAGATACGTCAATGACTATTGGTGAGCTACCCAAGCAGGACACGCGGCAACCAGAGTTTGCCGGTCCCGACTACACGCTGGCGACACTGCGGGTGAACGGCCACGTTTTCCCGGTGGCACTGGAACCCCGGGTCAGCCTGCTCGACGCCCTCCGCGAGTACCTGCGACTCACCGGCACCAAGAAGGGGTGCGACCAGGGGGCCTGCGGCGCGTGCACGGTCTGGGTCGACGGTAAGCGCGAATTGTCCTGCCTTACCTTGGCATTGAGCGTGGAGGGGCGCGAGATCACCACCATCGAGGGGGTCGCGGAGGGGGAGGAGCTGCACCCGGTGCAGCGCGCGTTCATCAGCTGCGACGGCTTCCAGTGCGGGTATTGCACACCGGGACAGATCATGTCGGCGATCAAATGCATCGAAGAGGGCCACACCGGCGACGACGCGGAGATCGCCGAATGGATGAGCGGCAATATCTGCCGATGCGCCGCCTACCAGAACATCCGGGACGCGATAAAGAGCGCGCGCGACGAGATGGGGGAGAACCGATGAAGCCCATCGCGTTTGCCCGCGCCGAGACGGTGGACCAGGCGCTCGCCGCGGTGGCCGCTCGCCCGAACACCGTATTCCTCGCGGGCGGCACCACTTTGGTGGACATGCTGCGGATCGGGGCGATGGAGCCGGACAACGTGGTCGACATCAATCGGCTGCCGCTCACCGAGCTCGAGCACCGGCCGGACGGCGGCCTGCGCATCGGCGCGATGGTCCGGATGAGCGAGGTGGCCGCCGATCCCGGTGTGGTGGAGCGCTTTCCGTTCCTGTCCATCGCCCTGTGGAAGGGCGCGTCCGCGCAGATCCGCAACATGGCGTCGATGGGCGGCAACCTGATGCAGCGGGTGCGTTGCCCGCAGTTCCGCGACATCGCGTTCGATTGCAACAAGCGTGCGCCGGGCAGCGGGTGTGGTGCGCACGAGGGGCTGCACCGCGGGAACGCCGTATTGGGCACCAGCGAGCACTGTTTCGCCATGCACCCGTCCGATATGGCCATTCCGCTGACCGCGCTCGATGCCGTGGTGCAGGTGCAGGGACCGCGCGGCACGCGCGCCATCGCCTTCGACGATTTCTTCCTGTTGCCCGGTGACACACCGCATCTCGAACATCCGATCACCGCCGACGAGCTGATCGTCCGAATCGATGTGCCGCCGTTGCCGTTCGCGGCGAACTCGCACTATCTGAAGGTGCGCGATCGCGAATCCTATGAGTTCGCAGCGGCTTCCGCGGCGGTGGCGCTGGATCTGGTGGACGGGCAGGTGCGCGATGTCCGCATCGGCCTCGGCGGGGTGGCGACCAAGCCGTGGCGGGCCAGGATGGCCGAGGCGCTGCTGGTCGGCAAGCCCGCGACCAAGGAGAACTTCGCGGCAGCCGCTGCTACCGAGCTTGCCGCCGCCGACGGCAGCCATGCGATGAATCGGTTCAAAATCGAACTGGCACAACGCACCATGGTGCGCACCCTGGAGATCGTGACCGAGCAGCAGGGAGGCCGGAAATGAGCGCACCCGCGGTCCCCAAGCTGATCGGCCAGGGCCTCGACCGGATCGACGGGCACGCCAAGGTCACCGGCGCCGCCCGCTACACCGCTGAGATCCCGATGCCGAACGCCGCATACGGCGTGATCGTCGGCGCCGAGATCGGTAACGGCACCCTGACCTCCATCGACGTCACTCGCGCGCTGCGGGCCGGTGCGGTCGCCGTGCTCACCCACGAGAACCTGCCACGGGTCCCCTCGGTGCCGCTGCTGCCGTCGCTGTTCGGCCAGCCCGCACCCGGGCAGACCTTCTTTCCCATGCAGGACACCACGATTCACTATTTCGGTCAGCCGATCGCGGTGGTCGTCGCGGATACCTTCGAGGTCGCGCAGGAGGCCGCCCGCCTGGTCGAGGCCACCTACGACGCGCAGCCCGCGCTGGTGCGCCTGGACGACGGGCGCGACGAGCAGTACCTGCCGGACAGCATCTTCGCCGGTCAGATCCCCGCCGCCCAGTCGCGCGGCGACTTCGCCGGCGCGAGTGCGGCCGCCGCGCACACCGTCGACGCGACGTTCCGGTTCGCCGCAAATCACCACAATCCGATCGAATGCTCGGTCACCGCCGCGATGTGGAACGGCGATTCGGTCACCGTCTACGACGCCACCCAGGGCATCGTGGCCAGCCAGCTGACCATCGCGGCGCACCTGGGCATCTCGCCGAGCAAGGTGCGGGTGGTCGCCGACTATGTCGGCGGCGGGTTCGGCGCGAAAGCCATGATGTGGCCGCACGTTACGCTCGCCCCGCTGATCGCGCGGGAGCTGGGCCGGCCGCTGCGGGTCATCCTGAATCGCGAGCAGATGTTCTACGGCACCGGATTACGCGAAGAGCAGGAACAGCGGGTCGCCCTGGTCAGCGACGCCGACGGCCGGTTCACCGGGCTGCGGCACCACAAGCTCTCCGTCACTTCGCATTTCGACGACTGGGCGGAGCCGTCGCTGGAGGTGCCCGGCAAGGCATACGGAATTCCGCACTGGGAGGGGCAGTATCGGCTGATCAAGGGCAACACGATGACGCCGACCTTCATGCGCGGGCCGGGTGAGGCGTCCGGCATGGTCGCGCTGGAATGCGCCATCGATGAGCTGGCCGAACAGCTCGGCGCGGATCCGGTGGACCTGCGGTTGCGCAATCACGCCGCGGTCGACCCGGAGAGCGGAAACCCGTGGAGCTCCGACGGTTACGTCGAATGCCTCCGGCTGGCGGCCGAGCGGTTCGGCTGGGACGGCCGGATCCAGACCCCCGGATCGCACACCGACGGCAACTGGCTGCTCGGCTGGGGCGTCGGCACGGCCGGCTACCCGGTGTACGAGCCGGGGCAGCCGCAGCGAGCCCATGCCCGGCTGCGGTCGGACGGCTCGCTCGTGGTCCAGACCGGCACACAGGAGTTCGGCACCGGTGTCGCGACCGCGATGTCGCAGGTCGCGTGCGATGCCATGGGAATGCCGTTCGACCGCATCCGCTTCGAGATCGGCAACACCGACTATCCGAACATCGCGGCCACCGTCGGCTCGATCGGCGCGAGCGCGGTCAGTTCCGCGGTGCACACCACGTGCACGCAGCTGCTGGCCCAGCTCATCGAGATCGCGGTCGCCGATATCGATTCACCGTTGCGCGGCCGCACGCCCGACGAGATCGAAGGCGTCGAGGGCGTGCTGCGGCTGGTCGATGATCCGTCGGTCACCGACGCCTACGCGGATGTGCTGGAGCGCAACCAGCTTTCGGATATCGAGACGACCGGCAGCTGGCGGCCGGCCTCGCCCGCCGCGCCGTACGGGAAGATGAGCTTCGGTGCCCAATTCGCGGAGGTCGCGGTCGATCCGGAGCTGGGGTTGATTCGCGTGCGCCGCATGGTCGGTGCGTTCGCGCCCGGCCGGGTGCTCAATGTCAAGCTGGCCCGCAGTCAGGTGCTCGGCGGCATGAATTGGGGTCTGTCCCAAGCGCTTATGGAGGGTTCGCTGCCCGACCTCCGTGATGGTCGCTGGGCCAACGCATCACTGCTGGAGTATCTGCTGCCGGTCAACGCCGACGCTCCCGAGGTCGACATCTCCTTCGTCGCGGTCGACGACACCGTGGTGAACCCGTTGGGTGTCAAAGGAATTGGCGAACTGGGCATGATCGGCGCCGCCGCCGCCATCGTCAACGCCGTCCACCACGCCACCGGCCACCGCTTCCGCGACCTCCCGCTGCGCATCGAACACCTGCTCTGAACTTCCCGCACCACTCTTGATTTCCCGCACCGAGATTCGCCTGCGATTTCCGGTGCGGGAAATCAGAGATGGTGCGGCTCAGCGGTGTATCGGCCCGTTGATGCGGTCGAGGGGGCGGGCCGAGGCGTTGCCGCGATCGGCGAGGATTTGGGCGGCGATGGAGATCGCCGTCTCGTCCGGGGTGCGGGCGTTGAGGTCGAGGCCGAGGGGGCTTTTCAGGCGTGCCAGTTTGCTCTCGGTGACGCCGGCGGCCCGTAGGCGTTCGGTGCGCTCGGCGTGGGTGCGACGGGAACCGAGGGCGCCGACGAAGGCGATCTCGTCGATGTCCAGGGCCGCGGCGATCGTCGGCACATCGAACTTGGTGTCGTGCGTGAGCACGCAGACCACGGTGCGCCCGTCGATGCGCCCCGCCTCGTGCTCCGTGCGCAGATACCGGTGCGGCCAATCCACCACGACCTCGTGCGCGGACGGGAATCGCGCCGAGGTGGCGAAGGTTTCGCGGGCATCGACGACGGTCACCCGGTAGCCGAGTTGCCGCCCGGTACGGCTCAGCGCGCGCACGAAATCGTTGGCGCCGGCCAGGATCATTCGCGCGGGCGCGCCGAAGACCTGCACGAAGACCCGCGGCCGCGGGGAGGCGTCGACCTCGCATTCGTCGGCGCCGACCACGCCGCTGCGCCCGGCGGCGAGCAGCGCGAGCGCGTCGCGATCGACGTCGTGCCACGTCTCTTTCGAATCGGGCCGCAGCAGCTTCCACTCCGCGGTGGTGTCCAGCCTGGTCGCCAGCGCGACGGGCAACCCGCTCGCAATCCGCTCCCGCAGCGCCGACAGCACCCGAACCCGATCCGGCCCCAGCCGTTCGACGAAGACCTCGATCTCCCCGCCGCAGGTCAACCCCACCGCGATGCCGTCACCATCGGCATAACCGAATCGATCGGTCACCGCGTGACCGGTGGCCAGCACCTGGCGCGCCGACTCGACGACCGCGGCCTCCACACATCCACCCGACAGCGACCCGAACACCTCGCCGGAGTCGGTCACGATCATCGCGGCACCCGGCTCACGCGGTCCCGGCCCGGTGGTATCCACCACCCGCGCCAAGGCCACCGGCCCCAGTCCCGCCAGCGTTATCAGTTGCTCGAGCATTGCGCGCATCAGCACGGTTCCTCTCTCGAGCGAGCACACCGGAGTACACCGGCTCCTGCCCAGCCTAGCTATCCGAAAGCTATTCGGCCGCGCAGCAGCGACGCACCGCACACCCACTGATTTCTCGCATACCGAATCGCGGGCGCCGACGTGTGCGGGAAATCAGGAGGTGTGCGGCTGATTCGAGCCTGCCGAGACGTGGTCGGCGAGGCGCTCTTCGGTCTCGTCCGGCACCGCGGTTCCCTCTTCGGCGAGTCGCGCCTGTAAGGCGGCGACGGTCAGCCGTCCGGGCGACTTGGTCGGCCGTCTCAGCACGGTGACGACCAGGATGAGCAGGCCGAGCGCCAGGACGGCGCCGCCGACTGTGACGAGCAGATTCATCACTGCCTCCTCTGGTCACGCATCAATCGGTCGTCTCGCGGAGTGCGAGGCCGGGTGGGACCGTGCCGGTGCGGAAGTAGACGGCGAAGATCTCGGCCGCGTCTTCGGCCGTGAATACCTCGTCCGGATAGATCCACGGCGCGGGCATGCTCTCCGGAACCTGTACGCAGATGCCGGGTTCGCCGTCGTGACCGGTGCCCCGGCCGACGATGCAACGGTGCGCCACGCCGTCGAGGACGGTGCGCAGCTCGAGCACCAGCGCGTCGGCCGAGCCGGTGCACTGGAGATAGTTCTGCCCGGGCGCGGAGCTGATCGCCGGGCTGATGTCGGCGGATCGCATGGGCGCGGGCAGCCGGGACAGCTGCACCGAAAAGCGGTGGTGACCGTCCAGCCTGCGCAGCGGGCGCAGGAAGTTGTCGATGGTCTCGCCCGCGCCGATGAACAGCTTGAGCCGGTCGCTGTAGGTGACCCGGTGGGTGGTGATGATCGGGTCGGCCGCATCGACAGCGCCGGACTGCGTCGGCTTCGGCCGCACCGTCCGGATCGTGGGTGCGGAACTGGCCGCCGTCGAAAGTTCAACACTCATCGAGCTCACCTATCACGCATAGTTACCTTCTAGCTATTCAAGCATTGCATCAAGATTTCCCGAGCGGAAGAGGTGAGTGACCCGCGACACAATTAGGTCACGATGATCATCGACAGCCGTCGGCTATGGGACCGGCGGCCGGCGTTTTCAGCGACGGATACCCGGTGCGGGCAAACGGTTTTCGGGGTCGTGCCGATAGACCGGCGTGAGCAGCTCGGCTTCCAGGGGTTCACCGGTCGCCCGATCGAACCGGCAGGCCACCAGCACGGAGAACAGGTGGGTGCCCGCACGTTCGTGCAGGGTGGCCAATCGGGTGGCGAGCAACCGGATGGCACCCAGCGAGCCCGGCGGGTGCATGCCGTCGATCATCAGCACCGAGCCGCGCCCGTCCGGACGGGGTAGCCGGGCCAGGTAGGCGATGTCGTGCGGATCGGGGCCGCCGGGGCGATAGACCCGGCGCGCGGCGCGATCCTCGATGCCCCGCCGGGCGTCGCCGGCCCTGGCCACCGCGCGCCGTAGCCGCGGGTCGGCGGCGATCAGCTGCCGCACGCTCGGCGAGAGCTCCGGCCCGCCGAGCACGATCAGGCCGTCCCGGTTCAGGTCCACCGGTCGCCCGGGGAGGAAGTGCTCGACCGAAGCGGTGAAGCCGAGCTCGCGGAGCAGCTCGACTAGCCGGTGCGCCGCCGCGGGATCCGGGGCGCCGATCACCCGGCCCGCGCGAACCTCCGGCACCAGCACCGTGAGCGTCCCGTGCCCGAAGAACAGGCCCTCCGGCGCCGGCCCCTGGGTGCTCACCTGATGGATGCGGGCACGGGAAAGTCCGGCTGCCGCACCGATTCTGGCGAAGGTCCAGCCTTCGGCGTGTAGCTCCCGGATGACCGCACGACGGATCCTGGTTAGCTCATTGATGGTCTGCTGGGCCGCAGCCACACCATCGGTGGCCGCTTTGAGTCGCTCGACCTTGTCTTCGATTGCGAAAACGCGCGCCACGTCATCGGCCGACATGTGGGAAGTCTAGACAGCTGGACAGGCCAAAGTGTCTAGAACTCTTGACACTGCACCCTTCTCGTGACGCAGTGACGCCAGGTCAGGTGGCGTCGGTGTCGATGGGGGGACGTTCGTTGCGCTCCAACGGTTTTTCCAGCTTCGGCATCGGATAGTCCGGCATGCCGCTGTTGGCGCCGAGGAAGTCCTTCTTGTCCGGCAGTGCGTCCTCCATGTTGCGGAAGATCGAATCGTCGCCGTTCAGAAGGTGTTTGGTGACCATGCCGCGCGGCGTCATGCCGCGCAGTTCGTTCAGGTCGGCCAGCGGCTTGCGCAGGTCCTCGAACTCGGGGCCGAGCTCGTCGCGCAGCTGCGAGGTCGCGCCACTGGCGTAGTCGCGCACCTGCCGCAGGCTGCGCGTGGTCCAGCGAACCGCGCCGGGCAGTCGCTCCGGTCCGAGGATCACGAGGGCGGCGACGAGCAAGATCATCATCTCGCTCCAGCCGATATTGCTGAACACCTAATCAGGCTACCGGTTGGGTGCGGCGATCTCGCACCGAGTGGTTTGGGGAACCGCGGCTGTCGTCAGTCGGATTCCAGCGTGACCGAAACGTCCACCTGCCTGCCGTCCCGGATCAACACCACGTTCACCGTTTCGCCGATAGCGCGGGACTGCACCGCGACCGTGAGCTCCTCCGGACCGGTCACCTCGCGCTCGCCGACCTTGACGATGACGTCCTTCTCCACGATGCCGGCCTTGGCCGCCGGACCGCCCGCCACCACGTCGGCCACCTCCGCGCCGCTCATCTGCTCGTTCGCCACCACCTTGCTGCGGAGGCTGAGGCCCATGGTCGGGTGATGGATGGATCCGTCCTTGATCAGGATCTGCGCGACCTGCGTAACCCGGTCGACCGGGATGGCGAAGCCGAGGCCGACCGAGCCGCCGGTCTCGCTGCGGATGGCGGTGTTGATGCCGATGACCCGGCCTTCCATGTCCACCAGCGCGCCACCGGAGTTGCCGGGGTTGATCGAGGCGTCGGTCTGGACCGCGTCGATCACCGCGTTCGTGTCGCTGCCCTCGCCCTGGAGTTTCACCGGGCGGTGCTGGGCGCTGACGATGCCGGAGGTGACGGTCTTGCTCAGGCCGAGTGGGGAGCCGATGGCGAGGACCTCGTCGCCGACCTGGACGTCGCCGGACTTGCCGAGCTTGGCCACGGTGAGGTTCTTCACATCGACCTTGAGCACGGCCAGGTCGGACTTCGGATCGCGGCCGACGATGCGGGCGGGCACCCGGGAGCCGTCGGAGAACTGGACCTGGATGACGGCCCGGTTGGTCTTGTCCTGGGCGGCCATCGAGACCACGTGGTTGTTCGTCGCGATGTAGCCCAGGCCGTCGATCACCACGCCGGAGCCGGTCGCGCCGTTGTCGCCGACGGTGACCCGGATGGAGACGACGGCGGGCAGCACGGCGTTGGCGACCTTGGCGATCTGGCTGTGCGGCTGGCTGGTGTCGGAGCTCTGCTCGAGGGTCACTTTGCGCGAAGTGAGGACGGAGGCCTGTTCGGCGGTCAGCCTGCCGACCAGTCCGCCGAGCACGCCGACGGCGAGTGCGACCAAGGCGAGCAGGGCAAGGGCCTTGGGCGCGACCCTGGAGCCGAAGAGGACCTCGCGCGCGCTGAGGCGTTGCGCCTGCGGCAGCGGCTGGGGCTTCGGGGTCGGCACCGCGGGGGCGCCGAGGCGGGCGGCGGAGTCCGGATCGCGCCACGGATCGACCGGGCCTGCGACCGGTGCGGCCCCGTTGGCCGCGTCGGGATCGCGTTGCAGCAGTTCGGTGGAACCGTCGGGGCGACCGAAAGCCTCGGCGAGCACAGCGTCCGGCGGACGGTTCTGCACGTCCTGGCCCGACACCGCCTGCGCGCCACGCGGCAGCGGCTCGGCGAACGACCCGCGCTGGCCCGCAGGCCTGCGGAATGCACCCGCCGTGTGGTTGTCGACATGGGGTCGGTATACCGGCCGGGGGCCCAGCACGGGCGCGTCCGGCGGCCTCAGGGTTCCCCTGTCGGCCGCCGAATCCGTGGGCCTGCCCTGGACGCTATCCGGGGTGTCGGCCGATCCGGTATTCGTCGATTCCGTCGTCACGCCTCCGCCTCGCTAGCGCTCGGCTCCGCCGCGCCGAGGCGTGCTGTGCCTTTGGTTCCTTCGCTCCGCTCAGTCACGGGGGAAACTCTACTTGCGCCACCACGTTGTCCACCGAGTCGCGGCAAACGAATCGGTGAGAAAGCCGAAAACTGCCTCGTTGCGCGGAGTCCCGTTGGTGCCCGACGTTTGGCTCGACGCGCCGCCGGGAAGATCGGCGAGCGGAATTCGGGTCAGGCTGTCGTGCAGCCCGTGCGGAATCGAGATCGGGCCCGACTGGCGCAGCGCGATACGCGCCTGCTGCTGTGCGTCGACCTCGGCCGCGCATTCCGGGCACAGAGAAAGATGTTGGGCGGCACGCAGATAGGCGTTCATCCGCAACTCGCCGTCCACATAGGCCGCGATCGCCTCGCTGGCCAGATGCTCGGTGGGACGAAAACGAGGCGGACGACGACCGGGCGTGCTGGAGTCGCCACTCATTCGGTGCTCACCCTTCCAACCGACATCATCCGAACCGTGGGGTGATGCCGGCTTTCGTCCAGCTCACCCGATACTTGCTGCATCAGCGGCGAACCGCTGCTCACTTCCATTATGCGCAAGGTAGTCGCGCAGTGCCTGTCGCCCGCGATGAATCCGGCTGCGCACGGTGCCGAGTTTCACGCCGAGCGTAGCGCCGATTTCCTCGTAGGAGAGTCCTTCGATGTCACACAGCACGACCGCGGCGCGGAATTCCGGCGCGAGCGAATCGAGCGCGCGCTGCAGATCCGGGTCGAGGCGGGCGTCGTGATAGGCCTGCTCCGGGTCGGGACCCTCGGACGGGACCCGGTCGTAGTCCTCGGGCAGCGCCTCCATCCGGATGCGGTTGCGGCGCCGGACCATGTCCAGGAACAGGTTCGTGGTGATGCGGTGCAACCAGCCCTCGAAGGTGCCCGGCTGGTAGCTGGACAGCGAGCGGAACACCCGGATGAAGGTGTCCTGAGTGAGATCCTCGGCGTCCTGAGCGTCGCCGGACAGACGGTAGGCAAGACGGTAGACACGGTCGGCGTGTTCGCGGACCAGGTCGTCCCAGGACGGCATGGCCGCCCGGTCACCGGTGGCATCGAAGGCAGCGGTACCGGTCAGGTCGACGGCCTCTTCAGCGGTGTCGGACTCGATCGGCAGAATCTGCTCTGGCAAGGTTGCGTGCTCACGCGCCGCATCGACCATGTGGATGGGGCTACCTCCTACTAGGGACCGTAAACTCGGAACTTGGCTCCGATCCGAAATCTCTTTCGGGCCGCAAACCGTTACGTTCGGATACAACCGACAACGTGTCTGTCGTTGTTCCCGCGTCCCGTGTCGAGCCGGTCTGTTGGTCTTGCGTTGCCCATACTCTTTCCTGTCCGGATATGGCCTGGATATGGAGATGCTGAGGGACACCTGAGAAAATCTGCGCGGAGATTGCTCGGCGGCGCGAGTAGTTCGGAACGCCCATACCAGGCGCCCAGCATTAACCTCATAGGCGTGGCATCGAATTTGGAGCGAAATCTCGCCTACGTGGAGGAATCCGTCGTGGAAGACGAGATCCTCATCAGCGCGCGTGAACGGTCCACCGAACTCGGTGCGGTGCCGGTGCCACCCTCGGTGGGGGCGCTGCTGAGCATGTACGCGCAATTGCTGGACGCCAAGGCCGTGGTCGAGGTGGGGACCGGCGCGGGGATCAGCGGATTGTGGCTGCTCGACGGCATGCGCGAGGACGGCACGCTGACCACCATCGACTCCGAGCCGGAGCATCAGCGCGCGGCCAAGGAGGCGTTCCGCGCCGCCGAGATTCCGCCCGCGCGCACCCGGCTGATCAACGGCCGCGCGCTCGACGTCTTACCCCGGCTCGCGGACGGCGCCTACGACCTGGTGTTCATCGATGCCGCGCCGCTCGAGCACCCGCAGTACGTCACCCAGGCGGTGCGGCTGCTGCGCGCCGGTGGCGCGATCCTGCTGCACAACGCGCTGCTCGGCGGGCGGGTACCCGATGCGGCACAACGGGATCCGGCCACCCAGGCGGTGCGGGCGGCCACTCGCGCGATCGCCGAGGACCCGGAACTCACCAGCGTGCTGATTCCGGTCGGCGACGGATTGCTCTGCGCCTCGCGCGGATAGCCCGCGCCGAATCCGTACCGACATCGCGGTTTCTTGTGCTCGCGCCGGGTATTCCGCTGGCGGAGGTACCGCAATGCGTGGGCACGAACTGTTCGAAATCGGCCACATCGGCCACACCATCTTCGAAACTCGATCGAGTTGGCTGCGGCCCGCGCTGATCTGCTTCGCGGTGATCATTCTCGCCGCGGTGATCGCGATGGTGGCGGTGAGTAACGCCGATTTCGATACCGGCCCAGCGAAAGTCACGCCGACGCACGGATCGTGCGAACCGTTCTGCACCGCCCCGCCGGTACCTGGTCAGTAGCTCGCCCCGGTGAGGGACAGGTCACGGAATACGAAGTCCCGCAACGGATGTACGATGACCGGTTCGCCTTCGACAGGTCGCGTCCGCGGCGGGGAGGCCGATGACGGACGCGCACGAAGGCCGGCCGGATCGCTGGTGACCGACCCGGGAGGGGTGGGCCGGTCGCCAGCGCTGTTCCGCCGGGTGGACCAAACAGCAACATCGCGGCGATTCGAGGCGCATGCTGCTCAGAGCACATCCGATACCAGAGCGGTGATGCCTCGCGGTGGGGCATGCGGAAGAGGTGCGAGCTGAGTGCTCTACTACATCCTGAACAACAGCAACAACGACGAGAACGGCCGCCCGCAGATTCACTGGGGTGGGGCGATGGTCGCGTTTGCCCTGGTCCTGGTCGCCGCCGTCCTGGTGGTCTACCTGGTCAGCACGGCCGACTTCGGTCAACCGTCGAAATCCACGGTGCCGCGCACGCCCGGCCCCTGCGCGCCGTTCTGCCCCGCTACGCCCGCGCCGCAGCTCTGATCGCCGCGGCGTCCACCAGGGCGCGCGCCCGCGACCACTGCGCGGCGATGGCGGCCAGCTCCGCGGCCTCCTCCGCCAGATTGTCCCCGGCACAGTGCCGCAACGAACCGGTGCCGGCCGGCGAATCGCCGCGGGTCTTGGCGGCGCAGGCGCGCACCAGGCGCACCGCGAGGTCCAGCGCTTCGCGGTCCGAGCCGGCCGCGGCGATCTCCGCGTGCAGGTCCGCCGGGGTGGGCGTGGCGTGCCGGGCCAGGATGAGCACGCTGTCCCGGATCTCGATGACGGTGCGGTGCAGGGCATATCGGTTACGGTGCGCGGCGTCCGGGTTCGAGGTGCGATGGACGATCTCCGGACAGGCCGCAGTGAGGTCGAACCACAACGGCAGCAACCGCTTCCGGCGCCGCGACCAGGCATCGAGTTCGGTCGCGTTGATCAGCCGGGCGAGCACGGGCACCGCGCCGATGCCGAGGAACGGCAGCCCCTGGACGAAGATGGCGTTGTTGTCGATGACGACTTGCGCTCGGGTCAGCCAACTTTCGTGCCCGAACGACCGCAGCCCCGTGCTGATCAGGGTCAGGCTGAACATCATGAAGACGGTGCCGCCGGTCGCCAGCACCATGGCGTGCAGGGTCCGCTCGCGGCGATCGTTCTGCTCGCGCATCTCGGCCAGGCACACCCGGCCGAAGTAGAAGACCATCCAGTAGGACATCGGCGCCAGCGCCAGCCAGAAGCCGAACTGTCCCCAGCCCGGTTGCGTGTACATGGTTTCCGGGCTCGGCCCCTGCGCCGGACCGCTACAGAGCAGCGCCACCGCGCAGGACACGCCGGCCAGGCCGTAGACGGCGACCGCCGACGGCGAACGGCCGAGCATCACGCCCGCGAGCAGCAGGCTGGTCGCGGTGGTGAACACGAATCCGATGGCCCCGAGCTGATAGATCAATCCCGGGCTCAGTCGTCCGCCGGTGAGCGCGCTGAGCTGATCGCGCAGCGTCGGCTCGTGCGTGGTGAGAATCTCGGTCACCAGCGCGATCAGCATGTTCAACCGCCGCTCGATGAGCGTGGTGCGGAACCAGAGCAGCCGGACGATCAGCAGCAGCCAGGCGGCCACCGTGATCGGCAAGGTCACGGCGGTCGGCAGCATCACTGCGGATCCCCCCGGGTCACTAGTGGTGGAAGATCGCGCGGCCGAGCACGGAACCCGAACGGGGCGCGTCGGTTTCGGACATCACCAGCGAGGCGAACAGCTCCGCCTGGCTTTCCAGGACGTCGTCGTAGTCGGTGCGGGCCAGCACGCGCAGCACGATCTCGGTGTCGATCTCGGTGAACAGCTGGCGCAGCGTGCGCAGGTGCGCGGACGGGGAGACATAGCCCGCGTGATCGAGCAGCAGGTGCGCGAGCTCGTGCAGCACGATGTGGTCGGTGTGATAGCCGGAGCTCGCCGCGTCATAGGCGACGGCGAAGCTGTCCGGGCGTTCGATGACCACCCCGCAGGGAAATCCCTTCGCGGTCAGCTCGGGCTGGGGCAGCAGCAGGATCGGCTTGCCGAGCCGCGTCGCGACATGATCGACGAACGTCTCCAGCTGCCACGGCCGCGGAATCTCGAGCGACGCGGCCAGTGCGCGGACCTGTTCCAGCGCGGGATCGGACTGCGCGCGCCTGATCATAGGACCAATCTTGAGGCCCGAATGCCCTTGCTGTCCAATGTTTCGCTACACCCAGACACCCTTGCCCACGGTGACCACACCGCCATTGCTGATGGCGAATCGCTCGCGATCGCGCTCCAGGTCGACGCCGATGATCTCGCCCTCGCCGACCACCACGTTCTTGTCCAGAATGGCCCGGCGCACCACCGCGCCCCGGCCGATCCGCACGCCCGGCATCAGCACGCTGCCCTCGACGGTCGCGCCGTCGTCGATCACCACATTCGAGCTGAGCACCGAATTGCGGACCGTGGCCGCCGACAGGATGCTGCCCGCGCCGACGATGGACTCCTGCGCCAGCCCGCCCTGGGCGAACTTGGCCGGCGGCAGGTTCTCCGCGGCCCCGCGAATCGGCCAGTGCCGGTTGTAGAGGTTGAACACCGGGTGCACCGAGACCAGGTCCATGTGCGCGTCGTAGAAGGCGTCGATGGTGCCGACGTCACGCCAGTAGCCGCGGTCGCGTTCGGTCGCGCCGGGCACCTCGTTGTCGGCGAAGTCGTAGACGCCGGCCTGCCCCGCGGCCACCAGCGACGGGATGATGTCGCCGCCCATGTCGTGATCGGAGTCGGAGTTGTCCGCGTCCGCCTTGATCGAATCCACCAGCACCTTGGTGGTGAAGACGTAGTTGCCCATTGACGCAAAAGTGACATTGGGATCATCGGGCGTGCCGGGCGGGTGCGCGGGCTTCTCCAGGAACTGGGTGATCAGGCCGGACTCGTCGGAGTCGATGCAACCGAACGCGCTGGCCTCGCTGCGCGGCACCCGGATCCCGGCGACGGTGACGCCCGCGCCGGATTCGATGTGGTGGTTGACCATCTGTTCCGGATCCATCCGGTACACGTGATCGGCGCCGAAAACCACGATGTAGTCGGGGTCTTCGTCGTAGATCAGGTTCAGCGACTGCATGATCGCGTCGGCGCTGCCGGTGTACCAGCGCGGCCCGAGGCGTTGCTGCGCGGGCACCGGGGTGATGTATTCGCCCCCGAAACCGGACAGCCGCCAGGTCTGCGAGATATGCCGGTCCAGCGAGTGCGACTTGTACTGCGTGAGCACGCACAAGCGCAGGAAACCCGCGTTGACCAGGTTGCTGAGTACGAAATCGATCAGTCGATACGCGCCGCCGAAAGGCACCGCTGGTTTGGCACGATCCGCCGTGAGTGGAAAGAGTCGCTTGCCCTCGCCACCGGCGAGCACGATCCCGAGTACGTGCGGCTGGCTCCTCACACCTGTCAAACTACCGGGTAACCGGCGCGCGAGTGGCCCCAGCGGAGGTGAACGTCTACTTTGAACCTGGTGAGTTTCGGCACGGACACCGGCCGCGCGACGGCGGATTCCGGCGCGCACGACCGGCTTCGGGTCGCAATGCTGACCCGTGAGTACCCACCCGAGGTATACGGCGGGGCCGGGGTACATGTGACGCAATTGACCGCGCAGCTGCGGCGACTGTGCGAGGTCACCGTGCATTGCATGGGGGTCGCGCGTTCCGATGCCGTAGTGCACCAACCCGATCCGCAGCTCTACGCCGCCAATGCCGCGTTGCAGATGATGTCCGCGCAGCTGCGCATGGCCGACGCCGCCGGACAGGTCGACGTGGTGCACTCCCATACCTGGTACACCGGCCTGGCCGGGCACCTCGCCGCCACGCTCTACGGCATCCCGCACGTACTCACCGCGCATTCGCTGGAGCCACGCCGGCCGTGGAAGGCCGAACAGCTCGGCGGCGGGTATCGGCTCTCCTCGTGGTCGGAACGCAACGCGGTCGAGCACGCGGACGCGATCATCGCGGTGAGCGAGGGCATGCGCCACGACGTGCTCGACGCCTATCCCGCGGTCGACCCGGACCGGGTGCACGTGGTGCACAACGGCATCGACGCGGGCGTCTGGTACCCGGGACCGGTGGCGGCGGGCGCGCGGCCGGTGCTGGCCGTGCTCGGGGTGCGTACGGACCGGCCGATGGTGGCGTTCGTCGGGCGGATCACCCGGCAGAAGGGCGTCGGGCATCTGCTCGCCGCGGCCCGCGAGTTCGATCCGGACATCCAGCTGGTGCTGTGCGCGGGCGCGCCGGACACCAAGGAGCTGGAAGCCGAGACGGCCGCCGCGGTCGAGGAGTTGCAGCGCAGCCGGGGCAACGTGTTCTGGGTGCGGGAGATGCTGCCGACCGAGCAGATCCGGCAGATCCTGGCCGCGGCGACGGTGTTCGTCTGCCCGTCGGTGTACGAGCCGCTGGGGATCGTGAATCTCGAGGCGATGGCGTGTTCGACCGCGGTGGTCGCCTCGGATGTCGGCGGCATCCCCGAGGTGGTCGTCGACGGTGGGACCGGCCGTCTGGTGCATTACGACCCGGCCGCGCCCGAGGAGTACGAGCGGGCGCTGGCCGTGGCGATCAACGAGGTCGCCGGCGATCCGGTGCTGGCCGCCGAGTTCGGCGCGGCCGGGCGGGCGCGGGCGATCGCGGAATTCGATTGGTCGAAGATCGCGGAGCAGACCGTCGGGGTCTACGAGCAGGTTCGCAAAGCCTGAGATCCGGCGTCAGGCCGGGCGGTAGGTGGAGACCAAGACCGACGCGGTGACCTCGCTGATGTCGGGGAGCGCCGCGACGCGGGCGTCCTCGGTGGTCGCGTGGTGGGCGGAGGGGCCCATGCCGACGACGTTGGCCACGTCGGCCCGGCTGAGCTTCATCGGATACTCGACCAGCACCCGATCGACCGCGGTGAAGTGGCCGGACATGGCCGCGTCGAGCCGGCGATCCTTGTCCGGGTCGACGGTTACCATGCCGAGCGGGCCGATCAATTCGCGCAGGTGACGTTCGGTGGGGGTGGCGACGACGAATCGGCCGTCGGCGGCGAGCACGCGCGCGACCTCGCCCGGATTGCGCGGCGCGAACACCGAGAGCACGGCGCGCAGAGTGCCGTCGCGAACGGGCAGCCCACGCCAGGCGTCGGCCAGGACCGAGGCCGCCCGTGGATGAGCGCGGGCACAGCGCTTGGCGGCCGGTTTGGCCACGTCCAGCGCGATGCCCGAAGTCGAAGGTGCGGCGTCGAGCGCACCGGCCAGGTAATAGCCGGTGCCCGCGCCCACCTCCAGTACGGTGCCGGACGCATGCTCGTCCGGCCCGACCGCCGCTGCCACCGCGGTGGCGATCGGTGCGAAATGTCCCCCACCTTGAAAGGTGGCCCGCGCGTCCAGCATGGCCGCGGTGTCACCGGTCATTTTGGTCGACGCGCCGGTCAGCAGGCTGACATAGCCCTGCTTGGCGATGTCGAAACTGTGCCCGTGTCCACAGCGCAGTACCCGATCATGCGGCTCGAGTCCGAGCGCGCATTCCGGGCAAGCCAGCAGACCGGCCACAGCGGCCAGCGCCGAGGTATCAGCTGGTGACACTCTTCAGTTCGTCGCCGAGCGCCGCGGCCTCGTCCGGCGTGAGTTCGACGACCAAACGCCCGCCACCCTCGAGTGGAACCCGCATGACGATTCCACGCCCTTCCTTGGTTGCCTCGAGGGGACCGTCCCCGGTACGGGGCTTCATGGCCGCCATCCTCTGCTCCCTCCAGATCTGCGCGATATGCTGCGCACTTTCTTGGAACTCCAGTTGTCACCAACCAGCGAGCTCGCCGGCATTTGGCGAGCTACACCTGTCCCATTCTTCCCTATCGCGGATGTGGACGGATACCTGAGTTCAAAAAGTGACCGGTCGGACTGTGTCGGACACGTCACTACCGACCCAGCAATCGGCCAGGTGATCGTCTACCATCCCGGTCGCCTGCATCATGGCGTAGGCCGTGGTCGGCCCCACGAAACGGAACCCGCGCCGCTTCAATTCTTTTGCCAGAGCTACGGATTCGGGTGTGCTGGCGGGTACGTCGGCACCGGTTTCCGGGCGCGGGCGCGGGTCCGGCGCGAACGACCAGAGCAGCGTGTCCAGTCCGATATCGAGTTCGCGAGCAACTCGGGCGTTGCCGATCGCCGCGTCGATTTTCAGCCGGTTCCGCACGATGCCCTGGTCGGCGAGCAAGCGCGCCCGATCGGCGTCGCCGAACTCGGCGACGCGGTCGATCGAGAACCCGGCAAACGCCTTCCGGAACGCGGGCCGCTTGCGCAGGATGGTGATCCAGGACAGGCCCGACTGGAAGGCCTCGAGGCAGAGCCGTTCGAAGAGCGCGTCGTCGCCGTGCACCGGCTTTCCCCACTCGAAGTCGTGGTAGTCCCGGTACAACTGGGTCTCCAGCGGCCAGGCGCAGCGGATCCGGCCGTCGTCCTCGGCGACGGTCAGCGCGGCCGGGCTCATTTCGAGTCCGGCGCGACGGGGGTCTGCCAGCGCGCGGCCTGCGCCTCGGCCAGCTGATGCTGTAGTTCGTCGATCCTGGCGGCCAGCCGGGCCAACGTCCAGTCCACCTCGGACGCCTTGTAACCGCGCACCACCTGCTGGAACCGCAGCGCCCGGACATCGGCGCCGGCGATCCCCTCGGCGGGCAGCACGGTCGCCGTGGTCCCCTCCGGCAGCGGCCCGAGCTCCTCGGCCCGGCCGAATACCGCACTGGCGAGCAGGAACAGCACCGCGGCGACCAGACCGACGATCAGCACGTACAGCAGCAACGTGAGCATGCCCCCGAGCTTATTGCCACCCACCGACACCGGGCGAACAACGTCCGCGCGGAAATCGGTCGTCGAGTTCGCTACCCGTGGCGCGTCGTGTCGATGTTCAACGACATGCCCGCCAGCCCGCGGCGACGCACGGCCAGCTTGTCGGCGATCTCGAGCAACGCCTTGCCCGCGGGGGACTCGGGTGCGCTCAGGACGATCGGCAGGCCGTCGTCGCCCGCCTCGCGCACGGCCTGTTCGATCGGCACCTGGCCGAGCAGCGGCACGTCGGCGCCGACGGCGCGGGTGAGGCGATCGGCGACCACCTGTCCGCCGCCGGCGCCGTAGAGCTCCATCCGGCTGCCGTCGGGCAGGTCGAGCCAGGACATGTTCTCCACCACGCCGGCGATCCGCTGCCGGGTCTGCAACGCGATGGCGCCCGCGCGCTCGGCCACCTCGGCGGCGGCGATCTGCGGGGTGGTGACGACCAGGATCTCCGCGCCGGGGATCAGCTGGGCGATCGAGATGGCGATGTCGCCGGTGCCGGGCGGCAGGTCGAGCAGCAGCACGTCCAGATCGCCCCAGAACACGTCGGCGAGGAACTGTTGCAGCGCCCGGTGCAGCATCGGGCCGCGCCACACCACCGGCGTATTGCCCTGGGTGAACTGCGCGATGGAGATCATCTTCACGCCGTGCGCCTGCGGCGGCATGATCATCTTCTCGACCTGGGTCGGCCGGGCGTCGGTGCCGAGCATGCGCGGGATCGAGTGGCCGTAGATGTCGGCGTCCAGGATGCCGACCGAGAGCCCGCGCGCGGCCATGGCGGCGGCGAGATTGACGGTGACGCTGGACTTCCCGACGCCGCCCTTGCCGGACGCGACCGCGTACACCCGGGTCAGCGAGCCGGGCTGGGCGAACGGGATGACCGGGTCGGCCGAGTCGCCGCGCAGCTGCTTGCGCAGGTTGGTGCGCTGCTCGTCGTTCATCACGTCGAGGTCGACGGTGACCGCGCCGACGCCGGACACGTCCGCGACCGCCTTGGTGACCCGCTGGATGATCTCGGTGCGCAGCGGGCAGCCCGCGGTGGTCAGGTAGATCTCGATGTGGACGTTGCTGTCCGGGGCGATCGCGATGCTCTTCACCATGCCCAGTTCGGTGATCGGCTTGCGGATCTCCGGATCGTCGACCTTCGCGAGCGCGCCCCGCACATCCGATTCCGTAACTACTGGCATGGCAGGAATTTTAGGCGTGTCAAATTCTGGGCAGGTCCCCGGCCCGTGGTGCGACGCCGCTGCTGTACGAGGTTTCCCAGGCCATGACGTTCGCGACGTAGGCCATCGAGTTGTTGTAGCGCAGGATCGCCTTGGACTGCTGGGCGAGGTCGCGCATGTTCAAACCGCCGTCGCACAGGTACTTTCCGGCGGTCAGGGCCGCGTCGTACAGGTTCTGCGGGTCGGCGATGCCGTCGCCGTTGCCGTCGGCGGCGTAGCGCTTCCAGGTCTGCGGCAGGAACTGCATCGGGCCGATCGCCCGGTCGTATCCGGCCAGGCCGTCCAGCTCGCCGCCGTCGGTGTCGCGAACGACGTTGTTGCCGTAGAGGCTTCCGTCGAGCACCGGGCCGTAGACCGCGTTGATCGGGTTGCCGTCGGCGTCGGCCTTGCCGTACGCGTGGGTGGATTCGACCCGGCCGATTCCGGCGAGCATCGACCACGGCATGTGGCAGGTGGGGTTCTCCTCGGCGAGGATGCGCTCGGCGTTCTCGTACGCCGCGACCGCGATGCCGGGCACGCCCATCGGCCCGGCGGGCAGCGCGGCGAGCTGCCGATTGTCGGCCAGCGCAACGCTTTTCACCACCGGCGGTCCGCTCGGCTTGGCCATCTTGTTGGCGACGAATTCCGTCGTCGCGCCCGGATCTGTCATCAGGGCTGCGGGCTTGGCGCCCAGTTCGCCTTGATCGGCTGCCGGAAGATGCTGTTCCACCGCGTTCGCGGTGTTCCCGTGGCCCACGTTGGACGCGGCAGTACATGCCATCAGTCCAGCGGGAACCAATCCGGTCAATGCGATAACCGAGCTGCGTTTAACGGTGACAGCTGGTTGCTTTCGGTGACGCCCCACTGTGCGGTGACCCTCCAACGGCTCGATGTGAGCCCTTCGTGATCTGACGAAGAGGAGACTACCGCACCCGAGACCTTTTTGTTACTGCTTCGTGACCTACTTCGAGTGTGGCGTCAGCCCTGGGGGGCGGGCGGCAGCGGAATCACGATGCCGAACGGCAACGTGATGCCCGGCTGCTGGGTCGGCGCGGTCTCGGCGGACGGGGTCGGCTCGACCGAGACCGTCGGCGGGGCCTCAGGGGTCGCTTCCGGGGTCTGTACGGCCTGCTGACCGGGCGCGGGCGGTTGCGGCGGCTGCGCCTGCTGCTGGGCGGGGTCCGGCGGCGTGCAGACCGGTGCGATGGTCGGCTGATCCGGGTGCGCCGGATCCTTCGCGTCGGCCACCGCGGGATCCTTCGGGGCCATGCCTGCGCCGAAGGTCTGGGCGGGCGCGCCGGGCACCGCGGCGGGCTCCGCGAGCTCGCCGGGCTGCGGCATGGGGGCCGGGATGACCGCGGGCTCACAGGGATTGAGCGGCTTCGGCGGCGGCGGGCAGAAGATGCCACACGGGATCGGCGGCAGGCCGGGGATGGTGATCATCACCTCGGTCGGCGTCGGCGTCGTCGTGGTGGTCTGCGGCGCCGCGGGGGCCGTCGTGGTCGGCGTGTTGTTGGTGTAGGTCACCGCCGTCATGTCCGGGATCTGCGCGGGCGCGCCGGTGTTGCTGCCCGGCGGGATCAGCTCGGGGGAGATGGTCACCTGGGTCGGCGCGCCGCCGGTGCGGTAGGCCGCGGCCCAGCTCAGCACGTTGGCCGCGTAGGCCGTCGAGTTGTTGTAGCGCAGCACGGCCTGTAGTTCCTGCGCCTGATCGCGCAGGTTCAGCCCGCCCGAGCAGAGGTACTTGCCCGCGGCGAGCGCGGCGTCGAAGACATTGTTCGGATCGGCGACGCCGTCGCCGTTACCGTCGGCCGCGTAGTGGGTCCAGGTGCTGGGCAGGAACTGCATCGGCCCGACCGCGCGCACGTAACCGCCGCTGGCCGCCTTGATCACCTCGTTGCCGGGCAGCGTGCCGTCCAGCGCGGGGCCGTAGATGGGGGAGACCGTGGTGCCCGCGGCGTCGGTGCGCCCGCCGCCCGCGTGCCCGGACTCGATGCGGCCGATGCCGGCCAGCAGACTCCAGGACAACCCGCAGCCGGGCGTCGACGACTCCAGCGCGAGTTCGGCGTTGCGATACGCGGCGAGCACGACCTCCGGGATACCGAGCGCGCCGCCGATCAGCGGCAGCGAGATCTCCTGCAACGGCACTCGGCCGGCAAACGGCGCCGAGCCGTCGGACGGGGTCATTGCCCGAAGTTTGCGGGGCGAGTCCTGGGTCACCGGTAGCAAGCCAACTGTCTTAGACAGTCCGGTCTCGCTGGACTTGGCCGAGCTGTCGGCCGATCCGGCGGGATTCGTGGATGCGGCCAGCAAAGCCTCAGGTGCCGTGGGCGCGCCGGCGGGAGAGGAAGGATCGGAAGCTGAGCCTGAGGCGACCAGACCGGCTACGACCAGGGCCGAGACGGTTATCGGAGCAGATATACGCATTCAGCCACACCAATCCTCTACGTCGTGTGAGCGGCTATCTGGGACATCCCCTCCCGGGCGCCGCTCGGGACAACGCTGTCCAGGTTACCCACCAGTCAGGTAGTTGTTTGGTATTTCCGGTCAATCGTCAGCAACAGGCGGTGAAACCGGGGCTGGGGCCTGCTTTTGGCCGGAACTCTTCTTGCGTCGCGGCTTGGCTGGGCCGGCACCCTCGATCCGATCGAGTATCTCCTTCATCTCCTCCAATTCCCTGCGCAAATAGTCGCGAGTCGCGACTTCGCCGACCGCGATCCGCAACGCTGCGAGTTCGCGGGCGAGGAATTCGGTGTCCGCCTTGGTCTGGGCGGCCCGCATCCGGTCTTCCTCCAGCGAGACCCGGTCGCGGTTGTCCTGCCGGTTCTGCGCGAGCAGGATCAACGGTGCGGCATAGGCGGCCTGGGTGGAGAACGCCAGATTCAACAGAATGAACGGATATGGATCCCAGCGCAACGCGATGACGCCGACATTTAACGCGATCCAAACGATCACGACGAACGTCTGAATGGCCAGGTAGCGACCGGTGCCGAGGAAGCGGGCGACGCGTTCGCTGCTGCGCGCGAGGGCGTCCGCGTCCCAATCGATGCGGAACCGAGACTCGACCGGCGTCTCCAGCCGCTGTCGCGCGCCGCCGACCTTGTCACTCATGTCCAGCTATCCCTTCGTGCAGCTCTTCCTGGTCGCGCCAGTCATCGGGTAGCAAATGGTCGAGCACGTCGTCGACGCTGACCGCGCCGAGCAGGTGGTTCTCCTCGTCGACCACCGGTCCACAGACCAGGTTGTAGGTGGCGAAGTAGCGGGTCACCGCGGCCAGCGGGACGTCGGCGCGCAGCGGGGCCAGGCCCGCGTCGAGGATGCCGCCGACCAGGTGGGCCGGCGGCTCGCGCAGCAGCCGCTGGATATGCACCGACCCGAGATACCGCCCGGTGGGCGTCGAGGTCGGCGGCCGGACCACGAACACCATCGAGGCCAGCGCCGGCGTCAGATCGGGGTTGCGCACCCGGGCCAGCGCCTCGGCGACCGTGGTGGACGGGGTGAGGATCACCGGCTTCGGCGTCATCAGGCCGCCCGCGCTGTACGGCGAATGTTCGAGCAGCCTGCGGACCGGTTCGGATTCCTCCGGGTCCATCAGCGCGAGCAGCGATTCGGCCTCGTTGACCGGCAGCTCGCCGAGCAGGTCGGCGGCGTCGTCCGGATCCATCGCCTCGAGCACGTCGGCCGCGCGGCGCACCTCGAGGTGGCCGAGCAGGTCGACCTGCTCGTCGTCGGGCAGCTCCTGCACCACATCGGCGAGCCGCTCGTCGTCGAGCGCGACCGCCACCTCGAGCCTGCGCTTCTCCGGCAACTCGCGCAGCAGGTGCGCGACGTCCGCGGCGCGCAAGCCCTCGAATTGCTCGAGCAGCTGGGTGACTTCCTGCCCGGGCCGGTCGATGTCCTTCGGGGTCAGCCCCGAGACCAGGATCCAATCCACCACATGCACGGTGCGGCGGCGCCCGATCCGGCGGTGCCCGCGCACGGCGACCCTGGTCACCCGCCAATCCCTGGTGCGCGCCTGTTCCATGCCGAGATCGACCACGACGACGTCCACGCCGGCCAGGTCCGGCAGATCCGGATCCTCCACGCGCACCGAGGAATCCACGATCTGCGCCAGCGCCAGCATCTCGCCGGGCCGCTGGTGGAACCGGCGCAAACTGACCGTCCCGGTGTTCAATGTCACAACGCCGGGTTCGATCGCGGTGACCCGCAGGATCGGCACGAAAATGCGCCGCCTGGTGGGTAATTCGACGACAAGGCCGTGGATACGGGGCTGCTGGCGGTCGTACCGGATGGCCACCACAACATCGCGGACCCGGCCGATAGACTCGCCGTCCGGTCCAAGCACCACCAGGCCGGCCAGCCTGGCGACGTACACCCTGGTAGCTGCCATGCTTGCCAGGCTAGAGGTTCGCGGCCGGGTGTAAGTACCACGCCACGATCGATGGGAGTGATCTTGAAGCCGCGTCGTTCGGTGCTCGCCTGTCCGGGCAGCAACAAAAAGATGATCGAGAAGGCCAAGGGCCTGCCCGTCGACGAGGTGTTTCTCGATCTGGAGGACGCGGTCGCGCCGCCGGCCAAAGCGGAGGCCCGCGCGAATATCGTGGCGGCACTCAACGACTCCGACTGGGGATCCCAGTTACGAGTGGTCCGGGTGAACGACTGGACCACCCAGTGGACCTACACCGACGTGATCACCATCGTCGAGGGCGCGGGCACCGCGCTGGACGCCATCCTGCTGCCGAAGGTGACCGACGCGGGCCAGGTGCGCGCGCTGGATCTGCTGCTCACCCAGTTGGAGAAGGCGACCGGACTCGAGGCCGGCCGAATCGGCATCGAGCCGCAGATCGAAAACGCGTTGGGACTGCGCAACATCGACGAGATCGCCACCGCCAGCCCGCGCGTGCAGGCGCTGGTGTTCGGCCCGGCCGACTTCATGGCCAGCATCAACATGCGCACCCTGGTGGTCGGCGAACAGCCGGAGGGCTACGACACCGGCGACGCCTATCACCACATCCTGATGACCATCCTGCTCACCGCCCGCGCGCACGGCCTGCAAGCGATCGACGGCCCGTACCTACAGATCCGGGACCTGGACGGCTTCCGCCGGGCCGCGGGGCGCACCGCCGCGCTCGGCTTCGACGGCAAGTGGGTGCTGCACCCCGGCCAGATCGAGGCCGCCAACGAGATCTTCAGCCCGCGTCAGTCCGACTACGACCGGGCCGAGCTGATCCTGGACGCGTACGCCTTCCACACCTCGGCCGCGGGCGGCGCCCGCGGTGCGGTCATGCTGGGTGACGAAATGATCGATGAGGCGAGCGCGAAAATGGCTCAGGTGATCGCGGAAAAGGGTCGCGCGGCCGCAATGACGCGCACCACGCGTTTCACACCCCCGGAAAACCGGTAGAAATAGCAGAATAGAGACATGACGAATCCCTTAGGGAACTCGAATCGCGCACGGCAGGCCCTGCCGACGCCGCCGTCCGGCTGGCCGGTCGGCTCCTATCCCACCTATGCCGAGGCGCAGAAGGCCGTCGACTTCCTGGCCGACGGGGAGTTCCCGGTGCAGGACGTGACCATCGTCGGCGTCGACCTCATGCAGGTCGAGCGGGTCCTCTATCGACTCACCTGGGGCAAGGTCATCGGCGGCGGTGTGGTGAGCGGAGCCTGGCTGGGCCTGTTCCTCGGTCTGCTGCTGAGCCTGTTCACCACCAGCGGCGCGCTCGGCCCGCTGCTGGTCGGCCTGGTCGGCGGCATCATCTTCGGCGTCATCTCCACCTCGATCCCGTACGCGGCGACCAAGGGGCAGCGCGACTTCGCCTCCACCATGCAGTTGGTGGCCGGGCGCTACGACGTGCTGTGCGACCCGAAGTCGGCGGAACAGGCGCGGGACATGCTCGCCCGGCTGGCCATCTGACGCATGGAGGTGTTGTCGACGGTCCGCACCGGTGTGCTCGACCATTTCGGTGTACCGGCCACCGGCGTCGATTCGGCGTCGGTGACCTTCCTCGGGTTGGAGCCGATCGAGATCCTGCGGATCGTCGACGGCGACCTGGTGCACTACGCGACGGTGGGTGGTTCCCGGCATCCGATGGGCGATCCCACTGCGCTGCTTGCCGATCCGGTGCAGGGGCCGCGCGCCGAGCTGGTGCTCACGCTGCGCGGTTCGGCAGGCGCGAGCTCGGGGCTGGCCAAGACGCTCGGCGTGCTGGCCGCCGCGCCCGCGGTGGAAGGCGTTGTGCTGCAAGCCGATGCGCTGATGGACCTGGGTGAGCAGATGTGGCACGGCGCGCCGTTCACCGCGGTGTTGTTGGGCGACAGCGGGATTCCCGAGGTCGTGCTGCCCGCACCGGCCGATCCGGTGCGCTACTTCGCGGTGACGCCGGTGACCGCGACCGAGGCGGCGTGGGTGCGGGTGCGCGGGGCGCAGGCGTTGCGCGAGGCCTGGGCCGAGGCGGGAATCGACGTGCGCGACCCCGAACGCGGCGCGGCCAGCCTGTAATTCGGCGCTACAACCAGTTGTTGCGGTGGAAGTTGGCGTACAAGCCGAAACAGATACCCAGGGTGACCACGATCACCAGCCAAAAGCCCCAGGTCGCTTCCAATCCCGGCATGTGTGTGAAGTTCATGCCGTAGATGCCCGCGATCATGGTCGGCACCGCGGCGATCGCGACCCAGGCCGAGATCTTGCGCATGTCGGTGTTCTGCTGCACGCCGACCTTGGCCAGCGCGGCGCTGATCAGCGCGCTCAGCGCCTCGTCGAAATCGGTGATCCGCTCGGCGACCCCGGCGTGATGGTCCGCCACGTCGCGCATGTAGCGCCGAATCTCCTTGGGCAGCGGGACATCCGGCTTGTGCCCGAGCACCTGTAGCGGCACCGCGAGCGGGTTCACCGCGCGCCGCAGCTCCACCACCTCGCGCTTGAGCTGATAGATCGACTCGATGGTGACCCGGCTGCGCGGGGTGAAGACCTCTTCCTCCATCGCGTCGATGTCGAGCTCGATCGACTGCGTCACCTCGATATACGAATCCACCACGTGGTCGGCGATCGCGTGCAGCACCGCGCCGGTGCCGAGCATCAGCTGCGCCGGGTCGGCCTCCAGTTCCTTACGGAGCGAGGCCAATTCGGAATGCTCGCCGTGCCGCACGGACACCACGAAGTCCGGCGCGGTGAACACCATGATCTCGCCGGTCTCCACGATCTCGCTGATGCTGTGCATCTCGTGCTCGACATAGGCGACCGTCCGCATCACCAGGATCAGGGTGTCGTCGTAGCGCTCCAGCTTCGGGCGCTGATGCGCTTTGACCGCGTCCTCCGCGGCGAGCGCGTGCAGCCCGAACGTCTCGGCGATATCGGCCATCTGCGCCTCGTCCGGGTCGTGCAGGCCCACCCAGACGAAACCCGCACCCCGATTGCGCACCTCCGCGAGCGCGTCCCGATGGGTGAATCTGCCGGGCAGCCGCCGCCCCTCGACGTACACGCCGCAGTCGACGATCGCCCGCGCGGTCGGGATCGGAATCCGCGGCAGCGCACGGGCCGAACGGCTCGAACCGCGGAACGACGGCAGCGGCGGAATGGATGGCACACCGCGATGCTACGTCCCGCGAGGTGCGGTTCCTGGCACACGCACTGTAAGACTGAGGGCGTGCGCATCGACTTGCATACCCACTCCACCGCGTCCGACGGCACCGACAGTCCGGCCGAACTGGTCCGGAACGCGGCCGCCGCCGGCTTGGACGTCGTCGCGATCACCGATCACGACACCACGTCCGGCTGGACCGAGGCGGTCGACGCGCTGCCGAAGGGGTTGACGCTGGTCCGCGGCATGGAGATGTCCTGCATCGGCATGGGCGAGGACGGCTGGCCGGTGCCGGTGCACCTGCTGGCCTATCTGTTCGACCCGACCGACCGCAGCTTCGCCGACGAACGTGAGCGGCTGCGCGCCGAACGGATCCAGCGGGTGCGGGCCATGGCCGATCGGATGGTGGCCGATGGCCTGCCGATCGATCCCGACGCGGTGCTCGCCTCGGCCGGGCCGTCCGCGGGTCGTCCGCACCTGGCCAGGGCGCTCGTCGCGGCGGGCGTGGTGCCGAGTGTCGATGCCGCGTTCGAGGAATTGCTCGCGCCGCACGGTCCCTATTACGCGGAGAAGGCGGACACGCCGCTGCGTCGCGCGGTCGAGATGATCGCCACCGCGGGCGGGGTCAGCGTGGTCGCGCACGCGCGGGCCCGCAAGCGCGGCCGGCTGCTCGCCCTGGACGACATCCGCGAACTGGCCACCCTCGGCCTCGGCGGACTGGAGCTCGACCATCCGGACCATTCGGCGGCCGATCGCGCCGTGCTCGCCGACTTGGCCGCCGAGCTCGGCCTGATCACCACCGGCTCGTCGGACTACCACGGCTCGAACAAGACCATCGAGCTCGGCCAGTTCACCACCGACCCCGCGCAATTCGAGGTGCTGGCGGGCAAGGCGACCGGCGTGCCGGTGATCGTCTCGTGAAACTGGTGCGCGGCTTCAGCGGCGTCGTCGCCGCGGGCACGGTGGCGCTGGCGCTCGTCGTCATCGGCACCGCGGTCGTCGCGGCTCGGCGGGAGTTCCCCGGGCCGGGCACCGAATCGGTGGCGTGGCACGTGGTGTCCGCGGTGATTGCCGTTGCGGCACAGATTTATTCGGACAAGCGTCGGGGTTTCGCCGCCTTTTCCGGATCTGCGGTTGTTTTTGTCGCCGCCGGATTATTGCTCTGGACCCAGTGGTGGAGCTGATTGGGGGCACTCCGCTGACAACGGATCGAATACGGCAGCGCTAAATATTTCGTTAATGGTTGCGGTTCCGTGAATTGTGGCCGAACATTTCTCTTTGTGGCGGAACTCGAGACGGACGTACTGGTTTTGGGCGGAGGGCCCGCCGGAACCTGGGCCGCCGTATCCGCCGCCGCTACCGGGGCCAGGGTGGTGCTCGCCGACAAGGCCAGATGCGGCACCAGCGGCCCCACCGCACACGGCACCACCTCGCTGTGGAACATCCCACCCGGCCCGGCCAGGGACGAGGCGGTGCACCGCGGTTACGCGCACGGCGGCGGACTCGGCGACCCGGACTGGATGCATCGGGTGCTGGAGGAGACGCACCTGCGCGTCGAACAGCTGGCCCGCTGGGGCTATCGGTTTCCCGGCGCGGGCCCCGGCTCCTCGCTGCGGGTGTACCTCGACGGCGCGAGCTACCTGCGCCGGATGCGCCGCAGCGTGCTGAACGCGGGCGTGCAGATCCTCGATCATCATCCGGCGCTGCAACTGCTCATCGATCCCGACGGCAAGGTCGCCGGGGCGACCGGCGTGCAGCAGCACAATCAGTACCAGGCGTGGACCGTCCGGGCCGGCGCCGTGGTGGTGGCCACGGGCGGCTGTGCGTTCCTGTCCGGCGGCGCGGGCACCGATGTGGACACCGGTGACGGACTGCTGTTCGCCGCGGAGGCGGGGGCACAGCTGTCGGGCATGGAATTCTCCAGCGCGTATGGCCTGACGCCCGTGGTGAATGTGCCGCGCCCGGCCGCGCCGCTGCACTCCGCGCCCGGCCTCGGATTGCATTTCGCCACCCTCTACGACGAGTCCGGCACGATCCTGGAGGGTCACCGCGCCGCCGCGTTCGCCGCTATCGCCGACGGCCGCCGCGTGTTCGCCGCGCTCGACGACGTGCCGGCCACGATGCGCGGCTGGCTGACCGAGCAGGGACTGGTCGACCGCACCGGACGAGTGCCGCTGCGTGCCGTGCTCGAAGGCACCGTGCGCGGCACCGGCGGTTTGCGCCTGGCCGGACCGGATTGCGCGACCACGGTTCGCGGATTGTTCGGCGCGGGCGACGTGACCACCAGGGAGCCGATCACCGGCGCGGTCAGCGGCTTCGGCGGTCAGGGCGGCGCGTGGGCCATCGCGTCCGGCGTGTGGGCGGGCACCGGCGCGGCCAGGCACGCGCGCACGGCCGACCGGCGCAGTCCCACCCGCGAGGTGGCCGGCGCCGGACTCAGCGCGGTGGCGCGGATCGATCCGCGCGCCGTGGTCGGCCTCGTGCAGGAACACACGCTGCCGCTGCGGCGCAGCTACTGGCGCAGCGCGGGCAGCCTGGTCGACAGCATCGGCGAACTCGACGCGATGTGGCCGGGCGCCGAATTCGACCTCGGCGGCACCGGATTGGACCGATTGCGGGCCAGGCAGGCCGCGGCGCTGCTGGCGGTCGCGCGGTGGACGAAGTACAGCGCCCTGGCCCGCACCGAGAGCCGTGGCATGCATCGGCGCACCGATCATCCTGGTGCCGAGGCGGACTGGCGGGTGCGATTGATGTCAGGGGGCCTGGACAACGTCTGGGTCCGCCCGGACGCGCGGGAAATCGCGGCGTTGGACGCGGGCGTGGTCGGCGCAACGGAGATTTCGGTGGCCCCTGCCCGCGAACCGTTCCCGCGCGGCCGGCGCGAAACCCTCGTGCTCGACGCGCGCGGCCCCGCCGTCTCGCACCTGCGCGACCCGGGTGTGCTGAGCGCACGTTCCGCGGCCGTCCCGGACGCCCCGGCGATCCTGCCCGAGGACGAGGACGGCACCGCCCCGCACCTCACACCGGCCGACCCGATCGCGTTGTGACAACTCACCGCGGCCGCGGCCACGTGCGAGTTTTCCCTTACCGCCAGGTAATTCCGCCGCTCTAGGCTGGATACCGGCGCGCGACACAGCGGGAACCCGACCGGTTTGGCAAGTCGCGGACCGTGCTGGCAGAATATGTCGGATTCCTTTACCTAAGCCACCGCCGGGTACTGGAGTTACGGAGATCTCCGCCTCGCGACGCACCGTCGCGACCCGAGGATCACGCCGCATGTTCTGTCCGGACCCACCCGTCCGGCTCCCGCTCCGCGGATCAGTGCCGCGCCACGTCAGCGAAATCGGCTACGGGTTTTTTCATGACCCGCCGTCGACCGCGAAACGTACCGGTCAGCGCACTCGATGAGCGTAATGAAAACACTTATACCTATATACCCGGCGGTAACCGTCCCCCGGTTTGTCCGGCCCGAGCAGGAGTGAAATCGTGTCACCTGTGACTGACGCACCGAATGCCACTGCAAGTCTTTCCGAAATCACCCACGACGAGATTTTCGCGGGGCATCTCGGAGGCAAGCTCTCGGTAGAACTCAGCTCGCCGCTGGAGACCCAGCGCGACCTGTCGATCGCCTACACCCCGGGCGTCGCTCAGGTCAGCCGGGCGATCGCGCAAGACGTCGAGCTCTGCAAGCGCTACACCTGGACCGACCGCCTCGTCGTCGTGGTCAGCGACGGCACCGCCGTGCTCGGCCTCGGCGACATCGGCCCGCGCGCCTCGCTGCCCGTGATGGAGGGCAAGGCCGCGCTGTTCAAGAAGTTCGCCGGGCTCAACTCGATCCCGATCGTGTTGGACACCAAGGACGTCGACGAGATCGTCGAGACCATCATCCGGCTGCGCCCGAGCTTCGGCGCGGTCAACCTGGAGGACATCTCGGCGCCGCGCTGCTTCGAGGTGGAGAAGCGACTCATCGAGGCGCTCGACTGCCCGGTCATGCACGACGACCAGCACGGCACCGCCATCGTGGTGCTCGCCGCGCTCAACGGCGCGGCCAAGGTGCAGGGTCGCTCGATCGACGGCATGAAGGTCGTCGTGTCCGGCGCGGGCGCGGCCGGTGTCGCGTGCACGAATATCCTGCTGGCCGCGGGTGTCCGGGACGTCACCGTGCTCGACTCGAAGGGCATCATCAGCCGGGAGCGCGGCGACCTCAACGACGTGAAGGCCGAGCTGGCCACCCGCACCAACCCGCGCGGGCTGGTCGGTGGCCCCGCGGAGGCGCTCAACGGCGCCGATGTCTTCCTCGGCCTGTCCGCCGGCCTGATCGCCGAGGAGCTCATCGCCTCGATGGCGCCGGAGTCGATCGTGTTCGCCATGTCCAACCCGGACCCGGAGATCCACCCCGAGGTCGCGCGCAAGTACGCCGCGATCGTCGCCACCGGCCGTAGCGACTTCCCGAACCAGATCAACAACGTGCTCGCCTTCCCCGGCGTGTTCAAGGGCGCGCTCGACGCCGGCGCCCGCCGGATCACCGAAGGCATGAAGATCGCCGCCGCCGACGCGATTCTCAGCGTGGTCGCCGACGAGCTCGGCCCGGAGAAGATCGTGCCCAGCCCGCTGGACCCGCGGGTCGCCCCGGCGGTCGCCGAGGCCGTCGCGGCCGCCGCGCGGGCCGAAGGCGTTGCGTAGTAGGTCGGTTCAGTCGTTGGAAGGCGCCTTGTCCCGCTCGGGACGGGGCGCCTTTCGCGTGGGGGTGTGCTTGCGCAGCGACAGATGGATCCAGATGTTCATGGCGATCATCGCGCACAGCGCGAAGACCAACGCCGCCGCGAACACGGGATTCTTGTCCGAATAGGTCGTCCAGGCGAACAGCAATATCGCTACGAGCGCCACATAGCCGGCGATGAACCTGATACTCACTGGTCAGACGTTAGCCAGGTCCGGTGCCGAGCGTGCGGTGTTTACAGCGAGTGGTCGTCGAGCCACTTGCGCGCGACCTCGGCGGGATTCGCGCCGTTGTCCCGGACGTCGCGGATCAGCTTCGCGAGGTCGTCGGTGGTGAGCTCGCCCGCAACGTAATTCAGCTTCTCGAGCTGGCGGTCGTCGAGTATGCCCTTGCGGAACAGGGGTAGTACGTTTTCGGTGCGGATGGCGTAGTCAGCGTCGGACAGGATGGTCAGTCCGTCGGTCGAGCCGGGCACGACGGCGGGTGGGCCGGTCAGCAGACCGGCCTGAACCTGCCCGTCCAGCAGGGCGTTTCGCAGTGCGGCGGCGTCGGGGAACGACACTGTCGCCGCGAAATGGCAGCCCGCCACCTGTTCCAGCGTCTGCGGCAGCGCGATCAGATTTGGGATGGGCGCCACGCCGACCGTGAGCGCGTCGCATCGTGGCGCGAGATCACCGACGGTGCGCAGGTTGTCGTGGGTCGCGGTCTCGGCGCTGAGCACGACTCGCGGGCGCAGGTCAGTACCGTCGGCGGCATCGCTGACCACCAGGCCTTCGGGCAGCGACGTGCTCAACGCGGTAGGCACCTTGTCCGGCGTGCGCTCGGCGTTCTCGGGGTCGAGATACGCCAGCAGCGCGCCGTTGTGCTCACCGATCAGATCGATCCGGCCGTCATCCAACGCCGCGAGATAGTCGGCGCGACTACCGAGATGGGGTGCGACCGACGTGCGCGCGCCGGCCCGCGCCAGCGCGCCCGCATAAATTTCGGCGAGCACGCTCGACTCGACCGAATCGCCCGCCCCGACCGTGATCCGCGCGCCGTCCGCACTGTTACCGCAGGATACGGCCAGTGTGGCGGTCGCGACGACCAGTACTCGAGCCAGCATCCGCAGCGACGCGGGCAACACCATCCGGCGACACCAACTCTCCGAGAGACCGACAGAGCTAACACGAACACCCTGAAGCGGGCAGTATGGACACCCAGAATGTACCGGTGGCTGTGTTGCCCCGGGACCTCGCACTGCCCGTCAGGCCGGAAGGACTTCAGTGAAAACCTCGATCACCCCCCATGCGGCGCGGCATGGCCGGTCGGCGCTGCGGCTCACGCTGCGCGCCACCCGGTTCATCGTCGCGGCCGCGGCGCTGGCCGTCGCCATGATCCTGTCCGCGTGCGGCGGCAACTCCGACCCACTGGCCAGCAAAGGCAGCTGCGAGGGCGACGGGCTCACCGTCGGTTCGGCGAACTTCCCGGAATCCGAGACGGTAGCCGAAGTATACGCGGAAGTGTTGCGCGTCAACGGATTCAAGGTCGACAGCAAGCTGAACATCGGCAGCCGGGAGGCCTACGTCCCGGCCGTGCGCACGTGCGCGATCTCGGTCATCCCCGAGTACAACGGCAACCTGCTGCAGTACCTGGACAAGAACGCGACCGCGACCAGCGCGGCAGACGTGAACAGCGCGCTGGCCGCCGCGCTCGGCACGGATCTCGCCATCGGCGCCCCGGCCCCGGGTGAGGATTCCGACGCCGTCGTGGTCACCAAGGCCACCGCCGAGCGCTGGAACCTGCGCACCATCGCCGACCTGGCCGCACACGCGGCCGAGGTGAAATTCGGTGCGCCTGCCGAATTCCAGGAGCGCGCGGGCGGCCTGCCCGGCCTGAAGAAGAACTACAACCTGGACATCGCCGCGAACAACTTCGTGCCGATCGCCGACGGCGGCGGCCCGGCCACCGTGCGCGCGCTGGTCGAAGGCCAGGTGACCGCGGCCGACATCTTCACCACCTCGCCCGCCATCACGCAGAACAACCTTGTGGTGCTGGAGGATCCGAAGCACAACTTCCCCGCGCAGAACGTGGTCCCGCTGCTCAACTCGGCCAAGAAGACGGACAAGGCGCTGGCCGTGCTGAACGCCGCCTCGGCCAAGCTGACCACCGCGGAGCTGATCAAGCTGAACGAGGCCGTGTCCGGTTCCAGCAAGACCGAGCCCAAGGCGGCGGCCGTCGCCTGGGTGGCCGCGCAGGGACTGAACACACCGACCGGCTAGGGGAAAACCGTTGTCCGATATCGAATTCCGCGGTATCAGTAAGACCTACCCGGACGGCACCAAGGCCGTCACCGACCTCGATCTGCGCATCGAATCCGGCTCGTTCACCGTGTTCGTCGGCCCGTCCGGCTGCGGTAAGACCACCTCGATGCGGATGATCAACCGAATGATCACGCCCAGCTCCGGCTCGATCACCATTGCCGGACAGGACATTTCGAAGGTCGACCCGGTAAAGCTGCGGCTCGGTATCGGTTACGTGATCCAGAGCGGGGGACTGCTGCCGCACCGCACGGTCGTCGACAATGTGGCGACCGTGCCGGTGCTGCGCGGTGATTCGCGCAAGGCCGCCCGGGCGGCGGCGCTGGAGGTGCTCGATCGGGTGGGCCTGGATCGGGCACTGGCCACTCGGTATCCGGCGCAGCTGTCCGGCGGGCAGCAGCAGCGCGTCGGGGTGGCCAGGGCGCTGGCCGCGGACCCGCCGGTGCTGCTGATGGACGAGCCGTTCAGCGCCGTCGACCCGGTGGTGCGGGCCGAGTTGCAGAGCGAAATGCAAAGGCTGCAAGCCGAATTGCAGAAGACCATCGTGTTCGTCACGCACGACATCGATGAGGCGATCACGCTCGGCGATCGGGTCGCGGTGTTCGGCCGCGGCGGGGTGTTGCAGCAGTACGACGCACCCGATCATGTGCTGTCCCAACCGGCCACCGACTTCGTCGCCGATTTCGTCGGGCGCGATCGCGGGTATCGCGGGCTGTCCTTCCGTTCGGCGAAAGACGTTCCGCTGCACGAGATCCGGACCGCGACCGCCGCGGAGATCCCGGCGCTGCGGTTGGATCGCGGCGACTGGGTGCTGATCGTCGACGCGGAGCACAAGCCGTCCGGCTGGATCGACGTGACCGGCGTGGAGGCGGTCCGCGGCGGACATTCGCTGGCGGGCAGCACCTCCGCGGGCGGCTCGCTGTTCACCCCCACCGGCGACCTGCGCCAGGCGCTCGACGCCGCGATCTCCTCACCCTCCGGAGTCGGTGTCGCCGTGGATGATTCGGGCGCCGTCCGGGGCGGCGTGCTGGCCACCGAGATCCTGCAACAGCTCGCCGACCAGCGCTCCGTCGAAGACGCCGAACGCAACCGGCACTTCTTCGAACAGGAAGTGAGCGGCGGGGGACCGACGTGAGGTACCTGATCGACAATTTTGCCGAGATCATGGGGTTCACCAAAACCCATCTGTACCTGGCGCTGGTGCCGTTGGCGCTCGGGTTGATCATCGCGATTCCGGTGGGCGCGTTCGTGCGCCGGGTCTCCTGGCTGCGCCGGGTGACCGTGACCACGGCGAGCCTGGCCTACACCATTCCGTCGCTGGCGCTGTTCGTGATCATCCCGCCGCTGGTGGGGATCTCGACGATCGACCCGTTGAACGTCATCCTCGCGCTGACCCTGTATTCGACCGCGCTGCTGGTGATCGCGGTGCCCGCGGCGCTGGATTCGGTGTCCGCCGAGGTGATCGACGCCGCCGACGCGGTCGGGTTCAGCTCGCTGCGGCGCACGCTCACCGTCGACATGCCCTTGGCCATCCCGGTTTTCGTGTCCAGCCTGCGGGTGGTGGTGGTGACCAACATCGCCATGGTCTCGGTCGGCGCGCTGATCGGGGTCGGCGGCGTCGGCAAGCTGTTCACCCAGGGCTATCAGCGGGACTATCCGGACGAGATCATCGCCGGCATCATCGTGATCCTCGCGCTCGCTTTGATTTTCGACCGCCTCGTCTACGCGCTCGGCCGCTGGTCGACACCGTGGGTGCGGGCCGACGCCAGGGCCGCGCGGGCGAAAGGCGGTGCCGCATGAACCTTTTCCTCGACGCCTGGCACTACCTCACCGACGGCGCGAACTGGTCCGGGCCCGCGGGCATCCAACACCGGATCGCCGAACATCTCTGGTACAGCTTCCTCACCATCGTCATCTCCGCCGCGGTCGCGCTGCCGCTCGGCCTGGTCATCGGGCACACCAAGCGTGGCGCCGCGCTGCTCGTCGGTTTCGCCAACGCCATGCGTGCGCTGCCGACGCTCGGCCTGCTCACCTTCCTGGTGCTCGGCCTCGGGCTCGGCCTGATCCCGCCGCTGCTCGCCCTGGTGACCGTGGGCATTCCGCCGCTGCTGGCCGGGGCCTATGCCGGAATCGCCAATGTCCCAGCCGATGTCGTCGATGCCTCGCGCGCCATGGGCATGACCGAAACGCAGATCCTGTTCCGGGTCGAGGTGCCCAACGCGCTGCCCATCCTGCTCACCGGTCTGCGCGGGGCCACCCTTCAAGTAGTCGCGACCGCGACCATCGCGGCCTACGTCAACCTCGGCGGCCTCGGCCGCTACATCTTCGACGGAATCAGCCTCTACAAGTACGACCGCGTTCTGGTCGGTGCGCTGTTGGTCGCCGTGCTGGCCATGGTTTTGGACGGCTTGCTCGCCTTGGCGGTCTGGGCCAGCACGCCCGGCACCGGACGGCTCCGGCGCGCCGAAGCGCTGCCGGTCGCGCCCGACCTCAGCGTGTCGTCAGCCGACTGACCTGCCGAAACAACCCCCGCCTCACCCCGGCCCCGACTGATGTCGGGGCCGGTTTTCTGTGCGCACAGTCACCTTTCGATCCGGTCGGCCGACCTTGCGAGCGCATTGCTCCGCGCCGTATATTCCACGTGGAATATTAAGTGTGGAGCATGTCGGAGGACGGGGCTAACGTTCGCCTCGCGGGTCGGCGATCTCCGGCTCGTGCGACGACCGCGCGAGCGATGTGCAGGAGGTGACGGAAATGGCGCAGCAGGCGCGTCCGGCGGTGACGCCACTGGCGATCGCTGTGCTCGCGCTGCTCGAGGAGCAGCCCATGCATCCGTACGAGATGTACCAACTGCTGATCGCCCGCCGCGAAGACGCGCTGATCAAGGTGCGCCCCGGCTCGCTGTATCACACGGTGGCGCGGCTGGCCGAGCAGGAATTGGTGCAGGCCGAGGGGGTCGACCGGGAGGGCAACCGCCCCGAGCGCACCACCTACCGGATCACCGAGCACGGCCGCGCGGCGCTGCGCACCAGGATCACCGAGATCCTGCGGTTCCCGGCGCCGGAGTACCCGATCTTCCCGGTCGCGCTGGCCGAGTCGCACAACCTGCCCAAGGAGGACGTGCTCGCGCTGCTGCGCGAGCGGATCGGGCATCTGCACGCCGAACACAACGAGGTCGCGCTGCTGATCGACTGGGCGGGCGAGCGCAAGGTGCCCCGCCGCTACACCATCGTCCTGCCCTATCTGCACGCCATGATCGGCGCCGAGATCGCCTGGGTCACCGGCTTTCTCGGCGAGCTCGAGGATGGCGGCCTGCAATGGGAAGACTTCGATCAGGTCACCGGAACCAGGGTCGCCAAGCATCACCACCCGTGGACCGGCGAGAACCATAGCGAGCCGCCACCGACGCCGCACACCCGGCGGCTGGGACGCCACCAGCCCGATGTCGCCGGATGGCACGCACCCGCCGCCGTTCCCCCGTCCTCGGGGACATCCGAGATAGGAACTCCGAACCCATGACCACTCAACGCAATCCGTGGCTGGCGCTGACCGCGCTGGTCGTCGGCTTCTTCATGATCCTGCTGGACATGACCATCGTCGCGGTGGCCAACCCGGCGATCATGACCGACCTGCACGCCGACATCTCCAAGGTGATCTGGGTGACCAGCGCCTACCTGCTCGCCTACGCGGTGCCGCTGCTGGTCACCGGCAGGCTCGGAGATCGCTTCGGCCCCAAGAACATCTACCTCATCGGTCTGGCCGTGTTCACCGGCGCGTCGCTGTGGTGCGGCCTGTCCGGCACCATCGGCATGCTGATCGCCGCGCGCGCCGCCCAGGGCATCGGCGCCGCGCTGATGACGCCGCAGACCATGGCGGTGATCACCCGCACCTTCCCGCCGGACAAGCGCGGCGCGGCCATGGGCCTGTGGGGTGCGGTGGCCGGACTGGCCACGCTGGTCGGGCCGATCCTCGGCGGTGTGCTGGTCGACGGCCTGAGCTGGAAGTGGATCTTCTTCGTCAACGTCCCGGTCGGCATCGTCGCCTTCGCGCTGGCCGTCTGGCTGGTGCCCGCGCTGCCGACCAACCGGCACAAGTTCGACATCCCCGGCGTGCTGCTCAGCGGTGTCGGCATGTTCGCGCTGGTGTTCGGCATCCAGGAGGGCAACAGCTACGACTGGTCGCTGCGGATCTGGTTGATCATCGGCGCGGGTGTGCTGGTGCTCGCCGCGTTCTTCGTGAACCAGGCGCGCAACACCGGTGAACCGCTGCTGCCGCTGGGGTTGTTCAAGGAGCGCAACTTCGCGCTGTCCAACGTGGCCATCGCCGCGATGGGCGCCACGGTCACCGCGTTCATGGTGCCGTCGTACTTCTACCTGCAAGCCGTGCGTGAGCTGTCGCCGACCAAGTCGGCCCTGGTGTTCGCGCCGATGGCCATCGTCACCTTCATCTTCGCGCCATTCATCGGCAAGATCTCCGACCGCCTGCACCCGCGGCTGCTGCCGACCATCGGCTTCGCGTTGTTCTCGGCGTCGATCTTCTGCTTCTCCGCGCTGATGTCGCCGGACTCGTCCATCGTGTGGTTCCTGCTGGCGGCCGCGCTGGCCGGCTTCGCGAACTCCTGCATCTGGGGTCCGCTCGCCACCACCGCGACGCACAACCTGCCGGTGCAGCAGGCCGGCGCCGGTGCCGGCGTCTACAACACCACCCGTCAGGTCGGCTCGGTCCTCGGCAGCGCGGCGATCAGCGCCCTGATCGCGTCCCGCATGTCGGCCAACGGACTCGGCGGCGGCAAGGTCGCCGAAGGCGGTGCGGGCCAAGGCCCCATCCCGGAGTTCGTCAAGGACGCGTTCAGCACCGCCCTCGGCCAGTCCACCCTGCTCCCCGCAGCCATCCTGCTCGTCGGCGTCCTCGCCTCCGCCCTCTTCATCCGCCACGGCAAACCCGCCCCGGCCGAACCGAAGGACAAGCTCACCAAGGAAGAGTCCCTGACCGTCTGATCAACGAGAACTACTGCGCCCCACGGACCTTCGTCCGTGGGGCGCAGTGCCGTCCTCAGCCGACCTGGATGGTGACGGAGGGGTAGCCGGTGGCGCCGTCGGGGACCACGTCGGCGCGGTCGGCGGTTTGCAGGTTGCCGGGGCCGTCGGTGCTGCGGGCGCGGAGGGTGTGCGGGCCGGGGGTGGCGTCCCAGTCGAAGGTCCATTGGCGCCAGGTGTCGAGGGATTGTTCGTCGGCTAGGCGGGCGGGTTGCCAGTTGCCGTTGTCGATCTGGACCTCGACGCTGCGGATGCCGCGGTGCTGCGCCCAGGCGACGCCGGCGATGGTGTTGCGGCCCGGCTTGATTCGGCCGCGCGAGCGCGGGGTGTCGATGCGGGTGCCGGTCTTGATCGGGCCGAGGGCGGACCAGCCGCGGCGGGTCCAGTAGGCGGTGGCTCGGTCGAAGCGGGTGACCTCCAGCTCGGTCACCCATTTGGTGGCGGAGACGTAACCGTAGAGGCCGGGGACCACGAGCCGGGCGGGGTAGCCGTGCGCGACGGGGAGCGGTTCGCCGTTCATGCCGACCGCGAGCATGGCGTCGCGGCCGTCGGTGAGCACGGACAGCGGGCTACCCGCGGTGAAGCCGTCGATGCTGTGCGAGAGCACCATGTCCGCGTCGGGGTGCGGACCCGCCTCGGCCAGCAGTTCGTCCAGGCGATAGCCCAGCCAGCGGGCGTTGCCGATCAGATCACCGCCGACCGGATTCGACACGCAGGCCAGGGTCACCAGTCGCTCCATCACCGGCCGGTTCGCCAAATCCGCCCAGCTGAGCCGGATTTCGCGATCCACCATGCCGTGAATGCGCAACGACCAGTCGTCCTTGGACAGCTGCGGCACGATCAGCGCGGTGTCGATGCGATAGAAGTCGGCGTTGGAGGTGAGGTAAGGCGTCAGCCCCGGCACCCGGAGATCTGCGCCCGGCGCGATCGGCACCTCGGGCGCGACAGGCTGCGGCAATTCGACCGCCGCCCGCTCGCCCGATACGTCTCGTCGTCGCAGCCCGAGCACTTTGCCACCGACACCGGTGACAATGGCGAGGCCGCCTACTACCGCCAGACCTTGCAGCACCCGGCGTCGTTCGGGTGCCGCCACTTCCCGCCCAGCTCTGGCGGAGTCAGAGGTAGCGATGACCGCCGCAGGCCCGGTCCTACCCGCCGTAGTCGAGTCGGCGGTGTCACCGGAGGCAGCGGCTGCTCCTGCGTGCGCGGTCCTATCCGCTGGCACTGTCGACTCGGCCGGACTGTCGGCGGTTGGCGAGCGCGTCTCCGGTGCTGCCGCCGATTCCGGTCTGGCGCTTTCGGTTTCACCCGCCGAGTGGACGGCAGTCGCAGAATGTTGTTCGTCGGCCCGCTCGGCAGCCTCGGCAACCGCGTCGATCCGACGAGTCAGCACGCGCAGTGCATAGATGCCCACGACCACACCGACGATCGTCGGCAGCGCGCCGGACAGACTGGTCCGCCCGACCGCGACGATCGTCGCTACCACGCCGAAGATTCCGAGAATCGTCGAACCCGCTGTGCGCGAAGTCCGTTCGAGCGCCCCCGCCAGCCCGGCGACGATCACCGCGACCACCGCCATGCAGATATACAGCACGGTCTTGTCGCTCGTACCGAACGTACTGATCGCCCATTCGCGCACATCGTCCGGCGTGTGGTCCACCACGGTCGCCCCGAGGGCGTTGAGGGGCGCGCTGTCGGGGCCGAAAAACGCCGCAAGCAGTTCCGCGACGCCGAGCGTCACAGCTGCCGAGACGATCCCAGCCGCCACCCGCGATCGCAGATCGGCCATGAATCCGAGCGTACTGCGGGAAAGGCCCAGGAATGTGACCATTCGGTGACGGCAAGGCCCTGGTCGGGTTATCCGGCGAACTCGTCGGCGAGGGTGTTCCAGAACATCAGCTCGTAGCTCTGGAAGAGGCGGGCATACAGGTGCGCTTCGTCGCGCTTGAGCCGTCCGGAGTCGAGCCCGGCCTGGATGGCCCGCAGCGCCTGCTGCTCGATCTCCGGCACATCGGTGGCGTAGAAATCGAAGAACGCGCAGGCCGCGTCGTCGAATCCGTAATGCTCACGCATGCCGGCGGCGACGTCGCGGCAGTACGCGCCGAACGTGGCGAAATTCGCGTAGATCCCGGCGGCCACCGAGGACGACTCACCGTTCACCGCCAGCCACGCCACATACGCCGGGTACGCCTGGCATCCCGCCCGCGGCAGCTCGGTCCCCGGATCCGCGCCGGCCGCGGCGAAGAGCGCGTCCAGCATTCCCTGCGCCTGCTGCTCACCCGGCGCGAGCATGCCGAAGAACGCGCGGGCCTGCGTATCCGCCGCCCGCGCCGCCATCTCGTGGAAACTGCGCCAGTCACTCCCGGTGATCCGCCACTCCTCGGTGGCGATCGCGGCGAACACCGTCCGCGCCGCCTTGCCCGCGGCGATCAATGGAACGAGCCGATTGTCCGGCTCTCGCGGCGCCAGCTCCGCCTGGATCTCATCGAGCAATTTCCTTGCGCCGTCAGTCATCTCAGCACGCTCCCGATCCTCGACGGTGTCACCCCATTGAAGCGCGAACCAGGACAACTCGTCCGGGAAAACCGAAAAGCGCCGCCCGCGAAAGAAATTCGCGAACGGCGCTGTCGGTGGTAAGTCAGCTGTAGATCTTCGCCACATCGTCGGCGTGCTGCTTCATCACGACCGCGCGCTTGAGCGACAGCTTCGGGGTGAGCTCCCCGGTCTCCTGCGTCCAGTCGATCGGCAGGATGCGCACCTTCTTGATGCCCTCGGCATGCGAGACTTTCTTGTTGGTCTCGGCGACCGCGGCATCGACATCCGCGATCAGCTCCGGGTTCTCGATCAGCTTCTCGATCGGGGTGTCCTCGGGCAGGTTGTGGTTCTTCTTCCAGCCCGGCAGTGCCTCCGGATCCAGGGTGATCAGCGCGGCGACGAACGGCTGGCCGTCGCCGACCACCATCACCTGGCTGATCAGCGGGTTGGCCCGCAACGAATCCTCGAGCAGCGCGGGGGAGACGTTCTTGCCGCCCGCGGTGACGATGAGTTCCTTCTTGCGGCCGGTGATGGTGATGAACCCGTCCGCGTCGATGGCGCCGAGGTCGCCGGTCTTGAACCAGCCGTCCTGGAAGGCTTCCTTGGTGGCTTCCTCGTTGCCCCAGTAGCCGTCGAACACCACCGAGCCGCGCAGCAGCAGCTCGCCGTCCTCGGCGATCTTCGCGCCGTGGCCCTCGATCGGCTGACCGACCGAACCCACCCGGATGTTCTCCGGGGTGTTCACGGTGATCGCCGCGGTGGTCTCGGTGAGCCCGTAGCCCTCGTAGATGGTGACGCCGACGCCGCGGAAGAAGTGGCCGAGGCGCGCGCCGAGCGGTCCGCCGCCGGAGACCGCGGCCTCGCACTGCCCGCCGAGCGCGGTGCGCAGCTTGCTGTAGACCAGCTTGTCGAACAGCGCGTGCTTGAGCTTGAGCACCAGGCCGGGCCCGCCGTTGTCCAGCGACTCGCTCCACGCGATGGCGGTTTCCGCGGCCGCGTCGAAGATCTTGCCCTTGCCGCCGTCGTGCGCCTTCTGCTTCGCGCTGTTGAACACCTTCTCGAACACCCGCGGCACCGAGAGGATGAAGTGCGGCTTGTAGCTGCCGAACTGGTCGACCAGGGTGGACCAGTCGGAGGTGTGCGCGACGGTCACCTTGGCGTCGAACGCGACCAGCGCGACCGCGCGGGCGAACACGTGCGCCAGCGGCAGGAACATCAGCGTCCGCTTGCCCGGCCGGATGAACGTGCCGAGCGCGATCCCGTCCGAGCGGGACTCGGCGTACAGGTTGGCGTGCGAGAGCATGACGCCCTTGGGCCGCCCGGTGGTGCCGGAGGTGTAGATCAGGGTGGCGGGTGAGGCCGCGTTCACCTGCTTGCGCCGGTCGTGCACGGCCTGGTCGTCCAGGTCCTTGCCGCGGGTGGTCAGCTCGTCGACGACGCCCTTGTCGATCTGCAGCGTCTCCTTCAGCTCGGTCAGCGCCGCGGGCTCGATCTCATCGATGATCGCGCGGTGCTTGTCGCTGTCGACGATCAGCAGCTTGGTCGAGGAGTCCTGCAGGATCCACTTGGCCTGCTCGGCGGCCGAGCTGTCGTAGATGGCGACGGTGCAGCCGCCGACGGCCCAGATAGCGAAGTCGAGCACGGCCCACTCGTAGCGGGTGGGGGCCATGATGGCGACCCGGTCGCCCAGCTCGATGCCCGAGGCGATCAGTCCCTTGGCCACTCCGGTGACGGTCTTCGCGAACTGCGCGGCCGTCACGTCCTGCCAGCCACCGCTCCCGTTCGGCACGTTGAACAGCACCGCGTCCGGCGACTGTTCGGCGTGCCGGAAGACGTTGTCGGAATTGTTCGCGTCTTCCGGAATGGTGTAGGAAGCCGGGACTTCGAACTCTCGCATCAGTGCCCTTCCACGTGGGTTTACTCGCCAGTAATCTACGACACCTTGGTCAGGGCCGTGAGGTCGACCACCAGAAACGGATCCGTGCGTAACCGCCGAGTACGGACCCGTGTCGTAGTTATCCTAAGTCCCGCAATTCGGCAGGCTGAATCGCTTCCCGCAGGAACGCCGCCAGTTCGCTCAGCACCGCGGCGGCCGGGGCGACCAGCGCGGCTTGCAGTTGCGCGACATGCCACAGGCCCGTGCTCTCGGTGAACCGGACCGGCACGCCCGCGTTGCGCAGGGCCTCGACCAGATCGCCGCACTGCCCGTGCAGCAGCTCGCTCACATCGACCTGCACATAGGTCGGCGGCAGGCCGACCAATTCGCCGGTGAGCGGCGCGTAACCAGGATCACTGGAATCCCCGCCGCCGAGGTAGGCGGCGGCGCACGCGCGCGACCACCGGCGGTTGATCACCAGGTCGCTGTCGCGTTCGGGAATCTGATTGGGGTCGGTCCACGGCGCGATCAGGCCGAGCGCGGCTGGCGTGTGCCCGTGCCGCGCGATCAGCCGCTGCGCGGTGGCCAGGGACAGGCCGCCGCCCGCGGAATCGCCGGAGAGCGCGATCTGGCCCGGTAGGTAGCCCGAGCTTTCCACCAGCTCCAGGAACGCCGCCTCGGCGTCGTCGAGCGCGGCGGGGAACGGATGCTCCGGGGCCAGCCGATAGTCGAGAACGTAGACGGTCGAACCGGTTTGGTGCGCCAGCCGGGCGGCCAGCGACCGGTGCGTGGCCGGCGAGCCGACCGCGTAACCGCCGCCGTGCAGATAGAGCACCGCGCCCCGGGGCGTCTTGGTGGCGGTGATCTTCTCGGCGGGCCTGCCACCGAGCCGGATCTGATCGATGATGGTGCCCGCGGGCACCAGTTGCGCTGCCGAGCCCACTTCGAGCAGCAGGCGCTGCATCCGCCACGGCGCCCGCTGGTTCAGCGTGGCGCGGAAGATCGGACGCAGCACCGCTCGTGCGACGGGCAGCGGAAGATTGATGTCCCGCATGGTATTTCGAACTCGAATCAGGGTAGGAACGGACGGTTCACGACGGCGGCGATGCGCTGGTAGCCGGAGGCGGTGACGCGGACGAACACGTCGAGCAGCTTGGCCTCCCAGCCGATCAGCACCCGGCCGTGGCCCTTGCGCACGCCCTCGGTGATGGTCTGCGCGGCCATCTCCGGGGTGTGCATGGCCAGCTTCGCGTCGAACATCGAGGCGGCCTTCTTGCCGTCGATGCCCTCGGCCCAGGTGGCGTTGCGCGCCACGGCGGTCTTGATGCCGCCGGGATGCACGCAGGTGACCTTGACCTTGTGCTTGCCCACCAGCATCTCCTGGCGCAGCGACTCGGTGAACCCGCGCACCGCGAACTTGGCGGCGTTGTAAGCACTTTGGCCGGGGACCGCGATCAGGCCGAACAGGCTGGACACGTTGACCACGTGCCCGTCGCCGGACTCGATCAGCAACGGCAGGAACGCCTTGGTGCCGTTCACCACGCCCCAGAAGTCGACGTCCATGATCCGCTCGATGTCCTTGAACTCGGACTTGATCACGTCGCCGTGGTAGGCGATGCCTGCGTTGTTGTAGATCTGGTGCACCTTGCCGAAGTGCGCCTTCACCGCGTCCGCGTAGAGCAGCACGGCCTCGCGCTCGGCGACATTGATCCGGTCGGACTTGACCTCGGCGCCCAGTGCTTCGCAGCGGCGCACGGTCTCGGCCAGGCCCTCGGTGTCGATGTCGGACAGCGCCAGCTTCGCGCCGCGCTTGGCCAGGTTCTCCGCGAGCGCGCGGCCGATGCCGGAGCCGGCTCCCGTGATCACACAGACTTTGTTCTCGAAGTAAGCGTCTTTGCTCACTGGGGTGCCCCTACTTTCAAGTCGGCCTTGGACTGGTTGGTGGTTTGGTAGGCGTCCACATCGAAGGACCGGGTGAGCCTACGGAATTCGAAGGTGAAGTCGGGCCACAACGTGGTGTTGTTGCCGTGCTTGTCCAGGTACCAGCTGGCGCAGCCGCCGTTGAGCCAGACGCTCTTGCTCAGCTTGCGCTGCAGGTCCTTGTTGAACTCGTCCTGCACATCGCGGCGCACCTCGACCGTCTGCAAGCCGAGCTTGTCCACCGTGGCGAGCGCGTCGGCGACGTAGTTCAGCTGCGATTCGATCATGTACACCATCGAGGTGTGGCCGAGGCCCACGTTCGGGCCGAGCAGGAAGAACATGTTGGGGAAGTTGGCGATGGTCGCGCCCTTGTAGGCCTGCTGGCCGATCTCGTCGAAGACCTCGCTCAGCGTGCGGCCGTCGCGGCCGGCGATGGTCTCGTAGGTCGGCGAGTCGGTGACGTGGAAGCCGGTCGCCACGATGAGCGCGTCGATCTCCCGCTCGGTGCCGTCCTGGGTGACGATCGAGTTCGCCCGCACCTCGGCGATGCCGTCGGTGACCACGTCCACGTTGTCCCGGCTGATCGCCGGGTAGTAGTTGTTCGAGATCAGCATGCGCTTGCAGCCGATGCGGAAGTTCGGCGTGACCTTGGCGCGCAGCTCGGGATCGCGCACCTCGGCGCGCAGCTTGGCCTTGGCGATCAGCTCGAACGCGCCCATCAGCGCGGGCAGCTTGGCCAGGCCGACCACCTGGGTCTCGCGGGCGGCGTAGATGGCCGCGCGGGACAGGCGCTGGAAGCCGGGGACGTGCTTGAACGCGAGCCGCTCGAGCTTGGTGTACGGGCGGTCCAGGCGGGGGAGTAGCCAGGGGGCGGTGCGCTGGTAGACGTCGAGGTGGGCGACCTTGTCCGCGATCGCGGGCACGATCTGGATGGACGAGGCGCCGGTGCCGATGATCGCGACCCGCTTGCCGGCCAGGTCGGCGTCGTGGTTCCAGCGGGCGGAGTGGAACGTCTCGCCTTGGAAGTCGTTGATGCCCTTGATATCCGGCAGCGCGGGTTCGCACAGCGCGCCGACCGCGGAGACCACGGTCTCGGCGACGAAGCTGCCCTGGGTCGACTCGACCTCCCAGCGGGCGGTGTCGTTGTTCCAGCGGGCGCTGGTCACGTCGCAGTCGAAGATGTGCTTGTCGTAGACCTGATACTTCTTCGCCACGCCCTGGATGTACTGCTGGATCTCGCCTTGGCGGGAGAAGGAGCGCGACCAGTCGGGGTTCAGCGCGAACGAGTACGAGTACAGGTGCGAGGGGACGTCGCAGGCCGCGCCGGGGTAGGTGTTGTCGCGCCAGGTGCCGCCCACATCGCCGCCGCGCTCGAGCACCAGGAAGTCGTTGCGACCCTGCTGGCTGAGCCGAATGGCTAGACCGAGGCCCGAGAATCCGCCGCCGATGATGATCGTCTTGACGCGGCGGACCGGCCGGTCGCCGACAGCTTTGTCTGTAACCTTGCGACTCATGTACCCGAGCGTAGAGACTTATTGAGCATCAGTCAATAGTATTGAATCACGTTCAGTAGGATGTCGGTGTGAGTATCAGTCGTTCCGGTCCGGGAGAGTCCAAGCGTGTCCGGCTCAGCCCGGACGAACGCCGCCTGCAACTGATCACCCTCGGGGCCGAGATGCTCGCCGAGCGCGCGCTCGAGGACATCTCCGTCGACGACATCGCCAAAGAGGCCGGCATCTCGCGCGGGCTGCTGTTCCACTACTTCGCGTCGGTCGCCGAATTCCACGAGGCGATCGCGCGGCACGTCAGCGCCGAGTTCCTGACCGCGACCGCGCCGGACCGCAGCCTCGGTCTGTTCGACATGCTGCGCGACTCGGTCGAGCGCTACGTCGACTACGTCGAAGACAATCGCGCGGCTTATCACGCGATATTGCGCGGACCCTCCAGCTACAACCCCGGCATGGTCACTTACGTCAACGAGTCCCGCAGTGCCATCGCCGAACTCGTGCTCACCGAGGTGCCGATTCCCCCGGACGACCCCGATCGTCCCCGGCTGTCACTCGCGGTGCGCGGCTGGATCGCCTTCGTGGAGGAAACAATCCTCACCTGGATGAGCGAAAAGCCCATCGCCCGTGAGCAACTCATCGAGCTGCTCGTCGAATCCCTACCGGCGCTTGCGCTCAGCCCCGCGCTGGCCGAAGCTCTGCGCGGCTGAGGGTTTCGGGTCAGCAGTTTTCTTCGATGTAGAGCATCCGCCGGTCGTCTTGCGTACGAAATTGATGCGCCAGAAAATAACCGCCGCTGCGCTTTCCGCCCGGCCCGGTGTAGTTGTGTTTGATCTTCTCCCACAGCGGCATTCGTGCGGTGTCGGGCACCAACTCCGGAAAGAGGCCCCCGCCTGTAGCGAGTACAACGCACACCGTCGGATCCTTGATCAGCCGGCGCACTACCCGCAAATAAATCCGCCAGTTGGTCAACTCCCAGCAGACTCCCGCGTCGTCCTCGAGTCGCACCACCCCGGTCATTCCGCCAGGGTTGGTCTGAAATCCCTGCATTTCCCGAGTATCCGCTGCTCGCCGCACTCGGTCATGTCATTTTTCACCTGACGAAAAAAGGCCCGCCCTCATCGGTTTCGATGAGGGCGGGCTCTTTACTGACCGGTAATCGCCCCGGTCAGTTGGTTATCAGGGCAGAACCTGCGGGATGATCTGCGGTGCGACCGCGCCCAGGATGGCGCCGATCACCGCGGCGAACACGACGTAGCTGATGCCGCTGGCGATGATGCAGGCGAAGTAGCCGACGATGAAGACCAGGATGGCGGGGATGCACAGGACGGCGGCGACGCCGAGGCCCGTCATGGCGCCGGCCGCGAGGCCGTTGGCCACCGGGTCGTGATTCTGTGCGTCCGGATTGGTCGCGATGGGCTTCAGTTCGCCTGCGGCGACGTTCTTCAGTTCACCGGCGATTTCCGTGGTCACCTGCGGGGTGACGACCAGGGTCTTCCCGTCCGGGGAAATCTGCGGAGCCAGCGCGATCGTGTTGCCCGCGGCCGACTTCATCGACATCGGGAACTCGGTGACCTTCGCGCCGGTGGCGGATTCCACCTGCACCGCCGACGAATCCGCGGTCAGGGTGAACTTGCCACTGTTCAGCACCGTGGAGACGGACTTCAGGTCCGCCGACGTGGTGGTCTTGTATTCGACGCCCTGCTCGGCACCCGCCGCCGACAGGCTGTCGGCCCACCGAGCCTGCTGGTCCGCGAGTTCGGTCGCGGACGCGGTGCCCGCGTTGGCGAGGCTGGCCACTACCGCGAAAGGCAGAACCACCGTGAGGATCTGGCGGCCTGCGCGCATGACAGTCTTTTGGAACATTTAGGCTTTCTCTCCCGCCCCCGACCGCTATGGAACGCCTTGTCCCCCAGACGAATCGAAGCGTTGATATTGATCGACAGGGATATTCATATCCGACGATCCCCGAGAAGCTGAACTAATGTGACGAGCGCCACATCGAGCCGCAAAATGGGCCTTTTATCCCGAGTCATTCACCTCATCGGCCTGCCGGTGGAATCGCTGCAGGCGGCATCCCCGGCGGAGTTGTCCGTGGCTATCGGGCTGCGGCGAATGCGCGCTGTTGTTTTGTCGTCAGGTCGTGCGCCTCGGCCGCGCTACCGGCCCAAATTTCACCGACGTAGCGGCCTTGTGGAACCACGCAGTGCCAGCTGTTGCTGCTGCCGGCGTTGATGATTGACCAGCAGCGGGCGGCCGCTACCTCGGGCGGGCTTGCGGCGGGAAGGAGGCGGTCGTCTCGAATCCTGCGATAGCGCACCGCAGAATCCGCCAATGCCTGCGCGAGCTGTTGTGCCGCTTCGGGATCACGCGTGCGGTAGGCGTAGGTACCTCGAACGCCCGCGGCCGTCATCCCAGCATCCTGAAACAACTTCAGCGCGGCAAGCTGGTCGAACGCGAAAAGGGCGGCACCACGGGGTCCGTAACTGCCGGATTCCCCGGAGTCGTTTCCGACGGAGAGCGCGTACATCCCCTCGGGGTCGGCGGATAGATCAGCAACCTTCGCATCGTCGGTGGGAGCGAATGAATCGAGCAGTGGGCGTTGCAATTCGGCGGCTCGTATAGTCGCCGCTGCCGCTTGTGCCTCGGTCTTCGCGGAAACGCGAGTGAAGATGACGAACCTGTCATGCGGCGTGAAGGCCGTACTGTCGACGCAGTCGCCCCTGTCCGAAGCGTTGTGGATGTCGTACAGGCTGAACCGAGTATCGGAGGCTTCGGGAAGTGTGACTGCTCGGCGCGAGTCCGTTTCCAGCATGCCCCGCGACGTCAATGCCGCGTCGGCGAGGTCATCGGCGGCGCGGGTCGCCGTCGCACGGTCCGGAAACCGCATGATGCCTTGTGTCACAACCTTTTCGAACGAGCTGCCAGACGCGTCCGAGCTCGAGGTGACGAATCCGGTCAACAGCCCGTTCTTCGTCGCCGCATCTCGGATTGCACCGTTGTGCCCGACACTGACCAGCAGCATCGCTCTGGTCAAAACCCCGGACTCGCCCGGATAGACAAGTGACGGATCCACTTCGGCCGGCAACGCAATCGCTTCCGCCATCCGTGCCCCCTCTGCAAGCGCACCGATGCGCTGCCGGTCCACGGGCTGATTGCCGGTCGTAGTGGCCGCCGCCGAAGCTTCCACCTGCCGCTGCGAATCCTCTGACGAACAGGCGGTCAGGGTGAGTACGGCGGCAACTACGGCCACCCGCCACAACAGATGCACCGTGACATCCTTGCAAACCGAAGCCATCAGTCGTTGATGTCGTCCGAGTCGTAGTTGATGTCGAGGTCGTCCGGGCGAGATGGCCACGGGGGTGCTGTGATCGGTTTTCCGGTCCACGGATCTACCTGCACAACTGGATATTCTGTCTGATCCACTATTCCTGATCGATTCCACAGCAGGTTCTCGCCGAAGAACAGTTCGGCGGGGACCTCTGGGTGTCGATCTGACACAAACATATTCCACCCGTTTCGGAATCCGAGCCGGAGACTGCCGGACTTGAACAGTACCGCGGCCACTATCGGCGCCGAAAGTATTCGCTCGACCTCGGTGGTCGGCCAATGAGTGATCGCATGTCGGTCGGGATCATCCGGGGACAATGAGCGGGGAGACAGCTCGGCCCCGTAGCCTGCGACTATCCGAAACGGCGAATCCATCGAGAGCTCGAAGACATCCGAGCGCCACTCGATATGAGTAACACTGCTGCCTTGCAAAGGTCTCAGCAGCCACCGGTTCTCGTATTCTGTGATCTCCCTATTCATTCGGGTCCGTTCATCATCGATCCAATTCTTGCCGTATGTTACCGATGCTGTCGTCGGAGGCTGTTCCATCTGGCTTCTTTACAAAGACGTCGCCAGTTTCCAAATCTACCACGACATCTGGGTTTCTATTTGAACCGTCACCGCGCCACCCGCTGTACGATTTTATTCTGTGAATCGCGTCTTTTACGTCCTTCGCGGGGACGCCGTAGTAGTTGGCTATCTTATTGATTCTTGTAGTTTGTGAGGCTGTCGTGAATGCGCCGCTAGGACTATTCGGATTTATGTCGTCGTCATCATCGATGAGCACGCGCATGGCGATGATGGTGGCTAGGGAGGTGAGGGTGGTGGTTAGGTCGGGGACTTTGTCGAAGGATTTGATGATGCCGACGGCTCCGGCGGCGGCGGTGGCTAGGCCGACTGCTTTGAGGAGGTTGCTGCCCTGGTAGACGGTGCGGATTGTGTTGACGGTGTTGGTGGCTATGACGCCGACGCCGCCTGCTCCGGCGGCCGCGCTGCCGCCGAAGGTGAAGAAGGCGGCGGCCGCGGCGGCGACCACGGTGAGGCCGATTGCCCATTCGGCCTGGGTGATCGAGGATTCGAAGTTGCCGCGCACATCGACTGTGCCGGTGTGGTATTCGGCGACCGGGGTGGCCAGGTTCTGGGATGCGGCGGCGACCTGGGTTGCGCCGTTGCGCAGGGTTTCGAGGTGGCCGAGGATCGGGGGCAGGTTCGTCTTGTCGTCGATGTTGTCGAATAAGCCGATGATGGTGGTGATTTGGGCTGCCGCGCCGGTGACGGTTTGGTGGTTGGCGAAGGTGGTCCAGGTGGACGACGCTTTCGCGAGTTTCGCGATATCACCGTTAGGGAGCTTGCCGAACTGCTCCAGGATCTTGGCGATCAAGGCATCGAAGAGTTCCTGCACGCCGCCGTGGTGTTCGATGCCGATTCCGTTGTTGCGCACCGAGGTCGGGATGCTGACCTGATACTTCGACACCTCGCGAACATCGGGCCGATCGGGTGGCGGATTGCTCTTGTTGCTGATGCCGTAGTTGTATCCGGTCGCGTACAGCACATAACCGAAGTTGGTGAGGGCGTCCGCGAGGTCGGTGCACGACTGCATCACGTCGCGCGCGGCGCCGTCGTATTTCTCGCCCCACTCTTTGCAACCGGGCGCGTCACCCGCCATGCCCGCGCATTCGCCTTTGACGGCGTCGTGCACCGGTTTGTCCGCACGGCGCAGCTCGGCGGCGAGGTCGTGGCATTTCTTGCCGGCGTCGTAGTAGGTCTGCCAGTCGATGCGCACGGCTCAACCCCCTTGCAGCATCTTGCTGTTGAGTTCGATCGCTCGGGTATAGCGCCCATGCGCCTGTTTTGCCGCGTCGCTCATCTCGCGCACACCTTCGACGAATTCGCGTGCACCGGTAGCCCATTGGCGATGGGCGTCGGCATAGGCCTGGGCGGCAACGCTTTCCCAGCCGGTGCCGTGCAGTGCGGCGACGCGGTCGTCGATTTCATCGAGATGGTCGGCGACGAAGCCGGCGAGCCCGGCGAGGCGGGAGACGATCTGGTCGAGGTGTTCGAGGTCGACCGCGAATTCCGAACTCATGGCAGGTCCAGACTGGAGGTGTCCAATGCGGCGGCATTGCTTTCGTCGCGCTTCTGGTACGTATCGGCGGTGATGCCGAGTTTTTCCGCCATACCGGTCAAGGCCGACATGATCTGCACCCCGCCGTCGCGGACATCGGTCCAGCCGTTGGCGAACTCGGTGGCCGAGTCGCCGGTCCAGCTCCCGTTGGTCAGTGCGTCGACGTCTTTGGCGGCGGAATCCAGCGCAGAACGCAGCGCCTCGGCCAGTTCGTAGACGTATTTACCGACGTCGCGAACCTGCTCGGGAATGACCGAAACCTGCTGGCCGGGTGTCACCGGCGTACCCCCGTCGCTCATGGTGGCGAAGTTTACTGACCGCGCGCACCGGTGTCGACCACGGGAAATGCCGGACGCCGGGTCGAATCCGCTGGAAAAGCGGAGTCGACCCGGCGTCCGGTGGTCTAACTATTAGTTGGTCGGCTCGAAGGCTTCGGCGACGATCTCCGCCTGTTCCACCGCGTGCACCTTGCTCGAACCCGAGGACGGGGCGGACATGGCGCGGCGGGAGATGCGGCGCAGTTTGCCAAGGCGCTCGGGCAGGACCTCGGGGAGGTTGAGGCCGAAGAAGGGCCACGCGCCCTGGTTGGCCGGTTCCTCCTGGACCCACGCGATATCGGTCGCGTTGGGGTAGCGGTCGAGCGACTCGTTCAGGCGGTAGGTGGGCAGCGGGTAGAGCTGCTCGATCCGCACGATCGCGACGTCTTCACGCTTCTGCTTGGCCTTCTCGGCGGCCAGCTCGTAGTAGAGCTTGCCGCTGGTCAGCAGGACCCGCTTGACCTTGCTGCGGTCGCCGATGCCCTGCTCGTAGGAGGGCTCGTCGAACACCGAGCGGAACTTGCTCTCGGTGAAGTCCTTGAGATCCGACACGACGGCCTTGTTGCGCAGCATCGACTTCGGGGTGAAGACGATCATCGGGCGGCGGATGCCGTCCAGCGCGTGGCGGCGCAGCAGGTGGAAGTAGTTCGCCGGGGTGGACGGCACGGCAACCGTCATCGAGCCCTCGGCACACAGCTGCAGGAACCGCTCGATGCGCCCGGAGGTGTGGTCCGGACCCTGACCCTCGTGGCCGTGCGGCAGCAGCAGCACGACGTCGGAGAGCTGACCCCACTTGGCCTCACCGGAGGAGATGAACTCGTCGATGATGGACTGCGCGCCGTTGACGAAGTCGCCGAACTGCGCCTCCCACAGCACGAGTGCGTTCTCGTTGCCCAGCGAGTAGCCGTACTCGAAGCCGACGGCGGCGTACTCGCTCAGCGCGGAGTCGTGCACCGCGAACCAGCCCGGGTCCTTGCTGCCGATGTTGTGCAGCGGGGTGTATTCCTCGCCCGACTTGCGGTCGATGATCACCGAGTGCCGCTGGGTGAAGGTGCCGCGCCGGGAGTCCTGACCGGTCAGCCGGACCGCGCGACCCTCGTCGATCAGCGTGCCGAAGGCCAGCAGCTCGGCGAAGGCCCAGTCGACCTTGCCCTCGTAGGCCATCTCGCGACGCTTCTCCAGCACCGGCTTCACGCGCGGGTGCACGTTGAATCCGTCGGGCACGTTCAGGAACGCGTCGCCGATGCGCTGCAGGATGGTCTTGTCCACGGCCGTCTGCACGGTGGTCGGCACCCGCTGGTCGTCCTCGACCGACTCGCTCGGTTCCGGCGTGTACTTCTCCAGCTCGCGGACCTCGTTGAACACCCGCTCCAGCTGACCCTGGTAGTCGCGCAGCGCGTCCTCGGCCTCTTTCAGCGAGATGTCGCCACGGCCGATCAGGCTCTCGGTGTAGGCCTTACGCACCGAACGCTTGGTGTCGATCACGTCGTACATGGCCGGCTGGGTCATCGACGGGTCGTCGCCCTCGTTGTGGCCACGACGGCGGTAGCAGACCATGTCGATCACGACGTCCTTGCGGAACTTCTGCCGGAAGTCGACCGCGAGCCGGGCCACCCAGTCGCAGGCTTCCGGGTCGTCGCCGTTCACGTGGAAGATCGGCGCGCCGATGAACTTCGCGATGTCCGTGGAGTATTCGGTGGAGCGGCTGTTCTCCGGCGCCGTGGTGAAGCCGATCTGGTTGTTCACCACGATGTGGATGGTGCCGCCGACGCGGTAGCCGCGCAGACCGGACAGGTTCAGCGTCTCGGCCACCACACCCTGACCCGCGAACGCGGCGTCACCGTGCAGCATCAACGGCATGACGGAGTAACCCTCCGGGCCGTCGCCCTTGTCCAGCAGGTCCTGCTTGGCCCGGACCAGACCCTCGAGCACGGGGTCGACCGCCTCCAAGTGCGAGGGGTTGGCGGTGAGCGAGACCTCGATCTCGTTGTCGCCGAACATCTGCAGGTAGGTGCCGTGCGCGCCGAGGTGGTACTTCACGTCGCCGGAGCCGTGCGCGCCTGCCGGGTTCATGTTGCCCTCGAACTCGGTGAAGATCTTCGAGTACGGCTTGCCGACGATGTTGGCCAGTACGTTCAGCCGGCCGCGGTGCGGCATGCCGATGATGACCTCGTCGAGCGAGTGCTCGGCGCACTGGTCGATGGTCGCGTCCATCATCGGGATGACGGCCTCGGCGCCCTCCAGCGAGAAGCGCTTCTGCCCGACGTACTTGGTCTGCAGGAAGGTCTCGAAGGCCTCCGCCGCGTTCAGCCGGTTCAGGATGTACTTCTGCTGGGCGACAGTCGGTTTGACGTGCTTCTGCTCGACCCGCTCCTGGATCCACTGCAGCTGCTCGGTTTCCAGGATGTGGGTGTACTCCACACCGACGTGGCGGCAGTAGGCGTCGCGCAGGACCGAGAGGACCTCGCGCAGCTTCATCTGCTCCTGGCCGTGGAAGCCGCCGACGTTGAACGTGCGGTCCAGGTCCCACAGCGTCAGCCCGTGCTGGGTGACGTCGAGGTCGGGGTGGCTGCGGAACTTGTCCTTGACCAGCCGCAGCGGATCGGTGTCCGCCATCAGGTGGCCGCGGTTGCGGTAGGCGGCGATCATCTCGAGCACGCGGGTGCTCTTGTCGACGCCGCGTTCGCGAATGTCCTTGCGCCAGCGCACCGGCTCGTACGGCACGCCGAGGCCGTGGAAGATCTCGTCGTAGAACTCGTCGGAGATCAGCATCTGGTGGATGGTGCGCAGGAAGTCACCGGACTCCGCGCCCTGGATGATGCGGTGGTCGTAGGTGGAGGTGAGCGTCATCAGCTTGCCGACGCCGATATCGGCGATCCGCTCGTCGCTCATGCCCTGGAACTCGGCCGGGTACTCCATCGCGCCCGCGCCGATGATGGCGCCCTGGGCCGGCATCAGGCGCGGCACCGAGTGCACGGTGCCGATGGTGCCGGGGTTGGTCAGCGAGATGGTGACGCCGGAGAAATCGTCGGAGGTCAGCTTGCCGTCGCGGGCGCGGCGGACGATGTCCTCGTAGGCGGTGTGGAACTGGCCGAAGGTCATCGCCTCGGTGCCCTTGATCGCCGCGACGACCAGCGAACGGTTGCCGTCCTTGCCGGGCAGGTCGATGGCCAGGCCGAGGTTGGTGTGCGCGGGGGTGATCGCGTTCGGCTTGCCGTCGATCTCGGCGAAGTGCCGGTTCATGTTCGGGAACGCGTTGACCGCCTTGACGATCGCGAAGCCGAGCAGGTGGGTGAACGAGATCTTGCCACCGCGGGTGCGGGCCAGGTGGTTGTTGATGACCAGCCGGTTGTCGATCATCAGCTTGGCCGGGATGGCGCGCACGCTGGTCGCGGTCGGGATGGTCAGCGACGCGGCCATGTTCTTGGCCACTGCCGCCGCCGCGCCGCGCAGCACCTTGGCCTCGTCGGCCGCGGTGTCGGTCTTCGGGGCGCCGGAGGTGGGGGCCGCGTTGGAGGTCGGCGCCGGGGTGGTCTGCGGTGTGCGCGCGGTGGCCTTCGCCGGCGCCTGCGCGGGGGCCGCGGGCTTGGCCGGCGCGGGCGCGGCGGCCTTGGGCGCCGCGTTCGCCTTGGGGGCCGAGTTCACCGACGCGGGTGCCGGAGCCGGGGTCGGCGCCTGCGCGGGAGCGGCCGCGGCCGGAGCGGCCGAGCTGTTACCGGAATCACCCGTGGCTTCGGGCGTGTAATCGGCGAGGAACTCGTGCCAACTCTCATCGACCGAAGATGGATCTTGCTTGAACTTCTGATACATCTCATCGACTAGCCACTGGTTCTGTCCGAACTGGGAAGTTGAGCTGCTCACAGCAGGTGTTCGCCTCATTTCGTTCTTCGCGCTGCGACGTTTGTGACGTGCCCGGCACGGGGATCAGCGGAATCGCGCCGATGCGCCCTATCTGAGGATAGGCCCAGCAGCAAACCGACGGAGCGACTGACCACCCGACAAACCTCACCTCATAAAAGACGACTTGTCCGTAACCAAGAATATTCCCCCGGTCTCACGTGCCGCCGACCACAGTGCGGCATACGGTCCAGCCGCGGCGAGCAGTTCGGCGTGGGTCCCGATTTCCGCGATCCGGCCGTGCTCGACGACGGCGATCCGATCGGCCCGTGCGGCCGTACCGAGCCGGTGTGCGACGAGGACGGTGGTCCGGCCACGGGTCAGCGATCGACTCGCGGCAAGCACCGAGGCCTCGGCGTCCGGGTCGAGGGTAGCCGTGGCCTCGTCCAGGAGGAGTAGGTCGGGGCGCACCAGCTCTGCGCGGGCCAGCGCGATCAGCTGCCGCTGGCCCGCGGACAGGCCGCGGCCGCGCTCGCCGACCGGCTGCCGCATGCCGTGCGGGAGGGCGGCGATCATCTCGCTCGCACCGACCGCAGCTGCGGCTTCGGCGATATCGGCCGCGGTCGCGGACGGCTTGCCGAAGGCGATGTTGCTCGCCACGTCGCCGCTGAAGAGGTGTGCCTCCTGCGGGACGATGCCGAGCCGGGCGCGGTAGTCGGTGAGACGGTAATCACGGATGTCGGTGTCATCGACCAGGATCGCGCCGGTGCCGTCGGCCGGGAGGTCGTAGAGGCGGGCCAGCAATTTGACGATGGTGGACTTGCCCGCGCCGGTGGGGCCGACAAGAGCGAGGGTGCTGCCCGCGGGGATGGTCAGCGACACGTCGTCCAGGGCGAGCGCTTCGACGCCGGGGTAGTGGAAGCGCACGTTGTCCAGGACGACCTCGCCGTGCAGCCGCTGCTCGATCGGCACCGAGTCGGCGCGATCGGTCGCGATCGCCGACGGCGTGCGCAACAGCTCGCCGATCCGGCGCAGCCCGACGCGCGCCTGCTGATATCCGTCGAACACCTGCGACAGCGCGAGCACCGGCATGAACAACAGATCCAGATACAGCACGAACGCGATCAGCGTGCCCGCCGTCGTGGTGCCCGCCGCCACCTCGCGCGCGCCGACGAAGATCACCGCGGCCAGCGAGACGCCCGACCACGCGGTGACGAACGGGAAGTACAGCGCAATCGAGGCCTGCGCGCGCATCCGGCTGCGCCGGTAGCGATCGGAGTACTCGGCGAACCGCCGGGCCGCGACCGGCTCGTGCCGATTGGCCTGCACCGCACGCAGTCCGGCGACGTTCTCCTGGAAGTCGGCGTTCACCGTGGAAACGTTCTCCCGCGACACCGTGTACGCCGTCGACGCGAACCGGCGGAACAGCGCGGTCGCCACGAACAGCGGCGGCAGCGTGGCCAGCACCACCAAGGCCAGCGACACGTCGATCACCAACAGCGCGACCGCGATCCCGACGAAGGTCAGCGCGCCGATCAACGTGGTCGCCAGCCCGGTCTGCATGAACGTGGACAGCGAGTCCAGGTCGGTGGTCATCCGCGTCATGATCCGGCCGGACAGTTCCCGCTCGTAGTAGTCGAGCCCGAGCCGTTGCAGGTGCGCGTAGCTGCGGATGCGCAGGCCGTAGAGCACCCGTTCGCCGGTGCGCGCGGTGATCAGCGTGTTCGCCGCGCCGACCAGCCAGCCCGCGGCGACCAGCAGCAGACCGAGCACGGCGGCCACGCCCAGCGCACCGGCATCGTCCCCGGTGACCCCGCTGTCGATGGCGAACCGCACGATCGGCGGGAAGGCGACCCCGATCAGCGCGTCCAGCAGCAGCAACCCGATCGCGGCGAACACCAGCGCGCGGACCGGCCGCAACAACCTGGTCAGCCGGAACTCGGGATCGGGCTGCCGCATCCGCTGATCATCGAGTCGCGGCTGCTCGGTGGCGGGCGGCAGCAGCGCGATATTGCGGCGCAGCTCAGGAGTTTCGGTGAGATCGGCGGCCGCGGCGGCGAAGGTGCGCCCCGCACTGCCGTTGGCGACAGTCGTGGGCATCGCGGCGGCCGAGCCGTGCGTGGGCAGGTGCGCGCTCAGCGGTGCGGGCAGCCGGATGACCCGATCGGCGTGCGCGAGCGTCGATTCCCGGTGCGCCAGGATCAAGGTGGTGCGCCCGGCCTGATCGGGCAGCGTGCCGAAGATCGCGGCCTCGGTGATCGCGTCGACCGCGGAGGTCGCGTCGTCCAGCACGAGGATGCGCGGCTGCGCCAGCAGCGCTCGGGCCAGTGCGATGCGTTGACGTTGCCCGCCGGACAGCGTCAGCCCGCGTTCGCCGACGACGGTGTCGTAGCCGTCGGGGAGTTCGCTGATGAACTCGTCGGCCGCGGCGGACGACGCGGCCTGCCGGATCTCGGCGTCGGTCGCCTCCGGCCTGCCGATGGCGATATTGGCCGCGATGGTGTCGGAGAACAGGAACGGGTCGTCGAACACCACTCCGATGGCGCCGCGCAGGTCGGCGGCGCGCAGATCCGCGAGATCGACGCGATCGTCGTCGTTGCCGAACAAGCGGATGTGGCCCGAGTTCGGCGCGTAGAACCGGGGGAGCAGCAGCGAGAGCGTGGTCTTCCCGGAACCGGCCGGCCCGATGATCGCGACGGTCTCGCCGGGGCGCACGGTCAGGTCCAGCTCCCGCAGCACCGGCTGTTCCGGGTCGAATCCGAAAGTCACCGCGTCGATTTCGATGCCGAGCGGACCCGCGGGCAGCGGCGTGGGCTCGGGCGGATCGGTGACGATCGGCGCCGTATCGATCACCTGGTACACCCGTTCGGCGGCGGCCCGGGTCAGCTGCGCGAGCACCAGCGCCCCGGCCATGATCCGCGCGGTCCCGGTCATCGTCGCGACATACGCGGCGAACGCGACGAAGGTGCCGATGCCGATCGTCCCGTGCAACGCGAGCAGACCACCGAGCACGATGACCCCGACCATGCCGAGCTGCGGAATCGCGGCCACCGTCGGCGCGAACCGGGAGTCGACCGCGGCCGCGCGCATCCGTTCGGAATAGAGCGTGCGACTGTGCTTTTCGAGCACGTCCACCATCCGGGCCTCCTGCCCGAACCCCTTCACCACCCGAACGCCGGTGACGGTCTCCTCGACGTGTTGCGCGACATCGGCCGCCCGCTGCTGCGCCGACCAGGTGGCCGCGTACAGCTTCGGCCGGACCCGATAGACCACCACCGCGATCGCGGGCACCACGAGCAGCGCCAGCAGGGCGAGCGGCGGCGACAACCACATCATCACCACCGCGGCGAGCAGGAACTCCAGCACCGCCATGCTCGACAACGGCACCATGGCCAGCAACCCCTGCACCAATTGCAGATCGGTGATCGACCGCGACACCACCTGCCCGGTGCGGATCGCGTCCTGCCCGGCCCCGTCGAGGCGTTGCAGCGACCCGAGCAGATCCACCCGCAGCGAATGCTGCACATCCAGCGACAACTTGCCCGCGAGCAGCCGCCGCCCGAATCCGGCCGCGAATCGGCCGAGCGCCAGCAACACCAGCAGCCCGGCGACCACCCCGATCACCGCGGTCTCACCGGTGCCCGCGGCATCGACGGCGCGCTTGGTCAGCAGCGGCCCGGCGATCTCCACCGCGGCACCCGCCAGCACGGCCGCCCCTAGACCCGCCAGCGTGCCCTTGTGCGACCGGCTTTCGGCCCACAGCCGGCGAATCCAGCCGGGACCGTCCGGGTCGCGTTCAGGCGACTCGGTGTGTGCACTCGCTTCGACAACCCCGCCCATAACCATCCACGGTAACGACGCTCACCGACACGTCTTTTGTTCCCGCAGTGCGCAGGCTCAGAGGTCGAGGCGGCGCAGATTCCACCAGCCCGCGCCCCCGATGCCGATGGTCCACAGCAACAGGACCACGACAGCGGCGGGCGTGGGCGCGAGGAAGTCGCTGTCGGGGTAGGAGCCGACGGCGATGGTGCTGATCGTGGTGGAGCCGGGGAAGAGGGTGACGAAGCCGGTCGCGCCGACGCCGTTGGCGATCAGCCAGAGCAACGGCTCGGCGATGACCAGCCAGCCGAGCACCAGCGCGATCGCGGTCGACGACGAACGCAGCAGCAAGCCGAGCCCGGCGCCGATCACCGACCAGCAGACCGCGGCGAGCAGACCGCCGCCGAGCACCGCGGCCAGTTCCAGGTCGAGGTCGAATTTGCCGCGCCCGAAAGCCAGCAGCGTCACGACCGCGACCGCCTCGACCGCGAGCGCGACGGCCAACGCGAACACGCCGGTCACCAATAGCTTCGCGGCGGTGAGCCGATCGCGGTCCGCGGTGAACAGCGCGGTCACCGGCATGGTCTGGTGCCGGTACTCGCCACCGCTGCCGACCGCACCGAACACGGCCGCCGCCAGCACCACCACCGCGATGCCGACGTAGAGCCCGATCGTCGCGGTGCCGGTGACCGGTTCGCCGCGCGGATCGGCCTTGCCCGCCAGCAGTGCGCTGGCCCCGCTCGCGATCAGCGCGACCACCAGCGGCACGCCCGCGAGGATCCGGCTCAGCGGCAGCGTGCTGACCTTGCGGACCTCGGAGTTGATGGACGGCACCAGGTCCGGGGGCACAATCGTGATCATCGTGGAATTCCGTATGGCGTCGGCGTCGGCTGATGAGCGGCCCCGGCGAGACCGGGGTAGGGCGAGACCGGCGGAGCCTGCGGCTTGGTCAGCGAGGCGAGCACCCGGTCGGGATGGATCAGGTCGGGGATGATGCTGTCCAGCCGCACCTGCGCCGCCGTCGCCGCGTCCCGGATGTCGGACTCGGTCGCCTCGGCCACCGCGAGTCGCCCGTCCGGCCGGATCACCGCGTCGGTGAACCCGCGCGCGGCCAGCGTGGTGGCCAGCGCGATCGGCGTGGACGCGGCGACGACCAAACGATCGGGATGACCGCGGCGCAACCGCGCCGGAGTGCCCTGATAGACCACCGCACCCTCGCTGAGCACGATCACACTGTCCGCCCCCGGCAATACCGCGGCGAGGCTCTCACTGGTCACCAGCGCGCTGCCGCCGCGCTTGGCGTGCCTGCGCAGAAAGTCTTGCAGCCAGCCACGTTCCGCGGCTTCGAGGCCGTCCATCGGCTCGTCCAGGATCAGCAGCGGCGGATCGCCGAGTACGGCGGTCGCCAACGCCAGCCGCGTCTGCTGACCGGCCGACAGCGCGCCGCCCTTCGATCCGGCTTCCTCGCCGAGCCCGACCAGTTCGAGCACCTCCTCGACGCGCCCATCCGACACACCGACCGCCGCGGCATACACCCGCAGATGGTCGCGCGCGGTCCGGCCGGGATGCAGTCCGCGCGGCGCGAGCACGCCGCCGACGACCCGCGCCGAGCTGACGTCCCGATCCCCTTCGCCGCGCGCCCGATTCGCTCCGGGCCCGCCGACCGAGGCCGTCCCCGAGGTCGGCACGAGCAGCCCGAGCAACGTCCGCGCGACAGTGGTCTTGCCCGCACCGCGCGGCCCGACCAGCGCCGCGGTGCTGCCGGACGCGACGGTGAAACTCACGTTCTCGATGGCGGGGACCAGCCCGTAGCGCTTGGTCAGGCCGCGAACGGAGAAGGCGAGCGACGGCACCGCGGTCACTGCGGCTTGGTGGGTGTCTGCGGCTTCGTCGGGTCGATCGCGGTGAGCGGATCGGCGTCGACGATGAGGTGCCGGTCGGCCGGCCAGACCACCGGCGCGGGTCCGAAGGCCTCGCGCGCGTTCTTGATCGTGGTCTTGCCCATCGCCCGGTTGCCCACGCCACCGATCACCGCGCCGATGCCCGCGGGCACGACCTTGCCGGCCATCAACGCGGCGCGGCGGGTGATGAAGCGGACGATGAAGCGCTTGAGCAGCGAGTCGTTCATCGAGGAGAGCCCGGGGATCCGGTTGGCGAACACCGTGCCCCAGTTCTTCGCCGAGGTGCCGACGGTCTTCTGCACGATGTCCATGCCGCCCTCGCCGAGCACGACGGCCAGCACCAGCGCCCGGCGCTGTTCCTTGTCCTCCGGCGAGATGCCGTGCACCGCGGCCACCGCCAGGGTGAACACGGCCGAGGCCTCCATGAAGAAGGTGGTCTCCGCGCTGACCGCGGCGATCGCCGCGACCGTGCCGACGCCGGGTACCGCCGCCGTAGCGCCGACCGCGCTGCCGCTACCGGTCACCGCGAGCAGGTACTGCCCCTCCAGGCGCTCGATGATCTGCGCGGGACTTTCCGACGGGTGGGAACGCCGGATCCGGTCGACATACTTGGCGACCGCGGGCCCCTGCAAGCGAGACCCGGTATCGAGTAGCTGGACCACCGTCTTCTCGAACGCGCCTTTGAACATCGGCGGCACCCTCCTCTTCGGTCTGCTGGTTGAACTGTATGGCACCAGCTCACCTCAGCTCGTCATGACAACGATGTACCCAGCCTGATCGGTTCCATCAGTCCGGTTGGCGCAGCGCGGGTACCCGCTCGGCCAGCACCGGCGGCAGGGGCGGGGTGCCGTCGCCGAACGGTCGCCCGCCCAACGCTTCCCGGCCGTGCGGGGTCAGCCAGTTCTCCAGGTCCGGTCCCTTGGGCACGATTCCGGTCGGATTGATGTCGCGGTGCACCACGTAGTAGTGCTCTTTGATCTGCGCGAAATCGGTCGTGTCGCCGAAACCGGGGGTCTGGTAGAGGTCGCGTGCGTAGGCCCACAGCACCGGCATCTCGCTCAGCTTGGACCGGTTGCACTTGAAGTGGCCGTGATAGACCGGGTCGAACCGGGCCAGCGTGGTGAACAGCCGCACATCGGCCTCGGTGATCGTGTCGCCGACCAGATAGCGTTGCGTCGCAAGCCGTTCCGTCAGCCAGTCCAGGCGATGGAACAGCCGATCGTAGGCGGTCTCGTAGGCCTCCTGCGAGCCGGCGAAACCGCAGCGGTAGACGCCGTTGTTGACGTCGCGGAACACCGCGAGGTTCACCTCGTCGATCTCCGCGCGCAGCGCCTCCGGATACAGCTGCGGCGCGCCGTCGCGGTGGAACTCGGTCCACTCGGTGGAGAAATCCAGGGTGATCTGCGCGTAGTCGTTGGTCACCACCTGCCCGGTCGGCACGTCCACCACCGCGGGCACGGTGATGCCGCGCGGATAGTCCGGGAACCGGGCCAGATACGCGTCGCGCAGCCGGGGTATGCCGAGCACCGGGTCGACGCCGCCGGGATCGAGATCGAAGGTCCAGCTGAGCTTGTCGTGCGTCGGCCCGCACAACCCCAGCGACAGCACCCCCTCCAGCCCGAGCAGGCGGCGCACGATCAGCGTGCGATTCGCCCACGGGCAGGCCCGCGCCGCGATCAACCGGTAGCGGCCCGGCTCGACGGCGTAGCCCTCGCCGCCGTCGGCCGTGATTCGCGTGGTGATGTAGTTCGTATCCCGCTTGAACTCGCCGGGCTCGACGTAGGAGCCGCTTTCCACCGACTTGGTCACCTGGACAGTCTCGCAGACGCAGGACCTAGTCTGACCGAATGACCGATACGAAGGCCACCCGCCTGGAACGCGAAATCACCGACGGCGGCGCGGAGGTGGCGACGCTGACGCTCGCCCATCCGCCGCTGAACCTGTTCGACCGGGCGATGCTCGACGCGCTCATCGAGGACGTCGCCGAGCTGTCGGCCGACCCGCCGCGCGCGGTGCTGCTGCGCGCCGAGGGCAAGCTGGTCTCCGGCGGCGTGGACGTGCACGTCTTCGACGGGTTGTCGGTCGAACAGGGCGCGGAACTGTGGCGGACCCTGTTCGCGCAGATCATCCACCCGATCGAGGCGCTGCCGTGCCCGGTGGTGTTCGCCGCGCACGGCCTCACCCTGACCGCCGCGTTCGAGATCGCGCTGGCCTGCGACATCGTCCTGGCCGCGCCCAAGGCGAAGTTCGGCCTGGTGGAGACCGTGGTCGGGCTGACGCCGTCGATGGGCGGACCGCAGCGACTCGCCGAACGCGCGGGCTCGGGCCGGGCGCGCGAATTCGTGATGACCGGTGACCTGTACACCGCGGCGACCATGGCGGATTGGGGCGTGGTGAACGCCGTCCACGACGACGTCGACACGGCGGCAAGGGAATTGGCGCACCGCCTGGCGAACGGCCCGACGGTGGCGCACGCCGCGACCAAGCAGATCATCGAGGCCTGGCGTTCCGGCGGTGTGGCACACGCGGATTCGGTGACGCCCGCGGTATCCGGCGCGCTGTTCGACACCGCCGACCTGAAAGGCGCGGTGCGCAGCTTCCTCGAGGTCGGTCCGGGGAAGGCGACTTACACCGGGCGGTGACAGACCGGACACGTTCGTCGCCTCTCCCGGCTAAAATGTGACTCGCGTCATATAGTCGCAGTGCCTGCTGACTCGAGGCGCGCGGAGGACGAATGTCGCAGTTGCTCGTCGAATACCCCCTGACCCGCCCGTATGCCAGCGCTAACCCGCTGGCGCGCGGGGCCGACGGCGTGCTGCGCTACGGCAACCTCACCCCGGCGCTCACCGAGCTACTCGACTTACAGGTGCACGCCTTCTCCCAGCGCGAGGCCGTGGTCGAGATCGGCGGCCCGCGGCTGACCTATCGGGAGCTGTGGCACTCCGCCTCGCGCATCGCGGGCGGATTGCAGGAGCACGGCATCGGTTACGGCGATCGGGTCGCCGTGCACATGCCCACCGGTGTCCGCTGGGTGCAGGCGTTTCTCGGGGCGCTGCTCAGCGGCGCGGTGCCGGTGCTCGTGCACGACGGCCTGCCGGACGCGGTGGCCGAGCGGGTGATCGCCGACAGTAGTGCGGATTTCGTGCTCGGCCGCGACATCGCGCGCGGGGCCGAGCTGCCCGACGGCGCGGCGTACATCGATGACGGTGCGGCACTGGGTGATCTGGCCTTGCTCAGCTACACCAGCGGCACCCAGCTCAGCGCGACGACCGCACCCAAGGGTGTGGAGCTGACCAACGAAAACCTGCTGTCGGCAATACGTTCGGTGGTCTCCGCGCTCGATCTGCCGACCGACGGACTGCGCAACCTGGTGCTGCTGCCGCTCGCCCATGCCAGCGGCTGCGTCGATCAACTGCTGCCGACCTTCGCCGTCGGCGGCACCGTCGTGCTGGCCAGGGACGGCCGGGGACTCGCGGAAGCCATTGTGGCCGAACGGATCGACATGGTCTCGGCGACGCCGCGGATCTTCGCCGGCCTGCTGCCCGAGCTCGCCGCCCTGCGCAACGACGGCGTGCGCACCGAGGACATCGCCCGGATCAGCAAGGCCGGCCACCGCGGCGAGCGGGCCGCCGCGCAGGCCACCCCGGCGGATCTGGCCGCCGAACTGCGCGAAATGTTCCCCGCCGCACGGCAATGGTCGATCTGGGGCGCCACCGAAACCAGCGGCATCGGCCTCGCCGTCGATGACGCGGAACCGGCGGCCGACGCCGACACCGTGCTCGGATTCCCGTTCGGCGGTACCGAATTGGCGCTGTGGGGTCCGCAGGCGCAGGTCGGTCACGGCGAACTGCTGTGCCGCGGCCCGAACGTCTGCCCGCGCTACTGGAACGACCCGACCACCACCGCCGCCCGCTTCACCGGAACCTGGTTCCACACCGGCGATCAGGTCACCATCGACGCAGACGGCCTGGTCCGCCGCGGTCCGGCTCAGGACGAATGATGCTGTCTCACTCCAGCATCCGTTCGCGCAGCCGTGCCCGCAGCGCCGGGGTGATCCCGGCGGCCGTCAGATAGGTGTCGACGTCACCGTGCAACTCGTGCATCGACGCGGTGGCGGTGCTGAGGTACTCCTCGCGCACGCCGAGCAGGTCGATCGAAAGTTCCTCGCCACCCAGCAGTTTCGTCGTCATCATGGCGCGCAACGCCGGGACGGCGCCGTTGCTCTCCAGGTAGTCGGCCCGCACATCGGCCTCGGCCACCCCGACCGCGCGCAGCAGCGTGGCGATGGCCCAGCCGGTGCGGTCCTTGCCCGCCGCGCAGTGCACCAGCACCGCGCCGTCGCCGCGCGCGATCGACTCCGCGAGCGCGGTGATCGCCGCGTGCGCCTCGGGCAGCGCGGGGAACATCCGGTAGACCTCGAGCATGTGGGTGAACGCGCCCTGCGCGTCGGTGTGGTGCGGCGGCGCCTCGGCCATCCGCGCGTCGAACGGGGTGACGTTCACCCGCACGCCCTCGGGCACCCGGTCGTGGCCGATGTGGTCGATCTCGCGTTCGCCGCGCAGGTCGTGCACGTCGCTGACCCGCAGTGCGCGCAGGGCGGCCAGGCCCGCCTCGTCGAGGCCGGTCAGCTGCGCCGAGCGCAGCAGCACGCCGGGGCGGATCTTCGCGCCGTCTTCGGTGCGCAGTCCACCCAGGTCGCGGAAGTTGAAGGTGCCGGAGATGAAGTACTGGTCGGCAGGCGGCGAGAGAGTCACCGACCAAGGCTATCCGGCCGTCGGCATCGAGCGGGTGTCGTTCCCGGATCGAACTGCGCACCGGTAGGTGACCGATTTGCGCGGTTCACCTGTGTGATCGGCCACAGGATTCCGGCCGCGTTCGAGCCCGCCCGTACAGTGGACAACGGTCTGCTTATCAGCCGGGCAGGGCTGAGAGTGACCCCGAGGGAGGGAAATCCGGGCAGGGCGGAGTGGTACCCCCACTATTCCGTTTGGGTAACAAAACATTCTTTCAGTCTGGAATTACCCACTGAACCTGTTCTCAAACCCCGGAAACCCTCTACCATTGATGAACGTTGGACCGGGCAGCCTGGGGTTTCCAGCGAATTGCCCGCCATGTTCGACGAGTCGCGCCGACGAGGGTGCGCGAGATCTTTTCGCCGAGGGAGTCGTCGTTGAGCGTACGAGGAGACACCGCAGTGGTTCGGCTGCGGCCGACCATCTGCGAGGCCGTCGAAAAGGCGGCCGCGTCACTGGACCATGGAGGTGTGCGCGCGCTACGTGTGCTACTGCACGCCGGCGTGAGCGCGTACTGGCCACTGGTCAAGGCCGCGCCGGCCAAGCAGGTCCAGGCCTACGAGGCGACGGTGCAGACCCTGCGTGAGCGGTGGGCGGTGCAGACCGACTGCATAGCCGACCCGGCCGCGTCCGCCGTCTATCGGGAGATGGACACCGAGGTCGCCGCCTTCCTGCAACTGTGCGCCGATCGTTCGGGCGCGCAGTGGCTGGAACCGGTCGAGGCCATCGCCGCCTACGCGGTCTCGGTGCTGCAGGGCACCGTGTTGCGCTGGCTGGCCGACTGCAATGACGAGACAATGCTGGTGGTGCTCGACGATCTGGTGAGCAGCCTGGCGACCAGGGCCGCCGAAATCTAGTCGGCCCACGGGCGCGGTGACCTCGCGAAATGGGGAACCCGCAAATACTGGACGTTTGACCAGTTTGATGGTTGAGTTGGGGTTGTGAGCGAGACATCTCCCATTGCGGGGCTGCACGCGGCCACCGCCGAGCTCGACCCGCCGCTGGCCGCCCTCGATCTGACCGCTCTGCGCGCGAACGCCGCCGATCTGGTGCGCCGCGCGAACGGTGTCCCGGTGCGGGTCGCCAGCAAATCCGTGCGCTGTCGCGCCATCCTCGAAACCGTGCTCGGCGACGAGCTGACCGCCGCCGGCGGCTTCGCCGGCCTCATGTCCTACTCCCTGGCCGAGGCCATCTGGCTGGTCCGCTGCGGCGCCCGCGACATTCTGCTCGGCTACCCGACCGTCGACCGCGCCGGACTGGCCGAACTCGCCGCCGACGAGACCCTGCTGCGTTCCATCACGCTGATGATCGACGATGTCGACCAGCTGACGCTCATCCGCGCCGCCGTCGGCACCGACCGGGTGCGCCCGCGGGTATGCCTCGACGTCGACGCCTCCCTCCGCATCGGCCCGATCCACCTCGGCGTGCGCCGCTCGCCGATCCGCACCCCGGAGCAGGCCGTCGCCCTCGCCAGCGAAGCGCTGCGGCGCAAGTTCGACGTGGTCGGCGTGATGACCTACGAGGCGCAGATCGCCGGCATGCCGGACAGCAATGTCGCGCTGCGCCTGATGAAGCGGGCCTCCGCGGCGGAGATCACCAAGCGGCGCAAGCGCGTGCTCGACGCGGTGCGGTCGGTGACCGGCAAGCTGGAGATCGTGAACAGCGGCGGCTCCGGATCCATCGAGGTCTCCACCGCCGACCCGGATGTCACCGAGGTGACCGCGGGTTCCGGGCTGTACGTGCCCACGCTGTTCGACCACTACCGGTCCTTCACGCCAAGGCCCGCACTGTTTTTCGCGACATCGGTGCTGCGTCGCCCGACCCCTTCTATCGCAACGGTTTTCGCGGGCGGCTACATCGCGTCCGGTCCGACCGGGGCCTCGCGCGTGCCGAAGCCGGTGTGGCCGAAGGGATTAGGTCTGATCGGCACCGAGGGCGCGGGCGAGGTACAGACGCCGCTGACCGGTGCGTCGGAACTGCGCATCGGCGACCGGGTGTGGTTCCGGCATGCCAAGGCGGGCGAGCTGTGCGAGCGTTTCGACAAGGTGCATCTGGTCGACTCCGATGGCACCCGGACCACCGTCCCCACCTACCGCGGCGAAGGAAAGTGCTTCGGCTGAGCCGGGATTCGTCAGAGCCGCAGGAACCCGGCCAGGTCGGGCAACTCGTCCGGCGACGCGGGCAGGTACTCGCTCAGCAGTGGTGAGCGAATGATGACGGCTTTCCACATCGCGCGGCACAGCGCGGCGTGAATCAGCGCGCGGGACAACAGGAACGGCATCCCGTAGGGCGCGTCGGCCGGGCTGGACGTGGTCATCGACAGCAGCACCACGGCCGCCTCCCGGCCGCGGAACCGGTCCGGCGTCCCGACCAGCACATCCTCGATCTTGGCCCGGGCGAGCAGCGTTCGAATCCGCCCGACCTGCGCCGCGTACGGCGCGACCACGAAGATGTCGTGCGGATGCAGCCGCCTGGTCATGGTGCCGATGGTCCAGTTCATCGTGAGCAGCGCGCGCACCCGGCGGACCACCTCGCGCGCCTCGGCCGCGGATTCGGTGGCATTGCCGTGATGCGGGACCAGGACGGTGCTCACGCCGGGCGCCTCGCCGTCGAGTGCGCGTGCGAGCGTGACGGTTTCGTTGGACCGCAGCCGTCCGTCGTAGTACAGCCGGGAGATCGGGTCGCACACCTGCGGATGCATCCGCCAGGTGCGGTCCAGGAAGTAGCCGCGTGCGCCGGGCAGCGTGTGCCGCCCCTCGGCGAGCCAGCCGAGCACCGATTCGCCGACCGGCTCCGGGTGCGCGCTGTGCGTGGCCGGCGGCACGGGATCACCGAGTAACAACAGGTTTCGCGCGCTGACCCCGACCGCGACCGCGTCGGCCAGCGGGAACCGCCCCGCGTCCGCGATCACCAGCAGGTCGAGCGCCTCCCGCGGCACCATCTCCTCGTTGGCGAAATCCGTTGGCGTGCCGCCGAGTACGCATCCGCTGATGGCATTGTCCAGGAAGCGCGAGTAGCGCGAGGCATCGATGACGACCCACTCCGGGGCCACCGACTCGACGTCCTTCTTCGCGACGAGCTCCGGCAGGACGCCGACCCGAACGAGGGCGTCCAGGAGATTCTCCACCGTCGAATGGGTCTGTCCGACAATCCCGATCCGCCACTTGTGCCGGGTGACCAGGCGTTCCAGCACACGGGCCGCGGTAGAGGTCTTGCCGGTGCCGGAAGGGCCCTGCACGGCGAGATAGGAGTGATCGAGTTCGCGCATCGCGGCGGTGATCGCGGCGGCGTGGTCGCCGTGCACCTCGGGCAGCGCGGCGCCGTTGCGCAGGCGCGGCGGGCGGCGGGCGAGCAGGTCGAACACGGCGCCCTCGGGGATCTCCGGGAGCGCGACAAGCAGCTGCTGGGCGGCGAATTCGACCGCGGTCTCGGCATTCCAGTCCCATGCGGGTAGGCCGGGGGCGATCGCGGTGGGTAGTTCGTCGTAGGGTTCGCAGCCGTCGGGCAGCAACTCCTCCAGCCGGACGGTGTCGTCGAATTCGGCGTCCACCGAACAGCCGAGCACGGTCGCGACCGCGGTGGCGCGGCGTCCGACGGCGGTGACCATTCCCGCCGCGGCAGGCCGGTCGTAGAACGTATAAACGGTGGTGCCCGGCGTCAGCACGGTCGCGGGCCCCGGCCCGCCCGCACTCCAACTCGACCCGATCCGCCCGGTCAGCGTGAGATACCGGCGCATGGTCGGCCGGTCCGGACTCCGATGCCACTTGGTGTCGACGGTGCCCCACTCGGCGACCAGAACCCCTGGCGCGTCGGCCCATTCGTCGACCGGATGACTGAGCCGATCGACGTGCGCCCACCACAGCGGCTGCCGTTCCCGCCGGTGATACCCGAGCGCCGCGGCCATCATGGCGGCGGCGTGCCGCGGTTCGTCCTGCGCCGCGGCGTATTCCGCGAGCGCCGCCTCGAACGAGGACGGCCGCGACGGCGGAATCGGTTCCAGCTCGTCCGGCCCGGCCACCTGGCACCAGGACCCGGCCCGCTCCAGCGTGATCGCCTGCGGATCGATGCGCTGCTCGGCCGCCCGATCCAACAGCCAATCCCGCAGCCGGAGCACGGTCAGGCAATCCCGTTCGGCCACCGGCGAATGCGCCGCACCGCGCAGCAGCCGCGCCAGCCTGCTCAACCGATAGGACCGTTCGCCGATGATCAGCGCATTGCGCACGATCGGATACAGATCGACCAGCACGCCGTCGCAGAGCAACTCGTCCACGATCTCTTCGCCGACCCCGGAACTGCCGGTGCAGTGCAGCAACGCCGAACGCACCGCGGAGGTGTAGTGGTAGACGTGCATGTCCGGATACATCCGCCGCCGCTGCGCGAGATAGTCGAGCACCTCCTCCAGCGCGCGCCGCTGCCCGGCCGCCTCGCTGCCCGGCTCGCCGTCGACGCCGAACGGTCCGCGGAAGGTCAGGTGCACGGTGCCCGGCCCGCCGACGTCCACGGCCAGCGGCGTGCGGCCGCCGCCGTCGACGGTGAGCGAGAGATCGCCGGGGGAGGGCGGGGGTAGGGCGCCCAGCGCGATCGGATCGATGAGACAGTGCGTCGGCAGGCCCGAATCTTCCCGGCGCAGCTGGATTTCGGCCTGGCGGCGCAGCGCGTTGAAGGTGCGCGGTGGTACGCCGCGGACGGTGTTCTCGGTGCTGACCAGTCGATCGATGGTGCTCACACCCGCTTCGCGCAGCCGGGCCCTGATCGTGGTCGGCATGCCCGCGACCAGCAGCAGATCCCGCGCGGCCGCCGAGGCGGTCGTACAGGTTCCACAGCGCCCGCAGGCGAGGTAGCGGGGATCGCCCCACTGCACGGGTAGCAGCTCGCTGAGTTTCTCGTCCAGGATGCGTTCGACTCTGCGCCTGCGCGCCCGGTACACCGGGATCAGATCGCTCAGCGCGTACGCGGTGTTGTCCTCGCCGAGGTGTAGCCGCAGCAGCGGGCCGGTCAGCGATCCGCTGTGGTCCACCGCGTCGGCGCAGGCCGCGAGTTCCAGTGCGGCGCCGACCCGGTCGCCCTTGCCGTGCGCGGTGCCGTGCACCGTGTAGCGCACCCGATGACCCGCGCGCACCAGGAAATCGGCGGAGCAGTCGAAGGTTCCGTCGAAGAAGGTGGCGCCGTGGATCACGTGCACCCCGGCGCGCAGGGCCGCGACGGTCTCCGCGTGCGCCGCGGTCAGCGCGGTGATCAGCGTCTTCGGGCTGTCCGAGTTGTGCTGCGGGCGTTGGATCTGCACCATCGAAGAGCCGAACCGGTCGCGGAAGTCGCTGAGCCTGCGGTCGCGTGAGTCGTCGAACCAGGTGCGCGGCGCGGGCGCCCATTCGGCGGCGGTTTCCGGATCGGCCGCGATCGTGCCGAGTTCGGTGTCGAGGGCGCGAAGCAGCGCGAATTCACAGCGCGCCGCGCGCACGAGGTCGACGGCGGAGCAGACGACACGATCACCGAACACGAACAAACGCGGCCCTCCTGTGTCTTGCGGGACACCCGCACCCGGTCGGCGACGATGAACGGGCTGCGCAACAGTCGCCCGGAGCAGGCTGCGCCATTGTCGCTCATCACGTCTCGAGTTTTCGCGGGACACCCGCTGCCGTCGGCACTAATTACGCACGGACGGCAACACTGTAGCTAGCGCGGCTGACCTCGGGGAAGCCTCCCCGGCTCAGGAGCGTGGCTTACGCCGCTCCGGCCGCTTCGCCGGCGCGCCCTCGCGGCGCGGTCCGCGGGTGAACGAGCGCTGTCCGGGCGGACCCTGATCGGGGGTCAGCTGGATGAGCACGCCGCTGATCCTGGTGCGACGCAACGCTTCCAGCGTCTCCGGGGGAAGGTCCGCGGGCAACTCGACCAGGCTGTGGTCGGGCCGGATGCTGATGTGCCCGAAGTCGCTGCGGCGCAGGCCGCCCTCGTTCGCGATGGCGCCGACGATCGCGCCGGGCACCACGCGGTGCCGCTTGCCGACGCTGATCCGGTAGGTGGCCAGCTCGGTGCCGTTGGCCCGGCTGTGCTGCCCGAAACCGGAACGGTCGTCGTCACCTTCGAAGCGGCGCGGGCGATCCGGGCGTTCGCGGCGCTCGCGCACCGGCTCCGGCGGCTCGGGCTGCATCAGGAAGTTGTCACCGTCGCGGGACAGCACGGCCAGTGCCGCCGCGATGTCGACCAGCGGAATGTCGTGCTCGCGTTCGTAATCCTCGATGAGCCTGCGGAACAGCGCCAGGTTCGACGAGGTCAGGCTCTCGGTGATGTTGTCGCCGAACTTGGCCACGCGCTGCGCGTTGACGTCGTCGACGCTGGGCAGCTGCATCTCTTCGAGCGGATGCCGGGTGGCCCGCTCGATCGACTTGAGCAGGTGACGCTCGCGCGGCGCGACGAACAGCAGGGCCTCGCCGCTGCGCCCGGCCCGGCCGGTGCGGCCGATGCGGTGCACGTAGGACTCGGTGTCGTGCGGGATGTCGTAGTTGACCACGTGCGAGATGCGGTCCACGTCCAGGCCACGCGCGGCCACGTCGGTGGCGACCAGGATGTCCAGCGCGCCGGACTTGAGCTGCCCGATGGTGCGCTCACGCTGGTTCTGCGCGATGTCGCCGTTGATGGCGGCCGCGGAAAAGCCCCGGGCGCGCAGCTTTTCGGCCAGCTCCTCGGTGGCCTGCTTGGTGCGCACGAAGATGATCATCGCCTCGAACGACTCGACCTCGAGCACCCTGGTCAACGCGTCCAGCTTGCGCTGATGCGAGACCTGCACCCAGCGCTGGGTGATGTTGGTGGCGGTGGAGGTCTTCGACTTGACCGTGATCTCCACCGGGTTGTTCAGGTACTGCTTGGAGATCTTGCGGATGGCCGCGGGCATCGTCGCGGAGAACAGCGCGACCTGCTTGGTCGACGGCGTGTCCTTGAGGATGCGCTCGACGTCCTCCTGGAAGCCCATCTTCAGCATCTCGTCGGCCTCGTCCAGCACCAGATACTTCAGCTGGGACAGGTCGAGCGTGCCCTTCTCCAGGTGATCGATCACCCGGCCGGGCGTGCCGACCACGACGTGCGCGCCGCGGCGCAGGCCGGACAGCTGCACGCCGTAGGCCTGGCCGCCGTAGATCGGCAGCACGTGCAGCCCGGGGATGTGCGTGGCATAGCGGCCGAACGCCTCGGCCACCTGGATCGCGAGCTCGCGGGTCGGCGCGAGCACCAGGGCCTGCGGAAGTTTGCCGGAGGTCTCGAGACCCATCAGGATCGGGATCGCGAACGCGGCGGTCTTGCCGGTGCCGGTCTGTGCGAGGCCGACCACATCGGCGCCGCTGAGCAGTGGCGGAATCGTCGCAGCCTGGATCGGCGACGGCGACTCATAGCCCACATCGGCGATGGCCGCGAGGATGCGGTCATCGATCCCGAGATCGGCGAAGGTCGGGCCGTCGGTGTCCCTGTCGTTGTCGCCAGGAACGCTGTCGACCTGATTGGTACTCATTGACCAGGAGTTTACTGCCTCGTGCTGGCTTGCCCGGCCACCGCCCCAATACGGTGAGACCTATGCAACTGGATAGCTCCGAAACGAATCACAACGCAGCACCGAACCAGCTGGACGTGGCGGTCGTCCAGTTCGCCCCCGGCACCGACCCGTCGGCCAACCTTTCCACGCTGCGCGAGCACGTCCGCGCGGCGCGCGATCGGGGCGCGTCGGTGGTGGTCGCACCGGAATACTCGATGTTTGCCGTCACCCGGCTCGATGCGCGCGTCGTGGCCGCCGCCGAACCTCTGACCGGGCCGTTCGTCACCGGACTCGGCGAGATCGCCGGTGAATTCGGGGTGCACCTGGTGGCCGGAATGGTCGAACAGATCGCGCCGGACAGTAGCCGGATCCGCAACACCCTGGTCGTCCTCGGACCGGACGGAACTCTCGTCACGAAGTATCGGAAGGTTCATCTCTACGACGCCTTCGGGCACCTGGAATCGGAGGTGATCGAGGCCGGCGCGATCGAGCCCGCGGCCACCTTCACTGTGGCGGACGTGACATTCGGTTTGCAGACCTGCTTCGATCTGCGCTTCCCCGAGGGCATCCGCCGGGTGGCCGCCGCGGGCGCGCAGGTGCTGGTGTTGCCGGCCCAGTGGATTCCCGGTCCGGCCAAGGTCGATCAGTGGACGACGCTGCTGCGCGCCCGGGCCATCGAGAACACCGTTTATGTGGCCGCCGCCGATCAGGCCGCGCCGCTCGGGGCGGGCGCGTCGATGATCATCGATCCGACCGGCGCCGTGCTCGCCGAACTGGGCGACGAACCGGGCGTGTTGACCGCGGGCATCGACCTCGCCCGGCTGGCCGAGGTCCGCACCACCAATCCGAGTCTTTCCCTGCGTCGATTCGCGATCGCGGAGCGCAGCTAACCACCTATGACCGCGCGATCGGGTGCCGGATCGGCGCAGTATCGCGAAGCGGACAGATCGGGCGCCCGGTCGGCGTAGCGTTTCAGTGGATGATCTACACCGATCGGACGTCCGCCGGTCGCGCGCTCGCCACGCATCTGGACAACCTGCGCGCGACCCATCCGCTGCTGCTCGGCCTGCCCCGCGGCGGGGTTCCGGTGGCCGCGGGGGTGCGCGAGATCATCGGTGGCGACCTGGACATCCTGCTGGTCCGCAAGCTCGGCGTGCCGTGGCAGCCGGAGTTGGCGATGGGCGCGATCGGCGAGGGCGGGGTCCGGGTGCTCAACTCGGATGTGTTGTCGCACATCGGGATAACGCCGCAGGAGTTCGCCGAGATCGAAGACCTCGAGCGGGTCGAACTGGATCGCCGCCGGACGGTGTGGCGCGGCGACGCGGAGCCGATCCCGCTGGACGGGCGCACCGTGGTGATCGTGGACGACGGGATGGCGACCGGCGCGACGGTCGTGGTCGCCTGCCGGGTCGCCCGCCTGCATCAGCCGGCCCATGTGGTGGTCGCGATCCCGGTCTCCTCCGCCGAGGCCCTGCGCAGAGTCGCGGCGGAGGCCGACCAGATCGTCTGCCCGCTGGTCCCGCGCACCCTCGGCGGCGTCGGCACCGCCTACGAGGACTTCCACCAGCTCGAGGACGACGAGGTCACCACCCTCCTCGCCTGAATCCCGCCGCACCCCTTCTGATTTCCCGCACCGAAAATTGCATGCGATTCCAGGTGCGGTAAATCAGAAAGCGTGCGTCTGTCAGACCTCGGTGATCCCTTTGCGGTGGCGTTGCGCCAGGTCGGCGTAGAAGGTGGGGTTGAGTTGGATCCACATTTGCGCCTGGGTGCCTTCGATCGGCCGTTTGACCACGGCGGGGGAGCCTGCGGCCAGCACGCCGTCGGGGATTTCGGTGCCCGGCTGCACCAGCGAGTGTGCGGCGATCATCGAACCCGCGCCGATCTTGGCCATGTCCAGCACCGTGGTTCCGTTGCCCACGATGGCTTCCGCGCCGACCGACGCGCCGTGGAACACCACGCTGTGCGCGATGGTCGCGCCCGCGCCGATCTCCATCGGCACGTCCGGCGGCACGTGCAGCACCGCGTTGTCCTGGATGTTGGCGCGTTCGCGAATGATGATCGGCGCCAGGTCCGCGCGCAGCACCGCGCCGTACCAGATCGAGGCGCCCGCCTCCACCCGCACGTCGCCGATCAGCGTGGCGGTCGGCGCGATGAACGCGGTCGGATCGACTTGCGGGCGTTTGCCTTCGAATTCATAGAGGGGCATTCGCCCACCGTAACGCCGAGCCTCACCAGCGGTCGGCGTAAGCGCCCGCCCGTTCGGCGGCGGTGACCATCGGGCGCAGCTGTGCGATGAATCCGTGCGCGGTCACCGGAATGATGTCCACATCGGTGCCGGTGCGCACCGAGTAGCGGCCGTCGTCCACCACGTCGATCCAGCAGAGCACCCCGAACGGCCGGAGCTCGCCGTCCTCGCGCCGGGCGGACACCACGATCTGCCCGATGCCGTCGCGTGGCTGCCGCAGCATTCTGCGGATGCGGCTGGGCACCGTCGGACCGGCGACCGGCACGGTGACCAGGTCGCGGCTGTCCTCGCCGACCCGGGCCAGCGGAGCGGTCAGGCGCGGGGTGGTGCCCGGGGTGCGTTCCGGCAGCATCGAAATGACCCGGGCGGTCAGGCTCTTCACGCTGCCGACGAATAATCGGATGTCGCCGCCGCGATCCGCGGTCGCGCCGGGACGCTGCGCGGCCACCACCGCGACATTGCCCGCCGCGGCGCCGAGCACCCGCACCGGCCGGATGCCGCTCGCCGAACCCGGCTCGGCGTCCCGCTCGCCGAACACCTCGATCCGCAGCTCCGGCGCGCCGAGCACGCGCAGCGCCGCTTCCAGGTCGGGGTCGAGCACGCGATCGCACCAGCTCTGTAAGGCCGGTAGTTGCGCGTCCCGCTCTTCGGTGTCGCGTGCGGATAACCGGACGGCCAGCGGATAGGGGATCCGATCACCGTCGGTGCGCGCCCAGGCCAGCGCGAACTGGTCCGGCGTCAGCGTCCAATTCACTCCAGCTCGGTCCACTCGCCGAGCACCGGCGGCGTGGTCGGATCGATGGCGCCGATCAGCTCACCGTTGTCGTCGGCCGGTTCGAGATAGGTCGGCAGGTCGTCGAAGTGGAAGTCGTCCTCGTCCTCGTCGTCGAAGCGCGGGGCGCGCGCGTTCGCCGCAGCGCTGGCGGCGACGCTGGAACCTTGGCGCGGTGCGTCACCGACAGCCATCGCGCCGCCCATCAGACCGCCCATCGCGCCGGCGCCGAGCCCGGTGACCGCGTCGCTGGTGCTGGGCGAGTTGGTCCGGCGTTCATCGCGTTTGCGTTGTTCGTCGGGGGTGCCCGCGCCCACGGTGCCCGGAGCGCCCGGCACGCTGATCGGTGCGGCGGTCGAGGCGGTGGTGGTGGTCGGTGCCGCGGCCGTGGTCGCCGCCGCGGGCACGGAGTGCAGCTGGGTCGCGGCCGGTGCCAAGGACAGGGGAGTGTCGGCCGCTGCGGCGGTTATGCGAGGTGCCGCCGGTGCGGAAGGACTTCCGGCATCGGCGACCGCGCTCGATGCGGCCACCGTCGCGCGTTGGGTTTCCTCGGGCTGCGGGTCCTCGGGTGTGGCCTGCTCGGCGGCCGGTGCGGCGGCGGCCGGTGCGGCGCCCGGTTGTGTCGTCACGACCGCGGCCTGCGCCGGAACCTGTTGCGCAACGGGCGTTCCCGCGTCGATTCCGGCTCCGGTGACCTTGGCGGCCGGGCTCCCGCTCGGCGCGGCCGGCGCATCGCCGAACTGCTCGTCCAGGAACGCGGGCACGTTGGTGCCGGTGGGGATGAACACCCCGGCGTAGATGTCGTTCATCGAGCGCACGATGTCCTGCCGCGTGTGCTCGGTCGTCTTCTGGTCGGCGACATTGCTGGTGGCCTGGGTCGGATCCAGCAGCGCGGCACCCAGATCGGGCGCCTTCCCGGACGGTGCGGCCACCGCGGCGCGCAGCGCCTCCGCCGCGTCGCCCGCCTGGCCGAGCCGTTGCGAGACCACCGCGAGCACGTCCGCGAGATCCTGGCCGGTCTGCTCGAACCCGTACACGGCCTCGACCGCCTGCTGCGCCGCGCTGCCGCGCCAGCCGTCGGCGATGTCCGCTCGAATCTCGATGTGCGCCTGCGAGATCGCCTCGGCCAGCCCGGCCGCCGCGTCACCCCAGGCCTGCTGTCCGCCGGTGAGCACCGCGGGATTCAGCAGTTGGACCTTGTCGTGGATTTCCTGATGGGTCAGATTGTCGAAGACCTCGACATTCGGCGCGTACGCCGGATCGTTGCGCCGGGCGAGCAACCGCTCGGGCGTGCGGGGCAGCTTACGCATGCGTCGCTCCCTCTGCGCCGATCCGGCCGACGGCCGAGGCGAGCACGTGGTCCGCGCGGTGGTAGGCCGCGCCGGCGGCCCGGAAGGTCAGTGCGAGTTCCCTGGCGGCTTCGGCGTATTCCCACATCCGGGTGAGCGCGCCGTGCGCCTTGTTCTCGAAACCGGTGCGCAGCGCGTCACCGGAGGCGAACCCGCCGAATCCGGGGAGTGATGAGGCGGCGCTGAGCGTGCGGATCTGATCCTCGATCTGATTGGCGAGTTGCTCGTAGCGGCGCGCGCAACGTTCGTGCACGCCGTCCGCGACGAGCACGCGGTCGATCCACAGGTCTCCGTCGTTGACCGCGCTGTGTAGTCCGGCGGCACTGGCACCGGGCGCCGCGAAATTCGACAGATCCGGGCTCCCGACCCCATTGGCGTTCTCGTCAGCTGGCATCTGGCGTCCCCCTTTCTCATCTCTGAGCAGGCTCAGTTCACGGGCGCCGCGCCAACCCCACGACGGCACCCTGCATCCAGTCCGCGATGTCGGCAGCGACCCGCGCGTGCACCGGCTCGTGCAGAAGATCGTGCCCGGCATCGGTGTACTCGCGTAAATCTACCGATTCGTGGCGCTGAGTCCATACCCTGACCGCATCAATCGGGGCCCGCCGGTCCTCGACGCCGTGCACCGCGAGGATCGGAAGGCCGCGTGGCAGAGGTGTTCCCAGCGCGTCGGGGGTGCCGCCGCCGAGCGCCCGTTTCGATACGCCGGACAGCACCAGTCCGTGTACCGCGTCCGCCGGGATCGCCGGGCGCAGCGGGTAGGAGCGTTCCAAGGCGGCGGTGTCCGCGGTCGTCCCGCGCGCCTCCGGTTCCGCGGCGCCGAACAGGCCGAGCACGGTGACCGCGCCGAGCGAATGCCCCATCAGGACCAGCGGCGGCCCAGGTTCCGTGGCGCGCACGAGCTCGAACAGCATCCGCGCGTCCGCGACCAGCTCCGCCAGGGTGCCGGGGTTGCCGTGATCACCCTCGCTGAGGCCCTGCCCGTAGGTATCGAGCGCCCACATTCCGATGTCGGCGGCTTTGAGCGTGCGGGCGAAGCGGTGATAGTGACCGCTGTGCTGACCGATCCCGGGGAGCAACAGCACGGTCGCGACGCTGTTTTCGACCGGCCACCGCCGATAGTGCATCCGGCCGCGCTCGCCGTCGAAAAATGGCATGCCATGATCTTGCCAAATATTTTGTCGCTCAGGGGACTTCATGCCGCATCCCAGCGGGCGCGGCGTGTCTTCGCCCCGGCCACAGGTGGTGTGAGAACGGTCCGCTTCTGTTCAGGTGGCTAGACTGCGAGCCGATCGCCGTGCCGTCTTGCCGAGACCCGAGGTGCCCGTTGAGAACACTCCGTCGCCCAGGTTCGTTGCTGTGGCCCGCCGTATTGGTCGCGCTGGCGTGTACCGCACCCGCGGCCGCCGCGGACCCGATCGCCACACAGCCGATCGCCACACAGCCGATCGCCTCGTGCGCGCCCGCCTTCGCCGCGCCCGCGGTGCCCGCCGGGGTGCCGTTCCTCGACTGGTCGGAGAACGTCGGCTACGACGCGCAGGGCAACCTGTGGGTGTCCCGGACCTACCGCAACGAGGTGCAGCGGTACAACCGTTCGGGCGCACTGACTGCGACCGTTCCCGTCGAATTCCCCGGCGCTGTCCGCAGCGGACCGGACGGGCTGCTGTATGTCGTCTACGGCGACTCGCCCACCAGCGCGATCCGGCCCGGCGGGGTCGTCCGTTTCGATCCGTCGGCCGCGAACCCGAAACCTGAGGTCTTCGTTTCCGGGTTCACCTTTCCCAATGGCGCGGCCTTCGATGAGACGGGCGATCTCTACGTCGCGTCCACCGTGGGTGTGGTCCGCGTGCGCCGGGACGGAAGCGTCGATACCGCCTGGACCGGGAAGGCGGCGAAGCTCGGTGCCAATGGCATTGTCGCGCAGGGGCGTTCGCTCTATGTGACGTCCAACGGGGGCCCGCTCGGTCAGATTCTCCGGATTTCGATCGACGACCCGAGCAACCAGACGGCGGTCGCCGACCTCGCCTCGTCGCTGCCCGGTGTCCCGGACTTCGCCGATGATCTGCTCGTCGATGCCGACGGAATCCTCTACGTCACCACGCTTTCCGGCCAGCTGGTCCGCATCGATCCGGCCTCCGGCGTGGCCTGCGCGGTGTTGTCCGGTGCACCGTTGACGTCGGTCGTCGCCACACCCGGGCAGCCGGACGAGCTGCTGGCCGGTACCGAGGGCGGTGCGGTCCTGCGAGTTCAGTTGGCTCGCTGAGCTTCCGGACCGACGGCGCGTTCGATCCGCGCGGATACCGCGCGCAGCTGACGGATCAGCTCCGGCGGTTCGTGCACGTCGAAATCGGCGCCGAGCGCGATCAGCCGGTGCGCCAACCACTCCGGGGAGTCGTCGCGGAGGGTGTCCAGGCGGCAGGTGTTCTCGTCGATCGCGATGACCTCGCCTGGTTCGTCACCCAACCGGCCGGCGATCCGCCGCGCAGCCGCGTGGATAGTGACCGAGAGCCGGAAAGTCGGTGTACCCCAGTCGGTTCGGCGTCCGGCCACATACGCCGCGGGATCGGCGGCGGGTAGTTCGCGTGGCGGGAAGCGCGCCGCCGTCGGCTGCGGGCGCTCGATCCGATCGACCCGGTAGATCCGCCAGTCGTCGCGGTCGACGTCATACCCGACGAGATACCAACGATGCCGCGCCGGGACGAGCCCGACCGGTTCGGCCTGCCGCCGCGATTCCGCGCCGCCGCCGTCGCGATACGCGAAACGCACACGCTCCCGGTTGGTTACGGCCGCGGCCAGCGCCGTCAGCACCTCCGGATCCACCAGCGGACCGGTATCGGCCGGCAGCGCCAGCGCGGTGCCGAGCACCCGTACCCGTCGGCGCAGCTTCGCCGGCAGCACCTGCTCCAGCTTGGTCAGCGCCCGCACCGACGACTCCTCGATGCCCGCGACCGCGTAACCCGCCGCCACCCGCAGCCCGACCGCGATGGCCACCGCCTCGTCGTCCTCGACCAGTAGCGGCGGCAACGCCGACCCCGCGACCAGCCGGTACCCGCCCGCCGCCCCCATCGTCGCCTCGACCGGATAGCCCAGTTCGCGCAGTCGATCGATATCCCGGCGCACCGTCCGGTCGGTGACGTTCAGCCGTTCGGCCAGTTCGCTACCCGGCCATTCCCGCGGAGTCTGGAGCAATGACAGCAGGCGAAGCAGCCGTGCCGGTGTGTCGTTCATGAATTCGAGGATTCCAGATAACTAGGACATAGATGGTCCTACATGGGTTCTAGCGTGGTGCACAGATCGCAAGCCCCACAGGCAAGGAGCCGCACCGATGACCGACCACCGCACCGCCGTTCGCCCGTTCCGCATCGACATCGCGCAGGCGGACCTGGACGACCTGCACGACCGCTTGCGCCGCGCCCGCTGGTCGCCGCAGCTGCCGGGTCCGGGCCGCGACCGCGGCGTTCCGGTCGCCTACCTGCGCGAGCTCGCCGACTACTGGCGCACCGAATTCGACTGGCGCGCACAGGAGGCGGCGCTGAACGAGTTCCCGCAGTTCATCACCGAAATCGACGGCCTCGACGTGCATTTCGTGCACGTCCGCTCGCCCGAGCCGGACGCGGTGCCGCTGATCCTGACCCACGGCTGGCCGAACACCTTCGTCGAATTCACCAAGACCATCGGACTGCTCACCGATCCGCGCAGACACGGTCTCGATCCGGCGCAGGCCTTCCACGTGGTCGTGCCGTCGGTGCCCGGCTTCGCGTTCTCGGCAGCGCCCACCGAGATGGGGATGACGCCGCGGCGGGTGGCCGAGATGTGGCTCGTGCTGATGGACCGGCTCGGCTACCGGCGATTCGGTGCGCAGGGCGGCGATCTCGGCGCGTATGTGGTGCCCGAGCTGGCGATCGCGGCGCCGGACCGGGTGCTCGGCGCGCACATCGACGGCGGCGTCGGCATGCCGAGCGCGGCCGACGTGCCGACCATGACCCCGGACGAGCGGGCCGAATGGGATCAGATGCAGAAGTGGATGACCGGGGTGAACCATCACGTCCTGCTACACGCCGCGCCGCAGACCTTCGCGCACGGGTGGACCGATTCGCCGGTCGGCCTGCTCGGCTGGCTGATGCACAAGTTCAACGAATTCGCCCCGCTCGCCGACCAGGCCGAGGATGTGATCGACCGCGATCACCTGCTGACCAACATCAGCCTGTACTGGTTCACCAACACCGCGGCGACGTCATCCTGGCCGATGTACAACGGCCTGGGCGAGAACGGATTCGCCTGGCCGAAGGGCCAAAAGCTGGTTCCGACCGGCGTTTACGGGGGCGGCTCGGCGCTGATGCTGCGACTTGCCCAGCGCGACAACGACATCGTGCACTGGCCGGAGGGCAACGCCGGCAATCACTTCGTCCCGATGGAACGTCCGCGGATGCACGTCGAAGACATCCGGGCCTTCTTCGCCAAGCTTCGCTGAATCAGGCGGTGCGGCACCGCCGTTCGCGGCGGTGCCGTCGAATCAGTTGGCCGGGGCGGGCTTGGTGAACTCGCCGTGCACCGCGGCACCGGCGGGCGCGCCCGGGGTGGACGGTGCGGGCGGCGGCGCCGGGGCGGGCGCCGGAGCAGGCTCGGGCGACGGGGGCGCCACCGGGGCCGGAGCGGGTGCCTGCGCCGGGGCGGGCGCGGGCTTCTGCTCGGTGGTCGGCGCGGGCGCCGGACCGACCTCGGTGCCGTTCGGGCCCGGTGCGACCAGGCCGCCGGGGGCATTCGTGTTCGACGGCGCCGGGTGGGCCACCGGCTGGTCCGGCACCATGAAGGTGCCGACGGTCGGCGTCATCAGGCAGTGCGCGAACGGGTAGTCGATGATGCCCCACATCGAGGCGATCACCGTGCCGGGTCCGCTGCGCACCGTCTTGGACAGCGACGGCAGGCCGTACTCGGTGATGTCGTCGAGCGAATCGATGCCGCTGGCGCCGTTGTTGATGTTCACCCAGGCCACGACCAGGCCCGAGGCCAGCGGCGTGCCGGTGTGCGCGGGGGTCGCGCTGAACCGCAGCTCGCCCGGCGCGACATTGAGGTCCTGGCTGTTGCCGACGCCATCGGTGGTCGCGGCCGCGATGATCGTGGTGACCGGGCCGATGCTGCCGCAGCCGAAAGTGGGTGCGGCATAGGCGAACGGAGTGAAGGCGCTGGTGACGTGGCGCAGTCCGGCGACGTCGGCGAGCTTGGTGTACTGCGTCAGCGCGCCGACACCCGCCTGCGCGGTCGGATCGGGACCGGCGGTCTCGGTCAGGTAGGTCAGCGCGGCGTCCAGCGGTGACGGCTCGGGATCCGCGCCTGCCGTGCCACCCATGGTCAGCGCCGCGCCGATGCCGAGAGCTGTCACGGCCGTGGCGGCGCGTGCGATGGTCCTGCCGTTCACTCGAACTCCTCGATACGCAAAGTCTCGGGGTCCCCAACCCACGTGCAGCAACGTACCAGTTCGTCCGGAATACCGCCCAGGTAGCGCTGCCGTTCACCCGGTGTCGACGCCCGCGAGCGTGTCCTGCCGGTGTGATCCACTCGACAGTAGAGGATTACCGGAGGGTAGGTTGGACTCGGACGTACGAGACACAGACGGAGCTGCGTATGAAAATAAGCCTGTCCCCCGATGATGTCGCCTTCCGCGACGAACTGCGCAACATCTATCGGACCGAGATCCCCGCGGACATCCGTGAGCGCGCCAAGTACGGCCAGGAGCTGTCCCGCGCCGACATCGTCCGGTCGCACAAGACCCTGAACGAGCACGGCCTCGCGGTGCCGAACTGGCCGGTCGAGTGGGGTGGCAAGGACTGGACCCCGATGCAGCGCCACATCTGGCAGGACGAGATGCAGCTGGCCTCGGTGCCCGAGCCGCTCACGTTCAACGCGCAGATGGTCGGCCCGGTGATCGCGCACTTCGGCTCGCAGGAGCTCAAGGAGCGCTTCCTGCCGCCCACCGCCGCGCTCGACATCTGGTGGTGCCAAGGCTTTTCCGAGCCCGACGCGGGTTCGGACCTGGCCTCGCTGCGCACCACCGCGGTGCGCGACGGCGACTCCTACATCGTCAACGGCCAGAAGATCTGGACCACCCTGGCCCAGTACGCGGACTGGATCTTCTGCCTGGTGCGCACCGATCCGAGCGCGCCGAAGAAGCAGGCGGGCATCTCGTTCCTGCTCTTCGACGTGAAGTCGCCCGGCGTCACCATCCGCCCGATCAAGCTGATCGACGGCGGCTACGAGGTGAACGAGGTGTTCTTCGAAAACGTCCGCGTTCCGGCCGATCAGCTGGTCGGCGAGGAGAACATGGGCTGGACCTACGCCAAGTTCCTGCTCGGCAACGAGCGCACCGGCATCACCGGCGTCGGCCGCACCAAGGTGAAGCTCGGCATCGCGAAAGAGTATGCGGCGCAGACGAAGTCGGGCGACGGCACGTTGCTGACCGATCCGCTGTTCGCGGCGCGCATCGCGGAACTGGAGAACGAGCTGCTCGCGCTGGAACTCACCCAGCTGCGCGTGGTCTCCAATTCCACCGACGGCAAGCCGAATCCGGCGTCCTCGGTGCTGAAGCTGCGCGGCTCGGAGTTGCAGCAGGCCGCCACCGAGCTGCTGGTCGACATCGCCGGCCCGGACGCGCTGCCGGTCGGCGCCGACGACATCGCCTCGCCCGGTTGGGCGCAACGCAGCGGCCCCGGCTACCTGAACTATCGCAAGACAACCATCTACGGAGGCTCCAGCGAGGTGCAGCGCACCATCATCGCCTCCACGATCCTCGGATTGTGAGGCGCCGCCATGGATTTCGATCTCACCGATGAACAGGAAATGCTGCGGGACACCGTGCGTGACCTGCTGGCCCGCAACTACGATCCCGAGACCCGGCTGAAGGTGACCGACACCGAACTCGGCTGGAGCCGCGAGGTGTGGCAGCAGCTCGCCGAACTCGGCGTGCTCGGCCTGACCTTCACCGAGGAGGACGGCGGCGTCGGCGCCGGCCCGGTGGAGACGATGGTCGTGCTGCACGAGGTTGGCCGCAGGCTGGCGCCCGAGCCCATCCTGGACGCGGTGCTGGTGCCGGGTGCGCTGATCGCCGCGGCGGGCAGCGCCGAACAGCGGCAGCGCGTGCTGCCCGAGGTGGCGTCGGGCACCAAGCTGCTCGCCTTCGCGCATGCCGAGCCCGGCGTGCGCTGGCCGTCCACCGAACTCGCCACCACGGCTGTGCCGCAAGGTGATTCGTACGTGCTGACCGGCATCAAGAACCCGGTCGCGCACGGCGACTGCGCCGACGAGCTGGTGGTCAGCGCGCAGCTGCCCGGCGGCGGGACCGGGCTGTTCCTGGTCGGCGCCGAGGCCACCGGCGTCACCCGCAAGCCCTACCGCACGGTGGACGGGCAGCGCGGCGCCCAGCTCGAGTTCGAGCAGGCCCCGGCGGAGCTGCTCGGCGGCGATGCCGATGCGGCAGCGGCGATTCAGTCGGCGCTGGTGCAGGCGCAGGCGAGCCTGTGCGCGGAATCCATCGGTGCGATGGAGGAGGCGCTGCGGCTGACCACGGATTACCTCAAGCAGCGCAAGCAGTTCGGGGTCACGCTGTCGAAGTTCCAGGCGCTCACGCATCGAGCGGCCGACATGTACGTGTCGCTGGAACTGGCGCGCAGCATGAGCCTCTACGCCACCGCGGCCGTCGCGGACGGGACGAGCGACCCGCACGTCGCCTCGCGGGCCCGGCTCCAGGTCGGTCGTTCCGCGCGGCACATCGGTCAGGAAGCCATCCAGATGCACGGCGGCATCGGCGTCACCGCGGAATACCCGGTCGGTCACTATGTGGCCCGGCTGACCGCGATCGAGCGCACGCTCGGCGGCGGGCTCGAGCACCTGCGGGTGCTCAGCGCGCGGGTCGGCGAGTACGCCCTGCCCGAGCTGTAAACCCTTGCGGTGGTGCGCGATCCGCGCACCACCGCGGGTCACTCGTCGTCGGTGGATTGACCGCCGTACGGATGCGTGGTCGGCTCGTCCGGTGTCGTCGTGGTCGTGGTGGGCCGCGGCCTGGTGGTCGGCCGGGTGGTGGTCGGCCGGGTCGTGGGGGCCTCGGTCGTGGTCGGCGACTCGGTGGTGGGCCGGGCGTCCTCGGTCGGGCGCTCGTGCGGCGGGTTCCCGTTCGGCAGCGCGCCCGGCGCCTCTTCCGGCGGCGGGGTCTCGCCCGGCGTCGTGGTGCTGAAGCCGGTGAACGGCGACGCGTGCGGTGCCTGGTAGGGCGCGATCTGCCAGGTCGGCGACGGGGGAATGGCCACCTTCGGCGCCGTCAGGCTCGGTCCCTCGTGCGCCACGGGCGCGACATTCGGGTCCGACTGCAACGGCGGGGGCGCCACGTAGGTGTCCTGCTTGCCGATTCCGCAGGCGCCGATGAGGACGAGCCCAACGGAGATCGCGCCTGCGGCGATCGCCGGACCTGCGATCTTGGTCCTGGTGCTCTCCATCGGTGATTCACTCCTGCTGCGGTTCGAGTCGGGATCACCTTACTCGAGCGCGGGCCGCCCAGCCAGACGAACGGTCGCCTTCGGTGCGCCGACCAGGCATGATTTAAAACATCAGTAATTCAGATCTCGAATTGATATCTTCGGCGTGTCGTGGGCACGTGTCGCCGTTATCCGGCGCGGCAGGTCGTAGCGTGTGAGCAAAGTTACGCGTGAGACGCCTGTACCCAGATGAGAGAAGCGTTGTGTGATGAACGCGGCATTGGTTCTCTGATCGGCGTCATCGAGGAGTAGATGATGGGAGCTTACTCGACAACGTCGCAGCGGGAGTCGTCGTCCGCAACCGCCAAGGATGCGGTGCCGGCTACTTCGCCGCAGCTCATGTCGAACAAGTCAGCGCGCTCGCTGTCCACGATCATTTCGCGGACCTTCGCCTGGCTTTTCTTCGTCGGTGGAATCGTCGGGGCTGTCCTCGGCATCGCCGGCTTACACGTCGAAATCACCGTCGCCGGATTGATTCTCGCGTGCACCGCAGGGCTGATCCTGCTCAAACTCCGCACAGGTGGCAGTGGCAGCAGCGAAACGGACTGACGCCGAACCCCGCTGAACGCCGTGGCCGTCGGCACTACTGGTCGGTCGGTTGCCCAGCGATCCCGGCTGGTCGCCGAAAAATGCGGGCGCGCAACGTTTTCGCGGCCTACCGTGGATGATCATGAGGATCGAGATCACCACGGACGCGGCCGAGTTCCGCTCGCGCACCGAATCGTTCCTGCTCCGTGATCCGCTGCGGCACACCGTGATCACCACGAGCATCGCCAACCAGGTCGAGGGCATCCAGGCCTCCGACGGATCCTCACGGTTTGTCTCGTTATACGCCGACGACGCCACCGTGGTCGGCGTCGCCATGCGGGTCGAAGGCCGGGACATGTATCTCGGTGAACTGCCCGAGGGCAGCGCGGGCGCGGTGGCCGACGCGCTCGCCGACGTGGTTCCGGACAGCAAAGGCGTGGAGGGACTCGTCGCCGACGCGACAGCCTTCGCCGAACGCTGGAGCGCCCGCTTCGACCTCGAATTCCAGCCGTCCTACACCACCCGGCTGTACCGGCTCGGCGCGCTGCGCATCCCCGATGTACCCGGGAAGGCCCGTCGGGCAACCGAATCCGAGCTGCCGCTGTGCCTGGAATGGGCCGAGGCCATGCACAACGACGCGGGGATACCGGTGGCCGCACTCGACAAGGCGGCCATCGGCAAGCGGGTCGCCGCGGGCATGGTCTGGTTCTGGGAGCGTGACGGTCGTCCGGCAAGCTTTGCCGCCCACCAGATCCCGGTGAAGGGCTGGGCCCGCATCGGCCTGGTCTACACCCCGCCGCAGGAGCGCGGTCACGGCTACGCCAGCGCGGTTACCGCGCACATCGCGCAGGTCTTGCGCGCCGAGAGCCTGGACGTCTGCCTCTTCGCCGACAACGCCAACCGCACCGCGGGCAAGATCTACCAGGCCATCGGCTTCCATCCGACCCACGAATTCGTTAACTTCGAATTCGGTTAGCTACCTACGTATTCCGGCCGCCGCTCCGCGCGAACTCAGTTCAGCGGGGCGGCGTTCCACCATTCCATGAAATCGGACTCGGTGGCGATGAAGCCGACGCTGTACATGAGCATGGCGGCGCGTTGCGGGCGCTCGATGAACTCGGTGACCATGCGTGGGCGCCGTTCGTCGCTGTCGCGCAGGGTGTAGTTGAGGTAGTTGTGGCCGTCTCTGCCCACCGTGATCTTGTCGTTGGCGGGCAGGCCGTCGAGTGCGGATCGGACCTCGACGGGCGAGTTGTACAGGTAGAACGAGAAGGACGCCTTGTTCGGACCGCCGAAGCAGCGCCACAGCACCAGCCAGTCGCCGAGGGCGGGATCGTCGTTGTCGAGCGGGGGCGCCGAACCGGGGGCGTAGGCGAAGCAACCCGCCTTGTTGTAGCCCGTTCCGGCCTGAACCGACTGGCCGGGCGTGGTTTTGGGCAACATGTCGGGGAACTCGTTGCTCAGTGCCGCGGCGTTCGCGCTCACCTGGGCTCGGTCGGGCGTCGGGCGCACCGAGGTCGTCGGCTTGGTGGTGGGCGTGGTGCTGCCGGTTCGCGTCGTGGTCGGCGCGCTCGTCGCCGGAGTCGCGACGGTGGTCGTCGGTCCAGCGGAACCTGTTCCGCCGGGCGAGAATGCGGCGATAGAGCCGATCAGTCCCACCACCAGAAGCAGGCCGATCACGCCACCGATCATGGCGTTGGACCGGGAGCGACGGTGACCGCTGGTGAGCGAAGCAGCGGGAGTGGGAGTTTCGGAGCCGCGCCCCCACTGCTGCACCACCGTGGGCGGCTGCGGCGGCACCGTCGACGGCTGATCCACGGTCGGGAACGGCGCGAACTGTGGCGGCGCGGTGAGCGCATGCCATGCGGCGCCGGCGAATTCGGCACACGAGTCGAACCGGTCCTCGGCCCGCTTCGCCATTGCCTTGGCCAGCACCGCGTCCAGCGCCACCGGCAGGCCGGGGCGCAGTCGGCTCACCGGCGGCGGTGGTGTCTGCAAGTGGCCCTGGATCACCGCGACCGGGTTGGTGGCCTCGAACGGCACCGTCCCGGTCAGCAGCCGAAACAGCGTGCAGGCCAACGAGTATTGATCCGAGCGGTGATCGAGGATGGCGCCGGACAGCTGCTCCGGGGACGCGTACGCCAGTGTCGCGGTGAACGTTCCGGTCTGGGTGAGCCGCCCGGTCTCATCGCGGAATCGGGCGATGCCGAAGTCGGTGAGGAACACGCGCTCGCCGACACCCCCGGCGCCTTCGAGCAAGATGTTGGCGGGCTTCACATCTCGATGCAGCACGCCGCGGCTGTGCGCGAAATCGAGCGCCTTGGCCGTCTCGCCGATGATCTGCACGGCCCGCTGCGGCGGCAGCGACCAGGCGTCCACCGCGGCGGCGTCGGTGCCGTCGATGTACTGCATCGAGATCCACAGCTGCTCGTCCTCGACGCCGCGGTCGAACACCGTCACGATGTTCGGATGATCGAGCCGGGCGACCAGGTCGGCCTCTCGCTCGAACCGGGTCCGGATCTGGTTGTCGTGGAACACTTCCGGGTTCAGCAGCTTCATCGCCGTCAACCGCGGCAGGCGTGGATGCCGCGCCAGGTACACCGATCCCATGCCGCCTCGGCCTAGCAGGCGTTCTATGGTGTAGCCGGCGAATGTTTCTCCAGTGCGGAGCATCTTAGTTCAGCGGAGCCGAGCGCCACCAGCGCAAGGTCTGATCGATGGAGCCGGAGCCGTCGGTGAACATCAGGTACTGGGCGCGGTCCGGATCGCCGGTGAAGGCGGTGACGATCTTCGGGCCGCCTGCGTCGAATTTGTAGTTGGTGTAGGACTTTCCGCCGTTGGAGTCCATCGACTTGCTGTTGCTCGGCAGCGTCTTCAGCACCGACTGCGCGTCCGCGGCGGACTTGTAGACGTAGATGCGGTACAGCGGATCGGAGTTGTCCCCGCCGCCGTAGCAGCGCCACTGCCACTGCCAGGCGCCGAACTCCGGGTCGCCGTTGCTCGGCGACGGCGTGTAGCTGGTGTCGGTCTCCCAGCACTTCGCGCCGTTGTAGCCGACCTGTTCGGACTTGGTCGCGGGCACCATGCGCGGGAATTCGGCACTGATCGAGTCCGCGTTCGCAGGCACGGTATTGCCTGGTCCGGTGCCGGCTGAGGTGGTTGTGGTGCCGTCCGCGGACGACCCCGAATCACTGACCGCGCCGATGATGGCGAGCACCACGACCAAAAGGATCACGATGGCGACGCAGATACCGATGATCAGGCCGACGTTCGACTTCCGCGGTCGTTGTCCTGCGACCCCGACCGGGGACATGGGCGGCGGAGGCGGGGTGAAGTTGTATCCCGATTGCGGACCTTGGTTGTACCCACCCTGGTACGGGCTGGTCGGCTGTGGTCCGGTCCCCCGCGGCTGGGCCGCCACCGTGGCCGGGGGTGGCGTCGGGAAGTTCGACCCGGCAAGGTAATTCGGCCCGCTCGGCTGCTGCTGCCCTTGGCCGTGCGGCACCTGGTAGGGCGCTCCTGTGGTGGGGGTCGGCGGTCCGGTGCTCGGGCGTGGGCCCGTCGTCGGACGTGGCCCTGTGGTCGGGCGCGGCCCGCTCACCGGCGTCGGCGGCGCGGTGAACGGACGCGGCCCGCCGACCACCGGCATCGAGGGCACGCTGGGGTTGGTGAGCGCATGCCGCGCGGCCGCGGCGAAGTCGGCGCAGCTGGGGTAGCGGTCGTCCGGTCGCTTCGCCATCGCCCGGGCCAGCACGCTGTCCAGGGCATAGGGCAGGCCCTGACGGTGGCTGCTCAACGCGGGCGGCGCGCCCTGGAGATGACCCTGGATGACCGCGGCGGGGTTGGTCGCGGAGAACGGCCCGGTGCCGGTGAACAACCAGAACAGCGAGCAGGCCAGCGAATACTGATCCGACCGGTGGTCCAGCGCGGAGCCGGTCAGCTGTTCGGGGGACGCGTAAGCCAGTGTGGCGGTGAAGGTTCCGGTCTGGGTGAGATGGCCGGTGTCGTCCCGGAACCGGGCGATGCCGAAGTCGGTGAGATACACCCGCTCGCCGCGGCCGCTGCCGGAGCGGGCCAGCAGGATGTTGGCGGGCTTCACGTCGCGGTGCAGCACGCCGATGCCGTGCGCGTAGTCGAGGGCGTCCGCGGTCTCCTTGATGATCTGCACGGCGCGCTCGGGCGGCAGCGCCTGCGGTTGCACCGACGCGGCGTCGATGCCGTCGATGAACTGCATGGAGATCCACAGCTGCTCGTCGTCGAGCCCGCGGTCGTAGACCGTGACGATATTCGGGTGATCGAGCTGGGCGACCAGATCCGCCTCCCGTTCGAACCGCGCCCGCACCTCCTTGTCGAAGAACATCTCCCGGTTCAGCAGCTTCAGCGCGGTCATCCGCGGCAGCCGAGGATGTTTCGCCAGGTAGACCGAACCCATGCCACCGCGACCCAGTTGCCGCTCGATGACATAACCGGCGAAAACGTCACCGCTGGCCAGCATGTCTGCTCCACTTCCCGCCGCCCGTCGGGACCCACCGACGAACAGGCGCACAGCAAAAGAACACGTGATCAGGCACGGGCCGGACCACGGAAAACATCGAAACCATAGCAGTTGTCACTGAACCGACGGCGGCCCAGCGAAAGCGGGGTAACGCCAGTGACATTCGATAGCGAATAGCTATTGGTGGAGGCCGCGCGTCCGGTGGCGGAGCCTGCCGCCGGGGTGCCGGGCCGGGGCGCCTCGGCAGGTCGGGCAGCTCGATCATGCCGCGCCGGACGGGGCGGCGCGGCGGCAGAAATGTGGCCGGCGGAACCGATCTCGGCGGTGGCGGAACGGATCTCGGCGGCGGTGGCGTGGATCTGGTTGGCGGCGCGGCCGATTCGTGCGGAGGTCGCTCTTCCGGTGCGCGCCTGCCGGTCTGGTTCGGTGGCGCTGTCGAGTGGTTCGGTTGCGGGGGGAAGGTGCGCGTCGGCGGAACCGGGCCCGGTCGCGCGTTGTGCACGGGGCCGGCGGGGCGGCGCGGTTGGCCGGTGGCCAGCGCGTGCCGTGCCGCGGCGGCGAACTCGGCGCAGTCGGCGAACCGGTCGGCCGGCCGCTTGGCCATCGCCCGCGCCAGCACCCGGTCCAACTCGGGCGGCAGTCCGGGGCGCATCCGGCTCAGCGACGGCACGGGTGCGTAGAGATGGCTGTTCACTACCGCCGCCGGATTCGCGCCGGGGTAGGGCGCGACACCGGTCATCAACCAGAACAACGTGCACGCGAGCGAGTACTGATCGGCCCGGTCGTCGAGCGGCTGTCCCATCAGCTGCTCCGGCGCGCCGAAGGCCAGGGTCGCGGTGATCGAACCCGCCGAGCCGATCGTGGTGTCGCTGCCGCGCACGCCCGCGATGCCGAAGTCGGTGAGCAGCACCCGCTCCGGCTGTCCGATCGGGGCCTTGGCCAGCAGGATGTTGGCCGGTTTCACGTCGCGGTGCAGCACCTGGTTGGCGTGTGCGAAGTCGAGGGCGATCGCGGTGTCGCTGATGATCTGCACCGCTCGTCCCGGCGCGAGCACGTTCACGTCCGCGCAGGAGGCGTCCGCGCCGGGCACGTACTGCATGGAGATCCACAGCTGCTGGTCCTCGGTGCCGCGATCGAACACGGTGACGATATTGGGATGGTCGAGCCCGGCGACCAGATCGGCCTCGCGCTCGAACCGGCGGCGGATCTCCACCTCGCTGTACAGCTCGCGTTTGAGCAGCTTGAGCGCGGTCAGCCGGGGCAGCCGCGGGTGCTGGGCCAGGTAGACGGTGCCCATGCCGCCCTGGCCGAGGACGCGTTTGATGACATAGCCGGCGAAGACATGGCCGGTCTGCAACATGGTGTTCACCCCCGTCTTCGGGTCGAGCGCGCGGATACTACCGATGTATCTCGCCGGGCCCGCACGATGCAACAAACCCCCGTCGGCAATCCGCGCAATGCTGTCGGTGGTGGTCGTTAAGCTGGCCGCATGCAGATTGGAGCACACGTCAGGCAGGACGGCGACCCGATCGGTTTCGGCGAGCAACTCGGCGCCGACGTCATCCAGATGTTCGTCGTCGACCCGCAGAGCTGGGACAAGCCCACTCCGCACCCGCGCACCGAAGAGATCCGGGCCAGCCCGATCGACGTGGTGGTGCACTCGTCGTACCAGATCAATGTGGCGAGCCTGAACAACCGGCTGCGCATGCCCTCGCGCAACGCGGTCGCCCAGCAGGCGAAGGCGGCCGCCGATCTCGGCGCGTTCGGCCTGGTCGTGCACGGCGGGCACGTGCGCTCCGACGCCGAGCTGGACACCGGAGTCGACAACTGGCGCAAGCTGTTCGAGCGCCAGCAGGACAAAGGCGGCTTCGCCGTGCCGATCCTGATCGAGAACACCGCGGGCGGCAACCACGCCATGGCCCGGCATTTCGACTCGATCGCCCGATTGTGGGACGCCGTAGGCGATTTCGGCGCCGGCTTCTGCCTCGACACCTGCCACGCCTGGGCCGGCGGCGAGGAACTGATCGGCGTCGTCGACCGGATCAAGGCCATCACCGGCCGAATCGACCTGGTGCACCTGAACTCTTCACGCGACGAGTTCAATTCCGGTGCCGACCGCCATGCCAACTTCTCCGATGGGACGATCGATCCTGAACTGCTTGCTGAGGTTTGTAAGACCGCCGGGGCGCCGGTGATTTTGGAGACGCCAGGTGAAGGGGTTGCGGAGGATTTGAAGTACCTTCGCGAGCATTTGGGCTGAGGGGTCGGCTGCTGGTCTCTCCTGGGGAGGGGTGTGGGGAGATGGTGCTGGGCACCGTTGTTGGGGGTGTTGGGTGGATGGTGGTGGGTGCTGCGCACCCTTTGTTGGTAGGGGAGATGGGGTGCTGCGCACCCGGTGTGAGTTGCGTGGGGGCTCGTCATCGAGGTGAGTCATATGGTTGCTAGTTGATCTTCCAAAGCGACCTTTTGACTCGGCTCGATTAGGTCAACAATCTTTTGACTCGACTTGACTTGACTCGACTCGATGAGTAGCGCTGGGCACGTCGCCTGTCGTACCTACCTCCGCAGTTCTGTGCGCGGCGTCGAGTTCCAGCGTGGTCATCTGGCTGTGGGTGCTGCGCACCCTTTGGTGGTAGGGGTGGTGGGGTGCTGCGCACCCCGGGTGGGTTAGGCGGGAGTTGGGTGGGGGCATGGATGGTGATTGGTGCTGCGCACCCGGGGGTGGGTTGGGCGGTAGATGGGTGCTGCGCACCCAGGTGGTTTGGTTGGGGCTCGTCATCGAGGTGAGTCATATAGTTGCTAGTTGATCTTCCAAAGCGACCTTTTGACTCGGCTCGATTAGGCCAACAACCTTTGACTCGGCTCGATGAGTAGTGCTGGGTGCGTCGCCTGTCGTATCCGGCGTATCTCCGCAGTCCAGTGTGCGGTGTCGAGTTCCAGTGTGATCATCTGGCTGCGGGTGCTGCGCACTCTTTGGTGGTAGGGGAGGTGGGTGCTGCGCACCCGCGGCGTGGGTTAGGCGGAAGTTGGGTGGGTTGGTGGGGCAGAGATGGTGCTGTGCACCGTTGCTGGGGGCATTGGGTAGATGGTGGTGGGGTGCTCTACGCACCCCGGGTGGGTTGGGTTGGGGTTCGTCATCGAGGGGAGTCATATAGTTGCTAGTTGATCTTCCAAAGCGACCTTTTGACTCGGCTCGATTAGGCCAACAGCCTTTTGGCTCGACTCGATGAGGAGTGCTGGGCGCGTCGCCTGTCGTATCCGGGCCTACCTCTGCAGTCCAGTGCGCGGCGTTGAGTTCCAACCGGCCATCTGGCCGTGGGTGCTGCGCACCCCGGGTGGGCGCGGCGTCAAGTTCCAGCGTGGTCATCTGGCTGTGGTTGCACCACAGACGCTTTGGACACGAAAGGGCCGGAAGCGGCGGTCGGGGTGCTCCACCAGACCTGCGAAGCGACCCGGTTGCCCGTAGGGCCGAAGATCTGCACTCTCTCTTGGGATCCGCACCGGGAATAGGGGCCTAAAGCCAGTGCGGATCCCGAGAGGGAGTGCGGATTCTGGTGTTGGCCTGGCGAGGTGGGGGTGGGGTGCGAGTGGGTGTTCGGTTGGGATCAGGGCGACGAAAAACCTGGTTGGGGTGGGGGATTCGGTGATGTGCTCGGGTGAGCATTGATCGGGTTCTCTACAGCGAAGGTGATCTCATGACGGTCGCACACGCACCAAGCACTGCCTCGGTGACCAAGCTCGGCGCGCGGATCGGCGCGCGGGTCGACAATGTTCGGCTCGGTGGTGATCTGGACGCGGCGACCGTCGAGGTGATCCGGCGGGCGCTGGTGGAGCACAAGGTGATCTTCTTTCGCGGGCAGGACGAGCTGACCGAGGACGGGCAGTACGAGTTCGCGCAGCTGCTCGGGAGTCCGACGACGCCGCATCCGACGGTTACTTCGCACGGGGTGAAGAGCCTGGCGATCGACTCCGAGCACGGCCGGGCGAACAGCTGGCATACCGATGTCACGTTCGTCGACCGGATCCCGAAGGCGTCGATCCTGCGCGCGGTGCACCTGCCGAGCTACGGCGGGTCGACTACGTGGGCCTCCACCGTGGCGGCCTACGAGTCGCTGCCTGCCTCGCTGAAGCTGCTCGCGGAGAACCTGCGCGCCGTGCACACCAACGTCTACGACTACGCGGCCCGCAACGTGGAACCGCTGCGCCCGAACACCCAGGCCTACCGCGCCGAGTTCGAGTCGAGCTACTACGAGACCGAACACCCGGTGGTCCGGGTGCACCCGGAGAGCGGCGAGCGGGCGCTGCTGCTCGGCCACTTCGTCAAGCATTTCGTCGGCCTGTCCAGCACCGAATCGCAGACCCTGTACCGGCTGTTCCAGGACCGGGTGACCCGGCTGGAGAACACGACGCGCTGGAACTGGGCGCCCGGTGACGTGGCGATCTGGGACAACCGCGCCACCCAGCACTACGCCATCGACGACTACGACGATCAGCCGCGCAAGCTGACCCGGATCACCCTGGCCGGCGACATCCCGGTCGGCGTCGACGGCACCGCGAGCACCAGCATCGCCGGCAATGCCGAGCACTACTCGATCGTCGAGGACACCCAGCTGCTTGCCTCCTGAGCCGACTCGCCGACGCCGGCCGCGGCCGGTCGAATCCGCGGACAACGATCATGCGCAGCTGCCGGGGCGCATGATCTTGTTCGGTCGCAGCGAGGTGTCGTCGTGCGCCGCCGCTCGGGCCCCTGAGACACTGTTGCGATGAGTATTCGGCCGTTGGACGGTGTTCGCGTCCTGGAGCTGGGCAATTACATTGCCGCGCCGACCGCCGGGCGCATCCTCGGTGACTTCGGCGCCGAGGTCATCAAGGTGGAGCGCCCGCAGGCCGGCGACGAGCTGCGCAACTGGCGGCTCTACGGCGGCGACACCTCGATGCTGTATCGCACGGTCAACCGGAACAAGAAGTCGATCACGCTGGATCTGCGCAGCGAGGCGGGCCGCGCCGTCGTGCTCGACCTGGTCCGCCGGTGTGATGTGCTGCTGGAGAACTTCCGCCCTGGGATGCTGGAGAAGTGGGGACTCGGCCCGGAGGTGCTCAACGAGGCGAACCCGGACCTGGTGATCACCAGAATCTCTGGTTACGGGCAGACCGGCCCGCACGCGTCCCGGCCCGGCTTCGCCGCCGTTGCCGAGGCGGTCGGCGGCCTGCGCGAACTGATGGGCGAGCCGGACCGCCCGCCGGTGCGCACCGGCGTCTCCATCGGTGACTCGATCGCGGGTGTCTATGCCGCCTTCGGCACGGTGATGGCGCTGTTCCAGCGTGAACGCAAGCCGGGCGAGACGCCGATTCCGTTGCGCGAGCGCATCATCGACGTCGCGCTCAACGAGACGATCCTGTCGGTGATGGAATCCCTGGTCCCCGACTACCTCGCCTACGGCATCAACCGCGGCCGGGTGGGCGGCCTGGTCGAGGGCATCGCGCCGAGCAACGCCTACCCGTGCAGCGACGGCGTCAGCATCATCATCGGCGGCAACGGCGACGCCATCTTCCAGCGCTACATGCAGGTGATCGGCCGTCCCGACCTGGCCGCCGACCCGGAACTGCACGACAACGCGGGCCGCTGGCGTCAGCACGATCGCCTCGATCGGGCCATCTCCGAGTGGACGATTCAGCACACCCGCGCCGAAGCCTTGAAGATCCTGGAGGCCGCGGGCATTCCATGCGGTCCCATCTACACCGCGGCCGACATCGTCGCCGACGAACAGTACAAGGCGCGCAATATGATTCAACCGTTCTCGGTGGATGTCGGTGCGGCGGAACCGAAGACGGTCGGGTTCCCCGGGATCGTCCCGGTGATCGGCGAGCAGTCCCTGCCCATCCGTAATATCGGCCCGGATCTAGGCGAGCACACGCGGGAAGTGTTGTCCGGGCTACTCGGCATGAGCGACAGCGAGATCGACGCCTTGGAGGCGAAATGAGACAAGACCGCAGGCGCCCGCCCGGGCGCGGTCCGCGCGATATCCGGTCACCGGGGTTCACCCGGCCGACGGTGCATCCGAACCCGGCCGGTGTGCACGAAAAGCCGTGGGGCGGCGTGATGTGCGCGCCGCGGCAGGAGCGGGACGAGCGGTGACCGCGGCGCTGCTGCGCGACGTCACCCTGCGAGATGGCTTGCAGCTCACCGGAAAGGCGCTGCCGGTCGAGCGCAAGGTGGACATCGTCCGCCGCCTGCTCGCACTCGGCGTACCGGCACTGGAGATCGGTTCCATGGCCCGGCCCGATCTGGTGCCGCCGATGGCGAACACCATGGAGCTCGTCGCCGCGCTGAGTCCCGAAGAGCTGCAACGCTGTTGGGTGTGGGTGGCCACGCCGCGGCACGTGCAGAAGGCCGCCGCGGCGGGTGTGCGCAATTTCCAGTACTGCTTGTCCGTCTCCGACGCGCACAACCAGGCCAATATCGGCCGCACCACCGAGGACAGCGTCGCCGCCATGCCGGACGCGGTCCGCTTGGCGACGGAGGCGGGCGGCTCGATCCAGTTGTGCCTGGCCACCAGCTTCACCTGCCCGTTCGACGGTCCGGTCGATCCGGAACGGGTGGTCGCCATCGCCAACGACCCGCGCACCGCGGGGGCCGAAGACATCGTCCTCGCCGACACCCTCGGCCAGGCCCATCCCGGGCAGGTGGCCGCGCTGGTCACCGCGGTGCGGACGCGAACTCCGCAGCGGCGCATCGTTTTTCACGGTCACGACACCTGGGGTATGGGGGTGGCGAACACCCTGGCCGCCATTCAGTCGGGCGCCACGATGGTCGACGGTGCGCTCGGCGGGCTCGGAGGTTGCCCGTTCGCGCCCGGCGCCAGCGGCAACACCGCCACCGAGGATATTCTGTTCGCGACGCGCCCCGAATGGTTCACCCCGGCCACGCTTGCTGCGCTGGTCGATCTGTCCGAAGGCCTGCTCACGGAGCTCGGCGAGGCGAATCGATCGCGCGCGGCGGAGGGGGCGCGGTCCAAAGCCGATGCTTTCGAATGGGTTAGCGCGCGGGCTGCTGGGTAAATATTCAGCCAGCGGTCCGGCGTCGGTCGTGATAGACAATTCGGTGAGTCGGCAAAGGCGCGGTGCGGTTTTCGGCTTGCGGAGCGCGAATCCTGTGCTCGACTAATAATTCCGCGTGCGGCGCGGTGTGGTCGACATCATTGACCAGGAGATTAGTTCAGCGCGAACAAAATTGTGTGGCCCATATCACAAGTTAGCCATCGATTCGCCATGACCGAAAATGTCTGACCTGCGGAAAACGGTCGGCGGAACGGGACTTGTTGCGCGGCACTGGCATGCGCGGTTTTCCCGGCGCAGTGTCGAGCATTGCGCAAATTCCCAGTTATCACGCTGTTGGTCGTGCGTTAAGCGGAGCGCACCTGGATGTTCCCTTACCGTGATATCTCTAGCGGGCTGATACCGAGGGAGTGTCGGCTGCTGTTCTCTGAAGGGAAAGTCTTTGAAGAAGATTCGTACGTTCGGTTTCGTGGCCATCACCGCGGCCTCCATCGCGGTGGCCGGCGCGGGCCTCGCGGTGGCGGCGCCGCCGCTGACCGGTTCGGGGACCGGTTCCGCGGCCACCCAGACCCCGCCGTACACCGGCTCCGCGAACGGCACGGTGGCCGCGCCGCCGCTGACCGGCTCGGGCACCGGTTCCGTCGAAACGTTCAAGCCGCCGTACACCGGCTCCGCGAACCCCGGCACTGTCGCGGCGCCGCCGCTGACCGGCTCGGGCACCGGTTCCGTCGAAACCTTCAAGCCGCCGTACACCGGCTCCGCGAACGGCACCGTGGCGGCGCCGCCGCTGACCGGCTCCGGCACCGGTTCCGCCGAGGGCTCCGGCGCGGCGATCGACGCGTTCCTGAAGGCGCTGCTCGCGGGCAGCAGCTCCGCGAAGTAGTCGCGAATCGAGGCGCTCGGTGTCCGAGGACCCGAGCGCCTCGGCCGACCTACCGCTACACCTCCGATCCCGAGCAACGCCGGGGTCGGATTTCTGGTTTCCGGGGGAGATCACCCTCCCACCGACGTCCATGCGTATCCGCGGCGCACGGAAAACCCGTCGCGCCGCGGCGGTCTCGCCGCTTACCATTCCCGACATGTTCAGCTACGCCATCGCCGCATCGTCCGCATTCGCGGGCGCGATGGCCGCTGTCCTGGCCGCCTCGGCAGCAGTTGCCGTGCAGCTCGACGGAGCCCGAAGCTGACCTTCCCCGGGATGTCCCGGGACCTCGGACGGGGAAGGTCGCCCCGTCGCTGAGGTCCCGCTCGACATCGTCGGGCACATTCGCTCGTGCCCGCCAGGCAAACCAGGAAGAAACATGTCCAAGCAGACCTATGTCCGCACCAAGCCGCACCTCAACATCGGCACCATGGGCCACGTCGACCACGGCAAGACCACGCTCACCGCGGCGATCACGAAGGTGCTCGCCGAGCGGGGCGGCGGCAGCTTCGTGCCGTTCGACCGGATCGACCGCGCCCCGGAAGAGGCGCAACGCGGCATCACCATCAACATCGCGCACGTCGAATACGAGACCACGACAAGGCATTACGCGCATATCGACATGCCGGGTCACGCCGACTTCGTGAAGAACATGATCACCGGGGCGTCCCAGCTGGACGGCGCGATCCTGGTGGTCTCCGCGCAGGACGGGGTGATGCGCGGCCTCGCGCATTCGCGGCTCGCAAGCGCTCTGAGCAGACCGCCGAGCACGTGCTGCTGGCCCGGCAGGTCGGCGTCGAGCACATCGTCGTCGCCCTGAACAAGGCCGACGCGGGTGACCCGGAACTGCTCGACCTGATCGAGCTGGAGGTCCGTGAACTGCTCACCGCCCAGGGATACCCGGGCGCCGAACTCCCGGTCGTCCGAGTCTCGGGGCTGCGGGCGCTGGACGGCGACGAGCGGTGGACCGCCGCCTTGATCGAGCTGTTGGACGCGATCGACACGCACGTGCCGACGCCCGTCCGCTACACCGACGCGCCGTTCCTCCTGCCGGTGGAAAACGTCCTCACCATCACCGGTCGAGGCACCGTGGTCACCGGCGCGGTGGAGCGCGGCCGGGTCCGGCTCGGCGATCGGGTGGCCCTGCTCGGTCTGGACGACGAGCTGAGTTCGGTCGTCACCGGCGTCGAAACCTTCGGGCGCACGATGGAATTCGCGGAAGCGGGGGACAATGTCGCGCTGTTGCTGCGGGGCATCCAGCGCGGTCAGGTCCGGCGCGGTCAGGTGGTCGCCGAGCCCGGCAGCGTTGCCGTGCACAGCAGGTTCACCGCGCGGGTCTACCTGCTCGGCACCGCGGAGGGCGGGCGGCGCACGCCGATCACCACCGGTTATCGCCCGCAGTTCTACATCCGCACCGGTGACGTGGTCGGTGACGTGACGTTGCCCGGTGACACGCGGATAGCGATGCCCGGTGACACGGTCGATCTGACCGTCGAGCTGGGTCGTCCGACCCCGGTGGAGCCGGGTCTCGGCTTCGCCATCCGCGAGGGCGGGCGGACCGTCGGGGCGGGCACCGTCCTGACCACCGGCTAGCGGTTCGGGGCTGGGCGCGGGGACCTGTACGGGTCCCCGCGCTCGGTCTCGGCGTTCGTCATGTGCCGCTCGCCGCGTGGGTCGGTTGCGCGTGTTTCGCGGGTCTCGGCGGCGGGTCGATGGGCGGGGTCGCGCCGAAGTGGGTGCGGATCTCGTTGCAGGCGGCGATGATTCGGTCGATGTGCTGGTCGGTGAGGCCGGCGTGCAGGCCGAAGCGGACGAGGCTGTGGTTGCGGGCGGTGGTCGGCGGGCACAGCAGGGTGCCGAAAATGCCGCGCGCCTCCAGGAAGTCGCGCATGGCCATCGCTCGCGCGTCGGGTCCGCCCTGTAGCGCGACGATGTGACTGGCCGAGCCCTCCAGGTCGAATTCGAGCGTGGTGAGCGCCCGGCGCACCATGGTGGACAGCTCGCGTAGTCGTTGCCGTCGCCAATTGTCCAGGCGGATCACTTCGAGTGTTGCCGCGAGGCCGGCGATTTCGTACGGCAGCAAGGTCGAGGAGAATACCGCGGGCTGGGATTCCAGCTTGAAGTAGTCGACGAAATCGATGCTGTTCGCGCCGATGAACCCGGCGCGGGCGCCGAAGGCCTTGGCCAGGCTGGCAATTCGGTACGGCACCCGTTCGGTCAAGCCGAGTGCCGCCACCATGCCCGCGCCGGCCGGTCCGTCGGTGCCCAGCGCGTGCGATTCGTCGACGACGAGCACGCTGTCGGTTTCGTCGGCGGCGTCACAGATCTGGGTCAGCGGACACCGGCTGCCATTGGTGCCGTAGATCGCGTCCACCGCGATGATTCCCGGCCCGTGCGCGCGAATCTGCTCGCGCAGATGGCCGGGAAAGTTGTGCCGGAACGAATATATCTGCGCACCAGCCGCTTTCGCGCCGTGCCAGAACGACATGTGCGCGAATTGATCGATATAGACCGGTGTTCCGGGGTCCGCGATCGATTGCAGCAGCCCGACCTTCGCATCCCACCCGGATTGACAGAGAATCCCGGCGGGCGCGCGCAGATGGTCGGCGAAGGTGCGTTCCAGCGCAACCTGTGGATGATTGGGAGGCAGGTAAGCACCCGAGGAAAATCTCGGCGAATACGCCGCCCGCAGCGCGGTCCTGATCGCGTGGGTGATCCGCGGATCGGCGGCCAACGCCAGATAGTCGTTGCTGCTGAGCACGATGTCGCCGAACGCAGGCGCGCGGCCGTGCAGGATATGCCGCCCGCCCCAATGCCCGGCAAGCCTTTCCGAATGAAATCTCTCGACCCGCAAGCGGATCCGTTCCGCAACCGTCGGCCCCATGAAACTCCTTTCGCCACCAACAGCTACTCCAGAGCACACGCACCCCGATTGAACCATCGCCCCACCCACCCCGGGTCATATTGAACAACTTGACGGTTGACCACTAATTCATCCGCTGACGTTCGCCGCCAAAGAGATTGCCGCGTCGCTATCTGTCTGGATTGGCAATATTTCAGCAATCATTTTGTCGATGTTCCTGCGTCCCGGGCGAACTCGGTAGACAGCGGCTCGCGGTGTGACGTCCGATGCCCGGCTGGATCGTGGCAGGCGCGGCTCGAGGTAAATCTTATGCTTCTGAACACAGGCATTAAGGGCCTGAATATGCTTCACGAGTCCTGCTTGGTCGACTATGCTTGTATTCGCAGGCATAAGGGATCGATGGTGGCCGATTTGTGAGCAACTCGTCGTTAGGCATGCGCTGGCAAGCATAAGGAGTGGCAGATGGCAGTCCCTCGACGGGTCAAACGACCCTCGACCGGCAGTGTCGCGGATGCGTTCATCGCCCGCAGGCATGAGCTGCGCCTGACCCAGGCCGACTTGGCCGATCTCGCGGGCGTCTCGCGATCCAGCGTGCAGGCGCTGGAGGCAGGCCAAGCGTCGGTTCGATTGTCGCTGGTTCAGGAGATCGCCGCCGCCCTCGGCTGCGACCTCATATTGGCGACTCGTTCCGGCGTGCGGATCGCCGGCTGATGGCCTTCTCCGCGCTGCGCGGGGTCGACGCGGCCGACGTGTACAAGGGCGATCGGCTGGCCGGCTCGCTGCTCCGGCATCGCGACCGAGTCGAATTCCGTTATGCCGCGGACTATCTCGATGACCCCGGTGCGCCCGCGTTGGCCTGGACCATACCGAAGGACTCCGGTCCGGTCGAAGCAACCGGCGGCAGCGTGCCACCGTTCTTCGCGGGATTGCTGCCGGAAGGAGTCCGCCTGCGCGCTGCGATCGACGGCACCAAGACCTCGCCCGACGACCATTTCACGATCTTGCTCGCGGTCGGCGCGGACGCGATCGGGGATGTGCGCGTGCTGCCTGCCGGAGTGGAGATTCCGATACCGTCGGTGGTGTTCGATCCTGGCGATTTGGTCCCGGACCTGCACGACCTCTTCGGGCAGATCTCCGGACCGCGTTCGCTCAAGCTGGATCCGCGGGGGTTGCCCGGTGTGCAGGCCAAAGTCTCGGCGCTCGAATTCAGCGTGCCCATCGGCACCGCATCCGGCTCGGCGATCCTCAAGCTGGCCCCGCGGGACGGCTTTCCGCAGTTGGTCGAAAACGAGAACTTCTTTATGAGCTTGGCGCGGGCGTGCGGTGTGCCCGTTGCCGACCATCGGGTGCTGCATGACGCGCAGGGCACGGCAGGTTTGCTGGTGACACGCTTCGATCGAACAATCGGCGCGGGTGGTGAGGTGGTGCGGATCGCCCAGGAGGACGCTTGCCAGGTGCTCGGCTTGTACCCGGCGGCGAAGTACCGGATGAAGACCGAAGTCGTCATCGCCGAACTCGCGCGCAGGTGCGAAGCTGGCGGTGGGTCCGCTCGGCTCGTGACGCTCGAGGCGTTGCGTCTGGTCGCTTACTCGTACGCCATCGGCAATGGCGACTTACACGGAAAGAACTTCTCCATCTATGCCCCGAATGGTCGGTGGGCACTGACGCCGGCTTACGACTTGCTGTGCACCCAGCCGTATCTCAGCTGGCGTGACCCGATGGCACTCGATCTCTACGGGCGCGCCAACAAGCTCACCCGCGCAGTGATGATCCAAGCGGCCGAACGGCTTTCGGTGCCTCGGCGGGCCATGGAGCGGGCCCTCGATCGGATCGTCGAGGGGGTTTCGGACGGGGCCGAGCGGATATCTGACATCGGATTCGCCGACAAGCACAGCGCCATGTTGGCGGCGATGCTTGGTCGGCGAATCCGCGAGCTTTCGTAACCGAAGGTCAGCGGGTGGCGCGGGGGGCGCCGGGGCCGGGGTCGATTCGGGTGGGGCCGGTGGGGGTGGGGGTGATGGGGAAATCGAAGATGGCGGTGGGGATGTAGACGGTGGCACAGGAATTGGGGATGTCTACTACGCCAGAGAAGCGGCCTTCGATGGGGGCGGCGCCGAGCAGGAGGTAGGCCTGTTCGGGGGTGTAGCCGAACTTGGTGAGGTAGTCGATGGCGTGCAGGCAGGCGCGTTCGAAGGACAGCTGCGAGTCGAGGTAGCGCTGTTCGCCGTCGAGGGTGACCGAGGTGCCCGAAAAGGCCAGGTATTCGGAGTAATTGGGGCCGGAGTTGCCGGGCATGAAGATGGCGTTCTCGGCGACGCCGTAGAGCTCCATGCCGTTCTTGATGAGATCGACGCGCAGATCGATGAATCCGCCCATCTCGATCGCGCCGCAGAAGGTGATCTCGCCGTCGCCCTGGGAGAAGTGCAGGTCGCCGACCGAGAGGTGCGCGCCGTCGACGAACACCGGATAGAACACCCGGCTGCCCCGGGTGAAGTTCTTGATGTCCTGGTTGCCGCCGTTCTCCCGCGGCGGCGCGGTGCGCGCGGCATCGGCGGCGACCCGGTCGAACTCGGCCCCGGACAGCGTGCCGAGGATGGCGTCGCGCGGCTCGGGCGGCAGCGCGAGCGGCGGCACCCGGTGCGGGTCGGTCGCGATCAGCGCCGCTTCGCGCGCGTTCCACTTCGACAGGAGCGCGGCCGACGGCGCGGTGCCCATCAGGCCGGGGTGGGTCATCCCGGTGAACTTCACCCCGGGAATGTGCCGAGAAGTGGTGGTCTGCCCGCTGAAATCCCAGATCGCCTTGTACGCGTCGGGGAAGTGTTCGGTGAGGAAGCCGCCGCCGTTGTCGGTGGCGAAGATGCCGGTGTAACCCCAGCCCTGCCCGGCCAGCGGGCCCGTGTCCTCCTGCGGGATGGGCCCGATGTCGAGAATGTCGACGATGAGCAGGTCACCGGGCTGCGCGCCCTCGATCGCGAACGGGCCGGACAGGCAGTGCACCGTGCTGAGCGGCGCGTTCAGCACGTCCTCGGCGGAGTCGTCGTTGTGGATGGCGCCGTCGAACCACTCGCGCACGTGCACCCGGAACTCCGCGCCCGGCTTGACCGTCACCGCGGCGGGAATGTCGGGATGCCACCGGTTGTGGCCGACGTGCTGCTGCTCGGTGAACCGCTTGCCGGAATCGAGTGGGAACAGTAACTCGGGCATCGTGTGTCCTTCGGTATCAGGGGCGGGGAAGCTTGCGGTGCAAGGGGTTTCGGGTCACCGGCACGGACTTGCGCGGCGGCGCGGAAACCACCGGCGGCTCGCTGGCGGTGCGCTGGGTCGCGTCGATGAGCCGGGTGGCCGCCGATCCCGGCCGGATCAGCGCCGCGACGCCGAATTGGCGTTTGCTGTTCGACGCGCAGTCCGGGCACGGCGCGGCGGCAGGCACGTCGGCCATCGCGAAGGCGAGATCGAAGCCGCCGCAGGCGCGGCAGTGGAACCAGTAGAGGGGCACGGGGACCTCATTATTTTCATTTGAATATGTTTCGTATGACGACGATACAAAGGCAGGCAGGTCGCCGCAGCGAAACCGCAAGGTGAAGTTCGTGTTACGGGCTCAGGAGTTGAGTTCGGCGCGCACGCTGAATTCGAGCAGGTCGGCATCGGCCAGATAGACCGGCTGGGTGGTGTGCGCGCCGCGCACCCGCACCTCGCCGCGCGGGCCGCCGTAGCTGACCCGTGGCGCGTGGCGCTCGATGGCGCGCAGGTCGAGGCTGCGGGCGGATTCGGCGAGCGAGGCGAACAGCAGCAGCCCCTCGTAGCAGGATTCGCCGATGTTGTTCAGCGCGGGCGCGGCCGGGCCGTACTCGCGCAGATAGCGCGCACCGAAATCCATGCCCGCGGACGACACGACACTCTCGAAATACCCACTGGCGGTGAACAATCCGCGCGTGCTGTCCGCGCCACCGGCGTACAGCACATCCTCGCCGATCATCATGCTCAGCCGCAGCCTGCTGTCGTCCAGGCCCGCTTCGGCGAAGGCGCGATTGAATGCCGCGCAGTCCGCGCCGACCATGAACAGCAGAACGCCTTGCGCCGGCGAGCGATGAATAAGCTCCAGGGCCTGGCGGAAGTCGCGCCCGCCGAGCGGAACGAAGGTCTGCCCGACAACGTCGATATCCGTTGTCGCCGCGAATTCCACAGCTGCCCTTGCGGTTTCCCGAGGCCACACATAGTCGTTGCCGACCACGCACCAGCGGCGGATGCCGTGCTCGGCGCGCAGCCAGCGCAGCGCGGGGAACAGCTGTTGCTCCGGCGTCTCGCCGACCATGTAGACGCCGTCGGAGTCCTCGCCACCCTCGTAGAACGTGGTGTAGATGTAGGGCACCCGGCCGGCCGTATGCGGCGTGATCACCTTGCGCGCGTTGGACAGATGCCAGCCGACCACGCCGTCGACCATGCCGGTGCTGACCATCCGGTCGATCGTCGCGGCGAGCACGGGCAGTGGTGCGCCCGCGTCTACCGGGTGCAGCCGGACCGTTCGATCGAGAATTCCGCCGGCGGCATTGATATCCGCGACGGCCAATGACGCACAGGCCTCACAGGAGGGCCCGAACATGCCCGCGGATCCACTGCGCGGCACCACCAGTGCGATGTCCACCGTGGAGCGACGAAAACCGTAGCGCGACAACGGAATCACCACCGTATATTTCCATTTGAATATTAACCATACGGGGTTGGATATAGTACTGCCGTGGACAATAGCACCGCCCCCGCCGCGCTGGAAGAATTGGCCCGGCTGGTGCGCAGGGCGTCGCAGGAACTCGACCGGGCTATCGCGACCAGCCTCGGCGAGAATTCCGTCGTGCGCTGGCACGCCCTCGCGGCGGTGGTGGACGGCGTCGGCTACCCGATGTCGCACCTCGCGGAGGCCACCCTGCTCACCGGTGCGAACCTGACCCGGTTGATCGACGGGATGATCGCGGACAACCTGGTGCACCGCAAGGTCGACGACACCGATCGCCGCCGGGTGCTGGTGTTCCCGACCCGTCGCGGCGTGCTCGCCTTCCAGGCGATGAACCGCGCCGTCGCCGCCAGCGGACTCGACGCGCTGGCCGCGAACAATGCCCGATTGGCCAAGTCACTGGCCGGCCTGGTCGACCAGTTGCACACCGAACCCGTTACCACGTAACCCGTCGCCGCGCATCGATACCTGACGCGTCGGGGAATTCCCTGATGGCGCACCGGCCCGAACGCGGTAAGACTGGTGTGCATGACTTCGCAAGCTTTGGGTTCCGACACCGCTGACCTGGCGGTTCCGACCGATGTCGCGGCCCGTGCGATCGACCTGGTCAAGGTCTACGGGTCGGGAGATACGCAGGTCCGGGCGCTGGACGGCGTGTCGGCCGAGTTCGCGAAGGGAGAATTCACCGCGATCATGGGGCCCTCCGGCTCCGGCAAATCGACGCTGATGCACTGCCTGGCCGGGTTGGACAGCGCGAGCACCGGGACCGTCCGGATCGGCGATACCGACCTGGCGGGCCTGTCCGACAAGCAGATGACCCGGTTGCGGCGTGACCGGATCGGGTTCGTCTTCCAGGCGTTCAACCTGGTGCCGACGCTGACCGCGCTGGAGAACATCACGCTGCCGCTGGACATCGCCGGCCTCAAACCGGATCAGGACTGGCTGGACACGGTGCTCAAGCGGCTCGGCCTCAACGACCGGCTCACCCACCGACCGAGCGAGTTGTCCGGCGGGCAGCAGCAGCGTGTGGCCTGCGCGCGGGCGCTGGCGGGCAAGCCGGAGATCATCTTCGGCGACGAGCCGACCGGCAACCTGGATTCGAAGGCCTCCGAGGAGGTGCTGTCCATCCTGCGTGCCGCGGTGGACGAGTTCGGGCAGACCGTGGTGATCGTCACCCACGAGCCGCACGCCGCCGGCTTCGCCGACCGGGTGATCTTCCTGGCCGACGGCAAGATCGTGAACGAAATGCGGAATCCGACCTCGGACACCGTGCTCGACCGGATGAAGGCGCTGGAGCAAGCCTGATGAGTGGAAGTCCGATGCGGAAGGTTGCGCTACGCAACCTCGCCGCGCATAAAGTGCGCCTCGCCCTCACGCTGCTATCGGTGGTGCTCGGCACCGCGTTCATCGCGGGCTCGTTCGTGTTCACCGATACGTTGCAGCGCACGTTCGACGGAATCTTCGCCGGTCAGGCCAAAGGCGTCGACGTGCGGGTGAGTCCCAAAGAGCGGCAGGCGCAAGGGGTTCCGAACAACATCGTCGACGAACTCCAGAAGTACCCCGGGGTGCGCACGATCGCGCCGAGCGTGAACGGCGTCCTGGTGCTGCTCACGCCGGACGGGAAGAAGGCGATCCAGACCGGCGGCGCGCCCACCTTCGGGCAGTCGTATCTGCCGCCGGAGCGGGCGGTCGCCGAGCCGAACAAGTTCGTCCAGGGCGTGCCGCCCGCGAAAAGCGGTGAGATAGCGCTGAATACGGGCGGCGCCGAGCGGGCCGGGTTGAAGATCGGCGATCACACCAAGCTGATGATCCCGTCGCAGGGCGATCCGATCGATGTGACCCTGACCGGCATCTACCAAGTGCCCTCGGACACGGGCGGATTCATCGGCGTCCTGTTCGACGACACCCAGGCGCGCAAGTTGTTCACCGACGGACTGCACGTGGCCTATGTCGATGTCGCGGCCACCGGGATCCCAGGTGATCAGTTACGCGACAACCTGATCAAGGACCTGCCGAACTACAAGGTGCAGAACGGCGATCAGGTGCGCGCGGACCTGAAGAAGGACGTCTCCAACGCGCTCAACTTCATCAACTACTTCCTGCTCGCGTTCGGCGCGATCGCGCTGATCGTCGGCACGTTCATCATCTACAACACCTTCTCGATGATCGTCGCGCAGCGGCTGCGCGAACTCGCGTTGCTGCGCGCGGTCGGGGCGAGCCGGCAACAGGTCGGGCGCTCGGTGGTCGCGGAGGCGTTCGTCATCGGATTGGTCGGCAGCGCACTGGGATTGGCCGGCGGCATCGGGTTGGCGTTCGGCCTGTCCGCGGCGCTCAACGCGTTCGATCTCGGGCTGCCCACCGGGTCGATGACGGTGTTGCCGCGGACCATCGTGGTCGGGTTGCTCGTCGGTCTCATCGTGACAGTGCTCAGTGCCTACGCGCCTGCCCGCCGGGCGGCGAAGATTCCGCCGGTCGAGGCCATGCGGGAGGAATTCGCTTCCGCCGGTGACTCTTTGCGGATCCGGACGCTGGTCGGCGCGCTGCTCGCGGTGGCGGGTGCGGTGCTCGTCTATGTCGGCGCCCAATCCACCGGCGGGAACGCGGCATTGACCGTCGGGATCGGCGCGTTGGCGCTGATCCTCGCGGTATTGCTGGCCGCGCCGGCGCTGTCGCGACCGGTGGTCGGTGGGCTCGGGTTGCTGACTCGCCCGTTCGGGCCGATCGGGCGGATGGCGCGCAACAATGCCGCCCGCAACCCACGCCGCACGGCCGCAACGGCTTTCGCGCTCACCCTCGGGCTGATGCTGGTGACCGCGATCGGGATGCTCGGCGCCTCGGCGAAGGCGAGCGTCGGGGTGCTGGTGGACAAGGGCGTGCGGTCCGAATACGTGCTGGCCAGCCAGCAGTTCGTCGGGGTGCCGTTTGGTGCCGCCGACGCGGTGCGCAAGTCGGTGCCCGGCGTCGCCGATGTGGTCGGGCTGCGCGGCGTCGGCTTCAAGATCGGGGACGATCAGGTCGGCGGCACCTCGCCGGACGGGCGGCTCGATCAGGCGCTGAACTACGAAATACTGCGTGGCTCAGCGACTCTCGGCGACCGGGACATGCTGGTGTCCGAGGACGAGGCGAACAAGCGTGGCTGGCGGGTCGGCCAGGAGGTCTCGCCGACCAGTTTCGACGGCAAGAAGGTTCCGCTGACCGTCGCCGGCATCTACCGCAAGACCCCGCTGCTCGGCGCGCTGGTGGTGTCGCCGGTGGTCTACAAGGAAGTGGTGCCGGTCAACTTCCAGAGCAATGTCGTCGTGCTGGTCACCGCCAAGCCGGGCGCGAACCTGACCGAGATGCGCAGCGACCTGGAGAAGGCGGTCGAGCCGTTCCCGGTGGTCCAGGTGCAGGACCGGGAGGAATTCAAAGGCGCGCAAGGCAAACAGATCAACACGCTGCTCGCCATCCTCTACGGCCTGCTCGCCTTGGCGGTGGTGATCGCGATCCTCGGCATCGTCAACACGCTGGCGCTGTCGGTGGTGGAGCGGCGGCGGGAGATCGGCATGCTGCGCGCGGTCGGCATGCAGCGTTCGCAAGTGCGTCGAACTATCTATCTGGAATCCATGCTGATCGCGGTCTTCGGGGCGATCATCGGCATGCTGCTCGGGTTGGGTCTCGGCGTGGGCTTCCTGCGGACATTGCGCGATCTGGGGCTCGATCAGATCGCCATCCCGTGGTCGCAGCTGGTGCTCGTCCTGGTGAGTTCGGCCGTGGTCGGGGTGCTGGCCGCGCTCTGGCCCGCGGTCCGGGCGGCCCGGACCCCGCCCTTGGCGGCCATCGCCGACCTGTAGCGCAGCGCTGTCCGGCGGGCCCCGATTCGTCGGGGCCCGCCGTTCTGCTATGCGGAATCGACTGGCCCGCAGCAGGTCCGGGATGGTGCGGCGAACCGTGGTGTCTGTCCCGTCACACCGTGCTGAAGTTGGCCGGGAGATGATGCTAGGTTAAACGGAGGATGTAGCTCCGCTTAATTGCCGGGATCGGCCTGGTTCAACGGGGAAGGAGGCCGCGGGCAATGGTGGCTGTGGGTCTTGGCGGGCCAGGTGTGGGATTCGAGGTCGCGCCGGGCGGGATCGTCGAGCGGATGCGGGCCGCGGTGCACGGCCGCGGCGGCGAGGCGGTCGGGCAGCTGGTGCTGATCACCGTGCTCTATCTCGGTTATCGGGTCGGCCGGATGGTGACCGCCGACGACACCGTGCGCGCGTTCGGCAACGCCCGCGGACTGCTCGGGCTGGAGGATCGGCTCTGGTTACCCGAGGAGACGACGTTGCAGTCGGTCTTCGTGCGACACGACTCGTTCGCCGTGCCGGCCAACTTCTATTACGCCACCGCACATTTCACCGTCGCGGTGGCGGTTCTGTTGTGGTTGTGGGTGTTTCGGCCCGAACACTATCGCTGGACGCGGAACCTGATGGTGGCGTTGACCGCCGCCGCGCTCGTGGTGCACGTCCTGGTGCCGCTCGCGCCGCCGCGCATGCTGCCGGAGTACGGCTTCGTCGATCTGGCCGCCGTGCACGGCCAATCCGTGTACGGCTCGGCCGAATCCGGCGGTCTGTCCAACCAATTCGCCGCGATGCCGTCGCTGCACGTCGGCTGGGCATTGCTGCTCGCCTTCGCGGTGGTCGCCGCGACCCGCACGCCGTGGCGCTGGCTGGCCCTGGCGCATCCGGTGCTGACCACCCTGGTCGTGGTCGGCACCGGCAACCACTACTGGCTCGACGTCATCGTTGCGATCGGTTTGCTGGCCGTGTCCGCGCTGCTACACCCGAAGCTCGTCCCGACCGCAGCGACGGCCTGGGGCATCATGGGCCCTGTGGCCGTGAAACCCCTCGTGACCAGCTGAGAATTCGTCGCGCGACGGTCGGTCGAACCAGGCTCGCCGCCGCATCCGCTGTCGTAGGATCTCCTGAGCTGTCCGGTTCGCCCGTTCAGATAGGAGCCCGATGGAATTCCTCACCACGCTCTCCACCCTGCTCGGCATCGCCTTGCAGTTGATCAACCTGGTCTCGGCCATCTCCAGCCTGTCGGGGTGAGCTGGGCGCTCAGAAATTGCGAATGTTGTGCTCGGTCAGGTCGGTTGCGTGTTTGGCAAGAGTGCGGAAGTCGTTGTCGTCATGCAGCACAGTGAGGCCGTGATAGGCGGCCGTTGCCGCGATGATCAGATCCACGGCCGAGGCGCTGCGGTGCTGGCCTTGCCGTGACATGCGGTACTGCGCGGCGTTGATCCATGCGCCTGCCTGCTTCGGTACCGATACGTCGGGATAAATTCGCGCGAACATCTCATTGATCTCGTCGAACTCCTGCGCATCGCGCGCGCTGTAGAGAAACTCGGAGCGCTGTGCATAACAGGAACCGACGGTCTGCGCGACGATGGCTTGTTCCCATGCCGCTTGAATGGCCGGGTCGGCGAGCAGGCGGACCAGCCCGGAGGTATCCAGTAGGTAGATCACCGATCGCGGTCCGCTTTCTCGGCGTGATGCAGTCGTTCGGCATCCGCTACCGCACCCCAGGTGCGGGCGCGCTCGAAGTGCTCGCGGACCAGGGCGGCGCGTTCCTGCTGTTCCGCGTAGAAGCGGAGAGCCAGGTTGACTGCCTCTTTCTTGGTTCGGACGCCGGAGAGTGCCATGGCCTGCGCGAGTGCATCGTCGTCCAGGTCGATTTGCGTCACCGTCATGGCGCACCTCCTCGATGTTGGTGATGTACATGCGAGCATACATGACCAACATCAGCTGTGGCTTGTGTTGGAGTTGGCCCAGGCTTGCAGGTCGCCGCGGTCGAGGGCGACGGCGAGCAGGGCGGGGAACTTGTCGGGGGTGCAGGCGAAGGCGGGGACGCCGAGGGCGGCCAGGGCGGCGGCGTTGTCGTGGTCGAAGGCCGGAGCGCCCTCGTCGGACAGGGCGAGCAGGACGACCACCTGGACGCCGGATTCCTTCATGGCATTGATCCGGCGCAGCATTTCGTCGCGGACGCCGCCCTCGTACAGGTCGGAGATGAGCACGAACAGCGAATCGGTGGGACGGGTGATGAGGGTCTGCGAGTAGGCGATGGCCCGGTTGATGTCGGTGCCGCCGCCGAGCTGGGTGCCGAACAGGACGTCGACCGGGTCGTCGAGTTTGTCGGTGAGATCGACGATCTCGGTGTCGAAGACGACGAGCGAGGTCTTCAGCGAGCGCATGGAGGCGAGCACCGCGCCGAACACGGAGGCGTAGACGACGCTGGCCGCCATCGAGCCGGACTGGTCGATGGCGAGCACCACGTCGCGTTGCACCGCTTGGGCTTTGCGGCCGTAACCGACCAGCCGCTCGGGCACGACGGTGCGATGCTCAGGCAGATAGTTGGCCAGGTTCTTGCGGATGGTGCGGTCCCAATCGATGTCGCGCAGCCGCGGGCGGGAGACGCGCGCGGCCCGGTTCAACGCACCGGAGACGGCGGCGACGGTCTGCGCGGCGATGCGCTGCTCGATCTCGCGCACCACCTTCTGCACCACCAGGCGCGCGGTCGCCTTGGTGGTTTCCGGCATCACCCGGTTCAGGCTCAACAGGGTGCCGACCAGGTGCACGTCGGGTTCGACCGCCTCGAGCAACTCCGGTTCCAGCAGCAGCTGGGTGAGGTTCAGCCGCTGCACCGCGTCGCGCTGCATCACCTCGACGACGGTCGAGGGGAAGTAGTTGCGGATGTCGCCGAGCCAGCGGGCCACCCGGGGCGCGGAGCCCTCGAGTCCGCCGGAGCGTTTACCCGAGCTGCGTTCGTCGTCGTTGTACAGCGCCGACAGCGCGCGGTCCATCGCGACATCGTCGCCGTCGCCGAGTCCGCCGAGCCCCTCTTCGGCGGCGGCGCCGAGCACCAAACGCCAACGCCGCGCCTGTGTTTCATCGACCGCGTTCATACCGGAACTCCTAGGATCTCCGCGGCGGCACGCAGGGCGATGCTGCCGCGGGTGAGGTCGAAACCGCCGCCCTCGTCGGCGGTCCGGCTGGCGATCGCGCCGCCGTCGCGCACCGCGCGGCCGATCGCCCGGCGCTCGCCGGACTCGAACGCGCCGAATGTCCTGCGCAGCAAGGGGAGTGTCTCGACGAACTGGTCCTCGCGCAGCGCGCCGAGCCAATCGTCGATGAGGCGCAACAACTCCCGGTCGTGCACCAGCAGCAGCCCGCGCCCGCCGAGGAATCCGTCGACCCAGGCGGCCTTCGCGGCGGCGGTGTTGCCGACCGACAGGGCGGCGGAAAGCCGACGGGCGGAATCGGTTTCGTCGATGATGCCCGCGTCGGCGAGCACGCGGACCGCCCGGCCGACGAGCGCGCCGTGCACGTCGTCGCGGTCGGCGAGTTTGCCCAGCGCGCCGAGCCATTCGCCGGTGGCCCAGCCGTCGTCGCGGGTGCTGATGGCGGTGTGGGCGGCGTCGAGCAGGGTGCGGAATTCGGTGGCCGCGTCGGTGTCCAGGCCGGTGACGGCACCGGGTAGGCCCGCGCAGATGCGGACGAGCAGGCCGTCGGCCACGTGGGCGAGGGCCTTGGTGTCGGTGCCACGGACATCGCCGTAGCGCAGCGTCCGGACGAGCCCGGGCAGGGCGGCGAGCAGGTGGGTGATGTCGTGGTCCAGCGCGGCGGCCGATTCCAGCCGGGTGATCAGGCCGTCGGTGGCGCCGCCGAGATCGGCCAGCAGCGCGACCTCCAACGCGGCCGAGAGGTCGCCGACGGTGCTGTCCGCGCGGCTCGCCGTGTCCAGGATCTTCGCCTCGGCGGCGGTGCCGATGGTGGTGCCCCAGCGGGACGCCTCGATGATCGAGATGGCGTACTCCGGGCGCCATTCCAGCGTCCAGGTCTCGCGGAAGGTGCCGGTGCTGCGCACCTCGCTGGTGGTGAGCGTGCCCCACGGGATGTCGAGCACGCGCAGCCGGTGCAGCAGGCGGGAACGCTCGACCTCGCGTTCCTTGCGCAGGTCGAGATCGAGGACCCGGGACAGCGCCTCCTGTTTCATCCGCAGCGTGCGGATCCGGGCGCGCAGGTCGGCGTCGAGCGGGACGGTCGGTGTGCCCTCGGGCACGGTGCCGAGCGCCTCGCCGACGACGAGTTCGTTGACGACCAGCCGCAGCATGGTCTCGTCGCCCGCGCACATCACCGCGCGGGTGGCCTCGGTGACCTCGGACAGCCCGGCCAGCGGGCGGTCACGCATCGCGGCGAGGGTGTCGGCGAGCCGGACCGCCTCGATGATGTGCGCGCTGGACACCGGCAGATCGTGCGCGCGCAGCACGCCGGCCACCTTGGTGAGCCAGCGGACGATCGGCCGCTCGGTCTCGGTGAACAGGTGGTGGTACCAGCCGGGGGAGGTGATGCCCGCGCCGTAACCGGAGATCGTGGACAGCCGCGAATGCGTCCACGGCACCCAGGTCAGTGTGGCCTTCGTCTTCGGAAGTCCCTTCAGCAGCCGGGTATCCGCGGCGGCGGGGCCGAGCTTGCCCGTGAGCGCGGGGGCGTGCCAGGCGCCGCAGACCACCGCGAGGCGGACCGCTCCGTCTTTGAGCGCCTTGCGCATCGTCTGCCGCATGTACGCCTCGCGGCGCAGCGTGTGCGCGTCGATGCGGAGGGGCTCGAGCCGGATCGGTTCCAGCTCGAGGACGTCGGCGGTGGCCTCGGCGACCGAGTTGGTGCCTGCCTCCCACCCGTCGTCGTCCGTCCGCTCGGCCTGCGGTGGCGAATCATGTTCGCCGGCATCGAGATCCGCCGAAGCCTGCTCGGCGCCTTCGCGCAGCGCACCCATCGCCTCGGTGATCGCATCGAAAGCGGTGGCGTCGGGGGCGGATTCGACGACCGCGTCCCACCAGCGTTCGGCGTCGTCGTACCCGCCCGCCGCGGCCAGCTCGGTCAACGGATCGAACCGGTCGCCGGGCTCCTCCTCGGCGGCGAGCACCATGGTGGCGGGCAGGTCGCAGAAACGAACGGGCACATCGTGTTCGGCGGCATAGCGCAGCGCCTGCCACTCCGGCGAGAACACCGCGTACGGCCAGAAGGCCGCCTTCGCCGGGGCATCCGGCACATAGGCGAGCAGTGCCACCGGCGGCGCCATCCCCTCGGCCGCGACGTATCCGACCAGCGGATCGGCGTCCGCGGGCCCCTCGATCAGAATCGTGTCGGGCTGAAAGGCCTCCAGCGCCAACCGAAGTGAGCGCGCGGAACCCGGCCCGTGGTGGCGGATGCCGAACACGCGGGTCTGCGTGCCGCCGTCCGCCGACGCGCCGTTCTGTGCTTGCGTCATGGTGTCACCCCCTTCTCCTCTACCTGGTGGTTGCGGTCGTCACCCGGAGATCTCGCGGCAGGCCCGGTAGAAGTCGGACCACTCCGGCCGTTCGCGGACAACGGCTTCCAGGTATTCGGTCCACACGACGGCGTCGGCGACCGGATCCTTGATCACCGAACCGAGCACGGCGCCGGCGATGTCGGCGGCCCGCAGCACGCCGTCGCCGAAGTGGACGGACAACGCGATCCCGTTGGTGATCACCGAGATGGCCTCGGCGGTGGACAGCGTGCCCGAGGGGGACTTGAGCTTGGTGCGGCCGTCGGCCGTGATGCCGGAACGCAATTCGCGGAACACGCGCACCACCCGGCGCACCTCCTCGGCCGCGGCGGGCACCTTCGGCAGTTCCAGCGAGGCGCCGAGTTGTTCGACACGGCGGCTGACGATGGCGACCTCTTCGTCCTCGCTGGCGGGCAGCGGCAGCACCACGGTGTTGAACCGGCGGCGCAGCGCGGAGGACAGCTCGTTCACGCCGCGGTCGCGGTCGTTGGCGGTGGCGATGACATTGAAGCCCTTGGCCGCCTGCACCTCCGTGCCGAGTTCCGGTACCGGCAGCGTCTTTTCGGACAGCACGGTGATCAGCGCGTCCTGCACGTCGGACGGGATGCGGGTGAGTTCCTCGACCCGGGCGATCGAGCCGGCGCGCATCGCGGTCATCACCGGCGACGGCACCAGCGCGCCCTCGCTCGGCCCCTCGGCGAGCAGCCGCGCGTAGTTCCAGCCGTACCGGATCGCCTCCTCCGCGGTCCCGGACGTGCCCTGCACGAGCAGCGTCGACTCCCCGCAGATGGCGGCCGAAAGATGTTCCGAGACCCAGGTTTTGGCGGTGCCGGGCACGCCGAGCAGCAGCAGTGCGCGGTCGGTGGCCAGGGTCGCGACCGCTACCTCCATGAGCCGGCGCGGGCCGACGTACTTCGGGCTGATGACCGTGCCGTCGTCGAGGGTGCCGCCGAGCAGGTAGGTGACCACCGCCCACGGGGAGAGCCGCCAGGACGGCGGGCGCGGGCGTTCGTCGGCCGTGGCGAGGGCGGACAGTTCGTCGGCATAGGCCTGTTCGGCGTGCGGACGCAGCAGGTCGGGCGTCACGTCGGTAGTGGTCACTGCAACTCCTCGAGCATCATCGAGCGGTGGTTGAGGTCGTGGGCGAGCTGATCGAAGGCTCGCTCCCAGGTGGGATCGCCGCACCGGCGGGCCACCACGGCGGCGGCGCTCGCGGTGCCAACGGGTAGGTGCACCGACGCCGCGGCCAGCAGCGAGCGGTGCGCGTTGGGGGTGTTGCCGTGCGCTTCGGGCCGGCGCGCGGCGGCGCGGGCCCGTTCGAACAGCAACAGAATCAGGTGCTGCGCCAACGGTTCCGGCCACGGATGCCCCATCGCCGGCAGCAGCGCCTCGATCTCGGAGAGCCAGGAGCCGTCCAGGTCGAGCAGGTGGCGGGTGCGGTCGGCCTGCGGCAGCAGGGCGAACAGCTCGCGCCGGCGCAGCATGGCGACGTCGGTGGGCACGCCCGCGTCGAACAGCGCCCGCGCCCATACCGAATCGTGCTGGGCCAGTGCGGCATCCACCCAGCCGTCGAACACCGGCTGGCGGAAGCGGTCGTCGATGGTCACCTTGACCGCCTTGTCGGGCGCGCCGAGCACGTTCGCCCAGTGACCGAGCGGTGTCGCCGCGACCAGCTGGCGCAGCCTACCCGCGGTGACATCCGGTGCGCCGCCCCAGCGATAGGTGAACTCGACGCTGCGGTCGGTGATGCCGTCGCGATGCGCGGGCGGATCCAGCGTATCGGGCAGGGCGACAACAAGTTCGGTGTGCAACATCCGGTGCTCGACGCGCAGCCAGTCGTTCGCCCGCCGCGTCATGCGGTGCGCGAGCGCCGAATCGGGCAGCAGGGTCAGCAGGCCGGCGGCGGTCCGCCGGACGTCGGAGCGCCGATCGTCCAGTCCGGCTTCCAGCAGCGGTTCGTCGGCCAGGGAGATCCCGTCGGCGAGTACGGCGAGCAGCTCCGCCTTCAACGGACCCGATTCCTTCGGCCAGGCCGTGGCGAGCGTCTCGCGTGCGGCCTCGGCGTCCCGGCGGCGCAGCTCGGCCAGCCAACCCCGGCGCTCGGGCGGCTGCCCGAACTGCCAGGCCTCTTCGGTGGGCGCCGCAGCGGGCTGCTGACGCACCAGGTTTCGCCACTCCGGATGCTGGCTCGCCAGCCACCGGCCGCGGGTGCCGGCCAGGCGCAGCAGCGGCTCGCGCAGCTCGGCGTTGCTCTTCGCCTGGTCGAGCAGTTGCCCGCACAGCGCGTCCGGCGCGCGATAGTCGTACGGCGTTGCCGCGGTGAACCATTCGGGCAGGAACGGCGACTTCTCCCGCAACATCCGGGCGAGGCGACCGGCGGCGACGTGCGGCAGCATCCGCCGGGGATCGTCCTCGGCGGGCTCGGGCGCGGTCGCGGTGGCCGCGCGCACCCCGCCGCGGGCGAAAACGTCTTGCAGCGCGGCGGATTCGAGCAGGCGCAGCGCCGGATCGGCTGGTAGCCGGTCGGCGGCCGCGGCGATCGGCGCGGCGAGCCCGGTGAGATCCGGCGGGCGGCGGGCGGTGCCGAGCAGCGCGACGGAGGTGAGGTCGGCCGCGTTGGCCGACTGTGCCGCTCGGGCATTCGGCGCGCTCCGGCCGACCGGATCGAGCCTGGCCAGATCGATCACGTCACCGGCGTTGAACACCGAGACCGGCACCAGGCCCTCGCCGGTCCATTCGGCGGCGATGGTCACCGGATGACCGCCGGACACGCCGAGCAGTCGCCACGGCTGCTCAGTGGGCGCCACCGGCAGCGCGGTGCCATCGGATTCGGCGATGTACCAACCACTTTCGGTGTGTACCGGGATCACGTCGACGAGCAGCACCGGCCATCCGCGCAGCCACGGATCGGCGCCGAGCGCCGTCGCGTGATCGGCGAGCGCGGCGGCGATCGTGCCCGGCCGGTCCGGATCGGCCGGCAACGTGGTGAAAGGCTCCGGCGCGCCGTGGCGTTCGCCCCACAGCGCGCGCAGCGGCGCGGCGCCGGGGTAGTAGTGCAGGTCCGCGTCGGCGAGCAGGCCGAGCGGCGGCACGTCCGCGGGGAAGCCCGGCGAGCCGAACGAGTGGTCGACCACCAGGGCCCAGCGCCGAGATTGCCTCCCGTACAACCAGGTTCGCCGGGTGTAGAGGCGTTCGTCCTCGGTGATCCGCAGGCCGAGCACCATCCACCGGTCCCGCACCGCGGGCTCGGTGCGCACGGACTCGGCGGGATTCGGATAGCCGACGTGCGTGCGGACGCTGGCGCCGAGCTCGGGCGGTAGCTCGTCCAGGCGGCGATGCGCGGCGACGAGCAGGTGCAGCCTGCCGTACTCACGCAGCACCACCTCTGGCCAGTCCGACCTGGTCACCACGGCGGTCGGCAGCTGGCGCAGCGCCGAGGCGACCCCGGGCGCCTGGGCGTCGACCATGCGCGCGGCGATCGTCTCGAAGGCCCGGTACGAGCGGTCGGCCTGCGCCAGACCGGTGCGCACCTGATCGCCGAGCCAGACCTCGAGTTCGGCCAGTCCCGCGGTGACCCGCACCCGCCGCTGTTCCGCGGTGGCCGGATTCGAGGTGCGGGCGCCGGCCTCGGCCGCCGGTTTAGTGGCCTTGGCGATCCGGCCGCCGATCCAGCTCCCGGCGAAGTCGACGATCGCGGGCGCCTCCTCGACCCGGCCCGCCGCCCACTCGAGCAACAGCGAGAGCGCGTGCTTGCACGGGAACTTGCGGCTCGGACAGGAGCACTTGTACGCGGGCCCGGACAGATCGATGATCGTCTGATAGGGCTTGGCGCCGCTGCCCTGGCACAGTCCCCACAGCGCGATGTCGTGCTGTCCGGTGCCGCGCCAGCGACTCGCCAGTTTCCGCGCGGCCGACAGCGAGCTCGCGTCCGGCGCGAGCGCCGTGACCTGGTCCTCGCTCCAGCGCGTCATGTCTTCCCCCGTTCGTCGGTTGACCGGATTTCTACCGCAGGCCACCGACAAGTGCCGATCCGGCCGGTGTGTTTCGCACGGAAATTGCTGCGGCGTGCCGGTTTTCACCGCTGAAAACCTCTTGCGTACATTGTTGTTCTCTGGCATTCTGTTCTGTTCGGCTCGACCGAACCATCCAAATCGGGTGATACACCATCGAGCTGCCCGTCGGGGCTGGCGAGGGGTGGACATCGAGGCGCGGCCCCAGCCGTTTCGATGGCCATATCCATCCCCGCGGGCAGATTCGCTGGTGACCGGACGATTACCTCCGGTGGGCGAATTCGACGCGATCGGGTAGCGTTTCGCAGAGCTTCGACAGTGGCGCCGCGCACGAGGTCGGAGGGCGTGTAGCGGCTCGGTGGTGGAGGGGGTCCGACCAAATGCGTCCCGACGCAGACCCGGTGCCGCGATTAACCGAGGTGGTGACTCGTCGGCTCGCCGCGGATCCCTCGGTGACGCCCTCGGTGGCCCGGACCGTCCTGCGCGCCCTCGGCGGCACCGAGAACGATGATCGGGCAACCGAATTCGATGACGGCGGGATCTTCCTGCGCGCCATCCGGGTGCGCGGCTTCCGCGGCATCGGCCCGGAGGCCGAGCTGCAACTCCCGCCCGGGCCCGGTCTCACACTGGTCGTCGGCCGCAACGGCAGCGGTAAATCCAGCTTCGCCGAGGCCGCCGAACTGGTGTTCACCGGCGGAAATCGCCGCTGGGACGGTCGATCCGCGGCCTGGCGGGAGGGCTGGCGCAACCTGCACGACGGCGGCACCGCCCGCATCGAGGTGGAACTGCTCACCACCGGAAGCAAGCCACAGCTGACCATCAGCAAGGAATGGGCGGCCGACGCGGACCTGCCCGACGCGACCTGGACCGAACAGCATCCGCCCACCGCCCCAACGGAATTCGACATGGACCGCTGGGCGGGCCGGCTGGAGCTGTACCGCCCGTTCCTGTCCTACAGCGAGCTGGGCGCACTGGTCGACGGCAAGCCGAGCGACCTGTTCGACGCGCTGCACCAGCTGCTCGGCCTCGACGAATTGACCTTGGCGCAGGAGCGAATTCGGATGCGCCGCCTGGAACTGGAACGCGCCGTGCGTGATTCTCGCCAGGAACGCCTCGAACTCCTGGAGGCGCTGGAAACGGTGGCCGACGACCGCGCCGTGCGGGTCAACGGCCTGCTGCGGCCCGCCCAACCGGACCTCGCCGCGGTCGGGCGCGAGGTGTCCGGCACGTTCGACGATCCGGGCGGCCCGGCGGGTCTGCGCGCGATCGTCCGCCTCACCCTGCCCACGGCGGCCGAGGTGGCGCAGGTGGCCACCCGGCTCGCGGACTGCGGCACGGCCTTGGCCCGCGGCACCACCGCCGACGCCGAGGCGGACTGGCGCGTGCTGGAGTTGCTGCGCCGAGCCCGCGACCACCACAAGGCGAGCGGTACCTGTCCGTGCCCGGTCTGCGGCCGCGGGGACCTGGACGACGAGTGGGCCGCCGCCGCGGACGACTCGATCACCGAACTCGCCGCCCGGGTCGACGCGCTCACCACCGCGCGCACCGAACTCGGCGATGCCCTGCGCGCGGCCCGCGCCCTGCCGGATCTGATTCCGCCGGAACTGGATTTCGACCCGCGCAGCCCGGCCTCGGTCGACACCGCCGCGGTCCGCCGCGCCTGGGCCGACTGGGCCGCGCTCACCTCCGCCGACTACTCCGCCGACCTGCCGGGCCGGTTGCGCGGCGCGCACGCGCGCCTCGTCGACGAACTCGACCTGGTGCAGCAGGGCACGCGTAAGGAACTCGATCGCCTCGACGAGGTGTGGACCCCGCTGGTCCCGCGCATCGTCAGCTGGCTCGAGGGCGCGCGCGAGGTCGCCGCACACGCGGCCGAACTGCGCACGGTCAAGAAGGCCGAGGACTGGCTCAAGTCCGCCACCGCAGGCCTGCGCGGCGAACGGATGACGCCGCTGGAGACCACCGCGCGCTGGGTCTGGCAGACGCTGCGCCAGCAGAGCAACGTGGAACTCGGCTCGATCACGTTGCAGGGCAACGCCGGAACCGCCCGCCGGGTGCTGCTGGACGTCACCGTCGACGACGTGGACGGCGCCGCGCTCGGCGTGATGAGCCAGGGCGAGTTACACGCGCTCGGGCTGTCGCTGTTCCTGCCGCGCGCCACGGTCGAGGAGAGCCCGTTCCGGTTCGTCATGATCGACGACCCGGTGCAGGCGATGGACCCGGCGAAGGTCGACGGCCTGGCCAGGGTGCTCGCCGCGGTCGCGTGGACCCGGCAGGTGGTCGTGTTCACCCACGACGAGCGGCTCGCCGAGGCGGTACGCCGGATGCAGCTCGACGCCACCGTGCTCGAGGTGCAGCGCCGCGACCGTTCGGTGGTCGAGGTGCGGGTGTCCAGCGATCCGGTGCGCCGCTACCTGGATGACGCGCGCGCCCTGGTCCGTACGCCGCAGTTGCCGCAGGCCATCGCCGACGAACTCGTCGCCACCTGCTGCCGTTCCGCGGTCGAGGCCGCGAGCCTGGGCCGGGCCAGGCGCACCCTGCTCGCCGACGGCATGAACCACCGCGAGGTGGAGCGCCACATCGATGCCGCCCAATCCACCAGGGCGAAGGTGGCTCTCGCGGTGATGGGCGTCGGCGGCAAGGTCGACGATCTCAACAAGCATCTGGTCGCGCGCGAGGGCAAATGGGTGGTCGAGGCGCTGCGTGACGCGACGGCGGGCGCGCACGTGCCGATCGGCCGCAGCATGCGCGAATTGATCACGGAGACCGAAAGATTCGTCGCATGGCTCGCGCACTGACGGCGCGCCGGTGAGCGGGCAGCGGCGCGGTCCGAACGGCGGCCGCGGGTTCAACGGTGGCGGGCAACGGTCGAAGCGCCCGGGGAAGGGACCGAAGCGGCCGCGGCCCTCGGTGGCCGAACGGCTCGACACGGTCGATCGCCTGCTGGCCGGCTCGGTGACCGACGCGGGCGGCCTGTGGTCCCGCGCCACCGCCTGGATTCTGCGAATTGCCTTGGAGCAGTCGGTAGATGAGCTGTGGACCCGGCTCGCGCCCGCGCTGATGCGCTGCCCGATGCGCGCCCAGCTGATCGCGCTGCGCACCTTCGCCGGCCCCGAGGTGGCGGCGCAGGTCGCCGCGCTGTGGGCCGCGCTGTCCCGCGCCGCGCACCACCACGACTACGAACTCGCGCCGAGCGTCACCGACCTGCGCCGTTGGCGCGAACAGACGGTCGCGATCGCCACGGCGCTGGCGACCGTCGAGGCCCGCTGAGCGCGCTCCAGGCGACCCGGCCTGATCTTTGTTGCGGGCGGCGCGCAACAATCGGGGTATGAGTGGGACGCGGATGTGTCCGTGTGGCCGGGGCGAGGCCTTCGACGACTGCTGCGGGCCGGTGCTGACCGGAAAACGGGCGGCGGCGACCGCGGAGGCGTTGATGCGTTCGCGCTACACCGCTTTCGCGGTCGGGGACACCGACTATCTCCGTGGATCGTGGCATCCGCGGACCAGGCCGGCGACGCTGGAACTCGACCCGGGGCAGCGGTGGTTGTTCCTGGAGATACTGCGCACCGCGGACGGCGGGCTGTTCGACGAGACCGGCTTGGTCGAGTTCGTCGCGCACTATCGGGCCGACGGCACGCGCGGTTCGCTGCACGAGGTCAGCCGGTTCCTGCGCGCAGACGGTGCCTGGGTCTACCTCGACGGCGAAATCGAAGCCTGAGTACCCTCACCCACTATGTCCCGTGTCGCGATCGAGTACTGCACCCAGTGCCGCTGGTTGCTGCGGGCGAGCTGGATGGCGCAGGAACTGCTGAGCACCTTCGCCACCGAACTCGGTGAGGTGGCGCTGATTCCGGGCACGGGCGGCGTCTTCCGGATCACCGTGGACGGCGAGCAGGTGTGGGAACGCAAGGCGGACGGCGGTTTTCCCGATATCGCGGTGCTGAAACAACGGGTGCGCGATCGGGTCGCCCCGGACCGTGATCTCGGCCACGCCGACCGGCGCGACTGAACCCGCTCGCCACCACCGGCTATCGACGCATGGCCTGGCTTAGCTGCAACAGCCTCCGCCACAGCAGCCGCCGCCGGCGGGACGGGCCGCCGGACTCGGTGCCGGTGCCGCGCTACCCCGGCTGACCGTGGCAAACGTGGTCAGCAGCTTGACTGTGTCGGCATGGCCGCTCGGGCAGGACGCCGGATCCGACGACTCCGCCATCGGGCGGTTCATCTCGAAAGTGTCCCCGCAACTGCGGCACCGATAGCTGTAACTCGGCATCGGTCAAGCGTACCGCCACGGTCTCATAATGGTGCGTCGCGTTCCCAGGTCGTCACCATGGACGTACTCTCGAAGAAGAGATCACGAGGTGCGGGGCCCGCTGGAGCAAACCGGCAGCACACCGATGGGTCCCTGGCAGGAGGTGCGGAGCCATGAGCACTCAGTTCGAGACCGAACAGGGTTGGGATGTGGGCGGCGCCGAGCCGATAGCCACGACTACCTCGGGCGATGTGCGCGGGCGCTGGGATGGTCCGGTCGCAGTGTGGCGCAGCATTCCTTACGCGGCTGCACCGAGCGGGGGAAATCGATTCCTGCCGCCCTTGCCCGCGCCCGAATGGACCGGGACCCGGGATTGCGCCGTCTTCGGCGATATCGCGCCGCAGACGATGGGCAACATGGTTCCCGTCGACTCCGATCTGCGGATGGGCGAAGACTGCCTCTGGCTGAATGTCTGGGCGCCCCGGCGCGACCTCGGCGATGTGGTGCACACCTTCGAGACCGGTGAACCGCGTCCGGTGCTGGTCTGGCTGCACGGCGGCGCGTACTGCCTCGGCACCGCGGCGCAGGGAATCTACGACGGACGCAAGCTGGCCGAGACCGGTGACGTCGTGGTCGTCACGGTGAACTACCGCCTCGGTGTGTTCGGTTTCCTCGATCTGTCCTCGCTGCCCGGCCCGTTCACCCCGAATCTCGGGCTGCACGACCAGATCGCCGCGCTGGAATGGGTGCGCGACAATATCGCCGCGTTCGGCGGCGACCCGGGCAATGTCACCCTGTTCGGCGAATCTTCGGGCGCCGGTTGCGTCACCGCGCTGATGACCTCGCCGCGCGCGGCCGGGCTGTTCCACAAGGCCATCGCGGAGAGCCCGCCGGCGACCACGGTGTTCGGTCAGGAGCGGGCCGCCGCGGTCGCGCGGCGCTTCCTCGAGCTGCTGGAACTGACGCCGGACCGGGCCATCGAGCTGCTGGACTGGCCGATCGAGAAGATCGTCGAGGTCGCGGGCATCCTGCTGGACGAGGTCCCGTTGAAGGAGCCGGGCCGGCTGGCGGCGGCCCCGGTGGTGGACGGCGATCTGCTGCCGACCTATCCGATCGACCGGTTCCAGCACGGGCGCTCGCATCGGGTGCCGTTGATGATCGGCGCGAACAAGGACGAGGCGTCGCTGTTCCGGGTGTTCCGCTCGCCGATCATGCCGGTGACGCCGGACGCGGTGAACGCGATGCTCAACGACGTGGCGGCCAATCACCCGGAGCTGTCGCACGAGCGGATCGCCGAGATCACCTCCGCCTACCCGGATCTGGACAAGACCCGCGGCGCGCTGGCCATGTCCGGCGATGCGGCGTTCCGGATGCCCGCACACTGGGTGGCCGACGCGCACGCACAGCACTCACCGACCTGGATGTACCGCTTCGACCATGCCACGCCGATGTTGCGGGCGGCCCGGGTCGGGGCCGGGCATGCCACCGAATTGCCTTATGTGTTCGGCAATTTCGGCTCGTTCAACCATGATCCGACGTTCTGGTTGGGCGGGCGCAAGGTGGCCATGGAGGTGTCGGGCCGAATGATGCGGCGCTGGTTGGCTTTTGCCACACACGGCGTGCCTGCCGCGCTCGACGGCTCGAAACACTGGCCGCCGTACCGCCCGACGACCCGTACGACCCTGCTGATCGACACCGTCGACCGGGTCGTCGACGACCCCGACGCCGACCTGCACACCGCCTGGGGTGAGCAGGCCGTCGGCTTCAGCTAAACGGTCGTCGGTTCGGGCGCGAGCGCGCGGTGGCCGAGCTGGACCGGCAGTCGCTCATATCCGTGCAGCGTGAACAACTTCCGGCGTTCGGGCGTTCCGTCGAGTTGCAGGTCGGGGAAGCGGTCGAACAGCGACTGCAACGCGTAGACGCCCTCCATCCTGGCCAGGCTGGCGCCGAGACAGACGTGGATGCCGTTGCTGAAGGACAAGTGCTCCTTGGCATTCGCGCGCCCGACGTCGAAACGGTCCGGTTCGGCGAACACCCCGGGATCGCGATTGGCGCCGGCCAGCGACAGCACCACGGTGTCGCCCGCGTGCAGCTCGACGCCGTCGATCTCCATGTCGCACAGCACGCTTCGCGCGGTCGTCTGCACGGGTGAGTCGAACCGCAGGATCTCCTCGATCGCGTTGGGCCACAGCTCGGGTTCGGCGCGCAGCCGGGCGAGCTGTTCGGGGTGGTTGATCAGTTGCACCACCCCGTTGCCGATCAGATTGACCGTGGTTTCGAAGCCCGCGCCCATCAGCAGGCTCGCGGAGGCCTTCAGCTCGAACATGTTCAGCTCGCCCGCGGTGACCAGGGCGCTGAAGATGTCGTCGCCGGGGGTGCGGCGCAGGCGTGCGATGTGCTCGTCGAAGTAGTGGTTCATCACCTCCATGGCCAGCAGCGCGCGGCGGTGGGCACGCCAGGAGATGCCGACGTCGAGCAGCGGAGTCACCTGGTCGCCCCAGTTCAGGAACCGTTCCTTCTCCTCGTCCGGGAAGCCGAGCATTTCGGAGATGATCGCGATCGGGACCTGTGCGGCGAAGGCGTTGATCAGATCGGCCGAGCCGCCCGAGGGCAGCGCGTCCAGCAGTTCGGCGGTGACCGTTTCGACGCGGTCGCGCAGCCTGCCGATGGCGCGCGGGGTGAACGCGGCGGCGACCGGCTTGCGCATCCTCGTGTGTTCCGGCGGGTCGATCACCAGCATGGACGGTGGTTCCACCGGGTTCGGCGGCAGCGGGAAGTACTTCTTGGTGAGCTGGCGGACCGCCTCGGGCACTGCGAAGCCGTCGGTGCTGTGCACGCCGAATCGGTTGTCGCGCAGGATGGATCGGCACAATTCGTGGTCGAAGGTGGCCCAGGCGATGGAGGTGCGGATCAGCCTGCCCTCGCCGCGTAGCCGCTCGATGAGCGGATAGGGATCGGCGAGTCCGGTGGGCCCGCCCATCAGTTCGGCGAACGGTTCGCCGCGCCGCGCTTGCAGGCGCAGCACGAGCCGGGGCACGCCTTGAACGGACAACCAGCGGAACCAATACTGCGGCATCATCATTCACCAACTCCGTCGTTGTGCGATATGGCAACCGTACGGAATCCGGCCAGAATGTGGAACGTCCTCTAGTCGGACTTCCGCTAATACCGTGGTAGGAGAAGACCCACCGAAATCTGCGAACAACTCGGCCCTACCCGGTCAAAGTTACTGCGTGCGGGCCGGACGGCGGACGAGATTGCCGCACACGCCTCGATTACCCGCAGACCGAATCGCAGGCGAACCGGTCTGCGGGAAATCAGCGGGTGTGCGTCAGGCGCGCTGGGCGGTGACGCGTTCGGTTTCGATGCGGCGTTCGCGCAGGGCGGGGTCGGGGTTGACCACCTGGACCAGGGAGGCGCCGGCGGCGAGGACCGCGACGAAGCCGTCGATCAGTTCGGCGGGGGTGTCCCACGGGGTGCTGGACAGCACCCGGTCGCCCTCGGAAAACCCTTGCCGCATGGCGGATTTCTTCGCCTCGGCGAACACCTCCGCGACCGGCATGCCGTCCAGCGCCGCGCCCGCGCCGCCGGGCAGGAACTGATCGCCGTGCACGCGCACGGAGGTGGCGAAGTCGGTCACGCCGATCGGCAGGTCGCGCACGGGTGCGCCCATGGCGTCCAGGGACAGGGCCGCGACCTCGGCGATGCCGTCGGCGTCGTCGATCCGGTCGGGGGTCACCAGGGCCAGTTCGGCGTCCTGGTCGGGGCGCAGCACCACCTCGGTGCCCGCCCACCAGCAGCCGAGCAGCACGGCTGCGGTCTGCCAGTGCGCGGGCAGCAGCACCGCGATCCGGGCGCCGGGGCTGAGGCCGAACTCGTCGCGGATCAGGTTGGCGGTCTTGGCCGCCCAGTTGGCCATGGTCAGCCCGGACAGCTCGATCCGGGCGCCGGTGGCGTCGTCGTAATAGGTGACGCGTGGATTCGCCGGCTCGCGCGCGAGAATCGGATCCAGCACCTTCTCGGTGAGGGTGAGCGCCTGGTCGAATTCACGCATGGTCTAGTTCACGCATTTCGGTCCGTTCTGGCCTGCGTCGATCGGTGGGGCGGGCGGGACTGGTGTCGCGGTCGCGCTCGACGTTCCGGAGAAGTCGAACATCCCCCCGGCCGACGAGCCCGGACCAGAATAGTCGCTCGCCAGCACGACGCTCACCGAATCCGGCGACAGCGTCGTATCCGCGAGCACCGGCAGCCCGCCGAGCGCCTTGGCCACCGCCTTGGCCTTGGCGTCGGAGGTGTTCGCGGCGAGCACCCGGCTGCCGGTGACGCTGCCCCCGGTGTAGTTGCCGACCACGCCCTCGCGGAAACCCTTACCGCTCAAGGCCTGTGCGACCTGACCGGCCAGCCCGCCGACCCCGCTGGCGTTGTACACGCTGACGGTCACCGTGGCCGGATCCAGCGCCGGTTCGTCCGCTTCGGCGGACTTCCCGTCGACCAGCGAGCCGACGTAGTCCTTCACCGCCTTGGGATCGACCCGCACCACGGATTCGCCGTTGTTGGTCATGTAGTTCAGATCGGTGACCGGGATGGTCTCGAACTTCACCTGGCCGCCCGAAAGGTCTTGCAGCTGTTGCAGGAAGGCGAGCACGTCCCAGTCGTCGTCGAGCACCACCGTGCGCCCGACAGCATCGCTGAGCTGCTTCATCCGTCCCGGATTGCCGAGCGTCTTCGCGTTGAGCACCTGCCCGACCAGCTGGGCCATGAACACCTGCTGGCGCACGATGCGATCGAGATCACCGCGCGGCAGATTGTGCCGCTGGCGCACGAAGCTCAAGGCGGACGGGCCGTCGAGGCGCTGGCGACCGGCCGGGAAGTCGGCGCCGGACATCCATTCGTCCACCGCGTTGTTCAGGCACACCTCGACCCCGCCGACGGCGTCGGTGAGCAGCACGAAGCCGAGCAGGCTCACCTCGGCGTAATGGTCGACGCTGATGCCGGTGAGGTTGGCGACCGATTTGATCAGCGCCTGGCGGCCGGCCTGGGTGGACTGCTTGTCCGCGTCGGCCTCCGGCACGCCCTGGTTCATCAGCTTCAGCCGCTGGGTCTCCTTGGTCGCGCCGTACGCCGAGTTGATCTTGCCCTTGCCCAGGTCGGGAATGTCGACGTAGGAGTCGCGGGGGATGGAGATGGCGGTCGCGGACCGGCCGTCGTTCGGCACCCGGATCAGCACGATGGTGTCGGTGTTGGTGCCGACCTCATCGCCCGCGTGCAGCAGCGCCCGTTCCCGGTCGGAGAGCGGGTTGCCGTGCGCGTCGGTGCGGCTGTCGACGCCGACCAGCAGGATGTCCACCGCGCCGTCGCGCCCGCCGCCGAGACCGAGGCCGCCGATGCGTTCGATATTGGAGATCAGGCTGTCGACGCTGTGCCAGGCGAAGCCGGTGATGACGAGCACCACAACGGCCAGCAGCGCGGCGAATCCGCGGATCGGACCCCCTGCGGGTAACAGCGATTCAGCGGTGCGCGGCCGGGTCACCCGGAACCTCCTGCGCCGCAGCTACTTTGTGTCCTCTCGACAACTCGACATCCTTTCGACAAGCTCGGGGCCTCTTTCGACAGCACGGTCTGAGTGACCACCCCACCTTTCTCATATCCCCGCACCGATCCGGCAAACCCCGCGCAGCGGCGGGCGCCGGGCGAGAGCCACTGACTGAAGGCTAACGAATAGCGGCCCGGCCACCCGCAAATCGCAGGTGTGGCGGCGTGCCAGACTCGACGCTGTGACAGCTTCGACAACGTCGGCCGCCCAGCCCGCCCGCCTCCTCGTGACCGGCGCGGGCGGACAGCTCGGGCAGGAATTGATTCGCCTGGCACCGCACGCGCGTGGCTTCGGCCGCCGCGACCTCGATATCACCGACGCGGACGCGGTGGCCGCGGCGATCGAACCCGGTTCCGTGGTGCTCAACTGCGCCGCCTTCACCGCGGTCGACCTGGCCGAGACCGAGGTGGCGGGGGCGTTCGCGGGCAACGAGACCGGGCCCGCCGTGCTGGCCGCGGCGTGTGCGCGGGTGGGGGCCAGGCTTATTCATCTGTCCACCGACTATGTGTTCGCGGGCGTGCACGACCGTCCGTACGAGACCAGCGATCCGACCGGGCCGGTCAGCGTCTACGGGCAGTCCAAACTGGCCGGCGAGCAGGCCGTGCTGAAGCTCGCGCCGCAATCGCACGTGGTGCGCACCGCGTGGGTATATGCCGGGCGCGGAAGCGATTTCGTCGCCACCATGCTGCGGCTGGAGCGCGAACGCGACACCGTGAACGTGGTCGACGACCAGCTCGGGGCCCCCACCTATGCGGCGGATCTGGCGGCGGCCCTGCTCGAACTCGCGGGTCGGCCGGACGCTCCGCGCCTGCTGCACGCCACCAATGCCGGACAGGCCACCTGGTTCGAACTCGCGCGCGCGGTATTCGAAGGGGTCGGCGCCGATCCGGAGCGGGTCCAGCCGTGTGACTCGTCCGCATTTCCGAGACCCGCACGGCGACCGGCATATTCGGTGTTGTCGCACCGTGCCTGGGATGAGGCGGGGTTGACTCCGCTGCGTCAATGGCAGGTGGCACTGGGGGACGCGCTCGCGAGGTTGTCCGACTAGGCTGTGCGGCCGTGAGCGCTTCCGATTCCGTCCATAAAGGACTGGCCGTCGTCACGGTGACTTATTCACCGGGCGAGCACCTCGAGCACTTCATCACCACGCTGGCTGACGCCACCACCGAGAAACCACAGGTGATTCTCGCGGACAACGGGTCGACCGACGGGGTGCCGGAGCTGATCGCCGAGGCCAATTCGCATGTGCGGCTGCTGCGCACCGGCGGCAATATCGGCTACGGCGGCGCGATCAACCGGGCCGTCGCCGAGATCGACCCGGACATCGAGTTCGTGGTGATCGCCAACCCGGACATCCGCTGGGGCACCGATTCCATCGACCAGCTGCTCGCGGCGGCGAAGCGCTGGCCACGGGCGGGGGCGCTCGGCCCGCTGGTGCTGGAACCGGACGGCAGCGTCTACCCCTCCGCGCGTCAGGTCCCCGGCCTGCTCGACGGCGCGGGTCACGCGATCCTCGGCACGGTGTGGAAGACGAACCCGTGGACCCGGCGCTACCGCCAGGAGAACGAGCAGATCTCCGAGCGCGTGGTCGGCTGGCTGTCCGGCTCCTGCCTGCTGGTGCGGCGCGCGGCGTTCGACTCGATCGACGGCTTCGATTCGCGCTACTTCATGTACATGGAGGACGTCGACTTCGGCGACCGGATGGGCAAGGCGGGCTGGCACAACGTGTTCGTGCCGTCCTCGGAGGTAACCCACGCCAAGGGGCATGCCGCGGGCAGGCACCCCGAGGTGATGCTGCCCGCGCACCACGCGAGCGCCTACCGATTCCAGGCCGACCGGCATCCGCACTGGTGGCAGCTGCCGTTGCGGCTCGCGCTGCGGGCCGGACTTGCGGTGCGCTCCCGGATTGCGGTTCGATCTGCGCTGCGCCAACAGGCGCAAGAAGCGGGTCATCAGGCGCGCGGCTGAGCGACAATGGGCGACGGGCCCGCCTCCGGGCCCGGCGTGTACCGGCGCAGGCCGCGGGCCATTCGGCGCGCGAGCGACAATTCGATCCACTGTGAACAGGGGACCTTGAATGGCAGGAAATGCAGGCACCGACGCCGTGATCCTGGTGGGTGGGCAGGGCACACGACTGCGTCCGCTGACCCTTTCGGCACCCAAGCCGATGCTGCCGACGGCCGGGTTGCCGTTCCTCACGCACCTGCTGGCCCGCATCGCCGACGCCGGGATCTCGCACGTCGTGCTGGGCACCTCGTTCAAGGCGGAGGTGTTCGAGGAGCACTTCGGTGACGGTTCCGAGCTCGGCCTGGAACTGGAGTACGTGACCGAGACCGAGCCGCTCGGCACCGGCGGCGGCATCCGCAACGTGCTGCCCAAGCTGCGCGCCGACACCGTGATGGTGTTCAACGGCGACGTGCTCGGCGGCACCGACCTCGGCGCGATCCTCGATACGCACGAGTCGACCAACGCCGACGTGACGTTGCACCTGGTCCGGGTCAGCGATCCGCGCGCCTTCGGCTGCGTGCCGACCGACGAGAACGGCCGGGTCACCGCGTTCCTGGAGAAGACGCAGGATCCGCCGACCGATCAGATCAACGCCGGTTGCTACGTCTTCCGGCGCGAGTACATCGAGAAGATCCCGTCCGGGCGACCGGTCTCGGTGGAACGCGAGGTGTTCCCGACGCTGCTCGCCGAGGGCGCCCGGGTGCAGGGGCACGTCGACTCGTCGTACTGGCGGGACATGGGCACGCCTGAGGACTTCGTCCGCGGGTCGGCCGACCTGGTTCGCGGCATCGCGCCCTCGCCGGCGCTGCCCGGACAGCGCGGCGAATCGCTCGTGCATCCCGGTGCGGGTGTCGCGCCGGGCGCGCTGCTCATCGGCGGCACGGTGGTCGGTCGCGGTGCCGAGGTCGGCGCGGGCGCCCGGCTGGACGGCGCGGTGATCTTCGACGGCGCGATCATCGAGGCCGGCGCCACGGTCGAACGTTCGATCATCGGTTTCGGCGCGCGGATCGGGCCGCGGGCCTTGGTGCGCGACGGCGTCATCGGCGACGGTGCGCAGGTCGGTGCCCGCTGCGAACTACTACGCGGCGCGCGCGTCTGGCCCGGGGTGGAGATCCCGGACGGCGGAATCAGGTTCTCCACCGACGTCTGACGGTCGGAAAACAGTGTCGGCGTAGCGGTCCTTCTGGCAGGGTGCTGCGCAGGGTTCCGGGGCTCTGTCGCGGGATCGCTACGTGTGCTCACTGTTGCCAACTGGAATGGTTGAGGAGAACCTTTATGCGGAAGTCTTTCCCGCGTGCGCTGGTCGCGGCGGTATTCGCCGGAGCGGTCGGCCTCGGCGCGATCGGTTTCGCGCCGAGCGCCGCGGCCGCGCCGTCGATCTACGAGCCGAGCATCACCCCGTGTAGTCACTTGTTCAAAGCGCCGTTCGAATTCAATCGCCCGGACGCGAGCGCCTACTGGAGCCCGTTCGGGACCGGTGACATCGTTTGCTACGACGCGGGTTTCGGGGTCAGCTACTACCAGCGGGATCCGTCGGGGCAGTGGCATGCCATGAATCAATTGATTCCCGGCAACTACTTCATCAACATCTTCGGCTACGGCCACTTGCCCGCCTAGCTCGACGAGCGTGATCGAAACTCTTCGCGCAGACCCTCTTTCGAATGGCCTGCGCGAAGACTTCGGTCACGCTTTGGTTTTCCAGACGTAGCGGGTCTTGGGCCGGCCCGCGCGGCCGTAATCCGAACGGCGGGTGACCAATCCGTCGTCGGCGAGCTTCTCCAGGTAGCGCCAGGCGGTGATCCGGGAAACGCCGATGGTGGTCGCGGTGTCCGCGGCGGTGATGCCCTCGGGGGCGGCGCGGACGGTGCGGGAGATCTCGTCGAGGGTCTGTGGCGCAACGCCTTTGGGGGTGGTGGCGCGCTGGTCGGGGGTGCGTAGCGCGCTGAGCGCGCGATCGATGTCGTGCTGGGAGACCGCCGTTTCGCCCGCCGGGAGGGCGGTGCGGAACTCGCGATAGCGGTCGAGCTTGTCCCGGAACGCGGCGAAGGTGAACGGCTTCAACAGATAGAGGACAACGCCGTGCGAGACGGCGGTGCGCACCATGGCGAGGTCGCGGGCCGAGGTGATGGCGATGACATCGGGTCGGGGAGCGAGGCCGGTCAGGGCCGCGGCGACGTCGAGGCCGCTGGCATCGGGCAACCCGATATCCATGAGCACCAGGTCGATCGGCGTATTCTCGGCCGCGGCATCGGCGGCCGCGCGCATCGCCTCGCGACCGGTGTGCGCCACCCCGACGGGCGTGAAGCCCTCGATGCGGTCCACATAGGCGCGGTGTGCCTCGGCGATGAGCGGCTCGTCCTCGACGATCAGCACTCGGATCACTGTGCGTCCTTTCGCGGAATCGTCACGGTTACCGCGCTTTCCGGATCTAGTTCGGTACGAATGGTCCCCCCGTGCCGGGCCACCAGGCGGTGGACCAGGGCTAAGCCGAGCCCGTGATGGTCGGCCTTGGTCGAATAACCGCGCTGCGACGCCCGGGCGAATGTCTCCTCCGACATTCCCGGGCCGCTGTCCGCGACGCGCACATACAGCGCCGAATGCTGTTCCGGCGAAACAACTTCGGCGTCTTCCCCGCCCATCGGATCCTCGTGCCGCACGGTGACCTCCACCCAGCCCGACGGGCTCTCGGCGGCCGCGTCGATGGCATTGTCGATGAGGTTGCCGACCAGCGTGACCGTCTCCTGCGGGGAGAGCGGCTCGATGGAGTCGAGCGCGGTCTCCTCGGTGATGGTCAACTCGATGCTGCGTTCGGCCGCCTGGTTCACCTTGCCGAGCAGCAGTGCGGCCAGCGCGGGCGAGCCGACCGCGTCCAGCAGCCGATCGATGAGTGCTTGGGAGAGTTGGAGTTCGGAGGTGGCGAAGTCTACCGCCTCCTGGTAGCGGCCCAATTCGACCATGGTGACCACGGTGTGCAGCCGGTTGGCCGATTCGTGCGCCTGCGCGTGCAGCGACTCGGCGAAACTGCGCACCGAGTCGAGTTCGCCCATCACCGCGCGCAATTCGGTGTGGTCGCGGATGGTCATGACGGTGCCGATCGGCCGTCCTTCCCAGGTGACGATGTCCTGATTGATCAGCAGGATCCGGTCGCCGGTCACGTGCATCTCGTCGCGGACCACGCCCCAGCTCATCTGCTGCATGGAGGTCGGCAGGTCGCCGCGGCGCACCTCGCCGTCGGGCAGTTCGAGCAGCCTGCGCGCCTCGTCGTTGACCACCTCGGCGCGCTCGCCGGCCATGTTGAACACCACGAGACCCTCGTGGATCGAGTGCAGTACCGCGTCGTGCTGTTCGTACATGGCGCGCAACTCGTCCGGCGCGAGCCCGTGCGTCTGCCTGCGCAGCCGGCGGCTCAGCAGGAACGATCCGCTGCCCGAGACCACCAGGCCCGCCGCGGCGACGCCGAGGATCAGCGGGAGCTGGGTCGCGACCTGGTCGCCGATCTTCGCGCGGGTCACCCCGGCGGAGACCAGCGCGACCACCCGACCGCCGTCGTAGACCGGCGTCACCGCGCGGATGGACGGGCCGAGGGTGCCGGTGAAGGTCTCGGTGAACGTCTCCCCGGCCAGCGCGCGGTCGATGTTGCCGCTGAACGGCTTGCCGATCATGTCCGGGTTGGTGTGCGTGTAGCGGGTGCGGTCCGGCGCCATGACGACGATGAAGTCCATGCCGGTCGCCTCGCGGATGCGCTCGGTCACCGGTTGCAGCAGGGCCGTGGGATCGGTGGTGTAGACGGCGCTCAGCGTGGAGCGCGCCTCAGCGACGCTCACCGCGACATCTCGCACTTCTCGGGTGGTCGTCACGTCGCTGTGATGGCGTGCGTCGAGCACCGCGAGGACCGCGCCGACAGCGACCATCAGGGTCAACACGATCAGCTGTAGCGCGAAGGCCTGACCGGCCAGGGATAGCCGACCGCGTCTCACTAGCTGCTTTCCTCCGCTGAACGTAATGCACCAAACCGTGACCGGCGTCACCCGGACCGCCATCATTCTGCCTGGAGGGCGTGAGGCACCTCACGTCGGCACCACCTCGGAGGACATCAACTCGTATGAGCGAAGCAACACCGGCAGCACCACCGCGCAAGCGTGACCGCACCCATTGGCTGTATCTGGCCGTCATTGTCGCGGTCATCGCGGGCATTCTCGTCGGTTGGCTCGCGCCGGGGTTCGGGGTGTCGGTTGCTCCGCTCGGGACCATCTTCGTCAACCTGATCAAGATGATGATCGCGCCGGTCATCTTCTGCACGATCGTGCTCGGCATCGGTTCGATCCGGTCGGCGGCCACCGTCGGCAAGGTCGGCGGGTTGACCATCGCGTACTTCATGGTGATGTCGACGGTCGCGCTCGTGATCGGGCTCGTGGTCGGCAACGTGATCTCGCCCGGCACCGGGTTGAACCTCGGCAAGACCGTCAACGCGGGCAAGGATCTGGCCAAGACCGCGCACAGCGCCGGTGGCACCTGGGACTTCCTGACCAGCATCGTCCCGACGACCATGCTGTCCTCGCTGACTTCGGGCAGCACGTTGCAGGCGCTGTTCGTCGCGCTGCTGGTCGGGTTCGCGGTGCAGGCCATGGGCAAGTCCGGCGAGCCGATCGTGCGTGGCGTCGCGTTGCTGCAAAAGCTCGTGTTCCGCGTGCTGGTGATGATTCTGTGGCTGGCGCCGATCGGTGCGTTCGGCGCGATCGCGAATCTGGTCGGTAAGAGTGGTCTGGACGCCGTGCTGAAATTGGCAACGTTGATGATCGCGTTCTACCTGACTTGCTTGATCTTCGTGTTCGGCGTGCTCGGGGTGATGATGTGGCTCGTTGCTCGGGTGTCGGTGCTGAAGCTGGTCCGCTACCTGGCCCGCGAATATCTGCTGATCCTCGCGACCTCGTCGTCCGAGTCGGCGTTGCCTCGGTTGATCGCGAAGATGGAGCACATGGGCGTCGAGCGGACGACCGTGGGTGTGGTTGTGCCGACCGGTTATTCGTTCAATCTGGACGGCACTGCAATTTACCTGACAATGGCGTCTTTGTTCATTGCGGACGCGATGGGCAAACCGCTCAACATCGGCGAGCAGATCGGCCTGCTGCTGTTCATGATCGTGGCGTCCAAGGGCGCGGCCGGGGTCACCGGCGCCGGCCTGGCCACCTTGGCCGGCGGCCTGGAGAGTCATCGCCCCGAATTGCTCGACGGTGTCGGCTTGATCGTCGGCATCGACCGCTTCATGTCCGAGGCCCGCGCGCTCACCAATTTCTCCGGCAATGCCGTCGCCACCGTGCTCATCGGCACCTGGACCAAGACCATCGACGCGGACCGCACCCGCGAGGTGCTCGACCGCAAATTGCCCTTCGACGAACAAACCATGGTCGATAACGACCACGGCGCGCCCCCGCAGCAGGACCCCGACACCAAGGACCTGGTTCCGGCCTAACTGCTCGGTGCAACACGAAGGGCCCGCAGGATCTGCGGGCCCTTCGCCATGCCCGGGGTCAGGATGCCCATTTTTCCGGGTTGAGGTGGTGCTGGGTGAGGGCGGTGGCGTGGCCGTGGCCGAGGTCGTGTTCGGTTTTGAGCCATTCGACCAGGGCCTTGTGGGAGGTCAGGCCGGATTCGCGCATCGCGGCTTTCCAGGCGTCGATGGTGCGGCCGTATTTGGCCTCGATGGCGGGGAAGTAGGACGCGGGGCCGTGGGGCTTGGTCGGCATGGTGGTCTCCTGTTTGTCGTGCGTTCAGTGATGTCGACGGGCGTGGGTCGGGAAATTCATCGCGGTGTGGGCCGGATCACGGAATGCCTTCCGCGCGAACGGGTCCGGAAAGGGAAATGTCCGGCACCGGCGCAATGCCGGTACCGGACAGGGGGTTCGGGGGATCAGGCGGGGACGGCGATGGGCTGCGGGGTGGCCTTGGTCGCGAGCTGGTGTTCACGCAGGAGCATGCCGCCGGTGAGGAAGACGACGGCGGCGGTGAGGCCGTGGATGCCGAAGGCGGCGGCGGAGGAACCGCTCCAGCTGAGCACGGTGAGCATGTCGCCGACCGGGACCAGGGCGATGACCAGGGTGGCGATGCCGAGGGCATACCGCTGCTTGGCGGCGAGCAGGACCAGGATCAGCACGCCGAAGACGGTGTCGCGCACGCCCTTCAGGTTCATGAACGCGGCGGCGTCGCCGTCCGGCCAGGCCGGCAGGCCGAAGCCCGGCGCGATGGTGTCGGGGGTGAGCAGGTAGCTGAGGCCGATGTAGAGGATGAAGGCCGCGCCGGCGAGGGAGAGGGCGGTGGCGATGCGCGAGGTGGTCATGGGTGCTGCTCCTTGGTGCGGTGTGCTTCATTTTCTAGCGTTGCTAGGTTCGAGAGCAACCATAACTGAGCTTCGATAGCTTGTCTAGCACTGCTAGTATTTTGGTCATGAGCCCCCAGACCCGCAAGGAACGCGAACGCGCCGAACGCCATCAGCAGATCATCGATACCGCGCGGGAGCTGGCGGAGGCACAGGGCTGGGAGGCGGTCACCGTGCGCAAGCTGGCCGAGCGCATCGAATACAGCCAGCCGGTGCTGTACAGCCATTTCGAGGGCAAGTCGGCCATCGTGACGGCGGTGGCCTTGCAGGGCATCGCCGACCTGACCACCGAGATGCGCCGAGCCCACACCGAGGCGAGCGGCCCGGCCGACGCCCTGTACCGCGTCACCCGGGCCTACCTGGATTTCGCCGCCGCCAACCCGGCGCGCTACGAGGCGATGTTCATGATGAACGTCGACCTGGTCTTCGGCCTGGACGCGCCGCAGCTGCTGATCGACGCCTTCGCCGAACTGGAGGCGCTGTTCCGGCCGTTCGTCGACGAGGCGGACCTCGGGGCCCGGACCGAGGTGGCCTGGAGCGCGATGCACGGCCTCGCGACCCTCGATCGCGGCGGCCGGCTCCGGCCGGACCTGCGCGAGCAGCGCCTGGAAATCCTGGTCACCGAATGGCTGGCCGCGGTCGGCGCGGATTCCGCGTAGGGCCGATGTGATCGGACGCGCATTTCGGCGGCGGCCGAGGCCGGATCGGTAGCGTGGGGGATATGCCTGATGTTGTGGTCGTCGGTTCCGGGCCGAATGGTCTCGCCGCCGCGGTGATTCTGGCCAAGGCCGGACTCTCGGTGGAGGTGTACGAGGCCGAGTTCAGTGCGGGTGGCGGGTCGCGCACGGCGGAACTGACGCTGCCCGGATTCCAGCACGACGTGTGTGCCGGCGCGCATCCGATGGCGTTGGCGTCCCCCTTCTTTCGCGCGTTCGATCTCGCGGCGCACGGCGTCGAGCTGCTCACGCCGGAGGCGTCCTACGCGCACCCGATGGACGGCGGCACGGCCGGCGTGGCCTGGCGCGATCTGGACCGGACGGTCGCGGGACTCGGTCGCGACGGCGCCGCGTGGCGCGCGCTGTTCGGACCGCTGGTGCCGCACTGGGAGGCGGTCGTCGACCTCGCGATGTCGGACCTGCGCCGCCCGCCCAAGGACCTGCTGACCGCGGTGCGGTTCGGGCTGCGGACCCTGGAGCAGGGATCGCCGTTGTGGAACACCAGGTTTCAGGACGATGCCGCGCCCGCGTTGCTGACCGGTGTGGCCACGCACGCGATCACCCCGCCGCGGCGCATCCCGGCCGCGGGCGCCGGGATGCTCCTCGCCACGTTGGCGCATGCCGGCGGCTGGGTGATCCCGAAGGGCGGCAGTCAGGCGATCCCGAACGCGCTCATCGCCGAACTCGAACGCCTCGGCGGCCGGGTGCACACCGGTCACCGCATCGACTCGCTCGGGCAGTTCGACGACGCCCGCGCGGTCGTGCTCGATCTCGCGCCCGCGGAACTGCTGCGCATCGCGGGCCACCGCCTCCCGGACCCATACGCCAAGCGGCTCCGGGGTTTCCGTTACGGCGGCGCGGCGTGCAAGGTCGACTTCGCGCTGGACGGACCGGTGCCATGGCAGGCCGAGGGCCTGGACCGGGCCGGCAGCCTGCACCTGATCGGTACCCGCGCCGAGGCGATGGCCGCCGAACACGCGGTCGCCGCGGGTCAGCACGCGGAGCGGCCCTATGTGCTGTCCATCCAGCCCGGCGTCGTCGATTCGACCAGGGCGCCGGAGGGCAAGCACACGTTCTACACATACGCGCACGTGCCGAACGGCTCCACCCGCGACGTCAGCGAGGCGGTCATCACCCAGGTCGAGCGGTTCGCCCCGGGCTTCCGCGACCTGATCCTGGCCAAGCACGTCTACACCGCGGCCGAAATGCCCTCGCACAATGCCAATTACATCGGCGGCGACATCTCGGCGGGCGCGATGACCCTGCGCCAGTTCGCGTTCCGCCCGACCGCACGCTGGAACCCTTACGCCACACCGCTTCCCGGCGTGTACCTGTGCTCCTCGTCCACCCCGCCCGGCCCCGGCGTGCACGGCATGTCCGGCCTGCACGCCGCCCGGCACGTGCTGCGCCAGCGCTTCGGCATCGGCACCGACCCGCTGGACCTGCTGCGTAAGGGCTAGACGGTTTCGGTGCGGTAGAGATCCGGTTCGAGGTACATGACCCGGGCCGCGGGCACCGCGGCCCGCACGCGCGCCTCCGCGTCATCGATGGCCGTGGCGAGCTGAGCGACGTCGAGGCCGGGCACCGCGCCGATCTTGGCGGCCACCAAAAGCTCTTCGGGACCGAGGTATTGGGTCTTCAGGTGGATCACCCGGTCGATCCGATCGCCGTCGACCAGGTTCTCCCGGATCAGCCGATCCTCGGCGGGCGTCGCGCCCTCGCCGATGAGCAGGCTCTGCATCTCGATGATCAACACGATGGCGATGATGCCGAGCAGGATGCCGATGGCCATGGTGCCGATGCCGTCCCACACCGCGTCGCCGGTGAGCATGGTCAGCCCGACGCCCGCGAACGCGAACACCAGGCCGATCAGCGCGCCGGTGTCTTCCAGCAGCACCACCGGCAGTTCTGGGCTGCGCGAGTTGCGGATGAACCGCCACCAGCTCGCGTCGCCCTTGAGCGGGGCGGATTCGCGCATGGCGGTCATGAAGCTGTAGGACTCCAGCCCGATCGCGATGAGCAGGATGACGATCGCCACGATCGGTGAGCTCAGCTCCTCGGGATGCTGGATCTTGTGCACGCCCTCGTAGAGCGCGTATCCGGAGCCGAGGGTGAACAGCACCAGCGCGACGATGAACGAGTAGAAGTAGCGATTGCGCGCGTACCCGAACGGGTGCAGCGCGTCGGCCTCCTGCGCGGCCCGGCGCTGACCGAGCAGCAGCAGCGCCTGGTTGCCGGTGTCGGCGACCGAGTGCACCGCCTCGGCGAGCATCGACCCGGAACCGGTGATCATCGCACCGACGAATTTCGCCACGGCGATCCCCGCGTTCGCCGACAACGCGGCGAGAATCGCCTTCTTGCCACCACCAGCCGACATGCCCTGGACGTCCTCTCTCCGAATTGCCCGATCCTGGCTAACTTAGCGTGTGCCGGTGCCCGGAGTGTCCGATGCCCGGCCGATCATCGCGTTACGCGACTAGGCGCTGAAATCAGACCTTTCCGACGCAGGCGCAGAACAGCTGGGCCGGACCGTCCAGCGCGCGGGCGCGAATATCGCTGTCGGCGGCCGAGATCCACGCCGCGGCGCCGCGTGGCAAGGTCAGTTCGGACCCGCCGTGCAGCAGCCGCACCGATCCGGACGTGCACAGCACGATGCCCGGGCCTGCCGCGGTGAGCGGGACCTGGGCCGAGCCCTCGGTCAGGTCGAAGCGGCGCAGCTCGAATTCCGGTGCGGGGGTGCGGTAGCGGACCGAGCCGTCGCCGGCCGGTTCGGGCAGCACGACCGGCAGGTTGATCGGCTCGAAGTCGAGCACCCGCAACAACTCCGGCACGTCGACGTGCTTGGGCGTGAGGCCGCCGCGCAGCACGTTGTCCGAGTTGGCCATGATCTCCACGCCGAGACCGCGCAGGTAGGCGTGCAGGTTGCCGGCCGCGAGGAACAGGCCCTGGCCGGGTTCCAGGGTCAGCCGGTTCAGCAGCAGCGCGGCGAGCACGCCGGCGTCGCCGGGGTAGGCCTCAGCGAGTTCGAGCGTGGTGCGCGCCTCCGGGGTGAACTCGCGCTTGCCCTTTCCGGACAGGTACCGCACGCAGCCGTCCAGCACCTCGGGCAGCAGCGTGGCGAGCACGTGCTGGGGCAGCGTGATCCAGGTGGTGAACAGGGTGCGCAGGCCGTCGGAATCCGGTTGCGCGGCAAGCAGATCGGCGAACGATCCGAGGCCGTCCACCTGCAACGCGCGCAGCAGTTCGACGGTGCGGTGCGGGTCGCGGAAGCCGGCCAGCGCCTCGAACCGATCCAGCGCCACCACCAGCTCCGGCTTGTGGTTGTCGTCGCGGTAGTTGCGCATCGGCGAGTCCAGCGGGACCTTGGTGCGGTTCTCCCACTCGAAGCCGGCCCGCGCCTGCGCGGTGCTCGGATGCGCCTGTAGGGACAGCGGCTCCTCGGCGGCCAGGATCTTCAGCAGGAATGGCAGCTTGCCGCCGAATTCCCCGGCGGCCGGGCCCAATTCGCGCTGCGGATCCTCGGCGACGAAATCGAGCAGCGAGCGGGAGTCGCCGTCGATCAGGACGTGCGCGGGATCGGCGGGATGCGCGCCGAACCACAGTTCGGCCTCCGGATGGGCGGACGGGACGGGCCTGCCGCACAGCTGAGCGAGCGCGGTGCGCGAGCCCCAGGCATACGAGCGCAGCGCACCAACGAGTTCGTGCACTAGTAGCTTCCCCCGAACTGCCCTTGGCTGTCGGTCGCGGTGCCGCGGGTTCCGATCAGCCGTAGGTAGGCGGCGGCCATTTCCAGCCGCACCGCGAGCACGGCGAGCTGTTCCAATTCACCGCCGGAACCGGGAACCGGTTCCTCGGGTCGCGCCGGGGCGGGCACGGACGGATCGATGAGACCGGTGTGCAGCAGGTCGAGTTCGGCGTTCACCAAGTCGGCGTCGACCAGGCTGGACCCGCCGCCGCCGAACACGGCGATCCGCCGGCGCGCGGCCGACTGGTCGGCGTCGGCGCTGAGCACGAACACTCGGATGCGTTCCACCTGCACCGGCCCGTCCAGCTCTTCGTCGTGGAACAGCGGATCGAAGCCGGGCGCGGATTCGCCTGCGGCCTCGACCATTCGAGCCCTGGCGGCGACCGCCTCGGCGAGATCCACCGCGGTGGCGACCCGGCCTGCCGACTGCAACAGCACCTCGGCGCCGTGCTCGGCCAGCTCGGCCGCGGCGGGGGAGTCGCCGGCCAGCACGACCCCGCGCTGATGCATGCGCGAGGCGAGGGTCTTGGCCGGATTGCGGAAGACCTCGTTGGTCGGACCGGCGCGCAACGCCTCGGCGTCGAGCACATCGGCGAGGTCGGTGAGGTCGGGCACGAAGGCGCCGCTGCGGGACGGGTCGATCGCGCGCAGGACGGCGATGCCGGCGGCCAGGAAGCGCAGCAGCCGATTGTGGTCGAGCACCTGGACCCGCGGGGCCAGCACGGCGGCGCGGCCCGCTGCGACGGCGCGCATCGGTCCCTCGATGGGGGTGGCGACGACGACCTCGGCGCCGCGGCGCAGCGCCCGGTCCACCGCATCGGTCAAGCGCGGATCGCCGGCGTCGTCACCGGCGACCAGGACGACGTCGAGCGGCCCTACCCAGGGCGGCAACGCGGTGACCGGCACGACCGGCAGGCCCGCGCGATCGCCGAGCGCGGCGACCAGCAGGCTCGCAGCGCGCGCGGCGCGGCCGGAGCCGGAGACGAGTACCAGACTGCGAGGTCGCAGTCCGTGCAGGCGCGCGAGCGCGTCCTCACCGACGGCTGCCGCGGTGGCACGGACCTGAGCGCCGCCGGAGGCGGCCGAGCGCAGGGCGCCGCCGGTATCGGCCGCCTCCAGCGAAGCGGCATCATCGAGGTCGAGAACCGGTGTTCCAGCGATCATCGGGCGTCCCACCTCCCCTCATCGCGCTGAGTCGTTTCCGCCCTCGCTCGCTCCCGGGTCAGCTGCCACGCCGGGCCCGAGTCGGGCGAATCCAAGGCCTGTGATTCCACTATTCCAGTCAGGAGCGGACGATGCTCAGAATCTCTGTTACGAGTGCGTCTACTTCTTCCGGCGATCTGGCTTCGACGTTCAGCCTGAGCAGCGGTTCGGTATTCGACGCGCGCAGATTGAACCAGGCGTCGTCGGCCAACTGGACGGTCACGCCGTCCAGCCTATCCACCGAGATCGTCCGATCCCCGAATGCCTCCACCACAGCCATCGTCCGCTCCTTTGCGTCCGGCACTGTGGAATTGATCTCTCCGGAGGCCGCATATGTTTCGTAAGCCGCCATCAGCTCCGACACCGGCCGGTCCTGCTCGCCCAGCGCGGCCAGCACGTGCAGCGCCGCGAGCATGCCGGAGTCGGCGCCCCAGAAGTCGCGGAAGTAGTAGTGCGCGGAGTGCTCGCCGCCGAACACCGCGCCGGTCGAGGCCATCTGCTGCTTGATGAACGAGTGGCCGACCCGGGTGCGCACCGGGGTGCCGCCGAGCGCGGTGACCAGCTCGGGCACCGCGTGCGAGGTGATCAGGTTGTGGATGATGACCGCGCCCGGCTCCTTGACCAGTTCGCGCTCGGCGACCAGCGCGGTGATGGTGGACGGGGACACCGGGTCGCCCTTCTCGTCCACCACGAAGCAGCGGTCGGCGTCGCCGTCGAACGCGAGCCCGATGTCGGCGCCGGACTTGACCACCAGGTCCTGCAGATCGACCAGGTTCTTCGGGTCGAGCGGGTTCGCCTCGTGGTTCGGGAACGAGCCGTCCAGCTCGAAGTACAGCGGCACGATGGTCACCTGCGGCAGCGCGTCGAACACGGCGGGCACGGTGTGCCCGCCCATGCCGTTGCCCGCGTCCACCGCGATGGTCAGCGGGCGGACCCCGGCGATGTCGACCAGGTTGCGCAGGAACGCCGCGTAGTCGGCGAGCAGGTCGACGCTGGACGCGGTGCCGTGTGGTCCGTCGAAGCCGGGGACGCCCTCGGCGACCTCGCTCTTGATCGTCGCCAGGCCCGTGTCCTGGCCTACCGGAATGGCTTTGGCGCGGCACATCTTGATGCCGTTGTAGCGGGCCGGGTTGTGGCTCGCGGTGAACATGGCGCCCGGGCAGTTCAGGCTGCCGGAGGCGAAGTACAGCTGATCGGTGGACGCGAGCCCGATGTGCACCACGTCCAGGCCCTGGGCCAGCACGCCGTCGGCGAACGCGTTGGACAGCTCGGGGGAGGACTCGCGCATGTCGTGTCCGATGACGGCCCGCGTCGCGCCCTCGGCGCGCATCAGCCGGGCGAACGATGCGCCGATGTCCCTGACGAATTCGGCGTCGAGCTGTTCACCGACCACACCGCGAACGTCGTAAGCCTTGATCACCGCGTTTACGAATTCGGCAGAGCGGGCGACTGTCATGCCCACCACCCTAATGGTTGCGCGGCAACGGTTTGACCCGGTCCTGGGTTTGTTCAGGAAGGCGGGTCGGGGAGTACGCGCAGATGTCCCCGGCGCCCGGTGCGGGTGGTGCGCTGCGGCGGCGGCGCGTAGTCGCGATAGCCGCGCTGATCTTGTTCCGGCGGGCGGCGGCGCAGTCCGGCCTCGCGGACCGCCTCGGCGAGCGCGGTCAGATCGTCGTCATCCGGTGTGCTGGAGGAGAATCCGCCCTCGTGGCGAACCATCTCCCAGCCCTTCGGGGCGGTGATGCGCGAGCCGTGCGTTTCACAGAGATCCCAGGAGTGCGGTTCGGCGACGGTCGCGAGTGGTCCGACCACGGCGGTCGAGTCCGAGTACACATAGGTGAGCGTCGCGACGGCCGGATTCTTGCAACCTGGTCGGCAACAACGACGCATGGGGATCACGCCGATGAGAGTAACCCTCCGGGCGTGCCGATGTGGATAGACACGCTCAGGATTCGGGCAAAAACTCCCGCCACGCGGCGGCGCCGCAGGCGAGCGAAGGAGCCTTGCGGCCCTGCGGTCGGCCGAAGGTCGGGTGAGTGTGCGGTCTGCGGGCCGCGCACTCGGTGTCGGTAATCAGTTATCGCTGCTCGCAACAACATTCGTTACCGAAGGGCGCGCGGCTTGGTGCGATTTCTATTCCGGTTCCGGGTCGATGATGTCCGGATCGACGCCGAGATAGGTGGCGATCTGCTGGACCAGCACCTCGCGCAGCAGGTCGACCAAGTCGTCGGGATCGCTGGCGCGCAGCTCCAGCGGCTTGCGGAACAGCACCACCCGGGCGCGGGTGGCGGTGCCGTGCCGGTCCACGCCGGCCGGGATCAGCCGGGACAGCGGCACCGGGCCGTCGGCCACCACCTCGTCCGGCCAGGTGACCGAATCGGGATGCAGCGGACGGATTTTCGGCACATCGTCGACCGCGATGTCGAGCTTGGTGAGGCGGTCGTGCCAGCGAGTGTCCAGCGGTGCGAACGCTTCCAGCACCAGCCGGTCGAACTTCTGCCCCCTGGTGCGCCAGGCGGGCACCGTGGGCGGCAACATCGGCCCACGCACCCCGCGACCACGGCGGATCACCGACCGGGCGGTCGGCGGACGACGATTACGGGAACGTGCCATGGGTTAAAACCTAGTCAGCCTGTCCGGTGCGGTTGCACCCAGTGCTGCCCCAGTCGGCCGACGGACCGCGGGCAGGGGCTCGGGCGTACCCCCGGAGCTACCCGTGTGATCGCGAGAATCGTTGTCGCCGTGGCGACTTCTCGTGCTTGCGGATAACTCGGGGGCCAACCCAAGTCTTCTAGCCGATGCCGCGCTTCAGGCGGCGGCGCTCTCGTTCGGAGAGGCCACCCCAGATGCCGAAGCGCTCATCGTGGGCGAGTGCGTATTCCAGGCACTCGTCGCGCACCTCGCAGCCCATGCAGATCCGTTTCGCCTCGCGAGTCGAGCCGCCCTTCTCTGGGAAGAACGCCTCCGGATCGGTCTGCGCGCACAGGGCACGCTCTTGCCACTGCTCTTCGATGGATTCGAACATCTCGTCGAAGCCCGTGACGACCAGGCTGAGCCGGGGCGTCGAGTTCTCGTCACCCGTGCTGTGCCCAGGCGTCAAGACTTCGTCACCCCCCTCGCGTTCTATCCAGCCGTTTTCTGCGCAGACGCCACGTGCTGCGCCTGCTGTGGAATCGGTCGGCGAGACCATCTCGTTGGCCATCGCTCCGCCTCCTCACTGTGTGTTAGCGCAGAATGATTCGATCCGTCGGACCAACACGCTTACCGACGGCCATACCCCGCGACGTTGTCCCGCGGACGTCCCCGAGCTCGTCATCTCGATGCGAACATCTGTTCGAAAAGCCGTTCGCGCCTTGCACTCTCGCGCGAACCCGAAATGACATGACTGTGATTAGACACGCCGGACGTGTCGATGGTCAAGCGGCCGTCGCTATTCCGTTACTATCCGCGAACGCTTTCGAAGATGATCTTGAGTCGGAGTAGGGCAAATGACCAGCAACTATGGCCCGAACATCGCCCGGTCCGGCAGCGCATAGGCTGTGCGGATGTGACTTCCCTTCAAGCGGACACCGAACCCGTCGGCGGGCCACGGATTGCCGTCCTGGTCGGGGGTGTCGGCGGCGCTCGCTTCCTCCAGGGCGTCCGGGAACTACTGCCCGATGCCGATGTCTCCGCGATCGTGAACGTCGGCGACGACGTCTGGATGCATGGCCTCCGGATCTGTCCTGACCTTGATACCTGCATGTACACCCTTGGTGGCGGCATCGATACCGAGCGCGGCTGGGGCAGGCCGGACGAGACCTGGCACGCCAAGGAAGAGCTGGCGAAGTACGGCGCGCAGCCGGACTGGTTCGGGCTCGGCGATCGCGACCTCGCCACGCATTTGGTCCGGAGCGAAATGTTGCGTGCCGGGTACCCGCTGTCCGCGGTGACCGAGGCGCTCTGCAACAGGTGGCAGCCCGGCGTGAAACTGATCCCGGCAACCGACGATCGGTGTGAAACGCATGTGGTTGTGAGCGACCCGGACAACCCTGGCGAACGTCGCGCGATCCATTTTCAGGAGTGGTGGGTTCGCTATCGCGCGAACATCGAGACCCATGGATTCGCCACAATTGGGGCAGAGGACGCCAAACCGGCCCCGAATGTGACCGAGATCATAGAGTCGGCGGATGTGGTCTTGCTCGCTCCCTCGAACCCCGTGGTGAGCATCGGCGCCATCCTGGCGGTGCCTGGAATCCGCGGCGCGTTACGCACGACCGACGCCAAAGTGATCGGTATATCCGGTGTGATCGACGGTAAACCGCTGCGCGGCATGGCCGATGAATGCCTGTCGGTGATCGGCGTCGAGACGACCGCCGAGGCGATCGGCCGTTACTACGGCGCGCGCTCGGCCACCGGAATCCTGGACGGCTGGCTGATCCACACCACCGACACCGCCGACGTGCCCGGTGTCGAAGTACGCAGCGTGCCGCTGCTCATGACCGATCCGCCGACCACCGCCGAGATGGTGCGGGAGGCCCTGGACCTCGCGGGAGTGAAGCCCTGATGACGATCGATCACGCGGCGGGTGAGCTGCGCATCCTGCCGATCACCGGCCTGCCGGAGTTCCGGCCCGGCGACGATCTCGCCCAGCACATCGCCGCCCAGGCGCCCTGGCTGGCCGACGGTGACGTGCTGGTGGTGACGAGCAAGATCGTGGCCAAGGTCGAGGGCCGCATCGTCGAGGCGCCGCTGGACCCGGAGGAGCGCGACACGATGCGCCGCGCCCTGGTCGAGCAGGAGGCGGTGCGGGTGCTCGCGCGCAAGGGCCGCACCCTGATCACCGAGAACAAGCTGGGCATCGTGCAGGCCGCGTCCGGCATCGACGGGTCCAACGTCGAGCAGGGCGAATTGGTGTTGCTGCCGGCCGATCCGGACGCCAGCGCGAAGGCCTTGCGCTCGGCGCTGGCCGAGCGGCTCGGCGTGCGGGTCGCCGTGGTCATCACCGACACCATGGGCCGGGCCTGGCGAAATGGCCAGACCGACACCGCGATCGGGGCCTCGGGCCTGCGCGTGCTGCACGACTACGCGGGCGCGATCGACGGCCAGGGCAACGAACTGCACGTCACTCAGGTGGCGATCGCGGACGAGCTGGCCGCCGCGGCGGACCTGGTGAAGGGCAAGCTCGGCGGCGTGCCGGTCGCGGTGGTGCGCGGGCTGCCGATCACCGACGACGGATCGAGCGCCGTCGATCTGCTGCGCGGCGGCACCGACGACCTGTTCTGGCTCGGCACCGCCGAGGCGATCGAGCAGGGGCGGCGCGAGGCGGTGCTGTTGCGCCGCTCGATCCGCCAGTTCGCGGACGAGCCGGTCGATGCCGAACGGGTCCGGGCCGCGGTCGCCGTGGCGCTGACCGCGCCGGCGCCGCATCACACCCGTCCGGTGCGGTTCGTGTGGTTGCGCACACCGGCGCTGCGGGCGCAGTTGCTGGCGGCGATGACCGAGAAGTGGCGCGCCGATCTCACCGCGGACGGCTTGCCCGCCGATCGGGTGGAACGCCGGATCGCCCGTGGCCGAATCCTTTTCGACGCGCCCGAGGTGATCATCCCGTTCTGCGTGCCGGACGGCGCGCACGACTATCCGGACGAGCGGCGGCGGGCCAACGAGCGCACCATGTTCACCGTCGCGGTCGGCGCGGCGGTGCAGGGCCTGCTCGTCGCGCTGGCGACCGAGGGGCTCGGCAGTTGCTGGATCGGCTCCACCATCTTCGCCCCGGACGTCACCCGCGCCGTGCTCGGCCTCGACGACGACTGGAATCCGTTGGGCGCCATCGCCATCGGACATCCGCTCGAGCAGCTCACGCCGCGTGCGGCGCCGGGCTCCAGCTTCGGACTGGTCGAACTGTGACGGCTGATTCGCTGCACGCGTCGGCGACGGCGTTGCTCGAATCCTGGTCTCCGACAGCGGGTTCGGATCAATCGCTGCGGCAGGCGATGCTCGCGTTCCTCGGGTCGGCGCCGCGCGGGTGCCTGCGCGAGCACGTGCCCGGGCACATCACCGCCTCGGCGGTGGTCTTCTCGCACGACGAACGCGAGGTCCTGCTGACCCTGCATCCGCGGGTGGGTAGCTGGATCCAGCTCGGCGGGCACTGTGAGGAGGGCGACGACACGGTGGCCGGCGCCGCGCTGCGCGAGGCGACCGAGGAGTCGGGCATCGCCGGGCTGCGGCTGGAGCCGGAACTGTATGGGGCGCAGGCGCATCCGATCACCTGCTCGCTCGGGTTGCCGACTCGGCACCTCGATCTGCTGTTCCGGATCACCGCGCCCGCGAACGCGGTCCCGGTGCGCAGCGCGGAGTCCACCGATCTGCGCTGGTGGCCGGTCGACGCGTTGCCGGCGAACGCCGACGTGCTGCTGCGCTAACACCCCTGAACATCCCACACCCCGGTCGGCCACCGCGCTGACCGGGGTGTTTTCGTCTGCGCCGGACACATTGCTTTACAAATCGGCTGATTTGTCTAGACAAACGACAAATCGATCTCTATCGTCCATTTCAGAGGTAACGCACGTCACACGTGACGTGCCGTTTTTGGATTGGAGACAACGATGTCGACCGAAGCCGACACGTCCGCGAAACCGGTGACCACCCCGGACTGGCGCGATCGCAAGCGCTACATGTGGCTCTGGGGGTTGTTCGCTCCCACCGGCCTTTTCACCATCGGTATCCCACTGATCCTGGCGCTCAACGCCATTGGCTGGCATCGACTGGCGCAGGTGCCGTTCTGGCTCGGACCGATCCTGGTGTATCTGCTGATTCCGTTGGCGGACATATTCTTCGGGCCGGACGGCGACAATCCGCCGGACGAGGTGATGGAGTATCTGGAGCAGGACAAGTACTACCGTTACCTCACCTACCTGTATCTGCCGTTCCAATACGCCTCGCTGGTCATGGCCTGCTATTTGATCACCGCGGATCAGGTGAGCTGGCTCGGTTTCGACAACGGCCTGCACCTGGTGGACAAGATCGGCCTGGCGATCACCGTCGGCATGCTCGGCGGCATCGGCATCAACACCGCACACGAATTGGGGCACAAGAAGGTTCAGCTGGAGCGCTGGCTGTCGCGGATCGCGCTGGCGCAGTCGTTCTACGGACATTTCTATATCGAGCACAATCGCGGCCATCACGTGCGCGTCGCGACGCCCGAGGATCCGGCGAGTTCCCGTGTCGGCGAAAGCTTCTGGGCCTTCTGGCCGCGCACGGTGTGGGGGAGTCTGACCTCGTCGCTGCGCTTGGAGAAGACCCGCCTGGCGCGGCTGGACAAGAAATGGTGGAGCCCGAAGAACGAGGTGCTGAGCGCGTGGCTCATGTCGGCGGCGCTGTACGCGGTGCTGGTCGCGATCTTCGGGATCGCCCTGCTGCCGTACCTGGTGCTGCAAGCGGTGATCGGCTTCAGCCTGCTCGAGGCGGTCAACTACCTGGAGCACTACGGCCTGGTCCGGCAGCGCACGTCGTCGGGGCGCTACGAGCGGCCTGCCCCGGTGCACAGCTGGAACAGCGACCACATCGTGACCAACATCTTCCTGTACCACCTGCAGCGGCACAGCGATCACCACGCCTACCCGACCCGGCGCTACCAGACGCTGCGCAGCTGGGACGGCGCGCCGAACCTGCCCAGCGGTTACGCCAGCATGATCCTGCTCGCCTACTTCCCGCCGCTGTGGCGCCGGGTGATGGACAAGCGGGTGCTCGCCCACTATCACGGGGACATCACGCTGGCGAACATCCACCCGGCCAAGCGGGACAAGGTGATTGCCCGCTACCGGGGCGGTGCCGCGACCGGCGCGGGGCAGGCATGAATCGCTTTCGCTGCCCCGTCTGCGATTACGTTTACGACGAGGCGAAAGGTGCGCCGCACGAAGGATTTCGCCCGGGAACGCCGTGGGCGAATATTCCGGACGACTGGTGCTGTCCGGACTGCGGGGTGCGGGAAAAGATCGATTTCGAACCGATGGGAGCCGTCAAATGACCGATTACAAACTTTTTCAGTGCATTCAGTGCGGCTTCGAATACGACGAGGCCAAGGGCTGGCCGGAGGACGGGATCGTGGCCGGCACCCGCTGGGACGACATCCCCGACGACTGGACCTGTCCAGACTGCGGCGCGGCGAAGGCCGACTTCTACATGGTCGAAATCGAACGGTCGTGAGGTTTTGACTGCGGGAACCGCCCGTGACAGGGTCGCCGGTATGCCGCGCTCCGGAACCCGCATCCCCTATCAGGAGGCGGCGCGTGAACTCTTGCGCGCCTCCGTCCTCGGGGCGATGCGCGAACTGCTCACCGAACGGGACTGGTCCAAGATCACCCTCGGTGATGTGGCGGCCAAGGCCGGGGTGAGCAGGCAGACCCTCTACAACGAGTTCGGTTCCCGCAGTGGCCTGGCGCAGGCGTATTCGCTGCGCCTGGCCGACGATCTGGTCGACCACGTGGACGCGGCCATCACCGGCAATGTCGGCGATGTCCGCGCGGCCTTCCGCGAGGGAATGACCAATTTCTTCGTCGACGCCGCCGCCGACCCGCTGGTGCAATCACTGCTCGCCGGTGAGGTGAAATTGGATCTGTTGCGGCTCATCACCCTTGATGCTGGACCGTTGCTCGACCAAGCGACCCGCCGGCTGTCGCTGGCCTTCCAGCACAGCTGGGTCGCGGCGAGCGCGGCCGAATCCGATGTCATCGCGCACGCGCTCGTCCGCATCGCGATGAGCTACATCCCGACGCCGCCGGATCCGGCGCGCGATGCACCGGGTGAGTTGAGTGCGTTGCTGAGTCCGTACGTGGAAGCGATTCTGGCGGCCCGGATCGATCACTGATCGAACCCTGAAGAACCCCAGTCTGTTTGCACCAAGTAAGCCAGGACTTCAAGCGCCTGTGAGCCCGCTTAAAAACCAACTGCCATGGATGTAACCCTCATCACGTTTCGGCCTCCAAGATCTGCGAAACGGCCGTACAGTCTGGAACTATTCTCGTACATCGGAGTTAGGGTTCCTATTTAGCGGGGCAAACGTGCAAACGGTTGGCAAACCGGCGGTATCTTCTGATCCCAAACGACACTTATGGGTTTTCGGCTTGATCGCTCCACTGAGCGCACTCTTGCCCTCGCAACTTGTGTTGCAAACGGGCGCAAAGGTGTTCTGGTGGATCGGTCCAATCATCGTGTTGATCGTCATCCCGGTCCTGGACTGGGTTGTCGGCGAGGACGGCACCAACCCGCGCGATGAGGATTACGAGTTGCTGAGCAACGACCGGTACTACCGGTGGTGCACTTATCTTTTCCTTCCTGTTCAACTGATCGGCCTGTTGATCGCCTGCGCCATGTGGGCGGGTCACGAGCTGAGCATCGTCGACAAGCTCGGCCTGGCAGCCACTCTCGGCTTCGTCAGCGGCATCGGCATCAACGCGGCGCACGAGCTGGGACATCGGGTCGAGCACGCGGAGCGCTGGCTGGCCAAGGTCGCGCTGGCGCAGTCGTTCTATGGACATTTCTTCGTAGAGCACAACCGCGGACACCACGTCCGGGTGGCGACTCCGGCGGACCCGGCCAGCGGCCGACTCGGCGAGACGCTGTGGGAGTTCCTGCCGCGCAGCGTGTTCGGCAGCTTCCGCTCGGCGATCCAGCTGGAGAAGGTGCGGCTGGAACGCAAGGGCCTGCGCTGGTTCAGCGTGCACAACCACATCCTGCAGGCGTGGTCGATGAGCGTGGTGCTGTTCGGCACCATGATGGCGATCTTCGGCGTCGGCATCCTGCCGTGGTTGATCCTGCAGGCGGTGATCGGCGCGTCGCTGCTGGAGACGGTGAACTTCATCGAGCACTACGGCTTGCTGCGGGCCAAGCGCCCGAACGGGAATTACGCGCGCTGCTCGCCGCGCGACAGCTGGAACAGTGATCGATTGGTGACCAACATCTTCCTGTTCCATCTGCAGCGGCACAGCGACCATCACGCGAATCCCGGACGCAGGTATCAGACGCTGCGCAGCTCGATGCAGGCGCCGCAGCTGCCTGCCGGGTACGCGACGATGATTCTGTTCGCGGCCGTGCCGCCGCTGTGGCGGGCGATCATGGATCACCGGGTGCTCGAGCATTACGAGGGCGACGTCACCAAGGCGAACATCCATCCGCGCAAGCGGCGCCGCCTGCTGGAGCAGTACGGCACCGTCGCCACGATCAACGCTGCGGCCCAGGCGAATTCGGCCAAGGGCGGTCCGGCGCAGCCGAACGCGGCGGAGTCCGACGTGCCGGAGTCCGGCGCCGCGTAGTCGACCGGCTGCCCCGGCTCAGCGGCGGTAGGCAGGCGGCAGGGGTAATCCCTGCTCCTGCAAGACCTCTCGCATGCGGTCGGGGTAGTCGGTGATCACGCCGTCCACCCCGGTGTCGATCTGCGCGGCGATGGTGGCCTTGTCGTTCACCGTCCACGGGATCACCTTCAGGTCGAGTTCGTGCGCGCGCTCGACATAGGCCTTGTCCGCCACCAGCGCGAAACCGGATTCACCTGCCTTGCGGCCGTAGGGAACCGAGTAGCCGGGCGAGGCGGCGTTCGCGCCGAGCGCCTTCACCGCGCCGAGCGGATCGTTGGCGAAGTCCTCGTAGCGGATCGGGCCGAGCCACTTCGAGCCCGCGACGAAGGTCGTGTCGTCATACAGCGCGACCAGCGGGATCGTCGGACTCGCCTTGCGCACCAGCGGAAGTGAACGCCAGTCGAAGCTCTGGATGTCGACATTGCCGGTCTCGCCCGCCGCGGCGACCGTGCTCAGGATGACGTCGACGAACTCCTGTGGCGTGGCGGACTGCTCGGGATGTTCGGCTTCCACTTTTGTTTCGATGTTGTAGCGCAGGTGCGCGCCGCGGTAGGTCTTCACCAGATCGAACAGCGCGGGCAGCGTGGCTATCCGGTTGCCGGGCACCGCCTGCTGGCCCGGGAAGTCGGCGAGCGGCTTGCCGCAGTCCAAGGTTTGGGTCTGCGCGTAGGTCAGGTCGTGGATCAGCTTGCCCACGTAGGGGAACTGCGGATCGTCCGGCGTGACCGGCGCGGTGTCCGCGCATTTGGTCGCCAGCACGGTCGGGTCGTGCCAGATCATCGGCATCTTGTCCCTGGTAAGCACGATGTCCAATTCGAGCGTGCTGACGCCGAGTTCGATCGCTTTACCGAAGCCGGCCAGGGACTCCTCGGCGGTGAGACCGCGGCCGCCGCGGTGGGCTTGCAGCTCCACCGTTCGCGGCGCAGTAGCCGGTGACGAGTCCGATCCGCTGTCGCAGGCGGCGCTGAGGCCGAGCGCGAGCGAGCCGGCGACAGCGGTCGTGACGATGGCGCGAAGGTTCGGCATCGCCCCAAGCTAGCAAGGGTGAGTACGGTGTACCCATCCGCCGCGCCAGCGATTAGCCTTGCGTGTTGGTACCGACTTTCCAGGAGAGGCAGATAGAGGCTATGACGACCTCAGAACTTCCCGCCCGAACTGAACTCACCGCCGATGTCCGCAATGGCATCGACTTCAAGGTGGCAGATCTGGCGCTGGCCGAATTCGGCCGCAAGGAGATCCGGCTCGCCGAGCACGAGATGCCCGGCTTGATGGCGCTGCGCCGCGAATACGCCGAGGTGCTGCCGCTACAGGGCGCGCGGATCTCCGGCTCGCTGCACATGACCGTGCAGACCGCCGTGCTGATCGAGACCCTGGTCGCGCTCGGCGCGCAGGTCCGCTGGGCCTCCTGCAACATCTTCTCCACCCAGGACCACGCCGCGGCCGCCATCGTGGTCGGGCCGCACGGCACCGTCGACGAGCCCAAGGGCACCCCGGTCTTCGCCTGGAAGGGCGAGAGCCTGGAGGAGTACTGGTGGGCCGCCGAGCAGATGCTCACCTGGCCGGACGAGCCGGCCAACATGATCCTCGACGACGGCGGTGACGCCACCATGCTGGTGCTGCGCGGCGCGCAGTTCGAGAAGGCGGGCGTGGTTCCGCCGGAGGACGAGAGCCACTCGGCCGAGTACAAGGTGTTCCTGAACCTGCTGCGCGAGCGCTTCGAGTCGGACAAGGGCAAGTGGAGCGCCATCGCCGATTCGGTGCAGGGCGTCACCGAGGAGACCACCACCGGCGTGCTGCGGCTCTACCAGTTCGCGGCCGCCGGCGAGCTGGTGTTCCCGGCGATCAACGTCAACGACTCGGTCACCAAGTCGAAGTTCGACAACAAGTACGGCACCCGCCACTCGCTGATCGACGGCATCAACCGCGGCACCGATGTGCTCATCGGCGGCAAGAAGGTGCTGATCTGTGGCTACGGCGACGTCGGCAAGGGTTGCGCGGAATCCCTTGGCGGACAGGGCGCCCGGGTGCAGGTCACCGAGATCGATCCGATCAACGCGCTGCAGGCGCTGATGGACGGCTACGACGTGGTCACCGTGGAGAGCGCGATCGGCGACGCCGACATCGTCATCACCTCCACCGGCAACAAGGACATCATCACCCTCGACCACATGAAGGCGATGAAGGATCACGCGATCCTCGGCAACATCGGTCACTTCGACAACGAGATCGACATGGCCGGCCTGGAGCGCTCCGGCGCGACCCGGATCAACATCAAGCCGCAGGTCGACGAGTGGACGTTCAAGGAGTCCGGCAAGGCGATCATCGTGCTGTCCGAGGGTCGTCTGCTGAACCTGGGCAACGCCACCGGGCACCCGTCGTTCGTCATGTCCAACAGCTTCTCCAACCAGGTGATCGCGCAGATCGAACTGTGGACCAAGCCGGACGAATACGACAACGAGGTCTACCGCCTGCCCAAGCACCTCGATGAGAAGGTCGCCAAGATCCACGTCGAGGCCCTCGGCGGCGAGCTGACCAAGCTCACCAAGGATCAGGCCGAGTACATCGGCGTGGATGTCGACGGCCCGTACAAGCCGGAGCACTACCGCTACTGAGTTCACCCGTTGACGAGGGCCGCCGGATCATCGCGATCCGGCGGCCCTTGTACTCTGCGTGCCATGGGAGCGCTGGTAGTCATCGAGGGGCTCGACGGTGCGGGCAAGCGGACGCTGACCGAGGCCGTCACCGCCCAATTGCGTGCTGCCGGAGTGCGGATCGACGCGCTGGCGTTTCCGCGCTACGGCCGCTCGGTGCACGCCGATCTGGCCGCCGAGGCGCTGCACGGCGCGCACGGTGATCTCGCGGCCTCGGTCAACGCGATGGCCCTGCTGTTCGCGCTGGACCGGGCCGAGGCCAGGGACGAACTGACGAAGTCGTTGGCGGACAACGACATCGTGCTGCTCGACCGCTACGTCGCCTCCAACGCGGCCTACAACGCGGCCCGGCTGGAACAGCCCGTGGACGGCAAAATCGTCAGCTGGATAGGCGAATTGGAGTACGGCAGGTTCGACCTGCCCACTCCCGCCTTGCAGGTATTGCTCGACGTCTCACCGGAACTCGCGGCCGAGCGGGCCCGCCGGCGCGGTGAGCTGGACCACACTCGGGCGCTCGACGCCTACGAACGTGACGCGGCGCTCCAGCAACGCACCCTCGCGGTGTACCGTGAGCTCGCTCAACAGAACTGGTATGGGCCGTGGTGGATATTCCGATCAGGTGACGATCCAGCCACGCTGGCTGCGCGATTGGCCGATTTGATTACCCGCTAGGGTTAGATGTGCGGCGGGTTCACACCAGTGTTGGCGTGGCAGCCCGATCCTGGCCTGGGAGATGACAACATAGTAATTATGAAGCCGAAGATTCTGGTCGTCGACGACGATATGGCACTCGCGGAGATGCTCACGATCGTCTTGCGCGGGGAAGGGTTCGACCCGCATGTGGTCGGCGACGGCACACAGGCCCTGGCGGCGGTTCGCGAGATCCGCCCCGATCTGGTGTTGCTGGACCTGATGCTGCCCGGCATGAACGGCATCGACGTATGCCGCGTGCTGCGGGCCGATTCCGGGGTACCGATCGTGATGCTCACCGCGAAGACCGACACGGTCGACGTGGTGCTCGGACTCGAGTCCGGTGCCGACGATTACATCGTCAAGCCGTTCAAGCCGAAGGAACTCGTGGCCAGGGTGCGCGCTCGGTTGCGCCGCACCGAGGACGAGCCGGCCGAGCTGTTGTCCATCGCCGACATCGTGATCGATGTGCCCGCGCACAAGGTGACTCGCGGTGGCGCGCAGATCTCGCTGACGCCGCTGGAGTTCGATCTGCTTGTCGCCCTTGCGCGTAAGCCGCGTCAGGTGTTCACCCGCGAGGTGCTGCTCGAACAGGTCTGGGGTTACCGGCATGCCGCCGACACCCGGCTGGTGAACGTGCATGTGCAGCGGCTGCGCGCCAAGGTCGAGAAGGATCCCGAGAATCCGGAGATCGTGCTGACCGTCCGTGGCGTCGGCTACAAGGCCGGACCGCCGTGATCCGTCGCGGTGCGGCAGGCTCGGCAGCGCTCGGGTGGACGGAGGCATCGAGCGCCGACGAGGCTCGGTCGTGACCGATCGCTCCAGAAACCAACTGGAGCGGCGGCTGGCGGCGATAGGTGCCCGGTTCACCGAACTGGGCACGCTCCTGGGTCATCTCTGGCAGCGCTCGCTGCAACTGCGGGTGGCCGTCTCGACGATCACCCTGTCGTTGATCGTGATCACGATTCTCGGTGTGGTGCTGACCGATCAGATCACCAACCGGATGTTGGACACCAAGATCAACGCAGCGGTCGAGGAGATGGGCCGCGCCCGCAACGCGGTGCACAGCCAGTTGGTCGGCACGCACGACACGGGTAACCAGCTGACGCCGGCGCGCAACGCGCTGTCCAGCGACGGCGGCCCGCAGACCGGCGTGGCGGGCAGCTACGACGTGGTGCTCGCGATGGTCGGCCCGAGCCAGCAGGAAGTCGCGGCGGGGCCGATTCAGGACGTGCCCAACGAGCTGCGCAACTTCGTCCGGCGCGGACAGGTCAGCCGCCAGTTCACCACGGTCTCCGACTCCAGCGGCTATCGCGGTCCGGCGTTGATCATCGGCAGCCCGAGCACCGAAATCCCCACGCTGGAGATCTATCTCATCTTCCCGCTGGCCACCGAGGCCCGCAGCCTGTCGCTGATCCGCGGCACCATGCTGATCGGCGGCATCGTGCTGCTGGTCCTGCTCGCCGCGATCACCGCGCTGGTGACCAGACAGGTGGTGCTGCCGATCCGGTCGGCGGCGCGGATCGCCGGTCGCTTCGCCGACGGCAGGCTGAAAGAACGCATGCTGGTGCGCGGCGAGGACGACATGGCGCGGCTGGCGCAGGCGTTCAACGAGATGGCCGAGAGCCTGTCCAATCAGATCACCCAGCTGGAGGAATTCGGAAACCTGCAGCGCCGGTTCACCTCTGACGTCAGCCACGAGCTGCGCACGCCGTTGACCACGGTGCGGATGGCGGCGGATCTGATCCACGGCAGCAGCGACGACCTGGATCCCGCGCTGGCCCGCAGCGCCGAGCTGCTGGTCAACGAGCTGGACCGGTTCGAGGGCCTGCTCAACGATCTGCTCGAGATCAGCCGCCACGACGCGGGTGTGGCCGAATTGCAGGTCGAATCGCTGGACGTGCGGATGTGCGCGCGGGCGGCGATCTCCACGGTGCGGCATCTGGCCAAGGACGCCGGGGTCGAGGTGGTCATCGACATGCCGGAGGAACCGCTGGTCGCCGAGGTGGATCCGCGGCGGGTCGAGCGGGTGCTGCGCAATCTGCTGGCCAACGCCATCGACCACAGCGAGGGCAAGCCGGTGCTGATCCGGATGCGCGGCGACGTGGACGCGAACGCGGTCTCGGTGGTGGTGCGCGACCAGGGCGTCGGCCTGCGGCCGGGCGAGGAGAAGCTGGTCTTCAACCGGTTCTGGCGCTCGGATCCGTCCCGGATGCGCCGCTCCGGCGGCACCGGGCTCGGGCTGTCGATCAGCGTCGAGGACGCGAATCTGCACGAAGGCAGGCTGGAGGCATGGGGCGAGGTCGGGATCGGCGCGAGCTTCCGGCTGACCCTGCCGCTGGTGCGCGGCAAGAAGCTCGGCGCGAGCCCGCTGTCCCTGGAACCCGTGCGCAAGCAGGTCGTGGTGCGGCAGGCGGAACTGGAGATCGTGCCGAATTCGGTTGCGCCGGAACCGAGCCCGACCTCGGTCGACGGCCTCGCGACGCCGTCGACGGGGAACGGCTCGTCGGCCGTCGCGCATCCGGCGCCGGGCGCGGCGCAGACGTCGGCGGGGGCCGACGCGGTGAACGAATCAGGGGACGTACCGTCATGAGCATGCGTGTCGGTTCGGCGAAGACGCAGCGGCTGTTCGCGTTCGGCGCGGCGGCCCTCGCGGCATTGGTCGTGCTGTCCGGGTGTGCGAGCCTGCCGGAATCCTCGGCGCCGCAGGCGCTGGGCACGATCAACCGTGAGCCCACCTCCGAGGGCCCGCCGCCGCCCACCCAGGGGCGCGATCCCGATCTGCTGTTGCGCGACTTCCTGCTGGCCACCGCCGACCCGGCGAACCGGCACCTGGCGGCCCGGCAGTACATGACCCCGTCGGCCGCGGCGCAGTGGGACGACTCCGCGGGCACCACGATCGTGGAGAAGCCGGATACCTTGCGCGAGTCGCGCACCGGCGACAAGGCCACCTATCGGATCCGGGCGCGCAAGATCGCCGACCTGGACAGCAACGGCGCGTACCGGGCCTCGGCGGACCCGCCGCTGGAAAACAAGATCGAGATGACCAAGGTCAACGACGAGTGGCGCATCGACGAGCTGCCCGACGGCGTCGTGATGGACGCCATCGCGTTCGGCAAGATGTACCGGCGCTATGTGCTCTACTTCGTCGACCCGACCAGCAGCGTGGTGGTGCCCGACCTGCGCTGGGCCGCCGTGCCCAAGGCGCAGCTGACCCAGCGGCTGCTGGCCATGCTCGGCGAGGGCACCCAGCCCGCGCTGGCCCCGGTGCTGCGCAACGAGCTGGCCGCGCCGATCACCCTGCGCGGTCCCATCACCAAGGCCAACGGCGATCCGGACGACGTCGGCGTCGGGCTCGGCGGGGTGAAGATCGACTTCGCCGGCGCCTCGGCGCTCAATCCGCACGATCGGGAGTTGCTCGCCGCGCAGGTGGTGCTCACCCTGGCCGGCGCGGACATCCTCGGGCCGTATGTGCTGCTGGCCGACGGGAAGCCGTTCGACGACCGGTTCACCGGCAGCGGCTGGGCGGTCGCCGATGTGCAGCAGTACAGCCAGCCGACGCAGGGGAACAGTCAGGTCGGGCTGCACGCGCTGCGCGGCGGCGTGCTGGTGCAGGTGCCGGAGAACAACGCGCCGATCACCCCGGCGCCCGGTTACTTCGGCACGGTGAACAACCTGCTGTCCGCGGCGCTGTCGCCGGACAGTCAGCTGGTCGCCGGTGTCGCGGACGCCGGACGGCCCCCGCCGGACCCGGCGCGCACCTTGATGATCGGCACCTACGGTGGCAACGCGATTCCGGTCGCCGCGGGCAACACCATCACCCGGCCGTCCTGGAATATCGACGGCACCGCCGCGTGGGCTGTGATCGATGGCGAGCGGGTGATCCGCGCGGTCCACGACCGGTCCACCAACACCGTCTCGGTGCAGGACGTCGACACCTCGGCGCTCACCTCCGGGTCGGCCTTCCATGCGCCGATCACCGAGCTGCGGATCGCCCGCAGCGGGGTACGAGCGGCCCTGATCGCCGACGGGAAAGTCTATGTCGCGGTGGTCATTCCGAAGCCCGGTGGCGGATTTGCGCTGGCTTCGCCGCTGCCCGTCGGGGTCAACTCGAGCGCGGCCGCGGTGTCGCTGTCCTGGTTCGGCAGCGACCGGTTGATCATCTCCAGGGAGGGCAATGTCGACCCGGTCGGCACCGTGTCCATCGACGGGTCGCAGCCGACCCCGCAGACCAGCCGGAACCTGACCGCGCCGGTGCGGCAGGTCAGCGCCAACCCGGAACATCAGTACGCCGCCGATTCGCGCGCGGTGCTGGAGCTGACCAGCAACCCGGACGGTGGCGAGCCGTACTGGCGCGAGGTGCCCGGTCTCGGCGCGAACGCCGTCCCGGTGCTGCCCGGGTAACAGCCGCACCAGTCCTGATTTCCCGCACCCCGACTCGCCGTCCTGACACGCGTGCGTTTGTCAAAAGCCGTGCGGCTGTGGTGGATCGGGACGGTTTGTCGGTGGGTGCGGGGACACTCGGGCGATGCGGACCTTGCTGGATCTGATTCTGCCCGCTGCCTGCGCGGGTTGCCGGGTCGCCGGTGTCGGCTGGTGTGCCGACTGTGCGGCGGCGCTCGCGGGCCCGCCGATCCGGGTGTGGCCGCGGACCGATCCGGGGGTGCCGTGCTGGGCGCTCGGGCCGTACGCGGGGCCGGGGCGGCGGGCGGTGCTGGCGGCCAAGGAGCGCGGCCGACGGGATCTGGCCGAGCCGCTCGGGCTCGCGCTGGCCCGTGCGCTCACGCGGTTGCGGGCGGGGGATCGGCCGCTGGTGCTCGTCCCCGCACCGAGCCGCACGATCGCCGCGCGCCGGCGGGGCGGCGATCCGGTGTTACGCGCGGCGCGGGTAGCCGCGAGTTGGCTGCCCGATAGCCAGATGGTATCCGTGCTCCGAGTGTGGTGGGCTGTGCGGGATTCGGTGGGCTTGACACCCGGTGAGCGGGCTCACAATCTGCACGGCCGGGTCACCACACTACCCGGTCGCGCGGCCACACCGCGGATTCCGGCAAACGCCGAGGTAGTGCTGGTCGACGATGTGCTGACCACCGGGGCCACCGCGCGCGAGTCGGTGCGCGCGCTGGCTCGGATCGGCCTGCCGACACGCGCGGTACTGGTTACCTGTGCTGCTTGACTCCGGGAAATTTGCGTGAACACTGGCGCACTCCCCGATGTCGTACTAGCGTCGCGAACACACACCCGAACCGGGAGTTTGGAGGTGGCGCCTCGGACATCATGTGCCGAGAGATCGTCGATCGGCACGGCTCATTCCCGCCGCACGCACGTTGTCTGTGCGGCCATATTCGGGAGGTACGCGTGACGACTTCTTCACGACCTTCAGTGCAAGACGCCGATCCTTCGGTGTTGGATGACAGCACCTTGGACGTGACCGAACAATCCGTTGCGGACCGAACCAAGACGCCCCGCGCGGACGTCGTGGTCAAGGGTCGCAATGTCGAAGTTCCGGATCACTTTCGAATCTATGTCGCGGAGAAACTCTCCCGGCTCGAACGTTTCGATCCGTCCATTTTCATTTTCGACGTCGAGCTGTTCCACGAACGAAATCGTCGGCAGCGCAAGAGTTGTCAGCGGGTGGAGATCACCGCGCGCGGCAAGGGCCCGATCGTGCGGGCCGAGGCCTGCGCCGACAGCTTCTATGCCGCGCTGGAGTCGGTGACGGCGAAGCTGGAAAGCCGCCTGCGCCGCACCAAGGATCGCCGCAAGGTGCACTACGGGGACAAGACCCCCGTCTCCGTCGCCCAGGCGACCGCCGATCTGGTGGACGACTCGCTGTTCACCCAGCCGAACGGAAACGGCGCCTCTGTCGCGCACGACCACCCCGACGGCGAATCCCGCCGTCGCACCGACGACCTGCCGGAAAACTCGGAATACGCGGCCGGACCCGGCCATATCGTTCGCACCAAGGTGCACACCGCGACCCCGATGTCCGTCGACGACGCCCTCTACCAGATGGAACTCGTCGGCCATGACTTCTTCCTCTTCCAAGACCGAGAGACCGACCGACCGTCGGTTGTCTATCGCCGGCACGCCTTCGACTACGGCCTCATCCGGCTCGCATAGTCCAGGGTCCGCACCCTATCCACCTCTCCGGGCAGTCAACGCTCGAGTTGGGTGCCCGGAGACCCGCCTCGGTCGTTGAAGGCCATCATCCGTCCATGCTCGGCTTCGCCGCGAACTTCGTCAGAAGCGTTGTGGCTGTGCGAGATTCCTTGTTGCTCCAGGCCCGTGCGAGGTCGAGCAGGCGGCGGATGTCGGCGTCGATATCGTTCGACGGCGCGCCGAACCGATCGGCCTCCCGTGCCACTGTGGCCGGTGCAGTTCCGCCGCGCTTGGCCGCGATGGCCTGCTTCAGCTGCCAGGCGTAGCGCTCGTTGGTCGGCGGGCCGAGCGTCGCCGGGTCGGCGGGCAGGTATCGGTGCAACTGCATCAAGGCGTCGCGGATTTCCACCGTCATGCGCAGCAGGCGCGCATCGGCTCGAATCGGTTTGTCCGGTGGCAGAACGATTTCCGGCACCGCGGTGGTGAGGTCGAGCCACAGTGGACTCAGCGTGCGGCAGTGTCGTCCGGTTCGATCCCACCCCGCCACGGTCGATATCTGGGCGATCAGCGGGACGGCCAGGATCGAGCAACCGAGGAAGGTGGCGCCGAAGGCTGGTCCGGCCCAGCGGATCAGCTGGGGGTCATCGATCGGCCAGCGATCGGTCAGCTGCACCGCGGTGAGCGCGAGCCCGCCGCAGCCGACCACCATCGTGGCCAGCAGCGTGACATAGAGCAGCCGCTCGGCCGTGGTCACCTCGCCGCAGCGCAGTTCGCGCATCGCCGAGCGCCAGACCAGGCGGCCACAGGCGAGCAACGGGAACCACATGATCGCCCAGACCAGGATGGCCTCCCAGCTCGGCGACTGACCGAGCAGCCGACCCTGCGCGCGGGCCGATGTCCCGACGATCAGGATGACGCACAGCGTGACCGCGCCGGCCAGGTCGTAGATCCGTTGCCGTGCGCGAGCGGTCGCCGGGTCGGCCCCGGCCCACAGCCTGGCCGTGCCGTACAGGCTGGCGGTCTCCAGCATGAGCGCGCCCATGGCGAGTTGATGGGTGAGACTGCCGATCTGCGGTGCGATTCCGCGTTCCCACAGCACGAGTCCGACGGCGGCCCAGGCCAGTGCGCGGTTGAGCAGTCGATCGATCATCGTGTGGTGCAACAACATCCGGCGTCCGGCCGCGACCAGCACGACGAAAACGATCACCGGCACCGCGAAGATCGCGGGAACGGGTGAGCTCACCGACGGCGGTCGCGGAAGAACGTCCGGTGCAGCAACGAGTCTCGGCGCGGTGGCCGCATGGCGTGCAGCATGACCATGTCGGCGAAGGTCTCGGCATCGCGTTCGCGGGTGGTGCCGTAGTCGGTGCGGCCGAGCACGTGCGCGATGGATTCGGGGGAGATCGACGGCAGCAGTTCGGCGACCGCGGCCACCGTCGGAGTGGTCCGGCCGGGCTCGCCGTCGGTCGGCTGCTCCGGGCCGTGGCCGAGCAGCATGTGGCCGAGTTCGTGCACGATGATGTGCTCGGCGTGCCACTCGGTGGTGTCCGCGCCGTAGACGATGACGTCGCTGTCCTGCTTGGCGATCCACAGTCCGCTGCCGGTGCCGCAGCCGGTGCCCGCGAGCAGCGCGGTATCGATCGGCAGCAGGCTGATGTCCCGGCCGCGGAATCGCGCGACATCGTCGAGGTAGCTCGACAGGTCCCACGGGTGCGGTATCGGTACGTCCCGAGTCAGGTTCCGGAACTGGGCCTGCATGGCCATGCGATCGAATCTCCTACAGCAAGCTCGGTGCCCCCATGTAGGTAGGGATATTACCGACTCGGCGGTACGGGACCATCCGTGCTCTCGATGATTCGCGCGAGAATCGACTGGTCGACGTTGGAGCCGCGCAACGCGATGCTGGAAACGTTGGCATCGCGCATGGTCGCGAGGAGTTCGAGTTCCCGGTCGATGGCCGCGGCCGCCGGGCCGGTGGTGGTGAGGTAGTCCGCGGCCACGCCGAAACTCTGGGCGATCGCCGCCAGCAGATCCGGTTCGACTGCGGCGGAAGCGTTTTCGCCGTCGAATTCGCCCCGGCGTAGTCGTTCCAGCTGACTCGCGGGGACGCTGCGGCGCAGGTAGTCGCCGGCCTGCGCGGCCACCGTCGCATTGCTGCGCTCCGGCGCCGAGCGCGGGTGCACGACCGCGAACAGCCGATTGATCTTGTGGCTCAGCGTGAGCGCCTCGTTGGCCGGCGCGCCGTTCGTCATCTCCGTCACCTCAGTGCCCACCGTTTCGACTCGCGGTCGTGGCCAGGTTGGCAGCCAGCCACCGTGCCCGGAACTGACCTTCTGTCGCAGCATCCACGTCCTCCGATCGTCCGGCGAGCCAGCGCCGGTATCGCCGTTCCTGCAGTTCGGTGCCCTCGCTGGCCTCGGCAGGCACCTCGAGCAGGTGCGCGAAGGCCATTTCGACGAGGGGATGTAGCACCCGGCCGGGTCCGCCGTTGCGTTCGAGCATCGCGGTCGCGTAGCGGGCGGAGAGTTTGGAGACGACCCGGTTGAGTTCGTCGATCGCGGAGGTCAATTGGGGGTCGGTTGCCCGGCCCTGCTCGACCGCGTCGTTGAGCCGGCCCGCGGTGGCGAGCAGGCCGGTGAGGTCGGCGATCTCGAAGCGGATCGAGTCGGGTCCGGCCACGACGGACTCGCCGGGGTGGCGGGCGGCCGGCCCGAGCTCGTCGGCGACGGCGGGCGTGCCGCCCGCGTAGGTCCGCGCGGCACTGCCCGGCAGCCAGCGCAGCGGCGCGTCGAGTTTGTTCAGCGTGGTGGTGCTGATCGCCGCGTCGCCGTCCTCGATCTTGCGAATCGTCGGTGCCGAAGGACCCCCGAGGTCGCCGATCTGTAACTGCGTGAGTCCGAGCTCGTCCCGGCGTTCCTTGATGATTCGGCCGAATCTCTTCTGGCGCCGCGACAGCTCCGAAGGGCTATGCATAGTGCACTCAAGGGTAGGCGCGACCAGGGGCAAAGGCAAATCGATAGAAAGTGTTTGAAAAATCAGTGGCAATATTGCTACTGTTCTGATGCGCCGAGTCGCTTCCGACTTCGGCCTTGCGGAGCGTTCCGAGACGAGCAGGGGCGTTCGTCGGGACGGGCGCCTCCGGTCTGTTGCGCAACGGCGCGCGGCAGGCCGGAACCAGCGACGGTGGAGGGGATCGCCGCTGCGCACGGGATCACCGTCGGCGAAGGGGGTCGACGGTGAACTTACTATGGAGTAAGTTTGGTGGTCATAGATCTCTCGAAAGGAAATCGCATGGCCACCAAGGCTGCTCGCCGTGCCGTGATCGTGTCCGGTGCGCGCACGCCGTTCGTGCGTGCGTTCACCGGATACACGCGGATGGACTCCATCGCGCTCGCCGATGCCGCCGTCCGGGGGTTGCTCGAGCGCACCGGGCTGCCCGGCGCACAGGTGCAGGCGATCGTCTGGGGCGGGGTCATCCTGCCCAGCGCGGCGCCGAACATCGCCCGGGAGATCGCCCTCGACCTGCGGTTGGATCCAGGTTGCGAGGGTTACACGGTGACCCGCGCCTGCGCGTCCGGCTTGCAGGCGGTGACCTCCGCCGCGGCCGCGATCGAGCGCGGCGAATACGACATCATGATTGCCGGCGGCAGCGATTCGACCTCCAACGCCGAGGTCAAGCTGCCGCAGAAGGTGGTGCACGCGGCCGCGCCGCTGGCCCTGGGCAAGCCGAAGCCGAAGGACTATCTGTCCGCGCTCACCCAGCTCGCGCCGTTCACCGATCTGCTGCCGAGCCGGCCGAAGATCGCCGAGCGGACCACCGGCGAGGTGATGGGGGAGTCGGCGGAGAAGATGGCGCGCATCCACGGCGTCAGCCGGGCCGATCAGGACGAGTTCGCCGCGCGCTCACACCACCGCGCCGCCGCGGCCATCGATTCGGGTCGGTTCGACGACGAGGTGCTGCGGGTGCGCACGCCCGAGGGCACCGAGATCGCGCGCGACGGATTGGTCCGCGGGGATACCAGCATCGAAAAACTGTCGAAACTCAAGCCGGTGTTCGCCGAAAACGGCACCGTGACGGCCGGCAATGCCAGCCCGCTCACCGATGGTGCTTCGGCTGTGCTGTTGATGAGCGAGGAGAAGGCGCTCGAGCTGGGGTATCGGCCGCTGGCTGCGTTCCGGTCGTGGAGCTACGTCAGCGTCGATCCGACCGATCAGGTGCTGATCGGCCCGGCGATTTCCATGCCGCGGGCGCTGGACAAGGCCGGAATGTCGTTGAGCGACATCGATTTCGTCGATATCCACGAGGCGTTCGCGGCGCAGACGCTGTCCGTGCTGGCCGCGCTCGGCAGCACCGAGTGGGCCAAGACCCGCCTCGATCGGGACACCGCGGTCGGCGAGGTCGACCTCGACACGCTCAATGTGCACGGCGGCTCGGTCTCGCTCGGTCACCCGTTCGGCGCCACCGGCGCGCGGATGGTCACCACGATGGCGAACGAGCTCGCCCGGACCGGGAAAAACGCCGCGCTGCTCGGCATCTGCGCGGCCGGCGGCATCGGCGCCTCCGCGGTCCTGGAACGCGTCTGACGGTTCGCGCTACCGATCGCGGCGCGGTCGTTCCGGGGGAATCACCGGGATCGTGCCGTCCGCGGTCGGGCGGATGCCGTAGCCGGTGAAGGTGCGGCGGGCGCTCTGCGGTTTGCGGCCGCCCTCGTCGGCGATGATGCGCAGGCAGGTGTCGTGGTTGGTCTCGCCGGGCCGTCCCTCGCGGCGCAGGCGCAGCATGGCGGACGCGAGGTCGATGCCGAGCTCATTCGACAACCGGACGGCATCGACGTTGGCCATGGCAAAACCTCCTGAAGCTGAAAAACCGAGCGCGCGAGAAGAATCCATTGTCCGAGATGGATCCGTCAGTGGCGTACCCAATCGCCGGGTCTGTGAATCCTCACGCAACAGCCGCACACCTGGTGATCTCCCGCACAGCGAATCGCATGCGAAAACGTCTGCGGGAGATCAGGAAGTGTGCGTCAGACACGGTAGGTCTCGTGGTGGACGGCGTCGTGCAGCGGGCGGCGGGTGCGCCAGCCGAAGCGTTCCAGGTCGGGGGTCTGCTGGAATTCGTGCACCGGGCCGACGCACAGCCAGGCGATCGGACGGATGCCCTCGGGTAGGCCGACCAGGTCGGTGAGGAATTCGGGGTCGTAGAACGACACCCAGCCGACGCCGATGCCCTCCGCGGTGGCGGCCAGCCAGAGGTTCTGGATCGCGAGAACGGCGGAGTAGACGCCGGTTTCGGGAACGGTGGCGCGGCCGAGCACCTGCGGGCCGCCGCGGCCGTGGTCGTAGCTGACCACGATGCCGGTGCCGCTCTCCAGGATGCCCTCGATCTTGATCGGCTCGAAGGTGGCCGCGCGCTCCGGCGGCAGTCCCGCCCGGAACTCGACCCGCTTGTCCGCCACATGATCGGCGAACTTGCGCAGCGTGCTCGGGTCGCGCACCACCACGAAATCCCACGGCTGCGAATTCCCGACGCTCGGCGCCCGATGCGCCGCCTCCAGCATCCGCCACAGCGTCGCGTCGTCCACCGGCTCCCCGGTGAACTCGGCCCGCACATCCCGCCGGGTCCGGATTGCCTCGTAAACGCTCAGCTCAGCAGCACACATGCGGTCAGTCAACCAAGTCGCGCACCGGCGGCGACCCGCGGCCCGGACACGACAGTGCGGACGACAGATTCTGCCGCCCGCACTGGTCAGGATGTCAGCGCCGCCACTGCCGGTAATGCTCGACGACGTTGCCGTTGCTGTCGCGATCGCAGGTACCGCTCATCAGGTCGTGGGTGCTGACCAGATCCTTTTCCAGCTGCCGGGCGCAGTCCCACTCGGCATCCGGGCCGGAGTAGACCTGTCCGTCGTAGGCCGACGCCACTCCGGTCGCCCCGAGGCCGATGGTCGCTGCGGCGGCACAGGCAGAGAAGACGTTACTTCCATTGCTCGAACGTCACGGTGTAGCCGCCGTTGCCATCGGACTTGCAGCTGACGCTTTGCAGACCCGGGTTGTCCGTCAGGTCCTGATCCATCTGCCTGCTGCAATCCCAGTAGGCGTTGGGACCGTTGAAGTATTGCCCGTTGAAGGCGGACGCGACGCCGGCGGCGCCCAGCCCGATGGCGACCGCGGCGCAGGCACAGAAAACCGTACGAAACATGTGAATCCCTCCCATTACGAATGGTCCGGGTCCTCCCATGACGCCGGAACCGCTTCCCAATTTATCAGGACGCGGTGCCGTCGGCCAGGGTGGAATTCACGAGATTTGTTGGGCAGTGCCATGTTTCAGCGAAATGTGCGGGACGTCGATTCGAATCCATCGAATAGGGCGCACATTCCTGAGCGGCCCGGATCGGCGAATCCGGGCCGACTGCCTTATTTCGTGAGTTGCAATGCGCGTGCGACGGGGGCGGGGCGGCGGGTGAGGCGCTTGCGGCCCTCGGCGAGTGCGGTGCGCAGGCCGCGGCGCTTGCCGGTCTCCGGGTCGATGACCGGGGTGGTGGCGCCGGCGAACTTGCGCTCCGAGGCGGTCTCGGGGGCGTCGTCGGCGGTGTCGCGCAGGTACTTGTTCGGCAGCGACAGCTTGAGGATGGTGCGCCAGGCCTTGAAGTACTGCACCGGCAGCGAGCCGGTGGTGTAGGGCAGGTCGTACTTCTCGGCGAGTTCCCTGACCTTCACCGCGATCTCGGCGTACCGGTTGCTCGGCAGGTCGGGGAACAGGTGGTGCTCGATCTGGTGGCTCAGGTTGCCGGTCATGAAGTGGGTGATCGGGCCGCCGGAGATGTTGGCACTGCCGAGCATCTGGCGCAGGTACCACTGGCCCTTGGTCTCGCCGTCGATGTCGGCCTTGGTGAACTTCTCCGCGCCGTCGGGGAAGTGACCGCAGAAGATCACCGCGTTGGACCACACGTTGCGGATCGCGTTCGCGGCGAGGTTGGCGGTCAGCGTGGAGAAGAAGGCGGGGCCGGTGAGCGCCGGGAAGATCACGTAGTCCTTGACCACCTGCTTGCCCATCTTGGTGAGCGCCTCGGTGCGCTTGCGCTCGAAGTCGGCCCGCTCCGGGGTGCCCGGCTTGAACCGGCCCGCGGCCAGCTTGCCCAGCTCCATGTGCTGGATCGCGACGCCGTATTCGAACAGCAGCTGCAGCACCAGGTTGTAGACCGGGTTGCCCAGGTTGAACGGCTTCCACCGCTGGTCCCGGGTGACGCGCAGCAGGCCGTAGCCGATGTCGTCGTCCATGCCGAGCACGTTGGTGTACTTGTGGTGCAGGTAGTTGTGCGTGTGCTTCCAGTGCTTGGCCGCGCCCGCGTTATCCCATTCCCAGGTGCTGGAGTGGATTTCCGGATCGTTCATCCAGTCCCACTGTCCGTGCATGGCGTTGTGCCCGATCTCCATGTTCTCGATGATCTTGGCGGTGCCGAGCAGGGCGACGCCGGCCAGCCAGGCCGGCGGTAAGAAGCTGGCGAACAGCACGCCGCGGCCGCTGATCTCGAGTGCGCGTTGCAGACGGATCACGTTGCGGATGTACCGCGCGTCGCGCGCACCGCGCGAGGCTTCGATATCCCGCCGGATCGCGTCGAATTCCGCGCCGAGTGCTTCCACGTCGGCCTCGGTGAGATGTGCGTATTCCTTGACATCCGAGATCGCCATGGCGGTTACAGTACCGTAAGTTACGAGACCGTAGGTTACGCGGACCTGAACGCGGATATGGCAAATCTCCCATTGCGTTCACGATCATTCGATGCTAGGCCGTTCGCATCGACGTTACGGCGTAAAGCCTTCTCCCGCACGGAATTCCGGCGTGCCGAACCCTGTCCGTGCCCGCGCTCATCTTGCTCTGCCCGGCGGTCGCGCGCAACTCGTAGCGACGGATTCGTCCGGACCGCACGCGAGCCCGGATCGGCTCCCCATTCGCACTGGGGATATCCGGTCAAACAGCCACTTTGTCGAACTTTTGCCAGATCGACACGTGCCGTTCCGAAGATTCACCTAACTTCCAGCGTCCCTGACGAATGGAGTTCGACCATGCGATTATCCAAGGCGTTGCTCACGGCTGTTCTGCTCGCGAGCACCGCGCTGGTGGGGGCCGCGCCGCTGGCGCAGGCCGACGACCATGCACGCGTGCGCGTGCTGACCTGGAACATCCTGCACGGTGGCCGTGAGCCCACGCCGGACAATCTGAACGACCTGATCGACCAGGTGATCGAGATCAAGCCGGACGTGTTCTTCGCCGTGGAGACCTATGGTTCCGGCGAGACCATCACCGACGCGCTGACCCGCCGCGCGCGCAACGGCCGCTACACCGGCGTCAAGATCACCGATCGCCCGGCCGGACAGGACAACCTGTGGATCTTCACCAAGTACGACGTCGTCGCGACCTACCCGAAGCCGCAGGGCGGCCCGGTGAGCGACTTCAACCTCGGCGGCGTCCGGGTGCGGGTGCCGCACGACGGTGAACTGAATCTGTTCGCCACCTGGCTGACCTACACCGATCCATGGGACGGCTACCTGATCGACGAGAACGCGATCGATCGCCGCGACGGCCGCGAACCGCGCAACTCGGTGGCCGCCGTGGTGCAGGCCGAGCGGGCGCAGACGCAGTACATCACCGACATAGTGAACAACCAGATTCCGCGGATGCTCGACGGCAACAGCGCGCCGGCGCTGCTCGGCGGGGACTTCAACACGCTGCCCGGCGCGGACTGGACGCCGGCCCAGGCGAACTGCCCGAACCACTTCGGGCTGAGCTACCCGCTGACCGCCACCAAGGCCGTCACCGACGCGGGTTTCGTGGACACCTTCCGCGCCGCCAACCCGGATGTCTGCGCGGTCCCCGGCCGGACCTGGAGTCCGCTGCCGACGGAGAAGCTGCTCACCGATCAGCGGATCGACTTCCTCTTCGCCAAGGGCAAGGTCGAGACGCGGGAGGCACGCATCGTCGATCAGCGCCTGCGCCGCCACGGGCCGGGAGTGTTCTACTCCGACCATGCTGCGGTGGTCAGCGACCTGAAGGTGCGCTGGTGATCGGTTGACCGTCCGGGCCGGTACTCAGCCGAGTACCGGCCTCCGGCTCAACGCCGCCGGCGGGTGCGCAACGACGCCCGCTGCCGAACGGCCTTGCGGCGCAACGACGCCTGCTCGGTGCGCGCCCGCTCCTGCAACGCCACCGTCGCCTCGCGCAGCGCTTCCTTCTCGTGCTCGGCCTTCTCGCGCAGCGCGCGCTTGGCCTCGCGCAGCATTTCCTTTTCCTGCCGCGCCTTCTCCTTGAGCACCACCTTGGCCTCGCGCATCGCCGAGCGCAGCCCGCGCCGCTGCCCGGTCTCCGGGTCGACGCCGAGCCAGCTCGCGGTGTCCGAACTCGGCAGCGACGGCAGGGTGATGCCGGCGAACTTGCGTTCCGAGGAGGTCTCCGGCGCGTTGTCCGCGGTGGCCTTCAGGAAACGGTCCGGCAGCGCGAGCTTGTGGATGGTGCGGAAGGCGAGCAGGTACTGCTTGCCGAGCGAGCCGGTGGTGTAGGGCAGGTCGTACTTGTCGCACAGTTCGCGCACCCGCACCGCGACCTCCGAGTACCGGTTGCTCGGCAGGTCGGGGAACAGGTGGTGCTCGATCTGGTAGCAGAGGTTGCCGCTCATGAACGCCATCGCGGGCCCGGCCTTGAAGTTGGCACTGCCGAGCATCTGCCGCAGGTACCACTCGCCGCTGGTCTCGCCCTCGAGCTGTTCGATGGTGAATTTCTCGGCGCCGTCCGGAAAGTGGCCGCAGAAGATCACCGCGTAGGCCCACAGGTTGCGCACCAGGTTGGCGGTGGCGTTCGCCTTCAGCGTGGACATGAACGCCGGGCCGGTGAGCGCCGGGTAGAACAGGAAGTCCTTGGCCACCTGACGGGCGATCTTGCGGCCGAACTCGCGGTTCGGCTCGGTCATCAGCCCCTTCGGGGTGTCGGACAGTTCCTTCTCGATGCTCCAGTCGTGAATCGCGATGCCCCACTCGAAGGTGGCGGCGAGCAGCAGGTTCGCGAACGGCTGCACCAGGTGGATCGGGCGCCAGGTCTCGTCACGGGTCATCCGCAGGATGCCGAAGCCGAGGTCCTCGTCCTTGCCGAGCACGTTGGTATAGGTGTGGTGGGAGTAGTTGTGCGCGCGCCGCCACTGCGACGAGGGCCCGGTCTGATCCCACTCCCAGCTGCTGGAGTGGATCTCCGGGTCGTTCATCCAGTCCCACTGCCCGTGGCTGATGTTGTGCCCGAGCTCCATGTTCTCCACGATCTTGGCGACCGAGAGCAACGCGGTGCCGGTGAGCCAGGCCCACCGGTTGCGGCTGCCGAACAGCACCGCGCGACCGGCCACCTCGAGCGCGCGCTGCGCGGCGATGGTGCGGCGGATGTATTTCGCGTCACGCTCGCCGCGCGACTGCTCCACCGAGCGCCGGATCGAATCGAGCTCCTGCCCCAGGGTTTCGATGTCTGCCGCAGTCAGGTGGGCGAACGCCTGAATATCGGTGATTGCCACCGGGAGTCCTTTCGCTGCTCAATTTGATTTGAGGGTACCCAAAGAAAGTCGGCGGCGTCCGGGGCCGAGGCCCGGCGCGCGCTCAGACGTCCAGGGTGCAGTCGCCCGCCGCGGCGGAGATGCAGGTCTGCACCTTGTCGCCTTCGCGATGCTCGTCACCGTTGCGCAGATCGCGCACATGCCCGGAACTCAGGGTCACGACGCAGGTCTGGCAGATGCCCATGCGGCAGCCGAACGGCATCTGCACGCCCGCGGCCTCGCCCGCCTCCAGCAGGCTGGTCGCGCCGTCGATCTCGGCGGTGCGCCCGGTCTTGCCGAAGGTGACCGTGCCGCCCTCGCCGACCGCGCCGCGCTCGATCTCGAACCGCTCGATGTGCAGCCGGTCCGCGATGCCCGCGTCCCGCCAGTGATGCTCGATCTCGTCCAGCATCGCGGCCGGGCCGCAGGCCCAGGTCTGCCGCTCGCGCCAGTCCGGGAACTTCTCATCCAGGCCGGCCAGCGCGAACTTGCCGTGCTCGCCGGTCAGGTTCAGGTGCGAGGTGAAACTCGGATGCCGGTCGTGCAGGTCGCGCAGCTCGGCGCCGAACATCACGTCCTCGGCGGTGCGCGCGGAATGCAGGTGCTGCACATCGGTGACCAGGTCGCGCCGGTCCATCGAGCGCAGCATCGCCAGCACCGGGGTGATGCCGCTGCCCGCGGTGAGGAACAGCACCTTCTCCGGCGGCGGGTAGGGCAGCACGAAACCACCCTGCGGCGCGGCCAGCCGCACCACCGTGCCGACCGGGACGCCGCTGACCAGGTGACTGGACAGGAAGCCCTCCGGCATCGCCTTCACCGCGATCGAGATGACCCGCTTGCCGCCGGCCTCCGGATCCGACCAGTTCGGCGGGCAGGTCAGCGAATAGGACCGCCAGTGCCAGCGGCCGTCGATCAGCACGCCGATGCCGATGTACTGGCCCGGCTCGTATTTGAAGTCGAAGCCCCAGCCCGGCTTGATCACCAGGGTGGCCGAATCCGCGGTCTCCTTGCGCACGTCGACGATGCGACCGCGCAGCTCGCGGGCCGACCACAGGGGGTTGGCCAGGTGTAGATAATCGTCGGGCAGCAGCGGGGTGGTGACCCGGGCCACGGCCCCGCGCAGCACGTTCAGCCTGCCGCCGCGTTCGGCGACCGCGGCGGCCGGAGCCTCCAGCCACTCCCGCACGCCCCGCACGGAGAATCCCCCATTTTTCGAGCTCATCGCTGCCGTTCGTCTTCCTGTTCGTCGGATGCGCTGCCCACGCAACAGCCAGGTTACGGCATCGTAGGTTAGCTGACGTGTCGTGGCCGTCACCCTTATCATCCCGGGCGAACGACCGTCCGTCACCACGTCCGGGCGATAAGGGAACGTCAGAGCAGTTCGAGCAGGAACGGCAGTTCCTGCGCGGCGTACCAGGCCAGCTGGTGGTCCTCGGCGTCGCCGAGCACGAACTCGGCGTCGGTGTCGCCGAGGTCGGCGGCGTCCACCACGTCGACCGCCTTGGCCACCTCGGGCTCGGCCTCGGCCAGGTCGACGTGCACGCAGCCGATCTGGTCGTAGCTGATCGGCCCGGCCAGCTTGACCACCGCGTCGTCGAGGTCGGGGCGCAGCTTCGCGCCGGTCACGTCCGCGGCGATCACCGCGCGCCGGTAGACCGGCCGGCCGGTCGCGGCCGGCTCGGCGTCCTCGGCCGAGTCGTCGGCGTCGTCGCGTTCGGCGGCGAGCAGGCGCAGCGAGGCGCGGGCGGCCTCGCCCATCGCCACCTCGGCCAGCTCCTCGTCGTCGCCGGAGGCGTACGCCTCGCGCAGCGCCGGGGTCACCGCGAACGCGGTGCCGCCGATCGGGCCCAGCTCCCGGTTGGTGACGAGCTCGCGCAGCATCGGCACCGTCGCGGGGATGTAGACCCGCATTTTCTCCTGATCAGACGCAGGCACCGAGCATCTCCTCCATGGAATCGCGCACCGACGCGGCCAGCACGCCGATGTCCGCCATCGCGTCGCGGTCGGCGTTGAGTCCGTAGAAAACGCGTCCGTCATAGGACGTGATCCCGATGCTCGAGGCCTGATTACGCAGCAGCGGCGACACCGGATACATCTCCAGCATCCGCGCGCCGCCGATGAACATCGGGGTCTGCGGACCCGGTGCGTTGGTGATCACCAGATTGAAAGTGTGTTCTGCGAAGGTACTCGCCGCACGCACGCTCATGGCATGCAGGCTCGCCGGAGCGAACCCGGCCAGATGTACCAGCGTGCGCGCGCGGACCCCGCGATGCTGCCTGCCGTTGGCCTCGGTGGCGTGCGCGATGTGCGACAGCCGCATCACCGGATTGGGCTCGCCGACCGGCAGATCGATCAGGAACGAGGACACCTCGCTGGCCGGTTTCAGCTGATCCCCGTCCGCCCCTTCGACATACACCGACATCGGCACCACGGCGCGCAGCGTGGTCGATTCGGTCAGGCCCTCGCCGCGGGAGAGCAGCCAGTTGCGCAGCGCGCCGGTGACCACCGCGAGGATGACGTCGTTGATCGAGCAGTCGAAGCGCTTGCGGATCTTGCGGTAGTCCTCGAGTTCGGTGCGCACCACGTCGAAGCGGCGGTTGCGCGAGGTGCGCGCGTTCAGGGGGCTGTCCGGCGCGCCGGTCGTCGCGGCGCGCACCGCGGAGACCACCGAGTCCATCGCCCGGCCCGCGGCGCCGATCACCGCGAACGCGTGCCCGCTGGCCCGCCGGGCCACCTCGATGGCCTCGCGCGGCTGGGCGGCCAGGTGGGTCAGCGCGCCGATCAGCAGTTCCGCCTCGTTGGGTTCGCGGGGCGCGAGCCAGGCGTCGTCGGCGAGTTCGCGCGGCGCCGGGCCGTTGTCCAGGATCACGTGGCCGATCTCCAGCGCGGTGTCCCCGTCGACCAGCGCCGAATGGGTCTTGGTGAAGATCGCGCAGCGGCCGTCGGACAGACCCTCGATCAGGTACATCTCCCACAGCGGCCGGGTCTGATCCAGCGGCCGGGAGGCCAGCCTGGCCACCAGTTCGTGCAGTTGCTCGTCGGTGCCCGGCGTCGGCAGCGCGGAGCGGCGGATGTGATAGGTGACGTCGAACTGGCTGTCCTCCACCCACACCGGCCGGCCGAGGGCGAACGGGATCTCGCGCACTTTGCGCCGATAGCGGGGGACCAGCGAGAGCCGGGCGTCGACCAGGTCGACCAGCCGGTCGTAGTCGAGGGCCGGGTCGGCGGCGCCGCTGCCCGGCTCGGTATTCCGGAGGATCGCGAGGGAGCCGATGTGGATCGGATTGCTGCTCGACTCGAGCCGATAGAACGACGCGTCCTGCGGCGTCAGTCTCGTGATCACGCTGCCCGGTGCTCCTTTTTCGATGCCGCCTCACGCCTATTGTGCTGTCGCCACAGGGATTCAGCTGCTCCGCTGTGGCGTATCCGGTGAAATCGGCGTTCCCCTTTACCCGTCCCGGCGGTCGTGGCAAGCTGTTCGACTCGAGCACGGGGAACTCGATTCGATCACAGGGGGACACCGGATGCACAGCCGACGACCATCGCTTTCGCCCGCTCCGCGCAGCGAGCCGCCGCTGGACGGCGATCGGCCGGTTCGCGCGCGGCCGGAGGCGTTGTCGCCACGAGCCGCGCTGCCCTGCCGTCGCATGCCGGCACATAGCGGGTCGACCAATCGGGCGGCACAGCGCCGCACCCGGCACGACGGACGCCTTACATCGTACGGCACCGATGGCGAAACAGGTTCCGCGGCAAGTCGATTCGCCGAAAGTTCGCTGCGCCTCGTCTTGGAGGCGCTGGACGGGCGGCGCCCGGTGGTCCAGCTGCGCCGGCTGGTGGCCCCTTCGGTGCTGGCCGCCATCGAAACGCTCGCCCGGTCCGCGCCGCCCGGCCACGGCCTCGGCCCGGCCCTGCTGACCAAGCTCGGGGTCGAGCTGACCGGGCCGAACACGGCCGAGGTCTATGGCAGTTATCAACGCGGGAATCGGGTGTTCGCCCTCGCCGCGTGCGTGGTGCTGCACCGCACAGGCTGGCAGCTGAGCGCGTTCCGCGTACTGTGAGTACCAGGGCGGACGACCCGGCGGGGTACCGCATTACCATGGGGCGTGCAGCGGATTCCGCACTCGGAGCGCGAACCCCGCACGCCGGCCGTGCGTCCACCCCTCGGCCCGGCGCCGACGACACGAAATGACACACCGACCAGAGGACTGACGAGACCCGTGCCTGCGCTGACACTGACGAGGTTGCTACGGATTGGTGAGGGTCGCATGGTCAAGCGGCTCGCCAACTTCGCCGATCAGGTTCTCGACCTCGAGTCGGAGTACGAGCTACTCACCGACGACGAGCTGCGCGGCAAGACCGACGAGTTCCGCGAGCGCTACTCGGACATGGTCGAGGACGGCCACGCGGACCCGCTCGGCGCGCTGATGGCCGAGGCCTTCGCGGTCGCGCGCGAGGCGTCCTGGCGAGTGCTGAACCAGAAGCACTACAAGGTGCAGATCATGGGCGGCGCGGCGCTGCACACCGGCAACATCGCCGAGATGAAGACCGGTGAGGGCAAGACGCTCACCTCGGTGCTGCCCGCGTTCCTCAACGCGATCAGCGGCGACGGCGTGCACATCGTCACCACCAACGACTACCTGGCCAAGCGCGACTCCGAGTGGATGGGCCGCGTGCACCGCTTCCTCGGGCTCGAGGTCGGCGCGATTCTGGGCGGCATGACGCCCGCGCAGCGCAGGGTGGCCTACGGCGCCGACATCACCTACGGCACGAACAACGAGTTCGGCTTCGACTACCTGCGCGACAACATGACCCACTCGCTCGACGATCTGGTCCAGCGCGGGCACAACTTCGCCGTGGTCGACGAGGTCGACTCGATCCTGATCGACGAGGCGCGTACGCCGCTGATCATCTCCGGCCCGGCCGACGCGTCCAGCAAGTGGTACGCCGAATTCGCCCGCATCGCCCCGCTGTTGAAGAAGGACCTGCACTACGAGGTCGACATCAAGAAGCGCACCATCGGCGTGCACGAGGCAGGCGTCGAGTTCATCGAGGACCAGCTCGGCATCGACAACCTCTACGAGGCCGCCAACTCGCCGCTGGTCAGCTACGTGAACAACGCGATCAAGGCCAAGGAGCTGTACTCGCGCGACAAGGACTACATCGTCCGCGACGGCGAGGTGATCATCGTCGACGAGTTCACCGGCCGCATCCTGGTCGGTCGCCGCTACAACGAGGGCATGCACCAGGCGATCGAGGCCAAAGAGGGGGTGGAGATCCAGCCGGAGAACCAGACCCTGGCCACGATCACCCTGCAGAATTACTTCCGCCTCTACGACAAGCTGTCCGGCATGACCGGTACCGCCGAGACCGAGGCGGCCGAGTTGCACCAGATCTACAGCCTCGGCGTGGTCCCGATCCCGACGAACCGGCCGATGGTTCGCGCGGATCAGTCCGACCTGATCTACAAGACCGAAGAGGCCAAGTTCGCGGCCGTGGTCGACGACGTCACCGAGCGGCACCAGCGCGACCAGCCGGTGCTGATCGGTACCACCAGCGTCGAGCGCTCGGAGTACCTGTCCAAGCAGTTCACCAAGCGCGGCATCGCGCACACCGTGCTGAACGCGAAGTTCCACGAGAAGGAAGCCGAGATCATCGCCGAGGCCGGTCGGCCGGGCGCGGTGACCGTGGCGACCAACATGGCCGGTCGTGGTACCGACGTCGTGCTCGGCGGCAACCCGGACATCATCGCCGACCTCATCCTGCGCCGCGAGGGCCTGGACCCGGTCGAGACGCCGGACGCCTACCAGCAGGCCTGGCTGCCGACGCTGGAGCAGGTCAAGGCGCAGACCTCGGCGGACGCGGAGATCGTGCGCGACGCCGGCGGGCTCTACGTGCTCGGCACCGAGCGGCACGAGTCGCGGCGCATCGACAACCAGCTGCGTGGTCGTTCCGGCCGCCAGGGTGACCCCGGCGAGTCGCGGTTCTACCTGTCGCTGGGCGACGAGCTGATGCGCCGGTTCAACGGCGCCGCGCTCGAGGCGATCATGACCCGGCTCAACCTGCCCGACGATGTGCCGATCGAGGCCAAGATGGTCTCCAAGGCGATCAAGAGCGCGCAGACCCAGGTCGAGCAGCAGAACTTCGAGATCCGCAAGAACGTGCTCAAGTACGACGAGGTGATGAACCAGCAGCGCACCATCATCTACGGCGAGCGCAATCGGATCCTGCGCGGCGAGGACATGGAGGGCCAGGTCCAGAGCATGATCACGGACGTGGTCACCGCATACGTCAACGGCGCGACCGCCGAGGGCTACGTCGAGGACTGGGATCTGGACAAGCTGTGGACGGCGCTCAAGACGCTGTACCCGGTGAAGGTCAGCTACAAGGATCTGACCGGCGAGACCGCGGTCGGCGAGGCCGGCGACCTGAGCCGCGAGGAACTGCTCGAGGCGCTGCTGGACGACGCGCACGAGGCCTACGAGCGGCGCGAGGCCGAGATCGACGGGCTGGCCGGCCAGGGCAGCATGCGCAATCTCGAACGGCAGGTGCTGCTGTCGGTGCTCGACCGCAAGTGGCGCGAGCACCTCTACGAGATGGACTACCTCAAGGAGGGCATCGGTCTGCGGGCGATGGCGCAGCGCGACCCGCTGGTCGAGTACCAGCGCGAGGGCTTCGACATGTTCTCGGCGATGCTCGAGGGCCTGAAGGAAGAGTCGGTCGGCTTCCTGTTCAACCTGCAGGTCGAGGTGCAGCAGCCGCAGCCGGAAGGCGTCTCGGTCGATCAGGGCCTGCGTTCGCCGGTCGGTGCGATGGCCGCGCCGCGCCCGCTGCCCACCGACGAGGCGCCCCTGCCCAACGGCAGCGGCGCCGCCCCGGCGGCGTTGCGCGCCAAGGGAATCGACGACTCCGCCCGGCGTGGCCTGAGCTACTCGGGACCGGACGAGGGTGGGCATCGCGAGGTGCACAGCGACGCCGAGGAGTACGGCGACGGCACCACCCGCCGCGAGCGCCGCGAGGCCGCCCGCGCGCAGGAGAAGCCCAAGCGCGCGCCGAAGCCGCGTCGCCGGCACTGAGATGTGAAGTGGCAGCGCCCGAGGACTACCGGTCCTCGGGCGCTGTTGTGTTCGGGGCCGGGTGGGGTCGTCTTTGGGCGGGAACTCGCCCGTAGGTTCCAGAACAGGCGTAGCTTTGCCCGTCGTGGACCGCAGCACAGTTGAGGCGTGGGTCGGCGAATACGAGCGGGCCTGGCGAGCGCCGGGCACCGACAAGCTAGGCGACCTCTTCGCCCCCGGAATCGGATATCAGGTCTCGCCCTGGGCGGAACCGCTCACGGGATTACCGGCGCTGGCGAAGTTCTGGGAGACCGGACGCGACAGCCCGGACGAGTCGTTCACCATGGAGCCCGAAGTCGTTGCCGTGGACGGGCTTACCGCCGTGGTCCGGGCGGAGGTCGAATACCCGGACCAGCCCGCGCGCTGGCGCGACCTATGGGTGCTGCGCTTCGACGACGACGGCCGCTGCACCTGGTTCGAGGAGTGGCCGTTCACCCCAGGTCAGCCCGACGGGCAGGACCGATCCACCGCGGCATCGAACGCCAGTGGGGAAAGTCCCCAGCCGTGATCAGCTAGTCGACGGGCCGGGGGCCGCTGTTGTTCTGCCAGTGCTCGTTGGAGTTCAGCGCGGTGAGCAGCAGGCGAATGGCGGCCACTCGGCGTTCCTTGCCCGGCAGTTTGTCCAGTGCGCACTCGGGGTCGGCGGGCGGGCCCAGGTGCGTGCAGCCGCGCGGGCAGTCCTCGATGGCGGCGGCGAGATCGCTGAACGCGGCGACCACGTCGTCGGGGGTGATGTGGGCCAGGCCGAAAGACCGGATGCCCGGCGTATCGATGACCCACCCGCCGCCGGGCAGCGGTAGCGCGACGGATTGGGTGGAGGTGTGCTTGCCCTTGCCGACGCCGGACACCTCGCCGACGGCCCGATACGCATCCGGCACAAGACGATTCACCAAGGTCGACTTGCCGACACCGGAGTGGCCGATGAACGCGGTGAGTCGACCGGTGAGCAATTCGAGCACCGGGTCGAGCGGATCGTCGACCCCGCCGTAGACGATGGTGAGGTCGAGATCCTCGAAGGCGGAAGCGAATTCGGACTCGGCGTCCAGATCGTGCTTGGTCAGGCACAGCACCGGATGCAGCCCGCCGGCGTACGCGGCGACCATGCAGCGCTCGACGAATCCGGTGCGCGGCGGCGGGTCGGCCAGCGCGACCACCATGAACAGCTGCTCGGCATTGCCGACCACGATCCGCTCGAACGGATCGGTGTCATCGGCGGTGCGCCGCAACACCGTTCGGCGTTCGGTGACCCGCACGATGCGGGCCAGCGAGTCCGGCCGGCCGGACAGATCGCCGACCACGTCCACCTGATCGCCGACCACGATCGGGGTGCGGCCGAGTTCCCTGGCGCGCATGGCGACGATGTGCCGGTCCGGATCGTCGCCGAGCACACAGCCCCAGCGGCCGCGGTCCACCGACACCACCATGGCGGATTCCGCATCATTGTGCTGCGGACGGGTTTTCGTGCGCGGACGCGAACTCTTGCCCGGGCGTACCCGGACGTCGGTCTCGTCGTACTCGCGCTTTCTCAGTGCGCCGCCCCTTGATCGGAGAGCGTCGGATCGAGCATCCGCTCCCACAGCGCAACGAAATTCGGCAGGGTCTTGGCCGTGGTGCCGATGTCCTCGATCTCGATGCCCGGCACTCGCAGGCCGAGAATCGCTCCGGCCGTTGCCATTCGGTGGTCGGCGTAGGAATGCCAACGGCCACTGTGCAATTCGGCGGGCTCGATCTCCAGGCCGTCCTCGGTCTCGGTGACCTTGCCGCCGAGCCGGTTGATCTCGGTGGACAGCGCGGCCAGCCGGTCGGTCTCGTGCCCGCGCAGGTGCGCGATGCCGCGCAGGTGCGACGGCGAATCGGCGAGCGCGGCCAAGGCGGCGACGGTCGGGGTCAGCTCGCCGACGTCGTGCAGGTCGATATCGATGCCGGCCAGGCGATCGGGGCCGTGCACGGTCAGCACGCCGTCGAAGACCCGCGCCTCGGCGCCCATCCGGACCAGGATCTCCCGGATCACGTCGCCGGGCTGGGTGGTCAGCCGCGGCCAGTGCGGGATCTTGACCTCGCCGCCGGTGACCGCGGCGGCGGCCAGGAACGGCGTCGCGTTGGACAGGTCCGGCTCGACCTCCCAGTCCACCGCGCGGATCGGGCCGGGCGCGACCTGCCAGGTCTGGGCCAGCTTGCTGTGTTCGGGCGCCTGCACCTGCACGTCGGCGCGGCGCAGCATCTCCACGGTCATCTCGATGTGCGGCATCGAGGGCAGCGCCTTGCCGTCGTGATGCACGACCAGGCCCTCGTCGAACCGGGCCGCCGAGAGCAGCAGGCCGGACACGAACTGCGAGGAACCGGAGGCATCGATGGTCACCGTGCCGCCGCGCAGCGCGCCCTTGCCGTGCACGGTGAACGGCAGCGCGTCGCCGTCGATGTCGGCGCCGAGGGTGCGCAGCGCGTCCAAAATGGTGCTGAGCGGGCGGACCCGGGCCTGCGCGTCACCATCGAACGCGACATCGCCCGCGGCCAGCGCGGCCACCGACGGCAGGAAGCGCATCACGGTGCCCGCGAGCCCGCAATCCACCGTGCCGCCTTGCAGCGGGGCAGGGGTGACGGTCAGCGTGTCGGCCTCGCCCTCGATACTCGTGCCGAGCGCGCGCAGTGCCGCGATCATCAGGTTGGTATCGCGACTGCGCAACGCGCCGGACAGCGTCGACGGACCGTCGGCCAGTGCGGCCAAGATCAATGCCCGGTTCGTGATCGACTTCGATCCAGGCAGGGTCACGGTCGCATGTACGGGGACGTCGACATAGGGCGCTGGCCAGAAACTCACGTGTTCCATCTTCACCCATCACCCAACCGGACACACGGGCGGTCGCCCGAATGCAATGCAATTCGCCCGAACGCAGCCGCCCCACAGATCCGGCTGCCGGTCGACCGTGCTGGTTCCTACGGTGTGCCGGCGAGGAGATCTGTGGGGCGCAACGAATTTCCCGCTTACTTGTGCCGCCCGTGAATGAACGGGACCAGCTTGCGCAGCAGCTTCATCGTGGACTGGGTGCGCGAGTAGCTGAGCAGGGCCATGCCGGGAATCGCGAAGCGCTGCACCGCGATCGAGTGCGGGCGGGCGAATTCGCGCAGCCCCGGCTCGCCGTGGATGCGGCCGATGCCGGAATCGCCGACGCCGCCGAACGGCAGGCCGGGGATGGCGGCGAAGGCGAGCACCGAGTTCACCGAGGTGGCCCCGACGTGCAGGCGGCGCGCGATCTCCAGGCCGTTCTTCTTCGAGTAGACCGCCGAGGAGAGCCCGTACTTGGAGCTGTTGGCCAGCTCGACCGCTTCGTCCACGCCGTCGACGGTGCGGATGGTGACGGTCGGGCCGAAGGTCTCCTCCTGCACCGCCTCGGACTTCTCGTCCACGTCGACCAGCACGACCGGCTCGATGAACGGCGCCTTCACCGATTCCGGGCCGCCGAGCACGGCGGTGCCGCCGTTCTTCAGCGCGGACTCGATGTGGCGGCGCACGATGTCGACCTGGCTGGGCATGGTCATCGGGCCGTAGGACGCCTCGGCGCCCGAACCGGGGCCGACCTTCTCCAGGATCTTCTTCACCTCGGCGACGAACTCGTCGCGCACCGACCGGTCGACGTAGACCCGCTCGACGCCCGCGCAGGTCTGGCCGCTGTTCGCGGTGGCGCCCCAGGCGACCGCGTCGGCGGCGGCCTTCACGTCGGCGTCACCCGCGACGATCACCGCGTCCTTGCCGCCGCATTCGAGCAGCACCGGGGTGAGGTTCTCCGCGGCGGCGGCCATGATCCGCTTGCCGGTCGCGGTGGAGCCGGTGAACGCGAGCTTGTCGACGCCCGCCTTGACCAGCGCGGCGCCGGTCGCGCCGTAGCCGTTGACGGTGATGAACACGCCCTCGGGCAGGTCCGGGTTGGCCTTGGCGAACGCGTCGGACAGGAAATTGCCGATGCTGGTGGAGAACTCACTGGGCTTGAACACGACGGTGTTGCCCGCGGCGAGCGCGTAGCCGATGGAGCCGTTCGGGGTGTAGACCGGGTAGTTCCACGGGCCGATCACGCCGACCACGCCGAGCGGGCGCTGCTCGACCCGGGCGGCGAAGTTGGACATGAACGCGCCGGGGGAGACCTTCTTCGGCGCGAGCACCTTCTTGGCGTTCTTGGCCGCCCAGGCGATGTGCTCGAGCGCGAGCATCAGTTCGAGGAACGCGTCGTCGAGCGGCTTGCCGTTCTCCGCGTGGATCAGCTTGCAGAACTCGTCGGAATCCTTGACCAACTGGCTCGACCAGCGCAGCAGGTGCGTCTTGCGCTCGTCGTAGCTCAACGCGCCCCAGGTGGCGGCGGCCGTGCGGGCCTTCGCCACCGCCGCGAGCACGGCGTCGTCGTCCGCGATCGGATGGGTGCCGATCACCTCGCCGGTGGCGGGATTGACCGACGTGAGTGCCGTGTCGTGGTCGGCCGGTTTGGTGTCGGTGGATGTCACGGTGAGTTTCTCCTCTTGCCGGATGGCTGCTCGGGACGACGTCGATCCCGGATAGTCCTGGCGGTGGCCGGTCGGTGCGCATGCGTCGGTGGACGGGCACAGACCACCCATCCTCTGAGAGAATGGTAGGTCAAAACTCTCAAATGGTCACCAGCTATGGATCAATTGTCCATGAGAATGTCGGTGGCAGGTGGAAGTATCGAGATATGTGCGGACGATATGCGACCACGACAGATCCGGGTCGGCTGGCGGCCGAACTGGATGCCATCGATGAAACCGAATCCCCTGCGGGCGCGGGCACTTTCACCAACTACAACGTCGCGCCGACCACCCAGATCCTGACCGTGGTGGAGCGGCACGAGCACGGTCACAAGGACGACGACCCCAAGCTGCGCCTGCGCCGGATGCGCTGGGGCCTGATCCCGCTGTGGACCAAGGCCGCCGAACCGGGCGTTCCGGTGAAGGGCAAACCGCTGTTCAACGCCCGCGCCGACAAGGCGGCCAGCACCCCGTCGTTCCGCGACGCGGTGAAGTACCGGCGCTGCCTGATCCCGATGGACGGCTGGTACGAGTGGGTGGTCGAGCCGGACCCGAACGCCAAGGGCAAGGCGGTCAAGCAGCCGTTCTTCATGGCCCAGGCCGACGGCTCCCGGCTGTACATGGCCGGCCTGTGGTCGGTCTGGCGGGACAAGTCGCTGGAGCAGAGCGAACCGCTGCTGTCCTGCACCATCCTGACCACCGACGCGGTCGGCGACCTGACCCGCATCCATGATCGGATGCCGCTGCCGATGCCGCCGGAGCACTGGGACGCCTGGTTGGACCCGGACCACCCGGCGCCGGCGGAACTGCTGCAGACGCCGAGCGAGGCGGCCATCGCGGGGATTGTGGCGCGGCCGGTGCCGTCGCTGGTCAACAGCGTGAAGAACAACGGGCCGGAACTGCTCGACCAGCTGTCGGAAGCAGAAGCCGGGCAGATCAGTCTGCTCTGACCGCCCGGCTCCACGGAACTAGCTCAGAGCGAGCACTTCACCGCCGGGCTGGCGATATTCAGCCCGCACTTGACGATGCCCGTGACCAGGTCGATGACCTTGTTGGTGACGGTGCCGCCGAGGTTTTCGGCCTTCTTACCCTTGTCGTCCGCCTTCGGCGCACTCGGTGTGCTCGGGGCGTCGTCGGTGCCCAGGCCGTCGAACGGGAAGTCGACCTGGGTCACGATCGGTGTGGCCACCGCCGCCGGGGCGGCCAGGGTGACCGCGCCGAGGGCGACGGCGAAGGCGCCGAGCAGGGCGACGATCACGGTGCGTACACGCTGGTGCGCGGGCATTTCGCATCACATCCTCGAGTCGGGCGAATCTGGCCCGTCCATTGACGCACAGATTGTGTCGAATCAAGTGGATTGTCAGGTCCTCACAGTTGCGGTCACCGCCGCGGTCAGCCGGATCAGGTCGGCGGGCGCCACCTCGATCTCCAGCCCGCGCCTGCCTGCGCTGCACAGCACGCGATCCCAGGTCAGCGCGGAGTCGTCGACCACGGTCGGCAGCAGTTTGCGCTGACCGAGCGGGGAGATGCCGCCGAGCACGTAACCGGTCGTCCGTTCGGCCTTCGCCTTGTCCGCCATGCTCGCCTTCGGCACGCCGAGCGCGGCCGCCGCGGCCTTGAGCGACAACGTATTCGGCACCGGCAGCACCGCGACGGCGAGCGATCCGGTGGACAGTTCGAGCACCAGCGTCTTGAAGATCTGGGCCGCGGTCAGGCCCAACTCGCCGGCCAGCGCGTCCACCGCCTCGGTGCCGTAGGAATCGGCGCGCGGATCGTGCTTGTAAGCGTGCACCCGATGGGCGACCTTCGCCTGGGTGAGCGTGCGGATCGCCGGGGTCGAGGCTCCTGCCATGCGAAGACCTTAACGACGAGACCCGCCCGGCCCGCAACGGAATTGTGCGGCTGGTGTTTCGTCACGGGAACACAGGACGTGTCCCGCATGTTGGAAGCGAATACACAGCGCACGGACGGGACCGAGGGTCTCGCCGTCGCCACTGATCAGCCCAGTAAATGACGTGAAGGAGATGTCGGTGCCAGTGCTGCTCGACGAACGTCCGATCTGGACGAAGACGTCACCGACGGAAGCCGGATTCTCATTCGAATTGCCAGTGCCGGTAGATTTGGCAGGTACGGCGATCGAAGGGACAGGTGTGACAAGCGACGATCACGTGGTGACCGACGGTGTCGGTGCCGCGGTCGACGAAACCGAGCTGGCCCAGCGGTTCGAGCGGGACGCGCTCCCGCTGCTCGACCAGCTCTACGGTGCCGCGCTGCGGATGACCAGGAACCCGGCCGACGCCGAGGACCTGGTGCAGGAGACCTATGTCAAGGCGTTCCAGGGATTCAAGTCCTTCAAGGAGGGCACCAACCTGCGCGCGTGGCTGTACCGGATCCTGACCAACACTTACATCAACTCCTACCGCAAGAAGCAGCGCCAGCCCGCGCAGTACCCGACCGACGAGATCACCGACTGGCAGCTCGCGGCAACCGCCGAGCACACCTCGCAGGGTCTGCGTTCGGCCGAGGTCGAGGCGCTGGACGCCCTCCCCGACGACGACATCAAGGCCGCGTTGCAGGAGCTTCCGGAGGAATTCCGGATGGCCGTGTATTACGCGGATGTCGAAGGCTTCCCATATAAGGAAATCGCCGACATCATGGGTACCCCCATCGGTACCGTGATGTCCCGGCTGCACCGTGGTCGCAAGCAGCTCAAGGGTTTGCTCGCCGATGTGGCGCGCGAACGTGGTTTCAATCGTTCGGGGGAACGCCAGGAGGTCAAGCAGTGAGCGAGCGCAGCGAGCGCATAGGCGCAGCCGCCTACGCGGTCATGGCGGAGCCGAGCGCCAGCGAGGTGGAGGCATGAACGCGGAGCGGGACCCCGATATGGACCTGGACTGCACGGCGGTACTCACCGATATCTGGCTGATGCTCGACGGTGAGTGCAATGACGAGACCCGTGCTCGGTTGCAGCACCACATCGATCATTGCTCGCCCTGCATCGAGGCGTACGGCGTCGAGGAGAAGATCAAGGGTCTGCTCAGCCGCAAGTGCGGCGGCGACCGCGCGCCCGACGCGTTGCGCGAGCGACTGACCTTCGAGATTCGCCGGACGGTGACCGTGGTGGAGACCAAGATCGACTCCGCCGACTCCTAGGTCACCCCGAAAACAACTGAGCGGCACGCCTTCCCTGCGGAAGTGCGTGCCGCTCTGCGTTTTTCGGCCGAGCTCTCGCTCAGGCGTTTGGCCGCTTGCCGTGGTTGGCCGCGTTGCCCTTGCGACTACGCTTCTTACGTCCGCGCTTGCCCATGAGTAGTCTCCCTTCTGATTGAAGGCCATTCTTTCACGTGTGGTTGGCTATACCTTCAGCGGATGCAGACCGGGCGGCTCGATCGCCCGGACTCGCCGGGTGAGCTGCGGTGTACCAACCGAACGAATGGGGTGTCAGATGGCTGAGGAAGTGCTCGCCGAGCTGGTTTCGGTCGTCTTCCAGGTCGTGGTCAAAGAGGGCGACACGGTCAAAGAAGGCGACACCCTGGTGATCCTCGAGTCGATGAAGATGGAGATCCCGGTGCTCGCCGAGGTCGGCGGCACCGTGACCTCGATCGGCGTCAAAGAGGGCGACGCGATCAAGGCCGGGCATCTCATTGCCGTCATCTCCTAGAAGCGAATAGCGGTAGATCTTCATGGCGACGCTGAGCGAGCTATTAGCCGAACACACCGACCTACCCGGCGTCGCCGTGGACCACCTGCAGCGCGTGGTGGGGGATTGGCAGCTGCTCGCCGATCTGTCCTTCGCCGACCTGCAGCTCTGGGTCGGCGCTGGCCCGATCGCGGCGGGCGCGGACATCGTGTGTGTCGCGCAATGCCGGCCGACCACCGCCTCCACCGTGCATCACGAGGACCTGGTCGGCACCCTGGCCTTGCAGGCCGATCATCCGCAGGTGTTCGAGGCGTTGATGTCCGGCAAGATCGTGCGCGCCGATCGCGACGTGGAAACCGCAGGCGTCTATCACCCGACGCCGGTGCACGCGGTGCGCGAGGCCATCCCGGTGCGCTGCGGCGACGACGTGATCGCGGTGCTGAGCCGCGACACCGACGTGCAGCGCTCCCGCGTGCGCAGCACGCTCGAAATCGCCTATGTCGCATGCGCCGACGATCTGTGCCAGATGATTGCCGACGGCACCTTCCCTACCACCGAGGACCGCGCGGCCACGCACTCCAGCCCGCGCGCCGGTGACGGTTTCATCCGCCTCGACACCGAGGGCATCGTCGTCTACGCCAGCCCGAACGCGTTGTCCGCCTATCACCGGATGGGCTTGCAGGCCGACCTCGCCGGCCAGGATCTCGCGGTGCTGACCCGCTCGCTGATCACCGATCCGTTCGACGCGCAGGAGGTGGTCGGCGACATCCAGGCCGCGCTGGCCGGGCGCACCGGGCGCCGGATGGAGGTGGAGGCGCGCGGCGCGACCGTGCTGCTGCGCACCCTGGTGCTGCGTCCGCACGGCGAATTGGCCGGTGCCGCAGTACTTGTGCGCGATGTCACCGAGGTCAAACGCCGGGATCGGGCGCTGCTCAGCAAGGACGCCACCATCCGGGAGATCCACCACCGGGTGAAGAACAACCTGCAGACCGTCGCCGCGCTGCTGCGGTTACAGGCACGCCGCACCGAGAACGAGGAGGCGCAGGTCGCGCTCACCGAGTCGGTGCGCCGGGTCACCTCGATCGCCTCGGTGCACGAGATGCTGTCGATGTCGGTGGACGAAGAGGTCGACCTGGACGAGGTCGTGGACCGGCTGCTGCCGATCATGGCCGACGTGGCCACCGTGCACACCGCGCGGATCAAGGTCCGCCGGGCCGGCTCGCTCGGCGTGTTCTCCGCCGAACGCGCCACGCCGCTGGTGATGGTGCTCACCGAACTGGTGCAGAACGCGATCGAGCACGCCTTCGATTCCGGCGAGAACGGCACGGTGACAATCCGTTCCGAGCGTTCGGCGCGCTGGCTCGACGTCATCATCAGCGACGACGGCCGCGGCCTGCCCACCGGTTTCAGCCTGGAATCCTCCGACCGCCTCGGCCTGCAAATCGTGCGGACCCTGGTGACCGCCGAACTCGGTGGTTCGATCGGCCTGCATCCGGGTGCCGACATCGGTACCGATGCGGTACTGCGGGTTCCATTGGGCCGTCGCTCGGGGCGTTGAGTAAGTCGTTTCGTTATATGCGTTGGGGTACAAGAGAGCCCGGCACCTCTAGGGTGCCGGGCTTAAATGCGTTTACCGGACCGGGGCTGAATGGTCCGGTAAATCCGATCGTCTGCTAGACGACGGTGCGGGTGCGCGTGCGTGCGTTGCGACGCTTGAGCGCCCGGCGCTCGTCTTCACTCATACCGCCCCACACGCCGGCATCCTGTCCGGACTTCAGGGCCCAGGACAGGCAGTCAGCGGTAACGGGGCAGCGAGCGCAGACCAGCTTGGCATCGGCAATCTGCGCGAGCGCAGGACCACTGTTACCCACCGGGAAAAACAGTTCGGGGTCCTCGTCGCGACAGATGGCCTTGTGGCGCCAGTCCATTCCTCTGCTCCTTTGCTGGGCGCCGCAAATGGCGCCGACGGTTTGTGGATCGTTCACTTGTGCGACTCGAATGTTTCCGCACGGTTGCTTGTGAATGCTTTCACGAACACCGTAGATGTCAATAGGTATCTGGTGCACCGTGGGGAAGCTCACGCTCTATCGGCCCCCGCTAGGGGAACCTGCCCGGTCCTTTGTACTCGCTCTACCCAGTTTTCGCAGCACTACCACGATGTTTTTCGTGCGTTTCGTGCATCACTCTGGTCGCGGCGCCACGACATCCAAGACGGCGGGCACGGCCGTGAAATCCACCACGTTGCGCTTCCCGATAAAGTCGCCATCGATTTGCAGACCGATGGGTTCCTTCGTCTCGATGCGCACGGACGGAACGTTGTCTTCGCGAAACAAATTGCGAGACTTGGGGTTTCCGTCGACTGCCAAGAGCTGCCTGGCAAGCAGCAGTGTAGGCAGTACCGCCATGGAACGCACGGCAAACACGCCGAGTCCGTCCTCGAACCTTGTGCCGGGGTTGGTGTGCACCGGGGTGGAGTCGAGGTAGGTCCAGGGGGTCGTGTTCGTTACGAAGGCGTAATGCACGTCGGTGATGGTTTCGTGCCCGGGGACCTCGATCCGGACACTCGGCTCCTTGCGCTTGGCCCGGAAGAACTGCCGCACCGTCGTGCGCAGGTAGCGGGCCGGGGTGGCGGTCTTGCCGCGGGCGCGGCTCTCGTCGATCGCCTCGCAGACGTCCGCGTCCAGCCCGACGCCTGCGCTGAAGGTGAACCACCGGTCGTCGGCCAGGCCGAGGCCGATCCGGCGGTCCCGGTCCAGGGTCAGCAGATCGATGAGCTGGTTGGTAGCGGTGACCGGATCCGGCGAGATCCCGAGCGCCCGCGCGAAGACGTTCGCCGAGCCGCCGGGGATCACGCCGAGCCGGGGCAGCCAGGCCTGCCCGTCGTTGAGCTCGGGCAGCGGCAGGAAGCCGTTGATGGTCTCGTTGACCGTCCCGTCGCCGCCGTGCACGACGATCAGATCCATCTCGTTGGTGGCCGCCCACTGCGCGAGCTCGGCGGCGTGGCCGCGGTGCTGGGTATGCGCGACGGTCAGCTGGGTGCGGCTCTCCAGCGCGTGCGCCAGCAGGTCCCGAGTCGCCGGAGTGGTCGAGGTGGCATTCGGATTCACGATCAGCAGCGTCCGCACGTCCCGCAGCCTAATCGTCGCCGGAGCCGGTCCGAAAAGCCGCTGAACCGCAACGGTCGCGGCGACGTCGACTACGGCGGGTCGTAGGCTTGCCGGGTGGCTGAACGTAAGGGTGACGTTTCCGGTGGCGTGCCGAGGACGGTGCGTGGCGCAGGCGGGCTGGTGACGCTGGAGGGCGCCGTCGCGGTGGTCGTCGCGCTGGTGTTGATCGTGCGCGGGTTACTCGGTCACGATCAGTCGAAGACCAGCGGGTACGGCACGGCCGCGTGGTTCGGCATCCTCGGCGGGGCGGTGCTGGCCGCGGGCATCGGCCTGCTGCTGGGCAAGCGGTGGGGGCGGGCGATCGCGGTGATCGCGCAGTTGCTGCTGCTGCCGGTCACCTGGTCGCTGCTCACCGATTCGCATCAGCCGGTGTACGGCGCGCTGCTCGGGGTGGTGGTCATCGCGACGCTGGTGCTGCTGTTCGCGCCGGCGTCCACCCGCTGGATGGCCGAGGATTACGCGATCGAGCCGGAGAAACCTTGATCAACGGGACTTGACCGGGTGTCTCGCCCCGTTGACAGTTAGCCGACGAGCGCTGTCCGGCAGAGGGAGTCGGCGCGCCGGGTGGTTTCGGGGAGCCGGTATTTCGGCGTGAGCGCGAGGACCTGGGCGCACGCGGTGTCCAAGTCGATGCGGTGGCCGATCGAGACGAAGACCGGTTTCACCCCGGCACTGGTGCGCAGGGCCGCGCCGACGACCTCGCCGTCGATGGTGATGTCGGTGCGGGCGCCGCGTTCGGGTGCGGGTTCGCGGTAGTCGCCCCAGACGGATTTGGCGACGCCGATCGACGGCAGGCCGGTGAGCACGCCGAGGTGGCAGGCGAAGCCGAAGCGGCGCGGGTGCGCCAAACCCTGTGCGTCGCAGACCAGTAGGTCGGGTGCGGCGTCGAGTTGCGCCAATACCCGCATGGTCGTGGGCAATTCACGGAACGCGAGCAGACCGGGGAAGTAAGGGAACTCCGTAGTGCCGTGTGCGACAGCGGAATCGACGGTTTCCAGGGTGATCGCGTTCAGCACCACGACGGCCGCGGCGACCGCCCCGGTTTCGGAGTAGGCGCAGTCGATGCCGGCGACGGTGCCGAATTCCCGTGCCGGTCCGGTTATTTCGACCTTCGGCCGTAATTCGTCCTGGATCGCCATCGCCGCATCGGGCGTGGTCGGCCAGGAGCTCTCCTCGATCGGTGCGAGCCACGTCATCGTCGGGGGATTACTGCGCTTCCTTGGCCAGCTTGCCGAGCGGTTCGCCGGTGAGGCGGTAGCCGACCCACTCGTCTTGGGCTGCGGCGCCGAGGGATTCGTAGAAATCGATGGACGGCTTGTTCCAGGTCAGCACGGCCCAGTCGAGCCGGCTGTAGCCGTGGTCGACGGCCTCCTTGGCCAGCGCGGCGAGCAGCGCCTTGCCGTAGCCCTTGCCGCGCGTCTCCGGCTTGACGTAGAGGTCTTCCAGGTAGATGCCGTGCACGCCGTTCCAGGTGGAGAAGTTCAGGAACCAGATCGCGCAGCCGACCAGGTCGCCGTCCTCCTCGACCACGTGCGCGAAGACCTTGGGCTCGGGACCGAACAGGGCGGTATCCAATTGCGCGGTGGTGACCGTGCATTCGTCGCTGGCCTTCTCGTATTCGGCGAGGTCGTGCACGAGGCCGACCAGTCCGGGCACGTCGGCGGGGACGGCGCGGCGTAGTTGTGCAGTCACAGTGTCACTCCATTGGCGGTCGGAACCAGGTTGTGCGCCAGGATGGTTCGCACGTCGTGTTCGAAGCCGAGCACGGTCAGCGCGCCGGTCGACATGGCGAACCGGCGGCCCTCCCGCAGCTCGAATTCGGCCCAGCGGGCGATCAGCGCCCGGGAGAAGTGTCCGTGCCCGACGAGCACGATATCCCGCTCGGGCAGGCGCGGGGCCACCGCGTCGAGCACCCGGTCGGCCCTGGCCCGCACCTGGTCCTCGGATTCGCCGCCCGGCACGGCGCCGGTCCAGATGGTCCAGTTCGGCGCGGTCTCCCGGATCTGCGGGGTGGTCAGGCCCTCGTAGTCGCCGTAGTCCCACTCGGCCAGGTCCTCGTCGACGGTGACGTCGGTGAGTCCGGCCAGTTCCGCGGTCTGCGCCGCGCGCAGGCGGGGGCTGACGAACACCAGCGGATCGCGCAACTTCAGCGCGGTCAGCAGCGGGCCCGCGGCCTTGGCCTGCTCCTCGCCGTGCTCGGTGAGCGGCAGGTCGGTGCGTCCGGTATGGCGGCGCTGCGTCGACCAGCTGGTCTCGCCGTGGCGCAGCAGCACTAGTCGAGCGTCATCGAGTACTGACATGGATCCATCATGGTTCACCCGTGCCGAACCGTACCGCCCGGCCGGGTACTCGCGCGTCAGCCGAGCGCGTAGAGCTCGGTGCCGCGCCGCTCGAGCACGATGGTGCCGAGCACCGCGAGCGAGATGGGCGCGCCGGTGTAGCCGGGGCGCTCGACCGGGATGCGGCCGACCTCGGCGCCGGTGGTGGGATCGAGGGCGGCGATCGCGCCCGCGGTCGGCATGAGCAGCCGACCCGCCATCATGCCGGGTGAGCCGAGCGCGCCCGCGGCGGTCCAGATCGGGTCGAAGGTGCTGCCGTTCAACGCGATTACGCTGTTGCCGGTGAAAACCAGGTAGGCCGAACCGATTCGGGTGGTCGTCGTCTTGTCGCTGAGCGGCGCCGAAAGCTGGTGTACGACAATCGGATTGCCGGTCGCGTCGAAGACCGCCAGGCGCGGCGCCGCGGCTTCCACGCCGGCCGCGGCGGGGGCGCCGGGCAGGTAGAGCACGATTCGGTTGTCCGACACCGCGAGTACCCGCGCGTCGGGGGAGTCCGATCCGGCGCCGGTCAGCACGTGCGAGCCGAATTCCTCCGGCACCGTGTTGTCCTTGGGCGCGGGGTTCAGCATGGTCAGCCGGTCGGCGGCATCCTCGGGGCAGCGTTCCAGCACGCCGAGCCGGGACGGGCTGGAGCCCGAGGACAGCAGCGTGCAGCCCTTGCGCGGTTGGGTTTTCACGTTCACCGGCGCGTCGACGAACCCGTATTCGATGGTGCGCACCAGGTCCGAGCGCCACATCTCCAGCCGCTTCGGGCCCTGCGCCAGCACGTAGGTGCCGTCGACGGACAGCCGCACGGACGGATCCATGTAACTGCTGCGCGCGGTGCGCCGGGCACCGCTTTCGCCGGCCAGCAGAGTGGCCTGGCTGCAACCGCGTTCGTCGCGATAGACCGCGACCACGGTGCTGAACTGGCCTTCGATCCCGCAGAGCGGCATGTCGCGCCGGTAATGCCAGAGGTCCTGGCCGGTGCGCGGGTCGTGGCCGGTGACCGTGCCGTCGTCGCCGGTGACGGCGACGCCCGCGGAGGTCAGCGCCCTACTGCTCGCCGTGTCCGGCGCGTGCCACAGCTCGCGCAGCGTGGTGGGCAGCTGGTCGGCGGCGACGGGGGTCGGCACGGGCGAGCTGGCGGTCACCGACTCGGTGCCGTTCGCATCGCCGCGCACCCACACCACCACCGCCGCGATCACCACGAGTACGGCGATCGCGGCAGCGGAGATGACGTCGGCGCGCGTTCGCCGCTCGGGTGCGAGCACGGTTGCGAGAGTAGCGGATCCGGTCGGTCAGACCGAAGCCGTGGCGGGCTCTACCGCGCTACCACTGTCTTCGTTCGCGTTGTCACCGGCGGGCTTGCGCCGCCGGCGGCGGCGACGCGCGGGCTGGTCGCCCGAGTCGGCGTCGTCGTTTCCGTTGTCGGTCGCGGCGTCGGCGGTGGCGTCGCCACCGTTGTCCGTGCCGTTCTCGCCCTCGCCCTCGGGCTTGCGCCGACGGCGGCGGCGACGGGCCGGCTGATCGCCGTTCTCGTCGGCCGGTGCGTCCTCGGCCGGGTGCGTGCCGTTGCCGTTCGCCGAGTCCGCGACGCCATTGCTCGCGCCGTTGCCGTTGGTCTCGGACTCGTCGATCGGCTGACCGCGCACGGTGCGCTTGCGGTTGCGCTTTCGCGGGGCGCGCGCCGGGCGCTCCACCACGACCGCGTCCTCGTCGCGCTCCGGCTTGGCCGTGCGGACCGTGCCGGTGACGCCCTCGGGGATGCCGAGCTCGGCGAACAGGTGCGGCGAACGCGAGTAGGTCTCCACCGGCTCGGCCATGCCGAGGCCGAGCGCCTTGTCGATGCCGGCCCAGCGGCCCAGCTCGTCCCAGTCGATCAGGGTCACCGCGATGCCGGTGCGCCCGGCCCGGCCGGTGCGGCCGATCCGGTGGACGTAGGTCTTCTCGTCCTCGGGGCACTGGTAGTTGATCACGTGGGTGATGTCATCGATGTCGATGCCACGGGCCGCGACGTCGGTCGCGACCAGCACGTCGATGCCGCCTTTGCGGAACTTGTTGAGCGCCTTCTCGCGGGCGATCTGCCCGAGGTCACCGTGCACGGCGCCGACCGAGAAGCCGCGCTCGGCCAGATCGTCGGCGACCTTCTGCGCGGTGCGCTTGGTCCGGGTGAAGATCATCGTCGCGCCCCGGCCCTCGGCCTGCAGGATCTTGGCCACCAGCTCGCTCTTGTCCAGCGCGTGCGCCCGGTAGACGAACTGCGCGGTGCGCTCGTGGATGGCGGTCTCGTGCGCTTCCTCGGCCCGGATGTGCGTCGGGCGGCTCAGGAACGTGCGGGCCAGGGTGATGATCGGGCCCGGCATGGTCGCCGAGAACAGCATGGTCTGGCGCTTGTCCGGGACCATGGTCAGGATGCGCTCGATGTCCGGCAGGAAGCCGAGGTCGAGCATCTCGTCGGCCTCGTCCAGCACCAGCACGCCGACCTTGCCGAGGATCAGGTGGTTCTGGTTCGCCAGGTCCAGCAGCCGGCCCGGGGTGCCGACGACCACGTCGACGCCGGTGCGCAGCGCCGCGATCTGCGACTCGTAGGGGCGGCCGCCGTAGATCGAGGCGACCTTCAGCGGGCCCTGGTGATTGGTCAGGTACTTGCTCGCGTTCTCCAGGTCGGAGGTGACCTGGATGCACAGCTCGCGGGTGGGCACGATGACCAACGCGCGCGGGGTGCCGTCCAGCGGCGTGGTGCCGGTGTCGGCGGTGGCGATGCGATGCAGCAGCGGCACGCCGAAACCGAAGGTCTTACCCATACCGGTGCGGGCCTGTCCGATGAGATCTTCACCGGCGAGCGCCAACGGCAGGGTGAGTTCCTGAATAGCGAAAGTACGTTCGATGCCGATCTCGTCGAGCGCACGGACGATTTCGTCGCGAACGCCCAATTCGGCAAATGTGGGTGCGGTATGTGTGGCGTCCAGTTCGGCGGTCAACAGCGTCTCCGCTACCCCGGGTTCCTGTTCGACAGTGATCTTGCTCAGGTTCGTGCCTTCCTCGTAATCGCGTCCCGCGCGCACGAGGTGGGGCGGACCGGTCGGCCCGCGACGACCACGTCTCCGCCTGTGATACTCACCCGGCCACGCTCGAGATGTCTTCGGGTGCTGCGACTGGGCGGCTACCTCGGGAGACATCGGCGCGGCGCACTGGTGATGCGGAGCTGGTGCGCGCACATTTTCCTGAACGACGAAACCTCTGCCCGTTATGCCAATGCCGGTACCGCGGGGCGGTGCACGCACAGATCCGGCAACTCGAGCGAGTGAAACTTTTCGTTGTCCGGTGCGATTGTAGCGTGATATTGTGCGCGGCTCGAATTGCCGTCGGCGCATATTCGGAAATCGAACTCCGGTCTCGCGCCGCCGTTCATCGACGTACGCTGCGCGACATGGCAATTCATCCCGCGCGGCAAATCTGGACGACTCTCGAACCACTCCATGACGTGGTCTATTTCGGGGCCGGTGTCAAGGAGGCAGGAGTCGCGATCGGACTGCGCGGTTACTGGCAAACTTACTTCGCATTTCGGGCCGCGCCGCTCGGTGCGGTGACCCCCGCCACAGTGGAGGCGGTCTTCGCCGGATTTCATCCGGAAATGGTGCGCAAAGCGCTGCCTGGGGCCTGGTCGCGGGCCACGCCGGAGCAGTGTCTAGCGGTCCGGCTCGACCTATCCACGGCACTACTACGCGGCCTCGGGGCCGGTGAGGCGGAGTGTGCCCGCGCGGTCTCGTTGCTCGCGCCGGTGCTGGAGCAGGCCGATCCGACCGGCAGGCCGCTGTTCGCGGCGAACGCGGCGCTACCGCTGGCCGCGGACCCGGTGGGCGCGCTGTGGCAGCTGACCACCGCGTTGCGCGAACATCGCGGCGACGGGCACGTGGCGGCGCTGGTGACGCACGGCCTGACCGGGCGGCAGGCGATGGTCATGCAGGCGGCGGCGGGCAAGGCGACCGAATCGGTGTTGCGCGGGGCGCGCGGGGTGTCCGAGCGGGAATGGGCGGACGCGTTCGACGAATTGCGGGCCAGGGGAGTGGTCGAGGGGGAACCGGTCAATCCGGCACTGACCGGCAGCGGCGCCGAATTGCTCGGCCGGGTCGAGGCGAGCACGGACGACGCGGCCTGGAACGGCGCGCTGGCGGTGCTGTCCGCCGACTCGGTCACCGAGTTGCGCACCTCGCTCGCGCCGCTGGCCGACCGGGTGCACGCCGCCATCGTGCCGCGGGCGAATCCGCTCGCCATGGGCAAGCGGTAGCCGCGAAACCGGACTTGCCTGTTACCGCCGGTACCGATATGTGAGACATTTTCGGGGTGAATATCGCGGACACCGTCACGACCGCCGCCCGCAACGCGTGGGCGTTGACCTTCGGTTCGGGCGTCGAGGCACCTGATCCCACCCCGTCGACGGTGCTGTGGGACGAACCGCACCGGCAGTTGCGCCGGTTCGAGCAGCGCGCCGGTGCCGCCGTAACGGCCTCGGCCGCAACGGATTCCGCGGTGCTGCTGGTGCCGCCGCTGGCCGCGCCTGCCACCTGCTTCGATCTGCGCCCCGATCAGAGCCTGGCCGGGTTCCTGCTGGCGACCGGTCGTTCGCCGTACGTGATCGACTACGGCGAGATCACCTTCGGCGACCGGCGGATGGGCTTCGAGGACTGGATCGACGAGATCCTGCCCGAGGCGGTGCTGCGCACCTCCGCCGACCGCGACGGCAAGCTGGTCGACCTGGTCGGCTGGTCGCTCGGCGGCACGCTGGCGCTGCTCACCGCGGCCGCGCATCCCGAGCTGCCGATCCGCTCGATCACCGCGGTCGGCGCCCCGCTGGACTACGACAAGATGACCGGCATCCCGCAGCTGCGCTCGGTCGCCAGGCTCACCGGCGGGATCGGCACCTCGACCCTGATCCGCGCGGCCGGCGGCGTGCCCGCGCCGCTGACCCGGATCGCGTACAAGGTCACCTCCTGGGACCGCGAGCTGACCCGCCCGTGGTTCGTCGCGAGCAATATCGCGCGCACCGAGACGCTGGCCCGGATGGAAACCATCGACCGCTTCATGGCCGAGATGCCCGGCTATCCGGGTCGCTTCTACAACCAGCTGTGGGGCCGGTTGATCCTGAACAACGACATCGGCCGCGGCGTCGTGCGGCTGGGCACGCGGCGCATCGAGCTGGCTCAGGTGAGCGCGCCCGTGCTGCTGGTCGGCGGTCCGTCGGACGTGATCACCGCGGCCGCCGCCGTCGAGGCGGGCACCCGCACGCTCACCGGCGCCGCCTCGGTCCGCTACGAGACCGCCCCCGGCAGCCACCTCGGCATCCTCACCGGGCCCGAAGCCCGCGATACGACGTGGTCGTATCTGGACAAGTTCCTCGGGGAGAACGCCTGAATTCGGACAACTTTCGCTCCCCGGCGGCGCGACTGTTTTCGAGTACTAGGCTGGGGCCATGGGAGCACAGTCACCTGCCGCGCTGGGTGTTTCGTCGACCGATTCCGTCTCCGCCGATCATCCCGGCGTCATAGATCTGTTCGCGGTGCTCGCCTACGGTGAGATCTCCGCGTTCTACCGGCTGGCCGAGGAAGCCAAGCTGTCGCCGTCGCTGCGCGGCAAGGTTGCGGTGGCGAAGATGGCCTCCGCCGAGATGGGCCACTTCAACGCCCTCGAATCGGCGCTGGCCGAGCGCGGCGTGGACATCTTCGACGCGATGGCGCCGTTCGTGCGCGCCCTGGACGCCTACCACGCGTCCACCGACCCCTCGACCTGGCTCGAGTCGATGGTGAAGTTCTACGTCGGCGACGGCATCGCCGCGGACTTCTACAACGAGATCGCCGGCGCGCTGCCGCCCGAGGTCGCCGAGGTGGTCCGCGACGTGCTCGCCGAGACCAGCCACTCCGAGTTCGTCGTCGAGGAGGTGCGGCGCGCGGTCGCGACCAGCCGCTCCGAACGCGACCGGCTCACCCTGTGGGGCCGGCGCCTGCTCGGCGAGGCCATCACCCAGGCCCAGTACGTCATGGCGCAGCGCGACGAGCTGACCGAACTGGTGCTCGGCGCCGCGGGCGACCTCAACGGCATCGCCGCGCTGTTCGAGCGCATGCAGGCCAGCCACGCCGAGCGCATGGCGAAGCTCGGCATCTGAACTTCTATTCGTTGACGGCCGTCGGTCGGACCAGTCGCAGGCCGTGTGTCTGCGCCTGGGCCTGATCGGTGAGCCACACGATGATGCTCTGATCGCGATCGGCCTCGAGCGTCTCGAACGGAACCTGCACCAGGCCGTGCGCCGGATGATCGATGTGCAGCATCCCGGACACGCGCGCCCCGACGTGGTGCGGCTTCCAGCGGGCCGCGAAATCCGGGTGGCGGCGCAGCGCGTCGATCGTTTCCAGCAGTGAGTTGTCGCCCGGCCAGCGCAGCTTGGCGCGCGAGAGCGCGGCGGTGAACATGTCCGCCGCCTCGGACCAGTTCCGCAGCACCTGGCGCGCGGCCGGATCGTGGAAGGTGTACCAGGCCAAGTTCGGCTGGCCCTCGTTGTCCAGCAGGCCGAGCGGGGTGACGAAGTCCGCCCAGGCCGCGTTCCAGCCGAGCACATTGAGCCGGCGGCCGACCACGAACGCGGGGGTCGGCTGCAACGCGCGCAGGATCGACTGAATCGTATCGGCGATCTTCTCCTCCGCGGATTCGCTACCTGGGCAACGCGATTCGTTGCCGGAAGCGAGGGCGAGCAGGCTGAAGTGATGACGCTCATTGCCGCGCAGCAACAGTGCGTCGGCGAGTGCGTCGATCACCGCGACCGAGGGATTGGTATCGCGGCCCTGTTCGAGCCGAGCCAGATAGTCCGCACTCATTCCAGCCCGGACGGCCACTTCTTCACGGCGTAGCCCCGGCGTCCGGCGTCGCCTGCCCTCAGGCATCCCGACGTCGGCGGGCCGCAGTTCAGCGCGCCGTGCGATGAGGAATTCCGCGAATGCTTTACCTGCCATGAGTTCCATCGTGCCTCGTCGGTTAGGTCGTGTCTTCCGATGCCTGCTGTTGCGCTCCCCGTTGTTGTCGGTGGTTGATGGGATGCTGCTGGGTGTGGTGCGGCACACATCATTCCGGTTCTGCTTGGACCCCACGGTCGAGCAGCAGGTGGTGCTGTCACGTCATGCAGGGGCGGCAAGGTTCGCATTCAATCAGTGTCTGGGCGCAGTGCGGTCGGCGTTGACTGCCCGTAAAGCCGATCCGGCGGTGTCAGTGCCGTGGTCAGGGTTCGATCTGATCAATCATTTCAATCGGTGGAAGAAGACCGAGGACGCCGGACGAGTCTTCACCGTCGATAGGGCGGGTACGGTCGTCGTCGGAGTGACCGGGCTCGTCTGGCGGAGTCAGGTGTGCCAGCAGGTGTTCGAGGAAGCTGCAGTCGATTGCGGGCGTGCCTTGGCGGCATGGTCGGACTCACGTCGCGGCACCCGTAAGGGGCGTCGGGTCGGGTTTCCCCGGTTCAAAAAGAAAGCGACGACAGGCCGCTCGTTCCGATTGCGTAACAAGGGTTCTCAGGGCAGACGGGTCTCGATCCGGGTCGGTGACAACGGCTGTGCGCGTTCGGTGGCCTTGCCCGGCATCGGGCCGGTCAGAGTCCATGACGACACTCGCCGGTTACGGCGGATGCTGGGTTCGGGTCGGGCGAGGATCTTGTTCGCCACGATCAGTCAGCGGGCCGGGCGATGGTGGGTGTCATTGAATGTCGAAGCTGCCGAGCTACACCCCCGCATGTGTCACCCGACGCGCGAAGTCTCCGATCGCGGTGGCTGGGTTGGGGTCGATCGAGGATTGTCGTCCTTCTTGGTCGCCGCGACTGGCGGCGGTCGTGAGGTTGCCCGGATCGTTGATCCGCCGAAAGCGTTGGCAGCGGGGCTTGGCAAGCAGCGTCGTCTCGCGCGGGCGGTGTCGCGGAAGGTGAAGGGCTCCAGCAACAGACGTGCGGCGGTGGCCCGGTTGGGTCGTCATCATGCACGTGTCCGCAGTATTCGTCAGCATTTTCTGCATCAGATCTCCACCGAGTTGGTCAAAACCCACGACCGGCTCGTTCTGGAAGACCTGAACATCGCGGGGATGCTGCGCAACCGGTGTCTGGCGCGGGCGATCAGCGACGCGGGCTGGGCCGAATTCGCTCGCATGGTCACCTATAAGCAGGCGTGGCGCGGCGGGACAGTGGTTTTGGCTGACCGCTGGTATCCGTCGAGCCAGCTGTGTTCCCACTGCGGCACTCGCAACAGCACCCTGACTCTCATCGACCGGGTGTTCCGGTGTGAGTGTGGACACGAACTCGACCGCGATCGCAATGCCGCGGTCAACCTCGCCGCCTGGGGCGAACAGCATCATCTATCCCAGGTTCGGGAGCCCGAAGCACGAGCCCCGGTCACCAACGTCCGCCGACGGGAAGGCACTGACCTGCACGCCAGTGTGGGTCAACCAGCCCGGATGACGCGGAAACCAACGCCCACGCGCTGTACTAGCGTGAGCTGAGGACGTCGGAGAACGACGGTGACTGCCAATCTCCCAGATTGGGAGTCACGCTGTTAGCCTCGCCCTGTCAGGTCCAGGATAACGGCGGTCTGGTTAACGGACCGCGGTCCGGCAAAGGTAGTTGGTATGACAACTTCCTCCGAATCCACCACGACCGCCCAGTCGCTCAAGCCTGGCTCCTGGACCCTGGACGCCGCGCACTCGTCGGTGGCCTTCACCATTCGCCACCTCGGCATCTCCAAGGTGCGCGGCGGATTCACCAAGTTCGAGACCGAATTCGTGGTCGATGAGTCCGGCGCCGCCACCCTCGGCGCGACCATCCACCTCGAGTCGTTCGACACCGGCAACGCCGACCGCGACGCGCACATCCGCACCGCCGACTTCCTCGACGCCGCGAACCGCCCGACGCTGACCTTCCGCGCCACCGAGCCGGTGCAGATCGCGGAGAGCTTCGAGGTCGAGGGCGAGGCCACGCTCGGCGGCATCACCAAGCCGGTCACCCTGGACGTCGAGTGGGGTGGCGTGCAGGAGTTCGGCGCGACCGGCGACCGGCACGCCGGATTCTCCGCCACCGGCACGATCAAGCGCACCGACTTCGGCGTCGGCGGCCCGCTGCCCGGCATGCTGAGCGACAAGGTCAACATCGAGCTCGAGATCCAGCTGATCGAGCCGAAGTAAGACCACCGCAATCCGCAGCCCCGCACAACGGTGTGCGGGGCGCCGTCATGTCCGCCTGTTCGCTGAGGGCGCAGGCATGCGTCTGCCAGCACGGCGTTGCCCTGCACTAGCCTGGGATCGACAGCACAGGACTCTTACGTTCGGAGGTTGGCCGTGGAGGTCAAGATCGGTATTTCGGATAGCCCGCGCGAGCTTTTGATCAACAGCTCGCAGACCCCGGAAGAGGTCGAGGCGCTGGTGTCCGGTGCGCTGAACGGCAGCGGCGGCGTCGTGTCCCTGACCGACGACAAGGGTCGCAAGTTCCTGATCCAGGCCTCGAAGGTCGCCTACGTCGAGATCGGCACCGTGACCAGCGGCCGCGTCGGCTTCGCGACTGTGTGATTTCTCGGCCCGAGGGCCGACAGCAACGAGCCCCTGCAACCATCGGATGCAGGGGCTCGCTTCGTTCTTAAACTCAGTCGATCGGGTGCAGCGGCACTCGGGACAGACCACCCCAGGCGAGGGAGACGGTCGTGTCGATCGCCTCTTCCTTCGGGATCGGCCGGTCGGCCTCCAGCCAGTAGCGCGCGGTGAATTGGCTCGCGCCGACCAGCCCGACCGCGAGGATTCGCGCCCGGTACGGGTCCAGGCCGGAGTCGTGGGCCACTACGTCGAAGACCGCGTCCACACAGGCCTCGGTGGCCTGCTCGACCCGGCGCTGCACCTGCGGCTCGCTGGTCAGGTCGGATTCGAAGACGAGCCGGAAGCCCTGCATCTCGTTGTCCACGAAATCGAAGTAGGCCTGCACGGCCGCGCGCACGCGCTGGCGGTTGTCGGTGGTCGACCGCAGCGCCTGCCGCACGCTGGACACCAGCATGTCCACGTAGTTCTGCAGCACGGCCAGATACAGCTCCAGCTTGCTGGTGAAGTGCTGGTACAGCACCGGCTTGCTCACCCCGGCGCACTGCGAGATCTCGTCCATGCCGGCCGCGTGATAGCCGCGCTGCACGAAGACTTCGCTGGCCGCCGCGAGTAGTTGCAGACGACGCTCGTCGCGCGGCAGCCGGGTGCCGCGTTTGGCGGGCTCGGACGACGATCTACGGGACGCCATCCGGTCCACGAGGTCAGTCATTTCTGCTCTCCCAGTTGATTCCCCGGCAAGGGGTAAGCACCGGGTATCCCAAGAACGATACTCGGTTGTTGCCTGCCCGCAGACCGGCCCCGGGGAACTGGTGGAACGCGGTGAGAAATGTCGCACCCCGCGGCGGATGTGGCGTGCCCGACCGGGCCGCTCGCGCCCTGTGAGAACCTGGTGTTCGTGACTTTCCGCGCCGACCGACCCGGGGAGCGGCATGCCGATGCGCCGGTGACGTCCGGCGGCGGGCGGGATTCGCGCCGCCGTGCTGGCCCCGGCGCGCCCGGTTCCGTAGGGTCGGAACCCGTGGCAAGGTCAGGCCAGGAAGCAAAGCCGGATTCGACCGCGCCGCGACGTGATCGCAACGGCGTGGAGATCTACGATCCGCTCGGCCTCTACGGTCAAGGGGATCGTTCGCATCAACCATTGCGCGCCAGTTGGGATCCCACCGCCGCGACCGAGGGCCGAACCCGGGACCGTCCGGAGCGCAGCGTCAAAAAGCAAAGCGCCCTAGGACGATTCGTCTCCACCTACGGTTGGCGCGCCTATGCCCTGCCGGTGCTGTTCGCGGTCACCGTCTTGGTCGTGGTCGACGCGGTCCGCGGCTCCGACCCGGCGACCACGGTGGGCGGTGTGCCCGGTCTCGGGCATCTGAGCCCGCGCGCCGCCAACAACGGCATCATCGGCGGCCCGACCGGCGACGGCCACTTTCCCACCGACCTGCCCTCCGGCGCCCTCCCGCAGGGCGGCAGCTTCGCCGAAACCGGCACGGGCAGTTGGCATGTGGTGCCTGGTTCGACCGCGCAGGTGGGCACCGGCGCCGACTCGGTGTTCAAGTACACCGTGGAAGTCGAAGACGGCGTGGACACCTCGGCATTCGGCGGGGACGAGTCGGTGGCGAAGCTGATCGAGTCCACCCTGGCCAACCCGAAGAGCTGGACGCATGACCAGAAGTTCGCCTTCCGCCGAGTCGACCAGGGCGACACCGACTTCCGCGTCTCCCTCACCTCGCGCGAATCCAGCCGCAAGGCCTGCGGTTTCGAGATCCCGATCGACTCCTCCTGCTACAACGCCGATCTCGGCCGGGTGGTGCTCTCCGAGGTCCGCTGGGTGCGCGGCGCGATCGCGTTCGAGGGCGACATCGGTTCCTACCGGCAGTACCAGATCAATCACGAGGTCGGCCACGCCATCGGCTACCACCAGCACCAGCCGTGCGAGACCGACGGCGGCCTGGCCCCGGTGATGATGCAGCAGACCTTCGGCACCAAGAACAACGACATCGCCACGCTCGAGCCGGACGGCGTCGTCCCGATGGACGGCAAGCGCTGCCGCTTCAACCCCTGGCCGTACCCCCGCGGTTGACGCGACATCCGGTGCGCGACGATAGGTCGGGAAGAACGGTCCGGTCGCGGGTGTTGCACAACGAGATCGACCCATTCGATGCGAGGAGTCCTGGACGTGTCATCACCTAAGTCCCTGCCGCCGCTGGTCGAGCCTGCCGCGGAGCTGACCAAGGACGAGGTCGCCCGCTACAGCCGCCACCTGATCATTCCCGACCTGGGCGTGGACGGGCAGAAGCGGTTGAAAAACGCCAAGGTCCTGGTGATCGGCGCGGGCGGGCTCGGCTCCCCGGCGCTGCTCTACCTGGCCGCCGCGGGTGTCGGCACGCTCGGCATCGTCGAGTTCGACGAGGTGGACGCCTCCAACCTGCAGCGCCAGATCATCCACGGCGAGTCCGACATCGGCCGCCCGAAGGCGGACAGCGCGCGCGACTCCATCCTGGAGATCAACTCCGGCATCGACGTGCGGCTGCACAAGATCCGGCTGGAGCCGGAGAACGCCGTCGAGCTGTTCGCCGAGTACGACCTGATCGTCGACGGCACCGACAACTTCGCCACCCGCTACCTGGTCAACGACGCCGCGGTGCTGGCGCACAAGCCCTACGTGTGGGGCTCGATCTACCGCTTCGAGGGCCAGGTCTCGGTCTTCTGGGAGGACGCACCGGACGGGCGCGGCCTCAACTACCGCGACCTCTACCCGGAGGCCCCGCCGCCGGGCATGGTGCCCTCCTGCGCCGAGGGCGGCGTGCTGGGCGTGCTGTGCGCGTCCATCGGTTCGGTGATGGTGACCGAGGCGATCAAGCTGATCACCGGGATCGGTGAGCCGCTGCTCGGCCGCCTGATGGTCTACGACGCACTGGACATGAACTACCGCACGATCAAGCTGCGCCGCGACCCGGAGCGCCAGCCGATCACCGAGCTGATCGACTACGAGGCTTTCTGCGGGGTGGTGTCCGAGGAGGGCCAGGCCGCCGCGGCCGACTCGACGGTCACCGCGCGCGAGCTGAAGGATCTGCTGGACGCGGGCAAGGAGATCGAGCTGATCGACGTGCGCGAGCCGGTGGAGTGGGACATCGTGCACATCGAGGGCGCGAAACTCATTCCGAAGGACCGCATCCTGTCCGGCGAGGCGCTGTCCGAGCTGCCGCAGAACCGGCCGATCGTGTTGCACTGCAAGACCGGTGTGCGCTCGGCGGAGGCGCTGGCCGCGCTCAAGCGGGCCGGCTTCTCCGACGCCACGCACCTGCAGGGCGGAGTCATCGCCTGGGCGCGGCAGATCGACCCGTCGCTGCCGGTCTACTGATCCGCCGAAGCACGCTGTGACCCCGGCCAGAGCGGTCGGGGTTGCACATCGGCGCGGCGTCCTGTACAGCGTCCACCCCGGCGGTACGGTACGGCCGTGACTTCTGTGGAACCCCCCGAGCACGTGCGTGCCACGTTCGGTCTGCGCGAGGTTTCCCCGGTCACCACGGGCGACTGGGAAGGCGGCTGGCGGTTCGGCGACGTGGTGCTCAGCCCGGTCGCCGATCACGCGCGCGCGGCATGGTCGGCCAAAGTGCGCGAGACGCTGAAGGTGGACGGGTTACGCCTGGCCCGCCCGGTGCGCGCGACCGACGGCCGCTACGTGGTCTCCGGCTGGCGCGCCGACACCTATCTGGAAGGCATCCCGGAACCCCGCCACGACGAGGTGGTCTCGGTGTCCCTGCGCCTGCATCAGGCGACCACCCACCTCGAGCGGCCCCGGTTCCTGGTGCAGCCGCCGGTGGCCCCGTGGGTCGACGTGGACGTGTTCGTCGCCGCCGACCGGGCCGCCTGGGAGGCGGTGCCGCTGCGCAGCCTGCGCGCGGGCGGCACGCTGCCCTCGGCGGATTCGCCGGACGGGCAGCGCAGCATGGAACTCATCGGCCAGCTGGCCACCCTGCGCAAGCCGGTCAAGACGCCGGCGCAACTCGTGCACGGCGACCTGTTCGGCACGGTGCTGTTCGCCGGAACGTTCACCCCCGGGCTCACCGACATCACGCCGTACTGGCGGCCCGCGCCGTGGGCGGCCGGGGTGATCGTGGTGGACGCGCTCGCCTGGGGCGGCGCCGACGACGGGCTGCTGGAGCGGTGGCGGGATCTGCCGGAGTGGCCGCAGATGTTGTTGCGCGCGGTCATGTTCCGGCTCGCCGTGCACGCCCTGCATCCGCGGTCGACGCCGGAGGCGTTCCCCGGTCTGGCGCGCACGGCGGACATGGTCCGCTTGATGCTCTAGCACGCAAAAGTCGGCCGCCGAAAGTCCTGTGCAGCAGAGACTTTCGACGACCGACGAGTGTGATGCGTTGTGCCGGTTACACCTTGGCGTAGGCCAGCGACGGCACCCGCTCCACGGCGAACGAGGACCGCAGGTAGAACCACCAGGTGACCGCGCCCATCAGCAGGAACGCCACCGCGTAACCCCAAAAGGCCGGCGCCATCGTGTGATAGTGCGTGTTGGACAGCCGCAGCGCCTGTTGCAACAGCCAGCCGCCGGAGGCGCCCACCGCGCCGATCACGCCGATCGCCGCGCCCGCCTGCCGCCGGGCCGAGGCGGTCGACTCGCTGAGGTCAAGGCCGTGCTCGGCGGCGTACTTCTTGGAGATCGCGCTGAAGATGGTCGGGATCATCCGGTAGGTCGAGCCGTTGCCGATGCCGGTCATCACGAACAGCACCAGGAACGAGATCAGGTACAGCGGAAAGCTTTTCAGCTCCAGCGAGGCCATGATCAGGCCGACCGAGACGGCCATGCCGCCGAACACGAACAGGGTGATCTTCGCGCCGCCGATCTTGTCCGACACCCAGCCGCCGAACGGACGGCTGAACGAGCCGACGAACGCGCCGAGGAAGGCGAGGTTGCCGATGGTGCTGATCCAGCCGATGCTGGCCAGGCTCGGGAAGTTGGCCTTGATCAAGGTCGGGAAGGCGAAGGAGAACCCGATGAACGAGCCGAACGTGCCGACGTAGAGCAGCGCCATCACCCAGGTGTGCTGGTTGGTCAGCGCCAGTTTGTAGGACTTCCCGTCGGACTTCGCCGTCGCGATGCTGTCCATGTAGCGCAGCGCCCCGAACACCGCCAGCAGGATGAACGGCACCCACACCAGGACCGACAGCGTGATGCCGAACCGGTAGCCCGCCGCGTCCTTGGCCATGATGTGCGTGCCGAGGGTGATCAGCAGCGGCAGCACCAACTGGGTCTGTGCCACACCGAGATTGCCGCCGGCCGCGTTGATGCCGAGCGCCGCACCCTTCTTGCCCTCGGGGAAGAAGAAGTTGATGTTCGACATCGACGAGGAGAAGTTGCCGCCGCCGACCCCTGCCAGCGCGGCCAGGATCATGAACACCCACATGGGCGTGCCTGGCTGGTTGATGAAGTACACCAGCCCGAGCGTCGGGATGAGCAGCATCGCCGCGCTGAACGCGGTGAACGCCCGCCCGCCGAACTTCGGGATGGCGAAGGTGTACGGAATGCGCAGGGCCGCACCGACCAGGGTCGGGGTGGACGACAACAGCAGCGCGTTGCTCACCGCCGTCGGGTCGCCCTTGCCGAGCCCGGCCAGGAAGCCGAAGCCCGCCGCGCCCATGCTGGTGACCACGGTGCCCCAGATGACCCAGATGCTGAAGCCGAGATTCTCGGCGAACACCGAGAAGATCAGGTTCTTGCGGGCGGTCTGCGCGCCGCCGGACTCCCAGAATTTCAGGTTGTCCGGCTCCCACTGCTCCAGCCAGCGTCCGCGGGTCTGGTGCTGGAAGGCCGGGGTGGTGTCCGATGGAGCGTCAGTCGCGGTGTCCGACTCGGTGCCGGTTGCGGCTGCGATGGCAGTCATCGGCGTCCTCTCGTTCGCACTCGACCGGCCCTCATCGCGGCACTGGCGCCGCCGGCGGAGTCGAGTTGCCTAGCTACGGTCGTTTCACAACGTAGGGGCCGGTTGTTGCGGCACCGTGGCTTCGCGTGACGTTCGAGGCAATTCCGACTCACATACGCGACGGACGCCGAGTGAGAGTCGCTCACTCGGCGTCCGGGCGGTGGCAGGGCGCGGTTCAGCGCACGTCTGGATATTCGGCGATCAGCGTGTTGAGGAAGCAGCGGGCCGCCTCGGCCGCGCGCTGGGGATCGCCGTCGATCACGGCGTGCACCAGCTCGGCGTGCTCCTCGGGGAAGGAATCGTCGGATTTCAACGTCCTGGCCCGGATCACCTGTTCGATGATCGGCAGCAGCGAGTCGTAGAACTCGAGATAGACGGCGTTGTGGCTGGCCACCACGATGGCGCGGTGCAACTCGACGTCGGACTCGATCGCGGTCGGGTTGTCGTCGTTGTAGGCCTTGTCCCGCTCGCTGAGCAGCTGGAGTAGGTTCGCGATATCGCCGTCGTCGCGGCGGCGCGCGGCGAGCGCGGCCGCCGTGGTGTCGAGCGCGAGGCGTAGTTCGAGGACATCACGTTCTTCGGCGTCGGCGAAGTACTTGCCGAGTGTGCCGCCGAGGTCGGAGGAGGCGATCACATAGGTTCCCGAACCTTGGCGTCGCTCCAGCATCCCCGCGTGCACGAGTGCCTGGACGGCCTCCCGCACGGTGTTTCGACCCGTTCCGGTGAGCTCGGTCAGCTCCGGTTCGGTAGGGATACGGGAGCCGATGGGCCAACGGCTGGAACGGATTTCGGCACGCAGCTGCTCGGTGACCTGGGCGATGAGGCTGGTGCGCCGGACTGGTTGCACTTGCATAGAGTACCGCTCATCACAAATCATTGCCTCCTATCATCCGGTCATCCTATGATTTCGCAGTGACTGCAACCCTCCAGAAAACCTCGACCGAGCAGGAATCACCGCAGGTCGAGCGGCGTCGGCGCGCGCTGACGGAGGGCCGTCTGCTTGTTCTCGCCGCCATCGTTATGTCCGCGCTCACCCTCCGCGTCGCGGTCACCGCGTTCAGCCCACTGGCCGAACGGATCGGCAACGACGTGGGCTACGGCACCGCGGTCGTCGGCGTCTTCGGCATGATCCCGACCGCGATGTTCGCGGTGTCCGGTCTGCTCACCCCGGTGCTCGTGCGCCGCCTCGGACTCGAGCGCACCGCCCTGGTCGCCATGCTGATGGCCGGCCTCGGCCAGCTGGTCCGGGTGTTGCTGTCCGGCACCGGCGAACTCCTCGTCTTCTCCGCCCTGGCCCTCGCGGGCATGGGCATCGGCAACGTGGTGATCCCGCCGCTGGTGAAGCGCTACTTCGCCGATCGGCTCGCGGTGGTCAGCTCGCTCTACATCATGATGGTGCAGCTCGGCACCGTGGTGCCCGCGTTCATCGCGGTCCCGATCGCGGACGCGCACGGCTGGCGGATCTCCCTCGGCCTGTGGTCGGTGCTCGGCTTCGCCGCCGTGCTGCCGTGGCTCGGCGTGCTGCGCGACCGCCGCGGTCGCGACGTCAACGACACCACCGCGCTGCCCACCGACGCGCCGCGCGCGGGCCGGGTCTGGCGTTCGCCGGTCGCCTGGGGCATGGCGGGCATGTTCGGCATGACCTCCTTGATCACCTACGCGATGTTCACCTGGCTGCCCAAGATCCTCAGCGACGCCGGAGCAAGCGCCGGCTTCGGCGGGTCGATGCTCGGTCTGTTCGCGGTGGTCGGCCTGGCCGCGGCGCTCAGCGCGCCGACGGTCGTCACGCGGTTCCGCAATCCGTTCCCCGTGGTGGTCGGCTGCGCGGCCTTCTTCATCGCCGCCTTCGTCGGCCTGCTGGTCGCCCCGATGAGCGCGCCCATCCTCTGGGTGGTGCTGCTCGGCCTCGGCCCGAGCACCTTCCCGATGGCGCTGACCCTGATCAACCTGCGCACCAACACCCCCGGTGGCTCCGCCGCGCTGTCCGGCTTCACCCAGGGCGTCGGCTACGCGGTCGCCTGCGTCGGCCCGCTGCTGTTCGGCGTCCTGCACTCGGCCACCGACGGCTGGCTCGCACCGTTCATCCTGCTCGGTGTCGCCGTCCTGGTGTTGCTCGCCGGTGCCTGGCAGGCGTGCAAGCCGCGCATGCTCGAGGACACCTGGTGAACTGAGCGCCGGCCCGGTATCGACGGTGAGGTTGTCCGAATCGGATGACCTCACCGTTCGGGTTGCGGGGCGGCACGGTGGCGCTCATGCTGTTCGCGTCACACCTCACCGGCTGTTTTTTGCGAGGTCGGCATTTGGTGACGCGCGGAAACCGTTGCGTCACATCCGCGCAACATAGCGCCGTGCTCACGTAGGCCTTCGCCGATCCGTGAGCAACCGTTGATGCTCCGGTCATCGCGCGCAGCATGGCGGCAATACCTGTTTCCTACCGTGGGGCCAACCGGATCATTGGAGGCCCTTCTTGAGCACCCCGACGAATCACCCAGTCGCACCTGCCCCGCGCAAGACCGCCGTGGTCGTTGGCCACGGCATGGTCGGGCACCGTTTCGTGGAGGCGCTGCGCTCGCGGGACGAGGTGGGGCAGTGGCAGGTGGTCGTGCTGAGCGAGGAGCGGCTGCCCGCCTACGACCGCGTCGGCCTGTCCGCGTACGTGGGGGCCTGGGACACCGCCGCGCTGGCGCTGCCCGGCAACGAGTACGCCGGTGACGCGCTGGTCGACCTGCGGCTCGGCCAACGCGCCGAGACGATCGACCGGGACGCCCGCAAGGTCACCACGTCGGCCGGCGACACCATCGCCTACGACGCGCTGGTGCTCGCCACGGGCTCGTACCCGTTCGTTCCGCCGGTTCCGGGACATGACCGCCCGGAGTGCTTCGTTTACCGCACCATCGACGATCTGGACGGCATCCGGGCGGCCGCCGAGGCCGCCGGGCCCGGTGCTGTCGGCGTGGTGGTCGGCGGCGGCCTGCTCGGTCTCGAAGCCGCGAACGCGCTTCGGCTGCTCGGCCTCACGCCGCACGTGGTCGAGTACAACCAACGGCTGATGCCCGCCCAGGTGGACGAGGGCGGCGGCGCGATCCTGGAACGCCTGGTCACCGATCTCGGCCTGTTCGTGCACACCGGCGTCGGCACGGCCTCGATCGACGCGGCCGGCAACGGCATTCGGGTCAGCCTGTCCGACGACTCGGTGATCGACGCCTCGCTCGTCGTCTTCTCCGCCGGCGTGCGCCCGCGCGACCAGATCGCTCGCGACAGCGGACTCGAGGTCGGCCCGCGCGGCGGCATCATCACCGATCTCGGCCTGCAGACCTCGGATCCGAGCATCTGGGCCATCGGTGAATGCGCCGCGGTCGAGGGCACCTGCTACGGCCTGGTCGCCCCCGGCTACACCACCGCGGAGATCGTCGCCGACCGATTGCTCGGCGGCGCGGGCGAATTCCCCGGCGCGGATATGTCGACCAAGCTCAAGCTGATGGGTGTCGACGTCGCCAGCTTCGGCGACGCGCACGGTGTCACCGAGGGCGCGCTGTCGGTGGTGCTGCACGACGCCGCGAAGGGCACCTACGCGAAACTCGTTGTCTCCGATGACGCGCAGATCCTGCTCGGCGGCATCCTGGTCGGCGACGCCACCGCCTACGCGGCGCTGCGCCCGCTGGTCGGACGGCCGCTGCCGGCCGAGCCCGCCGCGCTGATCTCGCCCGCCGGCGCGGAACTGGGCGCCGACGCATTGCCCGACGACGCCCAGATCTGTTCCTGCAACAACGTTTCCAAGGGCGCGATCTGCGGCGCCATCGCCGAGGGCGCGTGCGACATCCCCGGCATCAAGCAGTGCACGTCCGCCGGAACCTCCTGCGGCGGTTGCGTTCCCATGCTCAAGAAGCTGCTGGAGCAGTCCGGCGTGGAGATGTCCAAGGCGCTGTGCGAGCACTTCGGCCAGTCGCGCGCCGAGCTGTTCCAGATCGTCCAGGTCACCGGCATCCGCACCTTCTCCGGCCTGATCACCAAGTACGGCAAGGGAACCGGCTGCGACATCTGCAAGCCGACCGTCGCCTCCATCCTCGCCTCGACCTCCAGCGAGCACATCCTCGACGGCGAGCAGGCCGCACTCCAGGACACCAACGATCACTTCCTGGCCAACCTGCAGAAGAACGGCACCTACTCGGTGGTGCCCCGGATGCCCGGCGGCGAGGTCACCCCCGATCAGCTCATCACCATCGGCCAGATCGCCAAGGAATTCGACCTCTACGTGAAGGTCACCGGCGGCCAGCGGATCGACCTGTTCGGCGCGCGAGTGGAACAGCTGCCGCAGATCTGGCAGCGCCTGGTCGACGTCGGCATGGAATCCGGTCACGCGTACGGCAAGTCGCTGCGCACGGTGAAGAGCTGCGTCGGCTCCACTTGGTGCCGCTACGGCCAGCAGGACTCGGTCGGCATGGCCGTGCTGCTCGAAAAGCGTTACCGCGGACTGCGTTCCCCGCACAAGCTGAAGCTGGCCGTGTCCGGCTGCGCCCGCGAATGCGCCGAGGCGCGCGGCAAGGACGTCGGCGTGATCGCCACCGAACATGGCTGGAACCTCTACGTCGGCGGCAACGGCGGCCTCACGCCGAAGCACGCGGTGCTGCTGGCCGGCGACCTCGACGACGAGACGCTGATCAAATACATCGACCGGTACCTGATGTTCTACGTCCGCACCGCCGACCGGTTGCAGCGCACCGCGCCCTGGCAGGAGGCCCTCGAGGGCGGCATCGACTATCTCAAGCAGGTCGTCTGCGAAGACAGCCTCGGCATCGCCGCGGAACTCGAGGCGGCGATGGCCCAGCATGTCGCCGGCTACCGCGACGAATGGGCCGCCGTGCTCGAGGACGAGGAGAAGCTGTCGCGCTTCGTTTCCTTCGTGAACGCCCCGGATGAGACCGATCCCACAATCTCGTTCGACGAAACCGGGGAACGCAAGGTACCGGTCCTGCTCGGGATGCCGGACATTCCGGTCGGCACGCACGGGAAATGACGGCTTAACCCCACAGAAACAGGGCGCCTGTACCAATGGGTAAGGCGTTTGGAGGATGACACCCATGACCGTGATCGATACCCCCGGCATCGCCGCAGTTACCGCCACCGGTTGGACCCAGGCGTGCCGGCTCGACTACCTTATTCCCGGCCGCGGCGTCGCGGTGCTGCTCAAAGGCGGCCGCCAAGCCGCCCTGTTCCTGCTGGCCGACGGCATGCTCTACGCCGTGGGCAACATCGACCCGATCGGCCGCGCCGCGGTCATGTCGCGCGGCATCGTCGGTGACCGCGGCGGCGTCCCGGTCGTCGCCTCGCCGTTGCTGAAGCAGGCGTTCTCCCTGGTCGACGGGCGCTGCCTGGACGACGAATCGGCGCTGCTGCCGGTGTACGCGGTCCGCGTAACCGACGGCATCGTTTCGATCTCCAACGAGCCGGTACTTTCCGGGCTCGCTTCCTCGGACGGGTAAACCGCATGACAACCATCGACGCAGGCCCTTGCCTTGCCGGTTTCACCATCGGCATCACGGCGGCCAGGCGGGCCGAGGAGTTCGCCACGCTGCTGCAGCGGCGCGGCGCCGACATCGTCTCGGCCCCGGCCATCCGGATCATCCCGTTAGCCGACGACACCGAGCTGGAGCGGGTCACCCGCCAGCTCATCACCGATCCGCCGCGGATCGCGGTGGCCACCACCGGGATCGGCTTCCGCGGCTGGATGGAGGCGGCCGAAGGCTGGGGTGTCGCGGAGGATCTGCGCGAGACGCTCGGTGCCGCCCGGATGCTGGCGCGTGGGCCGAAGGCCAAGGGCGCCATCCGCGCTGCCGAACTGCGCGAGGAATGGTCGCCCGCGTCGGAGTCGTCGGCCGAGGTGCTCGATCACCTGCTCGCCGAGGGCGTGGAGGGCGTGCGGATCGCCGTGCAGCTGCACGGCGCCACCACCGAGTGGGAGCCGGTGCCCGACTTCTGTGAGGTATTGCGTTGTGCCGGTGCGGATGTCGTGCCGGTGCCGGTGTATCGGTGGGTGCCGCCGGAGGATCAGGGTCCGATGGATCAGCTGATCGAAGCCATCGTGACGTCGAACCTGGACTGTGTGACCTTCACCAGCGCGCCCGCCGTGGCGTCGATGTTGATGCGCGCCAAGGAAACCGGGCTGCTCGAAGGCGTGCTGCACGCGCTGCGCGGGCGGGTGCTCGCCGCGTGCGTCGGCCCGATCACCGCGGCGCCGCTGGAAGAACTCGGCGTGGCCACCTCGATGCCCGGACGGGCTCGGCTCGGTGCGCTCGCCCGGCACGTCGCCGAGGAACTGCCGCGGCGGGCCAACCGGATCTACGCCGCGGGGCACACGCTCAGCGTGCGCGGCGGCTGCGTCGTGGTCGACGGTGAGGTACGTCAGCTCGCGCCCGCGCCGATGGCGTTGATGCGGTCGCTGGCTCGCCAGCCCGGCCGGGTCGTCTCCCGGGAGAACCTGCTCGCCGCGCTGCCCGGTGGCGGTGACGACACCCACGCCGTCGAAACCGCGATCGCCAGGCTGCGGGCTGGGCTCGGTGCGCCCAAAGCGATTCAGACCGTGGTCAAGCGCGGCTACCGGCTGGCGCTGGACGCGGCCGAATGCATCGACAACAACCCGCGACCCGAGCTGGCGGCGTCCGGCGCGGCCATGCCGACGCGGTACGTGCAGACCTTGGGGACGCCATGACGGATCCTGCCCTGGTGCTGGTGGCACACGGCACCAGGAGCACCCGAGGGGTCCAGATGATCGCCGCGCTGGCCGAGGCGGTGGCCAGGGAGCTCGGCGTCGCGGTTTCGGGGCGCGATGCCGAGCTACCCGGGACGGCTCCGGCGGTGCGGACCGCTTTCGTCGATGTGCTCGGTCCGTCGCCCGCCGAGGTGTTGCGCGATCTGGTCGATGCGACGGGGGAATCCGTTCCCGCCGTTGTGGTTCCGGCGTTCCTTGCCTCCGGGTATCACGTGTATCAGGACGTTCCGCGGGAAGTGGCGCAGAGCGCGCATCCCGCGGTGGCGGTGACTCCGGCGATGGGTCCGGACCCGGCGCTGGCGCGGATCATGACCATGCGGCTGCGCGCCGCGGGCTGGCGTCCCGGCGACGCGGTCGTCTTCGCGGCGGCCGGGTCCTCGGATCCCCGTGCCCGCCAAGATGTTCGCCGCGCGGCCGCGATGCTCGCCGAGCGGCTCGGTACGCCGGTGCGGCTCGGTTATATCGCCACCGGTACGCCTCGGGTTCCTGAAGTTGTTGCGGAGCTTCGTGAGTCCGGTGCGGAACGGGTGTTCGTCGCGTCGTATCTGTTGGCGCACGGTCTGTTTCAGCAACGTCTGCACGATGCGGGAGCCGACGGGGTTGCCGAACCTATCGGTGTGCACCCTGCGGTGGTCCGGCTCATCGCCGACCGTTACCGCGTCGCCGCGCGAGATTTGGTGCGGACGCGCGTCGTCTGACCGATTCGGCGGCGGCGATCAACGGGTTCCCCCTGTAGTCCGTCTATCGGCTCGCGGTTGGGTAGCGCGAGGTGCGTGCGACGGTCTTATCGCGCCTGGCTGAGCGGCACCGAACGGCTCTACCTCCTCCATATGCGCTGACAGCAGCCTCGGCACGCGCCGATCGTGCTGGAATTACGGCTCGTTCGAGCGTGGATGCCGTAAGTTTGCCGATGGATGATTCAGCGGTGGCTTCCGAATCCGAGGGAGGCGTGTTGACCGGAGCCGACGACACGGTGTCGATCGACCGGACGGACGCCACGGCACAGTCGGTGTATCCGCTGTCGACGGCGCAGCTGCGCTGGTGGGTGGCCCAGCAATTGCAGCCGGCGGTGCCGATCACGGTCGCCATGTATCTGGATCTGGCCGGCCCGCTCGACGTCGCGCTGATGTCGCGCTGCGCCCGTCGCGCGGCCCGCGAACTGCAATCGCCGAATCTGCGCTTCCGCCTCGTCGACGGATATCCGCAGCAGTACGTCGATGCCACGGCGGAGCTGTCGATGGAGATCGTGGATGTGACCGGTCAGGCCGACCCGATCGCCGCGGCACAGGATGCGATGGAACGCGACTACAGCGCGCCGCTCGATCCGCTCACCGACGATCTGACCGTGGCGACGGTGTTCCGGATAGCGCCGGATCATCATCTGCTGTACCTGCGCAGCCATCACATCGTGGTCGACGGCGTGGGGGCCGCGGCGGTGCTCCGCCGCACCGGCGAGCTATATCGCGCGGAAATCGTTGCGGGACAGGGGCTCGGCCCGTCGATACAGGACGGTTCGGGCCCTACTTCTGTTCGCGTCGCCCGCGAGTCCGGCAGTGGTCATCGCCGTCCGACCGCGCGGGTGTTGTGGAGTTCCGCGATGCCGGATAAGGCCCGATCGAAGGCGATCGGGGCACTGTCCGTGCCAGAGCTGCTGGAAGACGAACGCAAATACCAAGATTCAGCACGCGCCGCGACCGACCGCGCCTACTGGCACGATCAGCTGGAAACACTCGGCGAACCACTCGGCCTGGCCGGGCGTCCCACCGCACCGCAGCCGCAACCACTTCGAGTCACCGCGACCCTGGATGCCGCGACGGCCGAACTGGTCACCGCCGCCCGCGCTCGCCACGGCGCGACCTTCCCCGAACTGGCCGTCACCGCCTTCGCCTGCTACCTGGCCCGGATGACCGGCCGCAGCGAGGTCACGCTCACGCTGCCGGTCACCGCGCGCCCCACCGCGGCCCTGCGCCGCTCCGCCGGTTCGATGTCGAACGTGGTGCCGCTGCGGCTCAACGGCTTCGACACCGGCACCGTCGACACCGTCATCGCCCAGGTCCGATCCCGGGTGATCGGCGCGCTGCGTCATCAGCGCTACCGCTACGAGGACATGCAGCACGACCGCGGCCAGCAACACGTGGTGCGCGGGGGCTTCGGACCCGTCGTCAACGTCCTCGGCTTCACCGAGCCGTTCGGTCTCGGCGCGCTGACCGGGCAGGTGCGCCTGCTGTCCCTCGGCCCGGTCGAGGACCTGCTGATCAACGGCTACCAGGCAGGTCCCGACGAACGCTCGATCAGCATCGACTTCCACGCCAACCCGGCCCGCTACCGGCCCGACCTGCTCGCCTGGCACCACCGCATGTTCCTCGACTACTTCGCCCGCTTCCTCGCCGCCGAATCCGACTGCCCGATACCGGCTTTGGATCTCGTGCCGCCTGCTCCGGTGGCAACGGATCCCGCGGGTCCGATCCGGGTGCTGCCCGACCTACTCCGCGCCGGCCTGGTGCCGGACGCCGTCGCAATGCAGGACGGCGCTCGCACGATGACCTACCGCGAGCTGGACGAAGCCGCATCGCGCTGGGCCCGCGAGCTGATGGCCGGCGGTGCCCGGCCCGGTGAGTTCGTCGTGGTCGCCATCGCACGATCGCTCGAATCGGTCCTCGCGCTGTGGGCGGTCGCCAAGACCGGAGCGTGTTTCGTGCCGGTCGACCCGAACGACCCCGTCGACCGGATCGCCAGGGTGATAGCGGATTCCGGAGCACGACAAGGACTTACGGTCAACGCGGTGCGCGACAACCTGCCGTGTGACACGGCCTTCGGGACTCGCGAGGTCGAACCGATCCCCGCGGGGGACGGTGCGCAGCGGCCGATCGCGCGGGCCGACGGCCGTAAGGGTTCCGCCAGGTGCAGCATTCACTGGCTGACGCTCGACGACTCCCGAACATTGGCGGAGGCCGATCGCCGGGCGAGCACACCGATCGACGACGAGGAACGGCCGAGGTCACTACGGCCCGACCATCCGGCCTACCTGATCTACACATCGGGCACCACCGGGCTACCGAAGGGTGTGCTGGTCACCCATCGCGGTCTCGGCTCGCTGACCGACTACATCACCGAACACTATGGGGTCGAACGGGATTCGGTGGTTCTGCATGCGCATGCCCCGTCGTTCGACGCGCATCTCCTCGAACTCCTCGCCTGCTTCGCGGCCGGCGCCCGCTTGGTGGTCGAGCCGACATCGGTCGTCGCGGGCGCCGCGCTGTCCCGGCTGATCGCCGACACCGGCGGCACCCACTTCCTCACCACCCCAGCGGTGCTCGCCACCCTGAAACCGGCCGACCTCCCCGGCCTGCAAGCCGTCGTGGTCGGCGGTGAAGCCTGCCCGGCGGAGTTGGTTCGCGAATGGGCACCGCACGTCCGCCTGTTCAATGGTTACGGACCGACCGAAACCACCGTCATGGCAACCCAAACCGCGGCCATGGCACCCGGCGAGCCGATCACCATCGGTGCGGCACTGCCGGGAGTGCTTGCGGTGGTGTTCGATTCGCGCCTGGTTCAGGTCCCGCCGGGTGCTCGGGGAGAGCTGTATCTGGGCGGTCTCGGCGTCGCGGACGGCTATCTCCGCAACCCCGCGGGCACCGCCGTCCGCTTCATCGCCGATCCGTTCGGCATCGGGCGACGGCTCTATCGCACCGGCGATCTGGTCAGCGCCGGTCCGGACGGCGCGTTCGAATTCCTCGGCCGGGTGGACGGGCAGGTCGAGGTGCGCGGGCGGCGCATCGAACCGGCGGAGGTCGAATCGGCTCTGCTCGCGGAACCGGGGATCGCGCACGCGGTGGTCACCGTCGCCGATGCCGGGCACCCGGAAGCCCGCCTGGTCGGTTATGTGGTGGCGGCAGCCGGGATTCGGTTCGATGCCGCCGACACCTTGCGCAGACTGCGCGACACCTTGCCCGCGGCGCTGGTCCCGTCGGCGCTGATCGAACTCGACCGACTACCGGTGTCCGGCAACGGCAAACTCGATCGCGCGGCATTACCCTCCCCGGTGGTCGCGCCGCGTCCCTATCGCGCTCCAGAGACCGCCACGCAGCAGCTGGTCGCCGAGCACATCGGCCGGGCGACAGCACAATCGCAGGTCGGCCTGGACGACGACTTCTTCGAACTGGGCGGGAATTCCCTACTGGGCGTATCGGTCTCGGCCGAACTGGCCGCCGCGACGGATGTTCCGGTGACGGTGCGCTGGCTCTATACGACGCCGACGGTCGAGGCACTGGCCGACCGCATCACCGGCTACGAAGGTGCGGACAGCGTCGACGACGACGCCCTCGGCGTCCTACTCACCCTGCGCCGCAAGGGAACCCGCCCGCCCCTGTTCTGCGTCCACTCTGCCGTCCCGCTGGCCTGGTGCTATGCCGGTCTGGCCCGATACATCACCGACCGCCCGGTGTACGGCCTGCAAGCGCCAGGACTCACCGGTCGAGCCGGAGCGATCAGCACCATCGACGAGCTCGCCGACAGCTACGTCGAGGCGATGATCCGTGTCCAACCCGACGGCCCGTACCACCTGCTCGGCTGGTCCCTCGGCGGTCAGATCGCGCACGCGATCGCGGTCCGGCTGCGCGCCCGTGGCGCCTCGGTCGCCGTACTGGCCATGCTGGACAGCATCGTCTTCCCCGACGGCGTCGACCCGCCGCCGGTGCCGCGGATGCGAGATCTGTTGACCCACTTGCTCGGTGACGAACCGATCGATGCCGACACCCTGCCCGAGGTGACCGCCGCCGAGGCCGCCGCCGAATTGGCCGGCGCGGGTGCGTCATTCGGCACCGGACTGTCGGCGGACCAACTCGAACGCCTGCACCGCGGTTACGTCGACGGCGTCGCCCTCTCACACAACTACCGTCCTGGCGTCTTCGACGGTGACCTGCTGTACTTTTCGGCCACCCGGGGCATGACCGAACTATTCGGCGCTGATCTGTGGCGACCCTTCGTCACCGGCGATCTCATCGAACACCCGGTGGCCGCCACCCACGCCCAGCTCACCAACCCGGCCGTCGTCGCTGTCATCGGCCCGATGCTGGCCAGGCACCTCGAGCGGACCGCCGTGCCCGTCACGGCCCGGACCGCGCCGTGACCGCCTCGACCGCGCGCAGGCAGGTCGGTACCCGCACGGGATTCGAGTGGTGCAACGTCTACGACGATCCGGGGGAGTGGTCGCGGCAGAACCCACACGCCGCCAAACTGATTCGCTACATCGGCGACTACCTGGTCCACCCGCATCCGAAACTGGGCCGGGACGGACCGGTGTGTCCCTTTGTCCGCCATACGATCACGCACCACAGCCTGTGGGTGGCCGTCGTGCCGGGCGGCGACGACCTGACCGCCGAGACCATGACCGCCGCGCTGGACGACGCCTTCGAGATCTACCGTGGCCTGCGCACCGACGCGGACGCCCGAATGCTGGCCTCCGCCACCGTCTTTCCCGGCCTCACCCGCCACGAACTGATCGACGCCGTGCACCTGGCCGGCAAGACCGCGGTGGTGGAGCAGGGCCTGATGCTCGGCCAGTTCTATCCCGGCTGCGGCGTATCCGGCCTGTGGAACAAGGACTTCCGCCCGCTCGACGCCCCGCTGCCGATGCTGGTGATCCGGAAGATGATGAACACCGACTTCCCCTTCCTGGTCGGACGCACGGAATGGCTGTACGCCTACCTGACCCAGGTCGCGCCCGATCTCCCGCGGCGCCTGCGCTGGTCGATAGCTGAGCGACTGCGGATGGCCGACGTCACCGACGATGCCATCACCGACCTGCGCGTTCATTCGTTCGGCGAACACGCCCGGTGAATGCCGGGCGCGCCGCCGCCGCTGATGGATACTCGACGCCATGCGCCGGCTGATGCGATGCCTGGTTCCACTTCTCGCGGTTGCCGCCGCGATCCTCCCGGCCACCACGGCCGCCGCCGATCCCGATTCCCGCATCCTGGATGTGCGGCCGCTCGGCGGGCGGGAAATGGAGGTCGTCGTGCACTCGGCGGCCATGAACAGGCCCATCACGCTGTGGATGTCGCATCCCGGCGCCGGTGCGCCCGCGCTGTACCTGCTCAACGCGGTGGACGGCGGCGAGGACGGCGGGCCGTGGACGCGGCGCACCGATGTCGCGGAGTTCTTCGCGGACAAGAACGTCAACGTGATCGTGCCGATGGGCGGCCGAGCCAGCTACTACACCGACTGGCTGCGTGATGATCCGGCACTGGGCCGCAACCAGTGGACCACCTTCCTGACCAAGGAACTGCCGCCGCTGCTGGAAGCCAAGTTCGGCATGACGGGACGCAATGCCATTGCGGGACTGTCCATGTCGGCCACCTCGGCGTTGAATCTCGCGATCGGCGCACCCGGCCTCTACCAAGCGGTCGGCGCCTACAGCGGCTGCCCGCGCACCAGTGATCCGGTGGCGCAGGCGCTGGTCGCGTCGCAACTCGGCGTGTTCGGTGCGAACCCGGCCAACATGTGGGGCGCGCCGGACAATCCGGCCTGGGCGGCGAACGACCCGATGGTGCAGACCGAACGTCTGCGCGGGTTGGCGCTGTATGTCTCGTCGGGCACCGGCGCGCCGGGCGAGCACGACAATATCGCCGATCAGGGCATCGACGGCAACCCGGCTCGGCTGGCCGACCGGGTGCTGGTCGGCGGTGCGATGGAGACGTTTGTCGGCAGCTGCACCAGGCCGTTCGTCGACCGGCTGCACGCGCTCGGCATCCCGGTCACCGCGAACCTGCGCCCCGCGGGCACCCACGCCTGGACCTACTGGCAGGACGACGTGCACCAGTCCTGGCCGCTGTTCGCCGCGGCGATCGGCGCCTGAGCGGAAAATGTCGGTGCCTGGGTCGACAATTTCGCCATGGCATATGACGAGGAACTGGCCGACCGCATCCGGCTGCACATCAAACCGGGGCCGGAGCTGTCCGAGCGGAAGATGTTCGGCGGGCTCGCCTTCCTGATCGGCGGCAATATGGCCGTGGCCGCCAGCGGGCAGGGTGGGCTGCTGGTCCGGGTCGATCCGCGGGACAGCGACGAGCTGCTCGCGCTCGACTTCGTGGAGTCGATGGTGATGGGCGGCCGGGACGTGACCGGTTGGCTGCGGGTCACCCCCGACGCGGCCGACGACGACGCGGTGCTGCGCGAGTGGGTCGACCGCGGCGTCGGCTACGCGCGCTCGCTGCCGCCGAAAAAGAAGAAGTAGCCCGCGCGGGTCAGCCGCGGACCTGCCTGCGGTAGGTGACGCGGTCGAACTCGCGGCCGTACTCGTCCACGGCGGTCACGTCCATTTCGCTGGCGAAGATGCCGGGGCGGACGTCGACGCGCAGGAACGAGTAGTTGCGGAACCGCACCCGCGACCAGGGGGCCGCCTCGTCCTGCTTGTTGCCGCCGGAACCCCAGACGTAGCTGTTGGGCACCGTGGTATCCGGTAACTCGTTGCCGCGGTAGGACTCTCGCGAACCCGGCTGGAAGTCGTAGCGGGGGCGACCGCCGCCGCCGACCGTGTAGTAGACGGTGCCGTCGGTCTCCGGGTAGACCACCGAGTTGTCGCCGGCCACCTTCGTCGCGGCATTGCCGCGGATCGGGTCGGTGCGTTCGAACACGTGATTGTGCCCTTGCAGCACCAGATCCACCTGGTAGCGGTCGAACAGCGCCACCCAGGCGTCGCGCACGCCGCCGTCGCTGGCATGCGCGTCGGTCGTCGAATAGGCGCAGTGGTGGAAGAAGCAGACCAGGAAGTCGATGCCGGGGTCCGCCCGGTAGGCGGCCAGCGTGCGCTCCACCCAACTCGTCTGTGCCCCAGCGGAATACCCGGTGTTGGCGCGGATCTCGTAGGAGACGTCGTTGGCGTCGAGGGAGAGCACCGCGACATTGCCGTAGGTGAACGAATACGCCGACGGACAGCCGGCCGGGCCGTTGCCGGGGAAGTCGAGTCGCGCCGCGTGCCCGCCGTAGCCGAGGGCGCCGTAGGTCGCCTCCATGTCGTGGTTGCCGGTCGCGAACATCCACGGCGTCTGCGCGGCGCTCGCCTCGATGGCGCCGAAGTAGACGTCCCACACGTACGGGTTGAACTTGTCGAAGCCGTCCGGGAGGTGGCCACCGTGCGCGACGAATTGGGCCGGCTTGCCCGCGCCGGACGGGTCGGCATAGGCGATGTCACCCGCCAGGATGTGGAAATCCGGTCTGGCCGCGGCGATTTGGCGCAGCACGTTGGTCGCGTGCGGCGCGTTCGGCTCGTTGTCCGCCTTGTAGTACTTGTCGTCGTAGTCGCCGGGCGCGACACCTGATGGCAGCGCCGGTGTTTCGTCCGTGCCCTGATCGCCCATCATGGTGAAACGGAACGGCACGATCGCGGCGCGCGCGGTGGGCATCGCGGTGGCGGCCGCGCGGATGTCGCCGGTGAACCCGTCGGCGGTGCGCCAGCGATAGAAGTGCGGCACCCGGCCGGGCAGTCCGTCCACCGGTGCGTGCGCGTAGAACTGTTCTGCCGCAAGCACTCCGCCGTCGCTGGTGGGCAGCTGGGTCAGCAGGTTGCGCACCTCGGCCTCCACCGTCGCGCCGAGCGCGGGCGTCGGGCCGTGGTCGAGGAACACCTTGGTGCCCGCGGGCTGCCTGGACAGTTGCGCGGCGAAGCGGAGCTGGCTGGCCGAGTCCGGGCCGAATCCGACATGGCGGCCGCCGACGGCGAGCTGCGCCTCCTCGGCGTAGGCGCGCTTACCGAACGGCGACGTGCCGACCGCTGCCACGGCCGCCGCGGCGGCTGCCCCGCGCAGGATATTGCGGCGCGACACCGAATGCCGGCGTAAATAGTCGCGATGCCAGTCGTGCTGCTCGGCCATGGTCATCTCGGCGGAGCGCCCGCCCGGTATTCCGGTTTCCGGAATGTCGCCTGCGGGATTCAGCGGATTCGACGCCATACCGACCGATGCTGCGCCGGTCGGGCGCGCTCGGCAACTCGACACTGCGGGCCGAGTGCGAACACTCGGTGAACACTGTCGTTCCGGCCGCCCCCGCCAGGCGAAATTCGCCTATTCCGGTGCCTGCCGCACCCCGATATGCTCCCGCGATGACGCCATTCACCCGCGCAACCGCTGTCGCGATCATGCTCGGCGCCACCCTCTGCGCAGGCCTCCCCGCCGGCGCGACCCCCGGCACCGATATCACCGCCGTCACCCTCGCCCAAGCCCAGATCCCCGCCGGACTTCTCCCGTTCGTCGCGGGCACCGACCTTGTGGTCCGCGAAATCACCATCGCCCCAGGCGGTTCCACCGGCTGGCACTACCACGACGGCCCCGTCTTCGGCATCATCCGCGCCGGCACCCTCACCCACCCCGGCCCCGACTGCGTCGCCCCTGTCTTCCACCCCGGCGATTTCATCTACGAACCCGAAGGCGACTGGAACACCCACATAGGCCGCAACCTAGGCCCCGACCCCCTCATCCTCGACGTCGTCTACGCCCCACCCACCGGCAAACCCCTCTTCCAAGACGCCCCCACCCCACCCTGCGCCTAGCCGTTTCACATCGATATTGTGACTCGAACATATTTTCGAATCTCGAGGTATCTTCGGCGGCATGGTCGGTTCCCAACACGAAGCGTTGCACCGGATCTTCCAGCACGACCCAGAGATGTTCGCGCGTGCGTTCTCACCGATCCGGCTATAGCTGCCGCCGACGTCCCGCTGGCCACTCTTTCCGCAATGACGCACGCCAAAGACCCATACATTGATGCGATACTGAAATCGCTGGCCGCCGCACTGCGAGGGATCGATGAAGAGGACGCCCACGTCTTCGCCGAACTCACCGAACTCGGCCTGGGCAACAGCCCGGCCGCCAAAACTTGGAGGCACCTGATGTCGCTCGACCCGTCGTTCTTCCGCTCGGAGACCTCGCAGCGCCTGCGCGAAGAGGGGCGGACGGTGGGCTTGGCGGAAGGGTTGGCGGCGGGGGAGACCAAGGCGCTCTCCAGAAGCATCCTCGACATTCTCGATGCACGATCGATCAACGTCTCGCCTGACGTCCACCTTCGCATCACATCGTGCGAAGACCAGGATGTGCTGCGTTCATGGCTCCGTCCTGCGGTGACAGCAGCCTCTGCTGCTGAGCTTTTCGAGGTCTAGTGACGGAGTTCTACATCCACGAGGCGGCCAGGGCGGAGATTTCTCGACGGTTGCATGAACTGCGGCGAGAAGCGAAGGTAGCCAACGCGATCGCAGAATGCGTTCTCGAGGTCCTGTATGTGCGAGAGGTCGAAGTACCACCCGATGCTCGTACTTTCATCAGGTCGCACCCAAACCCGAACGTGGTGCTTCCATGGCTCAGTCGTTCGGTGATCGCGACCAGCGTCTCCGACCTCTTCATCGACGATCAGGTGTAGGTGGTCGCTTACGAGGCGGCACGAATCCGCTTCGAAGTCGGCTTCGAGATCCCTGACCTGGACTTCGTTGGCCCGCCAGATCTGACGGTCCGGTGAAAGTCCTGGTCGGCGAGGGTTGGAAATAACTTTTGCGAATTTTGGTGAGATAGGTCGAAGTGGTGGGGGTGGCTTCGACCAGGGGGTGACAGCTAGTCACACACCATCGGCGAGGAGCCCATCATGTCCGTCAATACTTTCTTCTGGTTCGACAGCGCGGCCGAAGAAGCTGCCAAGCTGTACGCGGCAGTGGTGCCAAACTCGCGGATCACCGACGTGTCCCGTAACTCGGACGGGGCGGCGTTCGTCGTCTCGCTCGACCTCGACGGCCATGCGGTCACCCTGATGAACGGCGGGCCGGGGCACGCGCTCACCGACGCGGCCTCGTTGCAGGTCGTGGTCGAGACGCAGGAGGAGATCGACCGGCTGTGGGACGCTCTCACCGACGGCGGCGGCGAGGGCGGCCCGTGCGGCTGGCTGACCGACCGCTTCGGCCTGGCCTGGCAGATCGTTCCCGCGGCCCTGCCGACCCTGATGGGCAGCGACAATCCGGCCAGGACCATCGCCGTCGGCACCGCGCTGCGCGGCATGTCCAAGCTCGACATCAAGACCCTCCAGGACGCCTACGACAACGCCTGACCAGGCTAGGGTCGGTCCCATGCAGCGATTCGAAGCGACCATCGAGTCCGGCGCGGGCGGCGGCGCCTACGTCGCCGTGCCGGACGAGGTGGTCGCGGCGCTGGGCGGCGGCGGCCGCATCCCGGTCGCCGCGGCCTTCGACGGCGTCGAGTACCGCGGCTCCATCGCGGACATGGGTTCCGGTCCCTGCCTCGGCGTGCTCAAGGCGATCCGCACCGAGCTGGGCAAGCAGCCCGGCGACCGGGTCGTGGTGACCGTCGCGCGCGACGACGCCGAACGCACCATCGATATCCCCGTCGACCTGGCGGCCGCCTTGCGCACCGCCGGTCTGACCGCCACCTTCGACAACTTGTCCTTTTCACGACGACGCGAACATGTCACGGCGGTCACCGAAACCAAGCGCGCGGAAACCCGCGCCCGGCGGATCACCAAGGTAGTCGAGTCGCTGAGCTGATCCGCTACACCGCCCGCGGGTCGATATCGGCGAACGTATCCACCCAACGATGCGGTGGCCGTGGCGGATTGGGCTCACCGGGCCGAGCGACCCCGATGGCCCGCCACCCCGCCGCGACCGCCGCGTCGACCTCGTCCGGGTGATCAGACAGGAACAGAATGCGTTCCCCGGCCACTCCGATCGCGCTTGCGATCTTCTCGTACGACGATGGCTCCCGCTTGCCGCCCGCCGTGGACAGATCGAAATGCCCACTGATCAGCGAGGCCAATTCCCCGCCCCGCGCGAACGCGAACCAATCCTGCTGGTTACGCACCGATCCCGACGAATACACGTACAGCTCAAGCCCATCCGCGTGCCAAGCCCGCAGCGCGGGCGGCACATCGGCGAAGAACTCCCCGTGCAGCGCACCGCTGCGGAATCCCTCCGCACAGATCAGCCCCTGCGCCGCCTTCAGCGACTCCGCTTTGACGTCGGTGTCGAGCCAGCCACGCAGAATATCCGCGACCTCAGAGGTATCGGCCTCGGGCCGCCCCGCCTGCGCCCGCACCGCGGCAATGATGGGATCCGCCGCGCCCGTGCGGTTTTCGGCCAACCACGCCGGAAGCCGTTCCCGCGTATAGCCGTACAGGTCCTCCCGCACCGAACTGGTCGGGCTGGTGGTCCCTTCGATGTCGAGGACGACCGTGGTGATCACGAGCTGGTGAGCAATTCGTCGAGGGTCGGGAACCCTTCGCTGATCCGGTCACCGCTGAAATCGCCCACCCAGCCGTCCTCTTCCTCGAAGAAGCGGATGGCGATGAAGTCGGGCCGGCTGCCCATGTCGAACCAGTGCAGCGTGCCGGCCGGCACCGAGAGCAGATCGCCGCCCTCGCAGACGACGGCCAGCACCTCGTGCCCGAGATGCAGGTAGAAGCAACCGCGCCCGGCGGCGAAGTAGCGAACCTCGTCCTCGGCGTGCCGGTGCTCGTTGAGGAACTTCGCCCGCGCCCCCGCGGCGGTCTTCGGCCACTCCGGGTCGGCGTCGTCGGGATGGATGCGGGCGATGTCGATGTGCTTGTAGCGCCCGGACTCGTTCAACTCGGCGACCTGGTCGCCGTAGTGCGCGAGCAGCTCGTCGGAGGCGACCGCGGCGGCGTCGTCCACCACCGGCCAGCGCCCGAATGTGATGCCGTGCCCGGCCAATTCGGTGCCGATCACCGCGTCGTCGGTGGTCCGTACCCGCACGTCGGCCGCGTTGCCGGCGGCCATCACCTGAAGCAAGGTCATGTCAGTCCAATCTCGAGAGTCTCGTCGCGCGCACCGAAGGCGTTCAGCCGCCCGGTGCGAGACACCAGCTCGCACAGGGCCTCCAGGCATTCGGCGCGATCGCGCGCCTGGGAAATATTGTCCCCCCACGCGGTGATCCCGTGGCCCGTGATGCACAGGATCGGCGGTGCGGCAGGGTGTTCGGCCAGGTAGCGCTCGATATCGGCGCCGATGCGCGGCACGTCCGCCCAATTGGGGAAGACCGGGATGTCGATGACCGCGGGATCGGTGCCGCCGAGCCCCTTGATCAGCTCGTAGTCGGTGATGCGCAGGATGGTCACCGCGTCGGGCGTGCCGAAGCGGGTCGCCAGCGCGGTCGCGAACGGCGGATGGATGTGCACGACCGCCTGCGCGGAGGTGGTCCGATATGCCGCGGTGTGAATCGTGGTCTCCGCCGAGGGTTTCCGGCTGTTGCCCGCGGTCGGCGTCGAATCCGCGACCAGAACGGTCACCATATCGTGTTCGGTCAGTTCACCTTTGGACAAACCGCTGCCGGTGATCACCGCCGTGTCGCCGGTGCGCACCGAGATATTGCCCGCGGTGCCCGGCATCCACCCGCGCTGGTACAAGCCGCGCGCGATATCGGCAATTACCTTGCCGGGCAGCAGATCCGCTCGGCCCGACGCCGAATCGCCCGCTGCGCTGTGCACCACACCGAGTTCGGTGACGACCGCGGTCACCAAATCGCCCGGCGTCACATCGAATGCCGGGTTGAACGCCTCGGTCCCCTCGGGAGCCGTTGCCACACCACCGAATCCGATGACCTCGGCGGCGGCCCGCTCCTCCACGACGATGTCGCGCCCGGTCGCCATGTTCGGATCGCGCGTCGACTCCGGCGCCACCACGATGAACGGAATGCCGTGATGCCGGGCGGCCAATGCCAGCGCGTACGTGCCGATCTTGTTCGCCACATCGCCGTTCACGGTGACCCGGTCCGCGCCGACCAGCACGCAGTCGACCTGCCCGGTCGCCATCGCCCAGGCCGCCGCGGAATCAATGGTCAGCCGATGCGGGATGCCCGCCTCGGCCAGCTCCCAGGTGGTGAGCCGCGCGCCTTGCAGCAGCGGCCGGGTCTCGTCGACCAGGACGTTCTCGATCGCACCGCGTTCGGATAGCACCCGCAGCGCACCGATCGCGGTGCCGAACGCACTCGTCGCGAGCCGTCCGGTGTTGCAGTGGGTGAGCACGCGCAGCGGCCGGTCCGGACAGAGCCGCTGCGCCAGATCGGCGGCATGCGTCGCGGCGGCCCGGTTCACCCGGCCGTCCTCGGCGAGCATGTCCAGGGTTTCGGCGAGCACAGCTGCCGCGCCCTGCGCGACCTTGGCCCGCACCCGCTGCACCGCCCAGGCGAGATTCACCGCGGTCGGCCGCGCCGCCGCGATGCGATCGGCGTCGGCCTGCACCCGAACCTCGTCCACCACGCCGTCGACCGTGTGTGCGCCGGTGGCGATGACCACGCCGAACGCCCCCGCGATGCCGATGGCCGGCGCGCCCCGAATGGCCAGCACGCGGATGGCGTCGATGACCGCGTCGACCGTGCCGAGCCGCAGTTCGCGGACCTCGTGCGGCAGCCCGCGCTGGTCGATGGTGACCAGCGCACCGTCGTCCCAGATCAGGGAACTGTCGTCCATCAGGCGCATCCTTTATCGCGTGGAGCCGTGTTGTGCCTGGTCAACGGTATCGGACGGGAGCGGCCCGGAGAAAGTCGGCCGAACGCCCCGGCTACCCGGCGGCGGCCTGGGCGCGCAGCTTCGCGGCCCGTTCGCGCGGGTCGTAATCCGGCCCGACCCCCTCGATCAGCAGCAGATCGCCGTCGATGTGATCGGTGCGCAGGCGGAGGATCGCCTGGTATGCCGGGGAGCGGTACCAGGCCCGCGCGGTCTCCAGATCGGGGAATTCGAGCAGCACCATGCTGCCCGGCCAGTCGCCCTCCACGATCTCGGCGGGCGGTCCGTGGATGACGAAGCGGCCGTGGAACGGATCCAAGGTGTCCTGGATGCGCTCCAGGTACTCCAGGATGTCGGTGTGCGGCCTGCGGGCGCGCAGGTGGGCGAAACCATAGGCGGACATGAGCGGTTCCCTTGTTCGGCGGCGTCGCCGATGCGCGACGCCGATCCGAACGTAGGCCGCGTGCCGCGGCCGGACAATTACCTCGGAGGTAAGGGTGTATCGCCTTATTCCGCAACGAATTCCGCCTCCCGCTCCACCGCCTCGATGGTGCCCGCCGGCACGCGGATCGGACCGGGCGAGTAGGTGATCGCGCGCAGCGTGCCGGTGTAGCGGAACGCGCCGCGCCGCTCCCGCAGGTCCCACGCGACCGGTCCACGGGCATCGACCCCGACGGAAATGCCGGTCCACGGCGACATGCCGACCAGTTGCACCTGATCGCGGAGCTCGGCGACGCGGGTCCCGTCGACCTCGATGCCGAAATCCCAGCGCAGGCGCGGACGTACCGTCGCGGACACCGAGATCCGCCGGGTGCCCGGCGCGAGCGGGCCGGTGGACACCGAGTCGTATCTGCCGTAGCTGTTCACCCCGAACGTCAGCCAGCCGTCTTCGAGGTAGACCAGGTAGCCGCCCAGCGGATCACCGTGTGCGACAAGGACTCCCTCTTCGCCCGGCCGGTAGTTGTCCAACTCCGCGGTGATGGTGAAGTCCCGGTAGGCGATCAGCCGCTGCGAGCGGTAGCGCTCCAAGGTCGGGGTGCCCGGCAGCAGTCGTAGCGGCTCGCTGAAGCGCCGCTCCTCGGGTCGCCTGCGGGCCAGATCCTGCCGGGTTAGCAACGGGAAAACGGTGTTGGCCCAAGCGGATTCGTCCCAGGCCGCGGCCAGCTCGGCGGCCTTCTCCGGGAACTGCGCCGAAAGATCGTGCAGCTCGGTCGGATCGGCGCGCACGTCGAACAGCTGCCAGTTCGGCGCGTCCACGTCGGCGCCGCGTTCGTGCAGGGACAACAGCTTCCAGCCGTCGCGATAGAAGCCGCGATGCCCGGTCATCTCCGAGTACTGCTCGGTGTGTGTCGTGCGCGCCTGCGGGTCACGCAGCAACTCGGCCGCGGAGACGCCGTCGAAGTCCTTGGCCGGCAGTCCGTTACGCACACTCGGCCGGCTCAGTCCGGCCAGTTCCAGCAGGGTGGGCGCGAGATCGGTGACGTAGGCGTACTCGTGGCGAATCCCGTTGTCCGCGCCGTTGCGCGGCAGGCCTTTCGGCCAGGAGACGAGCAACGGCACGCGCACGCCGCCGGCGAAGGTCTGTCCCTTGTAGAAGCGGAACGGCGTATTCGACGCCTGCCCCCAGCCGCGCGGGTAATGCACGCCGAGCCGCGCCGTGCCGATCAACTCCTCGTCCAGCGGGACGTCACCGACCCAGTCCGGGTCGTCGATGTGCGCGAATTCGGCGAAGTAGGTGCGGGTTCCCTCCGGTCCGCCCTCGGCGGTGCCGCCGTTGTCGGAGGTGAACACCACGATGGTGTTGTCCAGTTCGCCGAGCTGTTCGAGGGTGTCGAGGATCCGGCCGAGGCTCTGGTCGATGCTGTCGACCATGCCCGCGTACACCTCCATGTACCGGGCGAACCGGCGCTGCTCCGCCTCGGTGAGCGAATCCCATTCCGCCGCTTCGTAACCGGGCTCGGTATTGCGCGGCTTCTGCTCGGTGCCGGGCGGGAACAGCCCTTGCGCGAGCTGAGCGGCGAACCTGTTCTGCCGCAACTTGTCCCAGCCCTCGGCGTAGCGGCCGCGATACTTGGCCAGGTCCTCCGGCTTGGCCTGCAACGGGCCGTGCATGGCGACGTGCGCGAAGTACAGGAAGAACGGCTTGGCCGAATCGTGCGCCCGCAGATCCTTGATGTAGGAGATCGCCTTGTCGGTCAGATCATCGGTGAGGTAGTAGCCCTCCGGGTACTCCTCGACGTCGACCACGGAGCTGTCCGACACCAGCTGATTCGGGTAGTAGAAGGAGTTCAGGCCCTCCAGCGAGCCGTAGTAGCGGTCGAAACCGCGCTGGGTCGGCCACGAATCCCGGTGCGCCGCAGGGTTCATCGTGGCATCGCGGACCAGATGCCACTTGCCGACGGCGTAGGTCGCGTAACCGTTGGCGCGCAGGATCTCCGGCAGCGTCAGCACGTCGTCGGCGAGTTCCAGGCGCAGGCCGGGATATCCGGGGTCGGCGTTGGCGACGAAGCCGAAACCCGCACGGTGGGAGTTGATTCCGGTGAGCAGCGCGGCCCGCGACGGCGAGCACAGCGGCGTGGTGTGGTAGTTGGTCAGCCGAACACCGCGCGCCGCAAGGCGATCCAGCGTCGGCGTGTCGATTTCGGAGCCGAACGGCCCGATGTCGCTGTAGCCCATATCGTCGACCAGCACCACGATGATGTTCGGTGCGTCGGCGGGCGCGGTCGGCGGGTAGGTCCACTCGGGGGTCGAATCGGCGGTGGTGCGGCCGATGGTGCCGGCAAACGACTCGTAACCGCGCGCATGGGAGGGAACAGGCATCGTTGCAGTAAACGTCGGACGCCGCCCAGGTCACCAGCGTTTAGCGCACGGTGCGCGGAACGCGGCGCCCCGACCACAACCGCGGCCGCCGGTTCGGCAATGAACCGGCGGCGCGCGGTGCAGATCGGTTAGTTCTGGCCCATCCGGCGCTGATCGGCATTACGCCGATCGTCGTCCGACTGGCGCTGGTTCGGCATGCGCTGGCCGTCCGAGGGTGCGCCGGGGCGGTTCATGCCCTGGTTCTGGTTTTGATCCTGGCGCTGCTGTTGCTGCTGCCGATCCATCTGCCTCGGCATTTTCTTAGGCGTTTTCTTCGACTTTTCAGCCATCTCCACTCGGTCCTTTCCGGGGATTGATATTCGCCTAACGACACTCACGATAGCGAGCATCTACCAATTCCGGAAGGGAAAGTGAAAAAAGGCTGTCGCACCGGCGATCCGGGTTGTTTCCGCAGGTAGAGGCGATATTAACTGGTTAAGGCTTACGTGCTTCGATTAGAAATCTGGTCGAGTGGGCGACGAATGGACCATTCGCTCGGATCTCGTCGTGCATCGCCCGGAGCTTGTCCTGGTACCGGTCCACGGTGAAGTCCGGGACCATCCACGGCACCTTCCGCAGGAAGTACACGACCGCGCCGATATCGCCGAACTCGACGCGCAACCGTTCGTAGCGCAGGTCGACGATTTCCAATCCGGCGGCGATTGCCGCGGCCCGATCGTCATCCGGATTGCGGCGCTTACGAATTTCCTCCGGCTGCGCGCCGATGAAATACTCGACGAGTTCGAAAACACTTGCATCACCGACATGTTGCGCCAAATAGGTGCCGGACGGCCGCAATACCCGGGCGATCTCGGACCACCACACGGTGACCGGGTGCCTGCTGCTCACCAGATCAAAGGCATTGTCCCCGAACGGCAACGGCGGCTCGTCGGGATCGGCGACCAGCGCCACGCCCAGCGGGTGCAGCAGTTGGGTGGCCTTGTCGATGTTCGGCGGCCACGACTCGGTCGCCACCATCAGCGGCGGCAGGTTCCCGGCGCCGGCCAGCACCTCGCCGCCGCCGGTCTGAATGTCCAGTGCCGCAGCGACTTTCCCCAGCCGCTCACCCAGCACCCGCTGATACCCCCACGAGGGCCGCTGCTCGCTGGCCCGCCCGTCGAGCCACCCGAAATCCCAACCGGCCACGGAGACCGCGTCGGCCTCGGCTACCAGATCCTCATAGCTGCGTCCCATGCCCCGATTGTTGCCGAGCGGTTGCCGCCACGGCAACCGGGTTTCTAACTGGGAAGCGGCAGGAACTCGACGGTCGCGCCGTCGGCGGCCGCGGCGGGGACGATGACCAGTCCGTCGCGGTCGACCAGACCACCGAGGTGCGCGGTGCGGATGTTCGGGTCGCCGAGCCAGCCGCCCTGCGGGGCGAAGCGGGCGGGGACGATGCGGGCGACCGGCCCGGAGATCTCGGCGGCGTTGTGCAGCGGGCCGAGCAGCGGACGGCGGGCGGTGCCGCCGGTGCGGCCCGCGACCAGGGCGGGGGCCAGCGCCAGTAGGGTGGCCACCGCGGCGAACGGATTGCCGGGCAGGCCGAGAACCGTAGTGCCCGTGGCCAGTTCGGCGACGAGGGTGGAGCCGCCCGGCCGTAGTCGTAGCCGGTGCACCAGGACTCGGGCCTGGGTGCGGTCGACCGCGGCGCGCAGCTGATCGGCCGCGCCGCCGCCGGTCGCGCCGACGATCACCAGCAGGTCGCATCCGGGCGCCTCGGTGAGCACCTCGTCGAAACCGTTCGGGGTGTCGCGCAGGTGTACCCGGTCGGTGGTGCGAATCCCGAACCAGGACAGCAGGTCCGGCAGGATCGGCCCGATCGAGTCGCGGGTCTGGCCCGCGTGCAGCGGGCCGTCGCTGCGGATCTCGTCGCCGGTCATCACGATCCTGGCCCGGACCGGCCCGCGCACCGGCGCCGCGGTCACCTCGACGCTCGCCGCCGCGGAGATCAATGCGGCGGTGACCGGAGTCCCCTGCGGCGCAACGAGATCCCCGGGCTGCCGGTCCTCGCCGCGGCGGCGGACGTCGTCGCGGATCGGGGTGTCCGGTAGTCGACGCAGTCGGTCGTCCGCGGTCACCTGGACGAATTCGTCGCGAAGCACACCGGTGGTGCCGTCCGGCACGTGCGCGCCGGTGGCGATGCGCACGGCCTCGCCGGACAGTAGCCCGACCGGACGGTGACCGCCGGCGAAACCGATATCGCGGCGCAACCGCCACGGCCCCTCGCCCGCCACCGCGTAACCGTCCATCGCGGAAACGTCGAAGCGGGGTAGTGGTCCGACGGCCGTCAGGGGCGTCGCGAGCGCCGCGCCGGATACCGAACGCAGGTCGGCCTCGTAGGTCGTGAGCCGGGAGAGGTTGTCACGCAGGACCTTCCGCGCATCGTCGAGCGCTAGCGCGGGTGCCGGTTCGGCAACCGATGCGCGGGCCAGCCGCACCTCTTCCTCGGTATCGCAGTCGGCGATCCCGGGCAGCGCGATGATCGCCGAGTCGGCCGGGATCAGCGCCTTCATCGGCTGATTGATCAGCGAATCCAGCCGATCGAGCGCGGCCAGCAGCGCGGTCCGCCGCCACACCCCGATCAGATACTGCGGCCGCCCCGACTCGTCCGCCGCGAACACCGCGTCGGCCCCGGATTCGCAGGTGTGCCTGATCAATTCGGTGATCGACCAGGGCGACAGGAACGGCAGATCGGCGGCGAGCACCACCACCAGCGGCGCCGCCGAGCCGAGGGTGTGCAGGCCGGCCCCGATCGCCGCCACCGGTCCGGAGCCCGGCGGCACCTCGCGGGTCTGCTTGATCTCCGGCGCCAGCTCGGGCCGATGCGGGCCGACCACGACCGTGTGCGCGCACTTGGCGACGGCGGCCAGGGCGGCGTCGAGCATGGAGCGGCCGCCGATGACGATCGCGGGTTTGTCCACGCCGCCCATCCGGCTGGCCCGCCCACCGGCGAGCACGATCGCGTCGGCGGTGGTCACCGAGCGCGACCTCGAGCTAGGTACAACATGGCGGACATGCTAATTCGTCGCCGCCGCGAACCCGGGAGGCGGCCGCGAGCCTTCGCTCGCGCAAGCGCGCTGAGCGGACGGTTCAGACGGTGGAGCAGTCGCGGACCGGCCGGAGTAGGCAGAACTCGTTGGTCTCCGGATCGGCCAGGGCCAGGCCCGTCGGCGGGTGCACGCCGTCGCGATCGATCGGCGTGGCGCCGGCCGCGCGCAGCCGGTCCAGCTCGACGGACTGTTCGTCGAACGAGGCCAGATTCAGATGCAGCAGATTGCGGCCCGACTTCACCTCGGGCGTGCGGACGAACTCCAGCCACGAGCCGAGCCCGGTCGCCGAGCGCAGCCCGGCCACCTGCTCGCCGCCGTGCGTGACCGGCCAGCCGGACGCGGCGGCCCAGAATTCGGCCAGCCGCAGCGGATCTCGGGTGTCCATCACGATGGCCGCGACCGCGCCGGTGTCCACATACTCCTCGCGCGGCTCCAGCACACAGAACTCGTTGCCCTCGGGATCGGCCAGCACCACCCACGGCACGGCGCCCTGCCCGATGTCGATGCGGCGGGCGCCGAGCGAGAGCGCGCGATCCACCTGCACCCGTTGATGATCGATCGAGCGGCTGGCCAGATCGAGGTGAATCCGGTTCTTGCCGTGCTTGGCTCGCGCGGCAGGCAGGAACGCCAAGGCGACCTCGGCGCCGTCGGGATCGGGCGCCGCCACATCTACTTCCTCGGGGCGATCGATGGTCACGCCCCAACCGAGCAGCTCGGCCCAGAAGTCCGCGATGAACCGCGGCCGGTCTGCATCGAACACGACACACGCCAGGCGGGTGGACATGTTTCAACGGTAACCGGCGCGCGGCCCGGCGGGTGCGCGTTTACGGAAACGGAAAACGCGCCGCGCGCAGGTTCACTCGCCCCTCGTTGATCGGCACGCCCTCGGTCGCTAGCAGCCGCAGCTGCCGGTCGGCCAGATGCGCGGCCGGCTTGCCGCCCGCGCCGATCACCCGGTGCCACGGCAGGTCGGCGGCGTCGGTGCGCATGATCCAGCCGACCGTGCGCGGGGTGGACAATCCGGCCGCCGCGGCGATGTCCCCATAGGTCGCCACCTTGCCGGGCGGGATGGACGCGACGAGGGCCCGGACCCGCTCGACCTGATCGTCTGTGGTCGGCACCGGGTCAGAGTACCGATCGGATCAGCGCGGCGGTCTCGGCCGGAAGGGCTTGCGGGATCATGTGATCGCACTCCCATTCGTGCACGGTGAGGCGTTCGCCGAGGTGCTCGGCGAGTGCGGCGCGGAACGCCGGGGTGACGAACGGCGGCTGCACCTTCAGCGCCTGCACGAGCACCATCGGCAGGTTCGGCGGCAGCACGAACGGGCGGGCCATCTGTCCCCAGTAGGAGATGATCGCGGGAAGACTCATCCGCCAGCCATAACGCCCCTGCTCGGTGCGCACCAGATGCTCGGCGAGTTCGGCTTCCAGGATGTGTGGCTCGGCGTCGGCCCAGGCGGAATCGAGCTTGTCCGCGCGTGCGTGCGCCACGGATTCGTAGTCCGGCTCGGCCAGGATCGAGTCGGCGACCTCGCCGGCCAGATCGGGTTCCAGCCCGAGGGCGGGATCCAGCAGGATCAGCTGCCGGACCAGATCCGGGCGTCGTCGCGCGAGATACAACGCACACGCGCCGCCGAACGAGTGCCCGACCACAGTCACCGCCTCGGTGGTCTCGGCGTCGAGCAATTCGATCAGATCGTCGACGACGGCCTCGAAGGTCCACGGCGGCAACGTGCTCGACCGTCCGTGTCCACGCAGGTCAGGTGCAATGATCCGGACATCGGGGAGGTGGTTGGCCGCCAGGTCTTCCCAGCGTTTGCCGTGGCCGGTGACGCCGTGCAGGACCAGCACGGCCGGTCCGGCGGCGGGGCCGAAGCGATAGACATTCAGAGCAGACACCGGTCCATTCTGACCGGTGCGCGCAACCGCTGTTGGGCGAGTCGCGTGAGGGGGCCGTCGGCGTGTCGGTCGTGTCTGTTGCAATAGCCCGCGTGGTGCGATCGGATAGCGCGGTGCGACTTGTTCGCCGGAACGTGGCGGCACCCCGGCCGCGCGGCTGGGGTGCCGACGTTCGCGCGCTGTTCGACGCCGCGGCCGCGGCGGGGCCGACGCGCCCGGGCTGGCGGCCCTGGCAGGTGCTCGGCGGTCCCGGCACGGGCAAGACGGCCCTGCTCGTCGATCTCGCCGCCGAGCGCATCGCGGCGGGTGACGACCCCGAATCCGTGCTGGTCCTTGCCCATTCGAAGCAGGCGGCCAGTGCCGCCCGCGACGCCATCACCGCCCGGCTCGCCGGACCTGACGCAGAGGGCGGTGTACCCGGCGCCACCCGCGAGCCGCTGGCCCGCACCTTGCACTCCTACGCCTTCTCGGTGCTGCGCAGGCACGCGACCGCGCACGGCAACCCGCCGCCGCGTTTGCTGACCGGTGCCGAGCAGGATGCGGTGCTGCGCGAAATGCTCCGCGGTGACCTGACCGACATCGCGGCGGGCGCGGACGCGCTGTGGCCGGAACGCCTGCAACCCGCGCTGGCGCTCGGCGGGTTCGCCGAACAGTTGCGCGACCTGATGCTGCGCGCCACCGAACGCGGGCTCGGGCCGGAGGATCTGGTGCACCTCGGGCGCGAGCACGGTAAACCGGAGTGGGTGGCGGCGGGCAAGTTCGCGGTGCGGTACGAGCAGACGATGCTGCTGCGCTGGTCGGTCGGCGTCGAGGCGCCGGAGGCGACCGCGCCCGCGCTCGATGCCGCCGAGCTGATTGGCGCCGCGCTGGACGCGCTGGCCGGTGACGCCGAGCTGCTCGCCGCCGAGCGGGCGCGGATTCGGTACCTGCTGGTCGATGACGCACAGCACCTCGATCCGCAGGCCGCGATCCTGGTCCGGGCGATCGGGCACAGCGCGCACACCACGGTCGTCGCCGGCGATCCCGATCAGGGGATCTTCGCCTTCCGCGGCGCGGACGCCAGGTTCGTCGCCGACCTGCCCGCGCCGGACGGGCAGCGAATTGTGTTGCGGGACAACCATCGGGCCGGTGGGCCGGTGCAGCTGGCGGTCGCCAGGGTCGCGGCCAAGTTGCCGGGCAGTGCGCCGCAACGCTTTTCGTTGCCCAAGCGGGCCGATCAACCGGTCGACGACGGCACCGAGGTTCGGGTGCGGGTGCTCGCCACACCGGCCAAGGAGGCCGCGCTCATTGCCGATCACTTGCGGCGGGCGCACCTGACCGGGGGTGTGCCGTGGTCGCGGATGGCGGTGATCGTTCGTTCGGTGCCGCTGTCGTTGCCGCCGCTGCGGCGGGCGCTGCTGGCGGCGGGGGTGCCGGTGCAGCAGCCCGCGCTGGACACGCCGTTGGCGCGGCGGCGGGGTGCGGCCTGGATGCTGCTGTCGTTGCGGGCGCTGCTCGCGGGGGAGAAGGGGTCGGCGTTCGAGCCGGAGGACGCGCTGGACCTGCTCGCGGGTCCGCTGGGCGGTGCCGATCAGATCACGCTGCGGCGGTTGCGGCGTGGTGTGCGGCGCAGCGTGCTGGAGTCCGAGCGGAGCCGGGCGCGATCGGGCCGGGAGGTTCCGGAGAGCGAGTACTCCGAGCGGGCCGCGGATGAGCCCGATCGGGCTATCGAGAGTTCGGAACGGAGTTCGGGATTGCCCGAGCCGTCTATCGGGAGTCTCGAGCGGGCGGCCGATGACGCCGATTGGTATGGCGTGGAGCCGGAGTGGACTCCGGAGGACTCGGAATGGCGGGGTAGCGCGGCCGAGCAGAATAGCGAGGCAGCGGAGAGTGGCGAGGCCGAGGAGAGCAACGCGGCTGCTGAGAAGAGCGCCCGCTCGACCGAGGTCGCCGGCCCGGCGGGGGATGCCGAGGCCGAGAGCTCTGACCCGGACGCGGCCGATTCCGCGAAACCCGCCGAGAGCGGCGAGAACGTCGAACTGCTGCACGGGATCGATCAATCCTCCGCGGAGGTGCTGCGGGATCTGCTGATCGGGGCCGGGGATCCGCGCATCCTGGATCGGCTGACCGATGTCGAGGCGGCGCCGCTGCGCCGGGTGCTCGACGCGTTGGCACGGGCCCGCAAGGCCCGGCGGCGCGGGGCGGGGCTCGAGGACGTGCTGTGGGCGCTGTGGACCGCGTCGCGGCTGGAGCGACGCTGGGTCGGGCAGTCCGAACGCGGTGGCGCGGTCGGCATGCAGGCCGATCGGGATCTCGATGCGGCCGTCGGATTGTTCGATGCCGCCGCGGGTTACGTGGATCGGCTGCCGCGCGCGAGCATCGAAGGCTTCGTGGAATACCTGACGCAACAGGAGATTCCGAACGGTTCCGCGCCGCGCACCGCGCCCAAGGAGGCCGTCGCGCTGCTCAGCGCGCACGCCGCGGCGGGCCGGGAGTGGGACGTCGTCGCGGTCGCCGCTGTGCAGGAAGGGATCTGGCCGAACCCGCGGGCGCGCGGCACGCTGCTGAACACCGAGGACCTGGTGGACTTGACCGCCGGGGTCATCGATGGCGGCGAACAGGTGAGCCGCGCGGCGCCGATCCTCGCCGAGGAGCGCAGGCTACTGCTGGTCGCGTGCAGCCGGGCGCGGCGTTCGCTGCTGGTCACGGCGGTGGAATCCGTTTCGGGAGAACGGGATCTGGTGCCCTCGCGGTTCCTCGCCGAGTTGCTCGGGCACGACGAGGACGGTGAACCCGGGGCATTGCCGATCGCCGATCCGGGTCGCGCGCTGGTGATGCATTCGCTGGTGGCCGAATTACGCGGCGCCGTCTGCGATCCCGAGTCCGAGCCGGACCGCAGGCAACGCGCCGCGCATCAATTGGCGCGGCTGGCCCGGGCCGGCGTGCCCGGCACCCATCCCGACGACTGGTACGGCACCGCGGAGTTGAGCTCGCAGCGGACCCTGTGGGAGGAAGACGACAGCGCGGTCGGCCTGTCGCCGTCCACCGTGGAGCTGCTGCGCACCTGCCCGCTGCGCTGGGCGCTGGAACGGCACGGCGGCACCGACGGCGACAACCCGCACGCGGTCAAGGGCAACCTGGTGCACACGCTGGTGCAGGCGCTGGCCGGGCAGGTGCCCGAGGCGCAGGTGCGGGCCGCGCTCGACAAGGCCTGGCAGTCGGTCGATCCCGGGTCCGGCTGGCATTCCCGGCAGGAGCTGCGCCGCACCGAGGCCATGCTGGAAACGTTCATGTCGTGGGTGCGCAACACCCGCGGCGAACTGACCCAGGCCGGCGTCGAGGTGCCGGTCGACTGTGTGCTGCCGCCGCGCACGGAAGACGAACGGGCGGTGCGGATTCGCGGCCGGGTGGACCGGCTGGAGCGGGATGCGCTGGGCCGCTTCGTGATCGTGGACGTGAAGACCGGGAAGTCGCCGGTGACCAAGCAGGCGGCGGTCGACCACGCGCAGCTGGCGACGTATCAGGTGGCCGCGGCGATGGGTGCGCTGGACGCGGCCACCGAGGAGGCGCGCGCCGAGGCGGGCGAATCCGGTTCCGCCGAAGGTGAATCGGAAGCGGACCAAGCTGGGCCGGACGCCGAAGCAGGCGAACCGGACTCGGGCACAGTCGAACTCGGCGAGCCCGGCGGCGCTCGCCTGGTGTACGTCGCCAAGCCCAGCACCAAAGAGGGCGCCACCCAGCGCATGCAACCGCCGCTCGACCCCGAGGCCCTCGACAAGTGGCGCAACACCATTCACGACGCGGCCGCCGCCACCCAGGGTCCCAGCTACCTCGCCATGCGCAACGACGGCTGCCGGCACTGCCCGGTCTCCGGCAGCTGCCCCGTCCAGGACACCGGCAGGCAGGTGACCGACGAGTGAGCGACAAGCGTTTCCGCGTACCGCTGCCGATCTGCGGGCCTGAATGCCTGTGCTGCGGGGTCATTCCCGAGCGGGCCATCGATGGTGCGGCGCATGCGTCGGTCGGCCGGCACCGTGCGGTGCGTGCGCGACCGAAGCCGACGGGCAAGCCCGCGTCCGGCCCCGATGAGGCCCAACCGTGACCGTCGCCCGGGTCACCCCGCATCAGCTGGCCGACGCGCTCGGCCTGCCGCCGCCGACCGACGAACAGGCGGCGGTGATCGCCGCGCCGCCCGGCCCGACGCTGGTCGTCGCGGGTGCGGGCGCGGGCAAGACCGAGACGATGGCCGCCCGCGTGGTGTGGATGGTGGCCAACCGGCTCGTGCTGCCCGACGAGGTGCTCGGGCTGACCTTCACCCGAAAAGCCGCGCAGCAGTTGACCGCTCGCATCCGCACCCGGCTGGCGCGGTTGGCCGGCGCGCCGCTGCTGCGGGACCTCGACCCGTCCGGTCAGCTGCGCGCCCAGCTGTCCGGCGCCGAGCCGGAGATCAGCACCTACCACTCGTACGCGGGCCGGCTGCTCACCGAACACGGCCTGCTGCTGCCGGTGGAACCCTCGGCGACGTTGCTCACCCAGACCCAGCTCTGGCAGCTCGCGCACCAGGTGGTGCGCACCTGGGACGGCGACCTGGACACCGACCGCACCCCGGTCTCGGTCACCGAGGCGATCCTCGCCCTGTCCGGCCAGCTCGCCGAGCATCTGGTCGAGCCCGAGCAGCTGGCCGAGGCGCACACCGACCTGGAGAAGCTGGTGCACACGCTGCCGCCCGGCCCACGTCAGCGCGGCGGGCCGAGCCAGACCCTGCTCGGCATCCTCCAGGTCCAGCGCGAACGCATCGCCCTGCTCCCGCTGGTGCAGCAGCTCGCCGACGCGTTACGCCGCCGTGGCGCTTTGGATTTCGGCGCGCAGATGTCCCTGGCCGCCCGCCTCGCCGCCGAACACCCCGAGGTCGCCGCCGCCGAACGCACCCGCTTCCGCCTCGTCCTGCTCGACGAATACCAGGACACCGGCCACGCCCAGCGCGTCCTGCTGGCCGCGCTGTTCGGCGGTGCGCCCGAGGCTGGTTCAGCTCCCCGCGCCGAATCGGCGTCAGCACAACCATCGAGTGACGAGCACGCAGATCGTGGACGGCCGGCGGAGACCGTGCCGACGCCACGTGCGCAGGAGCCGCGGTACGTCAGACCGGCGAACGAGGAGTCCGGGCGGCAGCGATCGGGCAGGCAGCGGGCCGCCAAGCCCGCGAATACCGGTGCGGAGGAAGCCGAATCGCGCAGCCGCCAACGCTTGGCGGTGACGGCCGTCGGCGATCCGATGCAATCGATCTACGGCTGGCGCGGCGCGTCCGCGGCGAACCTGCCCCGCTTCGCCACCGACTTCCCCACCGCGCCCGGCGTTCCCGCGCCGACGCTGCCGCTGCTGACCAGTTGGCGCAACCCGCCCGAGGCCTTGGCGCTGGCGAACCTGGTCGCGGACCCGTTGCGCCGCAAGGCCATCGAAGGCGGCGGCGTGACGGTCGACGCCTTGCGCGCGAAACCGAATGCGGGGCAGGGCGTGGTCGCGCTGGCGCTGACCGAGACCGTCGCCGAGGAACGCGATTGGCTGGCCATCCGGATCGCCGAGGAATGGGCTGCCCGCCGCGCCGCCGGCGAACCGCCACCCACCTCGGCCGTACTGGTCCGCCGCAACGCCGACGCGTCCCCGCTCGCCGAAGCCCTTCGCGCACAGGGGCTACCGGTCGAAATCGTCGGACTCGGCGGCCTGCTCGCCACCCCCGAGGTCGCCGATATCGTCGCCACCCTGCGCCTGATCGCCGAACCGGGCTCGGGCAGCGCGGCGATGCGCGTGCTCACCGGCGCCCGCTGGCGCATCGGCGTGGCCGACATCGCGGCGCTGGCCCGCCGTGCCCGCACCCTGTCGATCAGCCGCTTCAGCAACAGTGACGCACCGGAGATCACCGACGGAAGCACGCTGGCCGCGGCCCTGCGCGAGGTGGCCCCGGAACCCGCCGAACAGGCGGGCCTGGCCGACGCGATCGCCGATCCCGGTCCCCGCGACCAGTATTCGGAGTCGGGTTTCGCCCGCATCGAGGCACTGAGCAGAGAGCTGGCCGCCCTGCGTGAACGCAGCGGCCAGTTGCTCACCGAACTGGTCGCCGACGTGGAGCGCACCATCGGCGTCGGCGTGGAAACCCAGGCCCGTCGCGCCATGTCGGGCACCGGCGCCGGCCGCGAGCACCTGGACGCCTTCGCCGAGGTGGTCGCCGGTTACGCCGCCGACTCCGGTGCGGCGCTGAGCGGCCTGCTGTCCTTCCTCGCCGCCGCCGAATCGGTCGAAAACGGTTTGGAGCCGGGCGAAGTCGAGGTGGCCAAGGACCGGGTGCAGGTGTTGACCGTGCACGCGGCAAAGGGCCTGGAGTGGGAGATCGTCGCGGTACCGCATGTGGTGCGCGGCGTGTTCCCGTCCGGCACCGCGTCGGGCACCTGGCTCGGCGCCCTCGCCGAACTCCCGACCAAGCTGCGCGGCGACCGGCAACAGGACGACTCGACCGAGGGTGTCCCCGTGCTCGACCTCACCGACCTGTACGACCGCGCCGACCTGGAACGCGCGATCAAATCGCACAAGGAAGCCCTGGAGCGGCGCCGCATCGACGAAGAGCGCCGGCTGTTCTATGTCGCCCTCACCAGAACCGAACGTGTGCTGCTGGTTTCGTCGCACCACTGGGCCGAAACCGGAACCTCGCCCAAGGGCCCCTCCGACTTCCTGCTCGAACTGAAGCAGGCCAGTGAGGCCGCCGACAGTCCCGCCAACGGCGTCGTCGACATCGCCCGCTGGGACGACCCGCCGGAACACGACGCGGTGAACCCGTTCACCGACAACCCCGCCACCGCCGAATGGCCACGCGACCCGCTCGGCAACCGCCGCGACCCCATCGAACAGGGCGCCGCGTTGGTCCGCGCCGCTCTGGCCGAACTCCGCGCCAAGCCGCCGGCTCCGCGAGAGGCGAAGCCAACCCAGGCGAAAGAACAACCGTCCACCGCACCCGAGAGCATGCCCGAAGGCCTCTTCGACGACACCTTCGCCTTCGAACCGCCGTCCGAATCCTTCGAACCGCCGGACGACGCTTTCGAGCCACCGGCCGAATTCGACGAGCTGCCACCGGATCCCATGGACTCCACCCCTCACGCCCCCACGCCCCCCAGCACCCCGCATTTCAGCGACATCCCACCCGACCCCCTGCACGAATTCATCTCCGACGAGGACATCGCCTTCGCCGCAGCCGAATTCGCCGACCTCGACCCGCTCACCCCACCCGTCGACCCCGACGACCCAGACGGCTGGGCCGCCGATGTAGACGCCCTACTTGCCGAATTCGAATCCGAGCAGGCCGCCGCCGAGGAGGTCGAACTCCCGGGCCAGATCGCCGCGACCGCGCTGGTCGAGATGCGCGCCGATCCGGCGAAACTCGCTGCGCGCCTGCGTCGTCCGCTCCCGTTCCCGCCGAGCCCGCTGGCCCGCCGCGGCACCGCGTTCCACGCCTGGGTGCAGCGCTGGTTCGGGTCGACCCGGCTGCTCGGCCTCGACGAACTCCCCGGCGCGGCCGACACCACCGCCGCGGACGCGAGCGTCGACGACGAACTGACCGCGATGCAGAACGCGTTCCTCAATTCCTCCTGGGCCAACCGCAGCCCGCTCGACGTGGAGGTCCCGTTCGAAACGTCGTTGGCGGGCACCGTGATTCGCGGCCGGATGGACGCGGTGTTCGCCGAGCCGGGCGGCGGCTGGATCGTGGTCGACTGGAAGACCGGCGCCGAGCCGACTCCCGCGGAGGAGCCCGCGGTCGCCATGCAGCTGGCCGTCTACCGGCTGGCCTGGGCCAGGCTGATGGCGTCCAGGGAAGGCAGGCCCGAGCAGGAGATGCTCGAACGCATCGGCGCCGCTTTCCATTACGTGCGCACCGGGCGCACCATCGCGCCCGCCGACCTGGCCGGGCCGGCCGAATTGGCCGAGCTTATCCGGAATTCCGCGCCAGCCGGCTCACCTTCAGCGCCTGCCTGATCAGCGGGATCTGCAACGGCAGCCGCAGCACCGTACCGACCTTGAACACCTGCGAGGCCTTCTTGTTGCCGAGGGCATCGGCGGTCATCTGTACGTTCGCCGGCAGGACCGCGAGGAACAGCAGCGCGGCCAGCCGCCCGCCGAGGCTACGGGTGCGCGGGATTACCAGCGCCGCGGCGACGCCGAGTTCGGCCACGCCCGAGGCGTAGGTGTAGTTGCGCGGTTCGCCGGGGAGCGCCTTGGGCACGATCGCGTCGAAGGGCTTGGGCATCACGAAATGCAGCACCCCCATGGGGAACAGCAGGGCGGCCAGGACCAGGGCGGGCCTGCGCGCGGAGGGGCGATCGGGGGCGAGTGCGTTTTCTGCCATGAGGCACCTTTGCATTCATCGGGTGTTCGCGTCGAGGCCGGGCGGTAGCGCGGGCAGCAGGTAGGCTCCCGTGCTGTGCCGGAGGGACAAGCAGTGCCGGAGACATCCGACGCGAGGTATAGCAGGGCGGGTGCGTCCCATGTTCGGTGATCGCGCGCGCTCGCTGGGGTTGTCGAATCGCCCGCATTTCGCGCTGGTCGGGGTGCTGCGCATTCCGGAAGTGCAGACCAGCCCGTGGATTTCGCTCTCCCGCCGGGTGCTGTTCGCGGTCGGGTTGCTGTTCGCCGCGGCTCTGGTGGTCTACATCGGCCGGGACGGCTACCACGACAACGCGGGTGATCCGCTCGGCTTCCTGGACGCGTTCTATTACGCGACCGTGTCGCTGTCCACTACCGGCTACGGCGATATCGCCCCGGTGACGGCCGAGGCGCGGCTGGTGAACATCGTCATCATCACCCCGCTGCGCATCCTCTTCCTCATCGTTCTCGTCGGTACCACCCTCGGCGTGCTGACCGAACGGTCCCGGCAGGCTTTCAAGATTCAGCGATGGAGGCACAGCGTGCGCAATCACACCGTGGTCGTCGGTTACGGCACGAAGGGCCGTACCGCGATCGACGCCATGCTCGGCGACAACGTGCAGCCCGCCGACATCGTGGTGGTCGACACCGACATGGTCGCGCTGGAGGCCGCCGCGAACTCGGGCCTGGTCACGGTGCACGGTTCGGCGACCCAGTCCGACGTGCAGCGGCTGGCCGGCGTGCAGAACGCATCCTCGGTGGTGGTCGCGACCAACCGGGACGACACCGCGGTGCTGGTCACGCTGACCGCCCGCGAGCTGACCAAGAGCGCGAAGATCGTGGTCTCGATCCGCGAGGCGGAGAACACCCACCTGGTCCGCCAGTCCGGCGCCGACTCGGTGGTGGTGTCCTCGGAGACCGCGGGCCGGCTGCTCGGCATCGCGACGACCACGCCGTCGGTGGTGGAGATGATGGAAGATCTGCTCACCCCGGAGGAGGGGTTCGCGATCGCCGAGCGCGAGGTGGAGTCCGCGGAGATCGGCGGCTCGCCGCGGCATCTGGGCGACATCGTGCTCGGCGTGGTGCGCAGCGGCGTGCTCGCCCGGGTCGGCGAGCCGGAGGTGGATTCGCTCGAGGCGGGGGACAAGCTGCTCTACATCCGCCGCGCGGCCAAGTAAGGCCGCGTGCGGGGACCCGGGCACTCGGCGCGATAGTCTCGATGGGTGCCGGTCTTTCAGCTCAATGGTGTTCCCCTGCTGTCCCGTTCCGTGCTCGATCGCGCCGAGGAGACGCGGGGCGACGCCCAGGCCTTACAGGAGGGCTGGAGCGAGGCGAAGCTGCTCCGGGTGAACGCCCGCGGCCAGGTCCGATTCGACGAAGGCGCGCTCGTGCTGGACAAGGCGATCGAACTGTCGCCCGAGCCGAGCCCCGCGGCGGTGTTCCTCGGCATCGATGGCGGCGTGCACCTGTGGGCGGTGCGTGACCGGGACATCGAGGGCTCGCTGACCGACCTGCGCGGCATGTCGAACACGGTCGACGATCTCACCGCCGGCGTGCTCTCCACCGCGGTCGCGCTGCTGAACTGGCACGACAAGGCCGGCTTCAACAGCGCCGACGGCACGGTGACCACGTCGAGCAAGGCCGGTTGGTCGCGCACGACCGAGGGCGGTTACGAGGAGTTCCCGCGGATCGATCCCGCGGTCATCTGCCTGATCCACGACGGCGGCGACCGGGTGCTGCTCGCCCGTCAGCACAGCTGGCCGGAGACGTTGTTCTCGCTGCTCGCCGGTTTCGTCGAGGCGGGCGAGTCGCTGGAACGCTGCGTCGAGCGCGAGGTGAAGGAAGAGGTCGGCGTCGATGTCCGCGACATCAGCTACCTCGGCAGCCAGCCCTGGCCGTTCCCGCGCTCGCTGATGCTCGGGTTCTCCGCGCTCGGCGATCCGGAGCAGCCGCTGGTCTTCTCCGACGGTGAGATCGCCGAGGCGCACTGGTTCACCCGCGCGGAGGTGCGCGAGGCGCTGTCCGCCGGTGACTGGTCGGCGCAGGGGACGGGCGCGCGGCTGTTGCTGCCGGGTTCGATCTCCATCGCCCGCACCATCATGGAATCCTGGGCCGCGCTCGACTGAGCGCGCGCGAAATCAGCGCGGGCCGGGATGGCCCGCGCGGATTCGGTCTTGCGTGGTGATCAGGCCAGTGCGGCGAGGGCCTGCTTGACGGCCACCAGCGTCGGGTTGGTCGCCGTCGAGCCGTCGGCGAATTTCACGGTCGGCACCACGTGGTTGCCGCCGTTCACGCTGCCGACGAACTCGGCCGATGCCGGATCTTGTTCGATGTCGATCTCGATATAGCTGATACCGGACTCGTCCAGCTGCTTCTTCAGCCTGCGGCAGTAGCCGCACCAGGTGGTCGAGTACATCGTCAGGTCGGGCGTCGCGTCAGTCACGGATTGTGCAACGCCGGGCAGGCCTTCGGTGTTCCAGTCAAGTCCTTTTTCACCACCCCTTGCGCTGCATTTAGTAAGCGCGCATACTAAATCTATGACGATCATCGCCACCGCGCATGCCACCTCGACCGCCGCTCCCGCCGCCTTCTTCGCCAGATGGGCGGCCATGGCCACCTGGCCGGAGTGGAACAACGACACCGAATGGGTCCGCCTCGACGGCCCGTTCGTGCAAGGCGCGACCGGCGTGCTGAAGCCGAAGGGCGGACCGAAGGTGCCGTTCGTCGTAGAGCGGCTCGACGACACCGAATTCGTCGACGTCTCCAAGCTCCTCGGCGCCCGCCTGACCTTCGACCACCAGATCTCCGCGGCCGACGGCCGCACGACGATCAGCGTCACCGTCTCGATCGACGGACCCCTGCGCTGGCTGTGGACCAAGATCATGGGCCGCGACCTCGCCAAGTCCGTGCGCCCCGACCTGGACGCGCTGATCACGGTCGCCGAGGGATTACCGGCCTGACCGCGTCGATGGGCAGGCCGCGATCGGCGATCCGCGCGATCTGACCAGCTCACCGAACTGGGGAATGGTATTGCGGCGCGGGCCTGATAGAACTCACCGCACACGATCATGCGGTGATCGCGAAAGCGATGTCGGGCGAGTGAGGGAGGCCGATGAGCAATGAAGGGCTACACACCGAATTCGAGCAGGCCGACGAGAGTCCCGGGTTGCTGCTCTGGCAGGTGACCAATCGGTGGCAGGCGGCGCAGCGCGCGGCGCTCGCCCCGTTCGACCTGACCCACGTGCAGTTCGTGCTGCTCGCCTCGCTGACCTACCTCGCGGTGGCCGGCGACCCGGTGATGCAGCGCGACCTGGCCGCGCAGGCCGCCACCGACCCGATGATGACCTCGCAGGTGGTGCGCGCGCTCGAGCAGAAGGGCCTGGTCGAGCGGCGCGACCACCCGAGCGATCGGCGGGCGAAATCGCTGGTGCCCACCGAAGCCGGTGCGGCGCTGGCGAATCGGGCGGTCGTCGTGGTGGAGGAATGCGACCGCGAGTTCTTCGGCCCGCTCGGGCTGCGGGCCGAGCAATTCGCTACCGACCTGCGCAGCCTGCGGCGGCTATAGGACCTCGTCGATCCCGAGGCCGTGATGCGGCTTCCGGCGCGGGCGGTCGGGACCGGACCCGGCTCCCCACCGGCCTGCGGCGTGCGTCTGGCACAGCAGCGCCCAGACGCACAGGGCGACAACGCCGTACACGAGCCCGAGCGCGCCGATGTGCGGGCCGAGGGCGCCGAGCACCACGGCGAGCACCGCACACGGCAACGGCCAGGACAGCAGCCAGCGCCAGCCCGCCTCGCTGCGCGCACCACCGAGTCCGGTGATGACGAAATACGCCGCGGCCCCGCCGCCGAGCGCCCAGCCGATGCCGGTGGACACGTGCCCCTCCGCGTGTTCGACGGCCAGGCCGAGGCCGGCGGTGATGGTGGCGATCGCGGCGGTGATCCAGCAGTGCATCGCCATCACGTATTGCCGCGGCAGCGCGCCGTCCGGATCGTCGCCGGTCATCAGACGCGGCACGAAGCCGTACATCAGGGTCAACGCCCACAGGCCGGCCAGCACGACGAACGCGCCGAAGCCGAGGGCGAGCACCCGCGGGTGCCACATCACCCCGCCCACCGCGGTGATCACCGCGATGACCCCCTCGCCGAGCACGATGATCACGTACAGCCCGAGCCGCTCGCCGAGATGCACCGAATCCGCGTGCAGCGCCTGGACTTTCGGCGGCTCGACACCCTTGAACCGGCGCGAGTCGCGGATCCGGCGATCGATCGCCTCCTGCGCGCCCACCATCATCCGGTCGCCGCTCACCGCGAACATCAGCCACAGATCGATGACCAGGCCGAGCGCCCACAGGTAGTACTTCCACGGTTCGGGCACCCAGAGCGAGGCGATCCAGGGCAGCACGCCGACGGACAACTGGGCGATCGGCCAATCGACCACCAGCCTGCCGCGGCCCCAGACCTGCGCGGCGACCATGCGCACGAGCACGTACACCGCGGCGAACGTGGTCGCGTGCCGGTCCGGGATCCCGGCCACCGCCGCGGCCATCACGCCGAGGCCGAGCATCGCCCCGAGCATCAGATAGATCCTGGTGTGGTCTCGGGCGATATTGCCGTAGAGCATGATGCACGCCCAGACCGTCCAAAAGGCCAGGTAGAGCAGGATATACAGAGCGAAGTCGCCGAGCGAGGGGCCCCGGTGCAGCAGGTGGGTGAGCTGGCCGATGCCGGCCACCGCGACGAGGTCGAAGAACAACTCCATCCAGGTCGCGTGCCGGTCGGCGGGTCGAGCGTCGGTTGACGGCGTGTCGTGTGCCACGAGGCGACAGTATTGCGCGCGCGGCGAGAGTTGTCGGCGGGCACTGTCATGATGGGTGCCGTGTCGTCACCCAGTACACACCGACCGACCGGCCTCGAGCTGGATTTGCTCGACCCCGAACAGGCCGCCGCCGTGCGCGCGCCACGGGGTCCGGTGTGTGTACTCGCGGGCGCGGGCACCGGCAAGACCAGGACGATCACCCATCGCATCGCGCATCTGGTGTCCACCGGACACGTGAAGGCCGATCAGGTACTCGCGGTCACCTTCACCGCGCGGGCGGCGGGGGAGCTGCGCAACCGGTTGCGCGCGCTCGGTCTGGGCGGCGACGCGGCCCAGGTGCAGGCGCGCACCTTCCACGCGGCCGCGCTGCGGCAGCTCAAATACTTCTGGCCGCAGATCGTCGGCGACGTGCCGTGGCGGTTGATCGACGGCAAGTTCCCGATCGTCGCGCAGGCGGCGAACCGGGCCGGGCTCTCCTCGGCCACCGACAGCGTGCGCGACCTGCTCAGCGAGATCGAATGGGCGAAGGCCTCGCTCATCGCGCCCGAGGACTATCCGGCGGCGGTGGCCAAGCAGCGCCGCGAGACGCCGTACGACGCGCTGCGGGTCGCCGAGGTGTACGCGGGCTACGAGAAACTCAAGGCCACCCCGGACGGCCTGCTGCTCGACTTCGACGATCTGCTGCTGCACACCGCCGCGGCGCTGGAGGACTATCCGGCGGTCGCCGACGAGTTCCGCGGCCGCTACCGCAGCTTCGTGGTCGACGAGTACCAGGACGTCACGCCGTTGCAGCAGCGCGTGCTCGACGCCTGGCTCGGCGAGCGCGACGACCTGACCGTGGTCGGCGACGCCAACCAGACCATCTACTCGTTCACCGGCGCGACCCCCGGCTACCTGCTCGACTTCTCCCGCCGCTTCCCCGACGCCACCGTGATCCGGCTGGAACGCGACTACCGCTCGACGCCGCAGGTGGTCTCGCTGGCCAATCGGGTGATCGGGGTGGCGCGCGGCCGGATCGCGGGCACCCGGTTGCAGCTGATCGGCCAGCGGCCGGACGGGCCGGAGCCGGTGTTCGCCGAATACGACGACGGACCCGCCGAGGCGGCCGCGGTGGCCAAGTCGATCAAGCGGCTGATCGAGGCGGGCACGCCGGCCGCCGAGATCGCCGTGCTCTATCGGATCAACGCGCAGTCGGAGAGTTACGAGCAGGCGCTCACCGAGCGGGGCATCGCCTATCAGGTGCGCGGCGGCGAGGGGTTCTTCTCGCGAGCCGAGGTCAGGCAGGCCGTTTCGGCGTTGCGTCAGGCCGCGTCCCGCGACGACCTGCCCGGCGAGGCCCGCAGCGGCACCGCGTTGGTCACCCTGGTCCGCGCGGTGCTGGCACCGGTCGGACTGACCAAGGAGGAACCCGCCGGCGCGCAGGCGCGGGAGAAATGGGCCTCGCTCGTCGCGCTGGTCACCCTGACCGAAGACCTGGTCGAGCACGACGACAAACTCGACCTGCCCGGCCTGCTGCGCGAGCTGGCCGCCCGCACCGAGGCACGGCACCCACCGACCGTGCAGGGCGTCACGCTCGCCTCGCTGCACGCCGCCAAGGGTCTGGAGTGGGACGCGGTCTTCCTGGTCGGCGTGGCCGACGGCACGCTGCCGATCCAGCACGTGCTGGCCGACGACGGCTCGGTCGCCGACGAGGCGAAGCTGGAGGAGGAGCGGCGGCTGCTGTACGTCGGGGTGACCCGGGCGCGCGAACATCTCCAGCTGTCCTGGGCGCTGGCCCGCGCCGAGGGCAGGCGCCGCACGCGCCGCCGGTCCCGGTTCCTCAACGGACTCGTGCCCGACGATTCGCCCGCGTCCAGGATCGCGACGCCGGTCGTCGAGGCGAAAGGCATGCGCCCGACCTGCCGAGTGTGTGCGAAACCACTGATCGGTACCTATGCGACTATGCTTGGCCGCTGTCGTCGTTGCCCCGCCGAACTCGATGCCGAACTTCTGGTCGCCTTGCAGGAGTGGCGCGCGGAGAAGGCGGAGGCGTTGCAGGTGCGCGAATTCGTGGTGTTCACCGACACCACGTTGACCGCGATCGCCGAACAACTCCCAGGTGACGACGCTGCGCTGGGCTCGATCGCGGGCATCGGGCAGAAGAAGCTCGAACAGTACGGCGGCGAGGTGCTCGCGATCATCGCTTCGCGGTTGCGCGCAAGACCCCAAAACCGCAGGTAGAAAATAGGTTGTACCACCCGGCGAACTTGCCTATGGTGGGTTTTACGCACCGGGAGGTTATCCCGGCGCGCAGAGTTCAAACACACACAACGAGTTAGGAGGGAGGCAGACGTGAACATCAAATTCTTCAATGCGATCGACGTTGCGGTGAATTCACCCATGTCGGCCTCCCGGGGGATCCTCGCCTTGCAGGGGATCGGTCTGTCCGAAATCGGTGTGTACGGCACGCAGGCGCAACTCGCGCCCACGCATGCCCCGATGTGCACCGCCATTTTGGACAAGCCCAGTGCGGGTGGCTGGCACCCGTCTGTCGTCGAAACGGCAGACGTCAACGTCGCCGCAGCTGCCGGTTATGAGCCGGCGGACCTGCAGGCAACACGCCTCCGTCCCGCATACCAAGCGATCGTGATCAGGACTCGACAGAGATGTCGAATACCTAGGTAGGGAACTTCCCTCCCAGACCTCCTGGCCACGGATCGCACGACGCGAAACCGTGGCCAATCTTTTTTCGGCCCTTCAGCCAGCCGGCCCCGGTTTCGCGGACAACACAACGAACCGCTGCAACGAGCTGAAGGAGAACGACGTGTTCACCGCCCAGGAATGGCCACCGGCCACTACTGACGTGACATGCGGAACCGTGGCGCCGACCACTCGGACCCGGGAGGGCAACAAGTCCGTGCCTTGTCGAGCCGGAGATCCCGATCTCTGGTTCGCCGAGAGCCCCAACCAGTTGGAGCAGGCCAAGGCGCTGTGCGCCAGCTGCCCCATCCGGAAGGGCTGCTTGACCGCGGCCATGGATCGGCGTGAGCCGTGGGGTGTCTGGGGTGGCGAGATCTTCGACCAGGGGGTCGTCATCGCCCGTAAGCGCCCGCGCGGACGTCCGCGCAAGGTCGCGGTCCCGGCATGAAACCGGGAGTGACTTCCCTCCCTCCGGTCGATGTGCTCGATTCGGTTGGTCCTGACACGGGCCGAGCCAACGAACGAGAAAGCAGACGAACCGCTCACCGTCGCCCGGTGAGCGGCTCGTTTGCGTTGTCGTGCAAGGAAAATCAGGTTCGTCGTGGCCCGTGGGGTGCCCGGCGGACCGTCAGCCCGTCGGCAACGGCGAGCAGTAGTGTTCTGGTGTCGTCGGCGTGCGCCCACCAGCGGTGGCGCACGCCCGACGGGCAGTAATAGGAGTCTCCGGTGGACAGCGTCACCTGCTCGCCGTTGGCGGCGACCGTGATGGTCCCGGAGACCACATAGATCAATTCATCGTTCTCATGCGTGAATTCGCGCTCGCTCCGCCCGGTTCCACCGGTGAACTCGAGTGCGCGCAGATCCCGCGGTCCGTGGACCAGCGAGCGCACCGAACCGTCGTTGTTCTGCTCGGCCTGTTCGAGCGCGCCCTCGCCGGCCCGCACGATCGCCGAGCCCGGCGTGCTGTCGGCCGCCGCCAAGAGTTCCGTCGCCGTGGTGCTGAGCGCGTCCGCGATGCGTTGCAGCGAGCGCAGGCTCGTGTTGGTCCGCCCGTTTTCCAGTTGGCTCAGAAACGACTGCGACAATTCGGTCTTCGCAGCCAGCTGAGCCAGCGTCAATCGCGCCGCCCGCCTGCGGTCGTGCACGACGTTGCCGAGCCCGGGCCAGCGCGCCTGGTCGTCGCTTCCGTTCTGATGCACCTACCCAAAACCTCTCTCGTTGCTTCAGCACCTTCTCAGCAGCCGGGTACTGAATCCTCGTGTTTACATCACGGTGATCGCAATGCTTCCAGGGCCTTCTAGCGTACTGAATATTCAGTGGAGCTGAATATTCAGGAGGATCGGTGGAGCAGAACACCCTCAAGCGCCGGGGTACCGGGCTGATCGGTATCGATGCGGCGTCGGCGTCGCCGGGTTACACGTTGTATGCGCCGTTGGCCGGGCGCGGTCTGGTCGAGTTGGTCGATCTCGCGGGCGAGGTGGTGCATCGCTGGAATCTGCCGTACCGGCCGGGCCGGCATGCGCGGCTGCTCGCCGACGGATCGCTCGCCTACAACGGCGCGACGCTGGCTCGACCCCCGCTGTTCGCGATGTGGCGCAAGTACAGCGGCGGATCGATGGGGCGTTATGACCAGGACGGCGCGCTGCTTTCGGAGCATCGCGACGACTTCCAGCATCATGACGCGCATCATTACGACGACGGGCGCATCCTCTATACGGGGGTCGAGCCGTTGACCGGTGCCGCCGCGGCGCGCATTCAGGGCGGCGTGCCCGGCACCGAGGCCGACGGGATCGTCTGGTCGGACGTCATCCGGGAGGTCGCGCCGGACGGCAGCCTGCTGTGGGAGTGGCGTGCGGTCGAGCATTTGACGCCGGAAGACTTTGCGCTGCAACCGCATTACTGGCGGGAGCATTGGCCGCTGATCAACAGCGTGCATCCGCTCGACGACGGCGCCATTGTGGCGAGCCTGCGCAGCGTGTCCGCCGTGATCACCATCGATCGGCAGACCGGCGCGGTGTCGACCCTCGCCGACCGTTCGACCGTCGCTCAGCAGCATCACGCGACGCCGGTCGGCGACGGCAATATCCTGCTGTTCGACAACGGCACCTTCCGCACCGGGGAGTCGGTCACCTACAGCCGGATCGTCGAAATCGACCGCGCCACCGGCGAAATCGCATGGAGCTACCAGGATTCCCCGCGCGAGGCGTTCTTCACCCCGTTCATGGGTGGCGCGCAGCGGCTGCCCAACGGCAACACGCTGATCACCGAGGCGGCGTTCGGTCGTATCTTCGAAGTGACTCCGGCGCAACGGATCTGCTGGGAATACGTGGTGCCGTCGTTCACCGAGTACCCGGATGCCGATACCGCACAGGTCTTTCCGGGGATCTCCAACGCCATCTTCCGCGCCTATCGCTATCCGGACGTTCCGTGGCTGTGACGGATGGGCCGACCGTGCATCCGGTCGACGAGGTCCCGCCGCCCGGCCGCGCCCTCGCGTCGGCGGTGCAGCATCTGGTCGTGATGGTCGCGACGCCGATCACCTCGGTCTTGCTGATCAGCCGCAGCCTGCATCTGGACGACTCGCAGTCGCGCGCCTTGCTCTGCGCCACTTTGCTTTTCAGCGGTATCGGGACGATTCTGCAATCCAGTGGGCGGTTCGGCCTCGGCGCGGGTCTGCCGTTCGTCATGCTGCCCGGTGGTGCGGCCGTCGTGCTGTTCATCCAGATCGCGCAGGAATCGGATCCGGCCACCGCGAGCGGCGCGGTGATCATCACCGCGCTGGCCGGGATCGTGCTGGTGCCGCTGGCCCGGCGGCTGGTCACCCGCCTGCCCGCCGTGGTCATCGCCAGCATGATCGTGGTCATCGGGATCAACCTGGTGAAGGTCGCGGGCAATCTGATCACCACGCCCGACGATCCGTCGCCGGTGCGTTCGGTTGGCTTGGCCGCCATCACCATTGCGGCGACCGTGCTCGCCTATCGAGTGCTGCCGACCGGCTGGCGGCGGTTGTCCGTGCTGCTCGGCATGGCGGTCGGCAGCGCGGTCGCGGCGAGCCTGGGGCAGTTCCATCTGCAATCGGGTTCGGCGCTCGCTCAGGCGCCCGACCTGTTCCTGTTCGGCACACCGCATTTCGATCTGCTCGCGGCAATTCCGTTGCTGGTGTTCAGCATTGGTTCGATGGCCGAAGCGACCGGCCAGACCGTGCTCAACGCGAAGATCGTGGACAAGCAGATCGACACCCCGATCACCGTCGGCCGCACTATACGTGGGGACGCCGTAACTTCGCTGCTGTCCGGACTTTTCGGCGGGCCGACCATGGTCACCAGCGGCGAGAACATCGGCCTGATCCGTCTCACCAACATCCGCAGCCGCTACGTCACGACCATCACCGGCGCGCTGCTGATCGTCGCGGCCTTCCTCGCGCCGATCGGCCGCCTGGTGAATTCGCTGCCGGGCCCGGTCATCGGCGGTACCGCGGCGATCACCTTCGCCATGATCATCACCGCGGGCCTCGGCATGTTCCGCGAGGTCGACCTGACTTCCGACCCCGTACTCCTCACCGCCACAGCGGCTTTGACCGCAGGTCTGCTCCCGATCCTCATCCCCGGCATCTACCGCGGATTCCCCACGGATCTACGCCTGCTGCTCGGCAGCGGGGTGACGATGACCGCCGTCGTCGGCGTGCTCGTGCACCTGGTGTTCGCCACCCGCCGGCGTCAGAAGTCGAATACCGACACCGTGGTGGCCCGCAACACACAGACATTGGAGAAGAAGCCGTGATCGGAGATCGGCTTGCCCCGCCACACCCCGTCGATGGTCGCGACCACCGGATCGAAGTCGTCCGAGCAGAGCGGCGGCACGGTGAAATCGGCCAGCGACCGGATATTGCCGTCCGCCGCCACCAGGTTCTTACAGGCTTCCTCGGCCTTCGGATGTGTCCCGCCGACCGTGGGCGCGCAGATCAAGCTGACGGTCCGCTTGTCCACCACCTCGACCGACACCCCGGGCCCCACCGATAGCGACACCACGGACTGCCCGTCCACCCCGGCCGTCGCACCGACCGGCGCGACCATCGATGCCCCGAACACAACCGCCGCGCTGATCGAAACACCGATAAGCCGACCGGTGCACGACATGGCCATCACCCTTCGTAGACGGAGTCGATCCGACCTCAGGCGAGGGTAGTCGACCGATCGCCCCGCCCTCCGCAATTGGGGTCATGCGGCTCGGTCAGCTGGCGGTGCGCTCCTCGCGGAAGCCCGGCATCCAGGTGCGGACCAGTTCCATGAAGGGAAGTTCGGCGTCGAGCTGGGCCAGGATGCCGACCGAACCGCCGAGCACCCGGAAGATCATCACGTACTCGGCCGGGAGTTGCAGGGCGCGTGCGGTTTTCATCTCCTGGCTGGAGATGTCGGAGGCCTTGCCCGCGACCCGCTGCATCCACCGGCGGGTGAAGTGGAACGAGTCGGACTTGATCGGATCGGTGAACGGCCGCAGGTAGTCGGCGATCTCCTGGTGCGTGACCGTGCGGCCGGGGATGACCCAGCCGTTGTCGTACATGAGCTCGGTGAGCTCCTCGAACCGCTCCTCGACCGAGAGCGCGAGCATCCGGCCGAGCACGACGGGGAAGCCGTTCGGCATGGGCGCGCAGGCGCCGAAGTCGATGACGGCGAGCTTGCCGTCGGCCAGCATCATGAAGTTGCCCGGGTGCGGGTCGGCGTGCAGCAGGCCGACGGTCTCGGGGGAGGAGAAGTGGAAGCGGCCCATCAGGCCCGCGACCCGGTTGCGCAGATCCCGAGTGCCCTCCGGATCCTCGGCGCCGGCCTTGATGATCGAGGACACCGCGGTGCCGTCCAGCCATTCGGTGACGATCACCTTCGGCGCGCTGGCCACCACCTTGGGCACCACGATCTCCTGGTGCCCGTCGAAGCCCTTGGCGAAGGCACGCTGGTTGGTCGCCTCGTTGCGGTAGTCCAGCTCCTCCTCGGTGCGTTCGGTGATCTCGGCGAGGATCGGCTTCACGTCGGCGCCGGGGATGACCGAGGCAAGCAGTCCGGTCATCCGGTTCAGCGTCTTGAGGTCGGCGCGCAGCGCCTCGTCCGCGCCGGGGTACTGCACCTTCACCGCGACCGTGCGCCCGTCCGACCACACCGCCTTGTGCACCTGGCCGATGCTGGCCGACGCGGCCGGAGTGTCGTCGAACTCCTGGAACCGCTGCCGCCACTGGGTGCCCAGCTGCTGGTCCAGCACCCGGTGCACGGTCTCGGCCGGCATCGGCGGCGCGGCGGCCTGCAACTTGGTCAGCGCCTCGCGGTAGTGCTCGCCGAACTCCTCGGGGACCGCGGCCTCCATCACGCTGAGCGCCTGCCCGAACTTCATCGCGCCGCCCTTGAGCTCACCGAGCACGGTGAACAGCTGCTCAGCGGCCTTTTGGTTCAGCTGTGCGTTGATCTCGGACTTGTCGCCGCCGGCCAGCTTCTTCCCGAACCCCACGGCGGCCCGACCGGCGATGCCGAGCGGAATCTTGGCCAACTTGGCGTTACGGGATGAGCGGCGGCGCACAATCTCAGACACGTACCCATCATGGCGGAAGATGCCGGTGCTTAGCCATGGCAATCTTGAATCGACGCCGCCGAGGGGAGTGACCCCGATCACTTGTCCCGCGCCGGCGCCGCGCTGCGCGGGCGGGCTCGACATGCGCTGAGCCCGGCCGGAATTCGCCGGCAGCCGCAGTCCGCGTGCCGCGGCCACTGCCGCCGGCCGAGCCGGTGCGCGGCCGGATCGAACTCGAGCGTCGTGTCCAGGGTGGCCAGTGACCGGCGGGTGGACAGCGCGAGGATGTCGTCCACCTCACTGACCGCGAGGGCGGCGATGGCCGCGATCTTGGCCGGCGAGGCGTGCCCGACCCGCCCCAGCAACTGCGCGGCCAGATGCGGCCAGTCCGCGTCGTGATCCGCGCGCAGCAGATCGGCGCAGCGCAGGCAGCTGGTCGCGCCGGGCAGCACGAGCGGGCCGATCACCCCGCGACCGTCGCGGATCCGCACCGGCAGATGCGCGATCCGGTGCTGCACCAGATCGTCGATCAGGCGCGGATCGGTGACCATCGTGTCGGCCAGCACCACCAGGTCGGCCCGCCAGCCCGACACCGGCGCCGCGTGCGGCCGATAGTCGCGCGAACGGCTCGGCCGGATACCGAGTTTGCGCACGCCGGTGGCGATCGCGTCGGACAGCGGGCCGAGCCCGTGCACCCGCACCGACCGGATCCGCCCGCTGCGATCGTCGGGGTGGTCGAGCAGCCCGGCCTCGTCCAGCACGTCGAGCAGCGCCATCGCGTGGTCCGGCTCGATGCCGCATTCGCCTGCGCGCCAGACGATCTGAGGCCGGGTCTGGGTTCCGTCCAGCAGGCGCAGGAAGGCGAGCACGGTGTCGGCGTCGAGCCCGGCGGCGTCGAGGAGCACCGCGGTCTCGGGATGCCAGCCGAGTTGCACGACGCCGGACGGGCGCACCAGCACGGTGAGCTGCGGGGGCAGCATCGGACCACGGCACAGTGATGTCATGCCGGGCAGTATGCGGAAACCGGAAAAGTGAAAAAGCGACGAATCCCGTAGTTATCCACAGGGATTCGTCGCCACCAACAGGACAATCAGGCGGACGTGCCGCTGTCCTTACCCAGGTCGGGACCGGACTGCTCGCCGCCTGCCTTGTCGCGTTCGGCCTTCTCCCGCGCCTCGGTCTCCGCCAACTGCGCCAGCGGATCGTCGAACGCGGTGGTGCCGCCGCCGATCACCGAGTCGATGAAGCCGGCGGGGGAGTCCAGGTCGTTGGAGTCGGGCAGCAGGTCCGGGTGTGCCCAGACGCCGTCGCGCTTCTCCATGCCCGCGTCGCTGGTGAGCCTGCGCCACAGCGCCGCGGCCTCGCGCAGCTTGCGCGGCCGCAGCTCCAGCCCGACCAGGGTCGCGAAGGTCTGCTCGGCGGGTCCGCCGGTGGCGCGGCGCCGGCGCAACGTCTCGGCCAGCGCGCCCGCACCGGGCAGCCGATCGCCGACGGCATCGGTGACCACGACCTCCACCCAGCCCTCGATCAGCGCGAGCAAGGTCTCCAGCCGTTCCAGCGCCTGCTTCTGCTCCGGCGTGGTCTGCGGCTCGAACGCGCCCTGGGACAGGATCTCCTCGAGCTTGCCCGGATCGGTCAGCGCCGACGGATCGATGCCCTGGGCGGCCTCCTCCAGCGCGGAGAAGTCCATCCGGATGCCGCGCGCGTAGTCCTCGACCGCGGCCAGCACCTGCTGGCGCAGCCACGGCACGTGCCCGAACAGCCGCTGATGCGCGGCCTCCCTGGCCGCGAGGAACACCATGATCTCGCTCTCCGGCTGCTCCAGGCCCGCGCTGAAGTCCGCGATCGCCGCGGGCAGCAGGGCGGCGGTGCCGGACGGACCGAGCGGCAGGCCGATATCGGTGGAGGTCAGCACCTCCTTGGCGAGCTGGCCGAGCGCCTGGCCGAGCTGCGAACCGAAGGCGAGCCCGCCCATCTGCCCGAGCATGCCGACCATCGGCGCCGCGAACTCCTTGGCTTCCTCGGGCAGCGACGCGGTCCACATGCCCGAGATCTGCTGGGCCACCGGGTCGCACAGCCGCTGCCAGGTGGACAGGGTCTCTTCGATCCAGTCGTTGGCGGTCCACGCGACGGTCTTGCTCGCGCCCGCGGGCAGCGTGGTCGCGCCGTCGAGCCACAGCTCGGCGAGGTGCGCGGCGTCGGTGACCGCGCTCGCGGTCTTCGCCGACACCGGGGTCACGCTCGCACCGAGCTGCTGGCGGGCCAATCGCTTGGCGACGTCGTAGTTCACCGGGCCGGACTGCGCCGAGCCCGGCTGTCCGATGCCGCTGAGCATCTGACCGAGCGAGGTCAGCATCTGGCCGAGCTGTGACGGATCGAAACCGCCGCCGGGTCCACCCACTCCGAACGGGTTGTTCGACTCGGGACCGCCCGGCTCGTCACCGCGCTTGCGGTCGTCGTCGTCGCGGTTCGAAAATCCGAAGGGGACGTCACTCATATGCTTCACGTTACGCGTGTAGTGCAGGCAGTTGATGTTCGCGCGGCGCGAAACCGGGGACGCGCGGGAGCGCCGAATGTCCGCCTCTGCCGTCCGCGCGCGGCGGCCATCACTACTGTGGTCCAGGTGAATCGTCGGATCCTCACCCTGGTGGCCGCTCTGATCCCGGTGCTCGTGCTCGGCGCGCTCGGCACCGTGCTCACTGTGCCGTTCGTCGCACTCGGCCCCGGCCCCACCTTCAACACGCTCGGCAAGGTCGACGGCAAGGAGGTCGTGGACGTCCGCGGCGCCGAGGTGGACCAGACCACCGGCCACCTCAACATGACCACCGTGTCGGTGCGCGACGGGTTGAGCATCTTCGAGGCGTTCGGCTTCTGGGTGAGCGGCAAGCACGGCCTGGTGCCGCGCGCCGAGGTCTACCCGCCCGGGGTGTCGCGGGACGAGATCGACAAGTCCAACCAGCAGGACTTCAAGGATTCCGAGAGCAACGCCGAGGTCGCCTCGCTGCACTACCTGAACATGCCGACCGTGGTGCTGCTGCGCAAGGTGGCCGAGGACGGCCCGGCCAAGGACGCGCTGAAGGCCGGCGACGAGATCATCAGCATCAACGGCGCACCGATCGCCGCGCCGAAAGACGTGGTGACGGCCGTATCGGCGCAGCCGCCCGGCGCTCAGCTGACCGTGCAGCTGCGCCGGGAGAGCGCCGAGCAGACCGTGCAGGTGACCCTCGGCGCCCGGCCCGACGACAAGGACAAGGGCTACCTCGGCGTGACCCCGGGCGAGGGCGCGCGCCCGCCGTTGCAGGTGGACTTCAACCTCGCCGACATCGGCGGCCCGTCCGCCGGGCTGATGTTCAGCCTCGCGCTGATCGACAAGCTCACCCCCGGCGAGCTGGACGGCGGCAAGTTCGTCGCGGGCACCGGCACCATCGATCAGGACGGCAAGGTCGGACCGATCGGCGGCATCCAGTACAAGATGATGGCCGCGCGCGAGGCCGGCGCGGAGACCTTCATGGTCCCCGCCGCCAACTGCAACGAGGCCAAGCAGCGCACGCCCGACGGCCTGCGCCTGGTGAAGGTCGAAAACCTCACCGGCGCGGTGCAATCGCTCAACGACATCAACGCGGGCAAGGAACCCGTCAGCTGCGGCTGACCCGGATCAGTCGAGCCCGGACCACTCCAGCGTCGCGTGCAGTGCGTCGATGAGGTTGGGCGCCAGGTTCGGGTAGGTGCGCAGCTCCATATCGCCGAAGTCGTCGGCGTCCTCCGCCGGACGCAGCTGCAACAGGCACAGCGACGCGCCCTCGCGCAGCACCGCCGCGAACAGGCGGGCCTCGCGCCGATCCGGGTGCGCCTCGGCGGCGGCGCGCGCGGCGGCGTCGGCCGCCTCGTGATCGGCGAGCAGCGGCACCAGCGCCTCGTCCAGGGTGGATTCGGCGTCCGGCGGCAGCACCACGATCTCCTGCACCAGCACGCAGCCCTGCACGGCGGGCGGCCAGCTGGTGGTCGCGAGGAAGTCGTCGAGGGCCACCGAGCCGCCGGTGATGTCGTCCGGAAACAGTTCCTGGGCAACGGGAGTCAGCTCGGCCGCCTCGTCGACCTCGTCGACCAGCTCGGGCTGGGCCGCGACCAGGTCGGCGGTGGGCACCAGCGCGAACATCTGCGGCGGTCTGCCCCATCCTTCGGCGTCGACGAATTCGGCGACCTCGCGGACGGAGCGGGCGAGGACGAGTTCGGCGTGCAGATCTGCGGGGGTCACGGTGAACATCCAATCAAACGAACCGCGCGGGCAATCCACAAACCCGCTGCTTCACACTTCGCTGACCACCACACGGAAGTTTTGCGGCGTCGAACTATAGGCAGGGCGTGTCATCGGTGTCCGATTCCGTAGAGTGGGGCCGAACGGTCCGAAAGGACCACCCGCAACATCGGACTGCGGCATCTCGGCCGGACGTATCGGCGCGAGTGCCGCCGGACCTTGGAGAGTGGCATCGTGGGCATGCGGCCCCCCACCGGCTTACCTTCGCTTTCCCGACGCAGCCGCGTACTGCTGCTGGCGGCCATCGCCCTCGCGGCGTTGCTGCTACTCGGTCCACGACTGACCGACACCTATACGAACTGGTTGTGGTTCGGCGAGGTCGGTTTCCGCAACGTGTATCTCACGGTGTTGCGGACCCGGATCCTGTTGTTCCTCGGCGTCGCCCTCTTCGTCGGTGTGGTCGTGTGGCTGGCGTTGCTGCTCGCCTATCGATCCCGGCCGGTGTTCGTGCCGGTGGCCGGTCCGAACGATCCGATCGCGCGCTACCGCACCACGGTGATGAGCAGGCTGCGGCTGTTCGGCGTCGGCATCCCGGTGCTGCTCGGCCTGCTGTCCGGCCTGGTGGCGCAATCGAATTGGATCACCGTCAATCTGTTCCTGAACAGCAGCTCGTTCGGCCAGCAGGACCCGCAGTTCCATCTCGACGTCAGCTTCTACGCGTTCGAGCTGCCGTTCTACCGGACGATCCTGAACTGGTTGTTCGTCGCGGTGGTCATCGCGTTCTTCGCCAGCCTGGTGACGCACTACGTCTTCGGCGGGCTGCGGCTCAGCGGCCGCGAGGGCACGCTGACCCGCGCCGCGCGCATCCAGTTGGCCGTCATCGCCGGGCTTTTCGTGTTGCTCAAGGCGATCGCGTACTGGTTCGACCGCTACGAGTTGCTGATGAGCAGCCGCAAGGAGCCCACCTTCACCGGTGGCTCGTTCACCGATATCAACGCGGTGCTGCCGGCCAAGCTGATCCTGTTGTCCATCGCGGTGATCTGCGCGCTCGCCTTCTTCGCCGGCATCGTGCTGCGCGATCTGCGGGTGCCCGCCATGGCCGCCGCGCTGCTGGTGTTGTCCTCGATCCTGGTCGGCGCGGTCTGGCCGCTGGTGGTCGAGCAGTTCTCCGTGCGCCCGAACGCCGCGGACAAGGAAAGCGAATACATCCAGCGCAATATCGCCGCGACCAGGCAGGCGTTCGGCATCACCGACGACAAGATCACGTATCAGGACTACAAGGGCGAGAGCAACAAGAGCCCGCTTCAGGTTCCGGTCGACGCGCAGACCATCGGCAATGCCCGGTTGCTCGACCCGAACATCTTGTCGCCCACGTTCACTCAGCTGCGCCAGCTGAAGAACTTCTACGGCTTCCCGGAGTCGCTGGACATCGACCGCTACAACCTCGACGGCGATGTGCAGGACTACATCGTCGCGGCCCGCGAGCTGTCGCCGGCCGCGTTGAGCGGTAACCAGAAGGACTGGATCAACCAGCACACGGTCTACACGCACGGCAACGGTTTCGTCGCCGCTCCCGCGAACCGGGTGAACAAGGCACAGACCGACGACCCGAACGCTACCGGTGGCAGCAGCGATAGCGGCTACCCGATCTTCGTGGTCAGCGACCTGTTCACGCCGAAGGACAAGCAGCGGATCAAGGTCGACCAGCCGCGCATCTACTTCGGCGAGGTGATCTCGCAGGCCAGCCCCGACTACGCGATCGTCGGCGCGAAGGACGCCCAGCGTCCGCGCGAATACGATTCCGACACCGCGCAATTCACCTATGACGGCCAGGGCGGCGTGCCGATCGGCAACTGGTTCAACCGGCTCGCCTTCGCCGCCAAGTACGCCGAGCGCAACATCCTGTTCTCCTCGGCCATCGGCGACGACTCCAAGATCATCTTCAACCGCGATCCGCGCGACCGGGTGCAGAAGGTCGCGCCGTGGCTGACCACCGACGGCAACGCCTACCCGGCGGTGGTCAACGGGCGGATCCAGTGGATCGTCGACGCCTACACCACGCTGGACGACTACCCGTACGCGCAGAAGACCTCGCTGGACGGCGTCGAGGACAGCATCGACAAGAAGACCGGCAGGCTGCTGCCGCGTAAGCAGGTCAGTTACATCCGCAACTCAGTGAAGGCGACCGTGGATGCCTACGACGGCACGGTGAAGCTGTACGAGGTGGACTCGAAGGATCCGGTGCTGAAGGCGTGGCGCGGCGTATTCCCGGGGGCGGTAGAGCCGGAGAGTGCGATCAGCCCGGAGCTGCGCGCGCACTTCCGCTATCCAGAAGATCTGTTCAAGGTTCAGCGCGAGATGTTGACGAAGTACCACGTCGACGACCCGCGAGAGTTCTTCACCAACAACGCGTTCTGGTCGGTGGCGGCCGACCCGACGATCGACGGTGGGGCACCCGCCAACCAGCCGCCCTACTACGTGCTGCTCGGTGACCCGAAAGGCGGGAACAAGCCCGTCTTCAATCTGACCAGCGCGATGGTCGGCTACAACCGGCAGTTCCTGTCGGCGTACATCTCGGTGCGGTCGGATCCGGACGATTACGGGAAGTTCACGATCCTGCAATTGCCGACCGACACGCAGACGCTCGGCCCACAGCAGACGCAGAACCGAATGACGACGGCACCGGAGGTTTCCCGGGAGAAAACGCTGCTGTCCAACTCGAACAAGATCAAATACGGCAACCTGCTGACCCTGCCGATCGCCGACGGCGGCATCCTCTACGTGGAGCCGTTCTACAACGAACGCAATACCGGAGCGAACACCGCGACCTTCCCGCAGTTGCTGCGCGTGCTGGTCAGTTATCGGGACAACGCGGGAAGCGTGAAAGTCGGCTACGCGTCCACACTGGCCGAAGCGTTGAACCAGGTGCTGCCCGGAAGCGGGGCGCTGGCGACGCCGTTCGGCGGCGACTCGGGTATCCGGCCTCGCCCGGGTAGCGTGCCGCCGCCGGTGGATCAGAGCACCCCGCCGCCGAACCCCGAGACGCAGCCGCCGAACCCGGGCACCACCCCGCCGCCGACCGGTTCGTCCGCGGCCAAGGACGCCGCGGCGGCAGCGCTGAACCAGAAGATCGAAAACGTGCGAAATGCCATGCGCACAGGCAACTTCCAGGACTTCGGTCGGGCACTCGACGAGCTGGACGCTGCGGTCAAGGCGTACCAGGACGCAGGGCGCTAGCCGTAAGCAACTGAACGAAATACGCCGCCATCACGGAGATGGCGGCGTATTTCGTTACGGTAAAGGCAATTACGTCCCGGAAGGCTATTGATGACGTAGTTGTAGTACCTGGTGCGCAGAACTTCGTAGCAAACTAATTCGGGGATGTTTGCGTCCGGAATGTTTGCTGGATGTCGAAGGCGGCATCGCCATACAGCGGTCTGCATAAACGAATCGGCGCTGCCACCCCGTGCGGGACAGCAGCGCCGATTCGAGTTCGGCCGAGAACTCAGCGGCCGGCGATCGACTCGATCAGCGAGCTGTTCTGGTCCAGGATCTGCTGGAACTGCGCGTCCAGGCCGTGCTGCTTGGCCAGGTCGCTGCCGACGGACTTGGCCTGCTCGACCATGGCCTTGGGGCTGCCGGGGACGGCGGGGAGGGCGGGTGCGGCGGCCTCGGGAGCCTGCTCCGGCTCCTGCACGGCCTGGGGCTCCGGCTCGGAGGTGCCCGGCTTCAGGTACTGGCCGCACACCGGCCAGGCGCCTTGGCCCTGCGTGGCGAGCACGTTCTCCGCGACCCGGATCTGCTCTTCCTTGCTGGCGTTGTTGGCGGAGCCGTGGCCACCGTTGGCGGCCCAGGTGCTCTGCGAGAACTGCAGGCCGCCGTAGTAGCCGTTGCCGGTGGCGATGCCCCAGTTGCCGCCGCTCTCGCACTGCGCGACGCCGTCCCAGTTGTGGGCAGGCGCGGCCGATGCGGTCGCGGTGGAGAGTGCGAACGGGACGGCAACAAGGGCGCCGGTAACAGCGGCAAAGCCGAGGGCGCGGGCGTTGAACTTCCGGTTCTCAGTCATAAGTGCATTTCCCTCCCTGCGCCTACCAACTCGGCGAAATAGCCGCCGGTCCCTGCCCCCAGGTTGTCGGGGATCCTCGAACCGCGGGGCAGGGTCGCCGGTATTCGAACGGTTCGAGTTCGAGCCCTTCACGGATGATCCGGGCCGTGAACGCACGGTAACGAAGAAATCTCGGCAGATCACGTCTTGATAACACTCGCATTCCATGATGCGAATAACCCGAATATGGCCCTTTGTGCAGGTCGCAAATGCTGCCGACACGCATTCTGGACGGTCTGTTATAGCAACGTTATGTGTTCGAGATCACTACGATATTGTGACCCGGATCACGTTTAACCGGTTGCCGCGGACGGTGATAGGCCCATCCGCATCGCGAATCCGGCCGCCGCGCGCTCACTCTGCCGCCTCCGGGCTTGTGTGACCCTGCTCTCCAGGTCCGATTCCCGGCCCGTGGGGCCCACGTCCAAGCCAGTGTCCAAGGGTCTCGAATCCGCCGTTGACCAGCCGATTTGGCGTCCACGCGAACCCGTGTGTAATGTTGTGTTTACCGACGCGGGGTGGAGCAGCTCGGTAGCTCGCTGGGCTCATAACCCAGAGGTCGCAGGTTCAAATCCTGTCCCCGCTACAACGAAGAACGGCCCGGAACGCACAGTTCCGGGCCGTTCTTCTTTTCTCTGAGTCCGCTCAGTGACTGTCCATCTGCACGGTGAAGTGGTGGGCGGTGATGTGCAGGTGGTGGCGCATGTAGAGGCGGTGGGCGGCGGCGCGGTCGGGGCCGACGCCGGAGTCGAGGTGGACGGATTCGCAGTTCAGGCGCAGAGCTTCCTGCTTGGCCCAGGCCATCAGTAGATCGGCGTAGCCGTGACCACGGGCGGTGGACGCGGTGATCAGGTCGTCTACGTACAGATGATGTCCCCACGCGCTGTGCCATGCCTCGCGGAAACCCAGCACCAAGACCGCCGAGTCGTCCTTCCCGGTGAACACCCCGACGAGTCGGTAGCCGCGCGGCCGCAGGTCGGTGTCGACGAAGTCGATCAGCGCGTCCACCGTGCCCCACCGGGGTCGCAGCTCGAGCAGTGTCGCCGCCGCCAACTTGGTCTGATCTGCACTGATTTCACGAATCTCGGTCACGGAACCGACGCTAGCGCCGCCGCACCGCCCCGGCCGAGGTCCACTTCGCCTCAACTCCGCCAGACCACTGCTCAGCGCGCGGGTGATGGCTAGGTGACCTCGTTCGCGCCGCGCGCCAGGATCCCATCCAAGATGACCCGCAGCTTCCACGTCTCTCGCGCACTGCCGCCCACCGTCAGCAGCGGGGCGAGTTCGCGGATCGTGGGGTAGTCGTCGGCGGGGAGGGCTTGGTAGACGGCGTCGAGGCGAGCGGTCGTGTCGGCCAGGGATTCGGCGGGTTCGTCGGTTGCTGTCCGTGCGGCGGCTTCCAAGGCGGCTGAGGCGATGTATTGGCCCAGTAGGTCGACGGCCCAGGCGCAGGCGGCGTCCTGGATCCCGCCGACGCGGAGCAGGCGCAGCATCTCCTCGACCAGTCGCAGGATGTGCGGGCCGGTGGGGGCCTCGGTGAACGCGACGGCGGCGAGGTCACGGTGGGTGGCGAGGGCGGCGACGGTGCGTTCGACGAGCAGTTCCAGGCGGGCGCGCCAGTCACCGTCCGCTTCGGCCGGCAGTTCGACGGCGGCCACGGCGAGGTCGTGGGTCAGCAGCATCAGCTCGCGCCGGTCGTGCACATAGACATAGAGCGACGCCGAGCCGGTATCGAGCACCTGAGCCACTCGGCGCATGCTCACCGCGGCGCAGCCCAGTTCGTCGACCAGGTCGAGGGACGCGGCCACGATCGCGTCGAGACTCAGCGGAGCCTTCGCGGGACTGGTGCGTGGATTGGGGCGGGGAGAGCCGGGCATGCGCCGAATCCTAGCTTGACAAACAGAGCTCGGCGCGAGCATCGTTCTGAACGATCAGTGATCGTTACGATCACTGATCGTGAATACTATGCAGAGGAGTTCCCATGAAGGTGATCATCTTCGGTGCCGCAGGCCGGGCGGGTCGAGCCATCGTGACCGAGGCGCTGGCCGCCGGCCACGATGTCACCGCCGCGGTCCGCGACCCGGCAAAGCTGCCACCGGTCGACCGGCTCACCGTGGCCCGCGCCGACGTCCGCGACCCGGACAGCGTGCGCGCGGTCGTCGCCGGTCACGACGCGGTGATCAGCGCGATCGGCCCCGCGGGTCGCCACGCGAACGGCCTCTATTCCGACGCCGCGCGCGCCGTCATTCCCGCGATGGAATCAGCGGGCGTGCCCCGCCTGATCGCCATCACCTCCAGCGGCGTCCGCCGCGACGACCCGAACCACGCCCTCTGGTACCGCTGCCTCGCCCGAACTCTGATGAACGAGCTCTACGGCGACATGCGGCTGATGGAATCCCGCATCAGCGAATCCACCGTGGACTGGACCTTCGTCCGCCCCACCCGCCTGACCGACGACCCGCCGACCGCGACCTACCGCGTCCAGGACGGCGAAACCCCGAGCGGCGGTTGGAAAGTGCCCGTAACCGACGTGGCCCGCTTCATCGTCGAAGAACTGGACGGCCACCGCTGGTCACACGCCGCCCCGACCCTCGCGCAATAACCTCACACCTCGTCCAGCGCCCGCCGACCGGTCACCGGCCCCCACACCCAGACCAGCGCGACCATGGTGAGCAGCGCGACGGTGATCACCGAGAACACCAGCCCCGGCCCGTTCGCCCGGTCGAGCAGCGGCAGCAGCAGGAACGGCAGCAGCGCGGTACTCACCTTCGACAGCGAATAGGTCGCGCCGGAGGCGGTGCCGCGCACCGCGGTCGGGAACGACTCCGGCAGATACGCGTGGATGGCGTCGGAGAAGACATTGCTGGCAATGGTGAACAACCCGCCCGACAACAGGATCAGCGGCACGCTGGTGGCGAAGCCGAAGGTCAGGCCGAACAGCGCCATCAGGGTCGCGGTTCCCATGACCAGATATTTGCGTTCGATTCGCTCCATCAGCGGAATCGCCAGCAGCGACCCCAGCGGATAGCCGAGATAGGTGATGGCCAAGTAACTCAGCGAGGTGACCACCTCGAATCCCTTGCGGTCCAACACGAGTACGGCCAGCGTGCCGAACCCGTAGTAACCGAACACTTGCAGGATCATCACCGCGGAGAACAGCGTCGTCTTGGCCCGGTACGGCGGCTTGACGATCGCGCTGAACGGCAGGCCCTTCGTCTTGTTCGCCTGCCGCGCAAGCCAATGCGGCGATTCCGGCATGTCCCGCCGCGCGACGACCACCACCGCGGCGCCGAGCCCGCCGATCACGAACAGCCACCGCCAGCCGTCGATCCCGAAGGGCTGCAACGGAACCAGCCACTTGGCGAGGAACCCGACGGTCGGCACCGCGCAGAAGCCGATCGTGTAGGCCATGGCGATCATCCGCCCACGCACCTGCGGCGGAACCACTTCCGACAGATAGGTGTCCGACACCGTCATCTCGGCGCCGATCCCGAGCCCCGCCAGGAATCGCGTCGCCATCAGAAAGGTGATGTTCGGGCTGAACGCGCCGAGCAGGGTGAACCCGGAGTACAACGCGATATTCACCATGAACATGCGCCGTCGCCCGAACACATCCGACAACCGGCCGATCACCAGCGCGCCGAGGAACTGCCCGGCGAACGCCGACGCGAGGATCCCGCTGAGCTGGAACGTGGACAGGTGCATCTCCTGCTTCAGCACCCCGGTGATCGTCCCGGCGAGGAACAGTTCGTAGAGATCGAAGAACAGTCCGGCACCGACCAGCGCGACCAGCTTGCGATGAATGGGACGAACCGGAAGCTCGTCCAGCCGCAGCCGTTCCCGGCCGACGTCGGATGTTGTGGTCATCCCGCCATACTCCTGATCAAGCCCCCTTCCGGCAACAAATCAGCGTGGTGTGTCCGGTTCGTGTCGCTTGCCCGTCCGTTGCCGGAACGTGCCCGTCCGGAACGCCGATTCCGCCCTGTCCGGGGAGGCGCGGTGGTTGACTTGGCCGCGTGCCGGCCGCGTCCGGCCGCACTTCAGTACACCGAGGTCAGGAGGCCACGGATATGGCTACTCACGACGGAAGCTGGCCGCAGGGAACGCCCTGCTGGGTCGACAGTCAGGTCGACGACACCGCGCGGGCCCGTGAGTTCTACGCGGACCTATTCGGCTGGGAAATCTTGGATAGTCCGCCGGACGCGGGCGGCTATCTGATGGCGCTACGTCACGGCAGGCCGGCCGCGGGGATCGGGCCCAAGCCCGACGGCATGGCCATGCCGTCGGTGTGGACCACCTACTTCGCCGCCGACAGCGCCGACGCGACCGCCGAGAAGGTCACGGCGGCAGGCGGTTCGGTGCTGATGGCGCCGTTCGACGTGCTCGACGTCGGCCGGATGTGCATCGCCGCCGATCCGATCGGCGCGATCTTCGGCGTGTGGGAAGCCAAGGCACACAACGGCGCCGGCATCTACAACGAGGACGGCGCGTACTGCTGGAACGAACTGCACACCGATCAGTACAAGCAGGCCCAGGAGTTCTACGCGGCCGTATTCGGTTGGCACTACACCGAAATCGGCGACGGCGAGAACTTCGTCTACTCCACCTTCGGCCTGACCCAGGAGGGTGCGCCGGTCGGCGGCGTCAACGACGCGAGCAAGACGCCCGGCGACGCTCCGTCGTTCTGGCTGACCTGGTTCCAGGTGGACAACACCGACGCGTCCGTCGCCAAGGCCACCGAGTTGGGTGCGACGGTACTGATGGGCGTGCACGACAGCCCATTCGGCCGGATGAGCGTTCTGCAAGGCCCGCAGGGTGAGGCGTTCGGCGTCATCGACCCGTCGACCGTCGGTGAACCACAGGCCGGCGCGTAGTCCGGATCAAGACGAAAGATAAAGGAAGGGCTGGCGTTTCGGCGCCGGCCCTTTTCTTATCGCCGCTTGATCGGGGGAACGGCCAGATCGGTTCGTCGGGTGCTCACTTTGACGGCTTTGTTCTCCGCCGCCGCGGCGGCGTTGGCCAGTTCGACGTCCTCGGGCGCGGCGGCGGCCTTGTCCGCGGCCCGCACCGCTTGATCGGCTTCGAAGGCACCGAGGAAGCTGTCGGTGGCCTCCTCGGTGGCGAGCACCGCGGCCAAGGCGGCCCGAGCGGCGTCGGCCGCGGCCTGCGCGGCGGTGGCGGCCGTCGAGGCGGCCTCGGCGGCCTTCGTCGCGCTGTCGATCCCCGTGTGGATGGTGGCGCGCGGGCTGCCTGCCTTCGCCTTGCGATCGGTCTTCGCGCCGGGGGACGGGGCGCGCTCGGCGGCCGCGGCGCGATCGCGAGCACTCGCCGCCCGCTGCCGTGCCTGCTGGACCAGGGCCTGCTGCATGGGCTTCTCGATCGAACGAGCGCCGGGCGCCTGACCGCCGACGTCCTGTGCGCCCGCGACGCCGGCTCCGGACAAAACCAGAGCCGCACACGCGGCAACCAGGACCACGAATCGGGGGCGATCCCTACGCATAAGCGCTCCATCCATGGAAGAAGACCAGCCAGTCTGGTTAACCGTACGTCCAATTGGTCGGATCCGGTCAGACCTCGGCCTGGCGTGCCGCGTTCTTTTCCAGGGTGGCCGCAGCCCGCTGATCAGCGATAACCGGGCGGTGTACGGGCAATCAGACCGTGCTGATGGGCGTAGACGACCGCATGGATACGGTCGCGCACACCGAGTTTGGCGAGGACGCGGGAGACGTGGGTTTTCACGGTTTCCTCTCCGACACCGAGCTGCGCGGCGATCTCGGCATTGCTGCGGGCGTCGGCGAGCAAGAGCAACACTTCCAACTCACGCGCGGTGAGGTGTTCGACCTCGGGCGGGGTGTGCGGCGGTGCGAGGGTGGTGGCGAAGCGGGCGGCCAGGCGGCGGGTCATCGACGGATCGATCAGAGCGTCGCCCCGCGCCGCGATGCGAATGGCGGCGACGAGTTCTTCCGGCGGCAGGCTCTTCAGCAGAAATCCGCTCGCGCCCGCCTGCAACGCGCGATAGAGATTGGCATCGCTGTCATAGGTGGTGAGCACCAGGACATGCGTGCCGCCCGCGGCAACGATAGCTTCGGTGGCGGCGAGCCCGTCCAGCTTGGGCATCCGCACGTCGAGGATCGCGACATCCGGTCGCAGCCTTGCGGTTTCGGCGATGGCCGTGCGCCCGTCGCTGACCTCGGCGACGCAGTCGAGATCGGCCTGGCTGTCGAGCACCGCCCGCAGCCCGGAGCGGAACATGCTGTGATCGTCCGCGATCAGCACCCGGATCGGCATGCTCACGACCCGCCGATCGGCACGGAAACCGTGGTGTGCCACGAGGTTCCGGCCGCATCGGGACCGTAGTCGAGTTCACCGTCGTAGAGCTCGGTGCGCCGCCGGATTCCGCCGAGCCCACGCGGCACCGTGGTATCGCTGACCGACGGTATCGGCGGAATCGGATTGGTCGCCCGCAAAACCACCCGATTCGGCTGGTAGTCCACCGCGAGCCGGGCATGTTCGCCGTCTCCGTGGCGCAAGGCGTTGGTCAGCATCTCCTGCACGATCCGATACACCGTGACGTCCAACGACTCCGGCAACTCGATCACCGAACCTCGCACGGCCACTTCGACATTCAACCCGGCAGCCCGTACGTGTTCGACCAGCCCATCGATATCGGCCAGCCCGGGCTGCCGCTGTCCCTCGTCGTCGCGCCCGTGCAGCAGATCGAGCTGTCGCCGCAGATCCACCATCGCGGCCCGGCTGCTCGACTCCACCGCGGCCAGCGACCGGGTCGCCGCGCCATTCGCGGTGTCCGCCATGGCCATTCGCGCCGCACCCGCGTGGATGCCGATGGCGCTGACGTGATGGGAGATCACATCGTGCAGGTCCCGCGCGATCGCCGCCCGCTCGTCGGTTACCGCCCGCTCCACCGCGACCTGATGTTCCTGCCTGCGCAATCGTTCCCGTTGCTCCAAGTCGGCGATGTAGGCCCCGCGCGCCGCGGTGTACCGGCCGACCAGCCACGGCACGCAGCCCGCCGCCATCGTCGAGGCGATCAGCAGTCGCCAATCGTGCCCGGCGTGATCGCGCGCGAACAGATGCGCGGCCGCGACACCGCCGCACAACACGAGCATGGTCAGCACCGATTTCGGCCCGGCGAGCCACGCGCCGGTGCGATACCCGGCGACCAGCAGCCCGACACCGGAGAACTGCCCGTCGAAGCCGTGCCGTTGCAGCAGGCCGGTGACCACCAGCCGGACCAGCACCTGAGCCACCGCCACCACACCGGCTGTGCGCGGCGGCGCGGCCAAGGCCAGATCGACGACCACGATGCCCGCCAGCGCCGCGACGGTCTGCCACGGCGCGACGCCGAAGATCCCGCACACGCCGATCGCCACGGCGTCGATCAGCGCCGCCACCGCCGCGACCACCAGCGACTGGCGGGCCAGCGACCTGCTCACATCCAACAGTTCGCCACCGCCTTCGGGTTGTCGGAGCCGTCGCGGCGATCCTAGCGAGATCGGCCGCCGGGCTGCCGCCAACTCTGCCCGCCGCCGCGGCCGACCGCGTCCCCCGCGCGGGGGACGCCGAATCCCTCGGCGGCGCGATGTTTGCGCAGGCCATCGCCCGTAGCGTCGACATCCGACGCCGGACGATCCGAGGAGATCACATGGACCGAGTGGAACTGCTGACCTACGCGTTGCCCGCCTTCGCGTTTTTCATGCTGGTGGAGTGGATCGCCTATCGCCGCGATCCGGACCGGCCGAAGAACGGCGGATCGGGCCGCGACACCGCGTCCAACATCGCGACCTTCACCCTCGGCCGGCTCGCGAAACCGTTGACGCAGTACCTGATTCCGTTCTCCGCCGTGGTCGCGGCCGCCGCGATCACGCCGCTGCACCTGTCCGCGTCGTCGTGGTGGGTGTGGGTGCTCGGCCTGGTGGTCACCGATTTCTGCTATTACTGGGCGCATCGCGCCGACCATCGGGTCCGGCTGCTGTGGACCTCGCACAGCGTGCACCACTCCAGTGAGCACTTCAACCTGTCCACCGCGATCCGCCTGCCCTGGGTGCACCCGGTCGCCAATGTCCTGCGCGGAATGGCTTGGGTGCCAGCGGCTTTGCTCGGCTTCCCGGTGTGGATGATCTTCCTGTTGCAGAGCATCGGCCTGCTCTACCAGTTCCCGATCCACACCCAGCGCGTCCGCACGCTGGGCCGCCCGATCGAGTTCCTGTTCAACACCCCCGCGCATCACCGCATCCATCACGGCTCCAACCAGCCCTACATCGATCGCAACTACGGCGGCATCCTGATCATCTGGGACCGCATGTTCGGCAGCTTCGCCGCGGAATCCGAACCCATCCGCTACGGCCTCACCAAGAACATCGGCACCGACAACCCGCTCAAGGTCAACTACCACGAGCTCGCCGGACTCGTCCGCGACGTTCGCGGCGCCGACACCTGGCGCGGCCGCCTCGGCTACGTCTTCGGCCCGCCCGGCTGGACCGAACACCGGGAACCCGCGCCGGAACCGGCACCGCAGATCAAGTCGGTCCAGCTCACCTGAGCGTGACCGGGCGATGTTCGGCATCGCCCGGATTCGCTTGTCCGGTGGAAGATCTCAGGCGTTGTCGAGGAAGAAGCGCAGACCGGCGATGTTCGGCGAGCCCTCGGCGAATTCGACGAACGCGACACCGCGGGTGTCGCCGAAGCGGACGGACGCGGTCACCGTGCGGCCGGCGGCGATCAGTTTGCCCCAGCGCATGTTTCGGGCCCGGTTGGTGAACTCCTCCACCGAAACCTGTGTGCCTGCGGGCAATTCGACGACGGCGTAGTGGCCGAGCAGCCCGCGGACCCGGACGATGTCGGTGCTGCCCGCGGCGGCGAACAGTCGTGAGGTCACCCGACGGCCGGTTCGGCCGATTCCGCCGAGCGCCCGCAGCATTCCGAGTGCGCCGTCGAAGCCCTGATTGCTGATCAGCTGCGGCCCGAGGCGCAGCGCGGCGCCGATTCCGCTGGGTCCGGTGCGCAAGAGCTGCACGATCATCGGGCCCAGCTCCCAGTGCGCGGCCAGGTGCGCGATCTTCCAGTCGCCGTCCTGCTCGGTCAGCTGGTAGCGCAGGTGCATCGGGACCGAGACCCTGGCGCCGGTCGACATCGTGGTCTCGATGGTCAGATCGCGCACCACGGTCGGCGGCGCGACGATGTCGCGCTCGACCCGGAAGACGATGCCGTTGGGGCCGATGAAGGTGTCGTAGAAGGCCTCGATGGCGGTGCGGCCGACGTGCGGTCGGGCGCCGACCGGGTCGTTGACCTCGGCGTCGGCGGTGAAAAGGTCGACCCACGCGGACTTGTCGTGCACGGCGACCGCGCGCGGGGACGCCTGGACGGCCGTCAGCAGCTCGGCGGCCGAGGGTTCCAGCGGCATGACAAATCCTCCGATGTCGACGATGACTCGTCCCATGGTAGAACAAGTTCCAATTGCCGGACCGCGGCCGCGGCCGCCCGATCGGCCTAGCCGACAGTGATTCCGGCGGCTTCCCGGCAGAACAGCCAGAGCCGCCAGGCCTCGTCGGGGGTGTAGTGCGTGCGGCGCAGGTAGTGCTCGGGGCGCACCTTTCGGTCGGCCCAGAACCGGCCGGCGGGCAGGGTGGCGGCGGTCGCGGCGAGCCAGATCGCGGTGTCGGCGCCCTCTTCGGGAGTGCGCAGCAGCGGCCGCATGAGTCTATGGAAGCCGGGGAGCGACGAGGTGACGCCGGGGGTGTCGGCCCAGCCGGGGTGCATGCTGTGCACCGAAATTCGCTGCGGTGCATAGTGTTCGGCCAGCAACGGAGTCAGCGCGACCTGCATGCGTTTGGTGCGCGCGTAGGCGGTGGTGCCAGAGTATCGGCCCTGCCGGTATTCGGGATCGTCGACCGCGAGCGGTTGGGCGTACATCCCGCCGGAGGACATCAGGATGACGCGCGATCCGTCGGCGGCGTCGAGCAGCGGGGCGAGTCGCTCGGTGAGCAGCAGTGGGCCGAGGACGTGCGTGGCCAAGGTGATCTCGTGTCCCTCGGCGGTCTCGATCCGCCGGGGCGGCAGCAGGCCCGCGTTGTGAATCAGCACATCCAGGCTCGGTAGTCGATCGGTGAGTTCGTTCGCGCAGGCCCGCACCGAACTCGGGTCGGACACATCGCACACCGTCACGGAGACGTCGGCCGCCGGATCGGCTTCCCGAATCTCCCGGCAGGCTTGTTCGCCACGCTCGCGGTCGCGCACGGCGAGCAACACCGTGCCGCCGAGCCCGGCCAATCCGGCCGCGATGGCCTTACCGATACCGGAATTCGAGCCGGTGACCAACGCCGTGCGTCCGCGCAGGGCGTCCGGCTGCGGGTCGTCCGCGGGCCAGCCGCGGCGGCGCAGCTTCAGACCGAGACGGCTGTAACCCGGCACGATCGTCCGGTCGAGCAGCGTGTCGAGGAACGTGGGCGTGCTGGACGCATCGGTCATGGAGCAATTCTCCTGTGTGTCGGCATGGCAGGGGAATAACGATGCATGAACGTTGCATTGGCCCGGTACCTCGCTAGAGTCGAGGCATGGGCATCGAGTGTTCGAGCGTCGTCGCGGCACCCCGGTCCGAGGTTTTCGAGTGGCACACCCGGCCAGGCGCGTTCGCGCGGCTCGCGCCGCCGTGGCAGCCCGCGTCGGTGGTCGCCGAGGCCAGCTCGCTGGCCGACGGCAAGGCCGTGCTCGGCCTGCCGGGCGGGCTGCGCTGGGTGGCCGAACACGATCCCACTCGCTACGACCCACCGCAACGATTCGTCGATCAGATCGCGATCGACGGTCTCGGCTCGCTGCCCGCCGGCCTGCTGCTGCGCTGGCGGCATATTCACGACTTCGAGGTCGTCGACGACACGCACACCCGGGTGCTCGACCGGGTCGAGACGCCGGTGCCCGGCTTCGTGCTGCGCCCGATGTTCGACTACCGCTACCGCCAGCTCGCCGACGATCTGGCCGCCCACGCCGACGCGGCCCGAGCGGGCTTCACGGCCAAGACAATCGCGGTGACCGGCGCGTCCGGACTCGTCGGCTCGGCCTTGACCGCGTTCCTGACGACCGGCGGGCACACCGTGCTCTCCATGGTCCGGCACGCACCGAAACCCGGTGAACGGCAATGGAACCCGGACGATCCCGCGCCCGACCTGCTCGACGGGGTGGACGCGGTGGTGCATCTGGCAGGCGCGTCGATCGCCGGCCGCTTCACCGACGAACACATGCAGGCCGTCCTCGACAGCCGCGTCGGGCCGACCGAGCGGCTCGCCGCACTGGCCGCCCGCGCCGGAGTTCCTACCTTCGTCAGCGCGTCCGCGGTCGGTTACTACGGCTACGACCGCGGCGACGAGCGACTGCTCGAAGACGCTTCGCGCGGTGACGGTTTCCTCGCCGACGTGGTCGACGCGTGGGAATCCGCCGCCGACGCCGCACAGGGGGTCCGAGTCGTCAAGATCCGCACCGGCATCGTGCAATCGCCGCGCGGCGGCACCCTGCGCCTGCTGCGGCCGTTGTTCGCGACCGGCCTCGGCGGCCGGATCGGCGACGGCGAGCAGTGGCTGTCCTGGATCGGCATCGACGACCTGGTGGACATCTACCATCGCGCGCTGTGGGACAGCACCCTGTCCGGTCCGGTGAATGCCGTTGCCCCGCAACCCGTTCGCAACAGCGAATACACCCACATCCTGGCCGGAGTGCTGCGCAGGCCCGCGTTGGTCCCGGTGCCCGAGTTCGGTCCGGCGTTGCTGCTCGGTGAACAAGGTGCGCGCGAATTGGCCGCCGCGAGTCAGCGGGTAGTGCCCGCCGTGCTGGACAAGGCCGGACATCGTTTCCGCACACCGGATCTCGCCTCGGCGCTGCGTCATCTGCTCGGCCGCGCGCGCCGCTGACCCGCGCGGTCAGCGGGTGAGCAGGATCTGGTGCACATCGAGGTAACCGCACCGGAATCCGGCCTCGGCGTGCGCCAGATACAACCGCCACATCCGCCGGAAGATCGGATCGAAGCCCAGTTCCGCGACCCGGTCCGCGCGCGCGTTGAACCGCTGCTGCCACAGCCGCAGCGTGTGCGCGTAGTGCTCGCCCATCGACAGTTGTTCGCGGACAACGAGTTCGGTGCGCCGCCCGGCCACGTCGGCGAGCAGCCGGGTGGACGGCAGGAAGCCGCCGGGGAAGATGTACTTCTGCACCCAGGTGTAGGTGTAGCGGGTGGCCAGCATGCGGTGGTGCGGCATGGTGATCGCCTGGATCACCGCGCGGCCGCCGGGCGCCAGCACCTGGTCGATGGTCTCGAAGAACGTCTCCAGGTACTCGTAGCCGACCGCCTCGATCATCTCCACCGAGACCACCGCGTCGAATTCGCCGGTCACCTGGCGATAATCGAGCAGATCGATGGTGACTTGTTCGGAAAGCCCGGCGGCGGCAATGCGATTCAGCGCGAGCGCGCGCTGCTCCGTGGACAGCGTCACCGAACGCACCGTCGCGCCGCGAGCGGCCGCGCGCAGAGCCAATTCGCCCCAGCCGGTGCCGATTTCGAGCAGGCGAGTGCCCGGACCGACACCGGCGCGGTCGAGTATCCGATCGATCTTGGCCTGCTGAGCAGCGGCCAGATCGGCCCAGCGCGGCGGCGGCGCGGTGGCCGGGAACAACGCGCTGGAGTAGGTCAGCGTCTCGTCCAGGAACAGCTCGAAGAGATTGTTCGACAGGTCGTAGTGCCGGGCGATATTGCTTCGGCTGTTCGACTCGCTGTTGCGTTCGGCGGCGGGGTGCCTCGAGACATAGAGCCGGCGTAGCGCGCGTAACGGCGCGGGCACGAGTGTGTCGATGTGCGCGGCGAACACGGTCAGCGTGGCGGCCGGATCGGGTGCCGACCAGTCGCCCGCCATATAGGACTCGCCGAAGCCGATCAGCCCGCCCACTCCGAGCCGGGCGGTGAAGTCGGCCGGGCGGTGCAGGATCAGCCGCGGCGCGTCCTCCGCGCCGCTGCCGAGCACCGTCCCGTCCGGATACTCCACCCGAATCGGCAGCGTGCGGACGGCCCGCCGGAACAACCGGTCCGCCACCGCCGCAGCGATCGAGGCACGGGTACCGGACGGCACCCGCTCGACATCGGGCCAATACGACGAGGATGGTGCCGTGACATGCGTTTGAATACTCACCGCGAATACTCCTCGAAGTGCTTGGCGGGCCGGGGAACGAGAGGCAGGCCGCGCGCCCAGAGCTGCACGCCGTGCCAGCGAATGAGCGCCGAGACCACAAGTGGGGCAAGGGGTACCGCCACTGTCGCGCGCAGGATGGTACGGACGGTGGCCGAATGGCAACGTCCGGTCATCGAGGCGGCGAAAATCGGCTGGTGATCGATGAGGGTGATGGCGACCCGCAGCCGATCGGTGGGTTCGGGCAGGCGCATCCGGTATTCGCCGCGGACCTCGTTGAACGGGGAGACGTAGAAGCTCTTCTCCGTGGCCGCGACGCCGCGGGCGTCGGTGCGCACCAGGTAGCGGTGCCGTCCGCCGTAGGTGTTGTGCACCTCGGCGATGACGCAGACCAGGTCGCCGCTGTCGTCGCGGCACCAGAACAGGGTCAGCGGGTTGAACACGTAACCGAACACCCGCGCGTTCGTGAGCATCAGCACGCGGCCGCCATGTAGGTCGATGCCCTGTTCGGCGAGGTAACCGTCGATGTTCTCGCGCAAGGTGCGGTCCGGATCGCCGAGATGATCGGCCGCGCGGAACCCGGCGAGTGGGCGCAACCAGCGCGGCAGTCTCGGCATGTCGTCGAGATCGACCAGCCAGCTGTAGCTGCGGTAGTCGAACTCGTGCCGCAACGGCGTGAGGCGCACGTGGTGGATCCGCGTGCGAACGATCTGCGCGGTCGTATTCACGAGGTACGCACTGCCGCAACAGGTTTGGCCGTCCATCGCGCACCGAGTCGTTCGGCGGCGCGCAACCCGGACAGCGCGCCGTCCTCGTGGAACCCCCAGCCGTGATACGCGCCGGCGAATGCCACTCGCGCATCACCGATCTCGCCGAGCCTGCGCTGCGCCGCCACCGAACTCGGGGTGTAGCGCGGATGCTGATAGACCATCCGATCGATGACCAGCTCCGGATCGACCCGATCCCCGTCGCCGAGGGTGACCAGGAATCGCGGCTCGTCGTCGAGCCGCTGCAACCGGGTCAGGTCGTAGCTGACCAGCACTCGATCCGTCTGCGCTGTGCAGGACGGCAGCCGGTAGTTCCAGGACGCCCGAGCCCGAGCGGCGCGCGGCAGCACCGACACGTCGGTGTGCAGCACCGTGTGATTCACCGAATACGGCACGGCGGAAAGGATTTCGGCTTCCGCCTCGGTCGGCTCGGCGAGCATTCGCAGCGCCTGATCCGGATGGGTGGCGATGACCACGGCATCGAACACTGTCACCTCGTCCGTGTCGTCGCGCACCGCGACGCCGTCGGGGAGCCGGTGCACGGCCCGCACCGGGGTGCCGACCCGCACGGTGTCGAGTCGCTCGGCGACCGCGCGAACGTAGGTGGCCGAACCGCCGACGACGGTGCGCCAGGTGGGGGAGTCGAACACCGTCAGCATGCCGTGATGGTCGAGGAAGGTGAACAGGTACCGCGCCGGATATTGCAGCGCGGTGCCCGGATCGCAGGACCACACCGCCGCGACGAGCGGGGTGAGGAAGTGCGTGACGAAGTAGTCGGAGAAGCCGTTCGCGAACACGAATTCCGCTAAGGTACGGCCGGTTTCGGTTTCGTGCGCCAGTTCGGCGCGGGCCAGGCGATGGAATCGCGGCACCTCGGTGAGCAGGCGCAGATAGCGTCCACGCGCCAACGACCGCGGCGCGGCGAACAATCCGCCGGCGCCGCGCGCGCCCGCGTATTCCAGGCCGCAGCCATCGCAGCGCACCGACATGCTCATATCCGATTCCTGCGTCGCGATGCCCAGCTCGCCGAACAGCCGCAGCAGCGTCGGATAGGTGCGGTCGTTGTGCACGATGAACCCGGTGTCCACGCCGATCGACCGGCCGTCGCGGCCGGCGACCTCGTGCGTATCGGCATGACCGCCGAGCCGGTGGTCGGCCTCGTAGAGCGTCACCTCGGCGGACCCCGACAGCACCCAGGCCGCGGTCAGCCCGGCCACGCCGCTGCCGATCACCGCGACCCGCCGGACGCCCGGCTCGGTGTGCTCGCCCATGTGTTCCTCCTCGTCGCCGGTCACCCGCAGGTGGGTGGCTGGCGGATTGCCACCGCGGTCAAGCGACCGGGCCGGCGTTGCCTGTTCCGCCACGCCGTGCCGTTTCGTGTGTTGCCTCGATTATGCATCGTTTCATGGCAAGGGCAACGTACGATCCGTCTCACGGACAGCGGTGGCACGACCGCAGGCCGTCAGGGTGTCGTCGACCTCGGGAAGGACTTCGCCTCGGTGTCATCGGCGGATTGCTCGCGCAGAGAGAATTCGGCTCCGGCGTGGATACGCGCGGCCGGGTCAGCTCAGGAGATCGACGGCGTCCGCGAGGCTCGCGACCCGTTCGGCCGCCTCGGGCAGGATCACCGCATCCCAGCCCGGTCCGCCGACGAGCACCCGCGACCCCGCGTCGAGGCAGGCCCGCACCGCCGAGCTCAGCGCCGTCGATTCCTGCTGCGACCACAGCATCACCGCGGCGGGCCGATCCTGTCGCGCGAGGCTGTCGGTCAATGCGCCGGTCGGCACGTCCGCGCCGAGCATGTGCGCGCTGACGTCGCGCTCGGCCAGGGCCGCGCGCAGCACCTCGAGCGGAAGGGCGTGCGTCTCGCCGCTGGTGCAGGCCAGCACCACCGGCAGCGGGGCGGGTGCGTCGGGCGGTGGATTGGTGCGATGCAGCACCGAGGTGATGCACCAGGACAGCATGTGCTCGACATCGATGCAGCCCTCGCCCGCGCCTTGGCGGGCGACGATGTCGCCGAATGCCGGGCGGCACAACCGATCCCACGTGTCCACCACGCCGTAGGCGCGGAAATGCGCCTCCAGATAATCGGAGACCGCGCGCGTCTCGAGCGTGAATGCCGCGGCGAGCAGGGGGAATCGGTCGCCCAGCCGAGGCGTCGGTCCACGCACCGCGGCCGCCGCACCCGCCGGGCTCGCGCCATCCTGGATGAGCGTCAGCATCTGTCCGAGCAGCGCGATGTCGGCCTCGGTGTAGAGCCGGTGCTTGCCGGGCCGGTGCTGCGGCGGGCCGATGTTGTAGCGGCGGTTCCAGCTCCGCAGGGTCGCGGTGGGGATGCCGAGGCGCTCGGCGACCGCGCGGACCGTGTAGCCGGCCGCGTCGGAAACGGGAGCGGAACCGGCGGACATCGCCCTATTCTGCCTGTTCCGGTTCGCCTGGTTCGCCATGCCCGGGCGGTCGCGCGTCGCGCGGGGTGTCCGGCGCCCGGGCCACGGCGATCAGCTCCGCACGGTGGTGGCCGCGGTGGCGCCGCACAGCAGGCCCCAGCCCGCCGCGACGGCGATCGCCTTGCCGCGCTGTGGTCGCCCGCGCAGCGCGAGCCCGAGCACCGTGGCATCGGACAGATCGGCCGTGACTCGGGCGGCGATGGCCAGCCGGAGCGCGTTCGTGGTCGGGGCCGCCAGCATGGCCAGACCGGACGCGACGTCGCGCATCGCCACCATCCTGGCCACCGCGCGCAGGGCGGGGTCGTCGTCGGACCAGCCGCACGGTCCGAGCATGACCGCGGGCCGGGCCGCGACCGCGACGCCGTATCCCGCGGTCAGCGCGCCTGCGAGCCGGGGCAGCCAGGGGAAGGTCACGGGTTCTCCTTGAAATCGGGGGTCTGCATCAATCATGCATCGTTATCGGTTAGCATGGCCAGTATCGTCGATTTCCGAGGAGTTCGCGTGACATCTCGAACGAAGCGGTTTCCCGTTCGCCTGCTGGTTGCTCTGGCCGGATCGGCCGTCGCACTGCTGGCGACAGGTAGCGCCCAAGCAGCCCCCACCCCGGTCGCCGCGCCCGCGCCGGTGTCCTCGCTCGACCTGAACCGGTACCTCGGCACCTGGAATCAGCTCGCGGCGGTGCCGCAGTACTTCAACCTGGTCTGCGCCCGCGATACCCAGGCGAACTATGCACTCGACCCGCAGGGCAACGTCTCGGTGCGCAACACCTGCACCACCTGGTCGAACATGAACAACGAAATCACCGGCACCGCAACGATCAACGACCGGATGACCGGCGCGCAGCTGCACGTCAGCTTCCCCGGCGTGCCCACGCAGGAGCGGATCGACGGGCCGACCAACTACATCGTGACCGCCCTCGGCCCGGACTACTCGTGGGCGCTGGTCACCGATCCCGGCCGGACCTCCGGCTTCGTCCTCGCTCGCGCGCCGATGCTCGACGCGGCCGCATGGCAGGAGGTGCGCGCGGGAATCGTTGCCGCAGGCCAGGATCCGTGCTTCTACCTGACCTCGCCGACCACCGGTGGTCTAGCGGATATCGCCCCGCTCTGCACACTCTGACCACGCCTGCGGCGCCTGTGAGGGTCGCGTCGACGGTGCCGGGCTTGAGCCGCCCGACGGTGCCGTGGCGCCGCCCTCATGGACGCCGAGAGGTAGTCGACCCACCCTGTGAAGAGGAGTAGATGACCGTCACCATCGCTCTGTTCACCCGTGACCTGCGGGTGCACGACAACCCCGTGCTCCGGGCGGCGCATCGCGAAGGCGCCTCGGTGGTACCGCTTTTCGTCGTCGACGACGCCATCGCGGCGGGTCGTTTCGCGTCCCCGAACCGGGCCCGCTTCCTCGCCGCCGCGCTGAGCGAGCTGGACGCCGAGCTACGCGCGATCGGTGGCCGCCTGGTGGTGCGCCGCGGCGATGTGGTCACGGAGGTGGAACGGGTTGCGGCGCAAGTGCATGCCGACAGCGTGCACATCGCCGCCGACGTAAGCCGGTATTCCAGCAAGCGTGAACAAGCTTTGCGGGAACGGCTCGATCAGCGCGGTTGCCTGCTGCACACCCATGCTTCCTCGATCACGGCCGCCGATCCCGCGGAACTCGTACCATCCACCGGGAGAGACCATTTCGCCGTCTTCACCCCGTACTTCCGGCGCTGGGCCGAGACGCATCAGCGCAAACCGTTCGGCAAGCCGCGCGAGCTGACCATGCCGCCGGTGGACAGCGATCCGCTGCCGGACGCCGAGCAGCTCTGCGCGGGTCCGACCTCGCCGCAGCTCGCCGTCGGCGGCGAGACGACCGGGCGAAAGTTGCTGCGGGACTGGCTTTCCGGACCGATCGAGGGATATGAAGAGAACAACGACGACCTCGCCGCCGACGCCACCTCGCATCTGTCGCCATATCTGCACTTCGGTTGCGTGTCGCCGGTGGACCTGGTGAATCGGGTCGACATGTCGACGCCGGGCGGTCACGCCTTCGCCCGGCAGCTGGCGTGGCGCGACTTCCATCACCAACTGCTCGCCGCCCGGCCGGACGCGGCGTGGTCGGACTATCGGCCACGGTCGATCACGTGGCGCGATGATCCCCAAGCCGTCGAAGCCTGGAAGGACGGCCGCACCGGCTACCCGGTCATCGACGCGGCCATGCGGCAATTGCTCGCCGAAGGCTGGATGCCGGGACGCGCCAGGCTGATCGCCGCCAGCTTCCTGGCCAAATCGCTGCGGGTGGACTGGCGCGTCGGCGCCGAACACTTCCTGCGCTGGCTGGTCGACGCGGACCTGGCGAACAACCAGCTCAACTGGCAGTGGGTGGCAGGCACCGGCACCGATACCCGGCCGAACCGGGTGCTCAACCCGCTGCGCCAGGCCAAGCGCTACGACCCGGACGGCGAATACGTGCGCCGCTGGCTGCCCGAGCTGGCGCACATTCCCGGTGCCGCGGTGCACACCCCGTGGCGCGAGAACGTCGATCCCGCCGATTATCCCGCGCCGATCATCGAGTGCGTCGGCATGTAGCGCACCGATTTCGCCGCAGATGAAGCGTTGCCCTTCCTAATCCCGGCCGCCGGGTCTTGAATCGATGCATCGAGGCTTTGCCGTGCTCGAGGAAAGGGGCCTGTCATGCTGGGCACCGTCGATTTCGCGATCACCATCGGTCGCGTATTGGACACATTGCAGAAAGCGCTGTTCCTGCTCGTCCTGGGCGGCTGAGCTTGCCACCGGGTGCCAGACTGGTCCGATGGCAACCGTTGTCGCGTTCCACGCGCACCCGGATGACGAAACTCTGCTGACCGGCGGGACCTTGGCGGCCGCGGCCGCGGCCGGGCACCGGACGGTGATCGTCGTGGCCACCGACGGGCACATGGCCGCGCTCGACGGCCGGAAAGCCTTGCGGCTGAACGAGTTGGAGGCGAGTGCCGCGGCGTTGGGCGTCGCCAGGGTGGTGCATCTCGGGTACGCGGACAGCGGCCACGGTGCCGTGCTGTTCGCGGATCCGCCGGACCGCATGCGGTTTCTGCGGGCCGAGCTGGACGAGGCCGCCGAACGGCTGGCCGCGATCCTGCGCGAGGAGAACGCCGAAATCCTGCTGAGCTACGACCGCAACGGTGGTTACGGACATCGCGATCACGTGCGAGTGCACGAGGTCGGCATCCGCGCCGCCGAACTGGCCGGCGTGCCGCGGGTGCTCGATGCCACCATGCCGCGCGAAAATGCCGCTCGCATAGTGCGGTTCCTCGAGTTCCTGCGGGTCCGGGTCGGCATCGCCGACATCGGCTCGCTCTACAGCGCGGGCTCCGAGATCACCCACCGCATCGATGTGCGCCGGTTCGCGGCTCAACGCAAAGCGGCTGTCGCCGCGCATCGTTCGATCGTCGAGGGATCGAGCACCTTCGCCGCGATCGCCAAAGTTCTGCTGCGGCTGCCGACGCCGGTCCTGGGCCGGGTCATGCACTGGGAGTGGTTCGTCGAAGAGGGCGCACGGCCGATGGGCGACCCGCTCGACGATATCTTCGTGCCTGCCCGTCGTTGACCTGATGCGTGCCGCTGCGTCCGGTCATCGAGATCGACGGTGCAGCAGTCAGGTTGACGCATCGACTGCCAATGCGCGCGGCAGCACGACCGTGAAGATCGCGCCTTCACCCGGTTCGCTGTGCACCGTGACCCGCCCGCCATGCGCCGCGACCAGCGCGTGCACGATGGACAGACCGAGCCCGCTGCCGCCGCTCGCCCTGGTCCTGGAGGTATCCGTGCGGTAGAAGCGCTCGAAGACCCGGGCAGCCGCATCGGGGGACAAGCCGGGCCCGGAGTCGATCACATCGACGCGGACCTCGTCCCGAAAGGGCTTGAGCCGCACCATTACCGCCGCCTCGGGCGGGGTGTGGGCGACGGCGTTGCCGAGCAGGTTGGTGAGCACCTGACGCAAACGTGGTTCGTCACCGATCACGTCCATCGTGCCCTCGCCCGTGTCCACCACCACGCCGATGCGGCGTTCGGGCGAAGTGGGCGTTGGTTTTTGGCGGGCGGCCATGGCTTGCGCGTTGTGCACGACATCGCCGGCCAGCGTCAGCAGATCCACCGGTTTGCGCTCCAGCGGGCGCTTTTCGTCCAATCGGGCCAGCAGCAGCAGGTCTTCGACCAGCAAGCCCATCCGCTCGGCCTCGGACTCGATCCGCCCGACCACCATGGCGGCGTCGGTGCTCGCACCCTGCCGATACAGCTCCGCGAACCCGCGGATGGTGGTCAGCGGCGTGCGCAGCTCATGGCTGGCGTCGGCGATGAACCGGCGCATCTTGGCCTCGGAGCGCCGGGCCGCCTCCTCCGACGCCTCGGTCGCCGCGACGCCGTATTGGATCTGGGCGAGCATCTCGTTCAACGAGCGGGCGAGATGATCGACCTCGGTGTCCACGCCGCGCACCGGAACTCGCCGATGCAGATCACCGCCCGCGATGGCGGCCGCGGTGTCCTCCACCTCGCGCAGCGGGCGCAGGCTGCGCTGGATCACCAGATAACCGACCACGCCCAGCGCGACCAGCGCGATGGTGCCGGTGGCGAGCTCGAAGAAGATCAAGCGCGAGACCGTCTCCTGGTTGTCGGTCAGCGGCAAGCCGATGGTGGTCGAGCCGAATTGGTTCGAGGTGGTCAATACCCGCCAGTGCATGGACGAGTCGTCGGCCGAGCCGACCGTCGTCGGCGCGTCACCGGACTGGGCGCTGAGATCCGGTATGCCCGAGGCATTTCCGCCGCCGGGTACCTCGAAGAGCACCTGGCCGCCTGCGCTCTTGTGCAGCTCGAAGAAGCGGCGCGGTTGTTCGGCTACCGATCGCGGCTGGGGCGGCGGTCCGGGCAGATCGGCCGGAACCCATTGCAGCGCACCGTCGTTGGTCCGCACCTGTTTCATCTGCCGCGGCTGCGCCCAGCCGCGGGCCGCGTCGAAGAGTTGCTCGTCGGTGCGCTGGGTCAGCGATTGGCTCAGGGCCGAGGTCACCGCCGCTCCCGAGGCGATGAGTGCCGACGCGGTGAGCACGAGCAGCGCGATCACCAGTCCGATCCGGAGCGGGACCGACGCCACCCGGCGCGACAGCCTGGCGCGCGCGTTCATGTCCGGCTCGATTGCCGTGCGCCCGGCGGCTGACCAACGCCGATCCCGTTTCGCGCGAGAGGTGTGCCGATCATGAGCCCATGATCGCGGCGCTACCGCTGGCCGAGCTGCGAGCGAGCTGGGTATCTGCTGTGAGCGCCCGGCCAGGGGTGTCCGCACCGCGCCGTTGCGCCGCGGACACCCGGGCCAGTTGGCTCGAGCCGGTCGGCGCTGATCCGGCGTAGAGAACAAGTACCCATTCGGTGCGCCGGTCACCCCACGAATTTTTCGCGACTTCGATCGCGCGGGTGAATTCGCCGAATCTCGGCGGGCCGCGCCCCCGGTCTGGCTAGCGTGAGTTGCGTTGGCCGACCGATCAGTGGCGGGGAGTGCGATGACGATCATCGATGCGTGGGCGCAGCATCCGACGATGCGGATGGTGGAGCACGACATGTTCGATTCGCTGCGCCGGTGGGGTGCGCCGCTGCCCACCGAGCAGCCGCCGGTCGCCGCGACCGTGGCCGCGATGGACGCCGGCGGCGTGCACACCGCGTTGATCAGCGCCTGGTACGGGCCCGAGGGGGCGCTGATCTCCAATGACGAGGTCGCCGCGTTCGTCGCGGAATCCGCAGGCCGGTTCGTCGGTGTCGCGTCGGTGGATCTGCGTAAGCCCATGGCCGCGGTCCGCGAGTTGCGCCGTGCGGTAACCGAATTGGGGATGAAGGCACTGCGCGTCGTGCCGTGGTTGTGGGGTCTGCCGCCCAACGACCGCCGCTACTATCCGCTCTATGCCGAGTGCGCCGAACTCGGCATCCCGTTCTGCACCCAGGTCGGGCACACCGGGCCGCTGCGCAGCTCGGAGACCGGGCGGCCGATCCCGTACCTGGATGACGTGGCCCTGGACTTCCCCGAACTGGTCATCGTCGGCGGCCACATCGGCTACCCGTGGACCACCGAAATGATCGCGGTCGCAACGAAATACCCGAATGTCCACATCGATACCTCGGCCTACGCCGTGCGTCGATACCCGCCCGAGTTGGTGGCCTACCTGAAGCAGCACGGTCGGGAGAAGGTCTTGTTCGGCACCAACTTCCCGATGATCATGCCGGATCGCGCGCTCGCCGGACTCGATGAGCTGGAGTTGGACGACGAGGTTCGCGAGTTGTTCCTGTCCGGCAACGCGCGCCGGGTGTTCCGGTTGGACGAGGTCAGCGCAGGCTGATCGGGGTCGTGCTCCGATGGCCGGTGTCCGGATCTACCACGGACAGCTGGAGTTTGCCCTGTTCGCCGGGGTCGAACGGTTCGAAGCGGCTGAGGTGGAAGCTGCCGCGGGCGTCGGTGTAGGCCTGGCCCCAGCTGCGGGTGCTCGGTGCGCGGGTCCAGCCGTCGACGTAGATGTGCACGGTGGCGTCGTGTGCCCAGCCGGTGCCGTCGACGGTGAAGGTGGTGCCGGTCTCGCGGACGGTCGGGCGGACGGTGAGCGAGAATCGTTCGGGCCGAAGCTGTTCTGCGACAGCGGTTGTAGTGCCGACGGCTAGTGATCCCGCGACGGTCAAGGTCAGCAGCGCCGCGAGGGCGATCCGGGTCATCGTGACGGCTCCTCACACGGTTGCGGGGATGCGTCGCCAGGTCAGCGCTCGACGTAGCGTACGTCCGCCCACGTGCACGATCCCGGTCAGCGTCAAAGCGTCGCCGGCCAGCGACATCTCACGCACCTGTTCGGTGCCCGCCCACTCGGGATTGGTGCACACGGTGATCCCGTGCACCATCTTCCCATCGGTGATCCGCCACGTCCCCGCGTATCCCTTGTACCGCGGGTCGGCGTCGCCGGTGCGCATCATGCTCACCGACATGTGCTCGTCTACGCCGTAGATGAGCAGCCCGCGCGGCGCATCGCCCAGCGGCCCTTCGCTGATCACACCCTGCTCATCGGTGTCGAGATAGGACGCCAGTTCCCAGGTCCCGACCAGATCCGTCGCACGCATGGGTCCATCATGCTGCCCGCCAGTTAACGTCGCCGTCCGCCGTCGCGAAAGTCCACTTAACCGGCGCCGCAACCGCGCTGCCCTGCAAGGTCCGCAGGACGCCGACTAGGGAGGCCCATCATGTTCGACCGCACCCAGCTACTCGTCCTACCGGCACTCGCCGCCGCGCTGGCCCTCACCGCGAGCCCCGCCACCGCGCAACCCGGCGACCTCGACGAATGGACACCGGTCGACTACACGCAGTACCTCGCCACCGACGCCGAACACAGCGGCGGCCTCTACTTCCGCACCCCCGACGGCCGCAACTGCGCCTTTCACTGGAACAGTGGCCCCGTAGGCTGCGACGCCGTCTCCCTCGACGCCCCCGCCGGCACCAACCAAATCCGCGCCTCCATCATCGAACCCGCCCACTTCGTCACCGCCGACCGCCCCACCTTCACCCACCCCAACGGCGCCAAAATCCTCCCCGAAGGCCACAAAGTAACCTTCGCCAACACCACCTGCGGCGTCGGCTACCAAGGCACCGTCGACTGCGAAACCGGCACCCACGGCTTCATCCTCTCCGCCGTCTACAGCATCCTCTACTGACCCGCCACAGCGACCAGATCCGCACCCTCTCTCAGGATCCGCACCGGCTTTCTGGCCCAATTCCAAGTGCAAATCCCGAGTGCGGGTGCAGATTTCATCGACAGTGGGACTGTCTCGCTAAGGGTGTTTCCGGCGGTTTCTCTCAGTAGGTTTGTGCGTTGGGCCAGCGGTCGGCGAAGGTGATCGCGAAGGCGTTGACC